>SECP01000083.1 GCA_004193285.1 Myxococcales bacterium | reverse complement strand
GGGAGGGAGTTTCCGGTGGGGACCATCATCGTGAAGCAGGCGCGCATCGAGGCGCGGCCGGAGGGGCAGCTGTTCGCGATGGTGAAGCGCGGCGGGCGCTACAACCCGGAGGGAGCGCACGGCTGGGAGTGGTTCGAGCTCGCGGAGCGACCGGACCAGAGCGTGGCCATCAAGTGGCGCGGGGTGAGCGCGCCGGACGGCGAGCAGTATGGCGGAGACCCGCACGGCACGTGCAACGCGTGCCACGGCGAGGCGAAGGCGAACGACTACGTGAAGTCGCCCGCCCTCGCGCTCGGCCGCGTGGCTTCGCGGTGAGCTTGCCGCCTCAGGGCAGCGTGATCGTGAACTGGTCGATGATGCGGCCGCTCAGATCTTTGAAGTAGGCGGTGGCGCGCTTGATGTTGCCACCGTCGTGGAAGTTGATGAAGAGGGCGCCGTAGGTGGCGGCGGTGGAGGGCTGGAGAGCGCCGTTCTTGTACCAGCGGTTGCTGGCGTAGGTGGTGGCCCACCAGGTGTCGTCGTTGTGGCTGGCGGCCTCGAAATCGCGGATTTCTACGCCGCCCAGGCCACTGACGAAGACGAAGCTGTGGTTGGGGGAGACTTCCGGCGTGGACCAGCCGCTGGCGATGACGCCATGGTTGGTAGCGTTGCCGATGTTGGTGAGGATGCCGGTGCGGGAGTAGGAGTGCTCGTGACCGGTGGAGACGATGGCGCCGGCGCCGATGCACTTTTGGTAGGGCAGCCAGCCCACCTCGTTGCCTTTGCTGCCAGTCTGCATGTCGTTCTGGTTCTTGTGCCAGCTGCAGATCTTGAACGGCGCGGTGCTGGCGGCGAGCGAGGCCTCGATGAAGCCAACCTGATCGGCGGCGTTGGCGCTGCAAGTGGAGCGGAGCTCGCTCGTGCCGACGCAGCTCTGGATGAGGTGCACGCCGCGGAAGTTGCAGTTGGCCTTCACGCCCATCTCACCGGTGCAGTTCATCGTGGGAACGCGGGCGACGCGCGCGGCGATCTTGGCCGCGTAGCCGCTGCTCCCGCCCCACGCGGCGGCGTCGTGGTTGCCGATGACCGCGTAGTAGGGGTAATTCGAGCCCAAGATGGCGCTTACGCGGTTTTCGAAGGCGGTTGGGTTATTGGCGTAGTCGAAATCACCGTTGTGCACGGTGGCCTCGGCGCCTTCGTTCTTGATCAGGTTGAGCACCGCGTCCGCGTTGCTGCCATTGCCTTGGTCACCGATGAACGCGATGAGCACGTCGTTCTGCGGTGTGCCGCCGGGCACGGTGCCGCCGGTGCCGCCCGCGCCGGTCCCGGCGCTCGCTGCGCTGCCGCCGGTGCCGCCCGCGCCGGAGCCGCCCGCGCCGGAGTTGGTGGTGTACGTGACGCTGAGCTTGGGGCGCTGCGAGGCCGTGCCTGCTTCTGACGAAGCGAAGTCGATGCCGTCGGTGTTGGAGCTGCTGGCGATGATGACGCCGTTATTGGCGGAGCCGTCCGCCCAGGCTTGCACCATCGCGATGCCCGAGGCGTTGAGCGTGATGGTCTTGAGGCCGGTAGAAGTCGCGGAAATGCTGCCCACCACCGCCCCGCGGTCCGCGCTGGAGAGCGCGCCCGGCGAGCTCCAGGCGCTCCCGGTTGAGGCGCTATTCCAGCTGACTTGGCCTTCGTTCCAGGGTTTGGAGAGCGCGTACACGTTGTACGCGCTCGGGCTGGTATTCGTGACCTGCACGGTGATGCTGGCGGAGGTGATGACCGCGTCTGCCGGCAGGCCAGCGAGCGCCCAGCGGAGGAGGCAGGACTTGTCGACCCCGCTGCCGTCATCGCCGTCCACCTCGCACGTGGTAGCGGCGCCGTAGTTGGTGCTGGCGCTCGCCTGGCGAATCGTAGCGTCCGTGGACCCGGTGTAGGAGGCGATGCCTTGCTGGAAGGTAGTCGTTACGGTGAGCGCGTCTTGGCTCTCGCCGAAAGACTCCCCTTCATAGTCGCCGCTGCAGGCGGCGAGCGTCAAAACCGGCACCCCAAGACAAAGCAAACCCGAGAGCATTCGTGGCGAAAGCTGGCGCATGGACTCCTCCTGCGGGCCACACGGCATGGCCCGTCCGATGCGCGCGAAAACTAGCCAGCTCGCGTGGTCAGGTCATGAAGCGCACGTAACGCTTTAGTGGCGTCGCTTTTTGCTGTGCGACTTCGACTCTGGCTTGGAAACCACGGGCTTTTTGTCGGCTTCGGTGTGCGCGTGGCCGTGCTCGGTCGCGCTTTCGTCACCAGCTCGCGAGTCCGCGGCGTCCGGATCGCTATCGATGCTGAGCTTGGCGCCGAGTGAGACCTTTTGCGCCGTCTTCGCGAGCGTTTTGAAGCGTGAGTAAAGGTGCTCGAGCTCGCGGTCGCTCAGATCTTCCACGTCGATGAGGCGATTGCTGGCGCCCTCTACCGCCGCGATGAGCTCGTTCAGCTTCATCTGCACCGCGCGCATGTCCTTGTTTTGCGCGTGCTGAATGATGAACACCATCAAGAACGTGACGATGGTGGTGCCGGTGTTGATCACGAGCTGCCACGTCTCGGAAAATTGGAAGATCGGTCCCGTCGCGGCCCAGGCCAGCACCAACAGCAAGGCGGCCGAGAACGTCCAAAAGCTGCCGGTCGCCTGGCTGATCTTGTTGGCCAGCTTGGCGAATAGCTCTTCTATGGCCGAGTCTTCCTTCATGCGCGGCATCTTGGCGCAGCCGCGGCATCCGACCAACCTTCAGCGATATTCTGGCGTGATCGGGCCGGCGGTACCGGGCAGCGCTTCCGTTTTGAGCGCCTGAATGATTTGTCGCTGGATATCCGCCAAGCGGTTCGCGGTGAGCGTGCCCCCGTTCGCGTCCCGCAGGGTGAAGCGGTCGCTCGCCACTCCCTGATCGGTTCGGACCTCGGAGGCGACGACCTCCAGGCCTTGATGGGCGAAAGACAGCGTGATGGCGAGGAGCAATCCCGGCCGATCCGGCGTGACGACGTTGAGGATCACCTCGCCGCGGCGGAGCGCGCGCGTGTCATAGAAGACGCGCGGGCGGACGGGCAGCTCCGGGGCGACGCGCTCCAGCTCTTGCACGGCGAGGACTCGCGCCTGCGACTCTTCTCCGACGAGCTCGTCCAGCATGCGGCTCACGCTGTCGATCTCCGTGGAGTCAATCAGGTGAGGGAGGCGAGAGGGGCGCGCCCGCTTCAACCAAAAGAAATCGATCGCTTCCACCCCGCGCGACGTAGGACGACAGAAGATCTGCGCCGACGTCACGTCCAGGTGGTGCGAAACGAAGGCAGCGCTCACGAGCGAGAGCAGCCCCGGTACGTCTTCCGCGATGACGCAAACGATCGCGGTGCCGCCGGGTAACTGGCGCCACTCTGCGGCGTGGGCTCGGCGTGACCCCCGTGCGTTGATGATGTGGACGTGCTCGGCGATGTCTCGCCGTTCGAAGATTTGGGGGTACGCCGGCGGCATCGATGCCACCAGCGACGCGACCGGGTCCATAGCGGCGTAGGGGCTGGATGTGGGCACCATGTTGAGCCTCGAATTTTCGGTGGATTGTGTTTTGGGACCGTGTCGCCGGCATATCCGAGCGAGCACGAAAATCCTCTCGAGCGTCATCGAGGCAAAAGGAGACGAGGTGAGTCAGAGTGAGAGACTGCCGCTTAACTTCGCATCCTCGGGGTCGTTCGGAAGGTTGTGTCGCAAAGCGCGCCGCCGGCTGCGCCGTCCTTGAGCCCTCCGCGCAACGCGGTGGAGCGAATGAGCGAGCTTCCGCGCTCCAGCCTCCCCGAGCTCGCGGCGATCTCCTCGGCGGCTCGTCGGCGGCTTTCTCGCGTCTCGCGGGTGCTGATCGTGGTCATCGGGGCGCTCTACCTGGCATGGCAGCCCGTGATGCAGAGGCTGTCGCCCGGGGCTTGGGATCCGCTCGCCCTGCGCGCTTCGATCTTCATCTTGTCGTGCGCGGCGGCGGCCGCGTCATTGCTCCCGCGGGGCCGGCGCCACCTGCTGCGCATCGTTCACGCCATGGCAGGGGTGGTGACGCTCCACTGCTTCACCGTCGTCGCGGTGAATCGGCTGGAGCCGGGGTACTTGGCGGGCCTATTCGTGCTCCTCGCGGCCGGCGGGCTCCTGTTCTTCACGCTCGAGAGCATGCTCGGCTACGGGTCCTTCACGGTGCTGCTCGCTACGGTGGCGGCCATCTTCTCGGACGCTCCTGGCAACGCGCGCGTCTTCTTGTGGGTCGGGGTCTTGACCGTCGAGGGCGTGCTCACGCTCTCCGCGTACCGCCGCGTCATTGCCCAGCGCGCGCTGCTGGGCGAGCTCGAGGAGAGTGAACGGCGCTTCCGTGAGCTTGCGATGGGCGCGCCGGTCGGTATCTACCGCTGCGACATGAGCGCCAGGTGCACGTTCGTGAACCAAGAGTGGTGCCAGCTGGCCGGGGTCACGCCCGAGGAAGCGCTCGGCGGAGGCTGGGCGGCGGCGATTCACCCCGAGGATCGAGAGCGCTGCCACAAGATGTGGCAGGAGGCCGGTGAGTACGGCATCGAGTGGGAGTGCGAGTTCCGTTTCTTGCACCAAGACGGGCGGGTGCGCTGGGCATACTCGCGCGCCACCATCGCCGTCGGCGAGTTCGGCGCGCGCGAGCGCGTGGGGATGACGATAGACATCACGGAGCGCAAGCAAGCTGAAGAATCCTTGAAGCGCGCCAAGGAGCTGGCGGAGGCCGCGACCCGAGCCAAAACCGACTTTTTGGCCAAGATGAGCCACGAAATACGCACGCCGATGAACGGCGTGCTGGGCATGCTGGAGCTCGCGCTGGAGACTCCGCTCGCACCGGACCAAAAGGATTACGTGGATACCGCGCGGGCTTCGGCGGCCGCGCTGCTCGGTATCATCAACGACATTTTGGACGTGTCGCGCATCGAGGCGCACAAGCTACAGATCGAGGCCGTGCCGTTCAGCTTACGGCAACTGCTGGATGCATCGCTCAAGCCGCTCAACCAACTCGCGCGCAGCAAAGGCCTCGCGTTCGAGGTGGACGTGGGGCTGCACGTAGCGGACGGCTTGGTGGGCGACGCGCTGAGGCTGCAGCAGGTGCTGGTGAACCTGGTCGGCAACGCGATCAAATTCACGCGCCAGGGCGGTATTCGCGTGACGGTGGTGCAGGGCCACGCGGACGACTCGGGCGTCAAGCTGTGCTTCAGCGTGCGCGACACCGGGATCGGCATCCCGGCGCACCGGCTCAGCAGCGTCTTCGAGCCCTTCACTCAAGTGGAGCGCGTGGGCGCCATGAGCGGCACCGGGCTCGGCCTCACCATCTCCTTGCAGCTGGTGGAGCTGATGGGCGGTAAAATACGGGTCAAAAGCACGGTCGGCAGCGGCAGCGTCTTCCATGTGGATCTGCTGTTTCCTCGCGCCGACGTGGACCCGGAGTCTTTGGCTTCCTCCACCGTGAAGTCTACCGGGCGCTTTCAGTCGCCGCCCAACCGGCTGCGGGTGCTCGTCGCCGAGGACAACGCTGTCAACGCGAGGGTGGTGCGGCATTTCCTGGAGAAGGTGGGCTCGCACGTCACCGTCGTGGAGACGGGCCGCGCCGCGCTGGAAGAAGCGCTCAGCGCGGACTACCACCTGCTCTTTTTGGATGTGCAGATGCCGGAGATGACCGGCGTCGAGGTGTGTCGAGCCATCCGCGCGCACGAGAAGGTCAGCGGAGGGCACCGCCCCATCGTGATGCTCACCGCCCAGGCGATGAAGGGCGACCGCGAAGAGTGCCTCGCCGCGGGGGCGGACGACTACGTGACCAAGCCCGTCACGCGGCGCACCCTGCTCTCGGTCATCGCTCGCCTCATGGATCAGGGCGCGTTCGGCTACTCTTCCGACCACGTTTCGCCTGCGTCCGAACCGCGCGACCCGACCTCGCAGGAAAGCTCGGAAGTAGCGGCTCAGAACGCGGAAAGTGACGACGCGGTGCTCGACCGCGCGGACCTGCTGGCGCGCGTGGATGGTGACCTTCGGCTGCTGGCGGAGCTGGTGCGGCTGTTCGTGATGGAAAGGCCGGCGCTGCTCCAAGCCATGGAGATCTCGCTGCGCGACGGCAACGCGCAGGACCTCGCGGGCGCCGCCCACAAGGCGAAGGGCGCGTTCGCGAATCTCTCCGCGTCGCTATCGCTGCAAGCCGCCACGGAGCTGGAGCTCTTGGCCCGCCGGGGCGACCTCGCTCCCGCGACGGACGTCTTCTTGCGTTTGCGAGCTCAGGTGGAGCGCCTGGAGGCGGAGCTGCGGGCGCTCACGCAGGACGACCGCGCAGCCTGAACAGGGAGCGCGCCGCGCCGAGCACGCACACCGCGATGATGGGTGTGCTCGTGATCGCGAGCGCAGTGAACGGCTCGAGCGTGCCGGGCCGGACGATGAGCTGCCCCGCGAGCCCGGAAAGCGGCCCCAGCCCGATGCCCATACCGATCAGCGCTTCGTGAGCGCCGCCCGCGTCCACCGACGCATTCTCGGAGACGAGCGCGTAGTAGAGCGCGGACGTGTAGGCGAAGCCCGCCGCGACGCCGAAAATGACCTCTCCCAGGATCACCAGCGGTAGCGAATTACCCATCAATATGCACAAGAATCCGACCGGCAACGCGGCCATGGTCAGCCACATGGGCGCGCGTTTGCCGTGCCAGCCGCCGAGGGCGCCTAGAGCTCCGAAGGTGAGCACACGCGTGGCGTCCAGCAAGCTGTTGACCGGCGTCGCGAGCGTGACGGGTAGCGCGAGCTGCGCGAGCAACGATGGCATGAGCGGCGCAAGCACGTAGAGAAGCGCGTAGCTGGCAGTCATCGACCAGCGCGCCGAGCCGAGCAGAGCGCGCATCTTTTTCAGCTCGGGCTCGGCGGGGCGCGCCGGGTGACTGTGCTCCAGATGCGGTGGCTTGGCGGGGAAGCTCCACGCGCAGAGGATGCCGATGACGTTGAGCAGCGCCGGCAACCAGAAGAACAGCGCCGGCTGCCCGCTGCCCACGATCACGCCGGTGACGCCAATCGCGACGAAACCGGCGGTGGCCCAGGTGACGTTGTAGCGGCCCAGGAGCGAAAGGAGCTGCCGCGGCTCGCGCCCAGCGCTCACGTAGCTCTCGACCACGGGCCATTTGGCGCCCTGCACGGCGGCGCTGGCGAGCACGCCCACCACGAGCAGCCACGCTGCCGGAAACAGCGCCAATAGCGTGTGAATGCCGAGCAGCGCGGCCATGCAACCAAGGAGCAGGCCCTTTTCCGAGAAGCGCTTGGCGAGCCCGTGGCTGCCGAACGCTCCCAGGACGTAGGTCGCCCCGAAGCCGAAGGCGACCCACAAGTTTTGGTTCTCGGTGAACCCGAGGTGCTCGTGCGTATAAAAGTAGAGCCCACGCTGGAGGAGAGTTCCGGCGACGCTCTCCGCGAACGTCAAAATGAAGAGCGCAACGATCATCAAGGAATCCGACTGACGAGCGCGCTTCGAGCCAGAGGCTTGCGCGATTGCCCGAGCACCACGAAGCAGCCGCCCGCGCAGAGGCAAGCAACCACCAAAAAGACGCTGCGGTACCCGTAGAGCTGCGCCACGTGGCCGAAGCAGAAAGTAACGAGCAGCACGCCCGTGTTGAACGCGGCGTTGAACCAGGCTCCGGCGCTGCCGCGCTCTCCGCGCGCCACGCCCTCCAGCGCCAGCGCGTTGAGGGAGGGATAGAAGGCACCATGGGCTAGGCCGAAGCCCACCCCCAGCGGAGCGAGCCAACCACGCGCGAGTCCTGCCGTCATTGCTACGACCAGAGCATACACGCCGAGCGCGCCGCCGCCGACGCGTGCGCGGCCCACGCGGTCCGCCAGATTGCCGAAGCCAAGGCGGACCAGGAGCGCTGCGGCCGTGTAGCCGCCGAACAGGGGGCTCATGTTGCTGTCGCCCAAAGAGAGCGCGAGCGGTTGAGTAAACGTAAAGAGCGCGCCGAACGCCGCGCCTCCGGCCGCCGCTCCCCAGAGCACCGCGTGCCGCCGAACCGCCGGCTTCAGCGGCGCTTCTAATTGGGAACTTGCTGATGCAGCAGCACGCTCGGGCTCGCGCAGGAAGAGGGAGAGCAGCGCGGCCGCGAACCCGGACGCAGCCGCCGCATAGAAGACCGCATTCCACCCCAGCTGCGCCGCCACTGCCTCCGCGATCAGCGTCGCGATGGCGTTCATCAGTAGACCACCGGCGCCAAACCAGCCGAGCGCCTGACCCAGACGCGACGGCGGCGCCAAGTCCGCGACGAGCGTGCCGGCAGCCACGTAATAAAGGGTGTAGGCGACGCCTTGCACCGCGCGCACCCCGTAGAGGTACGGCCCCGCCTCCGTAACGAACAAGAAGCCGAGCGCGGCGAAGCCGCTGAGCAAACAGCCGAGCAAGACGAGCGGTACGCGTCGCCCGCGATCCAGCAGCTTGCCGCAGGGAGGCGAGACCAGCACCGCGGTCAGCACCGCCAAGGCGCCGACATAGCCGACCTGGCTAGGCGAGCCATGCAGCACGGTCACCACGTACTTCGGCAGTAAGAGGAAGCTCGAGAACGCGAAGCCGAACGTGAACTGAGTGGCAAGAATCAGCGCAAAATCCCTCGTAAATAAGGGAGGTTCCGTCGACTCTCGTACATCGGTAGCGGGGGGCATGCTGGCTTTCGTGCCCGCCTCCGCCTAGGTCCGAGGAGCAACTCTGCTCGCCCTCTCGGCCTTTCGGCGGGGAGGGCGCTCGGGGTTTGCTGCTGTCAGCTCACACGCAATGCGCCCTGCCCAGCCGGAATGACCGGCTTGTTAGCCCAACGACGGGCAACGGCATGGACGCAATGATTCGACATCGGACGCCGAGATTCTTAGCGCAGGCGCCGCGCGCCCGCAAGGCGCGACCGGCTACTCCGCGGCGATGAGTCCCTGACGCATCATCGATACCAAGAGGCGGAGTGTCTTTTGGCGGGGCAGGGGAGAGAGGTCGATGGCTTCGTCCAACGTGACGCCGCCGTCCACGCGCGAGAGGAGGAAAGCTTGCTCGGGCGACACCCGGAGCTTTCGGTTGTGCGAGCCGGGCGCGAGCACCACCATGCGCTGCGAGAGGGGCCCGAGGCGGGCCTCGAAGATCGCGTTGAGCAGGGTCGTCGAAGACTCCAAGCGCGCCTGCGCGTCCGGCGAGCGCAACGAATCCGCCACGTTCAGCGCGGTCTCGGCGTTGTTCACGGCCAGATCGATGTCGCCCATGCCGTGAGCTTGGCGAGCCTGGTCCAGCGCGCGGGCGAGGTCCTGGGCGGTGACTCCGGGAGGCTGCGGCAGAGTCGGCGCCTCCGTCAGCGTGCTCTTCTCGCGCAGGCCCGTCTCGAAGCGATCCGAGGCGGGGCGCGGCGGCGGCATCGGGCCCAGCGCCGCGAGGGGAGCGCTCTTGCCAGGGGGACCAGCGGGCAGCGTATTGGCGACCCCGATGGCATCGATGGGCGGCGGCAGGGAAGTGCCGGAGCTGCGCAGCAATGCGGCGGCGAAGTCCGTGATGCTCCCGAACCGCATGTCCGGATTCTTGGACATGGCTCGCCGCAGCACCTCGCCGGCTGCCGGAGGTACGTGCGGCGCCAGCTCTTCGATGATAGGCGGCTCCGCGGCGATCACCTGCCGGAGCACGTCCATGACGTCATCCCCCGCGAAGGGGGTGCGGCCGGCGAGCATCTCGAACGTGATCACGGCGAGCGCGTATTGGTCGCCGCGGTGGTCCACGAGCGCGGTTTTTCCAAGCGCTTGCTCCGGCGCCATGTAGTCCGGCGTGCCGAGAATGTCGTACTCACCGGTCAGGCCGTTGCTCGCGCCCACGCGCTTGCTGATACCGAAGTCCAGCAGCTTGACGACCGTGCCTTGCCCCGCGACCTCGGTCAGGAAGATGTTGGCCGGCTTCAAATCGCGATGCACGATGTTCGCGGAGTGCGCCTCTGCGAGCCCCGAGGAAACTTGATGCGCGATGCGCACCGCGTCCGAAATGGGGAGGCACCGCTCGCGCTCGAGGCGCGTGGAGAGGCTTTCTCCAGTGAGCAGCTCCATGACCAGGTAGGGCTCACCCTGCTCGGTCGTGTCGAAGTCCGTGACCTGCACCACGTGCGGATGCTGCAGCTGCGAGATAATTTCAGCCTCGCGATTGAAGCGGGCCAACGCGTGCGCATCTTTGGCAAGGTGCTGAGCGAGGACCTTCACCGCCAAGCGGCGACGGAGGCGGGCGTGCTCGGCCTCGAACACCATGCCCATTCCCCCCTGATCGAGGGTCCGCAAGATTCGATAGGTACCTCGCAGCGTCACCCCCAGCAAAGGGTGGGGCGGCGGTGTGGTGCTCGTGGCCGGAACGACAGTCATGCGCCCAGAGGAAGCGCTGACGATAACGCTGACGACGATCTGCGTCGAGATCGGCTGGATTTCTGACTATGGCTCCAGCGCTCTTCTCATGCTGGGACGCGGTGGGCGGAGCTCCGCCCTTCTCATGACACCAACCTCGGGTCACGACGGTCCCCCTATCGATCCCTCGGCATGGAGATCGGCCCCCCCAGAACAGCAATAATCAGACCACGCTGAGAAAACTGTGCTGACAGCGGCAATCCCCCTTGGTTGAGTGGCCGAGTTGGCGATGGGCTGGACGGAACCGGCCAAGTAGTGGTCGCAGCTGGCCAGGTCGCTCGCGTGAAAACCAGGGGGCCAAACTCGCTCTCACGCGCGAGAGGTGCTTAACACCTGCCGGTGCTCAGAGCTCGCCGCGCGTGGACCTTCGCCGCTGTCGTGGTGGTGCTCACCGTGTTTGGCCAGGTGCTGGGCCGCTCCCGAGCCGACCGTCCGGCTCCTCCCCCGGCCTCGAAGGACGCGTTCACGTCGGCCGCTAGCTGCCAGGAGCTGCTCCGCAAAGGGGAGCGCTTGGCTCGACCGCCCGGGCGCGCGCGCTTTGCGAGCTGGAACCTGCGCTGGTTCCCGGATGGTGAGCCGCGCGAGGGCGCCGCGAAGACCGACCTCGCCTGGCTCGCGTGTGCGCTCGGCTGGCTGGACGTGGACGTGCTCGCCGTTCAGGAGATGAAGCAGACGCCCGGCGCCGACCGCGCGCTTCTGCAACTGCTCGCCGAGCTGAATCGACTCTCGGGCGGGCGCTACGTGGCGCGGCTCGACGATTGCGGGAGTCGAGTTCCGCAGCACGTTGGTCTCATCTGGAACGAGGCGCGCGTCTCGGCGGAGGGGCTCGAGACCGTGGCCGCGCTCAATCCGCGCGAAGGCGCGTGCCAGGACCAGCTGCGGCCGGGGCTCGCCGCGCGGGTACGGAGCGTGGGCGGCTTGGATTTGACGGTGGTGTCCGCTCACTTCAAGAGCAAGACCGACGCGCGCGCGTTTGGGCTACGCGAAAAGTCATTTGCGGCGGTGCCCGGCGCGCTCGCAGCCCTGACGGCAAGGGCTCGAGATACGGACGTGCTCTTGCTCGGCGACCTCAACACGATGGGCTGTCGCTCGTGCTCGCCGACCGTATCGGCGACCCAGGAGCAGGACCTCGTGCGGCAGCGGTTGACCGCCGCCAGTCTGTCGCTCTTGCCCGCCGACTCCGCCGGCACCGAGCTCTTCGGCGGCCGGTCGACGCTGCTGGACCACGCCGTAGTCGCCGCATCCATGCGCGAATTGCCCGCTGCGGCGCGCGTCCACGTGGCCGGCTCGTGCGCCGCCGCCGGCTCGAAGCGCGCAGCACCGGCGGAGGCGAGGCGCGCGCTGAGCGACCACTGCCCGATCGTGCTCGACCTCATCGACCGCGATTTGGACTAACGTGCCCCGCCATGGCCAAGGGCTACTGGTTGGTGAAGAGCGAGCCGTCCGTCTACCCGTGGGAGCGCCTCGTCAAAGAGAAGCGGACAACGTGGGACGGCGTGCGCAGCTTCGAAGCACGCAACAACCTCCGCGCGATGAAGAAGGGCGACCTCGTGCTCTTTTACCACTCGAACGAGGGCAAAGAAGTCGTCGGTTTGGCGACCGTTTCCGCCGAGGCAACGCCGGAGAAGACGACCGACGACGGCGAGTGGTCGGTCGTGGAGCTCACCGCCAAAAAGGCGCTCACCAAGCCGGTCACGCTTGCGCAAATCAAAGCAGAGAAGAAGCTCGCGGGCTTCGGGCTCGTCAAGAAGAGCCGCCTCTCCGTGGTACCAGCCACGGAGGCGGAGGTGGAGCTCATCTTGGCGCTCTCCGGCACCAAGCTCTGAGCGCCGGTCAGTCCGCGTTCTTCACTTCGCGGGACTCGCCGAGCTCCACGAGGGTGGCGAGCGCTTCGATCTCGCGCTTGGTCGCGATCTCGCGCTGGCGCAGACCCTTGAGCTCGGACTCGAGGCGCCGCAGCTCTCCCTCGATCTCGCGCAGGTTGTCCTTCAATCGATCGCGTTCGGACTTGAGCGAGCTGAGGTCGATAGGCACGTCGTTTCCTCCGAGCTAGCCTCGTAGCAGACCCCGCTGCTCCGAGTAAAGGCGCTCGTTTTTGCCGCGCTGCTGGCGGCCGCCGCTCAGCCTTCGAAAACCACGCGGTTACGGCCGTGCTGCTTGGCCAAGTAGAGCCGGCGGTCGGCGATGGAGACCAGCTCCTCCGCGCTCGGCGTGCGACCGCAGACGAGCGAGGCGGCGCCCGCGCTCAGGGTCACCGGGATGCGATGACCGTCCACCTCCACCGGGAGTGCGGAGACCGACGCGCGGAGCCGGTCCGCCAGCCGCGCCGCGCCCTTCAGCTCGATGTTGCGGAGTACGACCGCGAACTCTTCGCCGCCGAAGCGGGCGAACACGTCCTCCGTGCGCAGGGCGCGCATGCACGCGTCCGCCGAGCTCTTGAGCACCGCGTCACCCGCCGGGTGGCCGTAGGTGTCGTTCACCTTTTTGAAGTGATCCAGATCGATGATGATGAGCGAAGCTTGAGCGCGGTGACGGATGGCGTATGCCACCTCGGACCGCAGCCGCTCTTCGAAGTGGAGCCGATTGTAGGCACCGGTCAGCGCGTCACGGGTGCTGGATTCGTACAGCTTCCGCAGGAGCCGCTCTTCGCGAACGTCCGTCATCGAGAAGCGGAAGCTGACGCGCGGTCCGAACTGCAGCCAGCAGTCGTGCTCGAGCTTCGCGCGGGTCACGCGTTTGCCGGCCACGAACGTGCCGTTGCGCGAGCCCAAATCTTCCACCACGAAATCCTCGCCGTTTTGCACGATGCGCGCGTGGTAGCGGCTGATGCTGTCTTCGTCCACGCGCAGCTGATTGGTCGGGTGCCGGCCGACCGTGAACGGCCAAGTCTCCAGGCCGACGATCTGCCCCGCTTGCACGCCGTCCATGCGGAGCAGCACCGCGCGGTCTACCGCCGTGGGCACCGGCGGCGGGCCCGCAATGTCCGTGCTGCGGACCGATACTTCCATGGTGCGCGCTTCGGGCAAGAAGCCGCCCAAGTCAGCAAAAGAGGCGCGGCCGGCAGGGGGCGGCGCGGGCGCGGGAGGCTCGCTGAATGGATGCAAGCCGTCGCGGGTGGCCCCCGAATCACGCGCGCCGCTCGGGTGCTCCGAAGTGACTGGCCTCACCATGCGACACCCGGAAAGGCGCGCCCTGGTTTGGCGAACAAGAAGCCTTGGAGGAGATCGCAGCCGAGATCGACGAGGCACTCTCGCTCTTCGCGAGTCTCGACGCCTTCCGCGACGACGACCATGCCCATGTCCTTGGACAGCGTCGTCATCGAGCGGACCACCTTTTGCTTGGTGCTCGTGATGTGAATGTCGCGCACCAGCGACATGTCCAGCTTGACGATCTCGGGCTCGAGCAGCGTGAAGCTGGAGAGGCCGGCGTAGCCCGCGCCCAGGTCGTCCACCGCGATGCGAAAGCCCATCTCTCGAAGCGAAGCGACGCGACGACGCGCGTCCTTCACCTCGTCGAGCGACGAGCGCTCCGTGATCTCCAAAACCACGCGGTGCGCGATCTTGGAGAGCGGGGACTCCGGGTCGGACAGGGCCGGATCCGTGAGATCCGTCACGTGCAAGTTCACGAACAGCGCAAAGTCCTTGTCGGCCGGGATCGGCTCGGCCGCGAGCGAACGAATGGCGCGCCCGAGGGATTCGAGGCGGCCCAGGCGCATGGCGGCGTCGATCACGGCGCCGGGATGCGGCAAGCTGGGCTCGGTGCTGCGGAGCAGCGCTTCGTAGCCGAACACCAGTTGGTTTCGGACGTCCACGATCGGGTGGTACGCGATCCACATCGACTGCATCGCGCGGTCGAAGCTGGCCTCGAGCCCGGCGCGGTCCGCGCCCAGCGCCCCGGCGTGCCCCAGCAGCTCTGCCGCCTGCTGCTTCACGCGAGCCATGCGATGCATGCGCACCGCCTTCTGTACGATCGTGTCCAGCGCCTCCGGCTCGACCGGCTTGGTCAGGTAGTGGAACGCGCCGTACTCGAGCGCCTGCACCGCCGTGCTCACCGCGGGCGCGCCCGTCATGAGCACCACCGGTACGTGCAGGTCGTGCTGACGAATCTCCTTGAGGAGCTGAATACCGCCCATGCCGGGCATGACGATGTCGCTCACCACGACGTCGAAGTTGCGCCGAGAGAGGTGCTGCACGGCTTCCTCACCGTTGCGCGCCTCGGTGACGCTGTAACCAAGGAGCTTGAGCCCGCGACACACGCCGCGCAAAAGCTCGGGCTCGTCGTCGACCACGAGCACCCAAGCCTTGGTCGCTTCGGCTTTGCGCTCCAGGTCCGAGGAAGCAGGCGGCGCGCCTTGCGAGCGGCGTTTGCTGCTCGGCGGCGTGCTGGGAGACGAGGCCTGCGCCTCACCTGCCGCGGCGCCTTTCTGGGCTGGGGCGACCATTCCCTGTTGTCGAACGGCAAACTGCGCGGGCCCTAAAGGGGCTGCGCTTATCATTCGGAAATCATTGAGCCCCGCCCTTGGGCCTGCCGCCCCCGTTCTCTAGGCGTTTGGGTCGAATCGCCGCAAGTCACCACGCCTACCGACCCGAAATTCCTGCCGGATCACGCGTCGCGCCACGCCGGGCGAACGCTTCAGGTAGTCCAGCGCGTCGCGCGCGGCGTACGGCGCTGGCCGCGACTCCACGCGCAGGAGCCGCGCCCCCGGCGCGACCGAGAGCCGCGTGAGATTCTCCCACACCACCCCCGACTTGGTCTCACAGCGCTCCACTTCCACCGCGGGCCACTCGCTCACGTGCACCCACGCGTCGTTGAGGCGAACGAGCCACGTGATCTTGCACGTCCCGCGCTGCGCGACGTACTCGCCCTCACGCAGCTCGACCGAGACCTCGGGGAGCGCTGCAGACATCCTTACTTGGCGTAGCCGGGCTGGTCCGGCGGCGCGACGGGTGCGTCCTCGCCGCGGTCTTGATCGCGTGAATCAGTCGGGCCGGAGGGCTGCTTCTTGCCGTCACCCTTGAGCTTGCTCGCTTCTGGCGCGGGCTCCGGTTTTTCCACCGGTCGGAGCGTGAATCGCGGCACGGACTGCGAGTTGCAGCCAGGACCGAAGCCCTTGGCGTCGAAGTCCATTTCGAAATCTCCGTGGTGCTCTTCACCCTCCTTGTTGGTGTAGGTGACCTCGAGTCGAAGGCGACGCGCCCCCGCGCGCGCGGGTGAGCAGTAGGAGACGACGTAGTGCTTGTCGAGCTCGGCGATGGTCTTGTCGGCCGCCTCTTCGAAGGCGATGGGCAAGGTGTCCGGCGCCTGGGCGCGGATCAGCCCGTGCCGCGCCACGTGCTCCACTGCGTCCGCCTGCTCGGCGACGCCGACGCCGATCACGTCGTACGGGCTCTCCCACACCGCGTCGTGCGCTTTGTCCGAATCCACCCGGCCCGCGATGTCCGGCCCGCCCGCGAACACCACGAGGGTGCCGACGCGGATGATTTTGCCGCTCTGCGCGAGGGCCAGGTCCAGCTTCTTGAGCCCCGCAACCACTGCCCCGTGCAAGTTCCGTGAAGGGTCCCGAGCGGTGTAGCTCTCCAGAGCGGCCATCGTCACCTGCGCGTCGCCCCGCGGGAGCGCGGCGATGGGGACCAGCTGCGCCCCGCCGTCGAACGCGAACACGCTCACGGCCTCACGCGGCGTGACCTTCTGCACGAAGCCCTGCGCGGCTTTTGCGATGACGCTCTTGGCCTGCGGCGTGGTCGCCCCGCTCATGTCCACGAGCAGGACGACCTGGTGCGCCGCGACCAGCGTGGGGTCCAAGAGGGTGAGCTGCGTCTGGTCCGCGGGGACGAGTTGGTCGTCCTCGTACACTCGGAAGTTGCCGGTGTTGAGCTCGGTGAGCGGCGTCTCACCATCCGTGACCGCGACGTAAGCGGCCACGTTGGCAGGGCGCTGCGCGGCCGTCGCTAGGGGCTCCACGTCCACGTGCCGGAAGAGGCCGCACGCCGTGAGCGGCAACGAAAGTAACAAGGCGAGGGTCCGGCTCATTCCCAAACCACGGCCTTTCTGACCACGTTTTGTACCAAATCCTCCATCCCGTGCGAATAGTCCGTCGGCAGCTCGTGGTCGTGGAAGAGCCCCACCTCCGTGACCTCGACCGGGTTGACCCGCGTCGCGTCGGGAGCAGTGATGCTGGCGCCGACGACGACCGTGACCGCGTGAAAGCGTGGATCGCGATCCGGCTTCGAGTAGGTGCCGAGTAGCTCCCCCAGCGCGGTGACGGTCGCGCCCGTCTCCTCCAAGACCTCGCGCTCGATGGCGCCGCGCAGGTCCTCGCCCCACTCCAGGGTACCGCCGGGCAGGGCCCACTTGCCCGAGTCACCACGGCGGATCAGCAGCAAACGGCCGTCCGCGGTGCGGGCCGCGGCGACGATGCCGATGACGGGGCGTCGCAACAGGTGCCGTGCGACTTCTTTGACGATCTTCCAGGCTCCGCTCGGGATCTGCACGGAGCGAGCATGCACGGATCTGCCGGAGCTGTGCTAACGGATCCGCCCGGTTCGGCTCTCCGGCCCCACGGTATGCATTTTATCCGGCAAACCTCGCTATTTTCGGCCTTGCTCGGGCTCGGCTGCGGCACGAAGGCAGAGCCCCCAGGTGCGGCCGCCTCGGCCTCGGCGCAGCCCGTGGGGCCGGAGAGCCGAACCGGGCGGATCCGTTAGCACAGCTCCGGCAGATCCGTGCATGCTCGCTCCGTGCAGATCCCGAGCGGAGCCTGGAAG
>SECP01000048.1 GCA_004193285.1 Myxococcales bacterium | reverse complement strand
GCGCAGGCGGGGATGCGGCGGCGGGTGGCGGCGCGGGAGGGGAGGCAAGTGCCGGCGAGGGCGGGGAAGCCGGGGAAGGCGGAGGCAACCCACTCAGGATCCGCCCGCTTCAGCTGCCAGCGGGGTGCCAGGGCGACCCTTACCGAACGACCATTTACGGCGAGCAGGGGACGGCCCCGTACCAGTGGCAGCTCACGCCGCCCCTCGCAGGCTGGACCATCGCCAGTGACGGGAGCAGCTCGGCGACGTTGAGCGCGGATGCGGTAGCGCCCGGTAAGACGGACGTGACGGTCAAGATCACGGACGCGCTGGGCCGGCAGAAATCTTCGACGCTCGAGCTCGTCGCGCGCACCTCGTGCTGGCTCGCCTACACCGCTTCGGCAGAGCGAGCCGGCGCGCTCCCCAAGCAAGGGCAGCTTTACCTCGTCGATCCGATCGGCGACCGCCGCATCACACCGCAGCACAACGACTCGGCGTACGACTTCCGGTTTTCACCGAACGGGCGGCACCTCGTGTACAGCTACGGCGCGAATTCGAGCAGCCCGCGCGGTCAGCACCTCGCCCTCATCGACATCGCCGCTCAGACCGAGCAAGAGCTGGCTTTCGGCGAGGACTCGATTCATGACTTCGCTTGGTCGCCGAGCTCTTCGCTCCTGGCGGTGGCGTTCGAAAAGCAAGGGACCTCCAGGCTCGGCGGCGTTCGCCTCCCCGCAGCTGCGCTCGAAAGCTCGCCGGTGTCCCTGCCGGCGATAGACGCCCACGTAGAGAGCGGCTTGGCCTGGGTAGGCAGCGAGTTCGTCGTTTACCAAGCGGAGCTGCTGCCAAAGTTCCCGTTCGACGGCACCTTCGTCGCCAACCCCCAGCGCCTCCAGACGGCGTTCTACTCCCCGTTTGGAGCCGCAGGCTTGGGAACGGAGGTGCCTCTTCCCGGCGCTTTCGCCCCCGGTGCGGAGCTGCGAGCAACGAAGGGCGGCCTGTACATGATCAGTGACGGCGTGCCCGCCACGACTTTCTATCCTTTGTTAGCCATGGCGGGCGAGCGCTACCTCCACGACGAGATCGCTCTTCTGTCGCCTAGCGGCGATTACACGGCGGCGCTGTTCGAAGGCGCCCCCCTCGCCTTGCAGCGCGCGACGCGAGGCAGCGTGCCGCCCTTCGTCGAAGCGCAGGAAGAAGACACGTGTGACCTCGTGCTCGCGTGGGCGCCGGGTATGGAGCGAGTCGCATGCGTTGCGAACGTCCGGAACTCGGACGAGTCGTTCCATGGTGAAGTGCACTTGTTCGACTTGACGGAAGCTCGAGATGCGCTGGTCATGACTCCGCTCGAGGGCTACTGCGAGGACGACACGTCGCTCCCCGGGGACGGAAGCTGTCTGGAGAGCGACGCGCTGGCCTACAGCTACGGCATCGACCCCGCCCGAGGCGCGGCCCGAGCGTTTTCGGCCTCGGGCCGTTGGTTTGCATTCACTCGCGTCGTGGGGCAGTGGGTCTACCTCTATATCGGGGAAGCCAGCGCGCAAGGGGCCGTGCTTTCTCGCAAAATCGAGGTTCCTGCCGCCCTCGGCGACCTCAGCCGTGTGACCTCGCTCGCGTTCTCGCGTGACGAGCGGCTCTTGACCCTGCAGCTCGGTAGCCGGCTGATGCTGCTCGAGGTGGCGGGAGCGCGTCGCTCGTACCTGGTGACGGACGCGCTGGGCGAAGAAGACACGACCATCCCGTGCTCCGAAGAATTTGCTCACGACCCCGATGCGCACTGCGGCAACACCGAACGGCGCGCCCCCTTCCGCTGGGCGCCGGACTCGGCGTCGCTCGCGTTCCGCACCCCGAACGCTCTGACGGTTTGGGACGTCACCGCCAAGGAGCCGGGCGTGCACCCGTTCGTCGTCCCCGCTTGTGAACACGCATGCTCGGACCGATTCGAGCTCCAGCCGCAATAGCTCTTTTGCCCCCAACCACTTCGACCCATTCAGCTCAGAGGACAATCATGACGATTCGCACCATTCAAGACCTGGCGGTGAGTAGGCATCGCGGCGCTGCCACTGGCATCACGTTCACGCTCGCTTCACCTGCAGCGACGCTTTTTCTTGGCCACATCACCATCACGCCCGACGCGACCCAGGCCACGACGGTCGGCGCTATTCGTGGTGGCAACGAGGCGGAGCCTGGGAGTGTCGAGCTGCGGGCGCCGCAGGCGGCGTTCGACGGGCTCCTCGCCCTCGCCAGCCAGCCCCAGACAGTCAAGCTCGTGGTCAGTCTCACTTACGACGAGGCCACGATGCTCGTGAGCTCGATCCTGTGCCGGCTTGCGGTGGCGAAGGCATCCTGACGTCGCGCCGGCAAAGGCTCACCGCGCATTGCTGAAGTTAGACGGAAGCCCCTCGAGGCAACTCGGGGGGACTTTCTCGATGACGTGACAGAAGCGCGGGGTGTGGCTGGTTTGCGCAGCGCGGCGCACACCGCACCTCGACTCACATCGTCGCCGCCGGGGAGTGTGTCTAGACTCCACGGTCACCGCTTTGCGTCAGGTGATAAGCTCCGGCTCGATGACCGTCGTCGCTCGACGCCCAATTTTTCGTGTTCTCCGCCAGCTCCTGGCCCTAGCGGCCTTCGCGTTGGCGCTCCCCGCGCACGCGCAGGTCTTCCAGACCGGCGGCAACATGGGGCAGATACCCGCCGAGTCGGGCCAAACCTGCAACAACAACGCCTCTAATTGTATCAACGCCAACGAGGAGGAGCAGGGCGGCGCCGGCGACATCAAGGCTCGCGACACCGCGACGATCAGCCAGGAAACGTTCACTCCGCTTTGCGAGCTCACCTTCAAAGTCATCGCGCGCGGCGCGAGCTTCAAGAACACGTTCGGCTGGTACGCCGTTCAGCGTGACGACGAGGGGCAGCCTCTGCCGCCGCAGCTCGGGGACTTGCACGTCTTTTTGGGGTGCGGTGACGATATCGGTACCGAAAAGACGCTCATGCTGCCCAAAGACGTGGGTGAGATTGGCTTCTTCCTCGCGAACAACGAAGGGGCGTGTGTGCAGACGGACCCGGACCCGCTCGGGCCTACGCTGACCCAGAAACCGAAAAATCTGTTCTTTTCACAGCGGGCTTTCAACAGTGACGGCGACGGGTGGATTCATCTCCTCGTGTGGCAAGGTCGCGCAAACCCGAACGCCTTCTACTTTGGCTGGGAAGACCAGAGTGGCGGCGGCGACAACGACTTCGAAGATCTGATGACGTACGTGACCGGCATTCAGTGCGCCGGCGGCGGCGACGCGTGCGAGGTCGAAGGAGAGCTGGGCGTGTGCGCGGACGGCGTGATGCAATGCCGCGACGGCGAGCTCCAGTGCGTGGGGACACAGGGCGAGAGCTCGGAGGCGTGCAACGGCCTAGACGACGATTGCGACGGCGATACGGACGAAGGCGACGACCTGTGCGACGCGGGTGAGATCTGCGTGAAGGGCGTGTGCCAGCCGCCCTGCGGCACCGGCGAGTTCCGCTGCAACAAGGGGGAGACGTGCGTGCAGGGCGTTTGCTTGCAGACGGCGTGCGCGGAAAAGGAGTGCGAGGCCGGCGAGGTGTGCCGCGAAGGCGAGTGCGTGGCTGCGTGCGCGGGCGTCGTGTGCCCGTTCGGCGCCGCGTGCCGCGGTGGCCTCTGCGTGGACGTCTGCGAGGGCGTCGAGTGCGACAACGGCTTCGTTTGCGAGGTGCGTGAGAGCAGCGGTGGAGGCACGTTCGTTGGCGTGTGCTCCAGCTGCGATTGCCGCGGGTGCGGCGACGGGCAAAGCTGCGTCGACCACCTCTGCATCGAGAATGCGTGCAAGGACCAAACTTGCAACGAAGGCACGCACTGCGTCGCAGGTGAGTGCCTAGACAACTGCGCGGACGCACGCTGCCCCGCTGGCCAAATCTGCGAAGCCGGTAGCTGCGTGGCGGATCCAGACGCGGGCAGCGGAGCTGGCGGCGCTGGCAACGGAAGCGGGATTGGCGGCGACGACGGGGGAATCATCATCGAGCCTGGCGAGCCCGGCAGCGGTGGCTCCGGCGAGGGTCCGGAAGACGGCGGCGTTGGCGGCAGCTCCAACTACGTGGAGGCCAAGGGCTGCAGCTGCGAAGTGCCTGGCGCCGGTCGCTCCCACCAGGCGTCCCTCGCGCTCCTCGGGTTGGCACTGAGCTTTGGCGCGGCTCGTGCGCGCCGCAAGCGCCGCGGCCTCACAGTTTGAGGCGTTCTTCCAAGATGCGGCGCTCCACCGAGAGCCAGCGCCGCTCTAGCGGTGTCAGCTGCAGCCGGTCGTAGGCCTGCTGCAGCTGAGCTTCCGTGAAGGCGCGGATGTTCAAGCCGAACCAGGAGAAGACCGTGATGACGCCACGCGCGAGCGTGTCGCTCGTCACCACGACGACGGGAGACGCCTTGTTGTCGCGCCAGCCGCTCTCCAGTGAGCGCGCGCGCTGCTCCGCGTCTGGTTTGCCGCCGGCGGTAAAGACCAGCACTCGGCAGCGACCACCGTTCTCGGCCATGGTTTCGGATGCGGCCGTCAGGAAGCCGTCCCACTCCGTGACGGTCGGATCGACGGTAGATTGAACGAGCAAGACGAGTGAGCCTCGCCTTGCCCAGAACAAGTTCCCGCGTCCCAACGGCATCGCAACCTCACAGGCTACCAGAAGCGTGTGGGGTACTGAAGTGGACCGCTCAGATCCTGGTAATCCTCGAATTCGGTCCAAGCGTCCCAGGAAGAGAGCGTCTGCGTCGGATCTGGGCTATTGCAGGCCATGGCCGAAGAAGTTCAATTAGGGCCTGCCATTCAAGGCAGCGCGCGCGCCGACACCAAGGCGGAGAGCGCCACCTTCGAGCTCGAGCTCCAAGGAGTCCCTTCAGAAGGTTGGCGCGCGGAGTTCACCTCCCTCTTGGCGGGAGGCGCGAACGTCACCTTCGAACGCCGGGCCCCTGGCCGACCGGCCATGGCCCTGCGCGTGGTTTGCGGCAGCCCGAGCGCCGTAGCAGAGGTCGTGCGCCTGCTCACGCGCGTGGTGGGAGAGACGAATGCGGCGATGCAGCGCCGCGAAGAGAAGCGCAATGCGGACCGCAACGAGCAATCCGCCAAGCGAAGCGAGCTCGAGCGGGCCGTGAACGCAGAACTCGCCAAGCTAGCCTAGCGCGCGTCAATCCAGCCGCAGCCGCAGTCCGTCCGTCGCGACTTCCCAGCCTGCCGCCGAAACTTCGCGTCGCTCCGGCGACGCGTCGTCGAGCAGCGGGTTGGTGTTGTTCAGGTGGGTGAAGATGCGGCGCGCGGCCCGGAGCTCGCGCAGCGCGAGCAGGCTGCCGGCCGAACCCCCTACCGGTTGATGAGCCATGCTGCGTGCGGGGCCCATCCGCACGCCCAGCTCGGGGAGCTCTTCCTCGGACCAGAAGGTTCCGTCCAAGAGCAGCGCCGCGCACCCCTCCAACAGCGATTGGGCGGCGCCGGCGTCGGCGATCGCGCTGGCATACACCAGGGTGCCGCTTTCGGCCGTGCGCACCCGGAGGGCCACGTTGTCCTCGATTGATGGCGCGTATAACCCCGATAGGTGAAGCGGCGGCTTGCCGCGCACCGCCGCCGCGGTGACGAAGACACCGCTCGGTTCGCCGCGCGCGCCTTGCAGCTCGCAGGGCTCGTCGAGTCGGAGCGGGTGCTGCCGAAGGTGACCTTCGAAGCGCTGCAGCGTGCGGAGAGCAGCGTTGTCTGCGAGGCCGGCGAGCACGCGCTCGGTCGCGTAGAGCGCCAACGGCTGCGACTCGCGGAGCTGGAGCAGGCCCAGCACGTGGTCCAGATCGCCGTTGGTGAGCACGACTCCGAGGATCGGTGAGTCGCGGAGGTTTCGGGGCCAAAGCTCCCGATTGTCTTGGACCTGGCGAAGCACGTCCGGAGAGGCATTGAGCAGAAACCAACTTTCCCCGTCCCCCGATATCGCGACCGAGTCTTGCGTCCTCGCGCGTAGGCCAGGCTTACCCGCGCGCACGCCCTGGCAGTTTTGGCAACCGCAGTTCCATTGGGGAAAGCCGCCGCCCGCTGCGGAGCCCAGGACCAGCACGTGAAGCGCCATGCCGCGGAGCTTAGGAGCGCTCTCGTCGACTCGGAAGTACAAGACCGGTAGGACCAATCGGCCACGCGTGGGGCAGGCGTGTGTGAAGGGCGCTCTGCTTAGACCTACACGTGGCAACACGGAGCCGCGCACGAACTTTGCTACGCGCCTCGCATGACCGACTGGCAAAAACCGACCTTCGAAGAGCTGGCCATGAACGCCGAGATCGGCGGCTACCAGCCCGACAACGGCGATGACGAAAGGAACGACGAGCCTTTCGTACGAGCCGCGCCGGAGGAGCCACAGGCTTGGGCGATTCCGGTCCACTGTGGCTGACGCACCGCACGCCGGGAGCCGGGCGCTCTCCCGCGAGGAGCTGACGGCCAGGCTGCGTCAAGAAGGGACGGCGCGGTACCACGACCTGCACCCCTTTCACGTCGCGATGCACGAGGGGCGCCTCGGTCGAGCGGAGCTCCAGCGCTGGGTCATCAACCGTTACTATTATCAAACGCGCATCCCCATCAAAGACGCGTTGATCGTCGCAAAGTCCGAGGACGCGGCCTTCCGGCGCGCGTGGCTCCGACGCATCGTCGACCACGACGGCGCCGAGCCGGGGCAGGGGGGCTTGGAGCTGTGGCTACGGCTCGGCGAAGCGCTGGGCGTGGAGCGCGCGCGGCTCGTCGGCTTGGCGGAAGTGCTGCCCGGGGTGCGCTTTGCTTGTGACGCCTACGTCACGTTCGTGCGTGAAGCCAGCCTCGTCGAGGCGGTGGCCTCTTCGCTGACCGAGTTCTTCGCCCCGGATTTGATGTCCCGGCGCATCGCGGCCTTCGAGCAGCACTACGCGTTCGTGGACGACCGAGCGCTGGACTACTTCCGCGCGCGGGTGCCAAGAGCGCGCCGCGACTCGAGCGAAGCCATCGACTACGTGCTGGAGCACGCCGTGACGCGTGACGTGCAAGAGGCGTGCGTTCACGCGCTCATTCGCAAAACTCAAATCCTATGGCACCTGCTCGACTGCGTTCAGGTCCCCTCATCGCCGCCCCAGGCATGCCCATCATGAGCACCGAGCAAGACCTTTATCCTCGCCTCACCCGCGCCGCGCGGCTGCGTTTCGATCGGCAGACGAAGAGCTACGTTTTGCTCTCGCCCGAACGAGGGCTGCGCCTGAACGAGAGCGCGGCCGCAATCCTAGAGCGCTGCACGGGACAGCAGACTGTCCCGCAAATTGTCCACTCGCTCCTCCAAGCGACCTCCTCGCCGGCAGCGGTGCAGATGGAGATGGCCGAGGACGTGCTGAGCCTCTTGCTCGAGCTCGAGCAACGCAGGCTGGTCGTCTTCGGGCCGCGCGCATGACGGCTGCCGCGCCGCGTTTACTGACCCTCGTCGCCGAGCTGACGTACGGCTGCAAGCTGCGCTGCGCCTACTGCTCGAACCCGGTGGAAGTGGCGCAGCGCGCCCCCGCGCTCTCCGCCGGGGATTGGCTGCGCGTCATCGAACAGGCCGAAGAAATGGGCGCCTTGCAGGTCCACTTCACGGGCGGTGAGCCGCTCCTGTTCCAGGAGCTGGAGCTGCTCGTGGGCCGCGCCCGCGAGAAGCAGCTCTATACGAATCTCATCACGAGCGGGGTACCGCTCTCGCGAGATCGCTTACGGGCGCTGGAGCGGGCGGGGCTCGACCACGTGCAGCTGTCGTTTCAAGCTGCGTCCTCGGCGAGCAACCTCCGCATAGCCGGCATCGACGCTACGGCTCAAAAGCTGGAGGTCGCGCGCTGGGCCAAAGAGCTGGAGCTTCCGCTCACGGTTAATTTGGTGCTCCACCGCGAGAACTTGGGCGAGATCGAGCAGCTTCTCGCGCTCGCCGAATCCTTGGAGCCGCATCGCATCGAGCTGGCAAACGCGCAATACTTGGGCTGGGCGCTGCGCAACCGCGAGCGGCTCTTGCCCAGCGCCCACCAGCTGGAGGAGGCGCGCCAGCTGGCGGCTGCCTCGCGCGAGCGCTTGGCCGGCAAGACCGACGTGCTGTTCGTGCTGCCAGACTACTACGGCGACCGACCTCGAGCGTGCATGCAAGGCTGGGCGAGCAGCTATCTCGTCGTCACGCCGGACGGCCTCGCGCTGCCCTGCCAAGCTGCACGGGACCTGCCGGGCCTTCTTTTCGACGACGTGCGCAGCGCACCTCTCGCGGAAATATGGGCGCGCTCCCCGGCCCTCGGGGCTTTTCGAGGCGCGGATTGGTTGCCGCAGCCGTGCCGCGGTTGCGCCGAGCGTGAGCGAGATTTCGGCGGCTGCCGCTGCCAGGCGTTCGCACTGACGGGCGACGCCTCCGCACCGGATCCAGCCTGCAGCGTGACGCCTTCGCATCACCTGATTCGCTCGGCCCGACAGCGCGCGGAGCTCGGTGCTCCTTCGGCGCCGCTGGAGCTACGGCGCGCGCCGCGGCGCTTGTCCGTGGAGTGAGGAACGAAGCTTGCAGCGGTGGCGCGCATGCGCGAACGTCACCTCCTCAGCGCGGCCGTGGTCTCGCTGGTTTTCGGTTGTAGCAAGCAGCCAGCCCCGCAAGCGACCCAGCCCGAGCAGGTTGCCAAGGTCGTGCCCGCGGCGGGCAAAGGAGAATCGACAGAGCCGCGCGTCGGACCGAACCCGGACGACCAGCCCGTGGAGACGGCGCCGCCCAACGTGCCGGACTTCAAGCCCGCTTTCCCCGAGCAAACGCGGGCCAAGGCGGTCCACACGCAAAGTAAGTTTCACGTGGCCGAGGTCGGTGGCCCCTTCGCCCAGCCCTGGGCGCTCGCGTTTTTGCCGGACGGGCGCTTGCTCGTCACGGAAAAGCACTCTGGCAAGCTGCTCGCGGTCGGCCCCGACGGCAAGAAGACGACGGCCGTGGCGGGCGTTCCGCGCGTGGACGGACGGGACCAAGGCGGCTTGTTGGACGTCGAGCTCAGCCCCACCTTCGGCAACGACAAGCTCGTCTACCTCAGCTACTACGAGCCGCGCGAGGGCGGCAACGGCCTCGCGGTGGCGCGCGCGCGCTTGATGGACGGCGCGCAGCCCAAGCTGAACGAGCTGCAGGTCGTCTTCCGCATGCTCCCCACCTTGGACTCCACCAAGCATGCCGGTGGTCGCTTGGTGTTCGCGCCGGACGGTACGCTGTTCGTGACGCTCGGTGAGCGTTCCATAAAAGAGGGCCGCGTGCAGGCGCGAGACCTCGGCAGCCACTTCGGCAAAATCGTGCGCATCTTTCCGGACGGCAAGGTGCCGAAGGACAACCCGTACGTCGGAAAGGCGGGGGCGCGCCCGGAGATTTGGACCTCCGGTCACCGCAACGTGCTCGCCGCCGATCTCGACGCGAAGAATCGGCTCTGGGTGGTCGAGATGGGTCCACGAGGCGGCGACGAGCTCAACCTGGTCGAGCGCGGCAAGGACTACGGTTGGCCTACCATCGGCTACGGCGAAGAGTATTCCGGGGAGCCCATCCACGAGGTCACCCAAGCCGCCGGCCTACAGCAGCCGGTGTACTACTGGGATCCGGTGATCTCCCCCGGAGCCCTCACCATCTACGACGGCGCGATGTTTCCCGAATGGAAGGGTAACTTCTTCGTCGCCGGGCTCTCGAGCAAAGCGCTCATTCGCCTCGTGGTCGAGGGCGAAAAGGTGGTGGGCGAAGAGCGGCTCATCACGGACCGCGCCGCGCGCATCCGCGAAGTGGTGCAGGGGCCGGAAGGCGCGCTCTATTTGCTCACGGACGGGGACGACGGCAAGCTACTCAAGCTCACCCCGGGGCCATGAAGCTCTTCTGGCTCGCGGCGCTCCTGACCCTCGGTTGCCCAGCTCAGCCCAGCTCGACTCGTAAGTACGCGAAGAGCGGCGACCGCTACTTGATGGTGCTGCGTGAAGGGGACGACGCCTTCGCCCAGCTCCGCCAGCTAGCCATCGACGAAAAGATCCAAGGAGCAACCTTCGAGGGCTTCGGATTCGGGCACGCGAAATTCGGGTATTTCGACCAGCAAAAGAAGGCCTACGACGAGCGCGAGGTGCGCGACGTAGAGATTGCCAGCCTCCGCGGAAGTATCGCCTGGCAAAGCGGTGCGCCTTCTTTGCACGCCCACGCGGTCGCCACGGACCGCGGCTTTGCGGCGCAAGGCGGCCACCTCCTCGGGCTGCAAGTCGGCAAAGGCTCCTTGGAGGTGGAGGTCACGCCCCAGGCGCTGCCGCTGGAGAGAGCGCGCGACGAGGAGTTGGGGGCGAACGTTCTCGTGCTGCCGCGCTGAGCCGCCGGCTGGTGATAGAACGGCACTAGTGAAATACCTGTCGCTCGCGCTGCTGCTCGTCTCTTCGACCGCTTGCAGGTCCAAGCCGGAGCCGGCTCCGGCGCCGCTCAGGCCATCCCCGAGCGCCTTGCCCAGCGCTCCTGCCGCCGCGCCCGCGCCCTCAGCGGGCTTGGCCGAGAGCGACGTGAACGCCTTCGTGGCGCGCTGGGAGGCCGCACAGAACGAGCACGATTTCGCGGCTTACAGCGCGCTCTACGCCGAGCGCTTCACGGGCGTGAAACGCGTGGGCGCGTTCACCCAGCGCTTCGACCGTGCGGGGTGGCTCGCCGATCGCAAACCCATGTTCCAAGGCGGCGCCAATGTGCGGGTCACTGAGCTCACGCTGGTAGCCGCCGCGGGGGCGACGCGGGCGGTGTTCACGCAAGAGTTCACGTCCAGCGGCTTTCGGGATGTCGGGAAAAAAGAGCTATTCCTCGTACCAGTGCCGAACGGCATCGCCATCAGCCGGGAGGAGATGTTGAGCTCACGAATCAGTGACAGCGAGGCCGTGAGCGAGGGCGTTTTCGCCTACCACCGCGACGGCTTGGTCGTGCAGCGAGGCTTCGACAAGGGCAAGCTTCGAGCCGCGCCCCGGCTGCTCTCGGCGCCGAACGAAAGCCCGCTGGACATCGGGCTCGAGGTGGCGACGGACGCGCTGACCGAGAGCGCCCGCGCGTGGCTGGGAAAAGAAGTCACCGCCTACACCACGACCGGGGAGAGCTGCTCGGGCAAGGTGGCGCGGTTCGAAGTGCGGGTCCGAGCGGTGCCGCATTTCGGCATGCGCCAGGCGTGGAACGGCGAGCGAGACGAGCCCAAAGCCGCGCCAGGTACGATTGCGCGAGCGGTCGAGGGGATGGCGCAAAGCGAAGAGCACTTCGTCGTCGGCGTGCTCGATCGCGCTTGCGCCGGTAGCTGGGCGAGCGGGGCCGCGCACGCCTTCATCAAAGCCGCGGCCGCGAGCGGCAAGCTGCGTGACGCCGGCGTGGCGGCCTTCAAGGCTTTGCCCGCTTACTCGGAGCTGCAGAAGAAGTTCGTCCAAGAGACGAGCGACGCGGCCCACGGGTGGGAAACGGTGAACGGCGAGCTCAGCGTCACCGAGCTGCGAGCTCCGGAGCGACCCCCGCTACTGCTCGTCGCGGCCCGCTCTGGCGGGGGCTGCGCCGGCTTCAATGGCAGCCTCAGCGGGCTGTGGAAGGTCGGGGGCACGGCTGAAGCGCCGAAGCTCACCGCGATTGCACCCGCGTTCAGGGAGCTCGTGACCTTGCGGGGAGCGCTGGAGCTCGGCGCCGGGCAAGGGCTTTCGCTCCTGGCGGGGCCGGACGACTACGACGACCAGCTCACGGTGCTACGAGTGGAACCGAAGGCTACCCGCCGCGTCCTGTTCGCTACCTCATTCTGGGACTGCGATTGCTGACGGCGGTGGCTCTCAGAGGTGCTCGAGCAGCAGCGCGGGCATGTCCTCGATGCTCGCTTCGGCCGCGGCGATGCCGTCCTCCCAGACGACGCGGGGCATGCCGTAAACGACGCTGGAAGCCTCCGACTGAGTCAGCAGGGTTCCGCCGCTCCGGTGGGTCGCGCGGGCGCCTTCCAGGCCGTCGTTGCCCATGCCGGTGAGCACGACGCCGAGCACGCGGCCGCGGGCGGCTTCGGCGGCGCTCTTCAGGGTAACGTCGAGCGCGGGGCGGTGCAGGTAGCCCTCGGGGGCGAGGCCGACGCGCGCGTGGAAGATGCCGTCGCGGCGCTCGAAGGTGAGGTGCATGCCGGCGCGAGCAACGATGGCGAGGCCGGGGCGGAGCTCAAGGCCGTCCTTGGCTTCCACAACGGTCAGTTGGCAGTCGCGGTCGAGGTGCTCGGCCAAGCTTTGGCTGAAGCCGGGCGGGATATGAACGAGCACCGCGATCGGAACCGGAAAGTCCGCCGGTAGCGCGGTGAGCAGCGAGCTGACGGCTTGAGGGCCGCCGGTGGAGGCGCCGATCACGACCAAGTCATGGCGAGGAGCGGTGGGGAGGGGGGCTCGTTCGGCCTGATACGCTCGGCTCCCAGCGCGCCTCAGCGAGGGGACGCGCGCGGCGGCAGCGGCTTCTACTTTGCGAGTGAGCTCGTCGCCGAGCTCGTACAAGCGATCGTTGGCGAGGGACGTCGGCTTTTGTACGATTTCAAGCGCGCCTTCCCGCAGCGCGGCAATCGCGAGGTCACCGTGAGTGTCCGACATGCTGACGAGGACCACGCGCGGCACCGGAACTCCGACCAGCCTTTTCAGCGCGTGGAGCACACCGAGGCCGTCTAGGTTCGGCATCATCAGGTCCAAGGTGATGACGTCCGGCTTGAGCTCCATGATGCGATCGAGCGCGTCCAGCCCATCGTGAGCGGTGCCGAGCACCTCGATGCGATCGCTCTTCGAGAGCACTTGACGCAAGACTTTGCGCGCAAAGGCCGAGTCGTCCACGACGAGAACGCCGATCTTTTTCAAACCGGGTCCTTGCGGTAGAAAAACGCGCCGCCGTGCTCTTCACACCGGAGAGGCGCGCCGAAACGCAGCAGGGATTCGGACGCGCCGATGAGCAGGTAGCCCCCCGGATTGAGGATGGAGGCGAAGGAGTCGATGACCGATTTGATGGTGGAGTCCCGGAAGTAGATCAGCACATTGCGGCACAGGATCACGTCCATCTTGCCCATTCGTCGTACCGCCTCGCGATCGCTGAGGTTGAGCTGGCGGAAGTCCACGGCCCGCAGCAGGTCGGGCCTGAGGCTGGCGCCGCTACCTTCGCGCTCCAGCCACCCGACGGACGCGGGCGGCAGTGCGCGCAGCGAGCGCCCCGAGAATTTCCCCTGCTTCGCGACCGCTAGCACCCGCTGGCTCAGGTCGCTGGCGAGCAGCTCCACGCGCCCGAGCAGGCCGCGATCACTCAACATACCGGCGAGCGTGAAGGGCTCTTCTCCGGTGGAGCATGCGGCCGACCAGATGCGCGCGGTGCCGCGCTCGGCCAGCAGCGGAGGCAAGAGCAGGTCCACGAGCGCGGTGAGCTGGTCGAGCTCACGGCCGATGTACGTCTCGTTGACGACCAGCGCCTCGGCCAGGTGCTCGAGCTCCTCCGCCGCTCCCGCGTCGTAGCGAAGGTAGTAGTAGTAATCCAGCAGGGAGTCGAAGCCCCGCTCGAGCGCGCGCGGGCTGGTCTTTTCCGCCAAGATGTCGCTGTCTTGCGGCGAAAAGAACAGGCCTAGTCGCTCCTCGATGAGCCCGCTCAAAATCGTGAAGACGGGGTTCGACAGTGGCAGGGCTCGCGGACTCATGACGAGCGCGCGGCCGCAATTCGGCGCACCTCGGGATCGGGGTCTTTACTGGCGGCTCTTGCGAGCGCCTGGGCGGTCCGCTCCGAGTCCAACGCGAAGCGCAGCGAACGAACGGCAGCGCGCCGGGCTGGCTCGTTCGGTAGCTGGAGCGCGGCGAGCAGCAGCGGCTCGGCCGCGCTGGCGGGCAAGCTCGTGAGAACGGTGACGAGCGCCTCTGCCACGTCTGGTGACGCGTCCTCCAGCGCCGCGGCCAAGTGGGGCGCACGCGCTTCCGTGTGTCGGGAGAGTGCCTGCACCGCGCGCGCGCGGCACGATTCGCTACCGAGGAGAGCGATGAGCGCCACGGTGGCTTGGGGGCTCGCGCTCTCTCCCAGGAGCTCGATGGCGGCGTTCTTGACGGATGGCTCCGCATCCGTGTGAGCGACCTCGCAGACGCGCTCCAGCGCCTGCGCGTCGCCAAAGCTCGCCAAGCCCGAGACCGCCACCAGCCTCGTCGCGGTGTCCGCGGCGCGCGAGGCGCTCAGTAAGATCGGCAGAAAAGCCGGGGTTTTGGTGACACCGATGCCCGCCAGCGCCGCGCGCCTCAGCTCCAAATCCGAGTGGAGCGCGGCCCGGCCGAGCGCCTCCAGCGCCTCCGGCGTGCGCAGCTTGGCGAGGGCGTCCACCGCCGCGACCCGAACCTGGCCGGCGGGGTCTTCGGCGAGCGTGAGCAGCGTGTCGGAGGCGGAGGCATCGCCGGCGTTCCCAAGCGCTTGGCACGCGTAATAGCGCACCCAAGCATCGGCGTCGGTGGTGCGCTCCCGGAGCCGCTGCGAAGCTTGGGCCGAAGGTTCCAGGTGGCCGAGCCCGCGCACGGCGGCCGCGCGCGTCCGCGGCGACTCGTGGACGCTCGCGAGAAGCAAAGCCCGAGTCGCTTCCTCGCCGCCGATGGTGGCGAGGCCGAGCAGCGCGATCTCCCGACCGCGCTCGTCCTCTTGCTGCGCTGCTTCCAGCAGAACCGGCAGGCCTCGCTGCGAGCCGAGGTGGCCCAGAATACGTAAGGCGGCTTGCCGCCGGCCCTTGAGCGCGCTCACCGCACCTTCGAGCGCCAAGTCTTCTACCCGCTTCGTGCCAAGCGCCTGGAGCGCTCCCGTCGCGGCTTGGCTGACCGCAATGTCCGCATCGCCCAGCAGCACGAACAAGGCGTCTGCGCAGCTCGGTTCGCCAGTTTTGGCGAGCGCGTCGCAGGCCAGGACGCGCACGTGAGAGTCCGGATCCGCCAGGCACTGCACCAGAGCCGGCACCGCCGCGGACGAGCCCGCGAGCTTGGGGATGAGCCGAGCGCGCTGCTCGCTTCCGGCCGAGCCGAGCAGCTCGAAGACTTGCGTCTGCCCCAGCCGAGCCAGTCTGGCCAGCGAGGCGGCTGCCGCTTCCGCCACCGCCGGCTCTTCATCGAGCAAGGGGCGCAGCGAGTCCAGACTGGCGCTGGACGTGAAGAAACCGAGCAAGACTCCGATGGCGCGACGCTCGGAGTCGTCCGCCCCGACCAGCGCGCGCTCCAGGCGCGTCTCGAGCGCTTCTGTGTGCGCGTGCGGCGCGAGGGCCCGCTCGAAAGCGGCCTCCGTGCCGTAGCGACGCAGCGAGCGGTCGTGGATCTCTGCCAGCGCGACCGCGGCGACGCGGCCGGTCGCGGCTTGGTTACTGGTGAGCAGCTCGGCCAGGGGCACGGTGGCGGTCTCGTCCCCCAGCCGGCCCAAGGCGCGCGCGGCCTCCGCGCCGCGCAACGGATCCTGCAGCAGCCCAACGAGCGGCTCTACCGCGCGCGTGTCGCCGAGGCGACTGAGCACGTCGATCGCGGGGAAGCTGCGGAAAAAGCTGGGGGATACGACCACGCCGAGCAGGCAAGCGAGCGCTTGCTCACCCCCGAGCTGCCCCAGCGCCTCGATGCTGGCGACGGCGACGTTGTCGTCCGAGTGCGAAGTGAGCTCGACGACGCGCTGCACCCCCGCCGTGATGCGACGCCGACCGACGACCTGCAGCGCGTCGCACACCACCGCGACGCTGGGCGAGCCCGTGAGCGCGAGCACGAGGTCGTCGATGTCCGCGTCGCTGGCCACGAGCGCGTCCACCACTGCCGCGAGGCGCCTCTCGCTCTTGCGATCTTGCTCGAGCGCCGCGCAGAGCGCCACCGCGGCCGCGCGGCCCAGCTTGCCGAGCTGCGCCACCGCCTCGCGCCGGACGACCCAGCTCGGAGTGCTCAGAAACTCGAGCAGGCGCGGCACGGCCTGCTCGCCTTCGCGGCCCAGCGCGCGCACCTGCTCGATCGCGGCGCTGTCGGCGGTGGCGAGCTTGCGGGAGCCCAGCGCGTCCGTCACGAAGGCCCCGACGAGGGGTCCGCGGCCGCTTCTGGCCGCGCTTCGGCCAACATTTGCAGGGCTCCCGCGAAACGCTTGGCGTGCTCTCCGTTGACGGCCACCGTGCCTTGGATCTGCTCCTCGAGCTGGCGCAGGCCGGCTGCGAAGGCGGCGCCGCGCTGGCTCTGGCGGTTGCCGGCCGCGGTCACGTCCGCGAGCTGGGCGCGCGCTTCCTCGAGCATTTTCTCGAGCTTCTGCTGGGCGGCACTTTGCTCTGCGATGCTCCGTGCCACCGCCGCGGTGGTGTGCTGCTGCTTCACCGCCGCCCCGGCCAGGTCCTCCAGCGCGGTCGATTGCTCGGCCTGTGCCCGCGCCGACTGACGCGTCGTCTGCCGCATACGCTCGGCCGTGGTCGCCAGGTCCGACGCGGCGCTGCGCTGCTCGCTCGTCGCGCGGGTCACCGCGCTGGCCAGGGTCGACACTTGACGCGCCGCTTGCTCGAGGAGCTTGCCCGCGCGCGCCTGCTCGACCAGACCGCGCGCGCTTTGCAGCGCCTCCTTGCGGGTGGCATCCATCGCCTTGGCGATCTCGGACGCGCCCTTGGCTTGCTCCGAGAGACCGGTCACTGTGCGCTGGGTGGCGGACTGCACCGTCTCCGCGAGCGCAGCCATCTGCGTGACGGCTTGGGTCTGTTCGATGATTTGGTTGGCAGTTTGCTGCGCGGTGTTGCGCATCTGCAGCACGAGCTTGGTCAAATCAGTCGTGGCTTTGGCTTGCTCGTTCGCGCCGCGCGCGAGCTGGTCGGCGCTCTCCGTAAACTGCTTGTTGGCGCGTACGACCTCACGCAGCGCGCGGGCCTGTTCGGCGCCGGCCTGCGCGGTTTGCTTGGCCATGCTGCGCATCTCGGCGCTGCTCTTGGCGAGCAGCTGAGACGCGCTCGCTTGCTCCCCGGCCGCAACCGTGATCCGGGCGCTTTGCTCGCGCACTTTGCCGATTGCGGCCGTTACGCTGGTGGCGGCCGTGAGCTGCTCCGTAGCGCTGCTCGCGATTTCCCCTACGGATTGGCCCAGGTCTCGGACGCCGTTGAGGATGGCGCTCAAGCCCTGCTCGGCTTCCCCGGCGAGCAATGAGCCTTCCTCCGCGACGCGAAGACCTTCGGAGGTCGCGCTCGCCGCTTCGCGGGCCGTGCCTTGCAAGTCGCGCACGATCTTGGCGACGTCCGAGCTGGCCGCGGCGGCGCGATCGGCCAAAATTCGGATCTCCTCCGCGACGACCGCGAAGCCGCGGCCATGCTCCCCGGCGCGCGCCGCCTCGATCGTCGCGTTGAGGGAGAGCAAGTTGGTGCGGTCCGCGATGAGGTTGATGGTTTGGACGATGTCGCCGATTTGCTCGGCGCGCTTGCCCATCTCTTTCATGACCCCCGCCGATTCGCTGATCGCCGAACGAATCCGGGTGAGCCCTGCGATCGACTTGCCGACGGTGGAGCCACCGGCCTGGGCGGCGGAGGTAACTCTTTCCGCGACGCCGTGGGCGGCGTCCGTCGTGCGCGCGATGCGGCGCGCGGACGCCTCCAACTGAGCGGCGCCGCTGGCGCTGGTGTCCACCAAGCGCGCGACCTCGTCCACGCTGCTCGCGACGAGCTGCGCCGAACGCGACAGCTGCTCGATGGCGGCGGCGGTGCCGTCCACCACCGCGCCATTCTTTTCGGCGGTGGCCGCGACTTCTTCGACGGAGGCGGCCACCTCGGTCAGCGTGACTGCGTTTTGAGCGGCGGAGGTTTGAAGAACCTTGGCGTGCTGCGCGACCGAAGCCGCCGACGCGGAGAGCTCTTCTACCGTCGCGGAGGCTTGGTCCACCGACTCGGACATGCTCACGACGGCCTGGCTGGTATTGCCGAGGCTCCGCGAGACGTTTGCCGCGTTGGCGGTGAGCGCGCCGACCCGCTCGACCACCCCTTGCGCGTCCGATGCGAGCAGCCCCACGCCGCGCGCCATTTGTTCGATCGTGGCCGCGACCTCCTCCGTCGTAGAGGAAGCGGCCTCTCCACGGCGAGACATGTCCTCCACGCTCGCCGCGGTTTCGGCTGCGGAGGCGGAGAGCTCCTCGCTCGCTGCCGCCAAATCCTCCGCGTTGCTGCTGACGCCCTTCAGCGAACGCGCCAGCTCCTCCGCGGTGGCGGCGACGGTTTCCGCGGCGGTGGCGAGCTCCTGGGTGTCCTTCTTGACCCCGAGCGCGGAGGTCGCGATCTCCTGCAGCCCGCCGGCCGCGGACTCCGTGCTCTTTTGCAGAGCTTGGGTAGCCTCCAGCAGCGAAGCTTGCTCGCGAGAAATGGCCTGGACGCCGCTACCGGCTCGCTCCAGCGCGGTCGCCACCGCTTCGGCGGCGCTCCGTACGCGCGCCGCTTGAGAGGCGTCTTCCTCGCCGGCTCGGGTGAGCTCGGTGACCAACGCCGCGAGCTTGGCGAGCGCGCCGGCGACCGTCTCCGGCCCACGTGCCGCCGCTTCAGCCTGGGAGAGCGCGGCGTCGAGCGCTGCCGTCATCGAGGATGTGGTCCGAGTCGTCATGCAGTTCTTCCTCTCCTAACACTTTCGCGAGATTGAGCAGCATCAGTAGGCGCGGGCCGACCCGCGCGACGCCGCGCACGAAGCCGCGCGAGCGATCCGAAACCACGCTGGGAGTGGCGTGAAATTGCTCGGAAGCGAGCTTCAGCACCTCGCGGCTGCTGTCCACCCTCAGCCCTACCGTGCGCTCGCCGAGCTCCACGACGATGATGCGCGTGTCCAAGGCGGCCTCCGTCGGCGGCTCGCCGAACAGCAGGCGCAGATCGACGACGGGCACGATGCGCCCGCGCACCTGAACGATGCCGGTGACGTGCGGCAGGGTGCCGGGCACCGCCGTCACTCCGCTGAAGGACTCGAGCTGCAGCACCTGCTCGGCCGAGATCGCGTAGTCGCTCTCCGCCACCTTGAAGACGATGTACAGGCCGTTCATGATCGTAGCTCCAGCTCTCGGCGGCTGAGCGCCGCTCCCAAGCCTGCCAAATCCAGCACCAGCGTGGGCTTGCCGTCGCCCAGGTCGGTCGCCCCGGCGACGCCTCGCACGCGCACCAGCTGGTCCTCGAGCGGGCGCACCACGACTTCTTGCTGCCCCAGCATGCGGTCCACCGCGAAGGCGACCGCCTCGGCCCCGCGCCGCACGATCAGCGCTTTCTTGTCGGAGCCGGCCTCGGGCAGACCCAGCACCCCCGCCAGCGAGAGCAGCGGTACGACTTGACCACGCCGCTCCAGCATCGCCACCCGCGCCCCACCGCGGGTGGAAGCAGGGCTGTGCACGAGCGAGGCGTCGTCCACCTCGATGATCTCGTCCACGCTCGCGACCGGCACCACGAAGCGCTGGGTACGGCACTCGAAGGAGAAGCCGTCCACGATCGAGAGCGAGAGGGGCACGCGCAAGACGAAGGTGCTCCCGACTCCGAGCTCCGTGCGTAGGAACAGCTCACCACCCAGCTGCTCGATGGTGCGCTTCACGATCTCCATGCCCATGCCACGGCCGCTGGTCGTCGTCGCGACCTCGCGCGTCGACAGCCCCGGCTCGCAGAGCAGCTCCAGCAGCGCGGCCTCGGACGCGGGCACTTCGCGCCGCGCCTTTCGCGCGACCGCTTCTCGGTCGATGCCGCGCCCGTCGTCCTCCACCGAGAGCTCGAGCCACGTGTCCGAGCGAGCTGCGCAGCTGATCTTGAGCAGCCCTTCCGCGGGTTTGCCGCGGCGAACCCGCTCGTCGGGCGTCTCGATGGCGTGGTCCACCGCGTTTCTGACCAGGTGCACCAGGGCGGGGAAGAGCCGCTCCGCGACGGCCTTGTCGACCTCGGTCGTCCCCGCATCGATCTGCACGTTTACCGCGCGGTCCACCGCGCGACGCAGCCCGCGCACCAAGAGGGGAATGCGCTCGAGCAAATCCGCAGTCGGCACCATTCGGACGCGAAAGATCGCGGCGCGCAGATCGCGGAGCTGCCGGCCGCTCTCGTTCTGAATCTGCAGCAGCTCACGCGTGTCCACCCCCGCGGACGCGAGTTTGGCGATCGCGCGGTTCATGCGAAAGCGGTTCACGATCAGGGCGGAGAGCCGCTCGACCGACTCGTCTAGCCGCGCGACGTTGACCCGGACGAAGCCCTGCTGCTGGGTTTCGAGATCGTGCTCGCGCACCCCGAGCTCCACCTCCAGCGGTGACGCCGGCAGCTGGGTCGGAGCGGCAATGGAAGAGATCGAGATCGCGTCGTCCACCGCGGCCGCGATTTGCGCGTGCTCGTGAGCGGTGAGCAAAATGATGGCGAACGCGAGGCCAGCTCCGCTGGCGGAGCCCTGCAGCGCGACCGGGACGACCTTGACGATCTCACCCAGCTTTTCGAGCGCCTCGCGCACCACTTTGATCGTCACCCCACGCTCGGCCTTTTCCGTCGAGGGCTCGAAGCTCACGCACACCGCGTGCTTGCCCGCGGCGAGGCCGCTCTGAAGTTGCTCGAGCTCCGCGGCGCCCAGCTTGCTCGCGAGCTCCGGCGGCAAGTCCAGCTCCAACCTGCCGGTGGCGGCGGTCGGAGCTTCCGCGTCGAACGAGTCTATCTCGCGCAGGAGCGCGAGGGGCGCCGGCTCCACCGCGCGGCCATCCCGAAACGCGCTGACCCGCTGCTCGATGGCTTGCACGCCGCGCAGCAGCACGTCCACCGCGCCGAGCGGCAAGCGCGATTGGCTGCGATCTGCGCTGCGGAGGAGCGCCTCCATGCGGTGCGAGAGCGTGACGACGGGCTCCACGCCGACCATCGCGGAGAGCCCTTTGACGGTGTGGAGCGCACGAAATACCTCGCGCACGCCGCGCAGGTTGGATTCACCAGCGCGGAGCGCCGTCTCGGTCGCTAGCAAGTGCGTGTTGGCCGCGCCGAGGTGCTCCTCGGTCTCGAGCACGTAAGCAGACACGAACTCTGCCAGGTGCGGCGCGGGCAAATTAGCTCGACCCAGGTTCTAGCAGGGCGCTCACGGCTGCGACGATGGCCTCGGGCGTGAAAGGCTTCGTCATGTAGTTGGACGCGCCGGCGGCGAGGGCCTGGGCGCGGGAGTCGTCGTCACCGCGCGTGGTAACGACGATGATGGGTAGGTTCTTGAGGCGGTCTTGAGCGCGCACGAACTCCAGCACCTCGATGCCCGAGATGTCCGGCATGTTCAGGTCCAGCACCGCGGCGTCGAAGTGCGCGAGCGACAGGCGCTCGATGGCCTCGAGCCCGCTGGCGGCCTGCGTGAAGGTGGCGCCCGCGAGACCACGTAAGCAGGCGACGACCATGTCGCGCATTACCTTGCTGTCGTCGACGACGAGAATTTTGCTCACGAGATGAGATCCGGTCGTTTTATCGTTCGATTCGGCGGCGGCCACAAGCGGCGCAGCGAGGGGTCCCGATTTGGGTGCGGCGACCGTCGGTCGCCTTTTGCCACAATTCTGAAAACTGTACGCCGCAACATCGGCCCAATGCTATGGGCCTGCTGGTCGGCTATGCGACGAAAAGTACAAAAAGGAGCCTGGTCCTGACCGGCTCGGTTTGGATCGTCGAGGACAGCCCGCTCGAAGCCGAAATGGCGCGTCGCCCCCTCGCGCACGCCTTTCAGGTGGAGCTCTTTGCGGACGGCCCGGCGATGATCGAGCGGCTTTCCACCGCCGGACCGCCGCAGGTGCTGGTGCTGGATTGGCGCCTTCCGGGCATGTCCGGCATCGAGGTCCTGCGCTTCGTACGGGGCACCTTGAACGAGACGTCCCTGCCCATCCTCATGCTCACGGTGCAGCACGGCAAGCAGGACATCGTGGAAGGCTTGTCGGCCGGAGCGAACGACTACCTGGCCAAGCCGTACGACGACGCCGAGCTGCTGGCGCGGGTAACGGGGCTACACCGCCTGCGCCAGCTGAGTGACGCTCTGCGCAACGAGCAGCAGCAGGCTCGTGAGGCGACTCAGCGCGCGGAGCAGGCCAATCGCTCGAAGGACGACTTCTTGGCCACCGTTTCCCACGAGCTCCGCACTCCGCTGAATGCGATTTCGGGTTGGGTGAGCTTGCTACGGAGCGGCGCGCTCCCGCCGGAGCGAGTGAGCGACGCGCTCGAGACCATCGACCGCAACGTGCGCGCGCAGGCGCGGCTGATCGAAGACTTGCTGGATGTCTCGCGCATCACGTCGGGCAAGCTCCAGCTCTCGCTCGAGCCGACCGACATGACCGAGGTCGTCGCGGCGGCCATCAAAGCGCTCCGTCCGGGCGCGGAAGCCAAGCGCCTCGCCATTCGGACGGAGGTGGCGTCGGAGCTACCCACGCTCATGGGCGACGGGGCGCGCCTGCAGCAGGTGGTCTGGAATCTGCTGGTCAACGCGCTCAAGTTCACTCCTGGCGGCGGCAGCATCTACGTCGCGCTGCGCGCGGTGGCCGGAGGAGTCGAGCTCGTCGTCGAAGACGACGGCCAGGGCATCGCGCCGGAAACTCTGCCCCACGTCTTCGACCGCTTCCAACAAGCGCAGTCGAGCTTCACGCGCAGCCACGGCGGCCTCGGCTTGGGGCTGGCGATCGTGAGGCACTTGGTAGACCTGCATGGCGGGCGCGTGAGCGCAGCGAGCGCCGGGCTCGGCCAAGGTAGCGCCTTTACCGTCTTCCTTCCTTCGATGCCGGGGTCGGTCACCGCCACCGCGCCGAGGAGCCGCAGCCAGCCGCCGGACGCCCTGCAGGAGGTGCTTCGCGGCACGCGCGTGCTCTTGGTGGACGACGACGAAGACGGTCGCGAAGTGACCGCGCTTCTCCTGCGCCAGCACGGCGCGCACGTAGAGACCGCGACGAGCGCGCGTCACGCGCTCGCCGAGCTCGATCGCTCCCTCCCGGACGTCTTGCTCTCGGACATCGGCATGCCGGAGGAAGACGGCCTCTCGCTGCTGCGCAAAGTGCGGCTACGCACCAGCGCCGCGGGCGGCAGCATCCCCGCGATCGCCATCACCGCTTACGCTCGCTCGGAGGATCGCGCGCAGTCGCTGCTCGCGGGCTTCGACGCGTACGTCACGAAGCCGGTCGAGGCTGCAGATTTGCTGGAGGCGATCGCGAAAGTCACCGGTAAATCGGCACGGAGAAGCGTGGTTGGCTGAGGGCGCCGGACCAACCGTGTGGGTGGTGGACGACAGTCCGCTCCAGGCTCGGGTCTGCCAAACGGCGCTGAGCGCGCGCTATGACGTGACGGTATTCGATGGCGGCGCGGCGGTGTTGGAGACGCTCTCGCTCGGCGAAGCCCCCGAGCTCCTGGTGCTGGACTGGCACATGCCGGACATGTCCGGCGTGGACGTGTGCCGCTTCGTGCGGCAAACGGTGGACTCGGCGCAACTGCCGATCTTGATTTTGACCGCCAACAGCACGAACGAGAGCTTGCTCGAAGGGCTCGCGGCCGGCGCGAACGATTTCGTGCGCAAGCCGTTCCTCACCCCGGAGCTGAACGCTCGAGTCGCTGCCCTCGTGCGGTCCGCAGCCCTCCATCGGAAGCTACTGGCCACCGAAAAGCAGCTCCGCGTCGAAGCGGATTTTCGCGAGCGCTTCATGGGCATGCTCGCGCACGACCTACGGCAGCCGCTCAACTCGATCTTCATGGCGAATGGCGCTTTGGTGAGCGCGCTCGCAGGGTCCCCCTTGAGCAAGAGCGCGGAGATCCAGCGCCGCGCCGCCGGGCGCATGAAGCACATGATCGAGGAGATGCTGGATTTTACCCGGATTCGTCCCGAAACCGGCATGCCCATCCACCGCGCGCCCACGGACTTCGCGGCCGCCGCGGCCGGCATCGTCGAGGAGATGAAGTCCTCGCATCCGGAGAAGTCCTTCGACTTGCAGGTAGTAGGGGATTGCGTCGGAAATTGGGATCCGGAGCGCCTCGCGCAGGTCTGCACCAACTTGATTTGCAACGCGGTAGAGCACGGTGCGCCCGGCACTCCGGTCCTGATTCGGCTGGACGGCACCGACTCGGCAGCGGTCGAGATGAGCGTGAGTAACGTCGGCCAACCGATCGCGCCGGACGTGCTCGCCCAGCTCTTTTTGCCCTTCCGACGCGCCACCGGGAAGGTGCCGGGTACCGGGGTCGGGCTGGGGCTCTACATCGTCGAGCAGATCGTCAGCGCGCACGGCGGCGCCATCGCCGCGCACAGCGACCACGCTGCGACTCGCTTCGTAGCGCGCTTGCCCCGCGCCTGAGCCCTCACCCGCCGTCGACCCGCTGCGCTCAGCGGCCGCGGCTCACTGGCTCGAAGACGAAGCGGGAGACGGCTCGGTCCACCGCACCGCGAGGGCGGAGCGAACGACGCGAGAGTCCGCGCTAGCCCCCGGAGGAGTGCCGCCGGTTCGAGCCTCCGTGAGGATGATGGCGTCCGCATCGAGCTCGCAGGCGCGGTCCAGCAAGCGGCGTTCACATTCGGTAGGGACGCCGGGGTAGCAGTTGGCAGAGAGGTTCGCGACCTCGCGGTAGGGCCGATTGGCCTCAGCGACCGAGCGCACCACCTCTACCTCGGTGGCGCATAGCTTCTGCGGCCGCATGGCGGAGCCGTATTCGCGCGGGGCGGACGCGTCCTCGATGCGAGGGGTCCCGAGCGGTATGCAGCTTGCCGCGACGAGCGCGAACCCCAGCCCGAGCCCGGCGAGCCCGAAACCCCTGCTGAGTGAAGACCTGAGCCGAAGCTGCCCAAAAGCTCTCGCGTCCACCACGAAGGCTAGCTTGGCCGCGGCCGTGAGCCTCGTCCAGGTCGCGCTGCGCCTCAGCCAACTTCTGACGCTGTTCGTGCCGGCTCGGGACCGGCTTCGTTGGCCCCGAGGACGGCCCGGAGCGGCCGCTTTGCCGCGAACGTTGCTAAGGAGGGGGAGCCGCTTCAAAGGTCGGCGTCGCAGTAGCCCTGCGCGCTCGAGACTTTGCAGATGGCTCCGTAGAAGTCGAAGTTGTAGTTGCTTTCGCACTCCGTGCTCGTCGTGCACCCCGGGTGGCAAAGCTTGATGCCCAGCGACTCGACGCACACGTTCTGGCCGAACGGGCCGACGCCGCAGTCGGCGCTCGTGTCGCAAGCCTTGCTGCAGAAGCCGTTCGACTCGCAGCGATTGTCCGCGCACTGGTAGCTGTAGTCGCAGGGGTAGCCTGTCTCGGCCAAACAGGACGCGCTCTCCGGGTGACACTCGCGGCGGTACAGGTTCATGGCGCAGCACTTGCGGCCCGCCTCACATTCGTAGCTCTTGTCGCAAAGGTCGCCGGCGCTGCCCTCGCCTCGGCACACGCTGGCAGCGCACGCGCCGCTCTGGCACTCGCGGGGAGCCTTGCAGCTCGCCCCCGCGACCAGTAGCCGCATGCAGCGACCCGCGGCGCTGCAGTACTCGGTGGACTCGCAGTCTTCGTCCTCCGCGCAGGACGTCAACACGCAGGGCGAGCTCGAGCAGACCGAGCCGCCGAGGGGTTGCGCGCAGCAGTACTTGTCTTTGCACTCTTGTGCAGCGGTGCAGGCAGTGCCCGCCGGCTCACAGCGATCCGCGCACACACTGCCGGAGCTCCGCGCGCAGCAGGTGCCCGACTCGCATTCCACGTTCAACGAGCACCCCTGGCCACTCGGTAAGAGGCGCTGCCCGGGAATGCACGACCCTTGGTCGCAGTAGGCCTCGTACGGGCACTGGTCGTCGGTGCTGCAGGTTGTGTAGCAGACGTTTCTTTCCACGTCGCAGCCGTAGCCGCCGCAGTTTTCGTCGCTGAGGTACGTGCACTCTACCGAGACGCATCGGCGGTCGCGGCAAACCTTCAGGTTCGCGTAGCACTCGTAGTCTATCGTGCAGCTATCGATGGGCTCGCACTGGCCGGACCGGCATGTCTCGTGCTCTTCGCAGTCGTCCTTGGACGTGCAGATGAATGCCTTGGGCGGCTCCGAACGCACGCAAGCCGTAGCCAGGGCGCAACCCACGGCGAGCGCGAACAGCCACCGCGCGAGCGAGGTGAGAGACGCGGCCATCAGAAGCTCACCTTGACTTGCATGTTGCTCGGGCCAGCCGCAAGGGTGACGGAGCGGCTACTCTTTTGGTTCGGGCGTTCCAGAGCGGGCACGAGAAAGAACGAGGTCACCAGAGCGCTGCTGCCGACGATGGCCGCCGCCCAGCCGAGGTCGTTGCGCAGGCGGGCGTCTTCGTAGTCGCTGCGCTTCATGTACTCTTCTCGGTCGCTATACGCTTTGAGCGCGACGATGGAGCCCGCGCTGGCGAGGGCCACGCCGCCCCAGCGCAGCCAAGGTACGACCCATGGCGTGTTTTTGCGTTGACGCAGCGTGCGCTCCTGCAAATCTCGCGCTTCGGCGCGTTTTCGATCGCCTTCCGGATCCAAGCTGATGAGGGCGTCCGGCTGGTCCACGACGGTCTTGGTCGGCAGCGCTTCCGCTTCGCGCTCCGCGCGGGGCTCGAGGAGCGAGGGCGTCGTCTCCGGTGCAGCGGTGAGACGGAGAGCGAGCAGTCCGGCTTCGATCGGGATCGCGAAGCCGAGGCCCTCCACGGCGTGCCCAGCGATCTTGCGGCTCACGACGCCGACGATGCGGCCCTTTTGCTCCACGAGAGCGCCGCCGCTATTGCCGGGACTGAGCGAAGCGTCCGTCTGCAGGAGAGGAACGTCTGCGATGGTGCGCAAACCGCTGACGATGCCGCGGCTGAGCGAGAAGGCGAGCTGCTCCCCGGCGGGTGAGCCGATGGCGTAGATGTCTTGGCCGGGCGAGCGGGGCGCGGGCTCCAGCTCCAGACAAGAGCGCGGCGCGACCGACTTCCCGACCGTGAGCAGCGCGACGTCCGACCGGTGCGACAGACGCACCACTGTCGCTTTCAGGGTTTTGCCGTCGCGCGTCTTGAGCTCCACCTTGCCGCTGCTGACGACATGCGCGGCCGTCAGCACCAAGCCGTCCGGCCCCAAGAAGAAGCCGCTTCCGACTCCGCCGCCGCTCTTGATGACGACCGTGCCGTCCGCCACCTTCTCGAAGTCTGCGGGCATGTCGTGGGGCTCGGCGCTACAGGGCTTGAAGGTGGCGGCGGCGAAGTCGTCGTCCTTCGGAAGAACGGCGCGCTCACGCTCCGCGAGGCGCTGAAACGTCGCCCGCTTCATGAGCGCTCGGAGCGCGCCGAGCGTGAGCGCCTTGCCGGCGGCGGCGTCGTTGTCGCTGGGTAAGCGGTACTCGGCGTGGCGAGTGAGCACCTGGTACACCACTCGGTCCGACTCACGATCGAGGAGCTGCCACTCGATGCCAACACTGCAGCGGAGCCAGCCCCGGAGCGTCCGGCACTGCAGCTCTTTCACCGTGCCTCCCAGCACCAGGTCCGCCTTTTCGGCGTCGTCTTTCCCGAAGACGAGGTTCTCCGCGCCGACCGCGTTGTAGCCAGCCTTGCGCAGCGCCTCCAAGGCGAAGACGCGGTACTCGGGGCGGGCGAAGCCGATCTGATCGTCATCGAGCCGGGCCACGAGGTTGGAGAAGCCAATCGGTACCTTCGCGGTGGCAGCGTCCTTGGCGCCCGCGTGCGCGGTGAGCAGAAGCGAGAGCGCCCCCGCGAGGAGCGCGACGACGTTCTTCCACCCACCCATTTTCATGCCCCAGGGCGCGCGCGCATTCATCGCTTTAGATGGTCATTATTCACGCCTGAGAGGCGTTTGGAAGCGCAAAACCCGCGCTGCTTGGACTGCGCATCACCCTCCAGAGGAGCCTCCCTTCAAAGGCGCTCTTCCCGGTGGTGGGCCGGGCAGGGTAGCCTGCGCGGTCCATGAGAGTCTTGCGCGCGGCGGTCGTACTTGGTGTGTCCACTCCTCTGGTCGTTCTCGGCTGCGGCGCCGACGACGGAACCGCTCGACAGCCAGCGGTGGGCGGTGAGGGTGGAGAAGCCATCGGCGCGTCCGGGGCGAGCGGCGCCGGAGCGGCGGGTAGCCCGATTGGCGGCGATTCATCGCAGGGCGGCAGCCCCAGCGTCGACGGCGGTTCGCCGAGCGGCGGCACGCCGGACATGGCGGGGCAGCCGACGGGCGGCGCCGGCGGAGCACCGAGCGAGCCGGAGCCCGTGTGCGGCGACGCACAGGCCGACGGCGCCTTGGTCTGCTTCGGCGCGCCTCAGCCGCTGTCACTCGTGGAGGGCTCGCCGCTAGACATGGCGATCGGGGAGTGGGACGCGCTCGAGGGGCGGGACCTGATCGTCGCCTCCAACGGCGGACTTCGCTACTTCTCCAATACAGCTGGAGTCTTGGAGACCGAAACGTACGTCGGCGCGGCGGGCACGGTGCTCGCGGCCGGGCAGCTCTCCTCGGAAGGAGACCTGGATTTGCTCCTCGGCCAAGCGGATAACTCGACCGTCGTCGCCTTCGGTGGAGGAGACGGACTCGTCTCGGCTTCCGAGACGGGCACGTTCGGCTACGAGGGGCAGCTTTACAACTACTCGGTCGCGGACGTCGCCGGCACCGGACCCAGCCAGGACTTCGTGGTCACTTACGGATCCACGGTGACCGTCGTCATCACTTCGGGCAATGAAGGCGAAGGCTTTCAGACTCACTTCGACTCGGTGTACCCGCAAAGTCCGCTGGATAGCGTGCTCGCGAAGCTGGGCTCTTCGCAATGGCTCGTCTACTCGTCCCAGGGCAACCTCGAGCGCCGCCTCGTCACTTACGACCTGGGCGCGGTCACGGTGGCGGACGAAGCCGAGCCGGTCACCGCCGTCGGCGGCTCGCCCGCGCAATTGGACCTCGGCGACTTCAACGAGGACGGCTTCAGCGACGTCGCCGCCACGCTCACGGATAGCGGCGACGTCAGCGTGCTGTTCGGGGACGGCACCGAAGCCGGTGACTTCGCGCTCGTGGAAGACGAAAAGCGCTTCCTGACCCTGACCATCGGCACCTCCGACCAAGCCAAGACGCAGCGCGACGTGAAGGTGGGCGACTTCACGGGAGACGGTCACGCGGACCTCGCCGTGAGCGTGCACGGCCTGGATGCAGTCGCCATCTTCGCGGGTGACGGGCAGGGCGCGTTCAGCGCCCCCGAGCTCCTCAATACGGGCGCTGGATCCGGGCCGGCTCGGCTCGCGGTGGGTGACCTGAACGACGACGGCGTGGACGACCTGGCGGTCCTGGGCGAGACGAGCAGCAAGGTCATCGTCCTGCTGTCCAATCCGTGAGCACCCCCTGAGATGATCGTCACGCTGCCCGATCTTCTGGACCGCTCGACGCTCGAATCCGTTCGGCAGAGCCTGGTCGGCGCGCCTTGGCAAGATGGCAAAGGGAGCGCTCACGGCAAGGCGCGTGAGGCCAAGCACAACCTGGTCGTGCCGGTGGAGCACCCGGTTTCGGTCGCGGCGGGACGGCTCTTGCTGGAGCGGCTCTCTCAGCACGAAGGCTTCAAAGCGGCGGCGTTGCCCAAGGTCATTCTGCCGCTGAAGTTCTGCCGCTACGACACGGGCATGGGTTACGGGGACCACCTGGACTTGCCGCTGATGGGCACTGCCACCGGCGGCATTCGAACGGATATCTCCGTCACCGTGTTCTTGTCGGAAGGCTCGGACTACGAGGGCGGGGACCTGGTGTTCGAGTCCGAGTACGGAACGCAGCGCGTGCGGGGCCAGGCGGGTGAAGCGGTGCTTTACCCTGCGTCCACCCTGCACCGCGTGGAGCCGGTCGTGCGCGGCACGCGCCTAGTCGCGATCAGCTGGATTCAGAGCTTGGTGCGCGACGCCGCGAAGCGAAAGCTCCTGTTCGACTTGGCGCAGGTGGCGACGTCCTTGGACGCGAGTGGTAGCAGCGCCGAAGAGGCACGCACCGTTCGAAAGTCTCAGTTCAATCTGCTGCGCATGTGGGCGGAGCAGTAACGCTCAGCGTGGGGAGCGCTGACCGCTTACGGGAGGATCCCAATTCAAAACGAGCGTCGTCAGCGCCGTACCCAGCCAGGAGAGCTCGCCGAGCGCACCCTGCACGTTTTGGCCGCCTGCCAGTGACACCATGCTCTCGCAAAAGCCGAGGGTCTGGTGGCAAGCGGCCTCCTCGGCGGTCGGGCCCATACCGTAGCTCATCGTCAAGACCGCGTGCCCCTCGATCAAGGTGGGGATATCGAAGGCGGCAAAGTCGAACAGGGTGGCCCGCTGCACGCGGAGGCGCATGAGCGTCTCCACCGGATCGTTTGCGGCCAGCACCGCCGCGTGTTCGCGCACGAATTGATGGGCAGAGTAGCTGCCCCAAAGGCGCACGGCGTCCATCCCGGCGCCCTCGAAGTTCGCCAATATCGCCAAGCCCAGGCGCTCGAAGCTCGCCATCGGGTACCAAACGTCAGGGCTGATGTGCTGCTGCACGAGCGCCAAGTCCTCGACGCGCAGCTCGCTCATCCAATTCACGTCCTTGCGCCGCCGGATCATCCGGACGTACTCGACGAAAAAGGAGCCTCTTACGTGGCGCGCCAGGGGACGGTCTCTAGCGATAAACTCCAAGCCTTTCGCGAAGCGGAAGCGACGTCAAGCCGAGCGGCGCCGCGCCCCGGACACCTTCAAAAGAAGTTTGCAGCCCGGGGTCAAGCCGCCCTCGGCTCACTTGGCCGCGAGGCTGCATCGCCCGTCCACGCAAGCCTCGGTGGGCGGCGACATGCAGCGGTAAACGCAGCGGTGCCCGGCTTTTTCGAGGCGCTCGCCGAGCGCGCCCAGCTTGGCGAGCGTCTCCGCTCGAGATGCCTTGGTTACCGGCACGAAACAACCGAAGGGACAGCTGCCAGTCACCACCGTGCATTCCGAAGCAGCGGAGCAGCCTTGGTGGGCGGCAACGAAAGCACGGAACTCCTCCTTCGCTTCGCAGGTAGCGCGCGCCCGAGGGTCCGAGTCTGAGCTCGCGCAGTCGCTCGGGGAAGCAGAAGGGGCAGGCGCGCTCGCTGGCGCGCTCGCTTGCGGGCTGGCAGGCGCGCTCGCTTGCGGGCTGGCAGGCGCGCTCTCTGGCGGGCTGGCAGGGGACGGCGCCGGCACGACCGCTGCGTCCGAAGACGGCGGCGGCGTGCTCGCTCGCGAACAGGCTGCCAGCGATGCGCCGGCGGTGAGAAGCACGGCCGTGACTGCGGACAGTCGAAGATAGTGCATGGCCGCGCACCTTAGCCGCTCGGGGTCAGGAAATCTCCGCCGCTTTCAGCGCTGGGTGATGCTCGCCGAGTGGAAGTCGATACTCCCGTTGCCGCCGCCCGCCTCCAAGAGCACTTTGGCCTCGTACATTTGGCCGAGCGTCAGCCCCTGCGCGGCCCAAGCCTTGAAGTGCTCGGTCACCGAGATGTGCCCGCACGAACGGGGCGTTTGCCGCAAGCTCCAGAACTGGACGAACGTGGCGTTGCCGCCAGTAATGGCGGGCTGGTTCGTCTGGGTGTGGGTCAAGATGTCGTACGTTCCGCCGTCCAGCATCACGGTGCCGATCTTTTCGCCGGGGCTCGGGCGAGAGCCGAACCAATCGTCGATGATGTAGTATTCGTGAAGCGGGTTGACGGACCAGCCGTAGATGCCGATGTACGAGTAGTTGCCGGCGCTCCCCGTCTTCGTTTCCGAGAAGTCCGCGACGATGGTGCCGAGCTGGTCGAAGGTTTTGTTCGAGCCCAGCGACAGACCGACGCGCGCCAGGAAATCGCCGGAGGCGTTCCACGTGGCCTTGAACGCGGCGCCCACTCCGTATGGCGTGATGCAGCCGCCGCTGCCGCTGGACCAGATCGTGTAGCTGTAACCTCCGTTGAGCGGCCCGGAGTCGTTGGACGAGCAGCGCTGCATGCCGCCGCTCAGCGGCGTGGTCGGACACGTGCTTGGCGCGCCGCTCATGCCACCTCCGCTGCCGCCTGCTCTACCTCCGCTCGAGCTCGCTCCGCTCGACCCTTGACCGCCGGACCCTTGACCGCCGCGGCTGGGCGCGGGGCCGACCTGACCTGAGCCTGCCTGATTGCCCGGGTTGCCACTCGCCCCCGCGCCGCCCACCGCGCTGGACTCGTTGAGCTCTGCTTCCCCGCACCCTACCAAGCTGGCGGCCAGAAGTAGTGATGACCGAACGCGACGCCTCATGACGGATACGAGATTCCCGCTCGGCGGTGTTCGGATCACGAGGGCTGCCGCGAAGGTGGGACCCTGGACCACACGAGCGCTCAGTCCGCGCTGGGCCGTGCCTCGTGCCGACGGCGACCGAGCCAGGCCGCTGCGGCTCTTAGCTCACTCGGGTGCACGAACGCCGGGTACAGCGCGAGCACACCGAACGAGAAGATGCCGAGCCGCATCGTGAGCGCGATGCCCAGGTGAAGCGCAACGCCGAAGGCAAGCCAGAGCCATCGGACCTTGAAGCGCCGTACCCACTGCCCCAAGCCGCCGCCCCGCTTCGGCGCTCGGTCCAGCCAAGTCCAGAGTAGGAGGAGCGGTGAGCCGCCCTCGAACGACATGGTGGAGGCGGTAGCGACTTGCGTGAGCGGGTAGAGCGCCGCAACCCAGCCGCTGTCGAAGCGCGCGAAGTGCGGATCACACAGCAGCGTTCCCAATGCCGAGAAGTGGCCAGTCGGCCACCACGCAGAGTCGTACCGGTTCTGCGCGGCCGAGTTGTACATCCACACCAGCTGCGCGAAGAGCAAGTAGCGAGGCCACGCCGTGACCTGCTGGACCGGCGCTCGGCCGCGCCAGCGGCGGATGCCGGCGTCTACGGACCAGCGCGCGTGCGAGCCGGAAAGCGCCAAGATGGGGATGGCGACGCGAAGCAAGACGTCGACCCCGCGATCGCCGTTGGGGGCGCAGCGCGCGAGCTCCGCGAGCAGCAAAGCCAAAAGAAAGCCAGACACGCGGGTCGCAAAGCCGATCCCGAACGTCACGGAGGTGAGCAGGGCCAGTCCCCACACGCCGACGACGACCTCCGAGGATGGGCCGAACCAGCTCACGGACCAAGGTGGGGCGTCGCCGGTCACGCCCCAGCCCAGGCCGTCCGGAGGTGCGGCCCATACCGCCGGAACCAGATCGAGAGACCACGCCTGCAGCAGATCTGCCGCGACGACCAGGGAGACCAAGACCCGGCACAGCCAAAGGCTCGTGGGTGCCTCGCGCTGGTCCCAAAATCGCGTCCAGAGCTCGATGCGGACCGCCGCGCGCCGCCGCCAGCTGCTCAATGCTTGCCTCCGCGCCGGTGCACCGTCTCGAGCACGAAGCGATTGGCAGGCTGAAAGCCGCCACCTCGCGGCAACACATCGCCTTCTTCCAGTCGGACGCGCACGGCCGAGAAGTCCGGTCGCTCACGGAGCGCGCGCCGCGCGATGAAGGACACGAAGGCGTCGTAGCTCGCCCGTCGCCCCTTACGACCGACGTTCCACGCCGCTCGCACGCGGCGGTACTCCACGCCGCTCGCGAACCACGCGTGCTCCGCGTCGTGCGGGCGGTACAAAATGGTCCAGCGACGTTTGCCGATGCGGCCTTCGATCCACAGCCGATGACGCTCTTCCTTCGCTCCCCCGAACAGTGACCAGCGCTGATTGTAGACGAACGCCTGACGCACGCCGCGGAAGGGAAGCAAAAGCACCGCGCGAGCGCGCGAACCCAGCTCCGCGGCTCGCCTTAGCCCCGGTGAGAGGCGCTCGGCGCTGCTCCCCTCCGGGATCGCCAAGCCGTCCACGGCTCCAACCGCCATGACCAGCGCGATGAGCGCCGCTCGCACCCGAGCCCAAACCATGAGCGGAGGTTAGCCGCGCCCCGCGTCTGCTTCCAGAAACACGAGCGAAATTCGAAAGTCACCCACAGGCCGCTATGTCGTAGCTTCCAGATGAACCACTTCGTCGCCACCATGCCCGCCGCCTACGAACGCCTCTACGGCCCCGCCGAGATGGCCGAGCACGCCGCCATCGCCTCCAGACGCGCCGGGCGGCTGGTTCACGCGGAGCTGTGGCAGTCGGCGAGCGGGCCGTCTCTGTGCGTGATTGCGGAGGATCGCCCCGGCTTCCTCGCTCTGGTGACGGACGCGCTGCTCGCGCAAGGCATGGGCATTCAGAGCGCGCGCGCGTTTTGCCGGGTCCTCGGCAAAGACAAGGACGAGGCGGTGGACTTTTTGGAGCTCCGGGCCCTCGCTGGTCCGGACGACGGCGCGGCTCAGCTGGACATGGGCGCTTTCTCTCAGTCGCTGAGCGACTTGCTCGCGGACGAAGTGGCTCAACGCGCGGCCACGAGCACTGCCCCCGACGCGCAGCCGACGACGCGCGTCTACTTCGAGCGGCAGCCCCCCGCCGAAGGCCGCTACCTGCTCGTGGTGGACGCGCCGGATTCGGACGGCTTGCTGCATGCGGTGAGCGCCGCCCTGCATACCAAAGGGATGCGCATCATGGCCTGCGAGATCCGCACCGTGGGCGGGCACGCGCGAGATCGTTTCGAGGTCGAGCCGAGCTCTCAGGCGGCGCTCGGAGACGCGGAGCTGTGCGACGTGCAGCTCGCGGTGTTGGACTCGCTGCCCGCGCGGCGGTGAGTGACTCACCCGTGGGGGTAGTCTCCCTGAGGGCGTTTATTTCGTAGCGGGCGCGGCATTGTTTCGTGGGTGTGACGGCGCGCGCGGAGTGACTCTTTGCCCGCTGACTTCGCTGCTCGCGCGGAGTGCGCAGTGGGTGTGATCAGCTATAAGTCAGCCCATGCTTCGGCGTCGTGCGTCGGCGGTTTTCGCTCTGGCCGTGTTCACATTGGCTTGCACCGATCGGAGCGCACCCAGCGTCGCCGCGCTCGCGAGCGCGGGAGCAGCCGACGCGGTCAGTGACGCGGGAGCTGACGGCGGTGGAGCCGGAGGACAGCGCGGCCCATCACCTGCGTCCGAGGGTGGCCATCCCGGCGGCACGGACGAGGCCGGACAACCGGGCATAGCTCCTGGGGTAGAGCCCGGCGTCGTCGATCCGCCGGACGAAGACCCGCCCGACGAAGACCCGCCGGACGAAGACCCGCCCGATGAGGAACCGCCGGTGGCGGACCCTGCAGGCTTGCCGTGCGCGGTGCAGGAGCTGCTCCGGACACGCTGTCAGAGCTGTCATGGGAGCTCTCCGGTTACCGGAGCGGCCGTCCCGTTGCTCACGTATGCGGACCTCACTGCGAGGTCTACGGTTTTACCGACTGTCACCGTCGCGGCGCGCTCTTTGAAGCGGATGGCGGACAGCCTCACCGCGATGCCCCCGTCCCCCATGAGCCCCGCGACCAGCGAGGAGGTAGGCGCTTTGCAGGCGTGGGTGGACGCTGGCCTTCCGCTCACGAAGTGCGGAGACGAACCGAACCCGAGCACGAACCCTTACGACGCGGCGCCCACTTGCTCGAGCGGCAGTTACTGGCAGGGCAACGACACCGGCGCACCTTGGATGATGCCGGGCGCGCCCTGCATCACGTGCCATCGCAAGCACTACACGCGCGCCCCGCTCTTTACCGTCGCCGGTACTGTATTCCCGACCGCGCACGAGCCCGACAAGTGCTACGGCGTGGCAAACTCCACGGACGCGAAAATCATCGTGACCGACGCGAATGGCCAGGAGCTGCCGCCCATCCCGGTCGCGTACCATGGCAACTTCGGCATGATCCTGAACGGCCTCGCGCTCCCGTACCGCGCCAAGCTCGTGGTGGGAGCTACCGAGCGAGTCATGCTCACGCCGCAGACGAACGGGGACTGTAACGCGTGCCATAGCCAAGCGGGCACCCAAGGGGCCTTGGGTCGCATCATTTTGCCCTGATTTTCGGGGGGGCTGCGGCCCACGATCCGCCCATACCGCAGGGGTACGGGCCGGATTAAGCATGCTAGTCACCGGCCGTTGGAATGACGGTGAACGGGACCTACGGGCGATACCGGGTTGAAATCTCTCCATTGCTCGGGACGAGCCGGGTCTATGCCGCGACCCGTGAGGGTGAGCCTGGGCGCTTCGTCGTCAAGCGTCCCCGCGCCGGCCACCCGCTCGCGCAGGAAGTGGCCGCGCTGCGTCACGAGTTCGCGGTGCTGTCACGCCTGAAGGGCGCCCCGGTGGGTGAAGTGTACGAGCTCCTCGAAGAGCCCGCCGTCGCCCTCGTCATGGCGGCCGCCCCCGGCCGGTCCGTGGACGCGCTGATCGCGGGCGGACGTCCAGACGTGAACGGATTCGTCGCCTGCGCGGTCGAGATGACGAGGTCACTCGCTGCAGTCCACGCGCGCGGTTTCGTCCATCGAGACGTCAAGCCGCATCACTTCTTCATCGACGACGTGAGCGGAGAGGCGCGGCTCGTGGATTTCGGGCTCGCGACCCACCTCGCCCGTGAGCGCCAGCTCCCCGTCAAGCCAGATGCCATCGAGGGGACTTTGGCGTACATCTCGCCGGAGCAGACCGGGCGAACCAGTCACTCCATCGATCGCCGGAGCGACCTCTACTCCCTCGGAGTCACGCTGTACGAGCTTTGGACCGGAACGCGCCCTTTCGAGAGCCAGGACTCGCTCGAGCTCATTCACGCTCACATCGCGTGGGAACCCACGCCGCCGCGCCAGCATCGCCAGGAGCTGCCGCCAACGCTGGAGGCGATGGTGCTGCGCCTGCTCGCTAAAAGTCCGGAAGAACGCTACCAAACTGCGGCCGGGCTGCTCTCGGACTTGGAGCGCGCTCAGGAGGAGCTGACCCGCACCGGGTCGCTCGCGCCCTTCACGCTGGGTGCCAGTGACTACGATGGCACGCTGCGTCTGCCGGACAAGCTCTATGGGCGCGCGGCGCCCCGCCACACGCTGCTCGAGGCGGTGCGGCGCGCGCAAAGCGGCGCTCGCTCACTGGCGTTGATCTCGGGTCCGCCCGGGGTGGGGAAGTCCGCGTTGGTCCAAGAAGCGCACCGCGAGCTCGTGCGCGGCGGGCACTTCGTGTCCGGAAAGTTCGACCAATTCAGCCGCGGCATACCGTACTCCGCGCTCGCGAGCGCGTGCAGTGAGCTCGTGCGGGTCTACCTCGCCTCTACCGCGAGCGAGCTGGAAGCGTGGAGAAAACGGCTGAGGAGCGCGCTCGGTGACAACGCGCGCGTCATCGTGGACGTCGTGCCGGAGCTGGTACTAGCGCTCGGGGAGCAACCCGAGGTGCCCGCGCTCGCGGCGAACGAGGCTCAAGCGCGCTTCGAACGAACGTTTCGGCGCTTCATGGAAGCCAGCGCCTGCAAGGAAGCACCGCTGGTCTTGTTTTTGGACGACCTGCAGTGGGCCGATACGGCCTCGCTGGCCGTGCTCGAGCTGGTCCTCTCCGCGGAGAGCCAAGGGCACCTGCTCGTCGTCGGAAACTATCGGGATTCCGAGGTCGACGCGAGCCATCCGCTGCTCGAAACGCTCGCCCGGCTCGAGCGACGCGTTCGCGTCGACCACATCGAGCTCGGCTCCCTTTCGCTCGCGGAGGTGCGCGAGCTGCTGACGGACGCGCTGCGGCTCACGCAGCAAAACAGCGGCGACTTGGCCTCCCTGATCTTCGAGAAGACTTCGGGGAACCCGCTTTTCATCGGTCAGTTGCTGCAGCGCCTTTCGGATGAAGGGCAGCTGCGGTTCGAGGCCGGCCGCGGCTACACGTGGGATCTCGCCGCAGTCGCCGCGCTCACCGCGACCGAGAGCGTCGTGGACCTGGTCATCGCGCGGCTCGGCAGTCTCGAGGCGCGGACCCGCGAGCTGCTGCAGCTCGCAGCGTGCATGGGCCATACCTTCCGGCTGCGCGCCTTGGCCTTGATTGCCGGTGACGAGCCCCGCGCCGTAGCCCAAGCGCTGCAGCCCGCGGTGATGGATAAGTACTTGGTGCCTCTGGGCCCGCACCACCAGCGCTGGGAAGATCTCCTGGACGTGCCGGAAAACGCGGCCCTCGAGCTGAGCTACCGCTTCGCGCATGACCGCGTCCAGCAGGCGGCGCTCACCGCAGGCGGGGAAATCGAGCGCTCGCGCATCCACTTGCGCATCGGTCGGCTGCTGCTCGCCGCCACGGGCGATGAGGGACCGAGCGACGAACGATTGTTCGAGGTGGTCACCCAGCTGAATCTGGGACGGCAGCACGTGGAAGCGCCAGAGGAGCGCCTTCGGATCGCGCGGCTCAACCTGTCCGCCGCTCGTCGCGCGCGCGCGGGCGCCGCTCACGGCTCCGCGGCCGAGCTGGCCGGCATCTGCCTGGAGCTGCTCGGCAAGAGCCCGTTCGCCGTCGATTACTCGACGAGCTTGTCTGCACACTTCATCGCGGCCGAATCCTACTACCTGCTCCACGACGAGGCCCGCGCGCTGGGGCTCATCGAAGACATCGAAACCAGCGCGGAGCGCGTCATCGACCGCGTCCCCGCGCGGAACTTGAAGGCGACCATCATCACCAACCGCGGGCTCCCTCGCGAAGCGACCGCGCTCAGCGTAGAGACGCTCGCGCTCCTGGGCGTGCGTCTGCCCGATATCCAGGATCCGGCCGCGGTTGGCGCGGCCATTGGCGAGGGCTTCGGGGCCTACCAGGCCGAGCTCGGGCGGCGGGACGTCGCCACCCTGCGTGACCTTCCGGCGATGAACGACCCGGAGAAGTCGGCGGTGCTCAGCACGCTGGCCTACGCCATTCCGTCCGTCTTTCAATGGAATCACGGGCTCATGGTGCTGCTGGTCCTGCAAGCAGTCCGCTCGACCCTCGAGCACGGCACCGCTCCCATTTCACCGTTCTTCTACGCGCAGTACGGCATCGTGCATCACATGGTCACGGGGGACCCGGTGCGCGCCCACGAGTTCGGGCTCCTCGCGCTCGCGCTCGCCGAACGACCCGAGCATGCTGCGGCACGCGGCGGCGTCGAGTTCATCTATGCCGAGTTTCTGGCGCCCTGGGTGCGCCCTCGCACCGAGTGCTCCGCCCACTTCAAGCGCGGCGTCAGCTCCGGGCTGGACGCCGGAGATCAGCTCCACGCCGGCTACTGCATCGCGGTCGGGGCAGCTGAAGCCCTCTACGCGGGAAGGCGCTTGGCCGAGCTTCAGGCGGAGATCCCCGACGGCCTCCGCGCGCTCACCGAACAGGGGGACGTGCTCAATCACCTGCTGCTGGACATCGTGAACCGCAGCGTGTCCTGCTTGCGAGGCGAAGCCCCGTCGCTAGGCTCGATGGACGGGGACGGCTTCTCCGAGCAGGGCTTCGAAGCCGAGGGACCGCCACCGGTGAAGGCGCACTACGGCGCCATCAAGGCCATGCTGCGCTTCCTCTCGGGTGATTTTGCGGAGGCGCAGCGGGTCACGGAGGCCATGCAGCCTCCCCCCGGCGTCGTGTTCAAGGTGGACTACGTCTTCTTCCACGGCATGGCCTGCGCGGAGCTGGCGCGCGGGGCGGAGGCCTCCGAGCGACAAGCCCTGCTGGCCAAGGCAGAAGCCGACCTCGCCTGCTTCGAGCCGTGGGTTCGAGTCGGCGCGAGCAACTTTTTGGCGCTGCAAGAGCTGCTGACGGCGGAGCTGCACGCGGCTCGCCAAGAGCCTGGCGCCGCGTTGACCGCCTACGAGCGCGCGGTGGAGTCAGCGGCCGAGGCCGGGGCCTGGCACCACCTGGCGATCGCTTACGAGCGACTAGGGCGCTTTCAGCTGCGCAGCCAGCGGAGGCACCTCGCGCAGCGCAGCTTGGCCGCGGCCATGCAGCACTACGAGCTGTGGGGCGCCGCGGGCAAGGTGCTCCAGCTGGGTCGAGAGTTCCCGCTGCTCCAGCCCCTGGAGACGGTTCGCCGTTACGACAGCTCCGCTCAGACCATGACCGCGTCCAGCGCCAGCGGGGGAATTCAGCTGGATCTGCAGTCGGCCATGCGCGCGGTCAGCGCGATCGCCAGTGAGATCCGCTTGGAGCCCCTGCTCCGGCGCCTGACGCAAATCCTCCTCGAGAACGCGGGGGCGACGCGCGGCGTGCTGCTCCTCCCCGAGGGCGACGAGTTCGTCATGCGAGCCGCGCTGCGCGTCCAGTCCGACCGCGTCGTCGTCGAGCCGAACGAAGAGAATACGGGGCTCTCGCTCGCGTCCTCCGTGTTGCGCTACTGCGCCCGCACCCTGGAAACGGTCGTCCTCGACCATGCGGCGCGCGACAATCGCTTCGCGCAAGATCCGTTCGTGGAAGGCCGCAACGCAAAGTCCATCGCGTGCGTACCCTTGGTGCACCAAAGCCGGCTCGTCGGCGTGCTCTACCTCGAGAACGACACCGCGACCGGCGTCTTTCACGCGGCGCGGGTGGAACGCCTCGAGTTCCTGGCCGGGTACGCCGCGGTTTCCTTGCAAAACGCGCGGCTCTACGAGGAGCTGCAGGGCGCCAACGAAAACCTGGAAGGGCGCGTGCGAGAGCGAACCACGGAGCTCAACGAGCGCAACCAAGACATGCGCCGCGTGCTGGACAACGTGAAGCAGGGGCTGCTCACGATCGATCTCGACGGGCGGCTCGCGCCCGAGCACTCGCGAGTGGTGGACGAATGGTTGGGCAAGTTCGAGCCGCTCACCCCCTTTTGCAGCTACCTGGCCGCGGTGGACGCTCGCTTCGTCACTCACTTTCGGCTCGCCTTCGAGCAGCTCCTCACCGGCGAGCTGCCGGAGGAGCTGCTGCTCGACCAGCTCCCGAGGGCGCTGTCTCGCGAGGCGCGGCGCTTCCAACTGAGTTATCAGCCCATCTACGCCCACCACAAGCTCTCCGGCCTCCTGATCGTGATTGACGACGTCACGGAGGCGCTGCGCCGAGCGCGCGACGAAGCGGAGCAGCAAGACGTGCTCACGCTCTGCCGCCACTTGTCGAAAGACCGAGCCGCATTGCTCGGGTTCTTCGAAGAGGGCAGGGCTCTGGTCGACGACATGACATCCGCCACCGCGGTGGACGCGGTGCTGCAGCGCAACCTACATACGCTGAAGGGCAACGCGGCGATGTACGGCTTTCACACCGTGTCCGAGAGCTGCCATGCGGCGGAGGATGCCATCGCCGAAGGTGCGTTCGAGGCCACCCGGCTCCAAGCGGTCGCGAGCTGCTTCGGCGCGCTGGAGACGGCGCTCGCGTCCATCGCCGGCGATAACGCGGGTGAGCGAGTGGAGGTCTCCCGGGCCACCCTCCGCGCGTTGGCGAGCGAGCTTGCGGCGGGGCGCTCGGCGGACGAAGCCGCGCGCGCGGTGGAGCGCTTGCTGCTCGAGCCGGTCAAGCCGGTGCTGGAGCGCCTCGGGAAGTACGGGCGCGCGCTAGCGGCACGCATGAGCAAGTCCGAGCCGCACTTGGCGATCCAGGACGGCGGCCTGTTCGTCGATGCGAAGGTCGCCGGTCCGCTCTTCGGCTCACTCGTACACCTGGTCCGAAACGCCATCGACCACGGCCTCGAGGCACCCGCGGAGCGGCAGGCCTCTGGCAAACTGGACCCCGTGTTGTCACTTCAGGTCAGCCTCCAGGGCTCTGAAGCCGTCATCTCCATACAAGACGATGGCCGAGGGGTGGATTGGGAATGCGTACGGGAGCGCGCCCGCGCCCGCGGCCTCCCCGCCAGCTCCACCGGCGAGCTAGCGGCCGCGCTGTTCTCCGACGAGCTCTCCACTCGGGACCGCGCTACCAGCATCTCGGGGCGGGGATTCGGCCTCGCCGCGGTCCAAGCCGAGTTGCAGCGCCTTGGCGGTCGGGTCTCAGTGGAAAGCGAGCCGGCCCGCGGGACCCTGTTTCGTCTGTACGTGCCCGCGGACGCGCTCGGAATCCCGCGCGCGGCCAACTGAGCGCTGGCGGTAGTCAATCCTCCGTGGCGGCGGGCAGGGCCGCATAGTACGCACCCTTTTTCTCCAGCGGCTCCTCGAACAGATTGTAGTCGATGAAGAGCTCCTCGCCTTCCGCGATGTCTCGCGCGGCCGCGTAGCCGTCCAAGTCGTCGTCCCAGACGACGTTCGGCGCCTCCGAGTGGTTAAGGTACCAACCGATCGACATCCGATTGAAGGCCCGCGGCGCCGCGTACAGATCGTTGGGCTTGGCCGTGCAATAGCTTCGCAGCGGCTCCGGTAGCTCGGAGCCTTTGAATTTGCGCGACCGGTAGCCGCGCGGGAACACCTCCAACCAGACGCCCTGCGCGATCCCGTGCAGGGCGAAGACGCCGATGCCGGCTCCGCTGATCGTCGAGACACGGAGCATGAAACTGAACTCGTCAGTACGCTTGAGCACGTTCCTCCTCAGGGTCGAGCGCTTGATACCTAAAACGCGACTAAGTCGCAAGACGCACCTGACCCGGCGTCCGTGTGAACGAGGAAAGTGAGTGATCCTTCCGTCAGATGCGGATGATCTAAATGAAAATGATTTTCAATCGCAACATGGTGGGGTAGAGGTCAGTGCCTGCATGACTGAGGGCCAGCTTCGAAATGACGTGCTCCGAGGACCGGTGCCGAGCACTTTCCTCTACTACGCGGTCCCTTCGTTGCTCGGTTTGCTGGCGATTTCTACCGCTACCATCGTAGACGGAGTATTCATCAGCCGCTTCGTCGGCTCGGAGGCGCTGGCGGCGGTCAACCTGCTGTTGCCCTACTTCACGCTGCTCTTCGGCTTGTCGTTGATGCTCGCGATGGGCGGCTCCGTGCAAGCAGGGCGGAGCCTGGGGGAGGGCAACGCAGCGGCGGCGAGCGCCACTTTTAGCAAATCGGTGGTCGCGGTCGCGGCGCTGACGGCGTGCGCAGCCCTGGGCGGCAACCTCTTCGATACCGCGCTCTACCGCTTGCTCGGTGCGCCCGAGTCCTTGTTCCCGCTGATGCGTGAGTACTTCAGAGTGGTTTCAGTGGCGATGGTGGTGCAGCTCGCCACCCTCGTCGTCTATTACTTCGTGAGGCTGGACGGCAGGCCCGTACTGGCGACGAGCGCGGTGGTGGCGGGTGCGCTCACCAACATGGCGCTCAACGCGCTCCTGGTCGGTCACCTGAGCTGGGGCATCGCTGGGGCAGCCTACGCGACGGCTTTTGCGCAAGCGCTGCAGCTCTCGGTGCTCGTTACCCATTTCGCTTCGGGCAGGTCCAAGCTGCGCTTCAGCGTCAAGCAGCGGCGGTGGGCTTCGCTCTGGGGCTGCGCCTACAGCGGGGCGTCGGAGCTGGTAAGCGAGCTGTCGGTCGGCGCGGTGGTGCTGGTGATCAACTGGCTCTTGGTGAAGCGCGTCGGGGTGCACGGGGTGGCCGCGTTCACCATCGTCAACTACGTCACCTTTGCGAGCTTGATGGTGTACTACGGCGCTGCGGACGCGCTGCACCTTCTGGTGAGCCAGAACCTCGGAGCAGGAAAGCAAGAGCGCGCTCGCGCGTTCTTCCGGTGCGCGCTGGTCGCCGTCTCGAGTTTTGGGGCGGTGCTCGCGGGCGCACTGCTCACCTTGGGCGACCGCTGGCTTGGACTGTTCGCGGATGGCGAGAGCCCGGACGTGCTGCCGCAAGCCGCGCTCTTCTTGCACGTGATGTGGCCGCTCTTGCTGCTGAACGGGTCGAACGTGGTGTTTACGGTGTACCTCGCCGCGAGTCGTCGCCCTGGCTCGGCCAGCTTGCTCGCGTCGCTACGCAGTCTTGTGCTGCCCGCGCTGCTCCTGCTCGCCTTCGCCTTCTGGGCGCCGTCGCTGCCCTTTTTGATCGCGCTGCCTCTGGCGGAGGCGGCTACGTTTCTGCTCGGCGCGGTGCTGCTGCTACGTCGCGAGCCAGAGCGCGAGCCCGCTCCGCTCGCCGCGCGGGAAGGGGCGGTCGCGCCGTGAGCGAGGGCCTTCTTTTCTTGGCAGAGCAGGCGTGCTTCGACGCCTTCGTCACGTGCTACCTCCAAGAGCTGGGCGCTGGCGTTTGGCATCGCGCCGAGTCTTGGAGAGCCGACCGCGATGCAGCCTGGGAGCTGCGATGCGAGTTCGTCGTGGAGCTGAGCCTACCCTGCGAGGGGCAGCGGCTCGCGCTGGAGGTCGTGTACCGTTCGGCGGTTGGTCGCCACCGGTTGGGGACGGCGCGGGTGCAGCTCGGGGGGCGTTGGCGCGACGCGGATCGACTGCAGGTAGTGCTCCTGCTGATCCGTGAGCTCTATGGCCGGCGTGGCGGCGCCGACGAGACCGCGCGTGCTCACGAGCTGGAGCTCATCCTCCGTTACGTGCAGAGCCAGCAGCTGATGGCGCGGTACCTCGCGGCGAGAGCTCACGACCGCCGGCTGGACTCCGATCGCTTCATCGATTGCGAACAGTCCATGCTCTACGGGCACTGGCGACACCCGACCCCCAAGAGCCGCCAGGGAATGACGGATTGGCAGCACGAAAGCTTTGCTCCGGAGCTGAAGGGGCGCTTTCAGCTGCACTACTTCGCGGCCGCGCGAGCCCTCGTCGCGCAGCAATCAGCGACCGCGCAAACGACCGAGGAGATGCTGTCACGTTTGCTCGCCGCGGACCCGCCTGCCCAGCGAGCGCTCCGGGCCGCGCAGGACCGGGGGGAGGTGTTGGTGCCGGTTCACCCACTGCAAGTGGATTGGCTGCTGCACCAGTCTCACGTGCGGAGCTGGCTCGCCGACGGACTGCTGCGCGACGTAGGGCGCCTCGGTCCGCGCTTCACCGCGACGTCGTCCGTGCGCACGGTTTACAGCGAAGACGCGGAGTGGATGGTCAAGCTGTCGATCCCGGTGCGGATCACGAACTCCGTGCGCTTCAATCGGCGGGACGAGCTACCAGCGGGCGTCAGCATGGCGCGTTTGTTCGCGATTCTCGGCAAACGAGCGGACTTTCACTGCATTGCGGATCCTGCCTACCTTACCCTGGAGGGGCCCGGCGAAGGCGAATCAGGCTTCGAGCTGCTGCTGCGCGAAAATCCGTTTCGGCGGGGAGCAGACAGCGGCGTGTACTGCGTGGCGGCGTTGGTGCAGGAGGCGCTGCCGCACCGCGCTTCGCGTCTGCGCACCGTGCTGGAGGGGCTCGCGCTCACGGAGGGGCGCAATGTCGCGGAGGTGAGCTTCGATTGGCTGGTGCGCTACGTGCGCTGCGTCATCGAGCCGCTCCTTCGGCTCTACGACGAGCACGGCATCGCGCTGGAGGCGCACCAGCAAAATAGCCTGGTGGACTTGCAGGCGGGCTACCCACGCGCGTGTCAATTTCGCGACAATCAGGGCTACTACCTCTCGAACCAACACCGTACGCGCTTGGTCTCCCTCCTGCCGGAGCTTCTTCAGCGGCCGGAGCTGTTCTTCGAGGATGAGCTGATTCGCGAGCGCTTCGCCTATTACCTGCTGAGCAACCACCTGTTCGCGGTGGTGCAGCGGCTCGGGGCGGACGGCTTGCTGGACGAGGACGTGTCGCTCTCGGTCGTGAAGGGCCGATTCGCGCAGCTTCGAGAAGAGCTGACCGGCCAAGGGCGGCAGCTGCTATCGGGGTTTTTGGAGCAGCCGCGGCTTCCGTACAAAGCCAACTTGCTCACGCGGGTTCACGACGTGGACGAGCTCACGGAGCCGAACGAGCAAGCAGTCTACGTTCGCATCGACAATCCGTTGACTCGGCCTCTGCGGCCGCTACCGCGGGAGCTGGAAGTTGCCTGAAGCCCGTGTCCTCCGGCAGCTGGTCGAGGCGCTGCTGTTCGAGCGCATCGCTTCCTGGCCGAGCGAGCGCTGCGGCGCTCACGCGAGCGGGGAGCGGGAGCTCACGTTCAGCTTGGGAACAGTCGTGTACCGCTGCCGAGCCCGAGTGGCCGCGTTCGGGAGGGTGCGCGTGACTGCCGGCTCCGTGCAAAAGCTAGCCCCGAGCACCTGGCGCGAAACGAGCTGGTCCGAGGTGCTTGCGGACGTCCCGGGCGACCCGTCCGTGAAGGCGGCCATCGCGGAGGAGCTGGAGAACACCGCCCGGCTCTGCCGCTGGAACCAAGAGCACCTGCCGGCGCTACGCCGCAGCCGCCGCGCCTTGCCCTACCAAGCGCTCGAGGGCCTGCTACACGAAGGTCACCCGTATCACCCTTGCTTCAAGTCGCGCACCGGCTTCTCGCTCGCCGACCAGGCGGCTTACGGCCCCGAGGCAGGGAACCCGTTCGAGCTGCGCTGGCTCGCGGTTCGGCGCGCTCGTCTGTGCCAGACCTTCCCGACTAGCGAGGCAGAGCACTTTCGCTCCGAGCTCGGCGCGACCGGATACGCGTCGCTCGTCGCAGCGCAGCGCGCTAAGGGGGCGGACGTCGCGCAGTACGGCCTGCTCCCGGTGCACCCCTGGCAGTGGCAGAAGCTGGCGGGGTGGTCGGCCCTAAAAGCGGCACAAGCAGGCGGCGAGGTCGTGGACCTCGGCTTCGGGGTCGCTAGTTACCGGGCGTCGCAATCTTTGAGAACGCTGCTCCCGGTTTCGAACGCCTCCGCGTCGCACATCAAGCTCCCGCTCGCGGTGCGCGTTTCTTCCTCGCTCCGCACCCTGCAGCCGGAGACGGTGAAGTCGGCGCCGGCGCTGTCGGCCTGGCTGCAAGCCGCGGTCGCCTCGGATCCGTTCTTCGAGCAGGTCGCGGGAGCGGTGGTGCTCGGCGAGCACGCCAGCAGCCTGTACGAGCCGGCCGGGCCCGGCGGCGCCGAGCTGGACGGCCATTTGGCGGCCATTTGGCGGCAACCGGTCGGACCGCGACTCCGCGAAGGCGAACGAGCGGTTCCCTTCAATGCGCTGTTCGCGGTGGAGCATGACGGCGACCCTCACGTCGATGTCTGGGTCCGTGAGCACGGCTTGTCGGCTTGGCTCGAGCAGCTGCTGCGCGTCACGGTGCTGCCGCTTTGGCGATTGCTGTCGCGCCACGGCATCGCGCTGGAGGCTCACGCGCAAAACTTGCTGCTCCTCCACCGAGAAGGCTGGCCGGAGCGCCTCGCCCTGCGGGATTTTCATGACAGCGTCGAGTACGTGCCGAGCTTTTTGGCAGACCCGAGCCGGCTCCCGCGTTGGGAAGCTTTGGACGCGCGGTTCGGCTCGGCAGCCATCGGCCGCCACTACGCCATGCACTCGGTGGTGGAGCTGCGTGAGCTGTTCATCGACACGGTGATGGTGTTCAACCTGAGTGAGCTCTCGTGGCTGCTGGAGCAGCGCTACGGCTTCGCGGAGAGTGACTTCTGGCGGCTCGCGCGGAAGGTCCTCTCGGATTACGGGCGCTCGCGCTGGTGCGACCCCGCGCGCGATGCCGCGCTGGGTTGGGGTGAGCCATTCGTGCGCACGGAGAGCCTCTTCCGAGCCCGGCTGCGGGCTCCATCTACTGAGCTCTCACACCACTGGGTACCGAGCGCGCTTCACGACCACGCCGGAAAGGAACTCCATGCTGGCCATCAATGACCTCACGTTTTCTCGCGACTACTTCGAGAAGCGCTTCGCCGAGCTCAATCGCCTCCCGCACCTGCGTCGCAGCGGGGGCGAGCGCTACGCGGTGTGCCTGCAGGAGCCGGAGCGCTGGCTCGCATTGTGCCTTTTCCTTCGACAATCCGGCGCATCCGTGGCGCCCTTGCACCCGAGCACCCCGCTGGAAGGCGCCAAGCGCCTCGCGAAGCGCTTGCGCTGTACCCAGCTCCTGTTCCACGACGAAGCCCAGAGCTTGGCGCTCGAAGATGGCGCTCGCGACGACACGGGCGTTCTCGTCCAGCTCAGCTCCGGTACTACGGGCACCCCGAAGAGCATCGAGCGCACCTGGGCGGCGGTGGACGCGGAGGTATCGAGCTACGTGGACGCGCTCGGCAGCTTGGGGGAGTGCGAGCCGCTCTTGGCATGCCCAGTGACCCATTCGTATGGGCTGATCAGCGGCGTCCTTTCCTCGCTGCGACGCGGAGTGACGCCGGTCGTCCTGACCAACATCAACCCCAAATACTTGATCCGGCGTGCGGCGGACCGAACCCAGGCGCTACTCTACGCGTCGCCCACTCTGCTCAACGTGCTCGTGCGGCTCTTGCCGGAGGGCGCGAACCTGTGCACCGTGATGACCTCCGGCGCGCCCCTGCGCAGCGCCTGGTTCGCGGAGCTGCGCCGCCGCTCGCTGCGCGTGATGCAGCAGTACGGTTGCTCTGAATTTGGCTGCATTTCGCTGAATCTGGACACGCAGGCGGCTGAGGAGGTCGGGCGCCCTCTTCGTTACCTGGAAGTCACGGCCGGTAGCTCCAAGACCGCTTTGGAAGAGATCCGAGTGCGCGCTGGGGACCGATTCGTGAGCACGAAGGACTTGGGGTACTTCAACCAACGCGGGCTTTGCTTCGTCTCGCGGGTGGACGACACCATCAACGTCGCTGGGATCAACGTGTACCCGGGCGAGGTCGAGGAAGTGGTGCTGGATCTAGAAGGCGTGGAGGAAGCAGTCGTGTACAAGCGCACTGACGCGTACGCCGGTGAACGCGTATGCCTGAAATTCGTGGCTACGCGGACCGTCGACGCGGCGGAGGTGCGTCGCTTTTGCGCGCAGCAACTGACGCCCTTCGCGGTGCCGCTGGAGGTGCATCAGGTCTCGGAGATCCCGAAGCTGGAGAACGGTAAGGTCAATCGCCGTCAATTGGCAGAAGCGCCGGAGGAGCTACAACCATGACTCGGGGGGAGCTCGTCTCGACCATTCGCTACATTCTGAGCGAGAAACTCGCGTTGCCCCACATGGAAAGGTTCAGCGAGGACGCGCGCCTGAACGAGCAGCTCGGCTTGGACTCCGTGCAAATGCTCGAGCTACTCGTGCACCTGGAGCTGGCGCATGGGCTCGCGCTGCCGGAGGAGGAGGCCCTGCAAAAGCAAGGAGCCACCGTGGGCTCGCTCGCGGATCTGCTGCTCGCCCAGCGCGCCGCGGCGGACCACACTCCGCTCGGGGGCTCGCCGTGATCCGCGTTCACTGCTTCGTGAGCTGCGTGTGCGAGTCCCTCAAGCGAACCCCTGGGGTAGACCAGCGGCCTTACTACTTCGGGGTTTGGGACGCGCCCTTCGAGGTCAGTGCCGGCTTCGAGCTTTCCTATCACAGCGACGCTGGCTACCGGCAGGAGTTCTTCCGCGAGTGGTACGAGCGCCTCTACGGGGCCCGCATCCGCGAGTGGTACGACCACGAGGCACCTCGTGAAGACAACGTGCGGCGCTTGGAAGGGCTCGTCGTGGACCGCCCGGCGGGTCGCAACGTCCTCGTGATGGTGGACCTGTTTCGGCTGCCCGAGCGTGAGAACAAGTACAACCAAAATCCGTTCCCGCACATCGTCATGCTGCAGGCGACGGCGGACCCCGAGCAGTGGCTGATGCAGGACCCGGACTTTCGATGGGAGGGCACCTTGCCCAAATCCCGAATCTTGGACGCGGCGCGGAGCCCGGCGGTGGCGGGCGGGTTCCTGTTCGACGAGGGTGCGCTCGCGCCTGCGGCAGATGCGGTCGTGCGGCAGTACTTCGCGGTTTGCATGAGCTACCCGCACAACCCGCTCACCGGCGCGCTGCGGAGCATCGTGAACGCGCATCTGGAGGGGCGCGCCCCGGGCGGACTACCCGCCTTGAACCGAGCGCTGCGCCAGCTACCGGTGCTGGCGATCCGCAAGTACGCCTACGAGCACGGGCTGGCGTTCTTCTGGCGAGCGCTCGCCCTCGACCTACCCGAGTTCGAGCGCTGGTGTGACGAGGTGGAGGCATTGGTGAAAGGCTTCACCGCGGTGCAATACCGCGCGATGAAGCTCGCCATCTCCGGGGACCGCAGCTTGGCGACAGGCGTGCTGGAGCTTCTGGACCAGCAAGACGCGCGGGAGCTGCGCATCAAGCGGCGCCTGCTGGAGGTGTACGACGAGTGGTGCTCGGATCTGGACGCGCCCGAGCGACCGGTCCGCACGAGCTTGAACGGAGTCGTTCCATGAACTTGGCGATTTGCACGATTTCGTTTCGTCACCACCTCATCTCGATCGAGCAGGTAGCGCGCTGGGCTCAAGCCCACCGCTTTCAGGGCATCGAGCTTTGGGGCGCGCACGCCCGGAACCTGGCTGCGGACCAAGAATACGGAGCGGAGTGGCTGCGCGGCTACGGGCTCGCGGTAGTCATGCTCAGCGACTACCTACCGCTGGAAGCGCCGCCGGACGAGCTGTGGGGCAAGTTGGAGCAGCTCTCTAACCTGGCTCGGCGCTGGGGGACCCGAAAGCTTCGCACGTTCGCCGGGCGCCTCGGCAGCGCGGAAACCAGCGCTGCCGACCGCGCGGGCATCGTCGCGCGGCTCCGCGGCGCCTGCCAGCGACTTTCCGATTGCGGCCAACTCTTGCTGGTGGAGACGCACCCGAGCACCCTGGCGGACACGGCCGAGTCGACGCTACGGCTCCTGGCGGAGGTCGATCACGCGGCGCTCCGCATCAATTTCGACGTCTTGCACGTGTGGGAGGGCGGCGACGAGCCAAGCCGCGCCCTGTCGCAATTGCGCCCCCACGTCTCTCATTTGCACCTCAAGAACGTCAGCCACCGTGAACGCCTCGAGGTGTTCGCTCCCGCCAACGTTTACTCCGCGGCGGGGTCTCGCGCCGGCATGGTGCCCCTCTTCGAAGGCGCGTTCGACTACCGCGCGTTCTTGGCCGAGCTCGCCGGTGACGCTCGTTGGGACGCGTCGCTCGAATGGTTCGGGGACGACGTGAAAGGGACGCTCAGCCGCGACCGCCGCGCCATCGAGCAACTAGCGAGCGCGCCCGCAGCACGTGGGCAGCGCCTGAACGCTCGAGCCGCGCGCGATATCTGAAAACGCGAATCATTCTCGTTGAAGCCCCAGGGTCCTTCGTTGCGCACACAGACTTTCTTCGCCACCGCGACCGCGGCGGCGCTTTCATTCCCTCCGACTGCGGGCGCGCAGGCCGCCGGCGCCGGCGCGACGCCGGGCTCGGAGCCGCCGCCGGTCGAGATCACGGTCTCCGGCAAGGGTGGAGGCGCGCGGCGCTTGCAGGAGTCCGCAGAGGCCATCCATGTCGTGGAGCTGCGGCGCGCCAAGCAGCAGTCCGCAGACCTCGGCGAGGTGCTGGCACGTACCCAAGGCGTGTCTGTCCGCCGAGAGGGAGGCTTGGGCTCCGCCTCGCGCTTCTCCCTCAACGGCCTGTATGACACGCAGATTCGTTTCTTCGTGGATGGCGTTCCGCTGGAGCTGGCGGGGTACCCGTTCGGCATCTCCAACATTGCCGTCAATCTGATCGACCGCGTCGAAGTGTACCGCGGGGTGGTGCCGATCCGGCTTGGCGCGGACGCGCTGGGCGGAGCCGTCAATCTCGCGACGGACGATGGCTACTATCCGTTCGCGAGCGCAAGCTACCAGGTCGGCTCCTTCGGAACGCACCGGCTCAACTTGGCCGGTCGTCAGCAGCACGCGCCGAGCGGCGCGTTGGTGCGCGCCCACGCTTTCCTGGACAGCGCGAACAACGACTACCGAGTCAACGTGCGAGTCGCCGGACCGACGGGCGAGCTTTCGGACGCGACCGTGCGCCGGTTCAACGACGACTACCGCGCCTACGGAGGCAGCGTGGAGGTGGGCGTCGTGGAGCGTTCCTGGGCGAAGCGGCTACTCTTGCGCGGCTTCGCGTCCGGCTACGACAAGGAGCTCCAGCACAACCCGGTCATGACCGTGCCCTACGGTGAGGTGCGCTACGGCGAAGCGGTGTACGGCTCCACGTTGCGCTACGACGTGGACCTGCCCGCAGGCTTCAGCATTCGAGCCCTCGCCAGCTACACCCGCCGCGCCACGAACTACGTTGACCTCAGCCCGTGGGCTTACGACTGGTACGGCAAGCGTATCTTCCGGCGGCCGACCGGGGGAGAGGTGGACGGTCGACCGCACGACCAAACGACGTCGCAAGACGGTTACTTTGCCCGAGCCCTTTTCGGTTGGCAGGCCAACCACCACCACGCGTTGCGTGCATCCCTTACGCCTCAGCACGCTTCGCGCAGTGGAGCGGAGCGCGCGCTCGTCGGCAGCACCGCGCGCGACCCGCTCTCGGCCAAGCGAGAGGTGTTCAGCCTCGTCAGCGGGCTGGAATACGAGCTGGACGCGCTGTCTGGTCGGCTATCGAGCACCGCGTTCGTCAAAGACTACTACTACCGGGCAATGGCCGAAGAGGTGCTGCCCGGCAACATCTTCCGCGAGCGCGTCGCGAGTGATCACCGGCAGGGGGCCGGCTTCGCCTCGCGCTATCGCTTCACCCCGTGGCTCCTCGCCAAGGCTTCCTACGAGTATGCGACTCGCTTGCCCAGCTCGAGCGAGCTGTTCGGCAATGGCGTGCTGATTCGCGAGAACCTGAGCCTCGAGCCAGAGGTCAGTCACAACGCGAACCTCGGGCCGCGCCTGGAGCTGAAGGGGCAGAGCTTCGGTGATTTGACTTTGGACGTGAACGCCTTCTGGCGCGGCAGCGACCGCTTGATCGTGCTGCTCGGCGCTGAGCAGGCTTTCCGATACGAAAACCTCTACGCAGCTCGCGCCCTCGGGCTCGAGAACGCCGCCAGCTGGGTGTCGCCTCGTCGGCTCGCGAGCTTGGAGGGCAGCCTGACGTGGCTGGACTTGCGCAACCAATCTACGGAAGGCACGTTTTCCCGTTTCGAGGGAGATCGCATCCCGAATCGGCCCTACCTGTTCGGTAGCTGGGGCGCGCGGCTGCGCTTCGAAGGCCTCGCGGACGCGCGCGACGCCGTAGAGCCGTTCTATTATGGGCGCTACGTGCACGGATTCTTCCGGGGGTGGGAGAGCGCCGGCGACCGCGACTACAAGCAGCGCCTGGAGTCGCAGGTCACGCACACGTTGGGCGCTTCTTGGATCGTGATGCGCGAGGGCCTGCGAGCTACCTCCACTTTCGAGGTCGACAACCTCATGGACGCCGAGCTGTTCGACAACTTCGGCCTGCAGCGACCGGGGCGCGCGTTTTACCTCAAGGCCACGGTCGAGCTCCGCTAGACGAGCGGCAGAGGGCGCGACGAGCCGAAGCTCGCCGCGCCGCTCTGAAGCGCCTCCCCCGCTACTTGACGAGGATGGCGGCGCCCGGGAAGCCCGGCAGCTCGAGCGCGCCGGTCCGCTCACCGGGCACGGACACGTCGTGGTACTGACCTGCGGCCAAGTCGCCCGAGACGGTGATGATGAACGGCTTGTCCTCGCCGCCGACGCTGGCGCTGAAGGCGAGGCCGTACGCCGACTGCAGCTCGATGCCCTCTACGGCCTCGACGGTGGCTTCTTCCTCTCCGAGCGTGAGGCGGTTGACCTCCCACGCGGCCCGCGTATGGGCCTTGGCGGAGTTGTCTAGGGTCAAGGCCTCGCCCGCGTACTTGAGCACGAACGCTTCGTTACCGGGGCCTTGCATGAGCCCGCCCGCGGGAGCTCCGGTGACCTCGCTCAGGTCCACGTAGTAATCTGCGTCGAACTCACTTTCGGAAGCCTTGATGCGGATGATGCAGCTGGCTGCCGCGGGCTCCCCGGCGGCGCCGACCTCCGCCACCGCCGCTTGAGCGGGGTGACTGGCGAGGTAGAGGTTCTGCTCGCTGTCTACGGCCTTGAACGCGATGTTGCCGCAGCGTGCGTCGTCCACGTACTTTACCTCGTCCGTCAGCGTGTCGATGATGGCGACGCGCGTGAGCAAAGCGGCCGTATCGTCCGGGCGGTAGTAGCGAGCCGAGACCAAGACGCGGTCGCGGTCGCGGTGGGCGACGGTCAAGCTCGTAAACAGGTCCCCCTCCGCGAAGCCATCTAGAGAGAAGGCCTCGATCGTCTTCATCGTCAGAGGATTCCAGATCACGACTTGGCGCGTTTTGGCGTCGATGAAGTACGCGCGATCCTCCGCCAAGAAATGGAAGGGATCCCGGCCGCCCAAGCCGCTGGCGATGCCGTACTGGGCCAGGCCCATTTCGCCGTCTTTCACGAGCTCGTTGTCAGTGCTGAGCACCCAGCGCTCGATGACCGGCGCGCTGCCGCGACCCACGTAAATCACCCCATTGCCCGGGGAGGCGTACGACATGTCGCCGGGAAACTCTACCGCCCGCGAGATGTCCACCCCACCGCTCGCGCTGAGATCATCGGTCACCGAGAGGTAGCCGATGTACTCGTCCTGGACCGTGACGTAATAGCCAACGACGTAGATGCCCTCCGCCATCGGGACCGCCGCCTGACCGCCCGCGCCGGCGGCGGTGTCGCTGCCGCCCGCCTCATCGCCGGCGGTGCCGCCGCTGCTCGAGGCCCCGCTTTTGCCGGATGACGCACTTTTGCCGGCTGACCCGCCGGAGCTTTCGCCGGCCTGAGCTTCTGCAGGCGCATCGGCGTCGTCGTCACTGCACGCGACCATCGAGCTCAACGCCAGGGCTCCGCACATCAGGAGATAGTGAGATTGTCGACCTTTGAACATGACTTTCCTTCGTCGCCTCGGGCGTCCGTGAATGAGCCAAAAGCTCGCCGGTTTTGCCCCTGAGGTGGGGGGTCGTCAATGAAATTGCGAATCATTCTCGAAATGGTCTCAAGGCATTCCGGCGCCCAGCCGGCGCCTTCGCCGGACCGGGTCATTCGGAGCCGCTGCGGCCAGGCCTTATGGCGGCGGGTGGTCGTTGCAGAACGCGTCCACCGCGTCACCCAGGAGGCGCTGGCGATAGCCGCGGAGCGCGGTCGATAGCCGCGCGGTGCGTCCTTCTTGCAGCTTGGCTTTCAGCTCGCGGAGGGTGCGCTGCGGCAAGACGTGCTCGGGTGAGCACTCCAGCGCCGCACAGACCTCGGCGCGGAGCAAACCCAACCAGGCGTCTCGCCTGAGGTCCACGAAGGTTGCGTATGGCAGCGGCTCGATAGGAACGAAATCAGCGGCGGTCGCCTGCCGCGCGGCGCTCGTCAGGCCCTTCGCGAGATGCGCCCCGTGGCGTTGAACGACTCCTGCGGAAACGCCTTTGATGCGCGCCAGCGCGCTCGGAGTCTCCGGCAGGCGGGCGGCGAGCGCGGTGAGGGTCTTCAAGTCCGGCGCGGTGAGCTTTTCTTCGCTGGAAAGCGCGTTGTGCCAGCCGATGAGGAAACGCAGACCAGCCTGGCTCTCCGGGCCAAGCTGCCAAGCGTTGCGAAAGTTTTCGAGAGTCAGGGGTGGCGAGGGCTCGCGCGAAGAGCCGAGCGCCTCTCGTGATGCCTCGAACACCAGCTCTCGTCGGTCCTTGGCGTCGGCTCGTTGCAGCAGCAGCTCGGTTAGAGCCGGAAGATCACGCACGTCGCTCGCCGCATACTGGAGCTGGGACTCGGAGAGGGGGCGGGCGAGCCAGTCGTCGGCCTGATGCGCCTTGCCCCAGCGAGACCCCAGCAGCTGGTAGCGCAGGTACGCGAGCGAAACATTGCTTTCGGCGGAGACCAGCGAGTAAGCCACCTGCGTATCGAACAGGCGCTGGGACGCGCGGACGTGGAGGCGCTGCTCGATCAGCGGCAAGTCTTGCAGGCCGGCGTGAAAGACCCACACCGTATCCGGGCGACTGAACACCTCCGTCAGCGGGTCCAGGCGGGGCAGCTTCAGGGTGTCGACGAGGAAGATCTCGGCGCCGGACGAGATTTGCAACAAACAAAGGCGCGTCGGGCCTCGGCCACTCTCGAACTCGGTGTCGAGGTAGAGACGAGGACACGCGGTGAGCGCGTTCGCGGCCCGCTCCAGCTCCGGTTGCGAGTCGACGAACAGGTAGGGATGGTCATTCATGGTGGCGCGCTGGGCAAAGGAGCTCATGGCGTAAGCGCCCCTCGTCGCCGATGCAACAACGCTCCAGGTGGCGCGTTGCGCTACGGTGACCGCGCCGCGCCCTTCTGCCAACCGAAGCGGCCCGTTGCACGCCTGGAAGCGGCGGCGTAGGGTCGCACAGCGGCTGCGGTCATCAGCTACGGCGGATGTGCCCTCGAAACGAAATGGCGAAAATTTCGTGCGTTCTCTCCGTTCTCTTGCTTCTGTCGCCGGCTTGCGGCGCTCCGCCGCGCGTGCAGCTTCCGCCCGCCGCGCGCAATGAGCTCAGGCCGGTGAGTGCATTCTCCGCCATTCCGGATGAGCGCGAGCGGTCGAGCGCGCTGTTTCTGGAAGCGAGCCGCGTGCTACTCCACCCCCGGTGCGCGAACTGTCACCCGAACGGTGACGTGCCGCTGCAGGGTATGGACGGGCGCCTCCACGACCCACCGGTGACTCGCGGACCCGAAGATCGGGGCGTGGTCGGTATGGAGTGCTCTGGTTGCCATCAAGATCGCAACTTGGAGCATGCTCGCGTTCCCGGCGCACCGAATTGGCACCTGGCGCCGCTCGAAATGGCTTGGGTCGGAAAGACGCCACGCCACATCTGCGACCAAATGAAGGACCCGAAGCGCAACGGCGGCAAGTCGATGGCGCAGCTCATCGAGCACAACGCGCACGACGAGCTGGTCGGCTGGGGGTGGTCTCCGGGCCACGATCGAGAGCCCGCGCCCGGCACCCAGCAGCAGTTCGGCGCTCTGATCGCCGCGTGGGCAGACGCAGGCGCCGAATGCCCGGCGGAAGGACGAAGGCCATGAGCATCACGGTTCGCATCAACGGCACCGAGCATCGTCTCGACGTCGATCCCGAAATGCCGCTCCTCTGGGTGCTGCGGGACGTGCTCAGTCTCACCGGCACCAAGTATGGCTGTGGTGAAGCGCTTTGCGGCGCCTGCACCGTCCATCTGGATGGGCACGTCGTGCGGTCCTGCGTCACCCCCATTCGCCGCGCCGCGGGGGCTGCGGTGCTGACCATAGAAGGGCTCTCGCCGGACGGCACTCACCCGCTGCAGCAGGCGTGGGCCGAGCTGGGGGTGCCGCAATGCGGGTTCTGTCAGGCCGGTCAACTGATGACGGCAGCAGGTCTGTTGAAGAAGCACCCTCGCCCGACGGACGAGCAGATCGACCAATCCATGGCGGGCAATCTCTGTCGCTGCGGGACGTATCCCCGCATCCGCGCCGCGATCAAAAAGGCGGCGGGGGAGCTTCCGTGATCGCGGCGCATCTCGTCGTTCCCCGGCGCGCGGTGCTGCGCGGGCTCAGCCTCACGCTCGGTGGCCTGGCGGTGGGCGTCTGCTTGCCAGCCGCCGCCCAGAAACCCACGAACGAGCCCGGCGACTCTGCGCACCCGAAGCCGGACGCCGCGTCTCAAGCCGTGGAGTCGAAGGCCCCCGGCCTGAACCCCAACGTGTTCGTGCACGTGGGGCCGGACGGCGCGGTCACCATCGTGTGCCACCGCTCGGAGATGGGGCAAGGCATCCGCAGCTCGCTACCCGTGCTCATCGCGGACGAGCTGGGAGCCGTCATGGCGCGCGTCACCATCCGCCAAGCTGACGGCGACAAAGCATACGGCGATCAGAATACGGACGGCTCGAACAGCATCCGCGGCATCTACGAAGACATGCGCCTCGTCGGTGCGACGGCGCGCATGATGCTCGTGGCCGCCGCGGCCCAGCGCTGGAACGTGCCCGCAAACCAGTGCGTGGCCAAAGACCACGTCGTCACGCACCTGCCGACCCGGCGCTCGCTCGGCTTCGGCGAGCTGGCGATCGCGGCCGGGAAGTTGAAGGTCCCGGACAAGAAAGACGTCACGCTGCGCCCGCGCGCGGAGCTCGTCAACGTGGGCAAGGCTCTGCCGCTCTTGGACGCACCCGCGTACGTGACGGGTCAGGCGGTCTTCGGTGCGGACGTCCGGCTCCCAGGCATGCTCACCGCCGTCATCGAGCGGCCGCCAGTCGTGGGCGGCCGGGTGGCTCGCTTCGACGCCACTCGCGCGCTTGCCATTCCGGGCGTTCGGTACGTGGCGGAGATGCCGCACCCGAGCCCCCCCTACAAGTTCCAACCTTGGGGAGGCGTCGCGGTCGTCGCCGATCACACGTGGGCGGCCATGCGCGGGCGCGCCGCGCTCGAGGTGGTCTGGGATCACGGTCCCAACGCGACCTACGACTCCGAGCGGTACCGAGGCGAGCTCGCGGCATCGGTTGCGAAGCCGGGAAAGGTCGTGCGGCGAGTGGGGGACACGGAGCGCGCCCTGCAAGCAGCAGCGCGCGTGGTGGAGGCGGAGTATCACGTCCCGCATTTGCCTCATCTCTCGATGGAGCCCCCGGTTGCGCTCGCGAGGTTCGAGGGCGACAAGTGCGAGGTTTGGGCGCCGACCCAGAATCCGCAAGCCGCGCGCACCGAGGTCGCGCGGGCCCTCGGGATTTCCGAGGAGAACGTGCAGGTGCACGTCACGTTCCTCGGCGGCGGCTTCGGAAGGAAGTCCAAAGCGGACTTTTGCTCGGAGGCGGCGCTGCTGTCGCGCGCCGTCCGCGCCCCCGTTCGGGTTCAGTTCACCCGCGCGGACGACGTGCAGCACGACTACGTCAACACGGTGAGCACCAACCGCTTGACCGCAGGCCTCGATAGCGCCGGTCGGGTCACGGCTTGGCGACACCGCACGGCATTCCCGTCGATCGGCAGCCTCTTCGGCAGTTCGGCGGGCCCGGCGCCCGATGACTTGCAGCAGGGCGTGCTGGATCTCGCGTTCGCGGTTCCCCATTTCAGCGCAGAGGTTTGCGACGCGAAGTCGCACACGCGCATCGGCTGGCTGCGCTCCGTCTACAACATCTTCCAATCTTTTTCGATTGGCTCGTTCGTGGACGAGCTCGCTCAAGCGAGACGCGCGGACCCGCGTGACGTGTGGCTCGAGCTGATTGGGCCACCCCGAAAGATGTCCCTCGCCGACCTCGGCGTCGCGGAGCTGAAGAACTACGGTCAGCCCCTCGATCGGCATCCTGTCGACGCGGGCCGGCTTCGCAACGTGCTGGAGCGAGTGACCCATTTGGCGCGCTGGCAGGAGCGCAAACGTGACGGGCGGGCGCTCGGACTCGCGGCTCACCGCAGCTTTCTCAGCTACGCCGCGGCCGTAGTGTCGGTAGCGAAAGGGCCCGGAGGCAAGCTCGCCGTCGACGAGGTTTGGCTCTCCTTCGACGCGGGTACTGTCGTCAATCTGGACCGAGTGCGTTCCCAGATGGAAGGCGCCATCGTCTTCGGTATGAGCCTCGCGCTGTTCGGCGGCATCACGATGAAGAACGGCGCGGTCGAGCAGAGTAACTTCCGCGGCGGCGGCCGCATCGTGCGCATGGGGGAGGCGCCGAAGCGCATTCACATCGACATCGTCGAGAGCGACGCGGCGCCGGGCGGCGTCGGTGAGCCCGGCGTGCCCCCCGTTGCCCCCGCGATCGCGAACGCGGTCTTCGCGCTCACGGGCGCCCGCGTCCGAGAGCTGCCCCTCAGCAAGGCGTTCACGGCCCTATGACAGTGCCGCTCGGCATCGTGCTCGCCGCCGGCGAGGGGCGTCGGATGGGCGGGCCGAAGGCGCTGCTCGTCATCGACGGCAAGCCGTTGGTGCTGGCCCACGTACAGCGCCTGCAAAGCGCGGGCTGTCGCCCTATTCTGGTGGTCGTGCGCGCCACCATCGCCGGGCAGGTGCAAGAATTGCTTGGGGCGCAGCCGGAAGCTCAGCTGTGTACGGTAGACACGTTCTCGATGGCGGAGTCGCTCAGCGCTGCGCTGGGCAGCGTTTCGCCTCGCCCGGAGCGCTCTGTCGTCGTTGCCCCGGTGGACACGCTACCCGTGCAGCTCGCGACGCTCCAGGCCCTGCTGCAAGCCGTCACAGCTGCAGGCGTGCACGCCGCCACGCCCCGGTATCAGGGTCGAGGAGGCCACCCGGTCGTGGCGCTCCAGAGCCTGCTGCAAAAATTTCGGGATGGCTATTCCGGAACCCTGCGGGACCTCCTCAGAAGCGCAGAGGCTGGGCGGCGCTGGTTGGACGTGGAGGACCCTGCCGTGACTACTGCTTTCGACACTCCAGCGGACCTAGCCGCGCGCCGCCTCCGGCCTCGGTTCGCCTCAACGCACGACTAACCGCCGGGCCGCCGCCGAACCTCGGCTTTCGCAGCCGTCGCGCGGCTCTTGACCGAGTCGCCCTTACCTCCTTTTTCGTCCCCGCGGCTGCGGTCCAGGCGGTGGACGGTGCGCGCGGCGGACGGAGAGGTGTTCGTCTCGCGTTCCTTGCGCTCGTCTGCTTTCTGTTGGGACGGCTTACCTTTGTTCTCGCTCATTGGCGTCTCCTTCTCCGATCCAAAAGCAGGTTCCGAGCCAACCGCGCGTGGGTGCAAGGCGGGGGAAAAAAGCGCGTGCCGGCGCGCAGGCGTCCGCGGAGTTCCTTTCGCGATCTTGCAACACCGCGGCAGAAAAGAGTCGTCACCCGGAGGGTGCGGGTCTGCGTGCCGCGCCGGGTTGGTGCTAAACCTACAGGCGCATGGAACCCCACACGATGGATCTGGCGCACGACCTCCGCGCTCCGCACTTCGAAGGTATTTATGGCCCGCTGCTCTGGACCGAGGCGAACGCGGGCCGAGTTTGGCAGGAGGGGTCGGCAGGGCAGGGGACGCCGGAGCTGGGCAGCGCAACGAGCGTGCTGCTGGTCTGGGTCGGCACGCCGGTCGCGGTGGTCTCGCTGGGCGTCAGCGCTGAGGCGAGGGGGACCGTGGCCAGCGCCGTGCGAGCCTTCCTGCGCCGGCCCGAGCTGCCGGTCGTATTCGAGCTCGCCTGGCTGCCGGAGAAGGTCGGCACCACCATTGCGGTAGAAGCGCTAGACGCGGTGCCGAGGCGCGAGCTCGCACGCGCGGAGGCCTATGCGTTGGTGCAGGCGCGCTGGCTCGAGTCCGAAACCGTGACCGTCGAGCTCGAGGCCGAGCGGTTCGTCTTCACCGTAGCGACAGCGCTGGACGCTTCGGGCCGCGTGCACTCCCTCATCGAGTGAACGCAGCGCCGGCTCCATCGGCAAACTCCCGGGTCGGGACCCAGCGTGCCCGAACAAGTGGTCTGCTGCGCGCATGATAGGGAGTTTCATAACGAGGCTCACAGCCGCCGTTAAGAAACATTTATGCGGATGACGATGTAGGGGGATCGTGACGAAACAGTCGGGATCGCGCGCCACCGTTACTTGAGGTAGCGCCGGGCGACGCGATTCATGGACGAAACTTTCATCGTGACGTCGAAGGCCCGGCGAGGATGAAAGATGATTTTAGACACTTACAAGAAGACGTTTTGGCGCATGCAGCTCGTCATCGTCACGGCCGCGCTGATGATTGGCGCCATCTCGCGCTCTAGCGATCTCGCGGGCCTGTTCTTCGTGGTCATGCAGGTGTCCTCCCTGCTCGGCGCCTCCTGGGCGACGCGGCTGAAGAGCAAAGTGGCGCGCGACGCGGGCCTCTCTCTCCCCCGCCCGTGAGGGCGCGGCTCTACGACACGAAAAGCTATTCGCAAGCGAGTCAGGCAGTAACCCCCAGCACGAGGTACGGGTAATGTTGCATCTGTTTTCACTTCGACGTGGGCGCAAATGGTTGGCGCTCCTTTTATTGGTCGCCGCCGCACTCGGGGTGTCCGCCTTACGGGCCAGCCCCGCGTACGCGGACGAGCCCGCCGCGGACCCGACCGGCGCGTTTCAAATGACGCCGACACCCATGTCGGTACCGGGCTACACCAAGCTCGACGCGGAGAAGGCGACGACGAAGGAGCTCGCCGCCGCGGTCGACGCGGTTGCTCAATCCGCGTCCCGTAGTTACTACTCGATCAACTACGTTTGGGTGCTCATCGCGGGCTTTCTCGTGATTTTCATGCAGGCGGGCTTCGCGCTGGTGGAAACGGGGCTGATTCGCGCCAAGAACGCTTCGCACACGTTTTCCATGAACTTCGCCGTCTATGCGCTCGGCATGTTCGGCTTCTTCGTCTGCGGCTTTGCCCTGATGTGCGGCGGCTACAACGGGACCGCGATCGGCGGCCCTGGCATGCTGGGCGGGCTACCGACTCTGAACCAGATGTTCACGGTCGGAAGCGCAGTCAATGGGGACCATGGCTGGGGCCTGTTCGGCACCACCGGCTTCATGCTCACCGGGGGCGCCTACGACAGCGCCGCGGTCGTGATGTTCCTGTTCATGATGGCGTTCATGGACACCACCGCCACCATCGTGACCGGGTCTTGCGCCGAACGCTGGAGCTACAAGAGCTTCTTCATCTACAGCATCTTCATCGGCGCGCTCATCTACCCGATCTTCGGCTGCTGGGTCTGGGGCGGCGGCTGGCTGTCGCAGCTCGGTTACCGAGTCGGCCTCGCTCATGGCGCGGTGGACTACGCCGGCTCTGGGGTGGTGCACCTTCAGGGCGGCGCCCTGGCGCTCATCACCGCGATTTTGATCGGCCCGCGCATCGGCAAGTACGGCAAGGACGGCAAGGTAAACGCCATCCTCCCCCACGACATCCCGATGGTGCAGCTCGGCACGTTCATCCTGGCGTTCGGCTGGTTCGGTTTCAACGCCGGCAGCTCACTCGCCGGCACGGACGGGCGCATCGGTATGGTGGCCGTAAACACCATGATCGCCGGCATGGCCGCGACCCTGAGCGGCATCCTCTACATGTGGAAGTTCGTCGGCAAGCCTGATCCCTCCATGATGTGCAACAGCATGCTGGCGGGCTTGGTCGCGATCACGGCGCCGTGCGCTTTCGTGACGCCGGTGAGCGCGTTCATCATCGGTGGCATCGCCGGGGTGCTCGTGGTCTGGAGCGTGTTCTTCTTCGACAAGCTCAAGATCGACGACCCGGTCGGCGCCATCAGCGTTCACGGCGTCAACGGCCTCTGGGGAGTGATCGCGGTCGGCTTGTTCGCGGACGGCACCTACGGCGCCGGCTGGAACATGGTTGGCGCTACGGAGTACCTGGGCGTGGCCGGCAAGGGCGTCACCGGCTTGCTCTACGGCGACGGCAAGCAGCTGATCGCGCAGCTCATCGAAGGCGGCGTCGCCATCGCGTGGAACGTCGTCGTGGGCGGCGTGATCTTCTGGGCTCTCGGCAAGGTTCTCGGCTCGAACCGCGTGCCCGCCGAGGTCGAGATCGCCGGGCTGGACGTGCCAGAAATGGGCATCCCCGCCTACCCGGAGTTTTACAAGACCATGCTGCCGGAAGAAGTTCCGGCGGAAGAGCTGGTCGCCGCGGAAGGGATGGACTTGCCCAAGCTCCGCGCCGCCGCCAGCGCTAGCTGAGCACGCGCGAGCTGCGTGAGCGGCGTGAGCTGCGTGAGCGGAAAGAGGCCTTCACTGCCATCAGTGGAGGCCTCTTTTTTTTGCGCCCGTCACCGAATCGGAATCGATATCTGGCGCGTCGTCACTCCCCGGTATGATATACGCAGGTGTGGTGTCGGAAGCTCTCCCGTCGTGGACGCTGTTTCCATTCGTGGGTCTGGTTCTCTCCATGGCCTCGCTCCCCTTGCTGCTCCCGCACCTTTGGGAAAAGAGGCTGTTTCAAGCGGCGGTCGTGGCGGTCTGCACGCTGCCCATCGCCGCGCTTCTGCTCCAGCGCGGCTTGAGCCACGAGCTGCAGCACTGCCTGCTCGGCTATGGAACGTTCATCTGCACGCTAGGCGCGCTGTACGTGGCGGCCGGGGGAGTCTTCGCCAGCGCTGATCTGCGAGCCACCCCTGGAGTGAACGTCGGCTTTCTCCTCGTGGGCAGCCTCCTCGCGAGCATCATCGGCACGACGGGCGCGAGCGTGCTCGCCATCCGGCCTCTGCTGCGCACCAACCGGCAGCGCAGGCACACCGGCCACCTCGTTCCGTTCTTCATCCTTGCGGTGGCGAACGCGGGCGGTTTGCTCACCCCCCTCGGTGACCCACCGCTGTTGGTCGGCTTCGTGAGCGGCGTGCCGTTCTTTTGGACGCTGAAGCTGTTTCCTATCTGGCTACTCTACAACGCGCTCTTCGCCGGCCTGCTTTACCTCGTGGATAGGCGCGCCTATGCGAGGGAGAGCCCGGAGGCGCTGCGGCGTGACGCGCACGAGGCGCAGCCCCTGTCCGTGCGTGGCAAGCGAAACCTCGCCCTTCTCGCCTGCATCGTCGTCGCTGCCTTCCTGCCGGTCGGCTTCCGGGAGCTTGCGCTGGTCGCGATTGGGCTAGGCTCGTACTTTGGCACGCCAAAGGAGGTGCACGAGCTGAACCAGTTCTCGTTCGGGCCGATCGCGGAGGTGGCGTTGCTCTTCGTGGGGCTCTTCGTTTGCCTCGTGCCCATCGAGCTCATGATGGGGCGCATCGCTCCCAGCTTGCCGGTTCGGGAGAGCTACCAGCTCTTTTGGGGCTCCGGACTGCTCTCCGGGGTGCTGGACAACGCGCCGACCTACGCGGCCTTTTCCGCGCTGGCCAAGGGCCTCAGTGCAGGTCAACCGAACTTGGTGAACGGCATCACCGAGCTGAAGCTCATGGCCGTGAGCGCCGGGAGCGTGGTCATGGGCGCGACCACTTACATCGGTAACGGGCCGAATCTCATGGTCAAATCCATCGCGGAACGAAGCGGGCTCGTGATGCCGAGCTTCGTGCGTTACGCGGTCTTTGCGTTCTTCACCATGCTACCAGCGCACCTGCTCGTCACCTTGGCGTTCATCGTTCTCGAACGGTAGGAGGGATGCCCCAGTGGAAAAATCGGTAACTCCCCGCTCCCCCGAAGAGGGGGAAGAGCCTCTGCTGAACACCGCGGAGGAACCACGCGTCGTGTTGGCCGCGGTGGACACGTCTCCGGCGGCGCCGCGCGTCATCGCATTCGCGGCGCGCTTCGTGCGAGCCTTTCCGGAGGCCACGCTGCACGTGATGCACGTGCTCCGCCACTCGCGGCTGGACCGCGCCCACGCCGGCGCACCCGCCATGAGCTCGGACGCGATAGCGGACGCCAAGGAGCACCTGGAGTACCACCACCGGCTCGCGCAGCGGCAGTGTAGAAACCCGTCTTTTGCCCACTTTACGGCGGGTAATCCGACGAACGAGATCCTGCGCTTCTGCTCGGAGCTCAGCGCTGATTTGCTGGTGATCGCCACTCACGACCACGCCGGGTTCGAGCGCCTCCTGCTCGGCTCGGTCGCGGAGACTCTGGTGCGCAAGGCGCCGTGCGCGGTAACGGTCGTCCGGCAGAAGCCGCATGCGCGTACCTAAGGGTGTGTCGCCTCGCATCGTTGCGCAGGCCACGGCGTGAATGTGTCCCAAGCATTGCTTGGCGGTTTCGCTTTGCCCTGGCCAACGATGGAGCGAGCGCGCCGTCAGCTCTCGGCTTATTCTCTGCGCGTCATGAGTGCGTTCGGTCAGTCGGACTCCCGTCCGCCCACGAACGGTCAAGAGCGTTTGGCCCGCGCGGTCAGCGGGCACCTCGGCTTCGTCTCGGGTGCGCTGACGAACGTGGTGACGACGACGATCGCCTACTTCGTCGCGCCGTACGCGCAGCTCGCGCACCTGACCATCATTCACCTCGTGGGCGCGGTGCTCGTATCCACGCGGTACGGAATGAAGATATCGACGTTCACGGCCGTCACGGGCGCGCTGGCGTTCGATTATTTCTGTATCCCGCCCGTCTTCGCGTTCGCCCTGCCAGACGCGCATAGCGTCATTATCTTCGCGGGAATGCTCGGCGTGGCCCTGCTGGTGTGCTGGCTCAATCAGGGGCTACGTGAGCAGCGCGCCGTCGCGCGGGAGAGCGAAGCGCGCACGCAAACCCTGTGCGCCCTGAGCCTGGATTTGTCACAGGTGACGACCGAAGGAGAGCTGGTGCAACGCGCCGAGCGCCACCTCGTGGAGCTGTTCGGGAGCCGCACGCGCATCTTCGTCGGTCGGCAAGTGACGGGGTCGCCCCTCGCCGTGCAGCCCATCGGTGTCGAGCCACAAGCGTTCGGATTCATCAGCGTGGACGAGCGCCCCGCGGTCAGTGCTGAGGCCGAGCAGCGGCTGCTGCTCGCCGCTTGTGCGGATCGCATTGCGGACGCCTTCAAGCGACTGTCACTCGGCGAAGCCGCGCGTCACGCGCAAGTCGCCACCGAGCTGGAGCGAAACCGCAACGCGCTGCTGAGCGCCGTCTCTCACGACATGAAAACTCCGCTCGCTGCGATCTTGACCGCGGGCACCTCCTTGCTGAGCGCCGCGAGGTTGGACGCACGCGCCGGCTCCCAAGAGCTGCTGGAGACGATCGTTCAAGAAGCCGAGCGCATGAACGGGCTCATTGCCAACCTGCTCAGCGTTACTCGCTTGGAGGGCGGGGCGGTGGTGCTGAACCGTGAGCCAGAGGCGCTGGATGACCTCATTTTCGGGGTGTTGTCGCACCTTTCCGGCAGGCTGGAAGGGCGCGATGTCCAGGTCGAGGTGCCGGAGGACCTGCCGCTCGTACCGCTAGACGCGGTGCTCGTTGACCAGCTGCTGGTCAACCTGTTGGAGAATGCGCTGCGCTACACGCCTGCTGGCTCGCCGCTTTCGATTCGCGTTACGGCTTCCGCGGAAGCCGTGACGGTGGAGGTGGCGGACCGCGGGCCCGGTCTCACCGAGCAGGAGCAGGCCAAGGTATTCGACAAGTTCTATCGAGGCCAATCCGCCAAGCGAAACGACGGCGGCACCGGGCTCGGGCTCACGATTTGCCGAGCCGTGCTGCTCGCTCACGACGGGCAAATAGGCCTCGAGTCACGCGTCGGCGGTGGTTTGCTCGTGCGCTTCTCGTTCCCTCGAACGTTCACGTTCACAGATGCTCGGGCCAACCCGAGCGAGTCGAGGCTATCCGCATGACGGCTGCAATCTTGGTCGTGGAAGACGAGCTCCCCATGCGTCGTGTGCTCCGCGCGGCCTTGGGCACTCAGGGCTACTACGTCTGGGAGGCCGGTTCGAAGCAAGAGGCGCTGCAGACACTCAGCCGGAAGACCCCGCAAGCCATCCTGCTCGATCTAGGCTTGCCGGATGGTGACGGCATGGAGGTTCTGGCCGCCGTGCGGGGGCGTTCGGAGCTCCCGGTCGTGGTGATCTCAGCGCGCGGTGGAGAGCGCGATCAGGTCCTGGCTTTGGACAGCGGCGCGAACGACTACGTGACCAAGCCCTTCCGGGAGGCCGAGCTCCTGGCACGCCTCCGGGCTGCGCTGCGGCGGGCCGCCCACGCCGCATCCTTCGACGACAAGCTCGAGGTCGGTCCGCTGCGCATTCACCTCATCGAACGTCGCGTCTTCGTGGACGACCAGCCGGTAGCGCTCACGCCCACCGAGTTCAGCTTGCTCCACGTCATGGCTCGGCAAGCAGGGCGGGTGGTGACTCACCGGCAGCTGCTCCGTGAGGTGTGGGGCTCCAAGTACGTGGATGACACGCAGTACCTGCGCGTGTTCATGCGCCAGCTGCGTCAAAAGCTCGAGCGAAACCCCAATCGACCGCAGCTTCTACTGACGACGCCCGGAGTCGGGTACCGCCTCAAGCCGCCGGAATGACGCGTCTGCCCTCGCCGGGCAGCCTCACGCCTCGGTCCCCTCCGCAAATCGCGTCAGCGAAGAACTGCTCGGCTCTCGACGCGCTCCTCTGGACGCGACCGCGCGCGGCGTGCGGTCGCTGAACGTTTGGCGGGGGAGGGCGACGATTTTCCGCCTTGCCTCGTGAAACCACTTGGTATAGTAAACCATATGGTTTTGGACCACTCGCCGCGGCTGGACCTCGTGTTTCACGCCCTGGCCCACCCAGCTCGGCGGGCGATCATCCGGCAGCTTTCCGGGGGAGAGCGAAATCTCAGCGAGCTCGCCGCTCCCCTCAAAATGACCTTCCCGGCGGCCACCAAGCACGTGCGCGTGCTGGAGCACGCCAAGCTCGTCCGGCGCCGCGTCGCGGGGCGGCAGCACTTTTGCCGGCTAGAGGCCGCTCCCCTCAAGGAAGCGACGCTTTGGACCGAGTCGTTCCGCGAGCACTGGGAGGCTCGTTTCGCCGCCCTGGATTCGCTGCTCGACGAGATGAAGTCCGACGGGCCACCGCCTCCCCGCCGAACCTGAGCGCTTCACGCCCGTCCGCGCCGAGCTCCACCTGTCTCCGTCGTTATTCACGAGTCCCGAGTCCCGAGTCCCGAGTCACGAGTCACCAACGCCATGAATCCTACTTCACCCCAAGGCCTGCAAATCTCAACCCCCACGGACACCACGATCGTCCTCAGCCGCACGTTCAACGCGCCGCGCCCGCTCGTCTGGGAGGCGATGTTCACGCCGGACAAGATGCGCCGTTGGATGTTGCCTCCGCCGGGCTGGACCATGACCACCTGCGAGTGTGACGCGCGCGTCGGCGGCGCGCTCTCCATCGCGTGGAAAAGCGACGAAGCCGACCCGGCCATGACCCTCCGCGGCAAATTCACGGAGGTGGCCGTGCACGAGCACGCCATCCACACGGAGGAGATGGCCCTCGGAACCGGCGAGGCCATCGGCTCCCTCATCGAGAAGCACGCGTTCAGCGAAAGCGGCGGCGCCACCGCGATGCGCATCACGCAAACGTACAAGTCCAAAGCTGACCGTGACGGCGCGCTCGCATCCGGCATGGATCAAGGCATGGAGGCCTGCTACCAAAAGCTGGAGGCCTTGCTCGCTCCGCCCGCACAAGCGAGCCAAACCGCTCAGTGAGCACCGTCCGCCTGCCTAGGCTCGAACCGTAAAGCGCTGGTCCGGCAAGCTCGCCGGACCCGCAAGCCGCTGCGCTTGCTGCTCGCCATTCCAAGTCGCATTCCGCGCGCACGATTTTCGACCGATGGGTAGCGTTCGAATCCCTGGATCCGAAGGATGAAGCGCCACTCGGAGGCCACTCTTCTCGGCTCGAACCCTTCTTCGGATCCGAAGGACGAAGCGCTCATCCCCAGGCACTCGCTAGCGAGCGCAGTCTTGCAGAGCTTGGCCGCGCGCTCGGTGGCGCGTGGGCCGACGCCACGTTCGCGATAGTGCGCTCGTCTCGACGTCTCGCGACGAGTCACTCACCACATTGGCGCGCACGCCGGCGTCTTTTCGCAGACGCCATGGCCCGAGAGCACTGGCCGAGGCCGAACAGGAATCTGTGCGCTAAATAGAAGGGATGCCGTTGGCGATCATGGCGGGCCCGGTTGCTGTACCGGTGCCGCAGGAGGCATCGCTGGCCCCGCTCTACGCCTGCGCCTGGCTCTCGGACGCCGCCGTGGCTGAACGACGTGGGGTTTGCGCGTGTGCTACCGTGTCGTCATGACGTTGCCCGCTCCGCGCCCTGCGACCTACGACGACCTCGTCGCGTTGCCGGAGCATGTGGTGGGCGAGCTGGTCGCGGGCCAGCTGCACGTCAGCCCTCGCCCTGCCATTCCTCACGCCATCGGGGGCTCGGCGTTGGGCGCCACGCTACTCACGCGCATGCAGTTCGGAGACGGCGGCCCCGGTGGGTGGTGGATTTTGGACGAGCCCGAGCTCCATCTGGCGGATGACATCGTCGTGCCTGACCTCGCGGGCTGGCGCCGAGAGCGATTGCCAGCACCTCCTCGTGACGCCTTCATCACGCTAGCTCCCGATTGGGTGTGCGAGATTCTCTCCCCTTCTACCAGTCGGTTCGACCGCACGAAGAAGCTGCCACTCTACGCGCGCGCTCGCGTTCCCCATCTTTGGTTGCTCGATCCGCTCAGCGAGACGCTCGAGATCTACCGTCTCCAAGGGGAGTACTGGGTCTTGCTAGCGGCTCACGGGGGCGATGACACCGTAAAGGCCGAGCCGTTCGAGATGGTCGAGCTAGACTTGAAGCGCCTCTGGGGTCGGTAAGCTGCGTTAGGGCCCCCGCGGCGTTCCCGTCGAAGGGCAGAGAGTCGGCGGTGGTGATCGAGGCTCCGCCTGAATTCAAAATGGGGTTGTCTTTCGCGAACGACCACGCTCACCCGCTCCTGGGCTCGAGCTGTTCGTGAGGTTAGGCACGCCCTGCCACCGTGGCTCCGCTCAAACTTTGTTTACGTTTGCTAGAGCCGCGATTTCCGGTTCGGACAACTGGCGAGTTTCCACGAGGTTCCTTTGCGCTAGGACGGGCGCCGCCGCGTTCTCCGACAGCATGAAGAATTGCCCTACCTTTTGCTTCGGCAACACGGCCGTCGCGTCGAGCTTCGACTCGGAGAGTAGCGGTTTCAACTTCTCGAGTGCCCGCGTCTCTTTCACGAGGCCGACGAACCAGTTGCGCACGTTTTCCCGGCACTTGTAGTCGAGGTCCCCGGGACTTTGCGTGGCGAGCATCACTGATATGCCGGCAGACCGCGCCCTTTTCAGCAAGCTCTCGAGGGGTGTCTTCGTCGGAGGCTTGGAGGTTGCCGGCAAGTAGATGTCGGCCTCGTCGAACATGACGGCGGCTTGAAGGGTGGGCGAAGGAGTGCGGCTCGCAAAGCGGTTGAGCTCCAAGAGCAACTGTGAGACCCAGAAGAGGATAGCCGCGTCGTCGCCTAGAAATTTCGTGGAGATGATGGTGAGGCGGGTTTTGCCGGCGGTGGCGTGGGAGCCGAGCCCGAACAGCAGCTCGGCGCTGAGCGTGTCTTTAGCTTTGGCGAGCAGTTCCCCTCGCATATGAACAGTGGTTTGCAGGTGTTCGGCGAGTTTCTTGAAGTGCTTGGGGTCGACGTGGCTGAGAGGCTCGAGGAGCGCCGGGTCTTCGGAAGCGATGAATTCGACGAGGTTATTGACGCTGATGTTCGCCGCGTTGCCGCTTTCGGCGAGCACGCGGAGGCCCTGCATGATGATGGCTTGCTTTGCCTGATCGGGCTGCGTGTCTTTGAGGCGGAGCATGGCGCCGAGGCCAGCGGCGGCGTCGCGGTAGGCGTCGTTGCGCTCGGACTCGTCGAGGTGCTCGACGCCCGGCGGGAGGAGGGCAATGCCCAGGCCGCGACCGCGCGATTGACCGGGGGTGAAGACCGCGACGTCGATCGCGTCGAGGAGCTTGGCGAGCGGATCGTCGGGCGAGAGGCCTTTGCGCAGCTCGGGATCGGCGTAGCGACAGAGATCGCCTTTGCGATCGATCAGCAGGACGGGGGTGCCTTGGAGTAGCAGTTGTTCGAGGATCGACAGCGCAAGGGTGGTTTTGCCGCTGCCGCTACCGCCCAGGACGGCGACGTGCCGCTTCAGGTGCTCGGTGTCGAGGTTCACAGGGAGCGGAGTGAGCGCGCGGGTGGTTCCGATGCGGATTTGGACGGGCGACCGAAGATCAGCAGGCGCCTTGACGGTCTTCGGCAGATCTTCCTCCTTCGCGGGCGGGGGGAGCGAAGGGCCCGTTTCGGTGACCTTCTGTGTGGGGTTCGCGCGGGTGGGATTCGGCGACGGCTGCGATTGCGGAGGCGTAGGTCGAGGGCCCGGTGGTGCCGCAGCGAACAGGAATTCGACCACATCGCGGAAGAGCTCGAGGTTCGAGACTGGTCGGGCCGTACGCAGCCAGGCGGTGGTCTGTGCAGCCAGGCGGTCGCGGCGGCCAAGCAGGTCGTGCAGTGCTGCGAGAACCTTGAGCTCCGACTCTGTGGGCGCGAAGAGCGTACCTCCTCGTTGCTCGAGCTCGCCCATGAGCGTGATGCTAAGGGCGCTCGTGGGGCGCGGGGCAGTCCGCAAGATCTTCAGGCGGCGGAATTCGAGATCGTGGTCGATGCCCGCAGATGTCATCGCGGCTTTGAGCCTGCTCTGAAACGCGATGTGATGCGTCTTTTCGAGAAAGCGAAAGGCGTAGTGGCGTTCCCGGTCGCCTGCGCTGTGATCAACCACGCGAAGTCGCGCGTGGAGGGGTTCGAAGCTGCCGGTTCCCACGAAGTCCTTGTCGAGCAAGGCGTCCATATGCTCAGGCAGCGGGTTCTCTTCGACCAGCGCTTCGCACGCGATTTCGATCAGCTTGTCGAGAGCTTCCTCATCTTGGCGGTCGAGCATGCCCGTGACGTTGGCGCTCGCGACGAGGTCGTCGAACTGCCGTTGGACGTCGTCGGTGACGATCGGCGTTGGACGTTGGCCCGTCTCCGTGACTTGACCGGCAGCCATGCAGGCGAGTTGATGTTCGCGGCAAGCCTTGAGCACTTCGCGAGGAAGCAATCCAATGCGATCTTTGAAGAACGATTCAGCGAATGGATACGCGGGGTACGGTGGCTTGACTCCGTTCTGTTCGTAAGTGCGCGCGAGGCGCAGTTCGATTAGATTCCGGATCGATGCCGCATCTTGAGCGGGCTGAAGAATGATTGGCGCCTCGAAGCGGCCGAGGATAGTGGCATTCGTGCGCACCTTGAGCACCGCCCAGGTGCCTTCCAGGCAGGAGAGAACGGTGAGGGTACTCCGCGTCAGGTCACGAAGTGCCGACAACCCGCCCGCTAGCCCTTGAATGATGCCGAGCGAGGCTTGCTGGCGTGCGGTCGGCTCCGCGCCCGCCTCGACCGCGCTGGCGAGGTTGTGTTCAGCGACAATGGCATCCAATTGATCGAGAGCCAGCACGGTGGGGGCGACGAGACTCATTAACCAAGAGAGCCCGCGAACGATTTGCTCGGGCCGCTTCTGGCTCTGGCTGAAGCCGTGACGAAAGGTCTCGTCTTCGCTGATCGGCAACCCTTGCAACCACTGCTGGCCGCGGTCTTGAATGTCGAAGTCGTTGGATGCGAGCAACACCAACGCGCGGAGGACGTCTTGATGCTCCCGCATCTCGCCGCGATGCTCGGCACCCAAGCCCTGAATCAGCAAGTTGCAGCGGTTGATGAGCCTGGGGGGCCGCGCAGATGCGAGCTCTTCGACAGCGGGCGCGCCTTTGACCCGTTCGGTCAGTTTGGACAGCAAGCGCGTGGCTTGAGTCGCGTTGCCGACTTTTTGGTCCAGCGAACGGATATAGCCGGAGCAAATGGTTTCCCAAAACTCACGGATGTCCGTCATGTCCGCAAGCACGAAGAAGTGGCCGTGCTTGAGCGATTCCTTGCGGGCCATGCTCAGGAGGTGGGTCTTGCCGGCGCCGCCTTCGCCCAAGATTGGCAGGCCGAGCGGTGACCCGGACGACTGAAGCCGCCGGAGCTCGGAGAGCCGGATCTCTAACTGCCGACGGCTGTCGCGCTGCAGCTCGGGAATGTCGGAGTCAGTGTCACGCCAGATACTGTCGATGTGGGCGGTCCACTCGAAATTAGCGTCAATCAGCGCACTCAGTGTTGCGTCCATGGCACCTATCCTTGAAAGTAGACGAGGTAGCGGGGGCTGCCCGCGATGCGGATAGCGGCCGCCTCGACTTCGGGCGTGCGCTCCACCGGATTGTCGAGGCCCATCAGCACCACCTTGCCTTGCTGCTGCATCGCGAGCAGGGTTTGATCGAAATCTTGGCTCTGAACCCCGACCTTCGATCGGAGATCCTTCAGCAGCACTCGCTCTTTTACCGCGCCACGGGTTTCAAGCAGGTAGGCCTCCCGAATCTGTGCTTCGATTGACTCGAGCGTGAGCGGCTCGGGCGATGTAGCCGCCGGCTTCCTACTGCGCGCAGCTCGTTGCTTGGTCAACGTGAGCTTCGCGGCGGCCTTGGCGGCCTTCCCCGCGGCCGCCTTCGCTTTCTTCTCTGCGGCGGCCTCGGCCTTGGCAGCGGCGGTCTTGGCTTTTTTCTCTTCGGCTGCTTTTGCCTTAGCGGCCTTCTCGGCGGCAGCCTTGGCCTTCCTCTCGACGGCAGCCTTGGCTTTCCTCTCTGCGGCGGCCTGGGCTTTGGCGGCGGCCCGGGCTTTCCTCTCGGCGGCAGCCTTGGCCTTCTTCTGTTCGCTGGCCTTGGCCGCGGCTACCTTGACCGTGGCGGCTCTGGCTTTCTTCTCTGCGGTGGCCTTGTCTTTGGCTGCCTTCTCTGCGGCGGCCCTGGCCTTTTTCTCTTCGGCTGCTTTTGCCTTGGCAGCCTTCTCCTGAGCCGCGGCCGGATCGGTTGCTTTGGGCTTGCGCGCCTTCGCTCCGGTCTTCGTGGGCTGCCGGGTTTTTTTTGCGACACTCATGCTTGATTCTCCGGCGCTCCGAGATACCGGACGGCATCGCGGAGGTCGTTCAGGACCTGGTCGGGGCTTTCGAGGACTTTGAAGCGCGTAAAGCGGATGACTCGGTAGCCGCTCATGAACAGCTCGAAGTCGCGGCGACGATCGCGGATGAATTGCCCGAGCGCGCAATGCTCCGCCCCGTCGATCTCGACCACCAGGCGGCCTGCTTCCCATAGTAAGTCGACGATCGGTCTCGTATCGTAGCGAGTCTTGACTGGCCAATTGAAGCGGAACAACGCTGCGAGCGCGCTATCGCGGCAGATGTGATCGCAAAGGAGTTGCTCAGCCTCACTCCCGGGATGCGGTCTGCCGAGCACGGGCGAAACGGAGACCACGGCGTCGGTGGAACTGCTCTGCTTTGGCTTCGGCGGGGTCTCCGGGGGAAACGGGAGCCGGGCCGGGGCTGCGGTATCCACGGGGGAGCTGAAGAGGCACGCTGTGTATGTGACGTGGTCCAGCTCTCTTTCGTTGCTAAGCGCTGTCGGTAGTACCAAAACCACGCGCGCCCGCGTGTTGGCTGCGAGCCATTCCGCGCCTTGAGCCAGGGCGCGGAGGCTGACCCCTCCCGCCTCCGCGTCGTGCACCGCGATGAGAATCATGAGACGATCCGGCTCTATCGCCAAAGCGAGCTGATGGACTTGCTCGCTATTCGAGAGCTTCTTGATGTTGGGTGCCTGGCCCCGGTGACACGCTGCGAGGATCTGTCGGCATGCGGTTCCGAGAACCGCGGGGATTCGGCGCGTGATCTCGTGCGCGGCCGTCTCGAGATCGCTTTCTTCCCAGCGCTCGCGCGTCGTTTGCATCAGTCCATAGAGCGAGGGGTACAGCTCGAGTGTCGCTTTTGCCAGCGCGTTCACGAGCAGGCCAAGCTCGTTGCCGAGCGCTGGCACACGTTGCCAGCTCAGAGTGACCACACGCGCGGGCTCGCTCTCAGACTCAGCGATCTGCTGAAGCGCGTTGTGCGTGTCCGCCACGTCATCCGTGAAGACGCTTGCAGGTCTTCCGCGTTCCACCCTGTCTAGCCAATGGTCGAGGTCGTCTGCGCGTAACACCAGCCGCTCCGACCGAAAACCATACGCAGACCCTTGCGCTTTGCGATACCGAAATTCGTTCACGAAAAGCCGCCGGCCCTTTTCATAAAGGTTTCGTGACGAGTCGGAGTTTCGTCTAGTCAGCTCCTCGCAGACAAGGAGTCAGGGTAGCGAGCACGCTCGCTCTGCTCGGCTGGCGCGTGGCCAGCCATCGGCTCGGCGCGAACCCGGTCGCCACCGCCGTGAACCAGCTCGGGCTCTTGGCGTTGCTCCTGCTCGTCGCTTCGCTGTGCTTCGAAAGCGTGCGAGCTCGGTGTTCACGTGTTCGAGTCCGGGTGCGCGCAAGCCGTTGCGAACGACTGCGCCTTCCTGGGCTGGCTCTAGCAGCGTGATTCCGGAGTATCGCGAAGCGCTGCGGCTCGACGAGTGAAGCTAGAGCTCGACGCGAAGTCGGATAACGCGGCCAGGTCGAGAAGCCGGCCAAGACCTTCAAGCCGCTGTTCCGCATGGCTCCGCTCGGGCGTGCCTATATGGAAAAGGCATGGCCAACCATGAGATCTCTCAATTGGACCAGAGCCGCGGATATCGCCAGGGTTCTGCCAATGGGCTTTGCCGTACCACGTGCCTGTCTGTCCGCTTCGACCGTTGTGCTGTTGATGGCTTGCGGGGGGCCGCAGTCGGAGGAGCGTCACGACACCTCAGCCGACGTCCCGGTCGCACAGGGTGGCGAGCGCTTGGAAGCCTGGGGCTATCTGTTGGCGGAAGCGTCAGTGTTTCGGGCATTTCGTGACACGAAGCTGGGGGTCGAATGTAGCTTTGCTCCGACTCAGAGCGCACCTGGCCCAGAGCGACTCTATCGTTGCGCTCCAGAGACCGGCATTGACGTTATCTATCTCGACGCGACGTGCAGCCAGCCGATGTTTTGGAGGGGCTACGGGACAACGCCCCCGGGAGGGCTGGTCAGCGCTCAGCTCACGAGCGGCAAAGCAATCTGGTCTGCCGTTCCCGGCACTCCCCCAGCACCCAGGCAAGCGTTCCGTTTGGGCGAGCGCACTGTCGAGTACGGAGCCTACGACGAGGTCTTTGCGCGCGACGAAGATGGCTCGTGCCGACCAGGTGCGTCTGAGCCCGGGCGCTTGAATGCCGGAATCGGCGATCTCATCCCTGTGGACGCCTCGCAATTCGTTTCAGCAAAGGGGCGGCGGCTTACGCTCGCTGACGGCGGCGAGGTCGAGAGACTCCTTGCCGAGGATGGCGCCCAAGTGAACTTGGGGGTGATTGACGATGATGGCGCGTTCTGCGAAGTACAAGCTTTCGGTCGATGTGTTCCGCCCCCGGTGTTGGGCCCGGTGCACTCGTCCGCCGAGCCCGACGCGAATTCAGGCTGCAGCAACCCCGCCGCCGTACGAGCGTATTTCGAGGGCCCTCCTCCTACCGCCACCCTCTATGGAGTCGCGCCGGACTCCCAAAAGGTATACGCGCTCGGCCCAACGGACCGGGTTTGGGCCGGTTGCGCCGAAAGCGAGCGGTCCGAGAGCGGGGCCGGGTACTACTACTATCGTCTTGAGGAAGACGTAACAGCGGCCCTGCCGCAGCTCCAGCGAAGTGTCTCCGTTGCCGGTGCGATTCGCATCGTGGGCCGCGAAGCGGGCACAGGACGCACGATTCACGTTGCCGAGATGGCGCCGAATTGTCCCTCCGCGCGCGATCGCGAGGGACGCCTCGCGTGCTTCGCCGGGCAAATGGAGTATCTCACTGAGACCAGATATTGACGCGCCGTGTTCTTGTTGACGGTCACAAGTTCTCCCGCGCCCGGTCGCGGTCTTCGACCGCCCGCAGCCATCAGTCGAGACTCGATGCTACGGCGCGACCATGCCGGTCGCCACGCATGGCTCGCGACAGACCGAACTAGGGCTAACGATTCATTTACCCGCTGCCCGGGTACGCCTGCGACGCGTCGTCGAGTATGTGCTTGCAGACGGTCTCCATCAACGACCGAGCGAGGGTGATGGCGCCCTCAGGGAGTCTGCCTAGCCACCGCGCTATGCCAGGAGGTCGCGGGACGTGCGGACGAACCGCGGGAGCAAGCTGCCAACGGTTGGGTCTTTCAGGAGCTGCGCGCGCAGCTGCACGTAGGCATGGTCGTCTGCGACTTTGCCCGTCGCATGCGCCGCGAGCAGATCCTGCAGCGCCGTCACCCGGTCCGGTAAATCCACCTAGTCGCTCATGGCCGCCGCTCTTCTCCGCCGGGACTGCGATCGAGGTACCCGCTAGAGTACCCGCCGCGCGGCGCCGTTCGCGCCGCGTCTCCCGATCCCGCATGATTTCTGGCGCGCCCCACAGGATTCGAACCTGTGACCTACGGCTCCGGAGCAAGCAACGTTCGGTTAGTCGGCAGTAGCAACGCTTCGCAAGGAGTTGAAAGTGTTCGGGTTGGGGCAGGTGGCCGAGTCCAGCCCTCGCAGGGAGTTGCAGGGTTTAGCTCTCCGTTTGCTGCACCGGTGCTGCAGGCCCCGATGGGTGCTGCAGCGTCGCCGCGCGTCGCGCCGCGGCTGTTGACGGTCGGTGAAGTCGCCGAGCGGCTGGGGGTGAGTACGGCGACCGTTTACGCCCTGTGCAAACGCGGGACGCTGCGGCACGTTCGGGTCGCCAATGCAATTCGGGTGCCGGAGGCGGCATTGGCGGTTCTCCTGAGGTAGCTCGGGCGATGGCCAACAGCCTGCTGACCTAACCTTTCTCCCTCCGCGTCCTGGCGTAGACGGCGTCTCCTGCTCGCGTCGTTCAAGCAAGGGACGACGATCATCGAGGAGGAAACGGCGATTCTGTGTTGGGATCAAGCTAACTCAGTAGTTGCAGGCGCCAGGACCGGAACGGGAGGAGGTTACCGCGCAATTGTCAGTAAAGCCTTGCCTGAGCTTGCGACGCTGCTCACGGATAGTTGGATAGTTGTCGTCGCCTAGCTACCGCTGCCAGTCGCAAATCGTCGATTGCTCTCGTTTCGAATCGCAGGGCCAACAGATCACCTTTCCGTTTCGACGAACCGCACACTCTTCCCCCGAAGCCGACGCTACTGAAACAAAATCGCTGCCCGCGGGCACCTCCAACTGTCGCCAGTTGCCGACATAGCCCCAGCACTCGAGCGCGCCCGAAGTTCGGATTCCACATAACCTGTCGTCGGTTAGCTTAATCGAAACAAATTCTCCGTGCATCGGTGACGTTATTGAATCAGCCCGTTCCACCGTTCCGTGTTTGATGTGCGCGCTTTCGAGTGCGCCCCAGCATGCCACTTCACGCCTATTGCTAATCGCGCAGCCCGCCCACGATGCCACGCTCAGCCCGTGAAATTCCCCCGCTGGCGCCGCCAGCGATCCGGGATCAAGCGACTCAGGTCCCCAACATTTGACAACGCCGTTCGCCAGAATTCCGCAGACGTAGCCAGCCCCAGTGCCGATCTCCTTGAACGTCCCATCCGGCGTCCTCACGTCGAAATCTCCCCAACACTGTGCGTTGCCGGGTTGGGAAATAACGCATCCGCCCCACGTTTCGGCACTAACGTGCTGCCACGTGCCCCCCAACGGGCGCCCTTTCTCAGAAACCCGACCAAAGCACGCCAACTCACCGCCTTCCGAGACACCACAGCCGCCTTCATCGGACAGAGAAAGCTCGATAAATTTTCCACTCGGCGGAGTGATCGAAAGCAATCTTGCGATCGGCGAATCTGCGAGCGCGACGTCCCCCCAACACAGCCAGCGGGAGTCGTTGCTAATCCCGCAGGCAAACTTGTCTGCCATGTCGACCGCTCGCCACCGAGTCGTACCCACCCATGCCTGCGCTACTTGCCGAGGGTCGCGCTGCAATTGTTCCTGTTGAGCATTCGGTATATTTGCAAGACCCCATATTGCTAGCCCCAGCAGGAGCGCAAGAGTCAGGATGGGCAAGCCACTTGGGTTAGTGGATGCACCGCGGGCTTCTGCTCTTCGTCGGGCGAAAGTGGTGAGGGTTCCTACCGCCCGAGCTCCCAGGTCTATTGCTATCCAAAGTAGAACCAAGGAGATCAAGAGTGCTGCCGACAGGACCGCCTCAGTGCTGGACTCGCGCAGAACAATGCCCGTGGTATACACGAGACAAGCTAGGCAGAGCGCGGGCGCCAAACTTACGGCGGAGACCCATCCGAACGCTACGCTGCCGCCAAGAACCCCGTCCGTATCGACCATCTGCCACGGCTCGTCGAGGACCGGTTCCCCCGAGGCAACGATGCGCCGCATCATGGCGACAAAGTTTGCCATGGTTAGGAGTGAAGCGAGCGCCACGGCCCATGACGCGAACCGAATTGGGATTTCGACCTCGAGGACCGGAACCTTAAAGGATTTTAGTAGGTCTAGCTTTCGCAAGATTTGCACGAAGAGTCTGTATGCTCGTCATCGGGCTTGGCGCCGCACTCGACGGTGGTGCACAACGCCCGAAGCGTATTGGCGGGGGGAGTTACCTCCGCTCTCTCGGCGCCCTCGAACCCGGGGGACTCAATCTTCTTCGAGTGGGTGCGCGCCTTCTCCACCACGCGGATCTCAGACGTCGAGCCGAGCCTCCATACGGTTGAATCGGCGTACGTGACAGTAACCACGGTGCCGCATCCAAAGTGGCGATCCGGTCGATATGGCGGTCCACAAGGTCCCAACTCCAACGATATTCTGCCGAAGCCCGCCTCTTCGGTCTGCCAAATGCCGGCGCGTTCGTGCATCGTGAGTTGACGTAGAGTCGATAACTGGACGTCTGGATCTGCGATGGCGCTCGTCGCCTGTATCTGAGCGAAGGCAGCTGCCGCTTGACTGCCAATGATCTGCCGATCACGAAAGCGCAGCGCGATAGGCAGCGCGATTGCTGCAAGCGTGACTATGACAATGCTGTGTGATCGAGCGAAAATGAGGTAGGACTTCATCGTTGTGTCGCTTCATTGGCGCTGGCTAGCCGAGGCACAGCGACACCGCTCCTCGTAGCTGAGCATGTGCGCTCGAGGAGGCACCAAAGGGCAGCAATCCAGCAGCGGACCAGACTCTCCCACTGCGCAAAAGCGGCGATTTGGGCGGGCGACGCCGAACCGACCTCCGAGAACCAGAACCATTCGAAGCGAAGGAATTTGTTGTACGGCTCCCAAGCCAGATTTAGTGCTTGCGTAAACACGAAAATCGCCAATGAAACGCGCACAAGTTGATTGGTCGCCACGATGATTGCGGCTTGTCTCGGTACTTGGCGCATTGTTATTAGCGAGGCAAGCCAGATCGTGGCAAACATCACCACTGACCACCCCAACTCACGAGTGTTGGGCCACAATCCGATGTGTCTAGCATCGGCGTGATACGCGCCTGTGCGGAATAGCGCGCCCGCGATCGCTCGATAGATCCCAGCCGAGACTCCCAAGGCAAGGACCCAGGGGCGATATGCGAGCGCAAAGCGCTTGTGTGAGCGCGCTCCGCTAAGCAACGCGACAAGGAGGAGCGCTGCTAGTCCTCGCGCCACTAGTGTCGGCAGCGCGTCGAGGCCAAAATAGGCAAACTGTTCTTTTGGCGGAGCAGCTTGCTTGAGAAGAAGCCCGCAGCCGATGATCGTTGATAGTACCAAGAAAGCGTAATCCTGGGAGGGGTCCCAGAGCGCGCCTCTGCTCGCTTTGAGCAGTGCGAGCGCGGTTTGGGCGACCTTTCGGGTCTCCTGCCAGCCCCGTTTTCCTATGGCCTCGACGCGACGCAGCTTGGTCAACACCAGATCAATGCTAGTCTAGAATCGTAGACTAGTCACCGCTCGGAGAGCGTTCCGGACGGACACGTGCGGTGCGTTTGAAACGCTGAAGTGTTCGCTTCAGTGAAGCGAGCTAGACGTCGGGGAACGCGATGGCGGCGACGACGGCGGGCACCGGAACTTGAGCGCGTCTCGCGATCTTCACCGACTATCCGTGGAGCGAGGGGTACGCTCACAAGCTTTGACGAACCGCCCGCCAAGATCGCGAGCCGACGCGCTCGATCAGCCCCTTCAATCTCAAGCGCGTTCGAGCCCAGGCCATGCGGTAGGCGAACTCCGTCCGCGTGCCATGGCCGGGGGTGTGTAGCGCGCGTAGCGCCTGCTCGGGGACGCCAAGCTGGCGAGCGACTGCCTGGTCGATGGCGTCGTTGTCGAGCGTATCTGGGCTCGTCTTGAGGACGTGGAGGATCGGCTCGTCAAGCTGAGAAGCACGTGGCAAGGCCGAATGGGACAACGCTCGCATTGTCCACGGCGGCTCGGACGGCAGCAAGCCCCGTCATCCGGGCACCGAGCCAACCCCCATCCGGGCTAAGAGCGTCGGTTCCCAACCGCCAGCGAACCCGACTACTATCAGGGCGAACCCCCGAGCAATGCTTACTGAAACGCCGAAACGTGTGCCCACGCCGGACACCACTAATCGTGTGTGGCCTACCTACTACGCCGGCTACTCCGCCGAATTTGTTCGCGATGCCATCTCCAATCTGGGATTGGCACGAGGAGCTTGTGTCGTCGATCCATGGAACGGGTCAGGAACCACGACGTCGGTGGCTCGAGCTCGAGGCATAGAATCCTATGGCTACGACATCAATCCGGCGGTTGTTCTTATGGCCAAGGCTCGCCTGCTCGGAGCCGACGTTCTTCCGAGCGTTGATCCTCTCGGCCGAGCTGTGGTGGCAGATGCGAAGAAATCGTTAGGCCCACCACTGGACGTGGAACCATTGGAGCGTTGGTTCACCCCTGATAGCGCCGTCGCGTTCAGACAAATCGAGACGAGCATTCGGCGGCACCTCGTCCCGAAGCATGCGGGCTGTCTCTCCACGGCGTCGTCCCTCATCCATGTATCCACGCTCGCCGCCTTCTATTACGTCAGCCTGTTTCGCGCACTTCGCTCGTTCCTGACACCCTTTCACGGCTCGAACCCAACTTGGGTGCGGTCACCCGCGACCCATCGGCATCGTCTACGGCCTTCGTTCGACGACCTAGCGGCGGCCTTCGTTCGGGAACTCGCGGCTAGCAAGTTCCTGGCAACCCCCGAGGGAAACGCTACGCCAAGAAAAGTCTCCACGACTATCGACGTGTCTGATTCTGCAGCGTTACCCCTCGCCACAGAATCCGTAGACGCCGTCATCGCGTCGCCGCCCTACTGCACCCGGATCGACTACGCCGTAGCGACTTGGCCCGAACTTTCGCTTCTAGGAATGACCGAACCGATCTTTCAGAAACTCCGCCAGCGAACGATAGGCTCTTGCTTGTCACCGAACGTCGCGCCGGTGAAGAACGCGGACTGGGGCAAGACATGTCGGCGTCTGCTCGCTGGAATCAAGAGGCACCCGTCGCACGGATCTCGGACTTACTACTATCGTAATCACGTCGCGTATTTTGATAGCCTCCACCGTTCATTGGAGGAGACGTGGCGCATCTTGAAGCCCAGCGGGAAAAGCGTCCTTGTCGTACAGGATTCGCACTACAAGGAGCTGCACACTGATCTGCAGCAAATCGTCACCGAGATGATGGAAGGCATCGGCTTTCAGCTGCAGCACCGGACCGATTTTCACATTCCGAGAACCAAAGCGGCAGTGAATACCCGTAGCCGCCTGTATCGCACGAGTGTTCATGCGACCGAGAGCACGTTAGTCTTTTCCTGCGCACGGAGCTGAATCACAATGGACGTCTCTTCCCCCCAGTATACCGTCGCGGATTTCTGCAAGGACCTCGCGGCAGGCGAAATCTCGGTCAACCACGACTATCAACGAAGCCCGGCGGTATGGCCAGCAGCGGCTCGGTCTTTTCTGATCGAAACGTTGCTCATGGGCTACCCTATTCCGAAGATCTATCTGTCGCAGCTAACGGACATCAAGACCAAGAAGACTCGCAAGGAGATCGTTGACGGTCAGCAGCGAAGCACGGCCATTCACGATTTCTTCGAGAACAAGTTCAAGCTTCGGCGCGATGCCGAGCCGAGAGCTGCTGCCAACAAGAACTACGATGAGCTCGACGACGAGCTTAAGGGGAAGTTCCTATCGTACCGCCTGACGGCGGACCTGCTCATCGGCGGCACCGACGCAGATATCCGGGAGGTATTTCGTCGGATGAATTCGTACACAATTCCTTTGAACGCTGAGGAGAAGCGACACGCGCAATACCAAGGAGAGTTCAAGTGGTACGTGTACACGCTAACGCGTGAGTACTCTGAAGCGCTGAAGACCATGGGGGTCTTCAGCGAGAAAGCACTCACGCGAATGGCTGACGCCAAACTCCTGACTGAAATTTCGCACGCCTTGCTCAAAGGGATCACGACGACGCGCGAGCGAGAGCTGGTCAAACTCTACTCCGACAACGAGAAGCACTTCGCGGAGGGCGCACTGCTGAAGAAACGCATCGAGTATGGTCTCGATCAGCTCATCACCTTCAAGGACCTGCACGACACTGCGTTAATGAAACCCTACCAGGTGTACGGATTGTGCCTGGCACTTGCCCACTCACGGCACACGGTAACGCCGCTCAAGTCGACCTATACCTTTTCATCGTCAAAGCCCGCGACCGTGTCAGTTATTTCCGAGAATCTTTCGCGTCTCGCCGGTGCCCTGGAAGACCCCGAGAACGCGCCGAAGAAATTCGCTGATTTCTTGAGCGCCTCGAACTCTAGGACGAACGTGGCGGAGCAACGCAAGACCCGCTTTAAGTGGTTTTGTCGTGCCATAGAAAACAAGCTGCCCTGAGATGACCCCGGCTCGCGACTTGCGGGTGCTGAAGCTTCGTGCGCTCGCGAGCCTCCATCGATTGCGGCGAAGCGCCGCCATCGCATGCACAGCTGCCCCTGGACTGCCAGAGCGCATCACCATCTCCTACTGCACGATCGAGTTGCTAAACCTCTGGTCAGCATTCACGAGAAGCTACTTCCTGTCGTGCATCCTGCGTCCAAGACGCGTTCAAGGCGGAAGGGTGACTTGCACAGCGACGGTGGCAAGTTTCACAGATGCAATCACGCTTGCAATCTCTAAGCACAAACCCCATCTCTTGAATCGGCCAAGGCCGCCAGGAGCTACCTGGCACCGACGCGACGAGCCCCCGTGGCACGACCCGGCCATCCTGCGCAAGGGCTGCGTCGATCTCGGATGCTCGCATGCGCTCGACGTGCAAGCGGCGCTTGCTCTTCCGACTCGCGTTTTCGACGACCTCCCCGTGTTTCGCAACTACTTCGGCCATCGCAACGGTCAAACAGAGAGCGCTGCAAAGAGTCGGGCGCGCCTTTACCTTATCAACACCTCGCTCCATCCCACGGCTATGCTGGCAGCGCGGCCAGCTGGTAGACCCTACCCTTTGCTCGTTGACTGGACCAACGATTTAGAAGTCATCATAGGACTTCTCTGCGACTGACACGGGCGTCGTCCCACCGGGGGTGACGAAGGCCGCGCTGCTTTGGGCGACATTGCAAACGGGCAGAGGCGCACCACGCATTCCCTGCACGGCGCGGTAGCTGCAACACAGGGGTCCTGATGTGCGACGCGGTTGGATTTGGAACAGAAAACGTATAGCGCCTGCTGAACGACGCGGGGTGAGTATTGTGTGAGCGCCCGCCCATAAATCCGAAGGTCGACGCGACGAGCCTGCTTTTGCACCCACAGCGTCACCGCGTCGTATGCGACGGAAGCCGCGCCGAGGGCGACTGCAGCGCGAGCGACGTTCGTGTCGACAACGACTAGATCGCTCCCATCGATTGTCGGAAACCACGGCGTGAGATCGGGCGCGAGAGGTGGAGTCGACAGCGCGCTCACAAACATTGTGGCGAGCTTTCGGCCTATTCGATGGACGCGCGAGAAACGTGCAACCAGCAGCCGGGCTCGCTCCCTGGGCTCGTCACTTTGGGCAACCACGTCAGCTAGCAGATCGTTCAGGTCTCCGTCCTTCGCGAGGTGTAGCCACGCGGACGTGGGCAGCTTGCCCATGTCACCCACGCGATTGAACAGCGTTGTTGCGCGCTTGACGTGACAAGGGCCACCAGGATGGTGGGCGCAATCGACCATTTTTCCGGCCTTGCTCACGCTGCATTCGCTTTCGAATCGGTTTGCTGACTCGAGTGTTGTGCACGGACTTCGGCTTACTTTGCGCGCGAGGTTCGCCGGCAAGACAAGCGAATCTACCTCAGTTCGGGTCATCGCGCGCTGATGGCGCATGATGAGGACGTCCCTTCGCGCCTGAAACATCGCCTGGCCTATCAGCAGCCGAAAAAGGGCAGTTGCGTTCCCGGCCGCGAGTTCATCGCGAGCAACGGCAAAGTGTCCGACACGGCTAGGATCGCAGTAGAAGGGGAGCACACCCGGCCCTTCGAGCTTGCCGTACGCGCGTTCGAAGTACCAGTCGAGCACTCGCCGCACGTCGCGCCCTGGTTGAATCATTCCTGATGTCCCATCCGTTCGGGGTCCTTCAAGACGCCAAGAGATAGCCGTCGTCGCTAATCGCTTCGAGGAGGAAAAGCTGTGTCGCGTTCATGAGCGAAAGCGTGAACGAACGTAAAGCTTCCCACCGTTCGGGCTGCAGTGGCGTGATTGAATCCCCATGCGCTATGCCGTTTCTCGTATCGACGAGATCCTTGAGGCTCGGGTGCAGAAAGATCTGCGATTCCTCCAACAGACTTTTCAATCGGCGAACATCAAGACCGAGGCGCTTGCAGTTCCTTTCGATCACCTCAAACCGAACATTTGACTCAGTAACGATCCAGGTCTCGGGGTCCACGAAGCTGAGTGGCGCGTCACACAGTTGCTCAATTTCATGAAGGGTGTCGCGCGCCGACGCGAGCAACTTCCGCGCCTCGGCTAAGGGCGGGGGCTGTGCGCCGGAGATGGTTTGGAGCCCGCGGAGTAGGTCATCCCGCGTATGCGCGCGAGTTTCCAGTTCCCGGCGAAGCCGCAACCTGCCGAGATTGTGATTGAGCTCATGCAGCGGTCGAGAACCTACGCTCGCGCAATGCAGAAACTCGGCGAAGATCACTCGAAAGAAGCGTTCCCAGTATGCATAGAGCGCCGGAACCAAAGCGTTCCGCGCCTGGTTCGTGTAGAGCGATGAACACGAGACGATGATCTTGTCCAGAGTCGCAATCCCCGCCTGACACTCATCGTAGACTGCGTCCGATGCGAGCATGAACGCCTCTGCGTGCTCGCTGCTCATGCCACGTCACCGGGCTTCCAGGTCTTCGCCTTCTCGAGGCGACCGAACGTCTTCTTCTTGGAGTTTGAGCCGCTGCCTGTGAGCGCTTCCGAGCGCGCGCTGTCTGCGAATGCTATTAGCTCCGACCGCAAATCTTCGGGAGAGCGTGACTCCGCGACGTCGATGCTCCCCGCAACAGCCAGAGCCACGAGTTCGAAAAGCGTAGGTGACAGAGAACCCGCGACCGCGCCGTCTCTCCGTCTTCCACGAAACGCGGTCCCGTCGCCGAAGGCTCGCGCAATGACCCCAAAGGTCCTCCGAAACAAGTCGCTCTCTTTGGTGTAGTCGAAAGCGACCTTCTTTAAAGCCACCGCCTCCATGAACTTGGTGAGCAGGGGGCCAACGTCGTGACGGAAGTTGCTTCCGTAGTTCTTCATGGTGAAAAAGCGAAGCGCGAGTTCATCCGCATAGCCTTGTCGTCTGTCCTCCTCCGAGACCGAGATGCACGATGCGAACGCCGCATCCTTCGCAATTTCCCGCAAGAAATCTGGGAACTGGTTGTCGAGGATTCTCACAGCGCAATTTCTGAGCTCTTGTTCTTCAAGATCGCTGCCACCAGTGTTGAGTCTTTTGAAGACCTCGTACTTGTACATACGGTGCGTCTCGCGCTTGAGCACGTAGATCTGAATGCGCGAGCGCTTCAGATTTAGTTTCAGAGGCACGGGCAGACGGGCGAACGTTAGGCCATCGAGAGACGTTAGATATTCGGGAGCGGTCAGTTGTAACGGCTGGTCAACGTCGTTCTGAGTGTCGTAGTGCCATTCGTGGTCGTTGTTCGCGTCCCCCTGATGCTCGATCGGTACATCCTTCGTCACGCCCATGAACTTCAGAATGGTCGACATTCGTTGTAGTCCGTCGAGAAGCTCCCATTGCCCGTTGTCTGCTTCGAAGAAGAACAGTGGTGGGATGGGTACCTCTAGGATGAGGGACTCGATGAAGGAGCTTTGCTGCTCTCGCGACCACCGGAACAATCGCTGCCATTCTGGCTGGATGTTCATCTCCGGCGGGTCGGCCGTATACATGTTCACGAGTTCCGAAAGCGCGTAGGTGAGTACCTCGTGCTTGATATCCTTCCGATGCTCCTCAACCTGCTCGATCAATGCCTGCGACATGGTGACCCTTCTCTGAAGGACGCGACCCTAGACGAAATGGCCTCGGAGATCATTCGCGCACATCGGTGACGCTGCGAACCGCTCCGTCGCGCCAGCACAGCTTTCGATCTTATTCCCGAGAAGAGCCGCTCCGAGTCACGCTGTAGACGCCGCGTGCGCCAGAAAGGGCTCAGGTGTTTTGGCGGCGCGCGGGCTTGCGCTTCTGGGTGAGCGTTGCGGTGCCAGGGCACGCCATGCGTCCCCGGAGTCGGTCCTCCTCCCATTCACGCTCGCATCGAAGACTGAACTCGTCGTAGTAGCGTTCGATCTCGAGCGCCTCTCGTTGGTCTTTGGCGAGCAGCTCCGCACGCGACAGAAGGGCAGGCGGCGGCCGGCGACCAATGCTCAGCTGCGTTTCTGTCCAGATGGCATGCATCCGCTTAATCGCGCGCGTTTCGAGGCCGGTCTGCGTTGCTATCGAGTCCAGCGTGTGGCGGACGCCCCCGGCGTGGTGCTCGAATGCGCGATGAATGAGGTCAACGACCTCGTCGGCTGCCCGCGCGGCAGTATCTTCTGCTTCGAGGCGCGCTCGGAGCTGTTCGACTTCTTCGGGATCGAAGTGGTTGATGCCATCCCGGAGCGCCGGATGCAGGTCTCGCCCCTCACGGCGGCGCACCCAAGAAATGTCCCGCCCGAGACGCTTGGCGACTTCAGCTCGCGTCAGGGGGGGCGTGTCGGTGTTGGTCTGTCGCTTGGCTGCCGGCATGGTGCGCATGTCGCCCATCGTGATCACGTATGTCGGCGCATCGTGATCACTCGTATCGGGCATCGTGATCGGAGCGAAGCGACGCTGGCAGGTGGCAGGTCAGGTGGTGGGTTCGGGTTGGCCCTTCCGGCGTGAGTTTCCCTTGAGGTCGAGCTTGTAGGCGTTGTTGACGAGGCGGTCCAAAATCGCGTCAGCCAGGGTCGGGTCGCCAATCCAGGCGTGCCAGTTTGCCGAGGGCAGCTGGCTGGTGACGACGGTGGAGGCGCGGCCGTAGCGGTCCTCCAACACTTCGAGCAGGTCGTGCCGCTGAGCATCCTTCAGCGTTCCGAGCCCCCAGTCGTCGAGCACCACTATCTTCACCTTCGCGAGCTTGGCCAAGAGACGTGCATACGAGCCGTCGGCTCGAGCCAGCGCGAGCTCGTCGAGTAGGCGCGGCACGCGTCGATAGAGCACGCGCAGGCCCTTCCGGCAGGCGCTCTGCCCCAGGGCGCAAGCGAGGTAGCTCTTGCCCACGCCGGTGGCTCCGCAGATGAGCACGTTCAGGTGCTCGGTCACCCACGTGCAGGAGCCCAGCTGCCGCAGTAGGGCCTTCTCGATGCCACGGCTCGGTCCGCTCTCAACGTCTTCGACGCAGGCCTGTGGGATGCGCAGCTGTGCGTCCTTCAGCAGGCGCGTCAGCCGCCGGTTGTCGCGCGCTTGGTGCTCAGCGTCGACCAAGAGCGAGAAGCGCTCGTCGAAGCTCAAAGCGCCCACCTTGGCGTCGCGTTGCTGTTGTTGCCAGGCGTCGGCCATGTTGGCGAGACGCAGCTCGTGCAGCTTGTCGATCGTTGGTTCAAGTAACATCACGGTCCTTTCTCAGTTGTAGTAGTCGGGGCCACGCACGTTCTCGTGCTGGATTCCTGCTTCTGCGGCCGCGTCGCCGTCGTGCGAGCCGACGCCCTCGCGGCCGAGCGCGAGCAGGCGTTCCACCGGCTTGTACGACCGAGCTCCAAAGCGGAGCGCGCTGCCACAGGCCTGCTCCGTGCGTGCGGCGCCGTACTTCTCGCCGATGCGCTGGAGTCCTCTAGCCGAGCGCCAGCCCTGCTCACGCACGGGGTTGGCGTCGAGGAGCCGTTGGACCATCGCCGTTGCCATCGGCCCAACGGACTCTGCCCACCGCAGCACGCCTTCCGGCCCCGCAGCGTGACGACGGTGCGCCTCCGGCATGTGAGCCGGATCAGTCGTGTGCTTGTAGAGCACCGAGCTTCGTCGGTGCGACGCCACTCGGTCGCCCCGGTGCAGTAGCTCCACCGTCTGCGCCGTAACGCGGGCCCAGACTTCTTGGTGAGCGAGCCGGTACGGCGCCGAGTACCAATGCTTGTCCACCTCGACGTGGTAGTCGCTGTTCAGCGTCTTTTGATGCCAGTCGGCGTACTCGTACGCGGCGCTCGGCAGCGGCCGCAGCGCGGCTCGTTCTACGCGCTCGAAGAGTTGGCGCCGGCTAATCCCTCCGAGCTTCTTCATCGGACGGTCGTTCAGCTCTTCCAGCAGCTCACGGATGCGACGGTTCAGCGATTCGAGCGAGAAGAAGGTCTCGTTTCGGAGGCGGGCGAGAATCCAGCGCTGCACCACCTGCACCGCGGCCTCCACCTTAGCCTTGTCACGTGGCTTGTAAGGCCGTGCCGGCACCACCGCCGAGTCGTAGTGGGCTGCAAATTCCGCGTAGGTGCGTTGGATACCGGGCTCGTAGCGGCACGCGACCACGACCGCACTCTTGAGCTGGTCCGGCACCCACATCGCCGGGACGCCGCCGAAGTATGCCAGGGCGTGCACGTGTGCCTGGACGAAATCCTGCACCTTCTGGCTCAAAGTGGCTTCGGCGTAGGTGAAGTTCGATGCGCCAAGCACCGCCACAAACAGTTCGACCGGCACGGGTTGGCCAGTCTGCGGATCAACGTAGCTCGGCGTCTTGCCCGAGTAGTCCACGAAGCACTTTTCGCCGGCCTTGTGCACCTGCCGCATCGTCACGCTCGTGGTCGCCCGCCAGCGTCGGTAGACGTCGCAGAATGCTGTGTAGCGCAGCCCCGTCGGATGCCGCTCTAGGTACTCGAGGTGCAACACCTCCAGCGTTACGCCAGGCCGACGCAGCTCCGTGTGCAAGTAGACCGGATCGGGTCGAGGCCGATCATCGCTCGGGCCCGCAGGGCGGCCGTACATGCGTTCCTCTAGGGCCGCATCCGTCATCGTCTCGGCCACTGCCCACGTGATGCCCGCCTTCTGCGCCCGCGACGCCGTCTTCGACACGACGCCGACGCTCACGCCCAACGCTCGCGCCGTCTCGCGTACGCTCAGCGCCTGCTGGCGCCGCAGTCGTAGAATTTCTCGAATCTGTCTCATCGGCAGTCGCTCCGTTGCCATCCTCGAGCCTCCTTCGAGGCCCTTGGTCGCAGAGCCGACCCGCCAGCGTCACCCCCTACCGTTCGAGCTGTTCACGACCGGCCGATTTCAGCGTTCACGACGCCGATCTGGCCGTTCACGATGCCCGATCCAGGTGTTCACGATGCCCCGATTTGACCGTTCACGATGCGCCGATCTCGGTGTTCACGATGGCCCGACATCCGCAGGCATGGAAAGCTCCGCGTTGTAGCTAAATTCTAGCGCATTTGTGGACGCGCGCCTCGTGTTCTGGCTGCGACAGGGGGTGCCGACAGGGTATTGCTGGCAGGTGCCGGCGGCGTACAGTTGTTCACGAATGCCGGGCAGGGTGCGCAAGAGGATTGGGCCGAAGCAACGGCCGTTTCGGATTTCGGAGGTTGGTCAGCGGATCGTTGCGCCGGTCGAGTTGGCGGTTCGGCGTCTCGAGGAAACACTCGCGGAAGACGCCGAACGGCAGCGACAGCAACAGAAGGCGACCAGGATACTGCTTTCCGGCGACGCTGTTCCCGCGCTGGACCTGGTTGTCGCTGCTCAGCCTGCCGTGATGGCTGCCGCCGCCGACGTCCTCGTGCGATCACGGGAGTTCGTGGCGCGGCTACGCCGATCTGAAGATGTCGCCGAGGGCAGCTGGGCGCAAGCCATCGCACCGCTGCGCATTCGTTCGAAGCCGGCGCGGCGCGGCGAGAAACTCAAGTTCGAGACCACGATCGCGGCACATGCGGCCTGGGCAGTGCAAAGCAGCGCTACTGACGCGCCAATGTCTCGACTTACCGACGGGATGGCGGTTGAGCTGATAGCGGCATCGCACTTGCACTTTCCTGGCGGGCCGAACGCGCCCTGCCCCGAGCATCGCTGCAAGCGGCTTGCGGTGTGCCGGAACCTCGTAGAACTCCTCGATGCTCGCCCGTCGCCCATAAAACTTGCGGTTCGTGCTGTTGCGCAGGCTGCTTTCGACGCGGCGGGCGCATTGGCGAGCGTGTGTCGATATCTCCGCGAAAGGCACGCACACGCGCCTAGTGACCTTGTCCAGGATGGGAAGAAGTTGGCGGCACTGCTTCGCCGGACCGACACGAGGCTGCGAGCGGTCTCGGGCGACGTGCCTGTGCCGCGCAGAGAACGCGCGCCGGAGGTCACTCGGCGAGCGGTGACGCTCGAGCTGGTTCTCGCGGGATTCGACGAGGTCGAGATCTGCGCACTCGTCGATGATGGGACCGCTCTCGGCGCGAAGCGGTTGAAGAACCACCGCCGCTTAGTCGATCGCTATTTCGAGGAGTTCAAGGCGGCGGAGAAGTCTTCGGAAAACCCGTTCAAGGACTGGCGCACATCCTGGGTCGCGGAGCGCAAGACCTAGCTTCCCTTGGCGGCGATGCCTGCTTGGCATTCCGGCAACATCAAAGTGTTCTGGCGCGAATGGGGGGCGAGCATGGCGCGGACCGGGGGGCGGACGATCGCGCTGGCATCATGTCCTCGGCGTGCTTGCTTGCTTGCGCCGAGAGGTGACGAAGATGACCAGTCCCTTCCTATTGCTTGAAGAGGTTGCGGAGGAAACGCGGACGGCGCTCAGTACCGTTCGTCATTGGATCGCCACTGGCAGACTTCCAAGCACGCGACCCGGACGGCGGCGTCTAGTTCGCCGGGCGGATTTGGAGCGGTTTTTGGCTGATAGTACCGGGTGGCCACGCAAAGGCATGGGTGGTGCCGTGGATGCCGCCGTGGTCTCCGACCCACGGCAAAGCGAGCTGCCCTGGGTTGCGGCGCCCGGGAGGGAGGAATGATCTTCCTTCGCGCCGCCAGTGCCTACGCCGAGCTTGGCTTCCACGTCCTGCCAATCGCTGGCAGGGGTAAGGCTCCACTTTGCCGACGAGGCGAGCGCGATGCCACACGTGACCCCGCCATATTACATGATTGGGCGCGTCGCTGGCCCACCGCCAACATTGGAATCGCGCCGTCGAAATCGGGGCACTTCGTGCTGGACATCGACGTGCGGAATTTCGGAGACGAGTCGCTCGCTGCTCTCCCAGTTTTGCCTTCGACCGTAACGGCTTTGACTGGCGGTGGCGGATTTCATTTGTGGTTTCGTCGCAACACTGAGCTCGACGATGTACGTCGCACGACGTTGCCAGTGGACGGGGTGGACGTAAGCGGCATCGACGTGAAGGGGTTGCTATCGGGGTACGTCGTGGTGCCGCCGTCGCAGCACCCTAACGGGCGACGCTACCGTTGGGAAGCATCGAGCCGCCTTGGCGAGGCCGAGCTTGCGCTGCCACCTGTCTGGCTCGTGAGGAGGCTTTCGAACAACGCTCGACGTGCGCGAAGGCCGCGGGCCCTTGGCGCGTCCGTGGAGGCCGAGACCTTCTACTTGGGATTGGTCTTCAAGCTTGCTGGCTGGCTCGGCGACGAGGTGCGGCCCGGCGTTTTTGCGGTGCGCTGTCCGACCGAGCAGTTTCACTCGACGGGAAGGCCGTTCGATTCTTCGACGGTCATTTTTGCGCCCAGTCCTGGGTCGCGCGACCGGCGCGGCGTCTTCTATTGCGCGCACTCCTCTCATTGCTCTGAGGCGTGGCGGTGAGAAAGCGTCCGGTTGAACAGGTCCTTCCAAGTGAGGCGGTGGCCGCGGCCGATGCGGCGTTCGCAGCTCCTCCAACGATACAGATCCAATTCGATGAAGAGGCGATGGCGGACGCCGTGATGCCACTGCTAGCGGCTCATTCAGACGTGTTCCAACGCGGCGGACAGCTGGTGCACGTCGTGCGCGAGCCCTCCCCCGGTAAGACCGTCGTTCGACCCGACGGCGCCCCTCGCATCGCTGCCATGCCGTCGGCACGTTTGCGCGAAATCTTATCCAGCGTCGCTCAGTTCACGACGTTCCGGCGCCCGAGCGAAGGGCAACCATCCGAGACTCGTCGGACGAGCGTTCCGGGCGCCGTGGTGAGCGCCGTCGCGGCTCGTGGACAATGGAACGCGGTCCGCCCCTTGGTAGCGATGACGCAGGGGCCATTTCTGAGGCCGAACGGAAGCGTCGTGGCCCATCCGGGATACGACTCCGTTACTGGAACACTCTACGTGCCGGGTGTCAGTTTTCCCGCCTTTCCGCCGCAGCCGACGCGAGAGCAGGCAGTTCGGGCGGCAGACGAGCTGCTGAACGTCGTCGTCGACTTTCCGTTCGCGTCCGCCGCCCACCGTGCAGCGTGGCTTTCAATTGTGCTCTCGCTGGTAGGGCGCCCGGCGATTTCGGGATGCGTCCCCCTGGCGCTGATTGACGCGAACACTAGAGGCTCGGGAAAGACGCTTCTCGCTGAAGTGGCGGGGCTAATTGCTACGGGACAGACCCTGCCTCGGATGGCTCCCGTTAGAGAAGACGAGGAGCAGAGGAAACGCATCACCACGATCGCGCTCAACGGAGACTTAGCTGTTCTCCTCGATAACGTGGCAGGGACGCTCGGGTCACCAGCTCTCGACGCCGCTCTCACGTCCGTCGAATGGAGCGATCGATTGCTGGGTGGGAACACTTCGGTGCGCGTGCTTTTGCGCACCATTTGGCTCGCCACCGGCAACAACGTGTCCCTCGCCGGGGACATGGCGAGGCGGACCCTTCATGTGCGCCTCGAGTCGTCGGAGGAGAATCCTGAAGCCCGGACGAGGTTTCGACATGCCAACCTTTTGAGCTTCGTCCGCCAGCATCGACCGCGTTTGTTCGTGGCGGCGTTGACGGTGCTGCGTGCCTATTTTGTCGCGGGGCAACCTGATCAGAATCTGAAGCCTTGGGGCTCTTTCGAGGAATGGACGCGGGTGGTGCGCGGCGCGATTGTCTGGCTCGGGTTTCCAGATCCCGCTGAAACGCGGGTGGAGCTTGCGAATGCCGCCGATCGCGACCGTGATGTTCTCGAGCGCCTGCTCACCGGACTGGAATCAGTCGGACTTGAGAAGCAAGCAATGACGGCCGGTGAGCTTTTGCGCGCAATGGCGAGCACGGACGCCACTTACACAACGTTGCGCGACGCCGTCGCCGAGGGGTGCGGCACTACTATCGACAAGCTGCCAGACGCTCGACGTTTTGGCGCGCTCCTGAGGAAATTTCGGGGCCGCGTCTTAGCTGGCCGTGCGCTGGATCATGGGACGAAGACGGCTGCCGGTCGGCCTTGGCGTCTGGTCAGCGCCAAACCAAGCGGCAGTGACTCCGGTGACTCTTGTGACGATCGTTGGCAGCCGCCCGCAACGGTGCCGCGCCACGAGGGTACCCCTGGACGGGCACACGAGTCACCAGAGTCACTCGTGATTCCAAGCGACTGGGACGAGCGTGAAGCGATTGCAGAATTTGGCGGCGGATAGCAACGCAGCCTCGAAAGGACGCGTGATGGCACAGGATGAAATGGGTGAGACGCTGTGGACCGTGAACGACGTCGTTCGCTACCTTAAGGTCAGCCGCTCGTGGGTTTATCACCGAGCGGAAGCGGGACTTTTGCCCTGCCTTCGCGTCGGGGGGCTCCTCCGGTTCGATCCCCAAGCAATTCACGCGTTTGCGCGTGGAGAGCCGCGACAGACGTGGCGAGTGCTACCTTTGCGCCGTCCCTGAGGTCCCCATGGCGTCGGTCTACAAGCGCGGTGACAGGTTCTACATCCACTACAAAGACGCGCGTGGCAAATGGCGCGACAAGGTTTCGAGCGCACGGACCAAAACTGAAGCAAGGCGCCTCGCCGGCGAGCTCGAACGTCAGTGTGAGCGACAGCGCCTCGGTCTCGAGCCGCTGCCCGCCGAGGACGGTGGGGGCACCTTCGACGAGCTCATGCAGTGGTGGCTGGACACGTATTCGGTGGGCTCGCCCTCTCACGAGCGCAACAAGTCCTCCGTTCAGAAGAATCTGGTCGGCTCGGAGCTTGGCTCGCTCCGTCTCGTGCACGTGACGCCTGCCACGATCGAAGTCTTCCTGCAGTCACGCGCCGCTCGGCTGTCGCCCCAGACCTTGAATCACCTCCGGCGATTCGTTCTGACCGCCTTCAACCATGCCAAGCGCGCGGGGCGCTTCGTCGGCCTCAATCCGGCTGCCGAGGTTGCTCGCCGAAAGGTCGCCAAGCGTCTGCCGGATTTCCTACACGCCGAGGAGGTTCCGCGGGTGCTCAACGCGCTCTCGGATCGGTGGCGTCCGCTGTTGGCCATCGCCATTTTTACCGGCATGCGCCGCGGGGAGCTGCTGGGCCTCCGCAAGAGCGATGTCCATCTCACGGCTGGCCTCATCAACATCGCCCGCTCTCACGCTCAAGGCACCACCAGGGGCAAGCGCGCCGAAGCCATCCCAATTGCTCGCGAGCTCATCCCCTACCTGCAGCAAGCTCTCGAGCGGTCGCCTTCGGAGCTGGTGTTCCCGAACGAACAGGGCGGCATGATGCGGCCCGACGTCGCGCTCGAAGGCGTGCTCCGCCGTGCCCTCGGTCGCGCGGGGATTGTCCAGGGCTACACCCACGTCTGCCGGAAGAAAGACTGCGGCTACTCAGAGCCAGCCCCAGACGCGGTCCAGCGCCGTTGCCCCACGCACAACCACCTGCTCTGGCCCAAAGCCCAGGTCCGACCGCTGCGCTTCCACGACCTCCGACACACTACGGCGAGCTTGCTGATGATGGCCGGCGCCAACCCCGCCGCCGTCCAGCGCATCCTCCGTCATCGCGACCCGCGCATCACCATGGAGGTCTACGGCCACCTCACGCCCGGCTACCTACAGGCCGAGGTCGATCGCCTCCAGTTCGGCCTACCGATTCCGGACGCCGTAGCGGCTGACGAAGTCGCCGAGCAGAAGCTTGCTGCAAACGCCGAAACGGATCCGTTTGCTGCATCCTTGCTGCAGAGCACCGAGGACACACCTTCGGCGTCCTCCGTCGACCCCGCCGATCTTGAATCAATTCCGCACGCTACGATGGTGCGCCCCAGTGGATTCGAACCACTGACCTACGGCTCCGGAGGCCGTCGCTCTATCCAGCTGAGCTAGGGGCGCTTGAAGGGTGCGTCTATGCCGCGGGGAGGGTGGGGGCGTCAAGGGTTCCGCGCGTTTAGCTGGATTTGCGGGGATTGGGGCGTCGCCAAGGTGCTACGCGCGGCGGGGGGCCGACGGGCGTATGGTGGCGGCGTGGAAGTTCACCTGGTGCCGTGCCTGAAGGACAATTACGCGTACTTGCTGCACCTGCCGGGCAGCTCGGACGCCATTGTGGTGGATGCGAGCGAGGAGGGGCCGGTGCTCGCGGAGCTCGAGCGGCTCGGGCTGACGCCGCGCGCGATTTTGGCGACGCATCACCATGTGGATCACGTGGGCGGAAACGAGGGGGTGCTCGCGAGGTATCCGGGCGTGAAGGTGTTCGGGTACCAGACGGATCGCGGACGCATCCCCGGTCAGACTGATTTTTTGGAGGACGCGCAGGAGTTCGATGTGGCGGGGATCGGGGTGAAGGCGCTGCACATTCCCGGGCACACGCTCGGCGCGGTGGCGTACGTGGCGGAGGGCGCGGCGTTTACGGGCGATACGTTGTTCGCGGCGGGCTGCGGGCGTTTGTTCGAAGGCACCGCGGCGCAGATGTACGAATCGCTGAACCTGAAGCTGGGCGCGTTGCCGGACGACACGCGCATCTACTGCGGTCACGAGTACACGCTCAGCAACTTGCGCTTTGCCGAGTCGCTGGAGCCGAACAACGTGGCGATCGCGACGAAGCTCGCGTGGGCGCAGGCGGCGCGTGACAAGGGCGAGCCGACTCTGCCGAGCACGCTCCGCGAGGAGCGGATGACGAACCCGTTCTTGCGCGTCGCGGAAAAGGACGTGGTCGCCAAGGTCAACGAACGGCTGGCGCAGGATCGCTCACCGCAAGCGGTGCTGGCGGCAGTCCGAGCGATGAAAGATGCTTTCTGAGCAGGGACGCGCGGCGTTCGCTTTCGGAGCGCTCTTGATACTCGCCGCTTGCTCGAAGCAGGCGCCGCCCGGTGAGCGGGTGACATCGGCGGCGAGGCCGAGCGTGCCCGGGGCGCCCGAGGCCGCGGCCGCGGCCGCGCCAAGCGGCGCGGAGGGTGCGGCACCGCCAGCGCCAGCGGCGGTGAAGTTGCCGCAGACCGAGGTGACTTGGTCGTACGCGGACACTCCGGTCGGGCCCATGAGCGCCGTGGTGGTGCTGCCGGAGCGGCTGCCGGATGAGCGCTTCCCGGTGCTACTCACGTTTCACGGGACGGGTGAGGCGCGCAAAGGGCCGGAGAAGGGCGCGCGCGGCTGGCTGGACGACTACGGCATGACGCGCGCGCTGGAGCGCCTGAAACACCCGCCGCTCACGGCCGGGGATCTGCAAGGGTTCGTGGACGAGGCGCGGCTGGCGAAGCTGAACGCGGCGCTCGCCGAGCATCCTTATCGGGGTCTCGTGATCGTGAACTCGTACACGCCAGACATGCTGCGGGGTGATGAGCCCTTCACGAAGGTGCCGCCGCTCGCGAAGTTTGCGGTGGAGGAGCTGCTCGGGCGCGCCGCGCGTGAAACGCCCGCCATCGGCACGCCCCAAACCACGGGTGTGGACGGCATCAGCTTGGGCGGGCGGGCCGCGCTGGCCATCGGTCTGCGCAACCCGGAGGCTTTCGCTTCGGTGGGCGGCTTGCAGCCTGCGTTCGACTTGGAAAACGCGGGACCGGTGGCGACGCGCGCGGCGCAGGCGCGGCAGAAGAATCCGGGACTCTCTTTTCGGCTGCTGACGAGCGACGGCGATTACTTCTTGGCGGCGACGAAGGCGATGAGCGCGGCCATGAAGGCGGCGGGGGTGCCGCATACGCTGGTAGTGATCCCGGGGCCGCACGACTACCCGTTCAATCGCGGACCGGCGGTGTACGAGATGCTGATCCATCACGATCGCGTGCTGCGCGGACTACCGCCCGTTTAGAAGCGGCGTCGCGTGAGCGGCTGGAGGGTGGACGCCTCCCACTCTCTAGCTGGCAGCAGGCGACACGAAAAGGAGCGGCTCCTCTTTTTGGCGATCGCGCACGGAGGGTGGCGCTGAGCGCGTTGTGTCGCCGGGGGACGAGACGGAGCGACGAGCGAAACGGCGGGACCGAGGGACGGCACGTTAGCTTCTGCGAGGGAAGCTGCGGCGCGGCAGCCCTAGGAGCCTGGTGCTGTTGCTGCGGGCGTCGCGGGGCTCGCGGCTCGGGTTGACTCGTGGTCGCGGACGAGATCGGGCGGGAAGGCGGCGTGCTGAGCGGGGCTCAGTGGTAGGCTTCGGCTTCGAGCAGCTCGGTGAGGGTGCGGAGGGTGCGGCCGGAGCGGTGGTAGAAGCGCACGCCGACCCGCGCGTTGCCGGCGATGGTGTGGAGCCAGACGACCTCGCCTTCGAGGAAGAGCGGGTCCCAGAGGTGGGGGGCTTCGACGGCGAGGGAGATGGCGGTGCCGTTGGGGACGGCTTCGAGCATTTCCATGCAGGCGCCGCCGAGGCCGAGGTCGATGAGGCGGGCGGGGCGCTTCCAGGAGCCGTCCCCGCGGCTGACGACGGCGGAGAGGCCGACGGGGCGGCGTGCAAAAGCACGGAAGTGGTTCAGGCGGGGCCGGCTCATCGAAGGGGCATCCTACCCCGCCTTTTTTGGGGGGGAGGGGGCGTAAAGAGCTCGGGCCACGCGGCCGGCGAGGTGCTAGGACCGCGAAGAAGTTTGGGTTTCGGAGGACGGGTCCGCTACGATTGTTTGCCCGATTTGGGTCGCGTCACTGCGGCCGGCTGGCGTAAGACGCTGGCCTACGGGTTTCGGAGAAGCTGATGGCGCAGGAAACGCGAAAAGACCCCCGCGCGAAGGTGCTGACCATGACGGTCCGCTACAAAAGCGCCACCCTCGATGAGTTCATCGAGCACCACTCGCACGATGTGAGCCGCGGCGGCATGTTCATCAAAACGCCGTCGCCCTTCCCGCCGGGCACGCTGCTCAAGTTCGAGGTGAAGATCGCCGAAGACCAGAAGGTCATTCAAGGCGTCGGCCGCGTCGTGTGGAAGCGCGAGAGCGAGACGGGCGACCGCGAGCGACCGAGCGGCATGGGCGTGAAGTTCATCAAGATCGACGATGCGTCGCGCAAGACCATCGATCAGCTGGTGGCTGCTCGCGGCGACGCCGGCGCGGCGTACGAGGCCGGAGGCGGCGACGGCGGCGGGAACAAGACCGCGCCGAGCGTGACGCCAGCGGCGGCGATGAGCCCGGGCACTCCGTTGACCGAGCCGGCCGGTAAGGCGCCTCGCAAGGCGACGATGATTGGCCTGGGCGCGATGGGCGCGCACGCCGCCGCGAAGGCGGCCGCCGCGGAGCCAACGCCCGCGCCGCCGACGGCTTCCTCTGGCGGATTCTTTCCCCCGTCGGACTCGTTGGGGGACATGCCGCCGCCCGAGGATCGCACGGTGATGAAGCAAGCCGCGGAGCTGCTGCAAGATGCGCTGCGCGAGGCCGGCGGTTCGCTGGACGATGTCGGAACGAAGACGGAGCCCAAGCCGGAGCCGGTGAAGGCCGAAGCCGAAAAGAAGCCGCAGCCGGTCGCCGCCGAGCTTTCCCCCGTCGCCGAGAAGAGCGAGCCTCCCGTCGCGGACAAGGGGCCACGCACGCTGCGCTCGGACGCGCCCAAGAGCGAGAAGAAGCCGGCGAGCGCGCGCCCGGCGACTGCCGCGAGCAAGGCCGCGGTGGCGGCGGAGCGCGCCGCGACGACTCGACCGTCGACTCGCCCCAAGCCGGTGCTCTCCGAGGCGCCGGCCGCTTCGGATGGCAGCAGCGGGCGCACGCTCATCATCCTCGGCGCCATCGCGGCGGCAGCGGCGGCCGTGTTCTTCCTTTCACGACCGCCAGCGCCGGCGCCCGAGCCCGCACCGGTCGCGGAGACGCCGACGCCTGCCGCCATTCCCGCGCCTCCGCCCGTCGAGGAACCGAAGCCGGCCGAAGCTCCGAGCGCTGCGGTGCCGGCCGACTCTGTGAGCGCCGCAGCCTCCGCAAGCGCCGCGCCGTCTGCCAGCGCTGCCCCCTCCGCGAGCGCTTCCGCTGCGCTCGTGCCCAGCGCCAAGCCCGTCGCCGCTCCCGCCCCGCCGGCGCCCATCGCTCCGAGGCCGGTTGCGAAGCCCAAGCCGAAGCCTGCGGTAGCCGCGGAGACCGAGCCCGGCTCCGAGCCTGCGCCAGCGCCTGCTCCCGCCGCCGAGCCCGAGCCCAAGCCGGCAGAGCCTGCGCCTACTCCTGCACCGAAACCCAAGCCCGCCGATCCGTCCGGCGACAATCCCTACTGATACTCATTTGAGTGGTCCCACGCCTTTTGGCACCGGCGGGAGCGACCCCCGCGTAGGTACGACGCTCGCCGACCGCTACCGCATCGATGCGCTGATCGGCGAGGGGGGCATGGGACGCGTGTACGCCGCGGAGCATGTGCTCATGCGCAAGCGCCTGGCCATCAAGGTGCTGCACCGCGAGCTCACGACGATGGCGGAGGTGGTCGCACGCTTCGAGCGCGAGGCGATGGCGGCTGCCAATATCGAGCACCCGAACGTCGCGGCGGCGACTGACTTCGGCAAGCTCGCAGATGGCGCCGTATTTCTGGTCCTCGAGTACGTGCAGGGCAAGAGCCTGCGTGACGAGGTGGCGGCCGGCCCCATCGCGCCGGAGCGCGCGCTGCACATCGCCCGGCAGATCGCGGCAGGGCTGGGTAGCGCCCACGCGCTGGACATCGTGCATCGGGATTTGAAGCCCGAGAACGTGATGCTGGTCGAAAAGGGCGGCGACCCGGATTTCGTGAAGGTGCTGGATTTCGGCATCGCCAAGGTGCCCATCGGCGACATGCCGCACCCGAGCGACACGCCGGCTCACACCCCGATCACGAAGGCCGGCATGGTGTTCGGCACGCCCGAGTACATGGCGCCCGAGCAGGCGCTGGGCCAAACGGTGGACGGCCGCGCCGACTTGTACGCCCTCGGCGTGATCCTTTACGAGATGCTCTCCGGCTCCCGGCCGTTTTCCAGCCAGAGCCAGGTCGGGATCTTGGGCCAGCAACTCTCCAAGCTGCCGCCCAAGATCAGCGAGCGCTCACCCGGCATCATCGTCCCGCCGGCGGTGGAAGCGGTCGCGATGCGCCTTTTGCAGCGCGAGGCAGACGGCCGTTACCAGTCCGCGGCCGAGGTGGTGGACGTCATCAACCGGCTGCTCGCGCCCATCCCGGGTCGAGGCATTTATCGCTTCACGCTGCCAGAAGGCTCGCCCTCTCAGCCGCCGCCTTCCGAGGAGGTACTGGCGCTCCGCGAAGCCATCACCGTGAATACGGCGCCCAAGCGCGTCGATCCCACGCCGGTTCCGCGCCCGGGGTCGCGACCGGATCTCGACGCGCCGGTCGACACCGCTCCAGGTCCTGCGCTGGATGAGCGCCTCGCGGCGCTGCGCGCCAAGTTGCCACCGGCTTTGCAGAACGCCGCGAAGAACGTGCCTTCGCGGGTCCTGTTCGGCGGCGCGGCGGCGTTGGTCTTGCTCCTCCTGATCGTGCTCGTCGCCGCTCTGTCCGGCGGAGAGCCCGAGGCGGAACCGACGGCGGCGACGGCTGGCTCCCCCGCCACGAGCGCCGGCGCAGCGACCACGCCCGCGAAGGAAGGGCCATTTGCGCGTCCTGACGAGCTCACGGAGGCGAAGGCGGGCGGCAACAAGGCCTACGAGGCGCTGCTCGAAAAGTACCCCAAGGACCCCAACATCGCGGTGGAGATGGCGCGCGATCTGGCCGCCAAAAAGAATTATCCCGGCGCGGTAGCCGCGGTCGGGCGGGCGCTCTCCATCGACTCCTCATTTCAAAACAACGCCCACGTCGCGTCGCTCGTCTTTCAAACCGCGCAGGTGAAAGCCAGCAGCGACGCCGCCTTCGCGCTGCTGGAGGGGGCGATGGGCTCCCGCGGCGCCGACATCGCCTACGATCTCGTCACGACTCCCAACGTGCGCCCTTGGGTGCAGTCCCGAGCGGAGACGTTCCTGCAGGCTCCCTCCTTCGACAAGGTGGCGACGCCGGGCCTGCGCGCCACCATCAAGCTGCGCTACTCCGCCGGCTGCGACGAGAAGCGCGCGCTGCTCGGCGAAGTGAAGAAGAGCTCGGACGAGCGAGCGCTCTTCGAGCTGGTGCCGCTACAGGACAAGACGGGCTGCGGCGCGCGCAAAAAGGACGACTGCTACCCGTGTCTGCGCACGTCCAACGAGCTGGACGACGCGATCGCCGCGGTTCGCACCCGCAAGCGCTGAACCGCGGCCAACGCCTCGGTTCAAACCAGCTCGGGCGAAAGCTCCTCCAGCCACAGCTCCAGGTACTCGGAGCTGATGGCGGAAGCGTGCGGCATCAGGTGCAGGTTCGGCACGTTCCACAGCGGCGAGTCGTGAGGCAACGGCTCGACTTGAAACACGTCCAGGAAGGCTTGCGCGAGCTTACCCGCGCCCAGCGCCTGCACCAGCGCGGTTTCATCCACCGCGTTACCGCGACCGAGGTTGTACAGGCTCGCGCTCGGCTTCAGTAGCCGGAGCGCGGCCGCGTCGATGAGATGATCCGCGCCGGTGTCGCCGGGCAGAGTGAGCACGACGTGGTCGGCCTCAGGGAGGAGCCGAGGCAAGTCCGCCACGGCGTGAACGGCGTCAGCGGGAGCCGGAGCACCTGCAGGGCTGCGTTTGACCCCGACGACACTCATACCCACCGCCTTGAGGAGCCGAGCGCATTCACGCCCTAGGGGTCCGTACCCGATGATTAGCGCGCGCTGACCGAAGATCCGCCGCGTAGCCGAGAAGACGTCCCGCTCCCAGCGGTGCTGCTGCTGCAGAGTTAGACAGAGGTCCAGCCGCCGAGCGTGGAAAAGGATCATGGCGAGTAGGGACTCGGCCATGATCTTCCCGTGGAAGCTGCCGTGGCTGACGCGCACCCGACGCTGCGGATCCACGTCTACCAATTCACGTCCAGCTGAGGGTGTTGCCACCCAGCGAAGGCGAGGCGCTCGCGCGTACCAGTCCGCAGCGAATCGCCACACTAGCGCTGCCTCCGCGCTGGGAAGCATCTCCAAAAAGGCCTCTTTATCGCGGGAAATCGCGAAAGCATGCTGGGGGTAGCGAGCGCGCAGTGCCTCAAGTTGAGACAACCGCAAGTCGAACGCTCGAACCGAGCTCTCGAGCCAGATGACGACTTTCATACGCCCATCTTAGTCGGAGCGAAGCGCGGTATCACCCTTCTGTGTAAGCGCGAGTAGATGAAGGTACGCGCGTTGTTCGGGCGCTAACCAAATAACTAAAGTCAGTGCGCGAGCAAACTCCGTAAGGTGGTCGCCATGGGCCTTCATGCCGCTTTGTTTGCAGCGTGCGCATTCAACTCATTTCCGGCGTACGACATTCTCTCTGTCGACGTCACTCACCCGCACTCGTCGCTCGAGCGCGTTGAATATCGCGTGGAGGTAGATGGGGAGGCGCTGAACCGCTTTTCGATCACGCACGTGAGCAAGACGCACGGGAGCAGCAAAGGCGAGGTCTTGCTCCTGAGCCCGTTCTCTCTGCCGGGCGCCTTCTACGAAATCAGCGAGGCCGGCGGGTACCAGAAGTCGGCCGCCGGAGAGCTAGCCAAGGCCGGCTACGACGTGTGGCTCGTGGATCAGCGGCGCACGGGGCTGCCCGTCGGCGCCTGCGAATCCGGTACGGATTGCACGGCCATGGCCGGCTGGAGCTTCGATGCGTACTCGGAAGACGCGCTCTTCGCCCTTCAGCTCATCAGGGCCGACCACCCCCGCGCCAGGCCGGTAGTCGGCGGTTTTTCTGCAGGAGCGAACGCGGCCCTCGCCACCGTCAACCGGGCTCCGCGGGACTTCGCGGGCGTCTTCCTGTACGAGGGCACCTTTTACAATCAAGACCCAGCGATCACGGCGCACAACGACGCTATCTGCACCAACCTCGAGGCGGCGCTCGGCGGCGGAGCTATCTTCGACCCGAGCACCGCGGTCCTGGGAGGCGTGCTGCAGCTGGCGCAGGCGAACCCGTCTGGGCTCTCGCCCTTTCCGTTTCCGCCCGGCACGACCAACCGGCAGTCCATGTTTTACGTGTTCAGCGCGCCGCCGCCGCCCGGAGCGCTCGCGCCCACGGCAGGGTTCATCCGGAACATCGCCGACTTCACGACGCTGCAGTTCGTGTACACGAACGAGGCGCGGCTCCAGCTCGTCGGTCCGCTCTTCGACAACTACGGCTCGCTCCCCGCGCTGCGCGACCTCGCCTGCGGGCTCGCCGGCCGCGACGACAGCTACTACGACCGCATCGACGAGTTCCGCGGCGACGTGCTCATCTACGTCGAGGGTACCGGTTTTGGGCCGGCCATGTTCGACACCGCCGAGCTCTTCGAGCAGGCGGACGACATCACCATCGATCACAACCCGGAGCTCGGCGAAGCCGACCCGTATTTCGGCTTCGCCTGGAAGCAGACCTTCCTGAAGCCGCTCGAAAAGTGGCTAAAGAAGACGCTCTGAGCGTCTGTGACCGGCTTCGCTAGCGACCTGCCTGGGGGTTAGTGAGCTTCGCGCAGGGCGCGCTCTATCACGAGCGCGTACTCGGACTCGAAGCGCGCGCCCATCAGGTAGTAGTCGTTGATGAAGGTGGCGGGAGTGCCCTCGACACCGGCGGCGTCGCCCGCGGCGACGTCCGCGTCGATGGCGGCGTCCAGCTGCGTGGAGTGCACGGCTTGGTCGAGCTTGAGCGGATCCAGCGAGAGCTTGGCGGCGGCCTTTTGTAGGCCGGCGTCGCTCAGGTCAGCTTGCGGTGAGAAGAGCCAATCGTGAAACTTCCAGAAAGCGGGGCTACCGCCCTGGGCGAAAGCAGAGAGAGCCGCGCGCGCGGCGGGGCGGGCGCGTGCGTGCATCGGTAGGGGGTAGTTGCGCCACACCACGCGGATGCGGCCACTGAAGCGCTCCTCCACGTCGGCCAGCGTCGGGGCGGCGCGCACGCAGAAGGGACACTCGAAATCACTGAAGACCTGCACGGTCACTCGCGCGTTCGCGGGACCTTTGGCAGGATTGGTTGCGGAGACGGCGGGGACCCGCTCGTGCGGGAGCTTGACCGCGATCTGCTCGACGTCCGCGTCGGTGAGCTTCGGCTCCGGCTCCTCGCCGAAGCCGGGCCAGCTGGGGCCGCCCGGTGAGGTGACGTCGATCTGTCCGGATTTGGCGTCGGCTTGGCCCGGCCGCTCGCAAGCGACCGAGCCAAGGACGCACAGGAGCGCGAGCGCGCAGGCGGCGCCACGAAGCGCCGAGAAGCGTGCTCGCACCCCGCCGTTCATCAGCCGCCCGATTCCTTGAGGGCGCGGTTGATGAGCTTCTTGAACGCCGCCGCCGGTTGGGCGCCGCTCAGGTAGTAGCCGTTGATCACGAACGCAGGCGTTCCGTTGATCCCGGCGTCGTTGCCGATCTTCGTGTCCGCGTCGAGCTTGGCCTTGTGCGCGCTCGAGTCCAAGGCGGCCTTGAACTTGTCCATGTTCAAGCCCAGGTCTTGCGCGATCTTCTCGAGCGCCGGGCGCTTGATTGCGTCCTCGCCCGAGCCTTGCGCTTCGAACAGCTTGTCGTGGAACTTCCAGAACGCGGTGTTGCCCTTCTGCGCGAAGGCCTCTTGAGTGGCTTGGCTCGCGAGCGGGGCGTCAGCGTGGAAGGGCAGCGGCATGTGGCGCCACGCGAAGCGGATCTTGTCCCCGTACTCCTTCTCCAGCTCGGCGAGCGTGGGCTCGACGCGCTTGCAGAAGGGGCACTGGAAGTCCGAGAAGATCTGGATCGTGACCTTCGCGCCCTTGTTGCCCTTGATCGGGGTCTGAGCGTCGGGGGCAGCGATCTCTTTCTTCTCCGGAGGGGGCGGGCCCTTCGCGTCCTTCATCAGCTCGTCGTAAACCTTCGCCTTGGGCACGCCCTTGGCGACGAGGCCCTTGGCCTTGGCGAGCTGCTCGTCGATCGCCTTCTTGAAGGCGTCCAGCGGTTGCGCGCCGCTGAGGCGCACGCCGTTGATGAAGAAGTGCGGCGTTCCGCGCGCCTGGACGTCGTTGGCCAGGTCCACGCTCGCGTCGAGCTTCTCACCGAACTTGTTGGTGTCGATGGCGGACTTGACGTCCTCCCACTTCACGCCCGCCTTCTCGGCGATCGCCTTGAGGTCGTCGTCTTCCAGCTTGGGCTGAGACTCGAACAGCGCGTCGTGCACGTCCCAGAAGGCCTTTTCGCCCTTCTGCTTGTAGACGAGGCGGCCCAGCGTGGCGGCCGGCTTGGCGCGCGGGTGGAAGGGGAGGGGGTTGTCCTTCCAAACCATGCGCACGTCGTTCGGGTACGCAGCCGTCACCTGCTTGAGCGTGTCTTCCACGCGCTTGCAGAAGGGGCACTGGAACTCCGAGAAGACGATCATCGTCACGAGCGCGTCCTTCGGACCGCGGACGGGGTCGTCGTCCTGCACGAGCACGCGCCAGACGCTCTTGTCTTCTTCCTCGGCGTCCTCGGCCGGCTTCTTGCCAGCTTCGGCCGGCTTGGCCGTCTGGTTTTTGTTCGTGAGCGTGACGTACACGTCGCTCGGCTTGGTGCCGCTGGCGACGAGCTTCTTCGCCTCGGCCAGCTGCGCGTCGATCACTTCCGTGAACTTGTCGACGGGCTGCGCGCCGCTCAGCGTGACGCCGTTGATGCGGAACGCCGGGGTACCGGTCGCGCCGACCTTCTTGGACGTCGCGAGGTCTTCGTCGACCTTGGCGGCGTACTTCTTGGAGCTGTAGGCAGCCTTGAACTTGGCTACGTCCACGCCCGCTTCCTTCGCCCACTTCTCGAAGTTCTCGTCGGTCAGGCCCTGCTGGTTGGCGAAGGCGCTGTCGTGAAACTTCCAGAACGCGTCGCTACCGCCCAGCGCCATGACGGTCGCGGCGGCTTCGTGCGCGGGGCGCGCTTGCTTGTGGAAAGGCAGCGGGTTGTGCTTCCAGACGATGCGGACCTTGTCCGGACCGTACTTGTCCTTGATCTGCTTGAGCGTCGGACCGACGCGGCTGCAGAAGGGGCACTGGAAATCGCTGATTTCTACGATCGTGACCGGCGCGTTGGGCTTGCCCCACTGCGGGTCCTTGGACGACACCGGCACGCTTGCCGCGCTCTGATCCGGGATGGATCCGCTCGCAGTGGCCGAGCCTTCGGCGCTGATGTCGTCGCCTTTGCTCTTCGCGTCCACGCCCCACATGAGGAACATGCCCGCGAGGAAGCTGATAAAGAACCCGACTATCGCGGTTCCTTTGTTCATGACTCTCTCCGTTATTTGTTTGTAAGTGACAGACTCGAAAACAGTGACAGCAGCGCGCGCCCGTGAAGACACCGCGGCGCCCGCTGATTGAACGATGATGAAGACGTCGTCGTGGGCGCCCGGCGCCCCGCGCTCAGCCTCGGGGCGGGCGGAACAACGTCGCTACGAAACCGGGTCGAACGAGGGCGCGCCTCGATGCGGAGACCGGCACGCGCGCGGACTCTGTCTGCGCGACGAGCAAGCTGCCGAAGCCGAGCACGCGCTCGGGCCGCTCCCACACCACGACGCGCTCGGGCGCGAGCGGCGCGCCCTGGCTCGTGAAGGTGTCCGCCGGGCCGCGACAAGGCAGCTGGCTGATGGTGCCGTCGTCGTTCACGGCGCGGAAGATGGGGGGCGCTTCGATCGTCTCCCCGCGCTCTCCGCACATACCGACTGCGACCATCGCCGCGGACGCTCGCTGGGTGACGCACAGCACGACTAGCGCCGCCACCACCGACACGAGGCGGACGAGGAGGCGCAGCCCGGAGCTGCTGGCGGAGCGTGAAAACTCACCCATGAGGAACGCGGCGGAAACGAAGCCTAACAGGCCGCAGTCCGAACCGGCAGTCCTCCGCTCCCATTCCCTTGGTCGGTTCGCCGTTTTCTTTGCCTACATGGTGCGACATAGGCACCATCGGCTCATGCAGGCCATGGAGTCGCTCGCTAACGCCACGGAAACGCTGGAGAATACCGCCGCTGGGCGCCAAGCCGAGACGACCCCGGCGCTGGCCGCGGAGCCGCCGCTGCCCCGTCGATTCGAGCGCTACACCTTGCTCAAGCGCCTGGCGCGGGGCGGTATGGGAGAGGTGCTGCTGGCCTCCTCCGGCGGCATCGAAGGGGCCGAGCGGCCGGTGGTCGTGAAGATCATTCGCCGGGAGCACGACACGGATCGCTCGTTCCTGGCGCGCTTCCTGGACGAGGCCCGCATCCAGGCCCAGCTGCATCACCCCGGAGTCGCGCAAATCTTGGAGGCGACGAGCGACCACGAAGGCAAGCCGTTCGTCGTGGTGGAGCACGTGGAGGGGCGCAACCTGAGCGACGTGCGGAGCCGCGCTTCGCAGCTCGGCGTGCGCATCAGCTGGCCGGAGGCGGTCGCGCTCGGCATCATGCTCGGTGAAGCGCTGCACCACGTGCACGAGCGGACGGACGCGGAGGGCAAGCCGCTCGAAATCGTCCACCGTGACCTGAGCCCCCAAAACGTGATGATCGGCTACGGCGGTGAGCTCAAGCTCATCGACTTCGGCACCGCGCGTGCCGAGAACCGCCGCTGCCACACGGTCGCGGGCATCGTGTTCGCCAAGCCCGGCTACGTCGCTCCCGAGGTCGCCAACAACACGCCCGGGGGCGCGCCCTCGGACCTGTACGCGTTCGGCATCATGCTCTGGGAGCTGATCGCCGGGCGCCGGTTCCTCATTGGCGACTCTTCCCAGCACATGGCCCTCGTCGGCGCGGGCAAGCGCAACCCGACTCCGCTCGCGCAGCTCATCGGGGCCCCGCCGGAGCTGGACCAGGTGATCTTGAAGCTCACCGCCACCGCCATCGCAGACCGCTACGAGAGCGCGGGCAAGGCGGTCTCCGACCTCGGCCGGCTGCTGCAGCGCGCGCCGAGCATGGCCGACGGCGATCGCAGCGTTCGTGGCCGCGTTTCCCACCTGATGCGCCGGCTTTACCCCGCGGAGCCAGCGCGCTCTCGTTCGGAGTTCGCGCGGCTGGTCGCAGAGTACCGCGCCGCCTCGGCTCGCCCGCTGCCAATCCCGGCTTCGCCCGAGCTGCCCGCCGCCGAGCCCGCGGACCCTTCGCTGCTCACGGGCACGCCTTACAAGCTGGTGAGCGAGCTCGGCCGTGGCTCCATGGGCGTCGTTTATCAGGCGCTCCACGTGGACCTTTCGCGCACCGTCGCGCTCAAGCTGATGGACCCGGACAAGCTCGGCGTCGCGGCCGTGGACCGCTTCCGGGCCGAGGCGCGCAGCATCGCCGGGCTGTCGCACGATAACCTGATCAAGGTGTTCGACTACGGCGTCGCGCAGGACGGCCGCCCCTACTACGCGATGGAGTACTTGGTCGGTGAGTCGCTCGAGCGCAAGCTGGCGAAAGAAGGGGAGCTGCCCTACCGCGAAGCGGTTGGCATCGCGCTCCAGGCTGCGCGCGCGCTCGCGGCCGCCCACGGCGCCGGTGTGCTGCACCGTGACGTGAAGCCGGGCAACCTGCTCGTCACTGCGAACGGCGTCGTCAAGCTGTTCGACTTCGGCCTTTCGCTCGCTCCTCAGAGCAGCGCGGATGGTGAGGCGCTGCACGTCGTGGGCACCCCCGAATACATGGCGCCCGAGCAGGCGCAGAGCGGCGCGTCGGACGCGCGCAGCGACATCTACGCGCTCGGGGCCGTCTTGTACGAGCTCGTGACCGGTTACCAGCCTCACGTCGCCAAAAACCTGGTCGAGCTCATCGACCTCAAGCGCCGCATCAGCCCCCTCCCGCCGAGCGAGCGCCGCCCCGAAGCTGGCATTCCGAAGTCGCTCGACCTGCTCTTGAGCCGCACGCTCAGCGTGGACCCCAGCCGCCGGCCGCAGACCGCGCTGGAGCTGTGCAGCTCGCTGGATGCGATCTTGACGGAGCGGCCCGCGCGCGCCGTCGTCGCGCCTCGGCGCCGTGGGCTCGCCAACACGCTCGTCGCCGGTATGTCGGTGCTGGTGCTCGGCGTCGGGGGAGCCGCCCTCGCCAAGACTCCGGCCGGGGTCAAGGCGACCGGGTCGATGCGGGCCGCTTACGAGCACGTGGTGAAGCTGCGCGCGGACGCGCTCGCGCATCGCGCGCCTCCCGCCCCCGCGGCGGCCAAGGTCGTCGCCATTGGCGCGGAGCCGGCCGAGCCAGTCGCCGCCCCCGCGTCTCCGCCCACGCCCGCCGAGCCGACGTTTGCCGTCAGCGAGGCGCCGGCCGCAGAGAACGACGAGGACGGTGAAGTGGAGGCCGTGGACGCACCGCCCAGTGAAGAGACCGTCGTTGCCACCCGCACCATCGACCTGGACGAAGAGCCGGAGGTCGAGATCAAGGGCGCGTCGGAGACGGCGACCGCCGAATCCTCCGTGATCGAGAAGGCGGACGCGCTGTGGGAAAAAGGCGGCAAGCTGCGGGCGCTGGCCCTCCTCAAGCGCGCCGCCAAGAAGACCCCCAACGACGCGGGCGTGCAAAAGGCGCTCGTCGCCCGCGCGGAGCAGATGGGCGAATGGGGCGAAGCGGTGAAGGCGGCGCGTCGCTGGGCCCTCCTGGACCCGAGCTCGGAGGCTCGCCTCTCTTTGGCGCGCCTCGAACGCGCGACCGGCCACAAGGAACGCGCGCTCGCGTTGGTCGAGGGCGTGGTCAAGGAAGATCCCGCTTCGCCCGACGCCAAGACGCTCCTCGGGGAAATGCGCGGACAAAAGCTGGCGCTGTCTCAATAAGACCCGGGCCTTTCCGGCCCATTGCCAGAAGTCACTTGCAGGCAGGGGCCCGGAGTCCTTACAACCCCCGGGTCCGTGGCTCTCCCCCCCAGCACGTCTGCCGCCCCCCTGGACCTTTCGGGCTCCAAACCCCGCATCGTCCTGAAGCTGGCGCTCCCCACCGTGCTCGCCATGCTGGCGCAGAGCGCGGTCAACGAAGTCGACATCATCTTCTTCGCTGCGCTGGGCTGTCCGGGTTCGTCGTACGCCCAGGCCGCCCTGCTGCCTTGCCTGCTCCTGCTGTGGATGTTCGGCGGGTCGCTCAGCGCCATCTCGGTGGGGACGCAGGCGCTCGGCGCGCGTCGATTCGCGGAGGGCCGAAATGCGGAGGCGGGCACCGTCCTCGCGAATTCATGGACGTTCTCGGTGGTCGCCGGCATCGCGTTCACCCTGCTCGGCTACGTCACCATCCCCCTCGCCCTCGGCGTGCTCGTGCAGTCGCCGGAGGTGCGCGAGGTCGCTAGCGGTTACCTCAATTGGCGTCTGCTCGGCATCACGAGCATGGCGGTCACGTTCTCGTTCAAGGCGTTCTTCGACGGTATCGGCAAGACGCACGTGCACATGATCGCCAGCGTGGCGATGAACGTCGTCAACGTTGCCCTGTGCATCATCTTCATCTTCGGCAAGCTCGGCGCCCCGCGCATGGGCATGGCAGGAGCGGGCCTCGCCGGCGCCGTCTCGTCCTGGGTCGGCTTGTTCATCATGGCCGGTTGGGCCGCGCATCGCGAGTACCGCAAGCGCTTCGAGCCCTTCAACTTCAAGGGCCTCTCTCGGGACCTGCTCGGGAAGATCCTCAAGCTCTCGGTGCCCAGCGCAGTCGCGACGATCGCGGTCATGAGCGGCTTCATGCTGTTCGCGATGATCGTGAGCCGGCTGGACGCGATGATGCACACCCACCTCGTGCAAACGGGGGATTGCCCTGGCGGCAAGCGTGAGGCGGTCAACGGAGCCGCTACCACCGTCATCGTCGGGGTGCTCAAGCTCACGTTCACCGCGTGCCTGGCCTTCGGCACCTCCACCGCCACCCTCGTCAGTCAATCCTTGGGCGCGGGCAAGGCGGACGAAGCCGAGAAGTTCGGCTGGACGTCGGTGAAGCTCGGCTTGGTCATCTTCGGCGTCGTGGGCCTGCTGGAGGGCGTGATCCTCACCAACCCCATCCTCCATCTGGTGACCAAGAGCCACGCCGTCTTCCACGCCGCCCAGATGCCGATGCGCATGATGGGCTTGGCGACGCCGCTCATCGCGGTGGGCATGATCTTGACTCAGGCGCTGTTCGGCGCCGGCAACACGCGCTTCGTGATGATCGTGGAGCTGGTGCTGCACTTCTGCTGCTTGGTGCCCCTCGCGTGGCTCCTCGGCATCACGCTGGGGTTCGGCCTCGTCGGCATCTGGAGCGCAGCGCTGGTGTACGTCCTGCTCCTGACCGCGGTCATGGTGTGGAAGTTCCGTTCCGGGGACTGGAAGACCATCCAGCTCTAGGTAGGCGGACGGGAACCAACACGTTCGTTTCTAGTCTCTTCGCGGAGCGGGACCTATGCTCGGCTTCGTGAGCGAACAAGCACGCAAGCTGTTGTCCACGATTGCCGAGCGCTACGCGTCCGCAGGCTCCCCCGAGCGCAGCGGGTGGTGTTTCGACGCCGGATTGGTGACGGACCCGCACCGCGAGCTGGAGGCCTCCGGAATCCTCCAGCGTGTGTTCGGGGTTCCAGGCGGGTATGCCTGGCGCTTGACCGAAGCGGGCATGCAGCAGGCGAGAGCCTGCGCGTAGCTACTTCTTGGTCTTCGCGGCGCCGCCGCCTTTGGGGCGCTGGTCGGGTACCAGGTCCGGGTTGGACCAGTAAAATTCGTTCTTCTTCCCGGCCTCGTCCGCGAAGCCCACGGTCTTCACCTCGGCTTCGATGGTGGCGGTGCCCTCCGGGACGTGTGACTTTTTCACGCACGAGAAGAACATGAAGATCTTCTCCCCGGGCTTCACCGCGCCCGCGAAGATGTTCCCGGAACAGGGCTGGTTCGGCCGCTTCTTGTCGCCCGACGTGACCTCCAGCTGCTTGCCAGCCTTGTCGTAGAAGTACGCGACGAGCGAGCCGAACAAGATCTGGCTGTCCGACTTGTTCACGATGCTGAACTTCGGGCCCTCGTCCGTCGTTTTACCGGTGTACTTCACCTCCATCATGCGCGCGTCGCCGCTTGCCAAGCACGGCTTGTCGGACGTGCCGACGCCGCTCGAGCCCTTCGGGCAGTCATCGCGCAGTTTGGGGGGCGGCTCCGCGCTCGGCGGCGGCGTGGGAGCGACCACCGCCGTGGGGACGCTCGCTTGAGGCGCGGCGGGCTTTTTCTCCGCGGCCTCCTCCTCGCAGGCGCCCAGGAGCGCGGTCAGAACGAACGGGAGCAAGAGCCTCGGCGAAACAGGCGAGTGTGTCATACGGCGCCGGGAAGCTACTCCGCTGCGGTCTGTCCGAGCAACGGACGCCGCTCTCGTTTCACCTTTCCGTCGCCGCCGTCAACGACGAGCGAGCGCCAGGCCAGAGCTCTTTGGAGCCCACAGCGCGTCGGACATTTCCAGCACGAGGGCGTCCATGCGTTGCCGCGCGCCAGCGTGATCCGTCGTGCCCGTCACGAGGATCGAGAACGCGAGGCCCGTCTCCTGCTCGGGGCCGAAGACGTAGCCGCTGAGCGAGGTCACCTTGTTCAACGTGCCGGTCTTGGCGTGCACGCTGCGGCGGCTCTTGAGCGCGTAAAAGCGCGTGCGCAAGGTGCCGTCCAGGCCTCCGACGGCCAGCTGCTCTTGGTACGGCTGGGAGATGGCCGGGTCCAGGTAGGCCATCTCCAAGACGCGCGTGAAGGTCCGCGCGCTCACTCGATTCGCGTCGTAGAGGCCAGAGCCATTTCCGATCTTGAGGCCGTCCTCGCCGAGCTGGCGGAGCCGGAGCCAGTCGAAGGCGACCTGGGCGCCGTTCTCGGCCGTGCCCGGCTTGCCGCGCTTCACGGCTCCGAGCGTCTTGAGCAGCGTCTCGGCGTAGAAATTGTCACTCGCCTTACCGAGCTGCTGCACCAGCTGGGAGAGCGGAAGAGAGTCGCGCCCGACGAGCTCGCCGGTCTCGTCTTCTCCGCCGCGCTTGGCTTCGCCGCGCACCTCGACGCCGAGATTTTGCAGAACGCGCTTGAGCACGACCCCCGCGTAGATCTCCGGGTTGTCGATGCGACGCGTGATGTGCACCACCGCGCCGCCCGCTGGCACGTCACCGCTCACCTGCGCGCCGAGCATGAGGCCGTGTGGCTTCATGGTGAGCCCCACGTGGTCGCGCTTCTTGCCGCGCTCGGTGCGCACCTCACCTTGGACGGAGACGTAGCCGGGCGGCTCGAACTCGACGCGCGCTAGCTCGCCGGGTTGGGTGGGGAACACGTGCAGCGTCGTGGAGTTGCGCTCAAGCGAAACCGCGCTCACCGGCGCGCGAAACGCCGCCCACTCGCTCGGTTGCTGCTCGAAGGCTGGAGGCGTGTAGCGGTCGTCGAACGCGCTCTGATCGACGAGCACGTCGCCGGCCACCTGCTTGAGCCCCAGCCCTACGAGGCGTTCGGCGAAGCCGCGCAGCTCTTCGTACGTGAAGGTCGGGTCGCCGTCACTTCGCAGCACCAGGCGCGGGGCCACGCCGCCGTCGACCTTCCCTAGCACGCCGACGTGGTAGCGGAAGTCCGCACCGAGCTCGGAGAGCGCAACCGCGGTGGTCAGTAGCTTCTGGTTCGAGGCGGGGTTCAGCGCTTTGCCGGCGCCTTCGGCCAGGAGCTCGCGCCCGCTACCGAGGTCGCGCAGCGCAAACCCGAGCTCGCCCTGACGCTTTTTCACCCAGGCTGAAAGTGCCTCCAGCTTGGGCGCCACACGGCTCGCCAAGCTCGCAGGGCTCGGTGCGGGGCGCGGCACGAAGGTCGGAACCGGCTTGGTCGGGCGGGCCTGCGGCGGTAGCGGGGTGGGCGGAGGAGCCGGCTCCGAGACCGGCTCCGATTCATCGTTCTGGAGTGCTCCGGGGGCGGCGGCCGGTACATCCGCGGCGGTAGCGGGGCCCTTCGCCCCTGGCTCGCCCCAGCACGCCATGCCCGTCAACACGAAAAGTGCCACGAAACGCGGCGCTCGCTGGTAGGGGAGCTTCGTGAGCAGGCGCTCGAGCAGGGCGTTCTCCAACTGGGACCTCCGCATCAGTTATTCCGGTCCGGCGGCACGGGGCAAAAAGCTGGCGTCCCGAAAGGTAGAAAGGTAGAGCGGGCCCGTGCGATTCCGCTTTCTCGTCGCTTTTGCGCTCGCTCTGCTGCCCGGCACCTTCGTGGCCTCGGCTCATGCCGCGGAGCCGATCCCAGAGTTTCGCCCCGCACCCCCCACCGCGGACCTACCTCCGCCCGGTGCTCGCACCGCCACCATCGTGGCTGGCGCGGCGACGACCGTCGTGTCGTACGGGCTCGCGGTGGGTGCCTCCTTCCTGGTGGACGAAGCGGACCACCGAGGCATCAAAGACCTCCGCATTCCCATCGCGGGACCGTGGATCGCGCTCGGCAAGACCGGCTGCCCGACGAGCGACCCCGACTGCAGCGTCTTCCCGCTCGTCTTTGGAGCGCTGGTCACCATCTTGGACGGCGTGGTCCAAGCGGGAGGACTCGCGGTGGTGGGAGAAGGTCTGTTTCTAAAAACGTCGACCCGTCGCGCCTCGCCGCAAAAAGCCGCAGGGCCGACCCTCCGAGCGGTACCGCTCGATTTCGATCGCAGCGGTGTGGGCCTCGGCGTGATCGGCTCATTTTGAATCCGAGCTGCGCGCTCGCTCATCGTTGCGAGCCAGATTTGCGTGAGAGCCCGCGGAGATGTGCGGAAGGGGTGCACGCGAGGGGAGGGCGTGTTACGTGGGGGCCCGACATGGAGATCCTCCAGTGAGTCGGCGAACCAAGTTCGTATTGGTAACCGGCGGTGTCGTCTCCTCGATCGGCAAGGGACTCACGTCCGCGTCGATCGGCGCATTGATGGAAGCGCGTGGGCTTCGTGTGACGCACATGAAGCTCGACCCGTACATCAACGTCGACCCGGGAACGATGTCGCCGTATCAGCACGGTGAGGTGTTCGTGACGGATGACGGGGCCGAAACGGACCTCGACCTCGGTCACTATGAGCGCTTCACCGCGTGCCGTCTAACCCGCCAAGCCAACGTGACGACCGGCCGTATCTACGAGGCGGTCATCACCAAAGAGCGACGCGGCGAATACCTGGGCGCGACGGTGCAGGTGATTCCGCACATCACCGACGAGATCAAGGCGCGCATCCGCGAGGCGACGGACGGCGCGGACATGGCCATCATCGAGGTCGGAGGCACCGTCGGCGACATCGAGTCGTTGCCGTTTTTGGAGGCCATCCGCCAGTTGAAGCTCGAGGCGGGCGCGGAGAACGCGCTGAGCGTGCACGTCACGCTCGTGCCGCACATCGTCACCGCTGGTGAGCTGAAGACGAAGCCTACCCAACACTCGGTCCGGGAGATGCGCGAGATCGGCATTCAGCCGGACATCCTCATCTGTCGTTGCGATCGCCCGATCGCGCGGGGGCTGAAGGAGAAGATCGCGCTGTTCTCCAACGTCGCGGTGGACAGCGTCATCTCGGCGGTGGACGTGGGCTGCATCTACGAGCTGCCGCTCGTCCTCCACGCGGAGGGGCTAGACGGCCAAATCGCGGAGCGCCTCAACATCTGGTCGCGCCAGCCGGAGCTCTCGGCTTGGAAGCGGACGGTGGAGACGTTCAAGAAGCCAGCGCACGGCACCGTCAAAATCGGCGTCGTGGGCAAGTACGTCCACCTCAAGGACAGCTACAAATCGCTCCACGAGTCGCTCGTGCACGGCGGCCTCGCCAACGACCTCGCGGTGCAGCTCGAGTACATCGATTCCGAGCAGATCGAGCGCGGTGGAACAGCGGTGCTCGCAGGGCTGGACGGCATCTTGGTGCCGGGCGGCTTCGGGGACCGCGGTGTCGAGGGCAAAATCGAGGCTATTCGCTATGCGCGCGAAAACGGCGTGCCGTTCTTCGGCATCTGTTTGGGCATGCAGCTGGCCGTGATCGAGTTCGCGCGCAACGTGTGTGGGCTCAAGCAAGCCAGCAGCACCGAGTTCCAGAAGGACTGTCCGGAGCCCATCATCGACCTGATGCCGGACCAGCGCGGAGTGAAGGACAAGGGCGGCACGATGCGCCTCGGCGCGTACCCGTGCGCGCTCAAGCCGGGCAGCCGCGCCTTGGACATCTACAAGAAGGAAGAGATCTCCGAGCGTCATCGTCACCGGTTCGAGGTGAACAATGACTTCCGGGACCAGTTGACGGAGAAGGGTTTGTTCCTCAGCGGTACGAGCCCGGACAACCGCCTGGTGGAGATTGTGGAGCTGCCCAATCATCCGCACTTCCTCGGCTGTCAGTTCCACCCGGAGTTCAAGAGTCGGCCGATGGCCGCGCACCCCTTGTTCTCCAGCTTCGTCGCGGCAGCCTGCGTGCGCCGTGACGCGGTGGCCAAGTCTGCGCAGCGCGAGGGCGCGGCCATCGAGGCCAGCGCCGTTAACTGACGAGTCTGCCGGCTTTCGTGTAACGTGCGGCCATGCGTGTCAGGCGTGGTTCGTCGTGGGCATGGATGCTGGCGGGCACGGTTTTGTCGCTGTCGTGCAGCGGCGCGCGCCCGGAAGTGCGCGCCGCCCTGACTGGCTCCTTGCCGGAGCTGCAGCAGCAGATCGCCAGGGCCGAGCAAGACGGCCCGCTGAGCGATGCACGACTCAAGGAGCTGGCGCGAGCGGTCGCGGAGCGCGAGATCGCGGGCGCAGGCGGTCGCGACGCCGCCGAGCAGGTAGCGGTATTTCGCTCCTGCTTGCCCCAGGTCAGCGGCGCCCTCGAAGACCGCGCCAGCCGCGGTGACGAAGCGGCTGCCGTCGCCAACCTGCTCTTGTTCGAGGCTGGTAAACGCAGCGCCAGCGACTTCGTCGCGCGCTACCGTGAGGCGGACAGCGGCGCCTTCCGGGCCCTCGCGGCCCGCGCCGCCACGTCGCCCGCTCACGCGGAGCTGCGTCGTCGCTACTTCACGGACCCGGACGAGCGGGTTCGGCGCGCCGCTTTCGACGCCGCCTTGCGGGCGCCCGTCGCGAGCCACCTTCCGGATCTACTGGAGGCCGCGCGGCTCGATCCGAGCGGCGCCAATCGCGCGCGCGCCGCGCAAGCCGCCGGGCGCGTCGGCACGGAGGCGGCCGTGCTCGGATTATCGGACTTGTTCAGCTCGGGCGACGAGCAGGAGCAGCTCGCGGTCCTGGACGCGTGGTCGGAGCCGAGGAGTTATCACGCGGGCGGCGAGCGAGAGCTCTCGCGCGCCTTGAGCCGGCCAGGCCTCGTGTCCGTCTCCGCGGCCTCGCTGCTGCTGCGCTCGCGTGAGTCGCGCGCCGCCGCAGTAGCGGTGCTGGCTCGAGCCATCGCGGACGGCACTGACGACGAGCGCCGCCTGGCGCTCTCTTCCGCGCCGCTGAGCGAGCGCACGGTCAAAGAGGCGCTTGAAAAGGCGGCCAAGAGCCCGTCGCCCGCGGTCACCCCCCTCGTCCTCGCGCGGCTGGCGGAGCTGCCAGGCGCTGGCCCCCAGGCGCGAGCGCGCTTGGAGAAGCTAGCAGAGGACAAGAGCGACTACGGCCTGGACGCGAGCTACGCGCTCGCTCGTCTGGGGTCACTTCGAGCGGTATCGCGCGTGGAGCAGGAGCTTTCACACGCTCGCTCCGCCCGTCGCTTGCGCGCCGCGCTCACGCTCGCGAGCCTCGGTAAGACGCAGCACCTCGCCCCTCGCTTGGGCGACCGCGACCCCTTCGTGCGGGCCACGCTTTCTTGCCGGCTCTCAGGAGGGCGCTGAGCGTCGTGAAGCGCGCGGCGCTGCTGCTCACGGCGAGCTTGCTCGTCGGCTGCGTGCGAGAGGCGGTGCTGGAAAACGACGTGCGGAGCGCGCAGTGGAGGGCGCGCACGCTCGGAACCGCCGCCGACCCGGCGCTCGCGTTCGCCGCTCTCTCCACCCAGCTCGTCGAGCTGGAGGCGCTGTACCAGCGGGACCCCAGCGATCCGCGCGCTCGTGCGCTGCTCGAGCGTGGATACTTGCTCATGGCTCGCGGCTTCATCGAGCTGCGGCGTTTGGAGGCGGCAGCGGCCGGGGACGGCGCGCGCGCCGAGCAGGAGGCGCAGCTCGCGGCGGACGCCGAGCGGCGCGCTAGCTACTACGCGTCGAAGGGTAGCCCGACCCTCCAGCTCGAGTTTCAGAGCACCTTGCGAGCCGCGGATGAAGCCTGCCGCAATCACGACCGGGGCGCGTACGAGCGAGTGCTGAACGAAGCGCTGGCCCGCCGGGAGACCTCCGCGGAAGGTCGCTTGGAGCACGCGCTGGGGCGACGCCTGGCCGCGCTGTGGCTCGCGCCGAACGTGGCCGCGCGCTGCGCGCCGGCGGTGCCGCGCTAACCGAGCTCGAGCCGCGCCGAGAGCAAGAAGTCGCCTCGCGGCTCGCTGTACGTCCAGTGCTCCACGCTGCAGCGGCCTGCGCGTGGCGGGTCCGCGGTGCGTACGACGTTGACGGAGTTGCCCGCGTCGTAGCGGACCCGCGACGAGAGCGCAGTGCCGGCGTTCACGGCCCAGAGCGGCCGCGGGAGCGGCTCCGCATCGTGCAGCGGCAGCACGAACGGCAGATGAATATGTCCCGCGAGCAGCACATCCGCGCCCGCCTCCGACCAGCTTCGGACGGCGGCGGCGTGGCCATGCACCACGTTTTTTTGCTCGGCGGGGCGCGGCACCGCTACCGGCTGGTGCAGCACGACCACCCGGAGCTGGGCCGGGGATGCTTCGCGTAGGCGCTTCGCGATTCGCTCCCGCTGCTCCTCCGAAATCTCGCCGTCCACGTGACGGTAGCGCCGCGTCGTCTTCACCCCTAGCACCAAGCAATCCGCGTCACTGGAGCTGGGCTCGAGCTCTGGGCCGAAGGCGCGCTGAAAGCCCGCGTAGGGCGACGCCGCACGCGCGGCCACGTTGAACAACGGAATGTCGTGATTGCCCGGGATCGCGAGCACGCGACGCACACTCAGCTTCTCGATGAACGCCTTGGCGGCCGCGAACTCCGCACTGCGCGCGCGCTGCGTCACGTCCCCGCTCAAGACGAGCAGGTCCGGCTCGAGCTCGAGCTCCAGCCGTGCCAGCGCCTGGACCACGGGCGCTCGCTCCGTGCCGAAGTGGGGATCCGAGACATGTAGCAGCACGGTCACCCTGGATCCTCCCGCCGCTCGCTCGGACGAATCAGCCAGAGGGCGTGCGGCGCGACCCGAAACCGGAGCGGTGCGCGCATCCGCTCGACTTCGCCGTCCGTCGCCACTTTGAAGTGCCGTGCCCGGAAGCGGGAGCGCACGGTCAGGGTCTCGAAGTCGAAGCTCTCGACCTGCTCGGCCGCGCCCAACTTACCGATGATGGCGCGTAGCACGAGGCCCAGCATGCCGAGCGGGCTCACCGGGGCGAGGGTAACGGCCGTGAGCCGGTGGTCGTCGAGCGCGCCGCCCGAGATCCCGACGCGCTCGAGCTGCAGCCGATTGTTGCCGACGAACAGGGTGGGGGTGACGATGTGGCGCCGGCCCTGCTTGGACTCGATGTCGAGTCGCAGCTGCAGGTGCGCCGTAAACAGCGTCTTGAGCGCGGCCCCGATGGCTACCCATCGCGTCCGCCCGAGCCGCCGCTTTGCGTCCTCGCGCTCCTCGAGGAGCTGCGGGTACAGCCCGATGCTCCCATTGACGAGGAACACGCGGTCGTTGACGAGGCCGACCTGAACCTGAAACGCGCGGTCGCCGAGTAGGATGCGGCATGCCTCTTCGGGCTCGGAGGGGATCCCGTGCGCGCGGCTGAAGTAGTTGAAGGTGCCGAGCGGCAGCACGCCGAACGCGCAGCCGCTCCCGAGCGTGGCCTGGGCGACGGTGTTGATCGTGCCGTCTCCCCCCGCCGCGACGACCACGGCGCCCGTCTCGCGCGCGTTCTCGACCGCGGCCGCAGCTATTTGCGAGAGGTCCGCTCCGTCCTTCACCTCGTGCACGGTGAAAGGGCGCCCAGCCGCGCCGAGCACTCTTTCGATGACGCTCCGCACCTCCGCGGTGTCCGAATGACCGGACCCTACATTGAGCACGATGAGCAGGGGCGCGGCGGTCGAAACAGCGCGCCACGGCAATTGCTCTTCCGTGGCGAGCTCTGTGGGCATTCGCCCCACCATGGCACGCGAGCTGCACTGGAGCACAGAACTGATGGCTGCCGAGAACGCGATCCCGACGAACCACGCCGAAGCCGCGTTCAGCGGTGTTCGAGGGGGTGAGACCAATCGTCTCGACTGCGGCAGAGCGCGACTACCGGCGTGGCATCAACGCTCGCTGGGGTCGCGCGCCTCGTGACGGATACGGAAGCACTGAACCGCCCCTCGCTGGCGTTCGACGAGCGGCTCAGCCTCGTCGCCGGCATGCTGCAGCGCTTTTCCTGGCAAAGCGCGGATGCAACCGGCGGCGTCCTTCGCATTCAGCTCGGCGGAAACATCGCCATCGATGACGCGGCCGCCCTGTGGAAGCGCATCAGCGAAACGCTGGCGGAGGGGCTCGACGGCGTCAAAGCGGTGGAGCTCGACCTCTCCGCCGTCTCGCTCATCGATGGCGCCTGCATGGCGCTCTTGACGCAGCTGCGGAGTGAGCTGCGCGCGCGCGGGATCGCGTGCGAGTTCGTCGGCGGCAGCGGAGACGTGCGGCGCATCGTCGACCTCTACGGCGGTCGCAAAAAGACGCGTCAAAAGCGCGCGCGGCGCCAACCGCTGAACGCGGTGGAGCAGGTCGGCAACGCCACGTTGGCGGTGATAGCGGAGGTCAAACAGATCCTCGACTTCATCGGGCAGCTCGCGGTCTCTACCGCCCAGGTGATTCGCCACCCCAAGCGGCTGAACCTGCGTGACGTCACCCTGACCATGGAGCGCGCGGGGGCGGACGCGGCCCCGATCGTCCTGCTGATCAACTTCTTGATGGGCTTCGTCATGGCTTACCAGAGCTCGGCGCAGCTCAAGCAGTTCGGCGCCAACATCTACGTCGCGGACCTGGTCGGCGTGTCGATGACGCGTGAGCTGGGGCCGCTCATGATGGCGATCATCATCTGCGGCCGCTCCGGCGCCGCTTTCGCCGCCGAGCTCGGCACCATGAAGGTATCCGAGGAGGTGGACGCGCTTCGAACGCTCGGCTTCTTGCCCCTGCCGTTCCTCGTCATTCCGCGCATGCTCGGGCTGATTCTGGTCGCACCGGTCCTGGTGCTCCTCGCGGATGCGATTGGCATCCTCGGAGGTGCGCTGGTCGCGATGCTGACGCTCGACATCGGGCCGACCACCTTCGTGATTCAGCTGCAGAGCGCGGTGAAGACGAGCGACGTCGTGTCGGGCGTCGTCAAAGGGATGGTCTTTTGCGGGACCATCGCCCTCGTCGCATGCCAGCAGGGGCTTGCCACATCGGGCGGCGCGGAAGGCGTGGGCAGGCGCACCACCAGCGCGGTCGTCTCCATCCTCTTCGCGCTGATCGTGCTCGACGCGGTCTTCACGGTAATCCTCGGGGCTTTCGGTCTATGAAGCGCGCGCTCATCACGGTGGAGGGCCTGCGCATGGGGCACGGCAATACGGTGCTCCTGGACAACGCCAGCTTCGAGGTCGCTCGCGGCGACATCTTCATCATTCTGGGTGGGAGTGGCTGCGGGAAGTCGACGCTGCTCCGTCACCTCATCGGGCTGGATACGCCGATGGCGGGCGAGATTCGCGTGGCTGGCCAGGCACCGCGGCTCGAGGGCAACGCGCCCCGCTACGGAGTCATGTTCCAGTCCGGTGCGCTGTTCGGCTCCATGAGCGTGGGCGAAAACGTCGCCTTCGCGCTGCAAGAATGGACGCACCTGCCGGTCGAGGCGGTGCAAGCGATCGTGCGCGCGAAGCTCGCCCTGGTGGGGTTGGAAGGCGCGGAGGACAAGCTGCCCTCGGAGCTCTCCGGAGGCATGCGCAAGCGGGCGGCGATCGCGCGCGCGATGGCGTTCGAGCCTAGCCTCATCTTTTTGGACGAACCATCTGCCGGGCTCGACCCGGTGAGCGCGGTCGAGCTGGACGAGCTGATTTTGGCTCTGAACCGCAATTTGGGGCTCACTGTCGTCATGGTGACGCACGAGCTCGACAGCATCTTCAAGGTCGGCAAGAGCTGCATCATGCTCGATCGGGAGAGCCGCAGCATCATCGCCCGTGGCGAGCCGAAGCGCCTGCGCAGCGAGAGTGAGGACGCCCGTGTGCGTCGCTTCTTCAACCGTGAAACGAGCGTACCTCAGTGGCAGTAGGAACCAACCGTTGGAAGCTGGGCTTGTTCGTGATCCTGGGCGTGGCGATCGCGATCGGCGCGTTGTTGCTGCTGGGAGCCAAGGCGCTGAGCCAGAAGACCGTCGAGTTCGTCAGCTTCTTCGATGAGTCCGTGCAGGGCCTCGAGCTGGGCTCACCGGTCAAGTTCCGCGGTGTCACCGTAGGGCGGGTTGCCCAGATCGACATCGCGGAGAACCTCCGTCACGTTCAGGTAACCAGCCAGCTCAGCGTGGAGCAGGTGGGCAAGCTGCGGCTCGCGGTCAAGGAAAACGGTTCGAAGCTGCACCCGGATATGCGCGTACAGCTCGCCCAGACGGGCATCACCGGCGTCAAGTTCCTCCTGATCGACTTCTTCGATTCGGCGAGTAACCCCGTCGTGCCGTTGCCCTTCAAACCGCCGCCGAACTACATCCCAACCGCCTCCTCCACCATGAAGAATCTGGAGGACTCGGTGACGAGGACTGCCAATCGCTTCCCGGAGATTGCGGACGACGCGGCGCGTGCGGTGGCGCAAGTGAGGCTCGTTGCCGAGCAAATCCAGGCCGGAAAGCTGCCCGAGCGTGGAGCGGAGACGCTCTCGCATGCCAACGACGCGCTACGCGAGCTGAACGCGCAGCTCAAGGCCGTGAACGCGGCCCAGCTCTCGAGTGAAACGGAGAAGAACTTGAAGGAATTCAACGGTGTGCTCGTGCGCACGAACGCGCTGCTCACCCGTCTGGATAGCGAGCAGGGCCTGTTTCGCAACGCGGAGCGCAGCGCGGACGCCATCGGCGAAGTCGCGCGGAACGCGCGCAGCCTCGGTCCGGAGCTCGAGCTGACTCTTCGTGAAATTCGCGGCGCAGCACGCTCGATCAAGCGCTTCGCGGACGAGCTGGAGCGCGACCCGGACATGCTGCTCAAAGGTCGCGCGAAGGGGGCACCATGAGGGCTCTGGGCTTGAGCGCGCTGGCGCTTCTGTGCGGCTCCCTCGAAGTCGGCTGCGCGCTCACTTCCAAAGCCGATGCGCTCTCTCCCCGCTATTTCAACCCGGAGGCGGCGAGCAGTACTCGCAGCCAAGCCGCACCGCAGCCGTACGAGCTACGGCTCGGTCAGGTGTCCTCCGCCTCGCACTTGGACGAGCGCATCTCCTATCGGCTGAGCGCCGCCGAGGTGGGCTTCTACGACGATCGACGCTGGACCGAGCTGCCCGAGGCTTACTTGCGGCGCGCGCTCGAGCGCGAGCTATTCGAAGAGCGCCGCTTGACCCGCGTCATCGCTGGCTTCGCGCCGGTGCTGGACGTCGAGCTCACGGCATTCGAAGAGCTGCGCCAGGCGAAGAAGGTCCGAGTTTCGCTGACGTTCAGCTTGCGCGACGAGCGCCGCTCACTCCTGGAGCGCAGCGTCCAGCTCGAAGCGCCGCTCGCGAGCGGACCGGGGGACGAGGCCCAGCGTGTGTCTCAGGCCCTCGCCAGCACCCTGGCCGACGCCGTTCGTTCGATCGGGGCCGAGGTGGTGCAGCGCCTCACGCAGACACCGATGCCTGCTCCCAAACCCGAGCTCCCCCCAGGGTAGCGAGCCCGCGCCGCGCACAAAACGACTCGAGGAGCCGCTCGCCAGGTTGGCGAGGTCGGCTCCTCGAGCTCGGAACGAGGCGCTTACTTGTTGCCGAGCTGCTGAGCCCGGTACTCGTCTACCGAGTGCTGGTACTCGCCGCGGTCCGTCGTCGCCATCGACAGGAAGAGGATGAGGAAGAGAACAGAGGTGAGGAACAGGACGAGATTGAACTTCTTGTCCCACAGCAAATGCATGAAGAAGGTGCAGACCAACACCGCCTTGATGGTCGCGATGACCATGGCGACGATCAGGTTGCCCTGCGCCCCCAGATCGATGGCCGTCACCGCAACCGTCGCTACGGTGAGGACGAGCAGCGCGCCCAGCACGCCGATGAGCATCCAAACCGGCATGGTGTGAGCGAGGCCGTGACCGTGATCCTCACCGTGGCCGTGGGCCCCGCGGTCGTGGCTCGAGTGCGCGGCGGCTACGGTCTTGGCTTTGTCCGCTTCCGTCGGCTTCTTCGTGGGCTCGTCCGGCGTGCCACCGGAAGCGATTTGTAGCTCGGAGGCCTCCGCCTTGGTGGGCGTGGACTCCGTCGTTTGCACGGAGCCCACCGGGTCGTGGGCAGGCCTGCTCACCGGCGCGTCGCTGGGCGTCGCGGTCGTTTCTGCTTCGGGCTTTTCGGCCTCGGGCTTGTCGTCGCTCATGAAAAGCTCGCCTTCAGTGGATCAGGTACAGCAGGGGGAAGAGGTAGATCCAGATCAAGTCGACCAAGTGCCAGTAGAGCGCGGTGAAGTCGATTGGTCCGAAGTAGTTGGGGCCGAACTGACCCTTCGTCGCTTTCAGCAGCATCCACACCCAAATGCCGATGCCGATGAGCACGTGGAAGCCGTGCAGGCCGGTCATGAAGAAGTAGATGCCGAAGAACACGTGCGCCATCGCCGGCCGCGAGATATGCGCTGACGGGTCCAGGGATCGCGGACCGACCAAGCCGGCGGCGAGCAGTGGCTCCAGCTCCTCTTCCGTCGGGCGCTCGATCGCGGTTTGGGCCGCGTCCGCCTCGACCTTTTGCGCCTCGGTGCCGGCAACGGCGGGTGCGGCGCCTTCCTTCTTTTGGTCCAGCTTGTGGAGCTTCTCCGCGTACTCCGCCGCCTCCGGGTGCTTGTTGCGGAAGGCGGCCAGCTCCCAGACCGGCTCGGCCGGGTTGAAGTGCTTGCCCGGCAACAAACCGTCGTGGATCTTGTGCGAGTACTCCACGTACTTGACGACCATGAACGTGCACGCGCACGCGATGGTGATCACGATGTTGAGCACCAGCTTGCTCTTCTCTGCCAGCTGCGCGTTTCGCACCGCCCAGGCCGCCGTGAGGCTGGAGATGAGCAGCACGCACGTGTTGAGCGCGCCCATCTTCGTGTCCAGGAAGTAGTGCGCGTAGACGAACACCTCCGGGTGCATCGACCGGTAGACGGTGTACGCGCAGAACAAGCCCGCGAAGAACAACACCTCCGTCAGCAGGAAGAGCCAGATGCCGAGCTTGCCGGCGTCGAACTGCTGCTGAGGCGTGTCGAAGTGATGAGCCAGATGCGGGTTGGCCGCGTGGATCGGGTCGTGCGCCTCGTGACCATGGCCGTGGTCGTCGTGACCATGGCCGTGGCCGTGAGCTGGGGGCGGGGGCGCCTTCTGGGCGGCCTGAGTGTCGGTGCTGGGTTCAGACATCGTAAAGTCCGGGCTCAGGGCTTCTTGGCGACGTAACCGCCGACCTTCTCGTCGTACTCGAGGTTCTCGTAGCCGTCGTACGGACCAGCCGTAACGGGGGGCGGAGTATGGAAGTTGTAGTAGGGCGGCGGTGAGGAAGTCAGCCACTCCAGCGTGACCGCGCCCCAGGGGTTGTTCGGCGCCTTCTTACCGTTCTTCAGCGCCCTTCCGAGCGAGATCGCGGTGATGAGGAAGCCAATGCCCAGGGTGAACGCGCCGATGGTGGACAGCTGGTGCAGGCCTTGGAACTCCGGCAGGTAGTTGTAATACCGCCGCGGCATCCCGCGGCTGCCGAGGATGAACTGCGGGAAGAACGTCAGATTCAGACCGATGAACACGATGATCGCGCCGATTCGGCCCGTCTTCTCGTTGTACATCCGCCCGAAAGCCTTCGGGAACCAGTAGTGCAAGCCGCCCAAGAAGGCGGTGATGGCGCCGCCCATCATCACGTAGTGGAAGTGCGCGACCACGAAGTACGTGTCGTGCAAGTGGACGTCCACGCCCATGACCGCCAGGAACACGCCGGTCAATCCGCCGATCGTGAACACCCAGAGGAACGCCAGCGCGTAGAGCATCGGCGTGTCCAGGTGGATGCGACCCTTGTACATGGTCGACACCCAGTTGAAGATCTTGATCGCGGTCGGAATCGCGATGAGGAACGTGATCGCGCTGAAGATCGTGCCCGCCAGCACGGACTGCCCGCTGGTGAACATGTGATGCCCCCAGACGAGGAAGCCCAGGAACGCGATCGCCAAGCTGCTGATGGCGATGAACTGGTACCCGAACAGCCGCTTGCGCGAGAACACGGGGATGATCTCGCTCACCACGCCGAACGCGGGGACGATCATGATGTACACGGCGGGGTGGGAGTAGAACCAGAAGAAGTGCTGAAACAGCACCGGGTCCCCGCCGAGCGCCGGGTCGAAGATGCCCAGGCCGAACACGCGCTCGACCATCATCATCGCTAGCGTGATGCCGATGACCGGAGTCGCGAGCACCTGGATGAGCGCGGTCGAGTAGAGGGCCCAAACGTACAGCGGCATCCGGAAGAACGTCATGCCCGGCGGACGCAGCTTGTGAATCGTGACGATGAAGTTCAGACCCGTGAAGATCGAGCTGAAGCCGAGAATGAACGCGCCGAACGCGGCCGGGATGACGTTCGTTTGCGTCGTCGTGCTGTACGGGGCGTAGAAGGTCCAGCCCGTGTCCACCGCGTTGGTGAACAGAGAGATGAGCATGAAGGCGCAGCCAATGACCCACAGGTAGTAGCTGGCCAGGTTCATCTTCGGGAACGCCACGTCCTTCGCGCCCAGCTGGAGCGGTAGGATGATGTTGCCCAAACCGGCGGGGATGCCGGGAATGATCACCAAGAACACCATGATCGCGCCGTGAAGCGTGAACATCTGGTTGTAGGTGTCGTGCTTCATGATCGTCTCGCCGGGCGACCAGAGCTCGGTGCGCACCAGCAAGGCGAACAAGCCGCCCAGGGCGAAGGCGGTCAGGATCGAGGCCAGGTACATCACGCCGATCCGCTTGTGATCGAGGGTGAAGGCCCAGGACGCGAAGCCCTTGTCGTGGGTCAGGTAGTTATCGTCGGCGCCCTTTTTTTCGGGGATCGCCGCATCGGCTGTCGTAGTGGGTGACGCCATGGCTAGTCCTATTACTGCAGGGTCTTGATGTATTCGATCAGGCCGTCGATGTCTTTGTCGCTCAACTTGCCCTTGTAGGTGGGCATGGAGGGAGCAAAGCCCTTCACGACCTTAGCCGACGGATCCAAAATGGATTCACGGATGTAGTTTTCGTCGACCGCGTGCGACGAGCCGTCTGCGAACGACTCGCTCTTGCCCCACAGACCCTTCCAAGTGGGGCCGATCTTCGGAGTGCCGTCCAGGGTGTGGCAGGTGTCGCAGCCCTGTTGAGTGTAGAGCTTCTTGCCACGCTCCGGCCCGACGAGCGAATCCGCCTTCTCGCAGGCGCCTTTCAGCCACGTCTCGTACTCCCCGGGGGGGTGAACGACGACGCGCGAGAGCATGTCCGAATGGGAGGTGCCGCAGTACTCGGCGCAGAAGATGGGGTACTCGCCGGCCTTGGTGGCCTGGAACCACAGGTCCGTGTAGCGACCCGGCACCGCGTCCATCTTGGTGCGGAAGGAGGGGATGTAGAGCGCGTGCAGCACGTCCACCGAGCTGATGACCATGCGCACCGGGCGATCGAACGGCACGTGCAGCGTGTCGTCGGTCAGGCCGCCGCGCGCGCACTTGTAGTCGAAGGTCCACTTCCACTTTTGAGCGTTGGCGCGGAGCTCCATCGCCTCCTTGGGCGGGGTGCGCAGATCCACGAAGCCTTTGAAGCCCCAGACGAAGAGCGCGATCACCACGAACAGGGGGAGCACGGACCAGGCAATTTCCAGCGCCGTGTTGTGCTCCGAGCTGGGCTCCGCGTGCTCGTTCGCGGCGCGGGACTTCGCTCGGTACTTCGTCACGAAGTGGAACATCGCCACGACGATGGCGAGCGCGGTGAGCACGCTCATCCAGATCAAGAAATCCCACACCCAGTCGATGTTCCGCGTGGTCACCGACGCGTCCACGGGGAGCCAAAAGGAATCCGAAGGCGCGCTCTTGGGGAGCTGCGGATCGGCCAGCAGGGCGAGCAGGTGAAGAGTCATTGCGCTGTGCTTTCGACCAGGGCGCGCTTCTTATCGCGCCGAATGAGAATCGTCAGAAGTCCTGCGAGGACGACCAAGCTCACCGCGCCGCCGAGCTGCATGATGCGCGCGGCGATGGGAGCGTAGCGGCCCTCCGAAGAGTCGTAGTGGAAACAGTAGAGGACGAGGCGATCCAGGCTGGAGCCGACGCGGCCCTCCGAGGCCTCGACCAAGCCGAGGCGAAGAGTCTTTTCCGGGTACTGGAGCCCATACAGGTAGCGCGCCACCTTGCCGTCCGGCGCGAGGAGCGTGAGGGCGGCGGGGTGGATGTACTCCTGCCGGACCTCGTTGTAGCTGTAGGCGAAGCCTACGGCTTTCGCGAGCGCGTGCACGTTTTCGTCCGAGCCAGTGAGGAAGGTCCAGCCGCCTTCGCTGCCAGGGCGGTTGTACTGGGCCAAGTAGCGGGCCCGAAAGCGACGAGCGCTCTCGTCCGTCTCTTTGGGGTCCAGCAGCACCGTAACGATGCGGAACTGCTTGCCGGCGGCGAAGTCCAGCTTCTTGAGGCCGTCCACGAAGCCCGTGAGCTGCAGGCTGCAGAGCATGGGACAGCTCGAGTAGTTGAACGTCAGGATCACCGGCACTTCTGCGTGCAGGTAATCCGCGAGGGTGACTTGCTTACCGTCCTGATCCTTGAACGCCAGCCCACTCGGCACGCGCTCCCCCAGGTGCTCGATCACGTCCACGCCTTGGAGGCGCTTGGGGGCCTCCTCGGTCCGATCGGCGCCCTGCACCGGATCCGCCTCGGAGGCGGAGGTGAAGGTGAGCGATGCGGCGACGAGCGCGCTCGCTCCGAGCAGGAGGAGGCG
>SECP01000047.1 GCA_004193285.1 Myxococcales bacterium | reverse complement strand
CCCCCCGAGGCCACCCCGGCGCTCCCGGCCACGTCTTCCGCCTGCGAGCCAGCAAGGGAGGCGGCGCCGGCACGGCCGGGATCGCCGCCCTCGTTACTGGTGCTTTCGCTGCAAGCGAGGGCGAGCAGCGCCCCCAACCCGCAAGTCACCGTCCACCGCGCCCCCCATTCTACCTTCCTCGTCATGCTGGGCTTTGACCGGCGGAGGGTTCGCTCGTGAAAAAATCGTCACGTAGCCCGTAACGAGGACGCGCGTGCGCGGTGCGCTGACGCCCGGCCCCTCGCGCGGCTGAGCTGGGGACGCGCGGAGCCTGACGGACGCGCCCTGCTACGGAGCGGCGCCCCAGGCCCCGGACGACTCCTGCGCTTTATCGGCGCCGGCGACGGCGACGGCGGCGGCGGTCCGCGCTGGGGGCGAGCGCCGCGGCGTCACTCGGGCCTTCCGGCGCGTCGAAGGCGCCTTCGGCGGCGTCGCCGAGAGCGCCTCGGTAGATGTCCAGCACCTCCATCGCGACCGGATAGAGCGGCGTGCGGCTGAAGCGGCCGCCGCGGCCCGACTCCAGGCGCGGCATCAGCGCGACGATGCGGCGAATCGATTCGGCAATGCGCCGCGGGACGTTCAGGCGGTCCACGACGCCTTCCAGGAATTCGTGCGCGGTCTCCACGCGGTCGCGCGCGCCGTCGCACGCTTCGCGCAGGGGCTCGGAGAGCAGCACGGTCCAAAGCACGATGTCGTCCAGCGGACCGTGCTCGAGCGTGCGCCGGTCGATCTCTTGGAGCAGCTGCCAGACTCGGTCGTCGTCCTCTTCGCGGTCGGCGAGGTACGTGGAGAGCTCCGGCAAAAGCACGTCCAGCACGCCCGTCTCCCAGCAGAGGAAGAAGGCGCGGTGGGCGGCGCCCTCGCGCATGAGGCGGAGGATTTCCTCGAAAAGGCGGGGCTTCGCGGCGCGAGCGAGCGCCTTTCGGGCCTCCACGATGGCGTCGTAGGTTTCCGGGTTGATGCCCAGGTCCAGCTTGGCGCTGAACTTGATGGCGCGCAGGATGCGCACCGGGTCTTCCAAGAAGCGCACCAGCGGCTTACCGATGGTGTGCACGGCGCGGCGCTCGATGTCCGGCATGCCGCCGACCCAGTCCAGCACCTCGTTGCGCTCCAAATCGTAGAAGAGCGCGTTGATCGTGAAGTCACGGCGACGCGCGTCTTGGTGCGCTTCGCCGAACACGTTGTCGTTGCGGATCAGCAGGTCTTCGCCGCTGCTGCGATCGTCTTCGTCCGGCGCGCGACGGAACGTCGCCGTCTCGATGACCTTGCCGCCCCCGAACAGCACGTGCACGAGCCGAAAGCGTCGGCCGATGACGCGCGAGTTTCGGAACAGCCGCCGCACGTCGTCCGGCCGCGCGCTGGTGCACACGTCGAAGTCCTTGGGCCGACGGCCGAGCAGCAGGTCACGCACGCAACCGCCCACCAGGTACGCTTCGTACCCGGCGCGCGTGAGCCGCCGCACTACCTTTGCTGCGTCTTGATCGATGCGATCTTCGTCGAGCTCGATGCGGTGCACGAGGGGGCGCGGCCGGCCGTCGTCCGACGGAGCGGAGTCGGCTTCGGGCTCGGACGGCTCATCGTCGTCCATGTCCTCGACTTGGTAGCGAAACTCTTCGATCTCGTGATCGTCAGCTTCCGCCGGCTCACCCAACGACACGAGCTCGTCGGCCTTACCTCCACCGCTGCGCGGCCTTGCTCCGGCCTTTCGTGTTCTACCCGTAACCATTTCACCTTATTTCGGCCGAGACCCCGCCCTATACCAAAAACCCAGACCGGCGGCAGGCTTCCCGCATTGTAGGGCGGATTACCGCGTCCCTGCACGGGGCCGGGCGCCCCGGGCCGCGGAATCAGCCGGGGCTGGGCCCCGCCCCACCGCGCCGCTCTTCGTGCCCGCGAGCCTGGAAATGGCTCGGCAGACGACCGGATCCTCGCAACGTGACGCGGCGCCTGTCTCACGCGGCCAGGGCGGAGCGACGAAGGTGCGAGGGCTGCGCACGTCCGGCCCACCAAACGTGATGGGCTGGCGAGTGATCTGGGATTCGCGCTCGAGCGCGGGCGGCAGCGCGAGGGGGAGCTCCGGGGTCAGGCCGATTTGTTGGAGAGGCTGCCCGCTCGGCATGACGAACTGGAGCGTGGTCATGCGCAGCACGCCGCCGTCGACCACGTCGTCGAAGTACTCCTGCACGCAACCTTTGCCGAAGGTGCGCGAGCCGATGAGGGTGCCGCGCCCGTAGGCTTGTAAGGCGCCCGCGAGCATCTCCGCAGCGCTGGCGGTGTCGCCGTCCACCAGAGCGGCGACGGGGCCTCGATAGGGGCGAGGCGCGCGCTCGGCTTCCAGCACCTCCGTCACCGCTCCCCGGTGGATCAACGGGAACAGCTTGGCGCCGGGCAGGAAGGAACCCAGGGCTTTGACCGCGGCGTCCAGTGAGCCTCCGCCGTTGCCGCGCAGATCCAGGAGCAGCGCGCTGGTGCCGGGCGTCTCGCGCTCCAGCACGTCCGCCAAATCCTCCCCCAGGGTATCGGCGACGTCCGGGATCACGACTCGCAGCACGACGCGGTCGCCCCCGCCGTAGCGAATGCGCTCGACCGCGAGCGGCTCTGCTTCCGCGACTTGCGCGTCGAAGACGCGAAGTGTGAGCAAGCGTGACTCGCCCTGGCGCAGCACGCGGAGCGTACGCGTGGCGTGGGCGGGGGCGCTCCGCGCGGCTTGCTCGATTTGGTCGATGCTGGCGCCGGGCAGGGTGAGGTCGTCGATGGCGAGCACCACGTCGTCCACTTGCAGAGGCGGCGCGGGGTCGCTCGTGATGCGCGCGCCCAGCGGCGTTCGGGCGACGTCTCCCCAGAGCGGGGACCCGCTGTCCAGCGTGTCGTCGCCCGCGTAGAGCGCCCATTCTTCATCGGCCGGCGCAAAGTCACCGTGCGGGTCCACGAGCGGCACGTAGGCGCGCAAGGCGGCCAAGATCGCGATGTCCCGCAGCTGCTCGAGCTGGGTCGGGAAGAAGCGCGCGCGCGCTTGCTCCAGGAGCGCGACCTCGTCCGGAAAGCGCGCCGCGAAGGCGCCCAATCGCCGCCCGAGCTCCCGTGAGAGCTCGGTGGCGGGGCGTGTGACCGGGTCGTCCTCGAAGAGCGGCTCCGCCGCGAGCCGAAACAGCTCCGCCGCGCTCACCGCCGGTGCGCGGCGCTGCGCTTCCGCGAACGCGGCGTCGTAAAGCTCCAGCAGTCGCCGCTGCGAAGGCTGCCAAACCGCCGCGACGCGCTCTGCGCCCTCGCAGCCGCCGCGCCGATCCGCCAGGCTGCCCAGCATGCTCGGAGCCGCGCCGAGCAGCTCCGGCCGCACGGGGCTATCCGGCGCCGCCGACCACAGGCCATGAGGATCCAGCAAGCTCGCCCACGCCTCTGCCAGCTCTGCCGGCAGCGGCGCGATGGGCGGAGCGGCGAGCTCGGTGTCGAGGAACTCGGTCACCTTTTGCGCTTGTTCGCAGCGGAGGCCGGGGGGAGCACCGCTCGGCAGCGAGAGGGCGTGTGGATCGGGCGGAGGCGGGAGCGCAGGCGAGGCTTCCGCGCTCGGTCCCGGGACTGACCACGTCGCCGGCGCCGGCGATGTAGCCGGCGCGAGCGCGGAGCGGCGCGCCGCGAGCGCGACGAGCGCGGAAACGGCCAGCGCCGCGAGCCAACCGGCCCGGCGCAAGGACCGGCGCGCGCCGGGGTCGGAAGCGTCCACCGACCTTTGATGCCCGAGCCAGGCGCAGGGCGCAAGCACGTGTCGGCGTGCTTCGGGTATGTTACGCGGCGTGCCCTTCGATGCGCTGGTCGTGCTCGGGTGCCGCGTGGATGGCGGTGAGCTGTCGCACGCCGCGAGGCGGCGAGTCGAGCGCGCGGCGTTGGCTTACGCGGAGCTGGGAGCCGAGCTGGTGATCGCCAGTGGCGGCAAGTCCTGGCAAGGACAACGCGAGTGCGAGGTGTTCGCGCGCGGCCTCGTCGAGCGCGGCGTGCCGGCGGAGCGCGTGCTGCAAGAAACCGACTCGCTCACGACCCGTGGCAACGCGGTCGGCACCGCCCGCCTGCTCCGCGGTCGTCCCCACGCGCGGCTGGGCATCGTCACGTGTGATTGGCACATGGCGCGCGCGCTGAGCTTGTTCCGCCGCTTGGGGCTTTCGGTATCTCCGGTGCCGGCGGCGTCTCCACGCGGACCGTGGAGGGCGGCGCTGTCGCGCAGCCTTCGCGAACGCTGCGCGCTGGCTTTGGACCTGGTGGTAACGCCGCTGTGGCTTCGGTCATGAGGCGAGCGCTCGCGCTGCTCCTGCTCGCCTTCTGCGGCTGTAAAGAGTCTCCCCCGCCCGGAGACCAGCCGAGGCGGTCGGCGCCGCCCGCGGCTTCTACCGCTAACTACCTGCAAGCGGAGCTGCGCCGCGATCCGAGCGCGATCGCGGAGGAGCAGCTGCTCTCGCCGGAGGTGGAGCAGCGGCGCGCGGCCGTGCGGAGCTTGTCTCGCATCGCGGACCCCCAATCCTTCGCGACTTTGGCGAAGGCGCTGTCGGACGACGACTCGGTGGTCATGCAGTGGGCCGCGTTCGGCGTCGCGCAGCTGTGCCGAGAGCACGAGCCGGAGGGCGTGCGGCGCCTCGCCCTCCGCGCTGCCAGCTTGGCCGCCCAGCCATTCACAGAAATGGACGGTAACGCGCTGTCGAGCATGGCCTTCGCGCTCGGGCGCTGCGCTTCGGACGAGGCGGAGCGCACGCTCCGCAGCTGGCTCCGGCTTCGCGAGCCGATGAGCGGCGCCGCTACGCTCGGCCTCGCTCAGGTGGCGCGTCAGCGCAAGCGCTTGGACGACGCCACCATCGCCGCGCTCCTGGACGCAGCGAGCAAGCAGCCGAGCGGAGCCGCGCTGCACCCGCTGGAGAGCCTTCCGGCGCTGGGCACTGCCGCTCGCGAGCGGCTACTGGAGGTTGCAAGCCTCGCGCTCGAGCAGCCGAGCCGGGGACGAGGGTTCGCGGTGCGCGCGCTCGCAAAGGCAGGCGCAGCCGCGGCGACGCCGCTCCGTCGCTTGCTGGAAGCCGAGGGCGCGACGGACGCCGAGCGCGCGGACGCGGCTCGCTCTTTGGCCGCGCTGGGGAGCTCTGGTCAGGCGGACCTCGCGGGAGCGCTCACTTCTCAGGCGCGCGCGCTGATCGACGGCAAAACGTGGCTCACGAGTCAGCACGGCCTCGTGCTCACCCTCCTGGAAGGGCTGGAGCCGAAGAGCGCGGAGGCCGCGAGCCTGGCGGAGCTATCGCAGCTGCCGCTCCAGGGCGAGCCGGCCCCCGTCGTGCGCCGCAAGACCATGCTGCGTTGCCGCGCGGCCGCGCTCCTGGCCGGTCGCTCCAGTCTCAGCCCGGCCCTCGTCGCCTGCGATCCTTCTCCGCCCGGCGAGCAGCGCGAAGGGGACCTGGCGACCCTGAAGGTGCTCTCGCGCGGCGCCCTCACCGAGGCCCGCGGCGCACGCTACGCGGAGCTCGCCCGCGCCGAAGACCGCGTGGTGCGCGAAGCGGCGCTGGAGCTGCTCATGGCCCACGACGAGGCGCCGCGCATCCCCGAGCTGCTGGAGAGCGCGCTGCTCGCAGACGCGCCGGGCGTACGTGCGTCGGCGGCCAAGGTGATCGCGCGCTACCCGGCGCGAGCCCAGCTCCAGGGCGAGGTCGTGGCCCCCGGCGTCGTGCAGGCGCTGGGCAAGCGCCTCGCGGAGCTGGACGCCACCGGAAACGACGTCGAGGTCTCGTCCGCGCTGCTGGACGCCGCCGCCGCTCTCGCCTTGCTCGGCGCCAAACCGGCGGTGGAGCGAGCGTGCCGCTCCACGAACCCCACGCTTCGCAAGCACGCCGAGCGAGCTTACGGGCCGCTGGGTGAGCCCGGGCGCCGCTGCGAGAGCGTGCCAGGGCACGAGACCTGGAGCGCGGCCGCTCTCGGCTCGCCTCGGCTCCAGCTGGAGACGGACATCGGGCCGCTATCCATCACTCTTTGGGGTGACGAGCAACCGTTCGCGGTGTCACGATTCGTGGAGCTGGCGCGCTCCGGTTTCTTCGACGGCATGGCCGTGCACCGGGTGGTGCCCGGCTTCGTTGCTCAATTCGGAGATCCGGAAGGCGACGGCTTCGGCGGCGCGAAGTTACCGCCGCTGCGCTGCCAAACCAGCGCCGCTGCCTTCGAGCCGGGCAGCGTGGGCGTCGCGCTCGCCGGCCGAGACACCGGCGTGAGCCAATTCTTCGTCGCGCTGCGCCCGGCCCCGCATCTCGCCGGCGAATACTCGCAGATCGGCAAGGCGGAAGGGGGCTGGGAGCGGCTCGCGGCCGGCGATCGCATCCTGCGCGTGCGCGTCCTCGAAGCAAGCTCGAAGTGAGGATATAGTCCGCCGATGCTGCTGGTCGTGGACATCGGTAACACCAACGTGGTGCTCGGCCTGTACGATGGCGAAAAGCTGGTACAGACCTTCCGCGTCGCCACCGTGCGCTCACGCACGGAGGACGAGTACGCGGTGCTACTTCAGCAGCTGCTCTCGCTGCGCAAGCTCGCGAGCAAGAGCGTGAGCGCTGCCATCATCGCCAGCGTGGTGCCCCAGCTGACGGACGTCATGGTGTCGGCGATCCGCCAGGCGGTGGGGACGCAGCCGCTGATCGTCGGCCCCGGCATCAAGACCGGCATCTCCGTCTTGTACGACAACCCGCAAGACGTAGGCGCGGATCGCATCGTGGACGCGGTAGCGGCGTTCGCGCGCTACCAATCCGGCCTCATCGTGGTGGATTTCGGCACCGCCACGACCTTCAACTGCGTCTCACCCAAGGGTGAGTACCTGGGCGGCGTGATCGTGCCCGGCGTCAAGGTCAGCCTGGAGGGCTTGATTCAGAGCGCGGCCAAGCTGCGGCCAGTGGAGCTCACGGCGCCGCCGCACGTGCTCGGACGCAACACCACGCACGCCATCCAATCCGGCGCGATCCACGGCTACGCCGCGATGGTGGACGGCTTGGTAGAGCGGCTGCAGGCCGAGCTGGACTTTCCTTGCCGAGTGATCGCAACCGGCGGGCTCGCGGGGCTGATCGGCCAGCACGCCAAGCGCATCGAGGAGCTCGACCCGAACCTCACCCTCGAGGGTCTGCGCATCATCTACGAGCGCAACAGCAAGGTGAGTCGGTGAATCGACGCGCGCTGCTCGGCTCGCTCGGAGCCCTGCTCTTCTCCGCAGGAGCGGCCATCGGCGTCAGCCGTCTCGCCGCGCGGCCATCGGCCCCGGCGGTTCGGCGCCGCGTGGTCTCGCTCACGCCTGCCATCACGGAGACGGTGCTGGCGCTCGGCGCGGGCCCGCAGCTGGTCGGGGTGAGCGACTACTGCGAGCTGCCGCCGGGCAGCGCGCTGCCGCGGCTCGGCAGCTCGCTCACGCCGCAGCTGGAGCAGATTGCGGCGCTTCGGCCCAGCCTCATTTTGAGCGACGGGAGCGCGGCCGCGAAGAGTAGGGAGCTCTCGGCGCTCGGCAAAACCGAGGTCCTGCCGTGGCTCACGCTCGCAGAAGTGACGGCGAGCATCCGCCGGCTAGGCCAGCTGCTGGAGCAAGCGGCCGTGGGGGACGCGCTCGCGCAGAAGCTCCACGACGCTTTGTCGAGGCCGCCTCCGCCGGGGGCGCCGCGGGTGCTTTTGTTGCTGTCGTACGATCCGGATCGGCCGGCGGAGCTGTGGTTCATTCGCCGCAATTCGTTGCACGGCGCTGCGCTCGCGGCAGCCGGTGCTCAGAACGCGGTGGCGCACGACGTGGCGGGTCTGCCGCGCTTGAGCGTGGAGGAGCTGGTCCGGCTAGATCCGGATCAGGTGCTCATCATCCCCTCCCCCGGCGCCACGCTCGAGGCGCGGCAGCGCATCCTCGGCGCCTTCAGTCGCCTCTCTCCGCTGCGCGCGGTCAAGGAGTCGCGCGTTGGCGTGCTGAGCGGTGCCTCCCAGTCGGTGGGCCCCGGGATCTTGCGGCTCGTGGATTCGGTCGGGCAGATGCTGCAGAAAATGTCGGGGCCAAGGCCGGCCGGCGGCTTCGTCGAGTGATGAGGAAGGCCGCGTCGTGTTGAAGTTGCAGCAGGTGAGCGTGCGGCGTGATGGCCGCGCGCTGCTGGAGGACGTGACCCTGACCGTCGGCCGCGGCGAGCTGCTCGCGCTGGTGGGGCCGAACGGCGCGGGCAAGACGACCATCTTGCGCGCCATGCTCGGCCTCGCAGCGCCGACTCACGGCGCAGTGTGGCTCGGCGAAGCGAGCCTCGGCTCCTACTCCGCGCGTCAGCGCGCCGCGCACGTTGCTTGGCTGCCGCAGCACAGCTCCGGCGGCGAAGAGCTGCCCGCGCTGGAGGTGGTGATGGCGGCGCGCTTCCGCTTCGAAGAGCCGCTCGCAGCCTGTGAGCAGGAAGCGCGCGCGGCGCTCGCCCGCGTGGGGGCGGAGGCGGTAGCCACGCGCGCGCTCGGGTCACTATCGGGCGGAGAGCGACAGCGCGTCGCGCTCGCGGCCTTGCTCGCGCAGTCGGCGCCGATCCTGCTCGCGGACGAGCCCGCCAATCACCTGGACCCGGCTCAGCAAATCGACGTGTACCGGCTGCTCGGGGAGCTGTGGCGCGGAGGCAAGACCGTCGTGTGCGTGACTCACGACGTGAACCTGCTCCGCCACCTGGGCGAGCCCGCGCGGGTGCGCGTCGCCGGGGTTGCTCAAGGGCGACTGCGCTTCGAGCTGCCGCTCGACTCGAGCGAGCTACCGAGCGCGCTCGGCGAGCTCTTTGGCTTGCACATGCACGCGCTCGTGCTGAACGGGCAGCGCGTGCTCCTCCCGGAGCGCAGCGCGTGAAGGCGCGCGTGTTCGCGTTCGTCGTCGGCTCGCTGCTGCTCGCGGCGGTGTCGCTCTGGGTCGGCCCGCCGCTGAGCCCGGACACGCAGGACTTCGTCTTGCTGCAGCTGCGCCTGCCGCGGGTCTTGGTCGGTGCGCTGGTAGGAGCGACGCTCTCCATCTCGGGAGCGGCGTTTCAGGCCGTGTTCAACAACGCGCTGGCGACTCCCAGCACCATCGGTACCACCGCGGGCGCGACTCTCGGCGCGCTCATCGCCCTCGCGCTGGACGTGGGCGGCGGCTTCTTCGGCGTCTCACTGCTAACCGCTGCGTCGTTCGGCGGGGCCATGCTCAGCACGCTGCTCGTCTCGGGCCTCGCCGCGTCCGGCCGCTTGTCGAAGAACGACGTGCTGCTCGCCGGCATCGCGGTCACGCTCGCGGTGAGCGCATTGGCCAGCGGCGTGCAGTTCGCGTCGGACGCGCGAGCGCTGGTCGCGGCCGCCCAGTGGTCGCTCGGCCAATTGCCCCAAGTCGGCTACCGCGGAGTGGCCCTGATCGCACCCTTTGCGACCGTCACTCTCGTGGGGCTGCTAGCCCTGGGCCGGCCTCTGCAGAACCTGGCCATGGGCGAGGACTTGGCGCAGACGCAGGGCGTCAACGTGGCGCGGCTACGCTTCGGGGTACTGCTGGTGGCGTCGCTCGGCGTCGCCGCTTGCGTGGCCTGGTGCGGCCCGATCGCGTTCGTGGGGCTCATCGTCCCGCACCTGGTACGGCTGCTCATTGGGCCGAGCCTGCGCGCGCTGCTCCCGCTTTCGTTTTTGGGTGGCGCGGCGTTCCTGGTCGTATGTGACGCCTTGGCGCGGGTTGCGCTCCCGGGGCGCGAATTACCAGTGGGCGTCATCACCGCGGCTCTGGGCGCTCCGGCGCTGGTTTTTTTGGTGTCGCGCGGCCGCCGGGAGTAGACCTGCCGCGCCGCCATGCGCTTCGCGCTCATCTCAGACGTGCACTTCGGGCCCGAGGCCCGTCACCAGGGCAAGCTGCGCAAGCTCACCCATCAATCGGAGGCGCTCGTGGCGGACTTCGTACGCCGCATGCGCGAAGAGGTGAGCCCGGACGTGATCGTGAACCTGGGCGACGTGGTGGAGGACGAATCGAACGAGCACGACCGCGCACGCTACGGTCGCTTCGTCGGGTTGCTCCAGGAAGCCGGCAAGCCGATCCTGCACGTGGCCGGCAACCACGACACGATCAATCTCACCCCGGCCGAGCTGGGCGAGCTATGGGGACCCGGCTCGCAGCTCACCTACTCGCGGGACGTGAGCGGCGTGCACTTCGCGGTGCTGCGTACCGTCGAGCATCGCGGAGAGCGCATCGAGCTGCCCGCGGAGCAGCTCGCGTGGCTGGAACAGGATCTGGCCGCCACGGCTTTACCGAGCATCGTGCTCATGCACCACCCGGTGAGCGAAATGCGGCTGGAGGGTAACCGTTGGTTCGAGAAGCGGCCGCACCTCTGCCGGGTGGTGGAGCGTCGAGCGGCGCGGGAAGTCATCGAGAAGAGCGGCAAGGTGCTGGCCGTCTTCAACGGCCACGTGCACTGGAATCATTTCGACGTCATCCGCGGTATTCCGTACATCACCCTGCAGTCGCTCATCGAGAATCTCGACGACGACGCGCCGGGCCGGGCCGCCGCCGCGTACGCTGTTTGCGATCTGGATGACCGGCGCTTGGTCGTCAGCGTCTACGGTGCGGAGCAGCTGCGCTACCAGATCGAGCGCTGACTTTCGCCCGGTCGAGCCGATTTCGGAGGGCGCCGAGCGGCGGAGGCTGAGCTAGGCTAACGCCGCCGCGCCGCTCGGCGCCTCATCGGAAGGGCCCATGACTCAATCTCCGTTCGCAGACGTTTCGCTCGCGCCCGCTGACCCCATCCTCGGCCTCACGGAAGCGTTCCTCGCCGACAAGAACCCCAAGAAGGTGAACCTGGGCGTCGGCGTCTACCAAGATGGCGCCGGCAAGGTGCCGGTGCTCTCGGTGGTGCGCGAGGCAGAGAAGCTCTGGTACGAGAAGGAAGACTCGAAGAGCTACATTCCCATCGACGGCGTGCCCGCGTACCGCAAAGAGGTGCAGGAGCTGCTACTCGGCAAGGATTCGGAGCTGATCGCCGCGGGCCGCGTGGTGACCGCGCAAGCGCTCGGCGGAACCGGGGCGCTCAAGCTCGGCGCGGACTTCTTGCGGCGCTGGCTCCCTGGCTCCGAACTGTACCTCAGCGCACCCAGCTGGGAAAACCACCGCGCCGTGTTCGAGACGGCCGGCTTCACGGTCAAGGAATACGCTTACTACTCCGCGGAGAGCCACGGCTTGGACTTCGAAGCGATGAAGCGTGCCCTCGGGGCCATGCCGGCCCGCAGCGTCGTCGTGCTGCACGCGTGCTGCCACAACCCCACTGGCGTGGATCTCAGCCCCGCGCAGTGGGAAGAGGTGGTGGGCATCGTGCGCGAGCGAGCTCTGGTGCCGTTCATCGACTTTGCTTACCAAGGCTTCGGTGAAGGCATCGTGGAGGACGCGGTCGCGGTGCGAGCGTTCACCGGCGCGGGGCTGCCCTGCGTCATTTCGAGCTCGTTCTCGAAGTCTTTCTCGCTGTATCGGGAGCGGGTAGGCGCCATCACCTTCGTCACCGACAGCGCGGAGGAAGCCAAGCGCGTCACCTCGCAGCTCAAGCGCACCATCCGCACGAATTACTCGAGCCCGAGCTCGCACGGAGGCCAGGTCGTGGCGCTGGTGCTGGGGCAGCCGGATTTGCGCGCGCAGTGGGCCGCTGAGCTCACCGCCATGCGCGTGCGCATCCAGAAAATGCGCAGCTTGTTCGTGCAGCGGCTCACGGCCAGGGGCAGCAAGCGGGATTTTTCGTTCATCCAGCAGCAGCGCGGCATGTTCTCGTACTCGGGGCTGGAGCTCCCTCAGGTGCTGCGCCTCCGCTCCGAGTTCGGCATCTACGTGGTGGACAGCGGCCGCATCTGCGTGGCCGCGATGAACGAGAGCAACCTGGACTACATCACGGACGCGATCGCGCAGGTGCTGTAAGCCGGGGGCGCCGGAGCAAGGAGCGAGAGCGAATGGCACCGGCCGAAACCGAGCTCGAGCATTACGCGCCGCTGGGGAGCGCTTCGGCGCTCACCCGCACCGGCCGCGGGCTGATCCTGAACGTCGGCGACGAGCGCTTCAGCGCGGAGGTGATGCGGGCGGATGTTTTGAAGCTCGCCCTCTCGCAAGGCGGCAAGCTCGACGAGCAGCCGACGTTCGCGGTGGTAGGCGCCCCGCGCGAGCCGGTACCGTTCGAGCTGGAGGACAGCGCCGAGCAGGTGGTCCTGAGCACGAGCGCGCTCCGGCTCGTGGTGCGCAAGCGCCCTTTCGCGCTCTCGGCCTACCGCGCGGACGGCAGCGTGCTCTTCGAAGACGAGGAGGACGAGCAGGGCCAGAGCCGCGGCTTCTTGCAGTTGAACGACAGCTTCGTGGTGAGCCGCAAGATGGGCCTGCACGACGCGGTTTACGGCCTCGGGCAGAAGACCGGTCGGAGCAACCGTCGCGGCCGCAAGCTCGTGCTGTGGAACACGGACATCCTCGCCCCGGAGGTGCTGAAGCAGCAGCGCGTCTTCGAAGCAGACGTGAGCTTGCACGGTAAGGATCCCCGATTCGACCCGTATTACACGTCTATCCCCTTCTTCTATCACGCGCGATTGGACTCTGGTGGCGACGCCAAGCTCGCCGGCTTCTTCATCGACAACGGCTACAAGGCGAGCTTCGATTTCACCGCACGCGAGCGCTACCGCTACTCGTTTCATGGCGGCCAGTACACGGAGTACGTCTTCGCGGGGCCGGAGCTGCCGGACATCTTGGCCGCGTACACGGAGCTCACCGGCCGCATGCAGCCGCCTCCGCTTTGGTCGCTCGGTCACCACCAGTGCCGCTGGAAGGACTACGATCAAGAGCAGCTTCTCGCCGTCGGCAAAGAGTACCGCAAGCGACAGCTACCTTGCGACTCCCTGTGGCTGGATATCGGCTACATGGACGGCTACCGGGTGTACACCTGGAACAAGGAGCGCTTCCCCGACGTGCCGCAGATGATGCAGGCCGCCGAGAGCGACGGCTTCAAGGTCATCACCATCGTGGACCCGGGAGTGAAGCATGAGCCGGGCTACGCGGTGTTCGAACAAGGGCGCGCGCAGGGGGTGTTCTGCAAGACGGAGGCGGGCAAGCTGTACATGGGCCAAGTTTGGCCGGGGCGCACCGTTTTTCCCGATTTTACGCTAGAAAAAACCCGTGATTTTTGGGCCGAGCTCACCGCCGAGCACCTGGCCCAAGGCATCTGCGGCATTTGGAACGACATGAACGAGCCCGCCACCGGGGCGGTGGAGCCGTTCAGCATGCGCTTCGACCGCGACGGAGAAAACTACAGTCACGAGCGCTTCCACAACCAGTATGGCCTGCTCATGGCGCTGGCGACGGTGGAGGGGTTCCGGCGCTGGGACGCCCGCGCGCGGCCGTTCGTGCTCAGCCGCGCCGGGTTCGCCGGCATCCAGCGGGTCGCCGCGCAGTGGCTGGGAGACAATTTTTCGGAGTGGGAGCATCTTGCGATGAGCTTGCCGATGGCGATGGGCCTCGGTATCTGCGGTCAGCCGTTCATCGGGGCGGACATCCCCGGCTTCGCGGGAACGCCCAGCCCGGAGCTGGCGGTGCGCTGGTTCCAGTACGGTACGCTCACCCCCTTCAGCCGCTGCCATGCGATGTTGGGGGAGCCGGACCAGTACCCGTGGTCCTTCGGGAGCGCGGTCGAGAAGCTCGTGCGCGGCAGCCTGGACCTCCGCTACCAGCTGCTGCCGTACCTGTACGCGAAGTTTTGGGAGGCGCACGAGACCGGCGCCCCCATTCAACGCCCGCTTTTGTACGATTTTCAGCACGACCCGGCGGCGCGCGAGGTCGACGACCAGTACTTGCTCGGCGACTCACTCCTCGTTGCTCCGGTGACGATCCCGGGCCAGACCGCGCGTAGCGTGTACCTGCCGAAAGGCACCTGGTACGACTGGCACAGCCGCCAGCGCCACGGTGGCGAGCTGTACGTTACCGCGCAGGCGCCGCTGGAGCGCATCCCGGTCTTCGCGCGGGGCGGCGCGGTCATCCCTTGTCACGCGCGGCCTTTGCAGTCGACGGCCGAGCACCACGTCGAGTGCCTCGACCTCCACCTCTTCGTTCCGAGCGAGGACGGAGAGCGTCGGTCCACGCTGCACGAAGACGACGGCAAAACGAAAGCGTACGAAGAGGGCGCGTTCTTACGGACGACATTTCACGTCGCGCGGAGCGGCTCAGAGCTCCGCGTGCGCGCGGTCGTCACCGGGCAGGGCTACCCCGAGCACCGGCGTCGCCGCTTTACCCTCGTGCTTCACGGCGACGTTCGTAGCGTCATGCTGGACGGGCAGCAGCTGAGCACGACCGAGGGGCGCGTGACCTTCGACAATCGCGGTGCGGCCTTCGAGCTCACTCTCGAGCTCGGCAGTTGATTCCTGAGCGCCGGCCTAGCTTGAAATGGCACCGGGCCGGCCTCAAGCTGAGGCCGTGACCGACGCCGAACCGACCGTCCCCCCCGAGCTCGTGACTCGCCTCGTCGCGCACCGCCACGAGTTCCTCGGTTTCTTGGAGCGCCGTCTCGGCAGCCGCGCGGTCGCGGAGGACATCCTGCAAGAGGCCTTCGCGCGGAGCCTCGGCAAGCTGGAGCAGCTCGAGCGAGAAGAGTCGGCGGTGGCTTGGTTCTACCGAGTCTTACGCAACTCGGTGACGGACTACCAGCGCCGCAGCGGCGTCGCGACACGCTCGCTCGAAGCTTTTTCACACGAGCTGGAGACGAGCGTAGCCGCCGACACGGACGCGGCCGTATGCCAGTGCGTCAGCGGGCTCGCCCGCAACCTGAAGCCGGAATATGCGGCCGCGCTACAAGCGGTGGAGGTGGAAGGGATGCCGGTCAAAGACTTCGCGCAGGCTCAGGGCATCTCCAGCAACAATGCCGCGGTCCGCGTCTTTCGCGCGCGCGAGGCGCTCAAGCTCCAGCTCCGCCGCTGCTGCGGCAGCTGCGCGGACAACGGCTGCCAGGATTGCACGTGCCACGCGCCCGCTGCCCCCGGCTAGCTCCGCTTTGCGTGTCAATCCAGGCGGTAGATCCGCAGTGCTTCTTGAAGCTCCGGGTCCGAAAGGGAGAGAGGCGCGAGGTACTGCTCGGCCGGCTCGCGCTCCCAGGTCGCGCCGCTCCGGACTGGCGCGAAGCGGTAACGATAGAAAGACGCGCGAACGAACCGCGGCGGCCGCCCCGGGAAAGGGTTGTCCGCAAACAGGCCGAGCACCGCGGGGTCCCCTTTCAGCAGGTGATTCGCGAGCGACACGAACCAACGGCGCTGGGAGTCGGGCGCGAGTGGAACGAACCACAGCTGCCAGTCCAACCGGTAGTGGTACGGGGTAATCCAGCAAGGGCGCCGCTCCACCGGCCCCGGTTTGCACGGTAGCGCGTACTCCTTCCAGCGCGTCCGCTCGTCGATGGTCTGCGCGCTGGTGCCTTCGATGATCACCTCGTAGCGCTCACGGCTCACGCTGCCGAACGCGCCGTAGGTATTGACCAGGTTGAACGGCTCGAAAGACGCGTTCATGGCTTGCCGCGGCGACAGCAGGTTGACGATCGGGTCCAGGCTCAGGCAACCGATGACGAGGGCGAGGACGACGCTCACCGCCCGGCGAGCGCGAGACGGCGCCACGTCCGCCAGCTGAGCGACCCGGGCCTGCACCGCCTCGCGGAATCGGCGGGGCGTGAGCCTCACGAACAGCGCGTCGTCGAAGCAGGCGAGCGCGAGAAACAGCGTGAGCCAGTTCAAGAACGAGAGGTTGCCGCTCGCGATCAGGATCGCCTGAAACGTGACGATGAGCCCGCCCGCGACGAGACGCACCGGGCGCGGCCCGAACACTCCGAACGGCGCGACCACCTCGACGAGGTGATTGAACGCGGTACCGAGCCGATGAAACCAGAGGGGTGCGGCGTGAAACCAAGGGCTGAGCGGCCCCGGGTTGGGCTGCGTCTCGTAGTGGTAGGCGAGGCACGTCAGGTCCGTCCAACACGCGTCGCCGCGCAGCTTGATGAGCCCCGCCCCGAACATGATGCGAAACGTGAGCCAGCGAAACAGAACGATGACGAGGGTGGAAGGCGGCGCGCGAGGGTCCAGCTCCTTCGGCCGCAGCGCGGGCGCCAAAAATACGGCGAGGAACCCGGCCTCGCACAGCAGCATGTCCCACCCGTACCCGTAAAAGATTTGCCCCACGTGCACGAAGGACAAGTAGAGCGCCCAGAGCAAGCCGAGCAGGGGCGCGTTGCCGAAGCCCGCCAGCACCGCGACCGACGCCAGCAGCCCCACCCAAGCTGCGGTCGTGAGCCACGCTTCGGAGGCCGATATCCAAAAGACGGTGGGCAACTGCCAAAAGCCCACACCGCTGTCCGTCGCTAGCCTCTGCAGAAACCGAGTCGCCGGCAGCAGGCCGTGCTCACCGATCAGCGCACGCCCCTGGAGCACGAGAATGGAGAAGGCCACGAGGTAGATCAGGCCCAAGCTGCGCAGGAGCGCGGCTCGAACCAGCCAGAACGAGGCAGCGGGGCGAAGTGGCAACACTTTCGGATTTAGCTTAGCAAGCGGGAGCGAATCGACTGGTCCGCGCGCGAGTTTGCCCTCAGCATGAGCCGCCGATGTCGCGGCGACTCCTCACCTTCTGCGCGGCGTGGCTGGCGGCGCTCGGCGCGAGACCTGCGGTGGCCCAGGAAGCCGCTCCTTCCGACAGTGGTCCCACTCACCGCCGGCACCTGCTCCAAGCTACGGTCCGCGGGGGCGGGGCGTGGCTGGGCGGCGACATCGACGACCACTACGCGCGGAGCGGGGTGTACGCGGGGCTCGGCGTTGGCTACAGCTTGGCAACACGAGGCGTGGACCTGGGTGGGGGCTTCGACTTCCTCGCCGTGCCCGACCCGGAGCACCCGCGCCGCGCCTACCTTCCGACGCTATCGCTCCGCTTTCACGTGCCGCTCTCGGATGCGGTCGAGTTCGGGCTGGGCCTGCGCGCGGGCTGGTCGTGGGTGACGATGGCCGACGTGCGGGACGACTCAGGGAGGCGACGTGACCACACCTTCAGCGGGGTGCACCTAGGGCTGCTTCCGCACGCGCGGCTGTGGCTCGCGCCGCGGCTCGCGCTCGACCTCGGGGCGGAGCTGCTCGTGGCCGGCGGCGGTGACAACCTGGGGTCGACCGGGGTGAGGACCACGTACCTGGAGCGCAGCGCTCACGTGGGCGCGTTCGGTGCTTTTGCGCGCGTCAATTTCGGGCTGTAGGGTGAAAAGCGCCTAGCGGGGACTCCAGCACGGGCCGAAGTTGCAAGGACCCGTGCGTGCTGAGGTGGTGGCAGTCGAAGTACAGCGCTCGCCCGCCGCGCTCCAAAGAATAGTGGTCGTCCGACCCCAAGAACGCAGGGGCAGGATCCAAGATCTGCAGCGCCGACCCGGCTTGCGCGCTCCATAGCGAGCTCGCCTTGGCGCCCCGAGCCTCATGGTCGGCGCGGCTCACGCCGGTTGCCGCGCGCCCGCGCTGCACCGACCACGCGAGCGCGGTCGGTACGTCGAAGCCCGGAAAGGGCACGTCCAAAAGGACGTAAGTCTCCGTGCTGGCGCCGCGCAGCGCTTGGGCCGTTTTCGCCACGGCGCGTTCGAAGCGCTCCGGATCCAGCTCCTGATAGCTCGACCACACCGCTGCGAGCAGCACCTTCGGCACGCGCTCTCGGGCTACGAATTTCACCAAGAGCCGACCGTACTCGTCCGCATCGTCGCGCAGTGAGTAAGGCCCGTGCCCGGGGAAGCCCAGCAGTGGGACGCTCGAGGAGTGGGTCGCGGCCACGCAGCGGAGGCCACGCTCGCGGCACATTTGGTCCACGACGTGGAGGATGGCCATAGCGTGGCTGTCTCCCCACACGAGCAGCTCGACCGGGCCTGCCCCGCCCCGGCCGAGCTCGATGAGCTTGCCGGCTTGGACCTCCGCAACGCCGAGTTCGACGCGGAAATCACTGTCCGACTTGCTCTCCAGGTAGTGGAGCGCTTCCGGCTTCCACCGCTGGGGTGCGCCGTCGCCTCCGGCAAGCCAAGCGCCAGCGGCCAGCAGGAGCGCGGTGGTGGCGCCCGCGAAGCCGAACACGGCGCGGCGGCGCGGCAGCAGCCGGCGATCTCGAAACGGCGCCTCGACCAGCCTCCACGACGCGATCGCGAGCGCCAGGGAGAGCGCGATCAACCCCACGTAATCGGCACGGCTGAGGGGAGCGAAGACGTAAAGGGCCGCGGTGAACACCGGCCAGTGCCAGAGGTAGAGGGAGTACGAGATCTGACCGATGAAGACCAGCGGCGCCCAAGCGAGCAGCTTGCCGCCAGACGTCTGCCCACTGGAGCTACCGGCGATGACCGCGGCCGCGCCCAGGCACGGCAGTAACGCGGCCGGCCCGGGGAACCTCACATCGCTTTCGTACACGACGCTCGCGAGCACGATCGCGCCGATGCCGCCCCAGCTCAGCAGCTCCTTCAGCGCCTTTCGCTGAACCAGCCGCGCGGGCAGGGCCGCGAGAAGGCTACCGAGCAGCAGCTCCCAAGCCCGCGTGGGGAGCAGATAGAAAGCGGGGAGTGGGTGCCGATACACTCCCCAGACGCTGATCGAAAACGAGACGAGCGCGAGAGCAGCCAGCGAGCGCACCAGCCAGGGGCCGGGCAAGCGGCGCCCGAGGACCAACAGGAACGGGAAGAGCAGGTAGAATTGCTCCTCCACCGCGAGCGACCAGGTGTGGAGCAGCGGGCGCACGACTCCTTCGTCGAAATAGCCAGAGTCCCTCCAGAAAAAGACGTTGGAGAGCAGCACTGACTGCGCCACGAGCGAACGCCCGAAGCGCTGCAAATCATTCGGCGAGAGCAGCAGCCAGGCCGCCACCAACGAAGCACCGAGCATGACGGTGAGCGCCGGCGCTATCCGCCGCACCCGCCGCTCCCAGAACTCCGGCAGCGAGAAGTCCGCCCGCTTCAGGATGAGCTGGGTGATCAGGTAGCCGGATATGACGAAAAATACGTCCACCCCCACGTAGCCGCCCGGGAACCCGAGCCCCGCGTGGAAGAGCACGACCGGCACGATAGCGAGCGCACGCAGACCGTCTACCTCCGGGCGGTAGCGTAAATGGCTGCCGGGTGACGCCCCGGGCGACGCGGTGAAATGGAGCACGACTAACCCTCCGCTCGGCTTGACGCGGACCAGAGAATAGTACGCTTTGCGCGCAGCTGCTCAATAGGCACTTTATCGCGAGCCATCACCCTTTGGTATGAAGCCAGACGCGTACGTCAGGCAGCGCGCGCTCGGCGCAGGTACTCTGATGCCCCGATGCGCCGCGCCTCGGCGTGCGCCGGTGCCACGCTAACGAGCACTGCCCGCTTGAAGCGGGATAAGCTGACGGCGCATGAGCGACCGCTGTGAGCACTTTCAACTGGAAGACGTCACTTTGGAGTTGGGCGGCACGCTGCGCGGCGCCTGGCTGGCCTACGTCACGCGCGGCAAGCTGAACGCGGCCGGCGACAATGCCATCCTCTTTCCTAGCCACTACACGGGCACGCACCGCGAGAACTTGGCGATGGTGGGGCCGGGGCGGGCGCTGGATCCCAACGAGCACTTCATCGTGATCGTGAATTTGCTGGGCAACGGCGAGTCCTCGTCCCCCAGCAACCACGCAGATTTTCCCGCCGTCACCTTGCGAGACAACGTTTGCCTGCAGTGGCGCCTGCTCGAGTCACTCGGCGTGAAGCAGCTCGCGCTCGCTCATGGCTGGTCGATGGGCGCCCAGCAGGCGTACCACCACGCCGCGCTCTTTCCGGAGCGAGTGCGCGCGCTGCTCGCGGTGTGCGGCTCTGCCCGCACCTCGCCTCACAACTGGGTGTTCCTGGAGGGCGTGAAGGCGGCCCTGCTCGCCGACCCGGATGCCGAACGCCCGCAGCGAGGGCTCGCGGCCTTCGGACGCGTGTACGCTGGTTGGGCCTACAGCCAGACCTTCTTCCGCGAGCGCTTGTACGAGCGGCTCGGTCACGCTTCGCCGGAGGCGCTGCTTCGCGCCTGGGAAGAGGAGCACCTCGGCTACGATTCGCGCGACCTCTTGGCGGTGCTGGACAGCTGGCAGCGTGCGGACATCTCGAGCGACCCCACGTTCCGCGACGACCTGCCGAGCGCGCTCCGCGCGATCACCGCGCGCACCATCGTCATGCCGTGCCGCACGGACCTGTATTTCCCCCCGGAAGATAGCCGTTTGGAAGTCCAGCACCTGCGCGATGGCGAGCTTCGGATCCTCGAGTCCGATTTCGGTCACGTTGCCGGGGGGCCGAATCGCATCCCCGAAGATACGGCGTTCGTAGAAGCCGCCATCCGTGAGCTCTTGGTCAGATGAACGCGAGGTACTTGCGGCGCTGCTCGTCCGACACGGGGTAGAAGCACTGCTCCCACTCGCGAAGCTTGTGAGCGAGGTACACGTCTCGGTAAAAGCTCCCGAACGCGCTGGTGGCGATCGCATCTTGCTCGAAAGCCTCGAGCGCGTGCAGCAGAGTGCGCGGTAGAAGACCGATGCCGGCTTCCTTCAGCTCCCTGCGGCCGCGGCGGTACAGGTCGTCGTTGAGGGGCTCGCCCGGGTCCAGCTCCCGCTCGATGCCGTCCAGCCCCGCCGCGAGCGTGATCGCCGCCGCCAGGTATGGATTGTTGGACATGTCCACGGCTCGGTTTTCCACGCAAAAGCGGTTACCGGGCAGGCGCAGCATGGCGCTGCGGTTGTTCTTGCCCCACGCGACGAGCACTGGAGCCCAGGAAAAGTCCGCCAGCTCGCCCTGGGCGATCAGGCCCTGGTAGGAGTTGTAGCTCGGGCACGTGACGGCCGTGATCGCGGGGGCGTGCAGCTTGAGCCCAGCGATGAAATGCAGGGCGAGGTCCGAGCAATTGGCGCCGTAGCGCGACGCGAGCTTGCCGGCGCGACCGATCGCGGGGGCGAACAGGTTCTCCCCGGTGGCGACGTCTGCCAGTGACATGTTGAAGTGGGCGCCGCTTCGGAAGTCGTCCGCAAACGGCTTCGGCATGAACGAAGCGACCGCGCCGACCTGCGCCGCCACCTTCTTCACCATGTAGCGGAGGAAGATGAAACGGTCGCTCATCGTGAGCGCGTCCGTGTAGCCGAAGTCGAACTCGTACTGACCTTTGCCGCACTCCTGGTCGTACGAGTAGAGGCCCCACCCAAGCTCGCGCAGGTAGCCGGCGAGCGGCTCCAGGAACGGCGCGCTCTCCGTCGCCTGGGTGACGTCGTAGCAGGCGTTCGGTCCCTGAAACGCGCTCTGCGTGATCGGCAGGTAGCGCCCCTGCGCGTCTTGCTTCAGCACGTAAAATTCGGGCTCGATACCCAGGTTGAAGCGAAAGCCGAGCTGCTCGGCGCGCGCTAGCACGCGCCGCAGGATACCGCGCGGGTCGCCCGCGTAAGGCTCGCCGTGGTACCAAAGGTCGCTCGCGAACCAGGCGCGCGTCTTGTCCCACGGTAGAACGACGCCGCTCGACAGGTCCGGCACCGTCGCGCACTCGTCTTCCTGCGGCCCAGCCAGGCCGAGCCCCTCGCAGGCGCCGACCGTGTACAGCTCGCTGCCGTCGCACATGTGCTCGAAGGCTTCGATCGGCGTCTGCTTGGATTTCGGAATGCCATGCACGTCCACGAAGGTGGCAAAGCAGCTCTTCACGCCTGCTTCCAGCAGCTTGGCCTTCGTCGCCGTGAGCTGCGTTCGATCTGCCTTGAAACCCGTCGGAACGCCGAATGCCGGGAGCGCTGCGTCAGCCATGGGCCGACGTTACGGGTCGCGAGTTTCGGCCGCGTTTCCGAGCGGCTCGGGCAGCTCGTTCAGCAGCTGCTGGGCTTCCGTTTGCCGGTAGCCCAGCGCCCCCAGCGCAAACGGCTTGAGCGCGGTGCGCGCCTCCTCCGTACGCCCCAGGCGAAGTAAGCAGATGGCGCGGTTGTAGCGAGCCTCCGTGGCGAGCCGCCCGCTGGGCGCGGCGCGCAGGTACGCCTCCCAGGCTGGCAGCGCGCGCGCGTAGTCGTGACCCGAAAAATGCGCTTCGTGGGCCAACCGGTACAGATCGCCGTCTCTATCCGCCAGAGCGCCGCTCGAGCTCGGAGCAGGCTTGGACGAGGGAGCGGGCGCCACCTTCGTCGGCGGGGCCGGCTCGGCCTCGGGCGGCGCAGCCGGCGGAGGCGCGTCCGCCGCGGGTAGGGGCGCGGGAGCTTCCACCCGCTTCTTCGCTGCGGGGTGCCCGCTCTTCGCCGCTGGCGCGGCCGGACGCGGCTCGAAGCGCACCGCCTCCGAGATGGCATGAAACACCGCCGGCAACCTGCCGGTTGCGCCGGCCCACGCCGTACCCGCAGCCAAGCACGCCGCGATGGGCAGCACGAACGCCAGCCTCGTGCGGCGCTTGACCTTGCTTTGATGCAGGCTCGCCATCACTCGCGCGCGAGTGAAGCGCCCGTCCGCCGAGTCGCTGTCGGTCTCTTCTTGCAAGGCGCGCGTCGCCGCTTTCAGGAGATCTTCGGTCATCCGAGCCCCTCCTGTGACAGCGCTTCGCGCAGCTTCTTTTTGGCGTGGTGGAGGCGAGTGCGCACGGTTCCTTCCGGCACGCCGGTGATGTCGGCGACCTCGCGCGAGGTGCGGTCCTCCACCTCGCACAGCACGAACGCAACGCGCTGGTCGAGCGGCAGCTGGTCGAGGGCGCAGGTCAAGAGGGAGGCGAGCTCCTTGCGGCGTTGAATCTGTTCCGGATCTTGGCTGCTCCCTTGGGGCTCCAGCCCGAGCCGGCTCATGGCGGCGCGGCGGCGCGTGGCGGACCGCACGTGGTGCCGCGCGTGGTTCACCGCGATCGAAATCAAGAAGGTGCGCACCGACGACTCGAAGCGGTAGCCGCGCATCGCGCGCGGTAGCGCCACGAACACCTCGTGCACCAAGTCCTCCGCCGCAGAGGCATCCCCTACCAGACGAGTCGCGAAGGCGCGCACCGCGCGGTGGTGCTCGTCGTACACCTCACCGATGGCCGCGGGATCGGAGGCCACCAGGCGAGCGACCAAGCCCTGCTCGTCTTCGCTGACTTCCTGGAGTGGCGCGGTCGGAGAAAGCACGAGACCCGTGTAAGTCATACCGCGACTCCCGCCCAAACTCGCCCCCATCGCGCGGCGGCGCGAACGGTCGTGGCAGTCGTGGAGCAGGGGGCCGTCATCACCTGCGTCAGTGCCCACTCGTCAGCCGACCGTTCAACGCTCCGTCACAAATCGACCGTCGCCAAAATTCTATGTGAAGACGGAAACTTAGAAGAACGCGATTCCCGCCCGCAGCTCCGGCACGATGGCCGCGCCGGTCCCGCCCGCCACGACGTGGCGGACTCCGGCCGCGCCCAAGAAGTCCACCTTGCTGCCGACGCGGTAGCCAAACTGGGCCAAGTAGTGGAGCCGGTGCTGGTCGGGAGCACCGGACGCGTCTGCTCTCGGGTACTTGCCGCTGTAGTGCACGCCCGGCTCGAAGAAAAAGCTCTGGGAGAGGCGAAAGTGCGCGCCCACTCCGCCGTCGTACGTGAAAGAAGCCGCGTTGACGTCGATACCAGCGCCAATCTGCGTGAAGGCGTGGCCGGCGATCGACTTGAGCGCGACGTGCACCGACCCTTCCGTCGACGTCCACAGCGTCGGCTGCACTCGGCCGCTCTTGGCGTAGCTGATGACGCCGAGCGCGACGCCGTCCACCTCCTCGGCCACGTTCACGATCCCGAGCTGTAGGCCCTTCACGCGCCGATGCACGTTCACCGGAGCGATCGCGATACCATTGAGATCCCGCGCGATGTTCACTCCGCCCGCTACCTCCACACCTTGGTGATCCGCTGAGAAATTGGCCCCGCCCGCCACCAGCGCGCCTTCGCTCCGCCCCCGCGTGAGCGTGATGCCCGCTGCCACCCCGACGCCGCGCAGCGATTTGGCGCTCGCGATCCCGGCGCCGACGACCGCGCCCGTCAGCTCTCCGGTGAAGGCGCCTCCCGCCGCGACCACCACCCCGCGCGCCAGCTTGCCGCGCTGCACGGCCACACCCGCGCCGACGAGCGCGCCCTCCAGCACGCCATCTACCTGAGCGTAGCCAGCGCTCACCACCGCGCCGCGAGCCCTGCGGCCGACCAGCGCCACCGCCGGCCCCACGAGCACGCCTTCCAGATCCGTACGGACCCGTAGCGCTACCGGCGATACGGCCACGCCGCGCAGCGCGCCGGCCTCGCCGTACCAGAGCGCTACTTGCAGGTAGAGCTCACGCTTGGAGCTGTCGCGAATCAGCGAGATTGGAGTCGCGAGCGCGAGATCGAAGCCCTTCGCCGGATCTCGCAAAATCCCATCGGCCTTGGCTGGGGGGCCGCCGGCGCCGTTTTCGGCCAGTTTTGCCTGCTCAGCGCTGTTTTTGGCTGCCTTGTCCGCCGCTGCCTTGTCCGCCGCTGCCTTGTCCGCCGCTGCCTTGTCCGCCGCTGCTTTGTCCGCCGCCGCACGAGCGGCCGCTTCTTCCAGGCGCCTGGCTCGCAGCTCGCGCAGCAGCTCGGAGGCGTCGTCCTGCACCAGGTTGACGGTCAGCCAGCTCACGACTTGCACCGAGCGGTCGCGATCCGGAGGCAGGTCCACGCTGCGTGACAGCTCCTCACCGCTGGGGGTCGTGTACCGCACGTCCGCGCGCTGCTCGCCCTCCAAGCGGATCCGCACCGCCGCGGAGCCAGCGTCGGAAGTGAGCTCAACCTCCCGCTTCAGCTCCTTGGCTAAAGCCGCGCGCAGCTTCTGCGCGTCGAAGCTCGCGCCGCGCGCATCCAGCCAAACCTTGAGCGGCGCCGCGCGGCTGCTCGCTGGCTCACTGCCCGCGCCGGCCGACTGCGCGCGCGCGACGTTTTGCGCCAGGAGCGCGAGCGCCGCCGCCATCAGGATTACACCTCGCCTCGCCTTCATTGCACCACGAAGCGGCAGGTGTAGCGGATCTCGGTCGCGACGGAACGCCCTGCTTTGTCTTTCGGCGCCGCCCAGCGCGAGCCGTTCAAAGCGCGGCTGCACGCGGCCCCGAAACCGCTGCCGCTCTCTTCCAACAGCGCGACCCGCCGCACGACGCCGTCTGGGTCGATGCGGGCGCGCACTTTGGCGGTGCCGCTCTGCCCGCGCTGGCGAGCGTCCGCAGGATAATTGCGCTGCAGCGCGTCCGCCAAGGAGGGCGGAGAAGGCCGGCTGGACAGATCGCTCACCGCGACGACCGGCGGTTCGGTCACCGCGCGCGTCGGCGCGGGCGGGGTCGGGAGCGGAGCATTGACGGGCGCCGGCGCGCGCGGCCGCGACGCGGGCTCGAGCGAGCCGCCGTTGCCGAGCGGCATGCTGAACGCGTTTCCGGTACCTTCCCCGGCCAGCGTCACGCCGTCCGTCTTGGCGCTGGGCGGCGGCGCTTCCGCGGGCGGAGCCGCCTCGACGACCGGCTTCGGCGCGGCGGCACGTGGGGCAGGCTTCGGCGGCTCCGGTTTCGGCGGCTCAGGAGCCTCGAGCGGCTTCGGCGGCTCCGGCTTGCTCACGACGTCGAAGCGCAGCTGACTCTTTCGGTGCTCGGCCTTCTTGCCCGGCGGTGGAGCGTGCAACGACGCGTACGCGACGCCGTGTAGCAAAAAGCTGAGCGCTACGGTCCACGGCAGAAGGCGGCGCGTCTTCATGGGCTCGTGCTCAGCGCTTCTCGAGGTCATCGGCGTCCACGTTGATGGCAAAGCGCTCGACGTGCTCTTGTCGTAGCAAGTCGATGATGCCCACCACGCGGCGGTGGGGAACCGCGCCGTCCGCCGCGATCACCGCGCGCAGCTCCGGCTCCACCTTGCGCGCGGCTTGCAGCTTTTCGCGCAGCTGGGGCTCGCTGAAAGGCACGCCGTCCACGTACAGGGCGCCGGTCTTGGTGAGGCTGACCGTCAGCGGCGCGGAGCTGGCTTCGCCCGTCTTGCCAGTCGGCAAGTCGACCGGGATTGCACGCGAGGCGAGGTACGTGGCCGTGACCATCAGCACGACCAGGAGCACGAGCACCACGTCCACCAGCGGGGTGACGTTGATGCCGGTGATGGCGTCGTCCGAAGAAGACCCGGTTTGCATGGCTTCTCCTCACTCCGCCGCGCTCGGGCGCGCCTTCAGATAAGCCAAAATCTCGTGGGCCATGACCGTAGCGCGGCCGACCCGAGCTCGAATCAAGCGCTGAAACAAGTTGAACGCCGCGACCGCGGGCAGCGCCACCAAGAGGCCGATAGCGGTCGCGACGAGCGCCTCACCGATCTCCGACATGAGCCCGGCCGACACCTGGCCGCTCGAGCTCTGCAGCTCTCGAAAGGACCGCACGATGCCGATCACGGTCCCGAGCAGCCCGATGAACGGAGCGTTGTTGCCCAAGGTGCCTAGGAGCGCCAAATTCTTCTCCATCGTGAGCTTGCACAGCTCGGTTTCGCCCTGCATGCGCTCTTCCGCGCTCGCTACGCCCTCGGCCTCCAGACCAGCGGCGGCGACCCGTGCCTCGAAGCTGGGGGACTCCTCCAGGCGGCGCCGCGCGAGCTCCACGTCGTTCTCGCGCAAGAGCCTTCGGAGCTCCCCGCGCAAGCGCGCGGTGTCGTCCCGCGAGGAGAAGAACAATACGGCGCGCTCGATCATCACCGCGAAGGCGGCGACGGAAAGGGCGATGAGCAGCCACATCACCCAGCGCGAGCCGTATTGAGAAATTGCCAGCAATCTTTCGATGATATCCATGTCTTTTTCTTTCTGTTCTTTCGATGAGGGCGCTACTCCACGCACACCGCGCGCTCCGTGAAAGCGCCGCCGCCCCGCAAATCACGCAGCACGAACCAGAAGCGCACGAGGCCGGAGGCAGGCGGAGCCTTCCACGTCACGGTTCGCTTCAGCTCGCCGCTGTCCCAGGCGATGCTCTCGAACGCGCGCGAGATATCGCCGTCCGTCACGAAGTGTGAGAGCTGCAAAGACTCACGCGCCGGGTCCAGCTCACTCGGCCGCGGCAGCGCGTCGCGGTCACTCTCGTCGAGCTGCACGGTGAGGGAGTGCTCGGACAGCGGCGCCACTTCCGGAAAGCCGAGCCCGCTGCAGTCACCGCCGATGGGCGACACTTCCGGCCAAGCGTCGTCGTCGAACGAGATGGCGTCTGCTTGCAGCTCCGGGTTCAGGTTGACGTCGTCTTCGTGCGCCAGCTCCAGCTCGAGCTGGACGGAAGTGCCTGGCTGCGCGCCCTCGCAGCTCTGCCCATCCTCGTTGGGCGAGCTCTCCGGGCAGACGACGCCCGTGAGCAGCAAGCGGCCGCTCGGGTCGAGCTCGCTCGGCACCGTGAAGGTGAGGCTCGGCGTGTCGCTCGCGCCATTTTCGCTCGAAATCCGCGCGAAAACCTCACCTCCGCACTCGCCGCGCGCGCCATTACGAGGCGAAGCCGGGCACGCCGCGAGCGCGAAGCCCAACGTTCGATTCAGCGAAGGGGACGCCAGCAGGAGGCGTGCGGTCGCGTTCTCGCCCGGAGCCGGGGCGGCTCGTTCCGGCTCGCCCGTCACCTCCACGCGCCCCCCGAGCACGCGCGCCTCCGCTACCAGCTCCACGGACTTGAGCGGGTCATCGCAGCCAGCCAAGAGCACACCCAAGCTCAGCAACTTCATGAATCTCACAGCTCACCTCGCACACCCAAGTTCGGAAACAGGGACAGACCGCTCACCGCCTCACGCTTCGAGTAGTCGAAGCTGTACCGGTAGCCTTCGGGATTCTTGGCCGCGTACACGTTCTGCACGTCGAGGTACGCGGCGAGCTTGCCGGACCCAATTTGCCATTCTTTTTCGACTCGCGCGTCGAGCTGATTGAACAAGGGGTCACGTCGGCTGTTGGTCGCGCCGTAGCTCGGCAGGTACACGCCGGTGCGTACGTCGTAGGTCGCGCCCGTGATGGGAGTCGTCGGGTTTCCGCTCACGAGGCGAAAGCGAGCGCCGATCGTCCAACCGCGGCCCAGCCCTTGGCTCACCGCGAGCGCCAAGACGTGGGTCTGATCTTGATCGAACAAGCGAAAGTCCTCCGCGCCTTCGCGCCGGCGTTCGCTACGCGACAGCGTGTAAGCCAGGTAGGCGAAGCCGTCCTTCCAGCGCTTCTGTCCGGCCAGCTCCGCGCCAAAGATGCGTCCCTCACCCTCGTTGACGAACTGCGGCGCTTCGCGGTTCTCGGTCCCGACCACGATGTCGAAGACGCGTTTGTAAAAGCCTTCCACGCTGACCTTGCCGGAGTCACCGAGCTTCTGCTCGACGCCCGCGCTCGTCTGCATGGCGCGAAAGTGCTTCAAGTCGGGGTTGCCTACCCCGGGAATCGATTGCCAGCTCTGCGGCGGCTGGCTGTAGTACCCAATGCCTCCCTTCACCGCGGTCGTGGGCGTGAGCTCGTAGCGGGCCGCGATGCGCGGGTCCACGCTCGAGTCTGCGATCTCGCCGTAGTAGTCGACGCGCACTCCCGGCGCGATCAGCAGGTCCTGGATTGGGCGGAAGCCGAGCTCCAAGTACGCGGCGGGCTGCGGAACGACGACGTTGTCGTCGCGCACCGTGATCGCGCGCTGGCTGGCGAGCGGGTCGCCATCCGTCGGGTCACCTTCGAGGCCGCCCGGCTGAGGGCCATGGTACCGCCCCGCCAAAAACCAGCCGAAGAAGTCGGCGCCCGCGGTCAAACGGAGCATGCGATGCAGCTCGAAAGTCGCCTCGGCGCGACCGTACAACTCGGTGGCGTCGAAGCGCTGCTCGGCCTCGCCGATGTGTTGCAGAAGCCCGATGCGCCCAGCGGTGACGTTCGCGAAGCCAGAGATGCCGTTCGTGCCCTGGTTGCGGAGCTCGAGGGCGATGCGATGAAACTCGATCTCACCGCGGAGGGAGCCGGCCAGACCGGGGTCCTCGTCGTTGGCGTCCTTGAAAAAGAGCTGCAGCGAATCGCGGCTCCCGTAGCCCATCAGCCGCAGTCTCGTCGAGGAGTCGAACCGGTAGCTGGCCATCGCTTGGTAGTCGAAGTACGTGGGCGCGGCGACGACGCTGTACGTATCCTTCGGCACGAAGTTTTTGAAGACGAAGTCGATGTTGCTGCGACGCACCGCCGCGGCCACGCTGAGCTTCTCGGTGATCGGCGCCTCCACGAACGCGGAGCTGTCGATGAGGCTCAAGTCTAGGGCGGCGCGGAAGCGTTCCGAGCTCGGGTCGCGCGCGGTGATGTCGATCACGCCGCCCACCGCGCGGCCATAGCGCGCGGAAAAGTTACCAGGGTAGACGTCCAGCTTCTGCACGAGGCGCGAGCTCATGAAGCTGGTGAGGCCGCCGAAGTGGAACATGAACGGCACCGGAATGCCGTCCAAGTACACCTGGCTTTCGCCCGCGGCCGCGCCGCGCAGGATCGGGTCGCCCTGTCCGATCGAAGTACGTGCGACGCCGGGCATGATCTCGATCGCGCGCAGCGCGTCGCCTCGCGTGCCGGGCATCTGCTGCACGACCTCGGCGTCCACGCTGCGCTTCGTCACCTCGCGCGGTGGCGCTTCGACCTCCGCCGTGCCTTCGAACTCGAGCTCGTCGTCCTCCGCGGCGCTTGGGGCCGGAGCCGGAGCGGCGGATTCGGGCGAAGTTGTAGGCGCGGCGGGCGTGGGCGCGGCGGGCGTGGGCGCGGCGGGCGTGGGCGCGGCGGGCGTGGGCTGAGCGCTGGCGCCTGGCTCGTCTTGGGAGGCGTCTGGTCCCGGCGCTCCGTCGACCGGGGCCGGCGGAGCCGGCGCTTCTGTCCCGGCGCCAGGGGTTTCTGGCGTCGGCTCTTGCGCGGCGAGTCGCGGTGCGAGGGACAAGCCCGCGCAAGCCACACCGAAGCTGGAGAGAAAAATGTACTTTCGCACGCACGTCTCCCGGAGCGGGCAACGCGCCGCTCGTCAGTGGGTCCGCGCGCAGTGCCGAGCGGCATGACGCGGACCGAGTCGAAGCGACATGACCGACGCTTCGAGCCTCCGTGCCCCACCCGCCGCGATCCGTTCAACGGCGTGCACACTTTTTCGCGGGTCTCGCCGGCGGCCCCAGCCAACTGGCCAGGAGCGCAGCGGTGGCTCCGTTTCACCGCGTGCTAAGCTCGGCTGTCCGTGTTCAGGCCGGCCGCCATCGCTTTTCCGTTCGCGCTGTGGTGCTGCGTGCCATCCGAGCGCCCTGCGGATCAGGAGCGGGCGCCCGCCCGCGCTCGGTCCGCCAAGCCCCGGCCGGCTCTTCCTCCCCTGGAGATCACGGGGGACGAGTCCGGCCCCGCGGCGCCGGACCTGTTGCCGACCTTGACCGCGCCGTTCCGAGACGACTTCGAGCGCGCGGAGGTCGGCGACGACTATTTCGCGACGGGCGACCACTTTCATATCGAGCAGGGGCGACTCTGCGCCCAGGGCGCTCACAACCACCCGCTGTGGCTTCGGCACCGCTTGCCTCGAAACGCGCGTATCCAGGTGGAGGCGGAGGCGGCTACTGGTGACGGCGACATCAAGCTCGAGGCCTGGGGGGACGGTCAGGCGGCGGCGAGCCGCATCGCTTACACCGACGCCACGAGCTACCTCGCCATCTTCGGCGGATGGAAGAACCGCTACCATGTGCTCGCCCGCCTCGACGAGCATGCCCCGGACCGGCCGGAGCTGCGGCTAGTCCCGGGCGCGAGCGACCCGCGGCAGCAGCCGGTGGTGAAAGGCCGGCGCTATCGTTTGAAGGTGGAACGCACGGACGGTCGCACGGTACGCTTCTGGGTCGATGACGTGGAGCTGCTGAGCCTGAGCGATCCGCTACCATTGCAAGGAACGGGTCACGATCATTTCGCGTTCAACGATTGGGAAACTCCGGTCTGCTTCGACCGCCTGGTCGTAGAACCTTTACCGAGCTGAGTAGTCGAAGGAAGACTGGTGGAAGCGGCCGAGCTCGACGTAGCGCTGGAGGAGCTGGAGACCCGGCTGGAACGCCTGCGCGCGCTCTACGAGCAGTACTTCATGGGCCTCGAAAAGATCGAGCCCGCGATCGCTCGCAAGGACGTGGACCGTCGCATCTACGTGCTCCGGCGCGAGAAGATCCGCAACACCGCGAAGCGCTTCAAGCTCCAGACGATCATCCAGCGCTACAACACGTTTCAGCAGTATTGGCAGCGCATCTGCCGCGAGATCGAGAACGGCACTTACAAGCGCCACCTGCTCCGCGCCCAAAAGAACGGCGAGCTGCTGACGATCGCCGCGCGCAAACGGCTGGGCAAGCAAGCGTTCGCCACCGAGCCTGCGGCGGAAGGCAGCCGTCCCCCCGCACCCGCACCCGCACCGCGCAGCGAGCCTCCGCAGCCCAGCGTGGCGCCGCTCGCGGCCGAGGCCGAAGCGCCCGCGGTCGCGCCGCCGCGTCCACTCGGCTCACCGCCTCTTCCGCCGCGTCGCCCACAGCTACCGTCGCGCCCTGGCGAGCTGCCGGCCGCGCCGCTCGCCTCCGCGCCGCTCGCCTCCGCGCCGCTCGCCCCCGCGCCGCTCGCCAGCGCGACCGCGCGTGCCGTACCCGCGAGCCCCGGGGCCGTAGCTGCGAGCGCAGTACCGCCCGCCCCCACTGCTCCCTTCAGAGCATCGCCGGCATCTCCCACCGCGCCCGGGCCCGCGCCGCAGCCGCCCGGGCTGCCCCGTCCGCCGGCCGTCGCGCCCGCGGCCAAGTTCGAGAGCCTCGATCTAGATATGGATTTCATGGGCGACTGGGACCCACAGGCTCACACCCAGCCGGCGAAACCTGCGCCTGCCATGGCGAATCCCAGGCCCAACCCGGCTCCAGTGGCGCGGCCGCCCGCAGCTGCTCCGCCCGGCCCTCCGCCCCGCGTGCAGCCGCTGCCTCGTCCTCCTACTGCGGGCGCTCGCCCCGCATCGATGCCTCCGGCGCCGGTTGCGGTCCCGCCGCGGCCCACGTCCACCCGTCCACCGACCGCGCCCCTCGTCCCTCACTATCCGGCGGCGCCCCGAGTCCCGCCCGCGCCGCGCCCGGAGCCGACCGCGCCCGCGGGCTTCTCGCCAGAAGTCCGCAAGCCTGCGGGGGGCCCTCCAGCGCCGCCCGCTTCCGCAGAGGCGGTCCCCTCCGCGCCCAAGCCCGCAGCTCCCCTTCCGAGACCTACAGCAACTCCGGTCGCGGCACGTCCCATCGCCGCACCTCCGAACGCTGCACCTCCGGTCGCGGCACGTCCCATCGCCGCACCTCCGAACGCTGCACCTCCGAACGCTGCACGTCCCATCGCCGCACCTCCGAACGCTGCACCTCCGAACGCTGCACGTCCCATCGCCTCACCTCCGAACGCTGCACCTCCGAACGCGGCACGTTCCGTCGCCGCACCTCCGAACGCCTCACCTCCGAACGCTACACCTCCGGTCGCGGCGACGGCTCCCACGTCGACCGGCACCGCCGTTCCCGCCGTTCCCGCCGCTGCCCCGAAGCCGCGCCCCGCGCCTTCACCCGCGCGCCCGGCTCCGGCTCCGACTCCCACTGCGGCCGCCAAACCCGCGCCGACGAGCAGCGTGGACGACGCACACCTACGGGACCTGCACACCCGCCTTCAGCAAGCCAAGCAGCAAACGAAGGAGAGGAACGTCTCCTTCGAAGGCCTCGCCAAGTCCATCCGCGCCACCGAGGCGAAGCTCCGCGAGCAGCACAAGAATCGCAAGATCGAGTTCGACGTGGTCATCAAAGATGGCAAAGCGGTCGTGAAGCCGATCGTGCGCTAGCGCGTTGGATCTTTCATTCGCGCCACGGAGGTTCGCGCCACGGAGGCGGAAGCTGATTTAGCCTTACCGGCCGGCGCCGAGACCTCCGGTCGCCGAAACGGCGTGGGGGGCACCTGTCAGCTCGCTATGACGAAGCCGGGAAGCGCTTTCTCCCGCGCATTCGTTCTTCGGTTCCGAAGACGACCAGCTATCCAACACTGCTGCGCCTGCGTGCGGCTCCAGACGGAGGGCGCTGGTCGTTGCCGGATCCGGAAACACCAGCGGGGACACGGCAGCTCACGATGACGACGCGAGGCGACGGCTCCTCGCGCATTCATTCTTCGGATTCGAAGTCGCGTGCCCCGCGAGTCTTGGAAGGCGAGCTAGGCGAGTTAGGCGAGCTAGGCGAGCTAGGCGAGCTAGGCGAGCTAGGCGAGCTAGGCGAGCTAGGCGAAGTAGGCGAAGTAGGCGAGCGGATCGCGGGCGAAGGCGTGTCTGTGAGTCAGGCACACTTGCGGCCCCGACCCGACGGCCTCAGCGCGAGGGGGACGCGTCTGCTTCTGCTAGGTCGCGGGGTCGCACCTTTCGCGCCGAATGCCCACCTGGGGGTGGGTCGCGATGCTTCGGATCCGCGGATCCGCGGATCCGAAGAACGGATCGCGGTGAGAAGGGTGGCTTGCAGGAGCGTCACCGAGCGAATGACGCAAGGCTCGAGGGCGCCGGTGAGCGATTCGCCAAACGCGCGCAAGCCGAGCGGCGCGCGGCAGCAGAGAGAGCGCGGAAGCAGAGAGAGCGCGGGGCCGAGAGGCGCATGGAAGCAGAGACAGCGCGCGGAGCTGAGAGGCGCGCGGAGCCGAGAGGCGCGCGGACCCGAGAGGCGCGCGGAAGCCGAGAGGCGCGGAGCCGAGAGGCGCGCGGAGCCGAGAGGCGCGCGGAGCCGAGAGGCGCGCGGAGCCGAGAGGCGCGCGGAGCCGAGAGGCGCGCGGAGCCGAGGGCCGCGCGGAGCCGGTGGGTGGCGCGAGCCGGTGACGGCCGGGGGGCGGGGCGGTGGCGGTGGCGTGAACGCCGCCCCGCTGGGCGGCGGCCGCACGGGAGCAGGAGCTCGGCCTCCCACGAAATCCGGGAATGGACCTTGCCGCTGACGCGTAGAGCCCTACGAGGAGATTAGGAAGCGGCGCGGCGATCAGCCGTCGGGCGGCGGGTGCTCGCGGGCTCCGACACGTAGACCGCGCTCTCGCAGAACACGATGGTACAGGACGAGCGACCGGCTTCGCGCATGCGCGCGCACAGCTCAGAGAGTTCTTCGTCCGAATCCACGACGTCGCCTTCGACGGGCTGGCGAGTCGATTGGTCGTAGCGACAGTTGTCGATCGCGACCCAAAGGCCCTTGTAGCGCTCCGACTTACAGAGGTCGGGCCAGGTCATTCGGCTAGTCATGCAGGGGAATCACCTTCGAGAAAAAGACACAGCTTGGCGGCAGAACTCCCCTCTGCGCACGACGCTAGAAACCTGCGGATTGAGGCGGTTTCTTGGCTAGCTGGTGGACGGCAGGTGGCCATGTCCGGGTTAACGAGCAGGAGTTAAGACTAGCTCCCCGAGTCCGTCAAGGGAACGACCAGAAGTCGTCTTTCCACCCTTGCTGCAATGCCCGTTTTTCCCGTAAGTTCCGAGGGTTACTTGCAGCTGGTGCCATTGAGCCCGCGAGCCGCACCCTTGACTCCGGCGGCCTCCGCAGCCGAAGCGAGGGCTTTGGCGCGGTCGCACTGCCCGTTGCGGGCCGCCGCCTGGACGGCACCGACCGCCGTCCGCGATAGGGTGGACTTGCACTCGGCCTGCTTGCCGGCGTCCGTGCAGCGGCTGAGCGAGGCCTGAACGCCGCTGGCGTTGCCGCTGGCCGCGGCCGCCTTGCAGGCATCACAAGGGTCGCCCGCGGGGGGCTTCGGGGTCGTGGTGGTGGGCTTGGTCGTGCCCCCGGCGGCCGGCTTCGTGGGCTCCGGCGCGGTGGCCGCAGTACCGCCCGAGCCTGGAGCGGGGTCAGTCGTGGGGACGGGATCTGCGGGCACGGGGTCGAGCGGCTTGATCTCCGCGGGGCCGGCCGCGGCCGTGGACGGGGGCGCGGTGTTGACGGCGATGGGCGGGAGGTCCGTGTTGTCCGACTTGCTGCCCTTCATCAGCACGATGGCGATCGCGCCGAGCAGCACCGCCGCTACTCCCACCAAGCCGAAGATGAGGCCCTTGCCGCTGCCGCCGCCGCCCTGAGTGCGCTCGGGGGCGCGCGGAATAGGCGCCGCTGCGACCGCCATGGGCGTTGGGGCCAGGTGCGGCGAGCTCATCATCGGGCCGCCCGGACCAGGCGAGGCCACGAAGCCGGGCACCGCTTCCATCGCCGCAGTGCCGGTGCGCGCCGCGGCGGCCGTCTCGGCGGGGTTCGCTTCGACCGTCATGCGCCCGCCGTCCGAGAGATCCGTGAAGAACTCCCGCGCGCTCGACTCGCGCTGGTCCCGATCCTTGGAGAGGCCTTTGAGGATGGCGCGGCGCATCCCTTCCGGGATGTTCTTGGCCGGGGCCGAGACCTCGAACGGAATCGGCTGCGCGGTCATGTGCTGCGTCGCCCACTGCCAGGGCGTGTCCGCCTCGAACGGTAACTTGCCCGTGAGCATCTCGTAAGACATCACCGCGAGCGAGTAGATGTCGCTCCGCGCGTCCAGCGCTTTGCCGGTGAACTGCTCGGGGCTCATGTAGGGCGGGGTGCCGAGCACCATTCCCTGCTGCGTGAGCTTCGCTTCCTTGGCGGCGTCTGCCGATTCGGTGCGAGCGGCGATGCCGAAGTCCAGCACCTTCACGAAATCGGTCTCGCCCGCGCGGTTGGTGAGCACGATGTTCTCGGGCTTCAGGTCCCGATGAATGACGCCTTGCATGTGCGCTTCGTCCAGCGCGCCGCACACCTGGCGCATGATCTTGATCACGCGCTCCGGCGGCATCGGCCCCTCTTGCACGAGGTCCGACAAAGGCCTACCGGCCACGAACTCCATGGCGATGTACAGGGTGCCGTCTGCGGTCGCGCCGAAGTCGTAGAACTTGATCGTGTTGGGGTGCTCGAGCTGCGCGACGGTGCCGCACTCGCGATGAAAGCGCGCCAGCACGGAAGGGTCTTTGGACAAGTGCTGATGCAAGGTCTTGATCGCGACCTTACGCACCGTCGACCCCATCTGCTGCTCGCCGACGTAGACGATGCCCATGCCGCCTTCGCCGAGGATGCCCGTCACCCGGTAGCGCCCGCCGATGAGCTGGCCGATCATGGCGTCTTGCCCCTTTTCGGGCTCGACCGGCATCAGCGCTCCGCACTTCGCGCAGAAGCGCGCACCATCGATGTTTTCATGACCGCACGCGTCGCACTTCATGAGGCTGCGGAGATTTGCATGAGTGACGGCCGGGTGCACCAACATTGGACGCGCCGGATCCAGCTTCGATCTCCCAGCGGTAATCGGCTGGTTCCCATCGCTTTTGCTGCTTCTTGGCTCTGCCTGACGGGTAAGGCGGTGTCGGCGACGGCCGGGCTTTCCGTAACTATTCGTCGCACCGTCGCCGCTACCGCCGCAACCGGCCGCGGCCCGCGACCGAGGTGGTGGCGTGACAGGAGGAGGGCTACCGTATGGACATGTCGAGCAGCGGCGTCGTGATTGGGGGCATCCGCTACGTACGGGCGCCCAATCCGATTCACTTTCCGGAGTCAGCAGAGGTGCCTGAGAGCCGTCTGCACGAGGACTTGTGCGCGCTGCTCCGCGCCCTGCTCCGTCACGCGTTCGAAAAAGAGCACTGCGTCGGCGGCGACCAGTTCATCTACTGGGATGCCGCTGATCCTCGACAATGCATCGCTCCGGACGCGTTCGTCCGCCTCGGGCAACCGGATGATCGGTTCAAGACGTGGAAGGTCTGGGAGCGCGGCGCGCCGGAGCTCGCGATCGAGATCCTCAGTGAGGAAGGCGCGGACGCGATCGAGCAAAAGGTCGCCAAGTACGTCCACGTGGGGGTGCGGGAGCTCGTCGCCTTCGACGGCGAGAGCCAGCCACCTCGGCTGCGCGTTTGGGACCGCGTCCAGGGCGACATGCTGGAGCGCGAGCCCGGCATCGGCGCGAGCACGGTGTTGCCCGGTTACTGGGTCGTCACGGACCACGCCAAGTACGGTCCCACGCTCCGGCTCGCGCGTGACGCGGCCGGTGTGCAGCTCTACCCCACCCCCGCCGAAGCCGAAGCCGAGGCGCGGCGCGCGGAAGCCGAGGCGCGGCGCGCGGAAGCCGAGGCGCGGCGCGCGGAAGCCGAGGGGAGGCAGCGCGCCGAACAGCGCATTCGCGAGCTCGAGGAAGAGCTTCGCCGCCGTCAGGGCTGAGCCGGCTTGGCGGCTCCGGGCGCGGCGGCGGCTTTCGCGACTTCCGGCAAAGGCCACGGCAGCTCGGTCGCGGCGTTTTGCGCGCGGTCCACGAGCACCGCGCGTCGCACCCGCAGGCTTTGGGGCACCTGCAGCTTGATCCGCGCAATGGCTCGCTCACCCATCGTCAATGGAGCGTAGAGCGGCTTCTTTGCGCCGAGGCTCGGCTCATCCGCCGCGGTGCCGGGAAAGTCGAAGCGCAGCCGCTCGATGAGCTCCTTGCCGATACCCAGCTCGATGGCGTAGCGACCCATGCGCCGCGGCGTGACGACGGGCGACGGCAGCTTGACCGCCTTGACCGAGACGACGCTCACCTTGCCGTCTTTGAGCTCCAGCTCGTATTCGACCTGCTCCGCTTGGCGCAGTGGGGTGGGATCCGGCAAATTGCTGGGCGCCGGCGGAGTTGGTGACGGCTGATCAGGGTCCGGTGCGGGCTCTGCAGACGCAGCGGGCGGGGGCGCGGCCGCGGGCGGAGCGGCCGAGGGGCGCGGCGCGGGGCGCGGCTCACCTTTACCCTCCGCGAAGTGCGCCGGCAGCACGACCGAAGGGCCGCCCGGCTCCGTGGAGTAACGCGCGGTGGAGCAACCGGCGGCGATCAGCAGCAGCGCAAGGGACGAGGGTGCGAATTTCACGAAGGCGCGCGCACCGTAACCTCCGGCTTCCGGTCAGTCGAGCGCGCGCTGAATGTCCGCGATATCTCCCCCGAGCGCGACCCAGGCATCGCACAGCTCGGCGACCGGCTCCGAGGCAGCACGCAGGCGCCGCGGCGGCTCTCCCCACTCGACCCAGGCCGCGTGGAGCAAGATCTGCGCGAAGGTTTGCACGGCGCCGTCCGGGCTCGTCATGCGCGGGGGGCCGCCGTACTTGCGATCGCCGAGCAGGGGCGCGCCGTGCGCAGCGGCGTGGACGCGCAACTGATGCGTGCGCCCAGTCAGCGGGGTGAGCGCTAGCAAAGCGCTGCGCGGGCCGCCGACCGTCACGGGACGAGCGGTCGCGACCACGCGGTACTCCGACTCCGCGCGCTGCGCGTCTTTGCCCTCCACACCGCGCCGGCCGCGACCGGCGTTACCCAGCGCCTCCGCCCAGCGACCCTCCGCCGGTGACGGGACGCCGTTGCCGAGCGCCACGTAGCGCCGCCGCAGCCGGCCGGCGCTGCGCTCTGCGAGCACTCGCTCGCGACTGCCGGCGCCGAGCGTGACCAGGAGCACGCCGCTCACGCCTACGTCCAACCGTGACACCGCGAACAACCCTTGCGGCTCGACCCGGAGCTCCCGCGCGAGCTGCGACAGCACGCAGTCCGCGCCGCTCTTGTCGGGCTCGGTCGGTAGCGACGCGGGTTTGTGAACCGCGAAGACGCCATCACCCTCGCTCAGGATCTGAATCGATGCCCGCGGGCGCGGCGCGAACACCTGGACCTCGGCGCCGCGGGGGAGCGCCTGCTCGGCAGAGGCGCGCTTGCCATCGACGAAAACGCGCCCTTCTTTCAGCGCGCTACCGAGGCCCTGCTCGGTGAGCAGCCGCGAAAGCTCCAGCGGCGCCGCGACTACCCACCGAAAGAGTGGCGCGCTCATCCGCCGGAGACGGCGCCGCCCGTCGTTTTGCGGACCAGCTCCACGAGCACCGGGTCAGTCTCCAGCGCGGCGCGCAGCTCCGCTCGCACGAAGTCCAGCTGATCGGGGGATAGCTTGGACAAGAGAGGCGCGACCGCGCCCTCCACCCGCGCGTCCAAATACTGCGCGACGCCTATCTCCCCGCGCTCGAGCGCTTGGAAGGCGTCGGTGCCGCCCGTGCTCGCAACGGAAGCCGCGGCCCCGGGCGGGGGCGCGCCGACCTGAAACTCCCCTTGCGCGGGCGCCGCGCCCGGGACTGAGGCTCCCGGCGTGACGCCGCCGCGCTTACCGATGCCGTCGATGCTCATGGAACCGCGCCTCTCTGCGTCACTCTAGCGTGATTCAGCGAATGTTGCCGATGGCGTTCTTGACGGTGTCGTGCCGCGCCTTGAGCACGTTGGAAATGGCGGAATAGTTGCGGCTCTCCGCGCTCATCCGCTCCTGCAGCTCCAGGAAGTACAGGTTCTGATTGGCGGTCTGATTGAGCGACGCCTCGATACTGCCGTCCGCGCCCGTGGGCGCACCGGCAGCGCCGCCGCCGAGACCGACCCCGGCCGTCCCCGCTCCACCTTCAGGCGTGGAGGCCCCCGCACCCCTGACCGTTGCCGTCGCGGGGGTGTGCCCAGCGGCGCTCAGGTCACCGCCAGAAACCGTAGGGCGCAGCGCGGCTGCCAAAATCGGCCCTCCTGGCAAGCGGGTGACCGCTTGCTCGGCGCCGCTGAGGATGGCGCTCGCCCCGGCGCCCATCATTGCCCTGAACGGCTGCCCGGATGGCGCGGTCACGCGCGCCGCGCTCGCCGTCGTGGAAACTCCCGTAACTGGCCCACCTGTACCGATTCTCGTCGTCATTCCATGCTCCTTGTCGAGTGCGATGACGAGTCGGTCGGGCGCGGCGGCGGTTGCGAAATAATCGCAGGGCGCGGGAGAAACCCCGGGCGGGTGCGCCACGAGCCCGGAAGGTGCCGCGTGCTAGCGTGGCCCCGCGATGTCGAAGTGCGTGCTGCATGTGGTCGGGGCCCGACCGAACTTCATGAAAATGGCGCCGCTGGTGCGTAACCTGTGGGCGAGCCCCGGCGGCTACGACCACCTCCTCGTCCATACCGGGCAGCACTACGACGAGCACCTGAACGACTCGATCTTTCGCGACCTGGGCTTGAAGGCGCCGGACATCCACCTCGGCTCCGGCTCCGGAACGCACGCCGAGCAAACGAGCCGCATCATGCTGGCTTTCGAGAAGCTCGTCGCGGAGCGCGCTCCGAGCTTGGTGGTGGTCGCGGGTGACGTGAATTCGACGCTGGCGTGCTCGGTGGTGGCCGCGAAGGCCAACGTGCCAGTCGCTCACCTGGAGGCGGGGCTCCGGTCCGGCGACTGGACCATGCCGGAGGAGATCAACCGCATCGTCACGGATCGACTGACGCGGCTCTACCTCACGCCGTCGCCCGACGCGGACGAAAACTTGCTGCGTGAAGGAGTCGACCCGGCTCGGATCGCGCGGGTCGGCAACTGCATGATCGACTCGCTCGTGACGCATGTGAGCGCGGCTCGCAGCGGCGGGGCCCTGGCTCGTTTCGGGGTGGAGCCGCGCGGCTTCGCTCTCGCCACGCTACACCGCCCCTCGAACGTGGACGATCCGGCGCGGCTCCAAAAGCTCGTGGACGTGCTGTCCAACATCGGCGCCCGCCTGCCGATCGTCTTCCCCGTGCACCCGCGCACCCGCGCGCGCATGCAGGCGGCCAGCATCTCGCTGGAGGCGCTCGCTCAGCGCGGATTGTTCGTGAGTGAGCCGCTCGGCTACCTGGACTTCTTGCAGCTGGAAGACGCCGCGGCGGTGGTGATGACCGATTCGGGTGGCGTCCAAGAGGAGACGACCGCGCTCGGCGTGCCTTGCCTCACCGTACGCGACAACACCGAGCGCCCGATCACGATCACGGACGGCACGAACAAGCTCGTCGGCTCCAACCCGGACGTGCTGCCGGCGGAGGTCGCGGCCGTCCTCGCCGGGCAAGCTCGACGCGGCAAAGTTCCGGATTTGTGGGACGGCAAGGCCGGCCAGCGCGCGGCGGACGCCATCCGGAGCTTCTTGTCGTGAGGGTGCTGTTCGACATCGTGCACCCCGCGCACGTGCACTTCTTCAAGCACATGATCCGCGGGCTCGAAAAGCACGGCCATCAGACCCGCATCGTCGCGCGCGACAAAGACGTGACCAACGCCCTGCTCGACCGTCTCGGCTTCAGCTACGAGACGGTCGGCAAGCCGAAGAAGAACTTGCTCGGCATGGCCGGCGAGCTGCTCCGCCGCGATCTGGCCTTGGCCAAGGTCGCGCGCGAGCTCCGTGCCGACGTGATCGTCACGCGCAATCCGGCCGGGGCTCAAGCGGGGCGACTGCTCGGGATCCCCTCCGTGTTCGATACGGACGACGGCAAGGCCGCGGGCGTCCACTTCTGGTCTGCCGCTCCTTTTGCGCACGTCATCACGACTCCGGATTGCGCGGACGAAGACTACGGTCATCGCCACGTGAAGTACCCCGGCTACAAGCAGACCGCGTACCTGCACCCGAACCACTTCACTCCCGATCGCGGCGTGCTCGGCGAGCTCGGCGTAAACCCCGGCGAGCGCTATTTCATCGTGCGCTTCGTGGCCATGGGCGCGAGCCACGACGTGGGCGAAGGCGGCTTGCCCGCTTCGGTGAAGCGAACCTTGGTCGACAAGCTGCGCGCGCGCGGCCGCGTCTTCATCAGCAGCGAAGGCGCCTTGCCGGAGGACCTGCAGCCGCTGAGGTTCTCGCTCCCGCCCGACCGCCTGCACGACGCGCTCGCGTTCGCGGATCTGCTGGTGGGCGACAGCCAAACGATGATGGCGGAGGCGGCCGTGCTCGGCACCCCCAGCCTGCGCGTTTCTTCGTGGACCGGGCGGCTCGCGTACTTGACGGAGCTGGAAGAGCGCTACGGCCTAACCTTCGCGTACACGCCGGCTCGAGCGCAGGAGCTCGTCGCTCACGTGGAGCGTTGGCTCATGGAGCCGAGCCTACGCACCACTCTCGCGGATAGCCATCAGCGCCTCCTTCGAGACAAGGTGGACATAGCCGACTGGTTCGTCAGGTTCTTGGAGGCGGGCGCGCCGCTGCCGACGTATCGGCAGCGTTGACGGGCGCCGGCGGTTGTGGACGACCGGGGCTTTCTGGGGCATGGTTCCGCCGCTCTATCGGCGTAGAAAGAGGCTAGGGAATGCCCGAAGTTACAAGTCGCGACGTCGCTCTGATCGGTGCAGGACATTGGGGGAAAAATCTGGCGCGCGCGTTCGATGCGCTGGGCGCGCTCGGGGTGGTGTGTGAGGCGAGCCCCGCCGCGGTGGACGCGATTCAAAAGCAGTACCCGCACGTGCGGACGACCGCTTCCTACGCCGAGGTGCTCTCCGACGCGAGCATCACCAAGGTGGCGATCGCGGCGCCGGCCGCGCTGCACTTCGAGCTGGCGGAGGCCGCGCTACGGGCGGGCAAGGACGTGTACGTGGAGAAGCCGCTGTGTTTGCGGCTGGACCACGCGGAGGCGCTGGTCAAGCTGGCGGACAGCTTGGGCCGTACGCTCATGGTCGGGCACTTGCTCCAGTACCACCCTTGCGTGGTCAAGCTGCGTGAGCTGGTGGCGGAGGGCTCGCTCGGCAAGGTGCTCACCATCACCTCCAACCGCCTGAACCTCGGCAAGTTCCGTACGGAAGAGAACGCGCTGTGGAGCTTCGCCCCGCACGACATCTCCGTCATCCTCTCGCTGCTCGGTGACCGCCTGCCCGAGAGCGTGCGCTGCATGGGTAACGCTTACCTGAGCAGCAACGTGGCAGATTCCACGATCACGGTGATGCGCTTCGCCGGCAACGTGATGGCGCAGATCTACGTGACCTGGTTGAACCCGTTCAAGGAGCAGAAGCTCACGATCGTGGGCACGGACGGGATGGCGGTGTTCGACGACACCAAGCCATGGGCGGAGAAGCTCACCCTGTATCGCAAGTACTTGAGCTGGCAAAAGGGTCAGGAGCCAGTACCGCTGAAGGTCTCCGGGGAGGCGGTGGCGGTGCCGGAGGGCGAGCCGCTCAAGGCGGAGTGCGATCACTTTCTGGTCGCCTGTCGCGACAAGAAGCGCCCGCGTACGGACGGCCCGGAGGGTCTACGCGTCCTTCAAGTGCTGGACATGGCCCAGCGCAGCTTGGAGGGCGGCGGGGAGGCGGTCCGGCCGCAAATCTCGGCGCCGGGCGCGAGCGCCTTCTACGCCCACCCCACTGCGATCGTGGACGCAGCCGCGGAGGTCGGCGCCGGCACGAAGATCTGGCACTTCGCCCACGTCATGGCCAAGGCGAAGATCGGTGAGCGCTGCATCTTCGGGCAGAACACGAACGTCGCGGGCGGCGTCGTCATCGGCAACAACGTCAAGGTGCAGAACAACGTCTCGATCTACGCCGGCACGGTGGTGGAGGACGACGTGTTCCTCGGCCCCTCTTGCGTGCTCACGAACGTCACCAACCCGCGCTCGCAAGTGAATCGCCACAGCTTGTACGAGCGCACGCTGTTCAAGCGCGGCACCACCGTCGGCGCCAACGCCACCATCGTCTGCGGCATCACCCTCGGGCGTTATTCTTTCATCGCCGCCGGCGCCGTGGTCGCGAAGGACGTACCGGACTACGCGCTCATGGTCGGCAACCCCGCCCGCCAGCAGGGGTGGATGAGCCGGCATGGCCACCGCCTCAGCGCGGGCGCGGACGGAGTCATGGTGTGCGCGGAGTCGGGCCTCAGGTACCGCGAGGTGTCGCCCGGCGTTCTCAAGTGCTTGGACCTGGACGAAGACGCGCCGCTGCCGGACGCGCTCAAGGTTGGCCAGAAAACTTACGACGAGCTGAAAGCCTGATCATGCAATTCATCGATCTCAAGACCCCGCACCAGAAGTACAAGGCCGAGATTGAGGGGCGGATGAACGCCGTGCTCGAGCACGGCGCTTTCATCATGGGGCCCGAGGTCGCGGAGGTAGAAAAGCAGCTCGCCAGCTACGTCGGCGTGAAGCACTGCATCACGACCTCCAGCGGCACCCACAGCCTGGAAATTGCCCTGCGCGCGCTGGGAGTAGGCCCGGGCGACGAAGTCGTGACGGTCGCCTTCACGTGGATCAGCTCGGCTGAGGTCGTGCCGCTCGTCGGCGCGAAGCCGGTGTTCGTGGACGTGGACCCGGTCGCCTTCAATCTGGACGTGAGCAAGCTCGAGGCCGCCATCACGCCGCGCACCAAGGCGATCATGCCGGTCAGCCTGTTCGGGCAGATGCCGGACTACGCCGCCATCAACGCCATCGGGGCCAAGCACGGCATCCCCGTGATCGAGGACGGCGCGCAGAGCTTCGGCGCCACGCAAAACGGGCAAAAGAGCTGCGGCGTGACCCTCATCGGCAGCACCAGCTTCTTTCCTGCCAAGCCGCTCGGCTGCTACGGGGACGGCGGCGCGCTGTTCACCAGCGACGACGCGCTCGCGGGGAAGATGCGGGCCATCCGCACCCACGGCGGAGAGAAGCGCCACCATCACACCATGGTCGGCACCAACGGCCGCTTCGACACGCTGCAGGCGGCGGTGCTGCTCGGCAAGCTGCCGCACTTTGCGTGGGAGGTTGCGGAGCGTAACCGCATCGGCGCGCGCTACTCCGAGCTCCTGCGCGACGTGTGCACCGTGCCCGAGGTCGTGCCTGGCAACACGCACGTTTACGCGCAGTACACGATCCGCGCGAAGGAGCGCGACGCGCTCGGCGCCAAGCTGAAGGAGGCCGGTATCCCGACCGCGGTGTACTACCCCAAGTGCCTTCACGAGCAGCCGGTCTTCGCCGGCACCTCCGCCTGGGGCGACCTGCCCGTGTCGGAGCAAGCGTCGCGCGAGGTCATCAGCCTGCCCATGCACCCGTACCTCAGCGAAGCGGACCAGGACAAGGTCGTGTCCGCGGTCAAAGCCGCCCTCTGAGGGGCCGCGCCGGAGTTTCCCTGCTCCGGCGCGCTCTGCTCCGGTAGCGGCGGGAGGAGGGGCTTTTGCGCTTGCCTACCTCGGCGACCGCCGTGGTACGAACGAGTCTGCTGCATGGAAGTCCCCGCTCCGCTGCGTCGCCACTGGGTTCTCCTGGCGACGGCGTTGCTCTTCTTGGCGGCAGGATTCTTGCGCTTTTATCGAGTCACGGAGGCGGTGCACGTCGACTCACTGCTGTGGTTCAAGCGCGCGCGCTACTTCTGGCAGGCGCTGGCCGAGGGCGACTGGGCCGCGACCTCGCGCGCGCCGCACCCGGGGGTGACCATGATGTGGGTCGCGGGCGCGGTCATGAAGCTCAATGGCTCGATGTCGGCCGAGCTGATCGACGAGCGGTCGCTGTTTGCGCTCAAGTTTCTCGGGGCGATGGTGGGCACTCTCGCTGCCTCGCTCACCTTTCCGCTGTTGATCGCGCTCTGGGGTCGGGCGCAGTGGCGACCGGCCCTGCTCTTGTCGGTCTTCCTGACCACGGAGCCCATGCTGATCGAGCAATCGCGCATGGCGCATCTGGACATGGCCGCGCTCGGCTTTGCTTGGCTCGGCCTCTTGCTGTCCGTCCTGGCCTACGAGCGCGGGTCGGACGCTGCAGCGCTCGGCGCGGGCGCGCTGTTCGGGCTCGGCGTGCTGACGAAGCTCGCCATCGCGCTGGTACCCGCCGGGCTGATGCTCATCCTGCTCGGCACCACCGTGCGCAGCCGCCTCCGCGATCGGCGTGGCTTGCGCGTCGCGGCGGTAGCCACGGTTGCGGCTTTGGCTACCGCGTTCTTGCTGTGGCCGGTGCTCTGGCACGCGCCGCTCGAGACGCTGAAGTACGTGGTGACGACGAGCGAGCGCGTCGTGGAGGCGGGGCACCGCGCCGTCGTGAATGGCCGGCGGACCAACGATCCGGGCGCTATCTACTACCTCAAGTACGTTTTCAGCGTGACGCCCTACGAGGTAGCGGCCGCAACCGCGCTGGGCTCGTGCACCTGGTGGCTCCTGCGGGACCTGCGTAAACACTACGGCTGGCTCGCCCTTGCATTCGTCCCCTATCTGATCGTCATCTGCCTCGCCAAGAAGAAGTCGGCGCGTTACATGCTGCCCGCTTCCGCAGTGGTGGCGGTGCTGGCCAGCGCCGGGGTCGAGTGGCTACTGCGGCGCCTGCCGCTGGAACGGCGCCGCCTCCAGCAGGTGGCCGCGGGCGTGCTGGTCCTCTTCACGGGAGTCGGAACCGCGCGCGCAGTCAGCTCGCTACCGAGCGCGGAGTACTGCACGAAGTGGCCAGGCACGGAGGCGTGCGGGCGCCCCAACAATCGCCATTTCCTCAGCTCCCTCGCGAAGAAGATGGGCAAAAACTGGCGGCAGCGCGGGCGTGAGGGCACCCCTCGAGTCTACGGCGGCGACCCCAAGCTCATGGCGCCTTGGCTGCGCACGAAGGCCGCCAAATCCCCGCGCAGCGCCGACTACGTGCTCCTCTGGGACAGCGACTACGTGGACGCGGAGGGCACGCAGCTGGGGAAGAAGACCCGCCGCGCGCTCGGCAAAGCCAAGCTCGGCAAGGAGCTAGCGGTGCTGCGCCATCATGGCGATTTCGTGGTGCGGTTGTACGCGCGCGCTGACTGAAGCCGGCTCAAATGATGCCGAGGTCGCGGTAGACGCGCTCCAGGGCGAGCTCTTCGTGCTGCCACGTCAGGCCGTGACGCTCCACGAGCTCACGTGACACGGCCGGCGGCGTCCACGTCCGCACGCGCTCGGCGGAAGCGTCCGCGTCGCCGAGGCTAACCACGAGGCCGAGGCCCGTCTCCTGCACCAGCTCCGCTTGAGCGCGGGCCTCCGACGTGATGACGGGCAGCCCGGCCAAGAAGTACTCGAAGATCTTGTTGGGCAGCGCGAACTCGTAGATGCGCGATTTGGGAACGAAGAAGCTGAGCCCCGCGTGGCCGTGACGAATGCTCGAGCAGATTTCTTCCTGCGGCACGTAGTCCCAAACCTTGACTCGCTCCCCGAGCCCGCGCTGCTCCGCCGCTTCCGTGAAGAACGCGTTCTTCGGGGTGCGACCCGAGAGGCAGTCCAGCGCGTACTCGGGCGGCAAGCGCTCCAGCAGGTCCAGCATGAAGAGTCCGCCTTTTTCGCGCTGAATAGCGCCCACGTACATGAGGTGCTTGCGGCCGTCCCGCAGGCTCTGAACGATGGCGGGGTTGCCGGCTCCTTCCGCGAAGCGCGCTTCGGGCACGTTGCGGACGACGTACACCGGCTTGTCGGTGAGGGCGCGCATTTCCTCCGCGATGGGGTTGGAGACGCAGATGACCGCGTCGGCCCGGCGCAGCCCATCACGGTCGATGGCCGCGACCGCGCGGTTGATCGATTTCGGGAAGTCGAGATAATCCAGATCCTGGAAGAGCTCGTGCATGTCGTAGATGGCGCGATGGGGCACGCGCGCCAGCCGCTGGATGAAGAGCGTGTTCCAGTCGTTGTAGTGGATCACCTCCGGCCGCAGCTTGCGGACCCAGCTGATGCACCCTGCGACGTAGGCACGAAACGCACGCAGCGCGGTGAGGTTCACGCCCCGGCGGATCGTCTTGGTGGAGGAGGAGCGAAAGCGATGGATGGAGATGCCTTCCACCGTTTCGTGCTCGGGCAAATCATGCCGGCCGATGGCGAGGACGTGCACCTCGAAGCCCTGCTTGAGGAGGAACTGACACACGCGGCGTACGCGATTGTCTGAAGTGAAGTAATTACAAACCGGGACGCAAGCGACGCGCATGTGTGAGTGCCCGGGACGCTAGCTCAGCGCTCGTCGGCGTGCGAGTAGCTTGCCGACCTCGGCTCGGGCAAAGGACCAGTCGAACGCCACCGCGAGCAGCGGCACCACCGCGCACAAGGCCAGCCGAACGAGGAGCGGCGCGTGCTCCGCCAGAGCGACGATCAACGTGACCGTGAGCAGCAGCGCGCCGATGGCGCCGTAGCGGAATGGCACCTTGCGCACCGCGCGGCCCATCATGACCGTGAACAGCATGTTCAGCGCCATGGCGACGCTGGTCGCCCAGCACGCGCCCAGCGCGCCCCAGCGCGGGATCCACCAAATATTGAGGGCGATGTTCACGAGCGCGGCCGGGAGCGAAGCGAGCCAAATTCGGTACGCGGCCGACTCGTTGCTGAGCACCACCGCTCCCGCCGTCTGCGCGCCGGTCCGGTAGAGCGTGCCCAAGCAGAGCACGGAGGTGACGGCGGCCGCGGTGCCGTAACCGCCCGGCGTGATCAGCGCGACCACCTCCGGCGCGGTGAGCGACAGCCCGGCGACGCACGTCGCCATGCCCGCCATGCTCCAAAACGAGAGGTGCCGCACGCGCTCCCAGCTCTGGGCGTCACCCTGCTTGGCTTGCTTGAAGAAGAACGGTAGCCAAGCGCGCTGCATGCCGAGGCCGAGCATCATCGCGCCGGAGGCGATGCGTGAGCCGACCGAGTACACGCCCGCTACCTCCAGCCCGTGCTCGGAAGAACCCGCGAGCATGAACTTGTCGAGTGATTGAAAGATGTACGCCGCCGCGATGTGGGGCAACAGCGGCACGCCGTAGCGCAGCACGCGCTTCAGCAGCGCCGGATCGATCGACAGGCGAAGGCCTTTTGGCATCTGCGTCGCGAGCGCGCCCGCGCAGATCCAATACGAGAGGCAGGTCGCGAGCAGCAGCGCCATGAGGCCCCAATCGGTCAGGAGCAGGAGCGGCACGCCGATCGCCACGTTGACGGCCGTGCGCAGGGCTTGAAAAAGCGTGTGCTTTCGGACCTCGCCGCGCACCTGCAGGTGCGCCGACAACGACTGGAACGCAGACGACGCCGCGACCGTGAACAAGGCGCAAACGCCGAGCGGCCACAGCCGAATGCCGCCCAGGAGCTGGCCCGCCCAGGGCCAGAGCAAGCTACCGAGCACGCCGACGACCGCGCCGCTGAGCAGCATCCAAGTCGTCATGGTGGAGACGAGGCGCAGCTGGTCTTCCGGCTTTTCGTAGAGGTCACTACCGATCTTGACCAGCGTCTCCATGCCGCCGGCCATGGTGATGATCACCATCATTTGCACGAGCTGCTCGAGCACGCCCAGCGCCCCGTAGTCCTCTTTGGACAGCGTCCGCAGGTAGAACGGCAGTAGGAGCAAGTTGGCAAACCGCGTCGCGGCGATGCCGAGCGTGTAGAGCATCGACTGCTTGACGAGCCGCACTCCGGCGCGACCGGGCTCTTTGTCCGCGAGCGCGTCCGTCTCCGACGACGCTTCGCCGCGCGAGGTCACCGCTCAGCCGTCTTTCGATTGGAGCAAGGCGACCACCTTGGCCGCGGCATCACCGCTACCGTATTCGTCGATCGGGCGCCCGGGTGCGGCGGCGAGCACGGCCGCTTCGATGCGGACGCGGTCGGCGCCGACGAGCTGGTTCCAGCCGGCCGCGATCGTCTCCACCCACTCCGTGTCTTCCCGGAGCGTGACGCAGGGGACGCCGTGAAAGTACGCCTCTTTTTGAACTCCTCCAGAGTCCGTCAAGATCAGCTGAGCCTGCTTCTCGAGGACGATCATGTCCAGAAATGGCACCGGCTCCACCAAGCGCAGCGCGGGGTTGCGCTCCGCGAGCTCGAGCAGCCCTCCGCTCTTCAGGGTGGCCCGGGTGCGAGGGTGCAGCGGCAGCAAGATGGGGCAGCGCGGCTCGGCCAAGCTGGCCAGGGCCGAAACGATGCCCTCCAGGCGCGCCGGATCGTCCGTGTTTTCGGCGCGGTGCACGGTCGCCAGCCGGAAGCCCTTTGGCTCCAGGCCGTAGCGCCCCAGCACGACCTCGGGAGCGTCGGCCACCTTCGTGAACATCAACGCGGCGTCGTACATGACGTCTCCTACGTGGTGCACTCCGCGCGTGACGCCCTCGTTCTTCAGGTTGCTCACCGCCGCGCGCGTCGGGCACAGGAGCAGCTCGGACACGTGGTCCGTGAGAATCCGGTTTACTTCCTCCGGCATGCGCTTGTCGAAGGAGCGCAGGCCCGCCTCCACGTGGCACACGGGGACGTGGAGCTTGGCCGCCGCGAGCGCGCCCGCGAGGGTGGAGTTGGTGTCGCCATAAACGAGCAGCCAATCCGGCGCTTCTTCCACGATGATCTGCTCGACCGCACCGAGCATCTTACCGGTCATGGCGCCGTGGGAGCCCGAGCCGACGGCCAAGTTGTACTTCGGCCTCGGCACCTCGAGCTGGTCGAAGAAGACCTGGCTCATGTTCGGGTCGTAGTGCTGGCCGGTGTGCACCAGCACCTCTTCCAAGTCCGCCCCCTGCTTGCGCTGCAGCGCGATCGCGGCGCTCACGGTGGCGGCTTTGACGAATTGAGGGCGGGCCCCGACGACGGTGACGATCTTCATGGGACGAGTCATGCTAGCGACACTTTCCGCGCCTTTCGGCGGGGGGCTCCAAGATTTCGAAGAAGTCGTTCCGCCACGAGGAGCGGTAGCCATTCTGCTTCAAGAAGGCGTTCAGCACCTTGCGCACCCCGCGCTGTGAGGCCTTGTTCTCCAGCCGCTGCTTGCGACGCGGCCACTCGGCGTTGCGCGCGCTCCAGCGGCTGACCACGACCACCGGGAGGCAACCCGTTCGCCCGGGCGCTTCTGCCACCAGCTGAGCGACGACGTCGCCGCGCTCCCATCCCATCAGCCAAGGCCGATTGAGGTACGGCCGCGTCTTGGTGAGGTATTGAAGCAGCGGGGTGCCCTCGTAGGCGAGCAGGTAGTCGCCAGGTGACACCCGCTTGCCGAGCTCGTCCAGCGCTTCGGTCACCACCTTGGCGCGCGCGGGGGAGGTCAGCTGGGCGCGCAGCTGCGGGTGATGCACCGGCGTGAGCAGCGACCAGCGGTCGGACTCGCGGTACACGTAGTCATTGGCGCGGTAGAGCCCCTCGCCAACGAGGACGAGGCCGAGGAGCGCGGCCACGCGCGAGCCTTGCCCTGCGAGGGGCGCTTCGCCGAGCGAATGCAGCAGCGCGAGCATGAACGGGACCGCCAGCCACAAACCCATGTGGGCGTTCTTGATCCCGTTGTTGCTGCCCAGCGGCGCGATGACGACGGCGATGAGCAGCAGCCACGCGGTGACGCGCACGGCCAAGCTACGCTGCCAGACCCCGAGCACCAAACCGAGCAGCATGAAGTAGCTGGCGCCGGGCACGACGAAGCGCCACGCCTCGTCGAAGCGCGACATGACGTAGGTCGCTAGCGCAGCCAGTAGCGCAATGACGGCCCACGCGCCCGCGCTGGGTAGCCGCGGCAGCAGCCGGGAGACGGCGAGGCAAGTCGCGCAGACTCCGGCCCCGCACAGCAGCGCGATCCCTTGATCGTGCAAGAAGGCGTCCAGCAGGCTGTTCGTGGAGTAGCCGGCCTCTTGCATGCTCGGCTCGAACAAGCTGCGAAGACCCCGAATGAAGAGCGGCAAGTCGCCCCGCAGGTAAATGGCCGCCACGGTGACGAGCACCGCGCCGAGCGCGCCCAGCACGACCGCTCCCACGTCTTTGGCCAGCGCGCGACGTCGGTCAGGGTCCAGCCAGGCCGCCAGGAGCAGCGCGGAAGGGAGCGCGCACGCGAGCACGTTGGGGAAGCGTGCGAAGGGGCCGAGTCCGAGCAAGACCCCGCCCCAAACGAGCAGCGCGCGGCGGCGCTGAGCGATGCCGAGCGCGAAGCAGAGCACCATGCCCCCCAGCAGGAGCGACGACGCGGTGTTGTACGAGAACCAAGTCTCGCGGCGGTTGGCGAGGAACACGGCCGCCGCGAGCGCGCCGAGAGCGGAGGCACCGACTCCGCCGACCACGCTGCGAGTCAGTCGGAAGCCGAGCAGCACCCCCGCCGAGAGGCACAAAGCCCAAAGGCCTCGCATGCTGACGACACCGAGGCCCCCGAAGACGGCGTCCCACACCGCGCCCACGAAGTTCGTGAGCCACATGTGGCCCGAGTCCTCGGTCGTCTCCGGGTAGCGCCAGAAGCAGCGGTACCCGGTGAGCAGGTAGCCCTGGTCCGTGAAATCCAAGCCTTGCCAGATCCACAGCCAAGGAAACAGGAGGCCGCCGCCGAGGGCCAGCTTCTCGACCGGCTTCATGAGCCGGCGCTACTTCTCGAAGACGGCAAGAGCATTGCGTCCGCCTTCGGCGCTGATGATCTTGGCGCCGTGCGCCTTGGCCAGCGCCTCGAAGCTGCTCACGTCGTAGCGGTCTGCGTAGTCGCCCACCCCGGGGTTCGAGAGCCAGGCCGCGGCCTTGCCGAGCACGGACGGCTTACTGGACCAGTTCTCGACCGGCTCGCTGATGATCACGCCCTTGCGCGCCGCCTTCAGCATGCGCGACAGCAGCTCGTCCGCGTTCGCGCGGAAGTGATAGAGGCTGGAGACCATCGTTACGTAGTCAGCAGCCGGGATCTCGTCCTTCAGGACGTTGAAGAACCGCGAGGGGATGCCGTGCTTACGATTGCCGAAAACGAATTGGGCGTTGAAGTCCAACCCCAGGTAGTCGCAGCCACGAGCGGCCAAGTGCCGGCGGTAGAGCTGCGCGGTGCCGCAGCAAAGGTCCACCACGCTCGCGCCGTCCGGCACGTGCGCGGCTGCCGCGGCGTAGATGTTGGCCAGCTTCTCGCCGTAGAGCGCGGCCATGACGAGGTCGTAACCGGCGCCCGACCAATAGATGGGCGACTTGCCGCTGATCGAGAGGCCCACCTTGCCCCGGAACTTGTGAATCTCGAAGAGGTACTTCTGGATGTCGTTGCCGAGCTTGACCGTGGATTGCTTGTCCCACCGGCGGAGGAACAACACCGGCAGCTCCCGGATCGTGAGCCCGGCGAGCACGGCGCGCGCCATCACCTCCGAATCCCAGAACCAGCCGTCCGACTCGCTCTCGAACACGAGCTTGCTGCAGGTCTCCCGATTGAAAAACTTGCAGCCAGTCTCGCTGTCTTTCACGCCGGGGGCCACGCTCGCACGCACCACGCCGCGGTACACCCAAGACACCGCCGTGCGCACCAGCGCGTGGGTCTGGCTCAGAAGGTAGTGGCGATCGCCAGTCGCTACGTCCACACCGTCGTGCAGGACGAGGTTCACGAGCGGCAGCACGTAGTGAGCCGCCACCTCCAAGTCGATGTCCAAGAAGCCGGTGACCTTGCCGGTCGTCGCCGCGAAGCCCGTCTTGAACGCGCCGCCGCGGCCGCGGTTCTGCTCGTGGAAGATGTAGCGGCAGCGCGGAGTCCTCGCGCAGATCTCCTCGATGACCTGCCGGGTTTCGTCCTTACTAACGTCGTCCACGAAGACGATTTCGTAATCGTAGGCGGTAGCGTCCAGGATTTCGCACAAATCTAAGACGCTTTGACGAAGGTGCGGGGCTTCGTTGTAGCAAGGAATGATGAGCGAGATGTCCAATTCGAAGCTCCTAAGCGAGCGATAGCCGGAGCGCGCGCACGACGTCCGCCGCGTCCTCGTCCGTCACCGCGGGGGAGAGCGGGATCGAGAAGGTCCGCTCGCTGATGAAGTCCGCGTGGGGAAAGGGGCCGGCGTGCGGGTAAGTGCGACGGTAGTAGTCCAGCACGTGGACGGCGCGGTAGTGGACGCCGCAGCCGATCTTCAGGAGGTGCAGCTTGCGCAGCAGCTGATCGCGAGTGACGGAGGTGCGGCTGTCGTCCACCAGGCAGGTGAAGAGGTGGAGCGCGTGGCGCGTGCCGGGCGCTGGCGGCGCCGGCAAGATGAGCGGAAGGTCCGCGAGCTCACGGAGGTAGTAGTCCCACAACTGCTGGCGCCGCTGGAGGTTCTTCTCGACGCGCGCCAGCTGGTGGATGCCGAGCGACGCGGCCAAGTCCGTCATGTTGCATTTGTAGCCGGGTTGAGCGACGTCGTAGTGCACGAAGCCGTCGTCCGAGTAGCGCTTGCGCGCGTCCTTGCTCATGCCGTGAAGGCCCAGGATCGCGACGCGGTCGGCCAGCTCCTGGCTGCGGCAGGTCACCATTCCGCCCTCCACCGTCGTCATGTTCTTGGTGGCGTAGAAGCTGAAGCAACCGACGTCCCCGAACGTGCCGCAGTGCTGACCGTCGATGGTCGACTCGATGGCGTGAGCGCAGTCCTCGACGACGAACAGGTCGTGCTTCTTCGCGAGCGCCATCAGCGCCTTCATGTCGCAAGGGCGACCCGCGAAATGAACGGGCACGATCGCGCGGGTGCGCGGAGTGATCGCTCGCTCCACCGCCGCGATGTCGATGTTCATGCTGTCGCGCTCGCAGTCGACCAGCACCGGCACCGAGCCGGCGTGAATGATGGCGTTCGCGGTCGCGCAAAAAGTCATCGTGCTCGTGATCACCTCCGAGCCCGGCGGTATGCCCAGCACCTGCAGCGAGAGCTGCAGCGCGGCGGTGCACGAGTTCAGCGCCACCGTGGCCGCGGCCCCGATGTAATCGCGAAAATCACGCTCGAGCCGAGCCGTGCGCGGCCCGGTGCCCATCCACCGGGAATCCAAGCATGCGACGACCTCTTCGTACTCTTCACGCCCCAGGTCGGGTGCGCCGAAGATCAGGTATTTTTCGCGCCAAGCCTCGCTCGTCATCCTTCGCCTCGCTGTAGTCTGCACACGATACTCGCGCCCGCCGGCATCCGCAGAGCCTCCTTGCCTACCAAGGCGGCTTCGCCGGAGGTCAAGCTGTACAGAGCTTCGTTCAGCCAGCTCGGCGGCGTCGAAAGGCTGCTCTTCGCCTCGGCGTCGGCGGACGTGAACAACCGCCGGGCCCAGATGACGGAAGTCATCATCGGCAAGATGGAGAGGTTGAAGTAGCTCATGAAACGTACGCGGAGCCCCGCTTCGGCGATCGCGCGCGTGAGGCTCGTCTTCGTGTAGCGACGGCGGTGCTCGCTGATCACGTCCTCACCACCCCATAGCCACTGATAGGCCGGCACGGTGAGGAGCATCTGCCCCCCGGGCGCCAGCAGGCTCTCCAAGGTTCGCAGGCCCGCCACGTCGTCGTCCATGTGCTCGAGCACGTCGAACGCGGTGACCAGGTCGAAGCGCGCGCGCTGATTGGGCAAGTCGCGCTCGACGTCCAACATCGGGAAGGCGTGGGAGAGCCGGAACTCTTCGTGCTCGGGGCGGAAACGATCCGCCCCCGAGACGTCCCCGAACTCACTCAGCAGGCCGAGGTTGAAGCCAGTGCCGCATCCGACGTCCACGATCTGCGGTTTGCGACCGGTGACGCGCACCTCGCCGATCGCTCGGCTGACTTGCATGCGGATGAGGTCGCGGCGCGAGCGAAACCACCAGTGCACTTCCTCGAAGTCCCTCGTGACCCTGAAGCCTTCTACCTGCATGCGCTGGCGGTCTATAGCAGCCACTTCTCGAGGGGCAAAGCACGTCGCAACGCAGAGATTTTGCGGTCCCCGAGCCCGCGCCCAAAACCGCACGAACCAGGTCGGGAATAGCCTGCAAACCTGCGCCGCGGACGGAAACTCCAGAGCTCCTCGAGGCCCGCTCGCGAGGCCCCGTGAGTGCGCGCGCTCAGGCGAAGGCGAAGAACTTTTGGCCCAGGTAGGTCGCCATGACCTGGATGCCGATGGCCGCGAGCTGTGCGAGGAGAAACGGCAGCTTGAACACGTCCGTGCCGACCCAAATCACGGCGCTGTTAATCACGACGCCGAGCAGCTGGACCACGACGAACCGCGGCCCCGCGCGCGTGTGCTGCTGCTCACTGTTGAAGGTGAAGGAGCGATGCAGCAGGTAAGCAACGAGCAAGGGCGGACCGGACGCGAGCGCCGCGATGGCCCACATCGGCAGGGAGAGGAGCTTGTCCAAGCCCCACAGCAGCAGAAAGTAGAGAAGCGTCGTGAGCCCGCCCACGCCGCCGAAGCGCACGAGCTCCATGACCACGCTGCGGACTCCTTGTTCTCGCAGCGTCTTCTGCAGTTTTGCCAGCATCCTCCGCTCCTACTTGCCCTGCGTGCAGCGTACGAGCATGTGCGTCCGCCCACGCACGAACTGCACCTCCGCCTTCTCGCAGATCTCGCGCGCTACGCCCTGCAAGTAGTCGTACTTGCGTTGATCGGTCATGAGCAGCCAAAAGCCGCGTTTCGGCGTCGCCCTGCGCCGCATCTCCGCCTCGAGCTTGCGGGTTTGGCGCTGGCAGCTGTCCTTGTACCGGCGCCGCAGCGTAGGACCGATGTCGCGGGTCGGAGCGTCGTAGACGGTGTAGTAATCCCAGGGCCGACAGCTGGCGAAATCCATGATGAGCGTGCGCTCTCGCGACGGCGGATCGAGCGGCAGCAGCGCGAGCGCGGCTGGGAAGTCGCCCGGCTTCGCCCAAAGCCCCTTTTCGGTGAGACCAGGTCGAAAGTAGAGCGTCGGTAGCAGCAGGAGCAGGGCCGCCGCGGGGGTGGCGCGCCGCAACCGGCCCTGCGCCTCCGAGAGCCACTCCAGGGCATGGCAGCTCAAGAAGATCGCGAACGGGACGTAAAACGTGTTGGTGCGAAACGCGCCCGCGGGCCAGCGACCGGCAAAATTGAACGCGGTCACGAGCAGCAGCGGCGTCCAGAGCGCGAATAGCTCGAGGTAGCGGCGCCGCTGCAGCAGGTAGGCGAGGCCGGCCAGGTGAAGCGCGCTCCACACCGCCCAATCCACGTTCCGCAGGCGGTCGAGCGCTGGCTCCGAGATGCGCGACGCGCGCCACAGCACTCGGCCCACCCCGGGCGTCCCCGCGAGCTCGAAGTACTTCGCGGTGGACCACGTCGCTCGCGAGTCGTACTTATTTTGTGGGCCGTTCTTCGTGTAGAAGACGTCGTAAAAGGTGCCCCATTTTTTCTCCGCCTTCTCGGTCTTGATGGTGCGCCAAGTCGTGAAATAGATGGTCGTGATCGTGCCGAGGCACAGCAGGGCCACGCCCGCCGCGGCCGCCACACGGCGCCACTGCCGCTGGCGGAAGCTCACGAGGAGCAGCCAGCCGAACACCGCCGGGTAGAAGAAGATGATGGTAAGCGAAAAAAAGAACGACGCCCAAGCCGCGCCCAACAGCAGGGCCAAGCGCGACCAGCTCGGCCGGTCCCGGTAGAAGAGCAAGGCGGCCAGAATCCCCACGTAGACGCCGACCTCGACGCCGTAGTGTTTGAACTCGACCGCCATCTCCAGCGCGACGGGGCTGAGCGCGAGGAGCAGCACGGAGAGGGCGCGCACCCATCCGCTCTTGAACAGGCGGAGCGCGACGTAAGGGGCGAGGCCCATCGACAGGAGCGACCCCGCGAACGGAAGCAGCCGGTACACCCAACCGGCGACTTGCAAGGTGCGCAGGAGGAGCTGCGTCACCAGCATGAAACCCAGCGGGCGGATTTGCGCGTCGATGGCCGCGGTCTTCACCGCTTTCACCGCCCAGTACGCTTCGTCCTGCCAAAGGGAGGGCGGAGCAATGGCGAAGTTGAAGACGCGCAGCCCCAAGCCGACCAGCACACACGCCAGGAGCAACCAGCGCTGCGGTCGCTGCTCGTCGTCGGGCCCGAGAAAGAAGCTCTTCAGCATGGAGGCGTCAGGGGCTGGAAGCTACGCGGGTCTTGGCTGCGCGCGCCAGCCCCTCCGTCCGTGAGCTCTCGTCGAAGGAGAGCAGCAGCGTGATGTGGCGATCCTTGCCCGCGCAGCCGAACGTGAGGACGCTGGCCGGCGTCATCTCTCGGTAGGCCTTGGTCACCCAGCCCTGAAGCTGAGGCTCGTTTTGGCCGCGCGCCTGGCTCGATTTACAGTCCGCAGACAGGGCTTCCACCCGCATGCGCCTGCCTCCGGCGAGGGGGACGATGAAGGCGGCGCCGTCGGCTTTGGCCTCGAGCTGGCGCGCGAGGTGAACGTAAGACTCGAACTCGCGAGCGTCGGGGCTGTTGAGCTCGTCGTCGATCAGCAGGTAGCGCCCAGGGGCGTAGTCCACCCGGCGCGTCTGGGTGAAGAGCTTCTTGCGCCGGACCTGACCGCGTAGCACGTGAACGTTGCCGTCGCGCTCCGGTGGCTCGAGCGCGGAGCCGTACGCTTTCGCGTCCCCCACCACGATCTCGCGATCGGCGAGCCCGACCGTGGTGTGGGCGCGCGCAGTGTGCACGTGCTTGTTCATCTTGTCTTTGAGGTACGCGTACTTCCCCGAATCCTCGAGCAGCAGCTCGCCGTGCTCCATCAGCTCGAAGGACAGGTCGTCCGCGTGCTTGTGCGTGCTGCGGTTGTACATGCCGGTCATGATCAGCATGAACGCGTCGCGCTTCGGGCGAGACCACGGGCTGCGTACCACCACGTAGCCGGACTTGCTGAAGTCCCCAACCTCCACGCACGCCTCGCCGTCCTTCTCCGTGCACTTGCGACTGGGGGGCGGAGGTTCGTCCGGCGCCTCACCTTCCGTATCGCCCAGCGTGGCCAGCCTGCCGTCCGGAAAGACCAGCCAAGGAAAGACCGCGCGCGCCAGCTCGAGGCGTTGGGCGATCTCCTTGTAGACTCCGGTGCCTTGAGGCTGCGCGAAGCGGCTCAGCGCTTGGATGGCGAGGCGGTGGTATTGCGGCGAATGCTCACGGTGTACCCCGTAAGCGTCGAACTGCGTATCGAGGAGCTTGCCGAGCTGCTTCTGAACGTAAGCGTCCGAGCCTTCGCAATCTCCTACGTCGCCGAGCACCCGGCACAAGCTGGCGACGCCTTGGATTTGGAACAACCCATGGTTCGTCATCACGATGAACTTCCGGTCCCGCAGCTTCGTCACGTGGGCCCCGGCCATCGCGAGCAGAGACCTCTGCTCGGCTTCGCTCAGCTTTTCCTTGCCGGCGAAAGCGCGGTCCAGCAGGTAAGCGAGGATCGTAGCTCGCTTACCGGTCGCCATGTCGTACCAGGAGTAGTCGGCCTGCTTGCCTTGCTCACCGTGGAAACGCCACCAGTCGACGGCGAAGGCCACCGCTTGGTGGTAGCGCGCCGAATCCGCGGTTGCCGCGTAGCGAGCGAGCAGCGGCCTTACCATGGCCAGCGAGTGCAGCTGGAACTGCCAATTGCGATCCTTGAACGGATCCGCGTCCCAAGCGATGGGAGGCTCGAGCTTCCACGCGGGGCGGTCTTCGCGTGGTTTGAAGCTGGTAGCGGCGGAGTCGGCGTCGTCCTCGGTGTGCTCGTCGTCCGTCAGCTCGAGGTCGGAGCTCGGAACGAGGGGCTCGGCGTAGTGCCTGGGTGCGAACACTCGGGCCGGCGCCGTCGGCGCTTGGGTAGCGGCTGCAGGCGCGCCGCGGGGCGAGCTCATGCGGCGACTGGCGAATACCGCGAGGGCGACGACGAGCAGCGCCGCCGCACCTCCGATGGCTACCCAACGAACCTGCGCCTTGGTCATTCGCCTAGGCCGCGAGCAGCCGTTCGCTCCAGAGCTGTCATGATCTAGGCCGCTCGTAGCAGGGCAGAAGCGGGCTAGCAAGAACAGGGGGCGTCCTCAATCGGCCCCTCCGTATTCGCTCGATTCTCGCCCTCGAGCTACTCCAGAGAGTGAAGCGCCGCGCGCACGAGTGACAGCGGTTTACTTCGAATCGCCGGCGCTGGCTCGATGCGCCAACCACCTAGTCAGTGGCACAATGCGCGACTCTTCGATCATGTCTCGGTACCGCAACGTCAGACGCACTTCGGTAAACGCGGCCGCGTATCAGCGCCGGAGGTAGTACTCACAGCCATCGAAGCTCTCCTGAGCCTCGAAGTCCGACAGCATGTCTTTCGAAAAGCCGCGCGGCAGCCGCCCTCGGCAGGTGATCACCGCCCTCACCTCCGCCAGCACCTCCCGAGCCGCTCCCTTGCTGGCGGAGCGCAGCGGCTTGGGCTTCGGGGAGAACAGGCTGGGATCGCGGTAATCGACGTCGAGCTGCTCGAGGCGGTAGATGCCGTCCGGGTACTCACGCTGCCCGCCGACGAGCACGAGGTAAGGGCGTGAAGGGGGAGGCGCTTCGGAAGGGAGCTCCGTCAGCATGAGCTTGGAGAAGCGGCGCGTATTTTTCCCGAGCTTGAACACTTCCGCGAACAGCAAGGTGTTGTTCCAGCGCCCCGGTCGGCGGTCCCCGCGTGGATAGAGGAGGTGGGTGATGCCGCGCGCCCGGAGCAGCTCGTAAAAGCTGCGCGGGTCGGGCAGGTTCGAATAGTTGACGTAGTCCTGCGAGCTACGGATGTCGCTGAGCACCAGGCGGTCCAGCCCGAGGAGACCCTTGTAGTTGCGCGAGAGGATGACCGCGTTCGCCGGCGTCGCTTTGGTGAGCTTTTGCTGAGTGTCTTTGGCGTGCAGCCGGTCGTCGGATTGCTCGCTCCAGCCGTCCACGATGAGCGACACCCCTGCGTCGAGCTGCTTCTTTCCGTACACGAGCATCGCGTCGCCGCCCCAAAATAGCTGGAGCAGGACGACCACCGACAATCCCGAGCGCGCGACCCAGCCGAGGTCCCACACCTTGACCATCAGCGCGAGCGCGGTGCCGATGCACAGATCGTAAAACCCGAGCAGGTACCGATCGTTGGCGGCCGTGTTCGCCCAAACCATCATCGCGAGCGTCGCGACGCCAGCGGAGAAGAGCACGCGCTTCCGACCGCGTACGACGAGCAGGCACGGTAGCAAGAGCGAGAACAACGAGCCCATGTAGGGCCGGTGCTTCGTGAGGTTACGATTCGCAGTCTCGAACGAGTAGGTCATGACCCGACCGAGAGCCCACGCCTGACGCTTGAGCCCGGTGTACCTGGGCTTGAAGGCTCCTTCGGTCTTGCTCTCGGTGTAAAATCCGGGCTCGTGCTTCGGGGTCGTTCCCTTGAAGATGCGCTGCGCGAAAGGATAAAACGGGTTGTGGTAGAAGACCGCGTTCTTGCCGAAGTGGGGTGAGCTCACGAGCGCGGCCACGAGCGCGATCGAGAGGGCGCCGCGGAGCGCGACGCGAAGCGAGGGCGCGTTGGCGTTCGGCAGGATGCGGCTGGAGGCCAAGAAATGCTTCACGCCGAGCACCACGAGCGCGACGACGGTGGCCCCGCCCAGCGCGAAGATCAGGTAGGCGGCCTGGTACTTGACCAGCATGTGGCCACCGAGCGCCGCTCCGAGCAGCGCACACCAGCGGGCATCGAAGCTCTTCAGGGCTCGCGCTGCCGCCAACAGCGCCGGCGCGGCGAAGAAGCCGAGGAAGTGGTCGGCCGAGCCCCCGATCGCTTGGTCGTAGACGAAGATGGAGGGAAAGAGAAAGAACGCGGCCCACAGACCGCGCACGTCTCGGCCTCCGAGCATCCAGCGAGCCAGCGCCGCCGCACCGACCAAGCGCCAGAGCACGATACAAAACTCCAAGTGGAGTGAGAGCATCCAGTGCTGCGGCAGCCGCTTCAGGCCCGGTACCAGCAGCGCCCACGTGTGGAGCATGCTGGTCAAGTGGGGGTACGCGCGGTGGTTTTCTCCCGGGAATGCGATGATCCGCCCGACGCGCGCGTAGTCTTGGGCGATGGGAAAGTGGTACCAGCTGGCGTCGAAGTTGATCGCGGAGACGTTCAGCGCTTCCAGGTAGAGGAACACCACGCAAGCGCCGCCGAAGAGCAGCGCCAGGCTGCCCAGTGTGCGCTCGAGGCCACCCGGATTGGGGACGGAGCGACGCCAAGCCAGCAGCTCGTGCAGTAGGGCTCGCCCGTCGCGCTCACCGGCGACCAAGAAGGCGAGCGGCAGCGCGACCGCGAGCCACGGCTTGAACAGCCCCACGAAGCCGGCCACGTAGAGCGCGAGCACGAACGCCACCAACCCGAGCATCATGCTCTGCAGCAGTCGCTCGAGCGCCGGGATCTCGCGCTCGCCCAGCAAGCGACGAACCAGCAGCGCTCCGAACGCGACCGCGCTCGCGTTCAGTAGCAGCGCGTAGCCCCAAATCGGTGCCACGCGCCAGAGGAGCCAAGTGTGAATCGGGTAGTACCGATCCACGGCGGCCCCGAAGTAGTAGGCCCCGTAACCGCAGATGGACGCAGCGGCGACGCCGGCAGCCAACTTACGAAGATTGAGAGAAGCGAAGCGCTGCGTCATTTGCGGCAAAAGTCGCGGCAGCGTAGACAAAATGTCTGCCGGGGGCCAGCGACCACCCTGCAAGCGCGGGGCCGCTCACGGAGGCCATGAAGCACGGCGCGCGCGGCCCCCCGCGGTGGCGCGGGCGCTTGCCGGTGGCGGTCGCCCCTGCTACGAGCCGTCCGGGACGTGAAGCTCATCATCCAGATTCCTTGTCTCAACGAGCGCGAAACGTTGCCGGAGACGATCGCCGCGCTCCCCCGTCACCTCGCGGGTGTGGATGAAATCGAGGTCTTGATCATCGACGACGGCAGCACGGATGGCACCGCCGAGCGCGCGGCCGAGCTGGGGGTCCACCACGTGCTGCGTTTTCCGCAGAACCGCGGCCTGGCGCGAGCGTTCACGGCCGGCATCGACGCGGGGGTGAAGCTCGGCGCGGACATCATCGTCAACACCGACGCGGACAACCAGTACCACGGCTCGGACATCGAGCTCCTCGTTGCGCCCATCCTCGCCGGTCGCGCGGAGCTGGTCATCGGTGACCGCCAGACCGACCAGATCGCTCACTTCTCACCGATCAAGAAGCTCTTGCAGCGCTGGGGCTCAGGGGTCGTCCGCCAGCTGTCCGGCACGAACGTGACGGACTCTCCGAGCGGCTTCCGCGCCATCAGTCGCAAAGCGGCGCTCGGGCTGTTCGTGCACAACCGCTTCACCTACACGCTAGAGACGGTGATTCAAGCGGGCCGCGCCGGCATCGCGCTCGAAAACGTGAAGGTTCGCACCAACCACAAGACGCGCGAATCCCGCCTCTTCAAGAACATCCCTGATTATCTGAAGAAGGCGGGCGGGGTGATGTTCCGCGCCTACGCCATGTACCGGCCGGTGCAGGTGTTCTCGCGCATCGCGATCGTGCTGTTCTTGGTCGGCGCGCTCACTTGGGCGCGGTTTTTGTACTTTTTCGTGACGCGAGGCACCGCCTCCGGTCATGTTCAGTCGCTGCTCGTGGGCACGACCGCGGTCATCCTCGCGTTCGTCGTCGGTCTCGTGGCGATGCTGGCCGAGCTCCTCGCCGCCAACCGGCGCTTGCTCGAGGACCTGCTCGTGCGCATGCGCAACTTGGAGAGCCGCACCGGCACCGAGTCGGGTCGCCAAATCCACGACGTGTGGACGACCGGGAACGTGACGTGGAGGGCCGGCAGCGCTCGTCCGGCCTCGCGCGAGCCCTCCGAGCAAGCCAGCGCGCTCAGCCTCCCCGGCTGATCAGAACTGCCCGGAGACGCTCAGCGCCATGCCGCCCTCCGGCAGCACGGTGACCGCGGTCTTGGGCAAATCCTCGCGCACGAGCTCCTGGTAGCCGCTGCCGAGCCCGACGAAGAACAGCACGGCTCCCGTCGCTTGGATCAAACCGTCCACCGTGAGAAAGACGACGGTGGTCACTTCGTCGAAGGCTTGGCCGACGCATTTGTTGAGCTCGCGCTGCACGGTAGCGCCATCCACGTTGATGCTGATCGGCACCTTGCAGCTGAAGCTCCGCGCGCCGATGGCGGCCCAAGGCCCCGCGACCGGGATGGCAACGTAGCCAGTGCCCTTCGCGAAGCTCTGACTGGCAGCGAGGCCGAGCCCCGCCGCGTAACCCGCCAAAAAGGTGAGCCCGCCGCCGAGCACGAGGCCGCTCGAGCGGTCCACCACGCGGTAACCGGTTGGCACCGGTAGCCCTTTTTTGTAGGGCAAAATGGGCGCTAGGCTCTCGAACGGAGTCGGCGCCCGGTACTGCGGCACCGCCAGCGTAGGGGACGTGACCGTCGGCGGAGGCAGCGCGGGGGCGGGCGCGAGCGGAGCCGCGGCGGGAGGAGGCGTGATGACGACTGGCGGCGCCGGTGGCGCTGGCCGCGCTGCGGCAGGCGACTGAGAAGCCGGCTCTGGAAAGCTGCCCGCAGACTGCGCGCGTGCAACGCCCTCCCATGAAGAAGCTGCCCAGATGATCGCGACGAACGGTACCCCCCGCCCTAACCAGTGACTGCTCAAGACATACGTCGGCTCAAATCCCAAACCACTCCGCCGGGTCGGCCGTCTCCTGCCCGATCCTTAGCTCGAAGTAGAGCACCGAGCCAGCCGAACCGCCGCCGAGGGTGGCGACTCTCGCGCCGCCTTTCACCTCGTCACCGACCTTCACCTCTATCTCGGCGAGGTTCGCGCTCACGGTGTAGTAGCCACCGCCGTGGTCCAAAATCACCGTATTACCGTAGTCGGCGTAGCTGTCCGCAAACGCCACACGGCCGGGGTACACGGCGCGAACCACCGCGCCTTCTGGTGCGCGCATGGTGAGGCCTGGGCCAGAACCGTTGCGGCGAGCAGAACGAATCTCGCTTCGGCCGGAGAGAGGAAACGGCAGGCTACCCTTCAGCGCGGCGAATCCGGAGGGAGCCGCGGCGAGGCCGTTCGATGGCGCGCCGTAGACGGCCGTGTGATCGTCGAACGAGCCGCCGCCAGAGAACGCGCGCTGGAAGGCCTGGTCGCGATCGCGCGCGGCCAGCAGCGCGGTTTGTGCCTCTGCCAAGGTGCGCTGCTGGAGAGCAAGGGGTCCTCGCTTCGCGACGATGCTCGAAAGCAGCTTCGCAACCGCCGCGCGTCGCTCCGCCACCTGTCGCTCCTGGGCGAGGTCGCGGGCGAGCGAGCGATGTAGCCGCTCCAGGCGGGCCGCGTGCTCAACGAAGGCTTGAAAGCCGCCGCCAACGGGCAAGAGCCCGGCCCGCGCCAAGCGAGCGTACGCGCGGCCGCGCGCCAGCGTCGTCGCTTTGAGCACCTCGCTCTCCCTCGAAAGCGCTTCCAGCTCGAGCTTCGCGCTGGCCTCCTGGCGTGAAAGGACGTCGAGCTCCCGCTCCGGGTCCAAGGTGCGTGGCTCTCCCGCGGCGGTCGGCGCGTCCAAAGTGACGGCCGACGCGGAGACGGCGATCAGCAGCACCGAGAGGGGCGTGAGCAGCGAAGCTTTCATACGACCAGCAGCTTGCGCAGGCTTCCGTAAGCCGCGATGGCGCCCAGCAGCGCGCCCGCCGAGATCAGGCCGAACATGGCCGTCCACGGCAAGAACACCGGCGTCGCTCCGAGCAGCGCGGCCAGGTTGCTATCGAAATGACTCTGAACGATCGCGAACAAGCAGCCGAGGAGCGCGATGGCGAGGAGCGCGCCGAAGCCGCCTTGCGCGGCGCCCTCCACCACGAACGGGCTGCGCACGTAGGTGTCGGTCGCGCCGACGAGCTTCATGACCTCGACCTCGATGCGCCGGCGCTGCAGGCTCATCCGGATCGTCGAGGAGACGACGCTCACGACCGCGGCGAGCACGACGCCGGCCAAGAGCAAGGACGCGCTCACGCCTCCGGTGAGCAGCGCCGCGAGGCGCTCGCTCCACGCCCCGTAGGTTTCGACGCTCTCCACCGCGGGCAAGGCCGAGAGCTGCGAAGACAGCTTGCCCAGACGCTCGGCGGCCACTCGGCTTTCGATCGCGACCTCGAGCGAAGCCGGAAACGCGTCCGTCGGCAAGGAGTCGAGCACGGGGTCGTTCGTGAGGCCCACCAGCTCCCGACGCGCGTCCTCGCTGGAGACGACGCGCACCGCGGTCACACCCTCACTCTGCTTCAGAGCTTTTTCGATCGAGGCCACCTGCGCGGCGGTCGCGTTCTTGCGAAGATAAACGGAAGCGCGGCCGCTCTCGGCCCAGCGCGCGCGGACCTTGCCCACGTTCACGACGAGCAGGAGCGCCGCCGCCAGACACACGAACGCGACGGCTACGGAAAAGACGCTGAGCGCGTGCAAGCGCCAGTCGTTTTTGGCGCCGCGGAACGCGCGCCGCACCGGGCTCTGCGCCATTACGCGACCCTCCGGCTGCCGTCGGGCGGCGCCTCGAGCATCTCGTCCAGACCAGACGGCACGTCCGTCGCCTTGCCGTCGTCCAGCACGACCACGCGCCGGGGACGAATGTCGAGCAAGCTGCGATCGTGCGTCGCGAACACTACCGTGACCCCCGTCTCGTTGATGTCTTCGAGCAAGCCGAGGATGTCGACCGCGAGCTGCGGGTCGAGGTTGCCGGTCGGCTCGTCCGCGAGCAGCAACGCGGGCTCGCCCACGATGGCGCGCGCTACCGCGACGCGCTGCTGCTCACCCCCAGAAAGCGTGCCCGCGAGCTCGGAGCCGCGGCCAGCCAGGCCAACGCGCTCGAGCGCCTCCCCTACCCGCGCGCGCGCCAATCGCTCCGGAAGGCCGAGCACCTCGAGCGGCAGCGCGACGTTCTCCAGCACGGTCCAGTTTTTCACGAGCTTGAAGTCTTGGAAGACGATGCCGATGTTCCGGCGCAGAAACGGGATGGAGGCGTCGGTGAGCCGCCCCACCTCGCGCCCCAAGAACAGAATGCGACCGGAGTCCACCGTCTCCGCCGCGTACAGAAGGCGGAGCAGAGTGCTCTTTCCGGCGCCGGAAGGGCCGGTCACGAACACGAACTCGCCCCGGGCGATGCTCAAAGTCAGCCCTTTGAGCACGGGCGCGTCCACGCGATAACACTTGTGAACGTCCTCGAACGTGAGGATGGGCCGCCCAGCCGCGAGCGGGTCGAAGCGGCCGCCCTCACGCAGCGCGGGGCGGTACGGACGACTCTTGCCAGCCGGTTCCATGCCGCCCCGAGGTAATCAGGCTGGAGCCTTTCGGGAAACTTTTCTGCAAGGCGGTCGGTCGCCCCCCGCCCTCGACACTGATAGAGGAGAGGCGCGTGAAGATCGCGTACTTCGGTTTGCCACTCGGAGCGCTGCTCCTGGCCCAAGATGGCCAAGAGCTCGGCCCGGTGGTGCTGGCGCCGGTAGAAGCGCCCGGGCGCAGGCGTCTCCGGGTCGCCTACCCGCGCCTGCTCGACGCGAGCACGCTCGGCGAGGAGCTCGAAAGCCGAGTGGACCAAGCGCTCGCCGCCGAGCGACCGGAGCTGCTCGTCTCTTGGTTTTGGACGCGCAAGCTACCGAGGCGCTGGCTCGAGCAGCCGCCCCGTGGAGCGATCGGCGTGCACCCCTCGCTGCTCCCGCGACATCGGGGCCCGAATCCTTACTTTTGGAGCATCGACGCGGGGGACGCGTTGACCGGGGTCACCGTCCATCGGCTGGAGGAGGAGTACGACACCGGCAAGTTGCTCGGGTCGAAAAGCATCGCGCTGGGCGAGCGCGACGCCTGGCAGCTGGCTCGCGCGCTGGATCGTCCCTCGCTCGAGGTGCTGCGCTCGACCGTCATGCGCCTAGCACGAGGAGAACCGGTACCCGAGCACGAGCAAGACCCCGGGCTCGTGACGTGGGCACCGGAGCCGAGCGGTGACGCGCTGCGAGTGGACTTCGGCTGGACGACCGAGCGGGTGCTGCGACGGATTCGCGCCCTTTCACCTACCCCGGGTGTGGCGCTCGAGGTGGAGGGCGTGGAGCTATTCGTCACCCGCGCCGAGCCGCAAACGGAGTTTTTGGCCGCGCTAATGCCGGGTGAAGCGCACATTTCGACCGAGCTCAGCCTGCGAACCGGCGACGGCGCGGTGCGGGTCACGCGCGCCTTCTTCCCCGAGGCTCCAGAGGGAGAAGAGGAGGCGACGACCGCAGGCGGCGTCGCCCGCCTACTGAAGGAGCTCGTTCAAACGTAAAGTGTTGGTTTCCGAGGCTCGGATGATAGACTCCGCAGCCTGTATCTTCGGAGGATTCATGTCTGATCCGGTGAGTCTGGCTCGAGCCGCCCGCGAGAATCTTGCTCGCGGTCTGGGGGCGCTGCAGGGCCCGTCCGTACCGCCCCAAGTGATGGCGGTTGCGGAGCCAATCGCAAGCGCGATGAGCGCGCTGCATCGCGTGGAGGCGTCGCATGGCGCGGCGCAGGCAGAAGCGGGCCCGGCCGCGCTCGTCGCAGCGAGACAAGCGCTGGCAATGCTGCAACAGCAGCCGCCGGGTTTCCCCGCCGTGGACCAAGCGCTGGAAGCCATCGCGGGCTCGCTGAACTTGATTCACCAGCTCGCGCAAGGCGCGCCGGCAGCGGCTCCGGTTCAACCGAACCCTGCGTTCGCCGGCACGGTGGCGATGCAGCCCGGCACCGCGCCGCCCACTCAGCCCTCGCCGCAAGGTTGGGGGCAGTCGCCGCAGGCGGCTTACCCGCAGGCGCCCGCCGCGTACCAGCAGCCCGCGCCCGCGTACCAGCCACCGCCCGCGCCCGCCTACCAGCAGCCTGCTCCGGTCGCTCACCAGCAGCCGGCGCCCGCGCCCGCGTACCAGCCACCGCCCGCGCCTCAGGCGTATCAACAGCCCGCGCCCGCCTACCCCCCGCAACCGGCGGCGGGTTATCAGCAGCCGGCGCCCGCCTACCCGCAACCGGCGGCGGGTTATCAGCAGCCGGCGCCCGGCTACCAGCAGCCGGCGCCCGCCGCAGCTCCGCCGGCCGCTCCCGCCGCTTACGCCCCCCCTCCGCAGCCTACCGGCGGTGGCGCTCCGCTCCGCGTCGAGGCCGAGCTCGGCGCACACAGCACGACCAACTTTTACAAGGGCTTGAGCGGGAACGACGTGATCGACTCGGGCGGCATCTTCGTCGCCACGTACCAGCTGCCCAAGATTGGTCAGAACGTCTTGGTGAAGGTGTCCATGCCCGGCGGCTACGAGTTCGAGGCGCTCGCCGTCGTGCGCTGGACCCGGGAGTCGCCGCTCTCCGGGTCGGATTCGCCCCCTGGCTTCGGCGCTCAGTTCACGCAGATATCGCCGGAGGGTCGGCAGCTCGTTTACCGCTACGTGCGCAATCGCGAGCCGCTGTTCCACGACGACCTCTGAGGTAAGCGGCGCCGGCTAGGGTTTCCGGCGCGCACGGTTGGTTTGGGGTTCCGTCCGAGCGTGAAGAAGCTCATCGCCGCTCTGCTCGCCGCGCTCGCTTTTGGCGCGGGTACGCGCGAAGCGCTGGCCGGCGACCCCCGGCTCGAGTGGTACACGCTGGAAACTCCGCACTTTCGCGTGAGCTTTCACGGTGGTCTGGAGCCACTGGCGCGGCGCGCAGCGGCGATGGCCGAGCGCGCCTACACCGTCGTCGGCAAGAACCTGGACCAGAAGCCGAGCGAGACGGTCGAGATCCTGCTCACCGACGACTCGGACTTCGCGAACGGCTCTGCGGGAGCGGTCCCGTACGACGCGATCCGCTTGTACGCGACCGCGCCAGACGACATGTCCCCCCTGGGCGACTACGACGACTGGCTGAACGAGCTGCTGACGCACGAGTACACGCACATCTTGCACGTGGACAACGTCTCCGGCCTGCCGGCGTTGCTCAACAAGGTCATCGGCAAGACCGCGGTTCCGAATCAGTGGCAACCGCGCTGGATCTTGGAAGGGCTCGCGGTGGCGATGGAGACCGCGCACACCAGCGGCGGGCGGCTGCGGTCGAGCCAGTTCGACATGTACCTCCGGGCCGACGTGCTGGAGCATCGCTTCGCCGGGCTCGACAAGATGTCCGGCTCGCCGCGACGCTTTCCTGGCGCCAACGTCTGGTACCTGTACGGCGCGGCTTTCATCGCCTTCATCAACGACACCTACGGTCCGAATACGTTCGCGGCGGTAGCAGACGATTACGGCGCGCAGGTGGTGCCGTGGGGCATCAACCGCTCCATCCGGCGCGTGACCGGGCGCACCTACGAAGAGCTCTACGAGGGCTGGCGCGAGGCCTTGGAGAAGCGCTACGCGGCTCAAGCGGCGGCGATTCGCGCGCGGGGTCTACGCGAGGGTCGCAGGCTCACGGCGCGCGGAGAGCTCGCGAGCGGAGCGCGGCTCACCGAGGGCTGCTCCACCCTGGGCAAGCCCAGCGTCATCTACGAGCGCGACGACGGCAACACGGTGGGCGGCGTGTACGAGGTCGCGCTGGACGGCTCGACCCCCTCCGGAAAGCTCCGCGCCCGCGCCGGTGGCCAGCAGGTGAGCTTCGCCCCGGACTGTTCGATCGTGTTCGACAGCGGCGCGGTGTCGCAGCGCCGCTACTACTTTCAAGACCTCTTCCGGCAGCTACCAGGGACCTCGTCGCGCGAGGAGGGCGACACCCGAGAGCGCATCTCGCGCGGCTTGCGCGCTCGGCACGCCGACGTGAGCCCCGACGGCAGACGAATCGTTTTCGTCACGAACGACCGCAGCACCAGCACGCTGCGAATCGCGGAGCTGACCGCGGACCATCAGCTCTCCCACGTGCGTGCGCTCGTGCCTAGCGCTCGCTTCGAGCAAGCCTACACGCCGCGCTTCTCGCCCGACGGGCGCAGCGTGGCGTACAGCGTGTGGACCACGGGCGGCTACCGGGACGTGCGAGTCGTGGACGTCGCGACGGGGCGCTTCCGCGAGCTGCTGCACGACCGAGCGATCGATCAGCAGCCGACGTTCTCGCACGACGGGCGTTACCTCTACTTCACGAGTGACCGCACCGGCGTCGCCAACGTGTACGCCTTCGAGCTGGCTACGGGCCAGCTCTCGCAGGTGACCAACGTCCTCGGCGGCGCGTACTTTCCGGCGATCTCGAGCGATGGGCGCACGCTCGTCTACACCGGGTACACATCGCGAGGCTGGGACCTGTTCGTGATGGAGACGGACGCCTCGCGATGGCTGCCCGCCTTGCCCTACGAGAGCGCTCGCGGGCAGGGACCGGACCCGGTGCTCTACCGCTACCCGATCCGGCGTTACGACCCACTGCAGACCCTCCGCCCGCGCCAATATTACGTCGAGTACGGGCCGGGCGCGTTCGGCCAGCAGCTCACGGTCACCGCGAGCGGCAACGACATCGCCGGCCTTCACGGCATCTCGGCCGCGATCAGCGTGCCCACGACGCGGCAGCAAGAACGGACCGAGCCGGCCATCTCGCTGGACTACGTCTACGCGCGACGCCCCTTCTACTTGCAGCTGTCCGGGTTTCGCAGCTCCACGCCGCGCCCCGAAAATGAGTACGTCGTCGGGGACACGAAGATCCCCACGGTCGAGCACCTCACGGGGGTGAGCACGGGCGTATCGATCGGTCTGCCAGGCGACAACGAGGGACAGAGCGCGTCACTCAGCTACACGGTCGCGCAAGTTTACCAGCTGCTGCCGTTGCCGCCGCCAGACCCGTATGCCCCCCTCGGTCGTGAGCCTTATCGCGGCATGCTGGGCCTGCTGCACCTGGGCTACGGGTACTCGAACGTCGAAACTAGCAGCTACGCGATCAGCAAGGAGCGCGGCTTCGAGCTCGGTGTTGGCCTGGACTACGCGGACCGCGTGCTGGGTAGCGAGACGACGGTCACCTCGTTCACCGCCACCGCGACCGGCTACGTGCTGATGCCGTGGCTTCGCCACCACGTGCTCGCGGCGGCGCTCTCGGCCGGCACCGGTCACGGCACCTATCCGCGCCGCGGTTTGTTCGCCATCGGCGGCTACGCGGACATGCCGCTCTTGGACTCGTTCCGGAACAACCTGCGCCAGAGCGCGTTTCGACTCCGCGGCTACGAGCCGCAGCAGTTCTACGGCAGCGACTACAACCTGCTCAACGTGGAGTACCGCGCGCCCCTCTGGTACGCGGACCGCGGGATCAGCACGCTCCCGATCTTTTTGCGCTCGCTCGCCGGCGCCGTCTTCTTCGATTACGGCGCCGCCTACAATCAGCTGGATTTGCGCGACCCGCTCCAGCCCTTTCACGGCTCCGTCGGCGCGGAGCTCTGGCTGGACCTTTACGTCGGCTACTACACTTACGGTAACCTTCGCTTCGGAGCCGCGCGCGGACTCAGCCCCAGCGTCGCGCCGTCCGGCATCCAGACCTACATGGTGCTGTCGAGCGCCTTCTGAGCCGCCAAATACTTTCCCGGGCCGGGCGCCTCCTGCTAGCCCCACCCCATGCGCACTCTCCGGCTCCTGGCCGCAGCCTCCCTCTTCGGCCTCTCCGGTTGCATGGCGCCGCCGTCACCTGCCGAGCGCATCACCGACGCGGCGATGGCCCTGAACGTCGCGGCACGCTTCAACCAGCTGGACGTCGCGGTCGCGCGGGCCGCTAAGACCGAGCGCAGCGACTTCATGCGACGTCACGCGGCCTGGGGGCAGACCCTGCGCATCGTGGACGTGGAGATGGCGAGCCTTTCGCTGCCCGACTCCGACCGAGCCATCGTGCTCGTGGACTACGCGTGGGTGAAGAACGACGAAGGCACGATGCGGGCGACGCGCGTCGAGCAACACTGGAAGGACGACGCCGGTTGGCACTTGGTGCGCGAGCGGCGGCTCAGCGGTGACGTGGGTCTTCTGGGCGAGCCCATGCCGGCGCCTCCGCCGCATCAACCCGACAAGCAATTCGCGACGCGCACCATCCACGAGGATGGTGCGGCCGTCACCGAATAGCTCAGCTCGCCGTCTTCTTGCGGCTCGGCTTGGCCGTGGCCTTGCGCGTGGCCTTGGTGGCCTCGGCCTTGCGCGCGAGACGCGCCTTCTTCTTCGCCTGCGCCTTGCGGCGGGTCATCTTCACGGAAGCACGGCTGTCGAATTTGCCCATGGCCGGCCCTAGTACTTCGCTTCTACCCGAAGCGCTAGGGGGGTTCAGCCGCTGGAGGCGTCTTCGAGAGCGCGCTCGCGGTCGCGCACTTCCAACCGGTACCGGCTATTGACGGTCTCGATATAAAAGACGTCGCGAGCGGCGACGCGCAGCACGCGTTTCACCGGTGTGGTGACGTACTCATGCATGCCGTCAGAGAACTCGATCACCACGACGGAGCCCTTGCGCGGGGCCCTCACCAGGCGACCGGCTACGGCTCGCGAACCGCGACCGAGCTTCCGGAGCACGACTTGCACAGGGGTTACTCTAGCAAGGTCCATCGTTGAGTCCACCGAGCAGTTGCACCTCGCTGATCCATACGGTCGTTTGCAAGTGCGCGAAATGTCGGCAGATGTGCGTTTCTGTTCTTTTTTTGCCGATGATTACGGGCGAGGCGTTTTCACCAAAAGCTCACGGCCGCGGTGACCCGGAATAGTGGCCCGCTCAGGGATAGCTGGCCCAGGTCCAGGGGGGTCAGACGCTGAGGCGCGGGCGAGGAATCCTCGGGCTCCAGCCGCAGCCGATTCGCCGCGGTCCAGCCATAGCCGCCTTCGGCCGTGAGCCACAGTCGGGGTTTGTTGGATTGGGGATTGGAGTAGCCAAAAACCTCGAACGCCGCGCCCGCGGTCGCATCGAACCCGGCCTTCCACGCCGTCTTGGCTAGGTCCCCGGCGAGCCCACCGGAGTACGTTACCTCCTGGCGGGTGAGGGTGGGGCCGACCTTGGCCGACAGCGCGAGTACGCGGAGCACGTGGTAGCGCAGCTCCGGGGCGAGCAAGAAGCGACGCGAGTCCAGCGAAGTGTCCCCGCTGCGAGCGCTGTCCGACCGCGCTCCGTAGTCGAACCCTACGACCGCCCCCAAGCTGAACCGCTCGTGCGCCCAGAAGTAGTAGGAGGCGGCGAGCGTGAGCTGCGGGAGCACGTCGTTGCTCGCGAAGGGGTCGAAGCCCTTGCTCCGCACGAACTGGGTGCGCACGCCTACGTCGATGCGGAGGTGGCGCTGGTGGTTGCCGAGGTCCCGCGCATGCTCGGGCGCCGGCGCGTCCGTCGCGGTTTGCGCCCAGGCCGCGCTCGTACCCAGGGAGAGTGAGAGCGTGAGGGCGGCGCGGATGCAGGTCGTCTTCGTGTTCGTCATTCGATCCCCCTGAGCTCCAGCGCCGGGTAGAAGCGGGTCTCGTCCGTGCGCGGTTCATTGCCGTCGAACAGCGTGGCCGCGAGCGACGCGCTCCCGCGCCGGGCCAGAAAATGCAGGGCTATCGCCGTGCGCTCGTTTTGGCCCCGGCTCGTCGCAAAATCGTGCACGAAGGCGATCGGCTCCTCCGCATAAAGCGACGCCGGCTGCAGCGGGTCGAACGTGAGCTGCGCGAACCCGGTGGCGTTCGGCTGAAATGCCCACAGCTGCTGCCCGTTCGGCGAGAGGTTCAACGTCAAGTTGCTGAGCGTGTCGAGGGGGAAGCTCTTCCGCTCCGAAAGGTCCAGCACGTAGAACTGCAGCGAGTTCTGCCCGGCCAGGATCTTGCGGTTGGCGAACTCCGCCGATTCCCCGGTGGGGACGTCCAAAACTTGGTCGACCCCGATCCCCAAATCGTACGCGTCGATGCTGCGGTAAGGCGTGCCTACCGTCACCCCCAGCTGCCAGAACGCGATCGTGTTCGCGGTGGCTCCGTAGAGCAACGCGATGTCCTGCCCGGCGTCTGCGCCCACCTCGCTCGTGACCCGGCGGATCTTTCGAAACGGCACCGGCAGCGCGACGTCCGTCACTTTGCTGGAGGTCGGGTCGATGAGCTTCGCGGCCTGTTTGCTCGGCACGAGCGCGGCGAGGCGCAGCCCGCCGTCACCGCTCGTCCGCACGAAGTCCAGCATGCTCGGGTTGCCGCCCACGTCCACCAGGTTGGAGCCGAGCGAGAACGCGTGCTCGTCGCTCTCCGGCGGTTGAATCGGCAAGATATACACGTTCGGATCCTCGGCGAGCTGCACCGCCAGCATCGCGCCGACCTCTCCGGGAATGCCGTCGTGGAACACCACGTCTACCGGCGACTCGAAGCCGCCGCTGTCGTCCTGCGGCAAGCCTACGGTGATCTCCGTGGAGTCCTCGTCGTCCAAATCGATGATGGCGAGGTCCTTTTCGCGCTGCACCACCAGCAAGCGGTGGCGCTCCTCGTTCGGCATCGTGAGCTCACCCGTGAACACGAAGCGCTTGGGTTTGCCGCCGTAGCTGTTGAGGGTCACGCTGCGCGGCGGCGGGGCCGCTTCGCCCGCGCCTTCCGGTAGCTGGATCAACAGCAATTCGTTGGGGTTGGACACGAGGCCGTCACTGCCGTGCACGATGAGCCATTTCCCCATCGGGTCGATGACGAGCTGGTCGTAGGGATCCTTGAGCGCGTAACGCGCGAGCTGCTCCGGCGCGATGCCGCCGTCGAACACCATGAGCTGAGGCGGCTCGTCCGTTTCCTTGAAGCGCGGGGTAACGCCGCGCGAGAGCACGAACAGCCGGTCCCGCGCGGCCGAGCTCTCGAAACGAACGACGTTCAGCCCCACCGGCAGCCGCGTCGCTTCGAGCTCCAGCCGTCGGGGCGACGTGAGCATGAGCACCTCGTTCAGGGATTGATCGAGCAGCGCCACCGAGCCGGTCAAGCCGCGCACCGCGTAGCCGCCGCTCGGGTCCAGAGTGGGATCCGAGGCCGCGATCCGCGTCGGCGCAAACGGCACGTCCCACTCGTCCGCCCGACCACCGCAACCGACGCTGCACAAAAGTGAGAGCCCCCACAGGCTCTGCGCCATCGTCCATCTGTTCATATTTCTCACCTATTGAAGAATTCGCGCCGCGAGCTCGAAGCCCGTGATCGTGTGCGCCTGAGCCGTCTCCAAGTCCACGAAAGTGATGCGCCCCTCGGGGTGGGTTTGGGCGACGAAGCCGCGACCTGCGCTCTCCACGACGCCGGTAGCGCCCGGTACGGGTGGGCTCGCCAGCTCCACGAAGTCTTCCTGCATCGTGCCGAGGACGACGCGGTACACGCCGTGCACCGCGGATTTGTCCGTGCCGACGGTGACGAGCGCGTAGTTGCCTTCCGCGTCGAACGCCAGCGCGCTCGGCGCAGAGTCCGTACCCACGATTTTGGCCGAGCGCTTCGTGAGCGTGGGCACGCCGCTCCACAGTCCCGCGCGCTTACTACCGCTGATGGGCTTCTGAAACGCGATCGCGGAGGCGGCGCCCGGCGCGGCAAACACCGCCACTACGGGCCCTTTCAGATCCACTGTCCTCAGCGCACGGCCTTGCTCGGCGCGCAGGTCCAGCACGGTGAGGTGGCTGTTGTCGGCGCCGTTTTGGTACAAGAGCGCGAGCTCGGCGTCCTCCGAGAGCGAGACGCTGGACGTGATCTCGTGAGGTATCTTCACGCGCTCGAAGTTGCTCTGGTCGGCCGCGGGCGGCATCGGCACGAGCACGACCTCACCGATGCCGGGTACGGAAGCCAGCGCGAGCGTCCCGTCGCGGCTCAAATCCACGTCCGCGATCGGCGCGCCCAGGTCGTAGGAGGCGAGCGCGTCTTCCTGGCTCAAATCCACGAGCCGCAGCTGGCTGCTCCCCTCGACGCGCACCACCGCGAACGAGCCGTCGGGCAGGATGCTCACGTCGCGCGTTGCAGGCTCCTCGAGCGGATCCTCCGAGACCGCAGCCAGCAGCGTGACCTCCGGCTCGTCTCCCAAAGCGATGACGCTGACGCCGTCGTCACTCACGACGAACGCGCGCTCGCTCTCGACGTCCACCACCGCTTGAGTGGGGTGGAAGCCGACGGTCAACTCGGTCGTCGCTCCGCGCTTCAAGTCCAGCACGCTGATCGTCTGCGAGCCGGCGGTCGGGTCCAGCGCCTGCTCGCGCTCGGTGCGGGTCCACGCGATGGCAAAGCGGCCGTCGGGACTCACTGCCCACGCGTTCGCGTCCGTATGAACGGGCAGCGCTAGCGGCGAGACGGTCACGGTGTCGCCGGACAGCTCGAAGAGCGTCGTGTCGTGCGACAGATCGTTGATGACGATCGCGCCTCGGTCGTTCGGCAGCCCCGCCAGGTATTTCGGCCCGAAGCCAGCGTTGAAGAGCCGCACCTTGTAGCTCTGCGCGTCGATGACCGCGACGCGGCCGCTCTTGGGGTTCGCGCTGAAAACGTACTTGCCGGTCACGACCGGCGCGAGAAACGACTGCTCCAGCTCGGCCTCCGGTGGCACGACGATGGGCGCGGAGCCCCCGGCCCCGCCCCCGCCAC
>SECP01000046.1 GCA_004193285.1 Myxococcales bacterium | reverse complement strand
TACAGCGCTTGCTCCTCCGCCGTCAGCACCTCCACCGACGACAGCGCGCGCTCCGGAGACGACACCAGCGCCTCCAAAACCAGCTGGTGGTGCTCGACCATCCGCGCGATCGTCTGCTCACTGAACAGGTCCGCCGCGTACTCCACCACGAGCTCCAGCGACGAGCCGTCACCAAAGAACTGCCAGTCTTGCTCGCTCGCCGTCGTACTCTCCCCCGCCACGGACAGCGCGTCCGCCGGCGTGTGCGAGTAACGAAGCGTCACGCGCGTGAGCGAGCTCGAGTCCGCTTGCCCGGACCTGCCGAGCGCTTCAGTCAGGCTCGTGAACGACGGTAAGCAATGCGCGGCCGCGTCAGCGAACGCTTTCCTCGTTTGCTCTACTAGCTCGCCGAGGCGAGCTTCCTCCCCCAAATCAAGGCGCAGAGGCAAGGGGTGCGGGCTCGCGCTCCCCTCCACCGCGACGCAGACGTCTCGGCGAGCCGTCCACCGGCCCAGCACCGCCGCGAGCGCCGCGACGAGAGCCATGGGCATTGGTAGCTCCGCAGACCCGTTGCGCTGCTCCGCAAGCGGCGCGACCAACGCCGATGGGTAAAGGTGCCGTAGCCTCGCGACGGTCCGCTTGCCAAGCGCGACCTGGAGGAAGTCGTGAGGCAGAGCCAAACCCTCTTCGTATCCTTCGAAGAGCTCTCGCCAGAACGTTGTCGCGTCTTCTGGTTTGCCGTTCTGAATCTCGCTGCTCGAGGCTACGCCGTGCGCCACACCTGCGCTCGCCGCGCCCCCGCGCGGTGGCTCCTTGCCGGGGAGGACCTGAGAGTACGGCTCGGCCATGCACACGAGCACTTTTCGCTCGCCTTGAAACGGCTCCCTCCCATGCGAGACTTGCATGTTGTCGACGAGAAAGACGTCCCCTTCTTGCCACGCGAAGGACGTGGTGTAGCGGTCGAACGCGGCCCGAACACAATCCAGCTTGTCGGCCTCGATCGGCGTACCGTCTCCAAAGAAGGCGTTCCGCGGCACGCCTTCTTCGCCGTACATCGAGCACAGCACCTGCCGCGCTGCGCGATCCAGCGCGGAGAGGTGAAATAGGTGGGCTTGATTGAACCAGATCTCTGCCCCTGTTCGCGGGTGACGCGCGAGCGCTTGGCAGACCTGCGACGTCTTGAGACCGTAGCTACACCACTCGTATTGGATGTCGTGGGCGGCGCAGTAAGCTTCGACCTCCTCGCGCTGGTTGGTTCCGAAAACTTCCTGCCACGGCAGATCCAACCCTTCCCGAAAGTTGCGAACGTACCTGACCTGCTTTCGCGCGAACTCCTCCCGTATGTCAGCCGGAATCGCGTGCGTCACCTTGAGCATGTCCGCAAAAGGCGTACGGCCGCCCTTCGCCGCCACCTTGGAGCAGTAAAGCAGCAGCTTCATCGGCCAGTCGCGCTGGTACGCGTTCTCGCAGTGCTGCGGTATGGTCAGCTGTTTCGGGTACTCGGTCGCGGTGTAGACATTGCGACCCAGCTCCTTGCGTGGAGTGGAACGGTAGGAGTAGCGAATTCGCTCCTCGAAGAACGCGTCTGCGATCTCCTCGAACGTCTCTACGGCAAATCCGCGAAAGAGGAGCGCCTTGTGCGCGAGCAGGTCCGCCTCCGTTCGTCGGCGGTGGGTCTGGATCCACTCTCGCAGCATGACCTGCGGTTCGTGGGCACGAATGATGAGCGGAGTGTCCTCCGTCGTCAGTCCGCGGGCGGCGGTTTCGGCTTCGTGACTCAGCAATGGGTCCCCCTGCAGAGGCTGGCGACGAGTCGCGCGGTGAGCGTGTTGGCCGAGTATCGATGGCTCTCGATGGAGCCAACCGGAGTGATGCCGTAGATCGCGTTCGTCAGAAACACTTCTTCCGCCTTACTGAGGTCGTCTCGGTCGAGCACGCACACCCGCGTAGGAATGCCATTGGCCTTAGCGTGCTCGAGGACTCGCTCTCTCATGACTCCGTGCACCCCGGACCTGGACAAGTCGGGGGTCTTCAGCACTCCACCCGTCACCACGAAGAGGTTGTTCGCGCACCCTTCCACGACGCGGCCGTCCGGATCCATCAGGAGGCCGTCGTGATACTCGTCGTTCCACTCTCGACGAGCCATCACTTGGGGCAACCGGTTCAGGTGCTTGATGCCGGCGATGGCCTCGTCCTCGATGGGCACTCGCGTCCGGCACACCGTGACGGCCACGCCTCCCTCGCGAGCCGCCTGCGGATACTCCGGCGCCTGATCGATGAAGAGCACCCAATGCGCAACCAAAGCGGGTGGACAGCGGTACCCACGCCCCGAGTCGCCTCTCGTCACGATCAGCTTCACGACGGCTCGCGGCAGCTCTGCGGCTCGCAGCGCCGTGAGCACTTCTTCTTGTGTAACCGGACAATGAATACCCAAGCGTCGGCAGCCGTCTTGAAGCCGCCTCCAGTGCCGACCGAGCTCCACCACGCCGCCGCCCACGCCCAACATGGTCTCGAACAAGCCGTCTCCGAACTGGAGACCGCGGTCGCGTGGAGAGCACGAAGCTCCGCTGACGCCATTGACGATCACGATGCCCATGGTGCTTCGTCGTTCTCAGCTCTTTGCGACGGCCCCGGCCGACCCCACCAGCGCGGCGAGGCCGCTGACCGTCGGCACCTTGGAGAACTCCGCGATGCTGATCGCCTGGTTGAATTGCGTATCGACTTTGAAGAGCATCATCAATGCAGGTAGAGAGTGGCCACCCAGCTCGAAGAAGTCGTCGTCGATGCCCACCTCGTCGATGCGCAGGACCTCTTTCCAAAGCTCCACGAGCTGCTCCTCCAGGCGGGTCGCGGGGCGAGCCGAGGCGCTCTTCGACGCCTTTTGCACGTAGTCCGGGCGCGGCAGGGAGCGACGGTTGACCTTGCCGTTGGGGGTTAGCGGGATCGAGTCGAGCTGGACGAAGAACTTCGGCACCATGTACGCGGGCAAGCTGGTCGAAAGGAACTGTCGCAGGTCGGACGCAGGCAGCTCTTGCGCGGAGACGTAGTAAGCAACGAGCTGCGCCTCGGCAGACCCCACGATGCTTTGGTTCAGAGCGTAGCCGAGCTCGGCGAGGACCGACTCCGTGCTCACGACGTTGATGTCGTTGAAGTCGTCCAGCTCCTCGAGCGCGGCTTGCCGGCTCACGTGCCCCATCCGCACGTCCCAGCTGTAGGGCAAGGAGTAGTTGTGAAAGCCTCGCTCCTTGTTGTGCACGTAGATACCGACGTCGTTCAGAAGGCAGTTCGTGGAGCGCCCCGTATCCCCCGGCCGCTTCCACCCCACCTTCTTCTCGATGTACGCGTACATTTCCTCGCGGCTTGCGTGGCAATAGCGAAAGAAGTCGACGAACCGAGTCTTCTCGATGACCTCGTCATTTTGCACGCAGGACATGTCCAACCGCCGACTCACCGCGTCGTCGATGCGGTGATAGATTTTGCGAGCCTCGACGAGGCTCTTCTCGAACGAGTCGTTGTCGAAGCTGGACGAGCGAAATAGCGCCGACAGCCGCGTCTCGAACAATTGGCCCTTCGACAGCCCCATCACGACGTGGGACACCCCGAGCTCCTCGGCGAGGTTGATCGCGAAGGTGTAGATGGCCTTGAAGCAGCCGTTGCAAACGTTGCTGTGGCGCTTGAGGCTGTCGACGAAGATCTCGTTCATGTGCTCGGTCGAGACATAGCGATGGTCGACGCCCAAACTCGAAACGACTAAGTCGATGTTTCGTTTGGCTGCGTCCGAGATGTAGCCGTTGTCGAGGGTGAACGCGAAGACGCGCGCGCCTAGCTCCACCATTTGACACAAGGCATAAGTGCTGTCCTTGCCGCCGCTCAGGGAAACGATGCAATCGTAGTGCGGGCGCCGCGGGCGCTTCATCTCTTCGACGATGCCGCGCAGGTCGTCCATCGTCCCGAAGTAACTCGACACGACGCTCTGGTACTTCTCGAATGCGGCGCAGTGGTTGCAAACGCCATCCTCGCCGTAGGTCGTGTTCGGGAAGTTCGACGCGAGCCCGCAGCGAACGCAGTGCTGCAGCCCCGCGGCCGCGTCTGCGGTAGCGCTCTTCGTGGAGTCCACGACGCACGCATCGATGCCAGGAAATGCCAGCAACGCGCTCTCGATTTCGCCGAGCTCGATGCGATAGCCTCGCAGCTTGATCTGGTGGTCTCGCCGCCCCAGAAAGACCATCTTCCCCTGATCGTTGACTCGAGCGAGGTCCCCCGTCGCGTACAGCCGCTTGCCGAGCGCAAAGGGAGTTTTGAGGAAGCTGGCGTTCGTCAAGTCCGGCTTGCCTTTGTAGCCGAGGCTCACCGAATCCCCGCCCACGTAGATCTCGCCGACGGCCCCGCTGGCGACGGGCTTCAGCGCTGCGTCCAGCAGGTACAGCGCCACGTTGTCGATGCCGGCTCCGATTGGCACCGAGCCCTCGACGTCGCCCTGAGGGTCGTAGCGGTAGATCATGCACCCGACGACCGTCTCCGTGGGGCCGTACTCATTGTAGATCACCGCGCGGCCCCCCAGCTTTCCGTGAACCGTCGCCGCCTGCGCCGCCTTCAAGTCCTCCCCTCCGAGGATGAGAGTCTTGAGTCGCGAGGAGGAGAGGTCCGCATCCACCAGCAAGCTCAAGTGAGCGGGGGTGAGCTTGATGAGGTCGACCTGATTGTCCGCGATGACTTCCGTGAGGGGGTGAACGTCGCCCGTTTCCGGGTAAACGTGAACGACGCAGCCGGAGACGAGGGGCACGAAGATGGACGTGATGGTCAGGTCGAAAGCGAGCGACGAGTAGAGCGCGAAGCTCTTGATATCCTCCGTGACGTACTGCTTCTTCGCCCACCAGATATAATTCATGAACGCGCGGTGCTGAACGAGCACGCCCTTGGGAGCGCCCGTCGAGCCCGATGTGTAGATGCAGTAGGCAGCGCGCTGCGGGTCTACTGGGATGTCGAGGTTTTCGGTCCCCACCAGCTCGACCAAGAGCTTGTCCACTTGCAGGGCCGGGGGCGCGCTCTCCTTCAGCTCCGCTATCCGCGATTGACCGAGCGCGTCCGTGAGCACACGCGTCGCGTCACTGTCCTGAAGGATGTAAGCGACTCTCTTTTCGGGCAGGGAAAGGTCGATGGGCACGTACGTGGCCCCCGCCTTGAGGACCGCGAGCAGGGCCACCAGGCACGAGGGGCTCCGGTCCATGTACACGGCGACGCACTCCCCTTCGCGAAGACCCGTCGTGCGGAGGTAACCGGCGAGGGCGTTCGCCTTGGCGTTCAGCTCCTGGTACGTCAGGGACTGGCCGCCCATGACGACAGAAGTGGCGCCCGGGGTCGCGCTGGCTTGAGCTTCGAAGAGCTGGTGAACGCCGAGCTCGGATGGGTAAAGGGCACGACTCACCGGCACGGCGGCGCACGAAGTCGGGGTCGACAAGGTAACGAATGCTTGAGTTTCTTCGGACATGGGTTCCCTCTGCCAGCTCACGTCTGGGCTGGGTGCCAGGCCTGATTTGGCCCCACCCCGGTCAGACCGAGAGTTGCTAGTCGTTCTGTGATGCGCGCGCCGAGGTACCGGGCGTTCTCCCCCTGCAGCACGTCGTAGTGGTTACCCGGCACGATGACGTCGGTCGGGCGCGTCGCCGCGAGCTTGATGGCGTTCTTCGCTCGATAGACGACGACGCGGTCGGCAACGTCCTCGACGCGGTGGCCGGCGAGTAACCCGAGATAGTAGCGCGTGGTGTCGAGCCTGCTGACGACGTACGTGAGCGATTCCTCAGTGAGCGTGACCTCGAATCGTTGCGACAGGGCGCGCAACGCCTCCGGCGCGCGCTCGGGGGTGAAAGCGCTCTCGACTCCGCCCTTCGAGGCGAGGAGGTCGCGCGCGGCGTCCAGCTCGGGTGCGGTGAAGCTTCGGCCTCGAACCGAACCCAACAGGTTCGTCGCCGCGATGAGCGGCGAGTTGCGACCGGCGGCGAGAGACGGGATGGGATTCGTCTCGATCAGACCGAGGTAGTCGACGACCGAGTCTTGTCCGAGCAGAGCGCGAGCGATCGCGGAAGCGAGAAGACCGCCAGAAGACCAACCCAGCAGTCGGTAGCTGCCGCGAGATTGCACCTTGCGAATCTCTCCCGCGTAGAACTCGGCCAGTGCCTCCAACGTCTTGCAGGGTCGGGGGGCCTCCGACTGGAGGGCCCAGACGTGAACGTGAGAGCCGAGACTTTGGGCCAGCTCGCGGTAGACCAGCGCCTGGCCCCCCACTGGGTGGACGCAGAATAGGCTCGGCAGACTCGAGCTCTTGGACAAGCTGACGACCGCCGAGGGCTCTTTGATGGATGGCGCGCGCTTGCTGTCCGTCCGCGCGGCGACCGCGCCATCGACGGCGCTCGCGAAGTCCTCCAGCCTTGGTGACTCGAAGAGCGTTCGGAAGCCGACGTCCACCCCGAATTCGCGCCTAACGAAGGACAGCACGTGCTCCGCGAGCAGCGAATGCCCTCCCAGGTCGAAGAAGTTATCGGCCCCCCCGACCTGAGGGGGTGGCAGGTCTCCATGGGTGAGTAGCCGGCTCCACATCGCGGCGATGCGTTGCTCCGTGGGGCTCCGCGGCGACACGTACTCCGCCCGGCCTTGGAGCTCACTGGGCTCCGGAAGAGCCAATCGATCCAGCTTGCCGTTCGTGAGCCGCGGTAGCTCGTCCAAAAACTGGTACAGGGCCGGAACCATGTACGTTGGAAGATTGGCGAGGAGGTACTCGCGAAGCTCTCTGGCGGTAGTGCTTTGATTCCCCGTGAACACCACGTAGGCGAGGAGTTGAGGATTCGTCGCCTGCCTCGGCCACCCGAGCACGGCCACTTCCGCGACCGCGGGATGAGCCCCCAGGACCTTCTCGACGTGGCGAATGTCCACTCGGTGCCCGCGGATCTTGGTCTCGTGATCGCGACGACCCAGAAACTCGAGCGAGCCGTCGTCGAGGTAGCGGGCAAGGTCACCGGTTCGATAGAGCCGTGATCCCGGCTGGCCGTAGGGGTTCGGCACGAAGCGCTCTGCAGTCAAGCCAGGTTGCCGCCAGTAGCCCCGGGCGGCGCCGGGGCTCTCTACGTACAACTCGCCCAAAGAGCCCACGGGGGCTTCGCGCAGCTCGTCGTCGAGAACGAAGGTGCGAACGCGGCTGATCGGACGACCAATGGGGACGAAGCCGGTGCTGCTCACCTGCTCATCGGGCTCGCAGTACGTGACGTCGTTGATCTCCGTGCAACCGTAGATGTACCAAGGCGTGATCCACGGAGCGAGGGTGCGCACCTTCCGCAACAGCTCGACCGGGCAGGGTTCGATGGAAACGAAGAGGTGGCGCAGCGCCTTGAGGCGTTCGGGTCGGTCCTCCACGTGAGCAAGGATTGCCTCCAACTGCGAGGGGAAGGTGTAGAGTCGAGACACCTCCCAACGCTCCAGCGTTCGGACGAGGCTCGCGACGTCCTTGACGGTCGCGTCGTCGATCGCGAGCTGTGGCACGCCCGCGAGCAACCCGGCGAACGACTCTTTCACCGCGATTGCGAAAGCGGTTGAGGTCTTCTGCGCCACGAGCTCGCCGCCTTCGAACGGAGCTCTCTCCCAAAGCGGGTAGAGCCACGTCAGCAGCTGCTGGTGGGGAACCATGACCCCCTTCGGCGCGCCCGTGGAGCCGGACGTGTACATGAGGTACGCCAGCTGATCGGCGCGAACCTGGACCTCGGGCGCGCTCGTCGGGCTCGAGGTGACGGCGGCGTCGTCCAGCGCGAGGAGCGTTCGCCCCGAGCCCGCTGCCTTCGAGCGCAGCTGCGGGGAGGTAAGCACCACGGACGGCTCCGCGTCAGCGAGAATTTGAGCGACGTATTCTTGCGGGTACTGAGGGTCCAGCGGCACGTAGCACCCACCGGACTTCAGCACACCCAGCGTCGCGATCAGGAGCTCCGGCGAGCGATGGAGGAGGATGCCCACCGGAGTCTCGCTCCGGACGCCGCTGGCCACCAGTGCGTGGGCGACCTGATTGGCTCTTCGGTCCAGCTCGGCGAAGGTCAAGGACCCCGACTCACCGATGCAGGCAGGCGCGTCGGGGTTTTCCGCAACCCGCTCACGGAAGAGCGACAGGACGCTCTTGGATACGTCGAGCGCGGCCCCGGGACCACGCTCGGCTCCAGCCTGACCCAGGTGGAGAGGCAGGTCAGAGAGCGTCACCGCGGGGCTCGATACCATCAGGCTCAGGATGTGCTCGTGAGTTTCGATGAGACGAGCGATGGTCTTCTCGCTGAACAGCTCCTCCGCGTATTCGATGGTGAGCTCGAGAGCGCTCCCGTCCCCCGTGAATTGGAGGTCCAGCTCATTGGGGGTGGTCCGCTGACCAAACTCGATTTCTCCCGTTTGCAGATCGGGATTCGTCGACGCGGACGCGCGATCATTCGGAAAATTCTGATGGCGAACCATCACCGGCACGAGCGGAATTTGACTGCTATCGGGTTGCTTCTTGAGCGCCCCCAGCACGTGCTCGAAAGGAACGTCGCGGTGCTCCATCCCCGCGAGTAGTTGCGCCTTCGTCCGGCCCAGGATTGTCTCCAGAGTAGGGTCGCCCGTCAGATCCAGCCGGAGCGCGAGGATGTTGACGAAGAAGCCGACGAGGTTCTCGAGCGCCAGCAGGTCGCGACCCGCGACCGTCGTACCGATGCAAAGGTCGTCTCTGCGTGTGTAGCGATGAAGAAGAATCGCGACGCTGGCCGTCAACGTCATGAACAACGTCGTCTGCTGACGCTTGCCCATCTCCGCAAGCTTGGCCGACAGCTCCGGCGCGTAGCGGTGACGGAGGAGCCCTGCGCGCCAAGCCCTCCCGCGCGGACGCGGGAAGTCGTAGGGCAACGAGAGCCCTTCCTCGTAGCCCTCGAGCGAGCCCTTCCAGTACTCGAGACCTGACCGGAGGTCTTGCTGACGCTGCCACACGACGTAGTCCGCATATTGAACGTCGAGCGGGGGCAGCTTCGGCTGGGCGCCGGTCTCCGCGGCGGCGTAAAACGCCCACATGTCCCGCATCATGATACCGATGGACCAGCCGTCGCAGATGATGTGGTGCATGTTCAGCATGAACACGTGGTGCTCCGGGGAGACTCGCAAAATCGAGACCTTCAGCAGCGGCCCCTTGGCGAGGTCGAAGACGTGGGCGGCGTGCTCCGCCTTCTTCGACTCGATGGCTGCTTCCGCGACGTCCTCCAGCGGGATGTCCAGCCACAAGGAGTCCGCGATCCGCTGAGCCGGCTCGCTGGCATCCTGAGGAACGACGAACGTCGTTCGGAGCGTCTCGTGGCGCGCCACGATGCCGTTGATCGCGGCGCGAAGGGCCGCGATGGAGAAACCCTTGCCGCGCATGTCGGCCGCGAACGCCACGTTGTAGCTCGTCCGCTGCTCCGGCATGTGCTCGTGCACGAACCACAGCCGCTCCTGCACGAAGGATAGGGGCAATTTCTCGGCGCGGTCGACGGCGACGATGGCAGTTTCCGGCCGTGCGCCACGGGCGGAGAGGGCCGTGTCTACCGCGCGCGCAAAGGCCTCCAGCACCGGATTTTCGAACAGCAAGTTGAGCGGAAGCTCGACCCCCAGCAGCTCACGAATGCGCGAGAACATCTGGGCGGCGAGCAGAGAGTGGCCGCCTAGGTCGAAGAAGTCGTGACGCAAGCCCACGACGGGCGCCGCGGTCGTACCTTGGCGCAATACCTCCACCCACACCTGCGCGAGCGCCGTCTCGGTGGGAGAGCGAGGAGCTACGTAGTCCGCGCCGGCGTCCGCCCGCGTCGGGTCTGGCAGGCGCAGGCGGTCTATCTTGTCGTTCGGCAGGCGGGGAAGAACGGGCAGAGTCTGAAAAATCGTCGGCACCATGTAGGCGGGCAGACAATTGGTCATGTACTCACGCAGCCCCTCGATGCTCTGCGCGTCTTCGGACGCGGGAACGACGTAGGCGATGAGATCGGACTTGCCCTTGCCGTCGCTCGCCTTCCCGACGACGGCGGCCTCTCGAACGGCGGGATGCGCCGCGAGGGCCTTCTCGACCTGGCGAACATCGACCCGATAGCCTCGAACTTTGATCTCTTCGTCGCGGCGGCCGAGAAACTCGAGAGAGCCGTCCGGAAGGTAGCGGGCAAGGTCACCGGTTCGGTACAGGCGCGCGGATCCACCGAGCGGATTGGCGATGAAGCGTTCCGCCGTCAGCGTAGGCAGATTCCAGTAGCCGCGCGCCAGGCCGAGACTCTCCACGTACATCTCGCCGGTCGCGCCGACCGGGACGGGCCGCAGGTCCTCGTCAAAGACGAGTACTCGTGTGTTGTGGATGGGACGACCGATGGGCACGAAGCCGGTGCTGCTCGGCTTGCAACCTGGGTCACAATACGTGACGTCATTGATCTCGGTGCAGCCGTAGATGTACCAAGGCGTGACCCAAGGCATCACGCGGCGCAGCTCGTTCAGGAGGTCCGCCGACCACGGCTCGATGGACACGAACACATGACGAAGGCTGCGGAGCCTATCGTAGGCGCCTCGAGCGGAGGCGATGAGCGCCTCCAGTTGCGACGGGAACGTGTACAGCCGCGTCACCGAGGTGCGGGCCAGCTCCGCTACCAGCCGGGCTGGGTCCCGCGCGACATCGTCGTCCAGGAAGACCTGGGGAGCTCCCGCGAGCAGCCCCGAGTACAGCTCCTTCGTCGAGATCGCGAACGCGGCGGAGGTCTTCTGGGCCACGACCTCGCCCTCACCGAAGGGAGCTCGCGTCCACAACGACGTGAGGCAATTCAGAATCTGCCGGTGGGGCACCATCACCCCTTTGGGCGTGCCGCTCGAGCCAGAGGTGTACATGATGTACGCCAGCTGCTCCGGCGAAATGCGGATGCTGGGGGCGTCCGTGGCGGCGTGGCGAACCGCAGCCGCGTCCAACGAAAGAACCTCGGCCGAGGCGCCCTGCAGCTGAGGGCGCAAAGCCTCCGTCGAAAGCACGACCCTGGGTGAAGCATCCGCCACCACCAGCCGGACGTAGTCGGCAGGATACCTGGGATCGATCGGAACGTAGCAGCCGCCGGCCTTGAGAATGCCGAGCATGGCCGCGAGCTGGAGGGCGGAGCGCTCCAAGAGGATTCCCACTGGAACGTCTACGCCGACTCCGCGCTCGAGCAGCGCGTGCGCGATGCGGTTGGACGTTTGGTTCAAGTCCTCGAAGGTGGTCTGCGTTTCCCCGTCGATACACGCGACCGCGTTTGGCGACGACCGCGCGCGGTCGTAAAAGAGGTCGACGACACTTCGCGAAAGGTCCACCGCCAAGGCGGTCTCGTTGGATTTGGCGATGACGTCGGTGTCGTCGGGCTCGCGGAGAGAAAAACTGGAGACTCTGGTAGCCATTCTACATTGCCGTCCTGCGCACGCTCGGCGCGCTGTTCAACCGTCACCCTTTACCGCAACGACTACACGCTCCATCGCAGGGGGGATGGCGCGCGACTCGACTTGAGGATAACCCGCGGCTCTACACATTCGTTCGAGGTCCGAATACGCGTACGCCTCTCCGGATGGCGTGGTCCCCAGCATCATCATACTGAAGGTCGCGGCGAGAGGCGGTGACGACCGATCCTCGTTTGCGATGAACTCCAGTATGAGCACGCGGCCGCCGGGCTTGAGGGCTCGGTGGGCCTTCCGCAAAATGACCTCGCACGCAGCCTCGTCGAAGTGGTGCAGGAAGTTAGCGAGCACGACGACGTCTTGGCTTTCCCCAAAGTCCGTCGAGAAGGCGTCCCCGGGCCGAAACACCGAACGACCCGCAACCCCCGCGGCCTCCGCATTCTCGCGCGTTACCGCGAGGACGTTCTCCCAATCGATGAACGTGACTTTGGAGGTCGGGTTGCGTCGAGCTATCGCCACCCCGAAAAGACCGTGACCCGCTCCCACGTCCACGACGTGAAGGGGACGATCGACGGATGGATCCGCGAGCTCCGCCAGCAGCAGCGCCGGCAGCGACATCATCGGGCCCATGGCGCGAGCAAACTCCACCCATTGCGGGTGACTCGCGTCCACTACCCCCTGCTGAGGCAGGGTAAGCCGCCCCGTGCGCACCACGGAGGTCAGATCCTTGAAGCCTTCCATGATGTACGGGGAGAGCAGAAAGTCGATGCTTCCGCCGAGGTAGCTCGGTGATGCTTTGGATAGGTAGAGGCTCATCTCCCGAGTGATGAAGAACACCTCGCCGGCCTTTTTCAGAAAGCCTATGGACGTCAAAAAGTGACATAGGATGCGAATGCCGCGGGGTGAGGCGTCGCACGCGTTCGCGATCTGGAGGAAGGTCTTGCCCTCCTCACCCGCGGCCTCGAAAACGCCGAGCTGGATCGCGGCTTTGACGGCGGCGGTGCGATAGTACGCATTCACCGTCGTGTAGAAGAGGTCGAAGGAAAACGGCTCTTGCGCGTTGTTGTGGGAAATCATGACCGCACCGTTCGCTCGGGTTCTTGCTGCAGGACGCGGTCGCTCAGGGTCGCCCCAACGAGCTCCACGACCTGCGGCGTGTGGGTTGTAAGAAAGAAGTGACCGCCCTCGATGACGTGCTCTTTACAGCGGCCGGTCGTGAGCTCCGCCCATCGCGAGACGCGCGACTCGTCTACGGCTCGGTCCAACGAACCGCGGAGCAAGGTGAGCTCGCAAGCGAGCCGGCGGCCGGGGCGAAAGACGTAGGCATCGCCAACCTCGAAGTCGGCTCGAAGGCGCGGCAGCAGCCTCCGCATCAGCTCTGCGTCCGCCAGCAACGCAGGTGGCGTTCCGCCCATATCGCGCACCTTGCGCAGAACTTCTTCGTCCGAGAGCCCGCTCAGCCCTCGCCGAACGCGAGGCAGATGCGGCGCAGGACTCGCGGAAACGAATTGATGACGCAACCGCTCGCGGTGCTCCGAGCCCAAGCTCCTCGCGAGCTCGAAGGCGAGGAGCGCCCCGTTGCTGTGACCAAAGAACGCGTAGTCGAGGTCGAGGCTGGGCGGCAGCAAGGTCAGCAGCGCGGAGACGATGTCATCCGCTTTGCTGAGCAATGGCTCTTGGTTGCGGCCTCGACCCGGGTATTGGATGCCAATGACCTCCACGCCCACCGGCAGTGCCGCCTGCCAGTCGCGGAAGATGTTTGCGTCCCCCCCTGCTGGCGGAAAGCAAAAGAGCCGAGCTCTGGGGCGAAGCAGTGGTCGGAACCTAAGAAGCCAAAGGTCCGTTCGCGCTGCGCAAGTACCATCAGGCTCAAGGACCTCGCGCGGAGTCGACCTCGACCCGACGACGCGGCGGATGCCAGCGTGGCTAGACATTGCAGGCTACCGCCGCGGTTCCGGCTTCTTGCGCGACGCTGCCGTCCGGCGACGCTACCTCGATGTGCAGCGTCTGCCCCCGCACAACGCTCTCGAAGCGTTGAGCTCTGCCGACGTGCTGCCAAACCGGCCGGAGCACGGCCTCCGCCTTGAGCAAGACTTCGTCGAATTCGCTGTCCGGCTGCGAAAGGTACGTGATCGCACCGCCAGCACCGAACTTGATGGCGCTCCCGTCGTAGGAGACCGTTCGGATGGCGATGTTGAGGTCTGCGACGCGGTTGTAGCCCAAGTAGCCGATGGATCCGCAGTAAACGCCTCGTGGACTTCGCTCCAGCTCGTTCAAGATCTCCATCGTTCGGATCTTTGGTGCACCCGTGATGGAGCCGCCGGGGAAGACGGCACCGAGCAAATCGACGAGGCTGTGCCCGGCGCGAAGCTTGGACTCGACCGTGCTCACCATCTGGTGAACGGTCTTGAAGCTCTCGATGTCCATCAGCTTCGGTACGTTGACGCTGCCGGACTCCGAGACCCGCGACAGATCGTTCCGCATGAGGTCCACGATCATGAGGTTTTCGGCGCGATCCTTCTCCGAGCTCGCCAGCAGCTCTGCGCTGCGCGCGTCCTCCCCCGCGTCCTCCGACCGCGCGGACGTTCCCTTGATGGGCTTGGTTTGAATCGTTCCTCGTGCGTCCACCCTCAGGAACCGCTCCGGCGACGTGCTGAGGACGGCGTGCTGACCCAAGCGGATGAACGCGCTGTACGGCGCCGCGTTCCCCTTGCGCATGGTCCGGTAAAGGTCGAGTGGGTCGAGCTGCACATCGGCCGTGAAGATGTTCGTGAGGCACACCTCGTAAGACTCGCCGGCCGCGATCTTTTGCTTACAATGCTCGATGGCCCTTAGGTAAGCGGCGCGATCGAAGTCCATGGATACCGAGAGAGACTTCAAGTTGCGCGGCTGAACGGCGGGCGAGCTCGTCGGCTGCGCCCCAATGGCACAAGCAAGGTCGTCCATCCACGCTTGCACGGCTTGCTCATGCTCGGGCTCGGCCACCGCGACGAGCCAGAGCTCGCGCGACTCATGGTCGAAGGCAATGAACCGCTCCAGCAGCATCCACGCCGAATCGGGCATCGCGTTCAGGTGCGTCGTCGGAGCGCCGAACGCAGCCTTCATCTCGTAAGACATGTACCCGACGTAGCCCCCGCGGAACTCGAACGGGAGGCTCTCGCCATCGTGAACGACCTTCTTCAGCTCTTGGTCGAGCGCGGACAGGTGGCGCGCGCCGGCGGCCACGCCTTCGCTCGCGCGGTACACCAGCACCGCGTCTTGATTCGGGCTGCCCATGAACGAGAAGCGAGCGTTTGCGTTGCCGGGGGCATGGCCGTCCAACCACACGCTGTACTTCTTGTTGCCGAACAGCCCCGCGAACACGCTTTCCGGATCGAAGTTGCCGGGGATACGCCGGGAGAACGATCGAAACGCCTTCGGCTTCGCAGCGGAAGAGGGGGCGAGCGCGGGCGGGGCGCCCATGAAGTCACTCTCCGCTGCCTTCCAGGCTGCTGGCGCAGGGTACGAGCTACTCCGGCGGCCGAAGCGGTGCGCTTCGTCCCGGAAGTTCTGGATGATTCGCATGCCGTCCAGCGTGAGGATGGACTCCGGGTGGAACTGCACGCCCCACTTAGGCTGGGTGCGGTGCCGGAGGCCCATGACGAGGCCGCACTCCGTACGCGCCGTTACCTGCAGCTCACTCGGAACCGTGCTCGGGTCCACGACGAGCGAGTGATATCGGACTGCCTGAAAGACAGGAGGCAAGCCGGCGAACAGCTCGCTGCCGTCGTGATGAATCGCTGATTGTCGCCCGTGAAAGGGTACGCGCGCTCGCTGAATTCGGGCGCCGTAGATGTGAGCAAGACCCTGGTGGCCCAAGCACACTCCGAGGACGGGGCGCTCCGTCTGCTCCAGCGCGTCCTTCGAGACGTTGAAATCAGCCGGATTGTCGACGGACCCTGGCCCCGGGGACACGATGATGCACCCGAATTGGTCCAAGGCGAGGAGCCCCCGCCACGTGTACTCGTCGTTGCGGACGACTACGGGTGGGGTGCCGAAGGATTGAGAGACGTAGTCCGCCAAGTTCCACGTGAACGAGTCATAGTTGTCGATGATGAGACAACGCATTTGAGACACCCTCCTGACGGCAAACACTACGACGCGACAGAACGAAGACTAAAAGCTATGCACCGGAGACGGCGTGAAGGCGCGTCCCGGGGGGCGCAATCCACGATGCGCACTCCTCTGGCCCGAGCTTGCGTTCCATGAGCCCACGAACGTTCGCCAGGTCCTCACCCGACGGAAAGAACTGGTGAGAAGCATCAGTCTGCAGTCGATTACCTTCGTTATCGAACGGCAGGTGGGCGCAGGGCCCGTGTCGCCTCGCAAAGCGCTCGTGGGGCTGGGAAAAAGTAAAGTCGATTCCGACCGTACGGATCACCGCATTCCAGCGGTCCAGTATCTTCTGCAGCTCGGCGATGAACTGCCGGCGCATCAGGGTGTTCGTCGCGAGCTCTCCTGATACCAAGCACCGTTCGATCTGCTCACCGCTCCGCCGGTCCACCGCGACCGTGCCGGGGGCGTCTTCGCGGAAATTGCGCGGAATGCGAATGCCGGCCCGCAGGAGCTCACGGGCGCGCTCCGACTCGTCGTTGCCGAATAGATCGTAGACCTTGGGGAGCCAGAAGTTGAAGTACTTCTGAATCACGGCCAGGGGAATGGCGCCTGCGCGGAAGACGTCTTCACTCTTCAGCTCGCGCATCGCCTCGAGTGACCTGCAGAGAACGCGCTCGAGCCCTAGCGTACCGAATGAGATATGGAGTGGCTCCTCTAGCATCATGAAGCGTGCCGCCCGCGCGAGCGGGGCGAACGACGCGTCAGTCACCGCGTGGAGTTGGTATTTGCCGACGCGGTCCGCCAACAAGCACCACATGTAGTGCGAGAGCCAATCCTCCGTAGGGTGATTGAAGGCTTCGAGCAGCCGGGGGTTCTCGGCGTCTCCGCTGAGGCGCTCGAGCAGCCGCTCCGCCTCGACCAGGCCATCCTCACCGAAGTGCGTGAGCAGGAGGTGGGACATGGCCCAGGTGTGCCGTGCTTCCTCCAGGTAGAACTGAAAGAGATTCTCCAGGTCGAGCGCGCTGGGGGTAGACCGAGTGAGCGTGCTGCTCTGCTCTACCGCTGCATTCTCGACGTCTGCCTGAACGCAGATGTGCTGCAGCAGCAGCGAGCGGTATTCACTCGGCGCTTCATTCCATCGAGCTTGGCCGCGGTGGTCCCCAAACGCGATCTCGTTTCTTGCGTCGGGGATCATGAACACGCCCCACCGATAATCCGCGGGCTTCATCGTGTGATACTTGGACCATTCGGCTGCGCTCGTAGCGCCCGTCGGCAGCCTGAGGCGCATTGAGCGCTCGAGAAACTCGGTGGGACCTCGCCGTCCCCACCAACCGCGGAACTTTCGCTCGTATTCCTCCAACAGGCGCGACGCAGGGCCGCGCTCGTCTAGGCCGATGTTGTTGGGAATTGCCATGGAGGTACGCTCAGGACAGCTGGGGTGCGGCGGCCTCGGAGCCGCCAGCGGCGGTGGCCTTTTCCACGGAGTCCGTAAACTCGAGAATGTGCGCGGCGATCACTTCAGGCGAGTTGAAGATCTTTAGATGCCCGCCGTCTTGCAGAAGCTGGAGGCGCACCGACGGATGCTTCTTCGCGATCTGAATGGATTCGGAGAAGTGGCTAAAAGCGTCATCTCGCGAGTGCATGACTAGCGTCGGAACGCGGGCCACCGCGCCGGGCAGCGTGACCTTGGCTACTGGCTTGTTCTCCTCGTACGCCTTCATGTACCGGGAGAAGACATGAGTGGAAGATGCTCCTGCGAGGTGGAGCATCGTCAGCTTCTCGGCGATGATTGCCGCGGTCGTTGGCGCTAGCGCGTGCTTGTCCAAGATGTGTCGTAGCTTCTCGGCGTGGGCAAGTCCCTGGCGCTCGATGTCCAGGTAGATCGGGAGCGCGCAACGGTCGAACTCGGAAGGAAGGACGCTGTAGGCGAAGCCTGCGGGCGCAACCCACGACATGGATTTCGGCGTCACCAAATCGTGCGCAGCGGCGTAGCTCGAAATCTGCGCGGCCTGACACCAGCCAACGAAGTGGACCGCGCCGAGGCCGCGTGCCTCCACGACGCGCGCCAGTTGCTCGGCCTGGCTCCGTAACCCAAAGTCCGACTCTGCTACCGGCACCGAAGTATCAGGGCTCCCGTTGGACTCCCAGACGACCACATGGTGACGGCTGGACAGAAGACGCGCGAGCCGGGCGACGAGGAGAAAGGTCATCCCATACGGAGGAAGGAGCACGATGGCTTCGTCCTCCGGGCTTCCGTACTCATAGAGAGTCGTCAGCTTTCCATCGGAGGTGGCGAGAGCAAGACAGCGCACTCGCTCGAGCTCCTGCTCCACGAAGGCTCGCTCCACTTGGCTCAAGTACTCCGGGAACGGCCGCGCCGTCGCGGCGGCGAAAGCGGGAACGGACGGCGCGTGGCTCGCGGCGGGCAACGGCCCCGATACGCGGGTTACGTTACCGCCGCTCATCGAGCCGCACTTTGAAGGGTCTCACGTAGGCTCTTCGGACGCATGTCTGTCCAGACGTGCTGAATGTGCGATAGGCAGTCTTGCTGACTACCTCGCGCCCCCTCTTGCCTCCACCCCCGCGGGACCTCTCGAGTCGACGGCCACAAGGAATATTGTTCTTCGTCGTTGACGAGCACGACGTAGTCATCCAAATCAGACGCGGACATATCGATCCTCCTGAGTTACAGAACAACGACGAGTTAACTAAAGCTCTTCAACTACCAGCTCCGTCTACGAGCCCCCGCCGGGAGCGCGCGGAGCCGCCCTGACCCGGTAGACAAGTCAGCCATGAACGGCGCACTCCCCGCGTGCGGATTGGCAACCTCTTCAACGAACTCGCGATAAAATCCAACCCTTACAAGCTATCTGCCCAACCCCTCGTACCTCGAGAGAAACGCGTGCAACCGCACGTGACGGCCGACCGCTCGCTGACAACCCAACTCAAGCAACCCGAAACGCGGCTCCTCGTGGAGCCGCACTAACATGCCCCGCCATCCTCGATGCGCGACGCGCAGGGATGTGCGTTCTCCCAAGAACGTACCGGAAGCTAGCAGCCTGATTTTGGAGCGTCAAGACACTTGGGTTCCTTCGTTTGAATTTGTTTTCGTCGTCAGCAATTGCACGGACACTCTCTGACGCTCCTTCTGAGAGCAATCAGCGAGAGAGCGATCGTGATCGCGAGTTTCGGCGCAAGGTCGTCAGTCAGATGGAGCCGCGAATATGAGTGGGCGCGCTGACAAAGTGACTAGCCGCGTCGCAGTATCTCGTGCGTCCTCGTGACGACGTCGTCGACCGAGACCATCTCGCTTCAATTTCGACGCGAGCAAGGCGCCGGGACGACGCTCATGCGCACGTCGCGCGCGCGGATTGGTAGCGCTACGTCTCGTCGGATGTGCTGACGCGCAGGGCGGCCGCCACGGCTTCTGACGTCGACGATCCGCGCTCGAGCGTCCGAGGGCGCTGCGCACGACGTCCATTGCTTGCTGCGGACTGCGCGCCCGTGTTAGCGATGGACGCTATCGACGCGGGGTTAGGACGCAGCTCACGGCACGGCAGCATGCTGCCTGCTGCAAGAATGAAGGTTACGCGCGCGTCGTATCGGAGCGCTACATGGCGACAAAAGGCGACGGCGGCGGGAGGCGGATGAACCATGACCGGTAGTCAGTTCCGCTATGCATACAAGGTCAAATGGGGCGACTGCGACCCTGCTGGTCTCGTCTACTACCCGCGTTTCCTGGCGTTGTTTCACGACGCGATGGAAGCCTGGTTCGACGAAGCACTGCTCACTCCTTATAAAGACCTGACTTTGGTGAGCAGGCTCGGCCTGCCCTCGGTGCACGTCGAGGCGGACTTCAAAGCGCCCTGCCAGTTCGGGGACGACCTCGAAGTGTGGCTCACGCTATCGAAGCTCGGCGCATCATCGCTGACGTTGAGCTACCGCATAGTCAGTTCGACGAAGGTGCCGGCGCCTGACACGGAGGTCGACGAACGCGTGTCTGGCCGGACCGTATGCGTGCTCATGGACCTTGATCCGGAGCGGGGAACCTACCGCAAGGCAGTGCCGATTCCGACGGACCTGCGAGCAAGAATTCTTGCGTTTGCGGGCCAGTGACGCGCGCCTGTCGAGGCGCGGCGCACGCGCACCACATGCTGAGCGCGGCTTTCACGGAGTCGAGCCGACACTCATCAGCTCGGCGAGCGTGGTCGCCAAAGCCGAATAGTCAGATCGAGAGTCAGCCTGAACGGGTATGGAAACGACGCGAGCGAGAGCGATGTTTATTAGGCTCGTGCGCCTCTCATTTTCGTGGACGGCCGCCGATGCGGCGTTGTAGGTTGTTGCGGTCGCCGCGGGGCCAGGAGGTTCTCATTGTCTGCCTGTCGGTGGGTGCGGCCGCTGCGCACCCCTGGGCGGTTGCCTCCGCCCAGGCTAGGGAACCGTCTTACAGGGGATTTAGGCAAACGCCAGTCGAGGTTGCGTCATCTGCGCCTTCTGTCGTCCCGCCTTCGTCACGGAGTGTGAACAACAGATGGTGAACAGAGCAAAGCAAGACGAGCGTCTCAAGCGGGTAGAGCAGCTTCGCGGCGCTCCTAAGGCGGAGGCCCTTCCCGGCTTGATCGCAGCGCTGAAGTCCAATGTTCCGCTGGAGGTGAGCACGGCGGCTCGAATCGCGGAGGAACAAGGCTTGGTCGAGCTCCTCCCTGAGCTCGAAGCGATGCTCAGGCGCGCGATCAAGCCGGAGACGCGGGACCGCAGCTCCGTCGCCACCGCGGCCGTGATTTCGGCGTGCGACTCGCTGGGCTCGGGGGACGTCGCCCTGTTCCTCGATTGTTGCCGCGCGTCGGAGGGCGATCCGGCGGGCGCGCTGCGTGGGCGAGCGCTGTTCGCGCTTTTTCGTCTGCAGGCCGGCGACGGAATGTTGGAGGCCGCGCGCATGCTGGCGGACCGCACCGCGGGGGTCCGGGCGGCAGCGGCGCGAGCCATCGCGAACGGGAGCCCACTGGCAGGTGTGCCATTGCTGCGTTTCAAGGCGCTGAGCGGAGAAGAAGAGCCCGAGGTTTTGGAGCAGGTGTTCGAGTCCCTGTTAGCTCTGGACCCAGAAGGGTCGGTGCCATTTGCCGCTCGCTTGCTGAGCGTCAGGAGTGAAGCTCTCAGCAGCGCCGCGGCGATGGCGCTGGGCCACTCGCGAAGTGCCGCTGCTGCCCAGTCCCTGATCGACTGGGCGGATGAGCTACCTCTAGACAAGCTGGACCTAGCTTTCTCCTCCCTCGCGATTCTTCGTCAGCCCGCAGCAACCAAGTACCTGCTGGGGCAAATAGCGGAGGCTTCGCTGCAACGAGCGCAGACGGCTGTCCTTGCCATCTCCCCCTTTCTCTACGAACAGAAGCTTCTGGCGGACGTGCGGCTCGCAGCGGGTAAGCGTCCTGAGGTGTTGCGTGCGGTGTCCCGTATCGCCGCGAGCAAAGAGGGGGTGCAAGGCTCCGTGTGAGCGACACTTACGGCGGTGCCGCAGCGGGGCTGCTCGCTGCCGGCGAATCGCGAGAGCTCACGAGGGGAGAGTGGGAGGCGGCTCCTCGCGTCGGAGTCTTGTGATGCGAGTCGGTACGAGGATGACAGCTGCGGGGAAGACTTTCTGAGGTTCGGTAGCTCGCGTGAAGGCCGAAAGTCCGAGTCGCATTTTTTGCGCGAACAGTAGAGGGAGGTGCCATGTCCATCTTGAAAGTTGCATTCATAGAGCTCAGCGTCTTCGCGGGCGTGTACCCGCTGGCGTCGGGCTACATGCGGGCGGTCGCCTCAAAGATCCCGGAGGTGCGCGAAGCATGCTCGTTCGAGATACACTCGATTTGCATCAATGATGATGGCTTCGAATCCAAGCTCGAAACCATCGAAGCCGATGTCTACGCAATCTCCTGCTACGTCTGGAACATGGGGTTCGTGCGGCGTTGGTTACCGAAGCTCTTGCTGAGCAAGCCGCGGGCCCACGTCATCCTCGGAGGGCCGCAGGTGATGAACCACGCGAGCCGGTACCTTCGACCCGACCAAGAGCGGGTCGTGCTTTGCAACGGCGAAGGGGAACGCACCTTCGCGGACTACCTGCAGGAGCTATTGCTGCCGAGCTCGGACATGCAAAGAGTCAAAGGGCTCTCTTTCTACCGTTCCGGCGAGCTCATCACGAACGAGGCGCAGCCACGTATAGAGGACCTGACGGAGGTTCCTTCTCCCTACCTGGAGGGCTACTTCGAACCAGGCCAGTACGTCTGGGCCACGCTCGAGACCAACCGAGGTTGCCCTTACCAGTGCACGTACTGCTTCTGGGGCGCTGCAACCAATTCTCGGGTGTACCGGGCAGACATGGAGCGGGTGAAAGACGAAATCACTTGGTTGGCCAAGAACCGAGCGCTCTACATCTTCATTACAGACGCCAACTTCGGCATGTTGAAGCGGGACGTGGAGATCGCCGAGCATCTGGCAGACTGCAGACGACAGTACGGCCATCCACTCACGGTGTGGCTCAGCGCCGCGAAGAACTCCCCCGAGCGCATGACGGAAATCACGCGGATCATGAGCGCCGCGGGCCTGATCTCTACGCAGCCGGTCTCCCTGCAGACGATGAACGCCGACACGCTTAAAAGCGTCAAGCGCTCGAACATCAAGGAGAGCGCGTACTTCAAGCTTCAGCAAGATCTGCGGGACAGCAAGCTCGCCTCCTTCGTGGAGATGATCTGGCCCCTGCCCGGTGAGACGCTCGAGTCGTTCAAGGCCGGCCTGGGAAAGCTGTGCTCGTCGGACGCGGACGCGATCCTGATCCATCATCTGCTGCTGATCAACAACGTGCCGATGAACGAGCAGCGCGAGGAGTATCAGCTGCAGTTGAAGGACGACGCGGACCCCAACAGCGAGGCCAAGGTAGTGATCGGGACTCGCGATGTCTCCCGCGAGGAGTACAAGGAGGGCGTGAGGTTCGGCTACGACCTGTCGAGCCTGTACAACCTTCGCGCGCTCAGGTTTTTGGGCCGTTATTTGGACGAAGAGGGCATGCTGTCGTTCAAGGACCTCGTCACCGCATTCGGTCGTTATTGCCGGCGGTACCCGGACCACCCGTACGCGCAGTACGTGGAGCACGTGATCGGCGGGTCTATGCAGTCGAGGTTCAGCGCCAACGGCGGGATCTTTCACTGCACGCTGCATGAATTCAGGACCGAGTTCGACCAGCTATTGCACGGCTTCGCGACGGATATGGGGCTACTGGAGGACGACCGCACCGCCTTCCTGTTCGAGCTCGACCTCCTCAATCGTCCTCACGTGTACCGGAACACGCCGGTTGGCAACGCCGAGGGGTTGCTTCGGCAAGTCATCGTCCATGCGCGGGAAGACGACGGACTGGTCGTCGAGATTCCCAAAGAGCGCGAGGCGGAAGCGGGCGCGGTTCTGGGTCTACAGAGCCCGGGGACTCGCTTGCGTATCAACTACCGAGACACCCAAATGCCATTCATGGCGAACAAGCCGCACGAGGACAATCTCTCCTACTGCGAAGCGAAGCTGCACAAGATGGGCAGCATTCTGCCGCAGTGGTCGGTCGCAACGTCGCGGCGCGCCAATGTCACTCGTCTGGTAATGAGCACGCTGTAGCACTTGCTCGCGGCGCCTCCGAGGCCAGCGAAACGGGGAGAGGCAAGATGTCAATGGGCGAACGGGCGGAGGAGACTCGCTATCAGCGGCTCCAACCTTTTCAAGACCACATGCTGAAGTGCTACTATGGCAAGCGCGGCATAGCCGAGGACTATGCCATCTTCCGCTCGAAGGGCTTCGCTCCCTCGTGGGGGGCGTCCCGCCAGCCAGTTTCCCTAGAGGGCCTGCCGCCCATCCTGCGCGCGATGTTGGTGAGCGACGGAACGGTGACCAAGTTGCTGGAGGCCTACTACTGGGAGGCCATATCGGTCCTTACGTTGTCGCAAGGAAGCGTCGTTGCGGAGGCAGAGCTCGGCTGGTTGGACGTGAAGGTGGGGGACGAGGTCATCGGCCGCCGCGTGGACTTGCAGGGCTCGGGGAAGAAGATCTACGCGAAGGCGTACTCCATCATTCGCTCTTCGCTCATCCCGGCGGCGCTGCTCGTTCAACTGCTCGCCGGTCGACTGGGCATCGGTGAGCTGCTCCGGAGCTGCGGGCTGGAGACCTTCCGCGAGCTGCTGGAAATCGGTACTACGACCGAGGAAAACGAGCTCGAGCCGGGGGACGCGGCACGAGGCGCCGTCTATCGCACGTACCGCATCACCATGAACGGCAAGCCCGCCATTTTGGTGACCGAGCACTTCATGCTGGCAACGTTCCACTGAAGCTCCGCTCGGGGTTCGCGGGCGCGGGGGTCAGGAACGTCCCCCGCTCCGGCTTCGCGGCGGGAGCATGGGGGGACGTTCCAATCGAGCTCGGCGGTCTGGGCGGCTTGCTCGCACGACTGCCCGAATAGCCGCACTCCAAGCGCGAACACCCAGCGAAGCCACGCCGGCACCCCCCGCGCGTTCTCGAAGCAGGCGTCAGCGCGGTCATGAAGGAAACGCCGGCCGCTTACCTCACGCGCTGGCGGCTCTTCCAGGCTCGCGCGCTCTTGCGTCAAACAGAGCTCTCCCTGGAGGCGGTGGCCCTCCGAGTCGGCTACGGCTCCGCCGCCGCGTTCTCACTCGCCTTCACGAGGGAGCAGGGCCAACCGCCCGGCAACTACCGACGCGCGCAGGGCGGTGACGGCCTCGAGACGCCGGCCCAACCTTAGGAGCTATTCGGCGTCGCGGCTGCGGGCGAACAGAGGCCCGGCTCCGAACGAGGGCGGGGCCGGCTCCACCAAAGGCGCCGCCACGGGCGGAAGCGCGAGCGGCTCGTCCACCACCGCGGGCGGCGGGGTCGGCTCCACTGGCAAAACGAACGGCTTCTTGTTCGCGACGACCAGGTCCCAAAAGCGGAACGCCATCGCGAGCGCGATGTCCAGCTCGCGCGTCTCCCGCGTCGGCTCCAGGCTCGGCTGGGGCAAGCACTGAGCCGCGATCGGGCACGCCGCCAGCATGTGCAAAATGCCGGAAGAAAAGCCCTTGCCCGCGTAGGTCAAGCACACCGGGGTGCCCATCGCCTGCATGTCTTGAATCGCGTACGGGATCTTCTCGTCCACCGTGCCGAGCGTGTCTTGGTACTTGCACTCGATGGCGAGGACGGCCGAGCTTTGCTCGTGAATGACCAAGATATCCAGCTGGCGATTCTTGCCGATGATGGTCTTTCCCATCGACACCTCGCGGTACACCTTGAGGCCGCGGGCGCCGAAGTTCTTCAAGATGTAGGACGCGATCAGGTCCGCGTACTCTTTGCCGCTCAGCGCCATGACTAGCCCAGCGCGAGGCGCTGCTGCACCGGCGCCGCGTTGGCCGGCCGTACGATGACGGACCCTTCCACCCCGCCTGCGCCGAGCAGCCGCTCACGCGCGAGCTTGAGCGAGTCGTCCGACACGTCGTTCCCGGCGTAGCGGCGACCGAGCGTGAGCGCCGCTACGCCGCTGGAGCCGGAGCCCATGAAAGGGTCCACGATCAAATCACCGGGCGCGGTGCTCTGGCCGATGAGTATTTGGCTCAAGGCCGCGGGTTTCTCTGCCGGATAGCCGCCGCGGATGCGCGGCACCTCCAGCACGTCCGCGATGCCCAGATCTGCCAGGCGCCGCTTGCCCTTCTCGAAGAAGAGCACGAACTCGTAGCGAGCTCGGTAGTGGTAGCCCATGCCGATCGACTTTTTATCCCAAACGACGGGCTTCCAAAACTTGAAGCCAGCTTGCTCGGCGATGGGCTTGGCGACGAACGCCGTTTCCTGATCGCACATGAGGTAGAAGTGCGTGTCGCGCTTGAGGACGCGGTACACCTCCTCGAACAACTCCCCGAAGCGCGCGTTGGGGAACACGCCGAACCAAGGGTTGCTGGAGCCCTGGCTCACCTTGAGGCGGGTGGTGGTGCCGATGGCGCGGTGCTTTTCGAGCGACTCGTAAGCGGGGTCCGTGAACAGCAAGTCAACCGACTCCGCGGGCAGCGTGCGTAGGAACGCCACTGCGTCCAGCTGCGAGAGCTCGAAGGTCGGTGACGTCATCAGGAAGACTGGTCTATCACCGCGATCGCCGGGATTCTACCGCCGAAAATTTGCGTCCGGACAATCAATGTCCGGGCAGGGCTGCCCACATCCCAGCGAAATGACGAGCGAAAGCGTGAACGAGCGCGGGGTCGGTCGACACGACCAAGTTCTCTTCGTTGAAGGCGGCGGCGCTGCGCGTCCAGTTGTAGCTGCCATTGAGCAACGTGGCGCCGTCCAGCACCGCGAACTTGTGGTGCATGTGGTGCTCCGTCTCGTCCACCTTGAGGGCGATGCCGGCGCGCCGGAGGCGATCGATGTCCGAGCCGCCATCGTACTGCTTGTCGTTGTCGGTGATGACGCGCAAAGCCACTCCGCGCTGGTGCAAGGCCAGCAGCGCGTGAGCGATGCGGTCGTCCGTGATCGTGAAGACGCAGATGTCCGCCGATTTTTCCGTGCGCTCCAGCTCGGACAGGATCGTCCGCAGGCAAGCGTCGCCCGGGCTGAAGCAGGCGCGCGAACGGGCTCCGGAAGCGGCCGGCTCCGAGCGCGCGAGCAGCCTCACGAGGTCTTCCACCCATTCCAGCGCCTCCAGCGCGCGCGGATCCCCGACGCGAGCTTTGGCCAGCGCGAACGCGCGCGCTCTCAGCTGCGCCAAACGCGCCCCGTCCAGCGGCGTCTGGGCCAAGATCTCGCTCAACGCCTGGCGCTCGGCGCGGGAGAGCCGCCCGTCCTCCAAGCTCGCGGCCAGGGCTCGGTCCAGCTCCTGCGTGTCCATTCGGCCCAAGTTAGCTTTCAACGCGCTGCTCTGCGCCGAAATGTTGCCCGGCCCGAGTCCGCGGAGGGACGATCCGGCACGTATGCTGCGTGCCGCGCCGCTCTTGATTTTCAGTGCACTTTCGCTGTCCTGCGACCGCCTGTCGGCCCTCGACGCGGAGCAAGGTGATCCGCTCTCCAAGCGCAATCGCACTCAGCTCTTCGTGGGTGAGCGCGTGCCCAACGTGCCGGAGGCGACGGTGGTGGGCGCGGCAGACGCGCCCGTTTCGCGCGACAGCAGCGGATTCAAGATGCTCATCGACTGCGAAGATTGCCCCATCGTCTTCAAAGACGAAGAGCGCAACCGCTCCGATCGGTTCATGACGCCGCGGCTGCGCCGGAGCTTGGTCCAGCTCTCCAAGCTGGTGAGCCAAACGTGGCCTAAAGTGGACCTCCGCGTGACGGAGGCGTGGGACGACCGCCGCGAGCACGGAGCCGGCAGCGTGCACTACGAGGGGCGCGCCGCCGACATCACGACTTCCGACCAGGACCCCGCGAAGCTCGGCACGCTAGCGGCGCTAGCGGTGAAGGCCGGCTTCGACTGGGTCTTTTACGAGAACGCGACCCACGTCCACGTGTCGGTCAAGCGTTAGAATCCTTCAGGCATTTGCCGAGCTCGTCCAGCATCGTATCGGCGAGCACCAGGCCATTGGAGAGCGCCTCCGTCTCCAGCGCGCGGCGCGTGAGGCGGCCATCCGGCGAGAGCTTGTACGGCGACTTCTTGGTCGCCACGAGCGCGCCCACCTTCGCGGGGTCGAGCGGGGTGTCGTCGGCGAGGTGCAAGCTGACCGCTTTGGCGGTCGCCTCGCAGCCGAGGACCCGCAGCTTGCGGAGCTCGGTCTTGAGCCGCATCAGCTCGATGAGCTGCTTGGCTTCGAGCGGTGGTGGACCAAAGCGGTCTTCCATCTCGCTCGCGAGCTGCGTGATCTCGCCGTCGTCGCTCGCGCTGGAGAGCCGCTTGTACAGCGACAAGCGCACGCCCACTTCGGCCACGTAGCTCTCCGGTAGCAGCGCCTCGACGTCGAACGAGAGCTCCGGATCCACCTCGTGCACCACGTGCTCCCCGCGCAGCTCACGCGTGGCTTCCTCCAGCATGTGCACGAACAGCTCGAACCCGACGCTCGCCACGAAGCCGCTCTGCTCGCCGCCCAGCAGGTCGCCGGCGCCGCGCAGCTCCATGTCGAGCGCGGCGATCCGGAAGCCCGAGCCGAGCTCCGTGTGGCGCTCCAGCGCCTCGATGCGCGCACGCGCCTCGTCCGTCATTTGGCTGGGCGGCGGCACCAGCAGGTAGCAATACGCTCGCTCCTTGCCTCGGCCAACGCGGCCGCGCAGCTGGTACAGCTGCGCCAACCCGAACAGATCCGCGCGGTCCAGAATCATCGTATTGGCGCGCGGGATGTCCAGCCCGCTCTCGATGATCGTGGTGGCGACGAGGATGTCGTACTTGCCCTCCACGAAGTCCAGCATCGTCTGCTCCAGCGCGCCCTCCGACATCTGCCCGTGGCCGACGATGATGCGCGCCTCGGGGATGAGCTGCTTGAGCTTGTCGGCGCGCTCGTACAGGCCTTCGACGCGGTTGTAGACGTAGAAGACCTGACCGCTGCGCGACAGCTCTCGCAGCACCGCCTCACGCAGCAAAATCTCGTCGAACTGCGAGACGACGGTGCGAATCGCCCGGCGGTCCACCGGCGCGGTGGAGATCAAGGACATGTCGCGCAAGCCGCCGACCGCCTGTTGCAGGGTGCGGGGGATGGGGGTGGCGCTGAGGGTGAGCACGTCCACCGAAGTCTTCAGCTGCTTGATGCGCTCCTTGTGGGTCACGCCGAAGCGCTGTTCCTCGTCCACGATGAGCAGCCCCAAGTTCTTGAAGTGCACGTCCTTGGAGAGCACGCGGTGCGTACCGACCAGGACGTCCACGCTGCCGTCTTTCACCCCCTTGAGGGTCTCGGTCTGCTCGGCTTTGCTCTCGAAGCGGCTCAGCACCTTCACGGTGAGCGGGTATTCGGCAAAACGCCCCGCGAACGTGAGGAAGTGCTGCTGGGCCAGCACCGTGGTCGGGCAGAGCAAGGCCACCTGCCGACCCTGGCTCGCGGCCAAGAACGCCGCGCGCAGCGCCACCTCCGTCTTGCCGAAGCCGACGTCGCCGCACACCAGGCGATCCATGACCTTGGTGCTCTGCAAGTCCGACAGCACCTCGGTGATGGCGCTCGCTTGGTCGCGCGTTTCTTCGAACGGGAACGCGGCCTCGAACGCCTGGTAGTCGTCACCGGGCGGCTCGAGCGCCTCCTTCGTTACCGCGCTACGCTCCGCCGCGAGCCGCAAGAGGTCGTCTGCCATTTGGCGGACGTGACGCTCGACCTTGGCCTTCGTCTTCGAGAAGGTCTGCCCGCCGAGGCGGTCCAGCTTGGGGGTGCCCTCGCCGCCCGAATACTTCTGGATCTGGCTCAGCCGGTGGACGGGCAGAAACAGCTTGTCGCCGCCGCCGTACTCCACGACCAGCAGGTCCACCCCCACGCCGCCGATCAGCTTGCGCTCGAGGCCTAGGTACCGGCCGATGCCGTGGTCGCTGTGGACGACCATGTCGCCCGGGTCCAGCGTGCGCAGATCTTCGAGGAACGCCTTGGTGTTGCCCTTTTTCGGCTCCGCTTTGCGCTTGGCGCGCGCGCCGAAAATTTCTTCCTCCGTGACGAGCACGAAGCCTTCGCTCTGCGCGACCACGCCGCGCGCGAGCGGGGCGGTCACGATGCGAAGCGGGTAGCTGCCAGGCGCCGCGCCTTCGTCACCGGTGCGGGTCGCGCTGACGCCGCGGTGCTTGAGCAACGTCACCAAGCGGTCGGCCTGGGTCACGGTGCGCGCTCCGATGAGCGTCGTCAGCCCCGCCTCCTGCCACTCGTGGATCGCCTCCACGAGCGGGTCCAGCGCGTCGTGTTTGCCTTTGACCTGGCGGATCGCCTTGATGGCGCGCTCCAGCTCGCTCTGGTCTTGCAGCGCGAGCGTCGGCGCGTCGTGCGGCGCGTGCTCGAGCTGGTCGATGGCATCCGCGCTTTCCGGGCCGTGCACGCCGGCGCGGTGGAGAGAGACCAAGCTGCGCGCGCCGAGCTCCTTGCCGAGCTGCTCCTCGGCGACGTACAGCTTTTCTAGCGCAAAATGCGGCAAGCCGCGCCGCGCCGCCTCACCCTCGCGGGCGCGCGTCAGCTCGTCGCGCAGCGCCCGCACGACCGCGGGCGGGTCCTCCACCAAGAGCACGTCTTCCGGCCCGAAGTAGTCGAACAGGGACTCGAGCTCGTAGAACGCGGGCAGGTAACCCTGAGCGCCGAAGAAGGTGCGGCCGGACGCGATGTCGTCGATCAGCGCGCGCGCCTTGGTGGTCGGGTAGTCCACCGAGTCGCACAGGTTGCGGAGCGCTTCCTTGGCGCGCAGCTCACTCTTGGGCTCCTGCACCGCCTCGGTGGCGGGCGGAATCAAGACCGAGCGCACTTCGTCCAAGGTGCGTTGGTCTTCGGGGTCGAAGGTGCGCAGCCCCATCACCAGGTCCCCGTAAAGCTCCGCGCGCACCGGCGCGTCCGCCGAGCTCGGCCACACGTCGAAGATGCCGCCGCGCACCGCGAAGCTGCCCGGATCTTCCACGAGCGGCACCCGCAGGTACCCCGCAAAATCCAGCCGCTTCGCGAGCGCCGCCACGTCCACCTCGCTGTCCGTCTCGATCGTGGCGCCGCCGTCTTGAATGACCCGCCGCGGAGGAACTCGGCGCACGAGCGCGCCGGCCGTGATCACGACGAGCTGCGACGGCAGCCCCGCCGCGAGCTGATACAGCGCGCCGGCGCGCAGCATCGACAAGCGCCGGTCGGCGCGCGCTTCCGCGTACGGCGTGGATTCTTGGGCCGTGATGAGCAGCGGGTCCGCGACGTTCTTCAGCGCCGGCAGCTTCGCGAAGCCGAGCCCGCGCACGAGAGACGACAGGTCACTCTGAGTGCGCTGGGCCACCTCTGGATCCGCGCACAGGCAGATGACGCGCGACGCGCCGCGGCTGGCCAACCGGTGCGCCACGAGCGCCGCGCCGGAGCCTTCGACCCCAACGCAGTCGAGCCTACCGGTGCCGGCTCGAGCGCGCCGGGCAAGCTCTTCGATCGTGAGGATGCTGCGATCTTCGGGGAGGGGAGCGAGGAAGCGTTGCACTGCGGGGGCGCGGTTTTAGCAGGGCCCAGGCCGCCGCGCCCGAAGCTCAAAAGTCTTCCGACCCGGGGTCCCCCGCTTGGTTCGCGGCGGCGTAAATCAGGTAATTCCTGGCCCGCAGGTTGAATGCCGCGCCTGCGGGCCGGCTCAGGTACTGGCTGAGGGCTTGCGCGCTGAGCGGCCTCTGCCCCAGCTGCCCGAGCAGGCTCCCCCGCGCCAGGCCGAGCGGGTACTCGGTGTCGCGTTTTGCCAAGGCCTCCACGTAGCGCAGCCTCACCGCCGCGCGCTCGAGCTCCGGCGCGGCCTGGCTGTCCGTGCCAAGCTCCGGGTGCAGCAGCAGAAAGCGATAGAAGCGCCGTACGTCGCTGAGCGTCGGTCGGAACAGCGCGTGCTCGCGTAGTCGCGTGAGCTCCAGCCAGCGGCGGGAGAACAGCGTCTCGAGCTCGGCGTCGCTCGCCACACAGCGCCCGTCTTCCACCCAGCCGTTGCGCGCCGCGCGCGTCGCGAAGTCCCCGCCCAGCGCCGCGAGCTCCGGGTGCGCCGGCTGCCCCCCCTCCCCGATGTGCGCCCGCACCGCGCCCACGAACAGCTGTTCTTGGACCGCCCGCAGGCGCAGGAGCGCCTCTGTCTGGCCGGCCGCGAGCGCGGCTTGCACCCGCTCCGTGAGCAGCCGGCCCAGGTGGTCCGGGTCGCCGTCCCCGCCGGAGAGCGCTACCCCGAGGCGGCGCAGGGCGTCCCCCACCGCGCGCGTCTCGAACGGTAGTCCTTCACGCGCGGCGAGCTCGGCCAGGGCTTGGCTGCGTTCGTGCGCGGCGCGGTCCTCGGCCGGGTCCGCCAGCGGAACCGGAAAGAGGCCGGGGCGAGCCGCGCGAGGCACGGCGAGGAGCGCGGTGGCGAGCACCAATCCGACCGTGATGGCGCCAAGCTCCCACCCTTCGAAGAGCCGAGCAAAACGCCGCTCGCCAGAGGCGCCGGCCAAGGCAGAAACCCCCTGTGCTTTCGGTTTCTTGACAGCCTGGCCCGAAGGTTCCAAGGATTCATCTTCGGCGGGCTCCATCAGCCTGCTCCCGAGGTGTCGTGCAGGACAAGCGAAGTCATCCCCGAGTCCCCTTGGCCGTGCCCGTCACGTGTGAGGTGGGCGGGGGAGCCACCTTTTCTGGCCTCTCCAAGGACATCAGCGTCGGCGGCATGTTCATCGAGTCGAGCGAGCAACCCAGCTTCGGCACTCAGGTTAGCATCGTGCTGCGTCTGCCGAACACCAAGGCGGACGCCCGCCTTCCGGGCATCGTCCGCTGGCTCAAGCCGGAAGGCTTCGGCGTCCAGTTCGGGCTGCTCGGTGCCCGTGAAACCCACGCCATCAGCGAGCTGTTGAAGTCGTGACCTCGGTCCCTACCGCCCCCCGCGAGTTCTTTCAAAGCTACCTTCCCGCCTGGTTCGCGCGCGCCGGTGCCCCCGCCGTGACGTCGCCAGGTGCGCTCGTCTTTCACGTCGGCGCGGGCAGCTACGCCCTCCGGCTCGCTTCCGGCGCCCTGCTCGTGGAAGACGGCGCTCCCACGGACGCGGTCTTGCAAGTCTCTTTGAGCGAGGCGGACTTCGCGGAGCTCATCCGCCAAGGTGGCCCGCTGTTCGAAGACGGCGTCAGTGACCGCGTGCTCGCCCTGCGCTCCCTCTCGCTGGACGCCGAGCGCGCCGCCCTCATCCGCAACGTGGACGGCAGCGTCGCCTTCGAGATCACCGAGCAAGACCTGGTACGCACGCTCTTGCTCTCGCCGGGTAGCCTGGTTGCGGGCGCGGTGCCTCCCGCCTGCACCGTGCGCCTCGCCGCGGTGGACTTTTGGGCGCTATCGCGCGGCGAAAAGAACCCGTTCGAGCTGCTCATGGACGGCAAGATTCGCATGCAGGGCCGCATGGACGTCGCCATGGCCCTCAGCTCCGTGCTCGTCGGCTGAGCAGCCCCTTTCGCGGGTGGGGCTGCCACTCCGCAGCTCGCCCGCAGAAGCTGCCGTGTCGTGACCGGGCCAAGCCGCCGAGCGCGCGGCTCCGCCCGCTCTACGGAGACGGCAAGGCGGCCCAGCTCAGACCCTCACCCGTCTGAGTGGAGATGGACTGAGTGCGGAAGCTCTTGAGCGACATGACGTAGATGCCAGGCGCGCTGCCCCGGGTGGAGAAGAACGCGAGCAGGCGGCCGTCGGGACTGCAGGCGGGGTGCGTGTTGGAGCCTTGCCCCTGAGTGAGGCGCCCGATCACGCGGCCCTTCTCGTCACCCATCACGAGGTCCTGCTTACCGCCGCCCGTCGCCACGGAGTAGACGACGCGCACGCCGTCCTCGGTGTCGCAGAACGTTTGGCCGCCAGCGGTAAAACCGGGAGGACTCACGGGCTTGCCGTCCAAGTAGACGCGCTGAGTGCCCTGCTTGGCCTCGCCGCCAATCCACGACAGCTTGCCGGTGGGGCTGAACACCGGGCGCGTCGCCAGCTCCGTCGTCGAGACGCTCTTCATCGCGCTGCCGTCCGGGTTGCCGACGTAAATGGCGCTCTTGCCCGCGTTCGAGACCGCGAGGGCCAGCTGCTTGCCGTCCCGGCTGAGCGAGACGCCGTACAGCGAGGTCTTGAACGGTAGCGTGACCGCTTCGTTCTTCTGGTTGGCGTACGCAGCCAAGCTGAACGGCGCGTACTCGTGGCTGACCAGGTAGAAGATCTTGTTGCCAGGACCGAACGCGGGAGCGATGGCGGTGTCCTTCACGTCCGTGAAGGGGAGCAGGCCGTTACCGTCCGCATCCATGCGAAAAATGCGGCGGTTTTTGCCCCAACGGCCCGAAAACGTCAGCTCGCTCGCGAAGCCGCCGGGTCGCCCGGTGAGCGCGCCGAGCAGCGCGTCCACGATGCGGTGGCCGGTGACCCGCGCCTCCGTCTTCTTCACGACCAGGCTCTTCTCGAATACCGGCTTCTTGCCGCTGCTCATCAAGTAGGCGAGCCCGAAGACCTGAATCTGATCGCCGGTCGTCTTTCGCGCCGCCACCTTGACGATCGCTTCGGCGCCCAGCTTGCGCCACGCCTCCACGTCCACCGCGTCTTCGAAGCCGTACATGCCGGCCGGCGCCTTGTCGTCCGCGATCACGTCGAACAAGCCGGTGAGCTCGAAGTCCCGCCGCACGACGCCGCGCACGATCACGTCTTCGTAGTCGGGGCTGAGCGAAGGCAGAATCGCGATGCGCGGTAGCTTTTCCGCGGCTTGCGAGCCGGTGACCAAAATCTCACCGAGCGCGGTCTCGTCCGGCGGCGGCGTGGGGGCCTGGGCCAGGGCGGGCGAGCTGATGAACAGCGCGCTGAGCAGGCTAAGGTTGCTCAGGCTCCGGAGCAGGCTCGGAAGGCGGCGCAGGCGATGGCGGAGAGGGCGCGGATGGGGCGTCATTGCATTTTACGTTCTGGCCGGTGAGCCTCAGCGGGAGGGACTGGCCTAAAATATCCGGGTAGAGCGGCGGTGGCGGCGGCAGCTGCTCGCCTTTCGCGCCGTCCAGCATGGTGCGAACGCGCGCGTCGAACTCGGAGTTGCCGCTCGGTTTGACGAGCGAGTACCCGCCGACACTACGGTCACCCGAAACCGTGACGACGACGCTCGCGCCGAGCTTCTTCAGCTCCGCGCACGGAGCGCCCTCGCTCGGGGGGCGGAAACGCGCGTTGAACCAGCCCTGCAGCTTGCCGTAGTAGGCGCTCACCGCGCGGGCCTTCAGCGGGTCCGCCTCGGTGCCTTCCTTCACGCCGTCCGGGCTGCCTTCGCCCTCCACGGTGGGCGCGGCGTCAGGCGCGGCGTCCGTCAGTTGCTGGTCGACCTGCTTGGCGAGCTCCGCGTCCGGCGGGGGCGCCGATGCGTCCAGCGGGGTGAGCTTGGAGGAAGGGATCGACTCCGGGCTCTTGGAGGCCTTGGCCGAGGGCGCGCTCGTCTCCTCGAAGCGCTGCACCGGCGCTTGCTTCTTCCACATGTCCGGCAGCTTCGCCTTCTTCTTGCCGCCGAGCTTGAGCAGCGGCGTCTCGTCCACGACCGGCTTGACCGCTATGGGAATCTCTTTGGGTCCCTCCACGGGCGCCGCCGCGACGTGAGCCGAGCCGGCCCCCGCGTAAACCCAGAGCAGCAGGATGCCGCCCTCCACGAGAAGAGCGAGCAGCGCGGAGAGCGCCAGCTCGCGCCCCTTGAAGACCGGCTCCTCGAGCGCGCCGGTGCTCACTTGGCCCCGGCCTTCGCGCCCTTCGGGTTGGTCGTCGGCTCTTCGGGGGCGTCCTCGATGACCGGCTCCACCAAAAGGTTCAGCGACTCGACGCCCGAATTGCGGGCCGCCGCGACCACCTTCGCGACAATCTCGTAGCGCGCGTCTTTATCGGCGCGGATGTAAAGCTCGCGCTCTTTCTGAACGCGCGCGCTGTTCTTGAGCGCTTCGTCGATGTCGGCGGTGACGTCTTCCTCGCCGAACAGGACCCGCTCTTCTTTCGTGATCGAGATGAGCAGCCGCGCGTCCTTGATGGGCGTCGACGCCGCCTTCACCTCGGGCAAATCGATGCGCAAGCCAGTCGTGAGCAGCGGCGCGGTGACCATGAACACGACGAGCAGCACCAGCATCACGTCCACGAGGGGGGTGATGTTGATGTCGCGGAACCCGCCGCGACGGCCTCTACCGACGCTGATGGCCATAAGCCGCCTGCGCGTGCAGCGCCTGCCCGCCGTCTGCCGGGTCCGCCACCAGCACCTCCACCCATGCTTCCGAGGACGAGGTCACTTCCTCCAGCAAGTCTGCGATGCGCTTGTCGACGTAGTTGTAAGCGATAGTCGCGGGGATTGCGGCAACCAAGCCCACCGCGGTGGCGATGAGCGCTTCACCGATGGCGGGCGCGACCACCGGCAAGGACGCGCTCTTCTCGACGCCGATGCGCAAGAAGGCCTGCATGATGCCCCACACCGTCCCGAACAAACCCACGAACGGCGAAGCCGCGGCGATGCTCGAGAGGGTGGGCATGAGGGACGTAACGCGCTGCTGCTCCGTCGCGAGGGCGCGCTTTGCGACCGCGCTCAGCAGCTCGGACGACAGCCCTCGCTGATGATGCCGCTTCGAAAGCTCCACCACGACGCGCGCACCGGGGGCGTCCTTGTGCTTGAACGCCATCGCGATCAAGTCCTTGGCGCGCTCCGCGGTCTCGGCCTCCAGCTCGAAGTTCCGCTCCGCGGAGCGCAAGCGCCCGAGCTGTGCGGTCTTCAAAAACCAGATCAGCCAAACCAGAACGGAGGCGACCGCCAGGAGCGACAGCACGACCAACACGACGCCCGAAGCGCCCAGCACGAGCTGGATCGGGTCGAGCGCCGGAGCCTTCGAAGCAGCAGCAGGATCCATGAATCAGTGTTGTTGGCTCAGGAGCCGAGCACGATGTCCACGCGACGGTCTTTGGCCCAGCTCGTCTCGTCCGCGCCGGTCGCGTCCAGCTCACCGCGCGAGGTGGTGAGCGTCTTGTCTGCGGTCATGCCAGCCGACACGATCGCGGTCTTGACGTTGTCCGCGCGCTTCTGGCCGAGCAGCATGTTGTAGTCCTCTTCGCCGCGGTTATCGGCGTGGCCGACCAAGCGCATCTCGCGGCCTTTGAGCGGGCCGCTCGTGAAGCAGGTGGCCAGCTTCTGCAAGACGGCTTTGTCCTGCGGGCGAATGTTGGCCGAGTCGTAACCGAAGTACGCCTCGGCGTCGCTGATGCCGCAGGCCTTCTTGATCTCGTCCGAGATGTTGATGTTGCCCTTGCTGGGATCGTCGTCCGGCTTCGGGTTGTTTGCGATAGGCGCGGGCGCGGGCTGCGCAGCGGGCGGCGGAACCTCGGCCGTCTTGGCCGGAGGCGGCGGATCCGATCCGCAGCCAAGAGCCATTCCGAGAGCCAAGATCGAGAGTGCACGTTTCATCGTCAGAGCCTCCTTCCGGCGGTCTCTATAACACCGGACCGCCATCGCGAAACGCAAAGAAAGTCTCAACTATTCCGCTGTGTATGGATCCAGCACAGAGCTGCCACGACCGCCTGCTGCGCGTGTCGAAATGATGCGCGAAGGCTACGTCTTGAGCAGGTAGAGCAGGAGCAGGAGGGACCCGAACAGGAAAAACAGCACCAACATCAGCTTCGTCAGCATGCTGGGTGCGGCCTTCGGTTCGGCGCGCGAAAGCTCTAGCTTGGACATCGCCAGGATCAGCACCGCCTTGAGGCGCTTCTCCGCGCCCGCGCCGCGCTCGTGGTCACCCTTCATGCCGCGGTAGCGAACCGCGGCTTCGTCGAGCGCCTGGTTTCGCTCGCAATGGTCCAAGAACGCGTGGTGAGCCGCGTCGTTATCCCAGTTCTCGAGCGCGTTCTTCCAAAGCGCCTCCAGCGCGGGGTCCGGCGCCTTCACCAGCCGAGCTCCCGGCTGAGCCGCGCCGTGAGCGCGAAGTACGCCTTGCGGTCGTACGGCTCGTTCAAGACGTGAAAGTCTTTCCCGGATAGCCCCACGCAACCGAAGCAATACTGGCAGCTCGTGAGGGAGACGCAGCGAACGAGGTAAGAGCTCTGCGTGCAATCCTCGCAGTCCGTGCAGTGCTGGCAGCCGATGAGGTGGCGTGAGCCGCGGCAGTGCAGCGAGTCCGTGCAGCTCTCGCAGCGCACGCAGAAGTGACACCGGACGAGGCGCGCCGAGTCTTGGCAAAACGTGCAGCCGCTACAGCCCTCGCAGCGCGCGCACTCCACGCAGCCTTCGTTCGCGCGGGAGCTGGCCGCGCCGAGCGCGAGCGCGCGAAAGCGTCTTTCGAATTCGCGGGCCGAGAAAAGCGCGTCTTCCGTCATCGCGAGGCTCCTCGCGCCCCCGCCGCGAAAGCGCTTGGGGGATCGCGGAGCGCAGCATATCTTCCTTGCCGAATGCGCGCGATCATTCGCTGGCTCGGGGCCCCGCTGCTCACGCTCACCGCCTGCGCGCCGTCTGCGGTCGTATCCGCTCCCGCGCCTCCACCCAGCGCGCGCGCGGCACCGCTAGAGGCGAGCACGCTACAAGATCGAGATTGGGGCGTGGTGCGCGCTCCCGCGATGGGACTCAAGCTAGCTTTGCCGGAGGCCAAGGCGTGGCTGCCCGCGAGCGGGCCCGCTGGGAGCAGCGCGAGCTTGGAGCTCCGTCACGAGCCAACGTCCACGAGCCTCGTCGTGCGGCGATGGCGCGCGTCTCGCTTACCGCGGGTGGACGCGTGCGAGGCGGAGCTGCGCGCCCGAACCGCAGACCTCGCGCTGGCGGACGAGAGCAACCTCGTCGCCCGACGTGACGTGCGCGTGCCAGCCGGCTTCCTCACGCGCATCACGCTCGTCGCGCTACCGGCCGCCGCCACGCGGGTGGCGGGCCAAGCGGTCGCGGTCGGCGCCGGGGTCGGCGAGTGCTTGGCCCTCGTGGCCCACACGGAGTGCGCGGGCGAGGCCGAGCTGGCGGAGCGTTTGCGGTTGCTGGACGTCGCGCTCGCCCACGTTCGGCTCACCCAAGTGGAGGATCGGGTGCCGGCGCCCGCGCCGATTTCGCGCTGACGTCCCGGTCAGATCCATGCCGACCATCGGGCCGATTGCGCGTGCCGCCAGCCTCCGGATCACTTGCTTTCCCTAGGTTTAGCCCTAGATCTGACGAGGCTCTGGGAATGAACGGCGCGCAGAAACCGTCGTCAGGTCCAGAAGCACAGTTCTAATGACACAGGGTGTGGAACGATTAACTTCCACACGCTTCAGGCCGGGGAGTTTGCGAGCCCTATAAGTGACCGACCTTGCGATTTTTCTCGCTGAACAAGTACGAAAACTAAGAACCCAAGCACAGATGACGCAGGCCGAGCTCGCCTCGCGCGCTGGCGTCACCGTCGAAACCGTTGCCCGTCTGGAGCGAGTCCTTCGTGGCCGCGCCTCTGCCAACGCCAACCCGTCGCTCGAGACCATGGAGCGCATCGCGGCTTCACTCGGAGTGGACGTCTCGGATTTGGTCTCGCCCTCCAAGGCGCGCCCGAAGGACGATCGGCTGAACGTGGTACTGCGCTCCGCCAGCACCTCGGTGCGGCGGCGCGTGCTGCTCGTCGCCGAGGCGCTCATCCGCGACGAGCAGACCGAAGCGCGGCAAGCGAAGGCCGACGGAAAGGCCAAGAAGTCGCCGAAGCGGCGCTGACTAATACCGGGGGGTTACGTCACGCACCCAGGCCGGCTTGAGCGGCCTGGAGCTTGCGTTGCGCCGACTTGTCGAGCTTCCCCACCACGACCAGGCTCGAGCTGCGCGCCCGAAAGATACGCGCGGCGGCCTCGCGTACGCGCGCCTCCGTCACGTTCATCAACTCGTCGATGCGAGCCTCGGGCTCGACTCCCGCATCGCTCAGCACGCCTTGACCGACGAATGCAGCCAGCTCGGTCGGCATATCGTACAGCTCCAGCATTTGCCAGCGGAGCCGCGCCTTGGCGCGTGACAGCTCTTCCGCGGTGGGCCCGTGGGTGGCCAGATCGGTGAGCACGTTGAGCGTCTCGGTCAGGACCCGGGGCGCAGACGTGTGGGTGCACTCCGCGACGATCTCGAGCACGCCGACGTCCACGTACGCCTCGTACATCGCGGAGACGTCGTAGCAGAGCCCGCGCTCGTCCGAGAGCGTGCGGTAGAGGCGCGTGGCGTTGCCGTCGTCCAAGACGCGCATGAGGAGCTCCGTGGCCGGCTCGTCCGGATCGCGGTCACCCGGCGCGCGGAAGCCCAGCCCGAGCCAGGTTTGGCTCGTGTTGTCGGAGAGGTAACGGAACTGAGCGGCGCGCTGGTCCGGCGGCGCCTCCGCCGCGACCTCGCGACCCCGTGGAAGGCCGGCGAAGCGGCGCGACGCCACCCGACCCAGCCGCTCGACGTCCGGGCCAGCGAGCGTGATCACGAGCCCTTCGCCGACGTAGTGCCGGCGATGGAACTTGCGAAGCGCCGACGCGTCGAAGCGCGCGAGCGTGGTGCGAGTCCCGGCGATCGGCATCGCGAGCGGGTGCCGGCCGAAGCACAGCTGCCGCAAGATGCCGGGGCCGTCGATGAGCCGGCCGTCCCCGTCATAAGCCTCCAGCAGCTCCTCGCGGACGATCCCCTTCTCGATGGCGATGTCGTTGAACAGGGGCGACTCGCAGAGCAGCGCGGTGAGCTCCAGCGCGCGCTCCAGGTTCTCGGTCGGCACCGAGCACGAGAGCACGCCGTGATCCACGTAGGTCATGGCCCCGAACGCCGCCCCGAGCTCCTCGAAGGCGAGCGCTTGCGCGTGGGCGGTGGGGTAGCCGGGAATGCCCCGATGCAGCATGTGCTCGTGGAAGTGGCTGATGCCGTTCTCCCGCCGCGTCTCGAAACGCGAGCCGACGCGCACGTGCACGTCCAGCGCGCTGCGGTGCACGTGCGGCATTCGCACCAGGTTCACGCGCACCCCGTTCTTGAGCACCTTGCGCGTGACTTGCGGCGCGGCGGTGCGGCGCGGCTTGGGGGAGCGGGCCGTCACTCCTCGCCGTCCGCCCGCGCCTTCGACTCTTCGCCGAACTCGGCCATCACCTTCAGGCGATCACCAGCGGCGCGTCGCAAATCTTGAACGTAGCGAGCCAGCGCCTCCGTGGACTTGGCTTGAAGCAGCGCCTCCACCACCTTGGACTTCTCCTTCACGAAATCCTCACGGCTGGCCACGGTGCGCTCCTTCAGCTGGAGCACGACCGCGCCGTTCGCGGTCGCGATGGGCTTGCCGGAGAGCTCCTCGGGCTGCTTGAGCTCGAACGCCTTGACCGCGATGGGCTCCAGCGCGTCCACGTCCGGCAGTGGGTTACCGGAAGCGTTGAACGGGGACGACACCTCGAAACGAGGCCGATCCGCGGAGAGCAGCGCGGGCGTGTCCGCGCTGTCCTTCTTGGGGGCGCCGCCCTTGGCCGCTTGCGCGGAGAAATCCACCGACAGCGCGCGCGTCGCCTCTTCCAGCTTTTCGCCGGCCTTCGTGCGCGTGATCAGCTGCTCGGCGAACTTGGCCAGCGCCTCGTCGGCCGCGAAGCGCGCGTACAGCTGGCGGGCCAAGAAGTGGCGCCCCTGCGCCTCCAGCTTCTCGTCCGACAACTTGGGACCGACCTTGAGCACGTGAAAGCCGCGCGGAGTCTCCACCACCGGCGAGAGGTCCCCCGGCTTGAGGCTCTCCAGGGCCTTCTTCAGCTCGTCCGCGCCGACGCCGTAATTGCTGCCCAAGCAGCCCACGTCGCCGCCCAGGAGCGCGCTCGGCGCGTCGGACAGCTCACGAGCCACCGCTTCGAAGGACTCGCCCTTGGCGACGCGCTCACGCGCTTGCTCGGCCTTCAGCTTCACCGGCTGCTTCTCGTCGTCCAGCGCGCCGGGGGGCAGCGCGACCATGATCTCTTGCACGGGACTGCAGCCGCTGGTCCAGTCAGCCTTCTTGTTCGCCCAGTCCGAGTCGATCTGCGCCTGGTTGGCGAGGCTCCACTTGTCGACCGCAGCCGCGCTCGGGTCCACCGCGAACTTGGAGAACCAGTCGCGCTTCAGCACGACGCTGCGCACCACCACCTTCGAGCGGTCTCGCTCGAACAGCGAAAAGGCCTCGGGCTCCGGGATACGCACGCGGGAGCGGATGATGTCGCGCATGCGCGCGGCCAGGAGCTCGCGCTCCTGCATCTCCTTGAACTCTTTGGGACCGCGGTTCGTGCGCAGGCGGACCTCGCGCTCGTACACCTTGTAGTCGAAGGGCTCGCCCTCGGTGCGGCGCACCGCGACTTGGCGCACCGGGTAGTCCGAGCCGGGCGCGCAGCTGTAGCCGCCGCCCGCGGGCGGGCACAAGCCGAGCATGGGCGAGAGCTCCGCCATGCTGTCGGCCGGGAGCGACGCGCGCGCGCGCCCCGCCATGAGGTCCGTCTCCAGCGCGTCTTCGCCGACGCCGAGGTTGAGCTTCTTGGCTTCCGCCACGAGCAGCTCGCGCTCTACCAGGCCGTCCAGCACCCGCTTGTTGAACTGGTACTTCTTGGACACCTTCGGCTCGACGCCGCGCGGCACGATCAGGCCGTGCGCGGCGTAGTACTCCTTGGCGTCGACGCAGTAGCCGTCATAGGAGACCGCGCAGTCCCGCGCGAGCTTGCCGGCGGGCCCGTTGTTACCCGCGCGAAACTCGACCGCGAAGGCCACGATGATGAGGAACGCGATGCCCGCGACGACGACGTTTCCGATACCTGTACGAAAGAGACTCAGCATGGGCCTGGCTTTGGGCGCCGCAGATATCACGCCCCGCCGACCGAAGCCAGGTACGCGCCGAACCACGGGCCAGCGGCCCGGATCGCCTCAGCGCGCCAGGTCGTGGCTTGCGGTCTTTTCCAGCGCCAAAGCGTAGCGGAGCTCATGCTCCAGCTCGTCTTCGTCCGCTACGGACCGCTCGAAAGAAACTTCGTACCAGGTGTCCAGCGTGCTGGAAGCGTCGCCCGGATCCCGAACCGGAACCTCGGCCTTGCCGATCTCCGCGTAGCCGCGGGTCTCCGCTTCCGCAGCGCACGCTCGCGCGCGCGCGAACAAGTCCTCGGCCTTGGCGGACGGGAAGTCACTGGCTTGGGCTCGGACCACGAAGCGCACCGCCAATACCTCTCCCGGCTTCGCGGCGACGCCGCTGTCCATGATGAGGTTGTCGCGGACTCGGTCGGCCAAGACTACCTGGTCACCCAAGGTGCGATACACCTCGAAGCCTCGGGCGACTAAGGTCTTTTTCAGGTCGGTAGGCGTGGGGGTCATCGGGGAAGTGGCCTCGGGCCGCGACGTCCCTCTAGATCGGCTGCCGGCGCAGCGCTGACGTGATCAGGAGAGACCCCTCTCACGCACACGAGATCGACACGGGGAAAGTACGCGGTCCTCTCGGGCAACGTCAAGGGCTGCGGGCTTAGCGCGGCTCGAGACTCGAGGCTCGCGAACTGATGGGCGCCGCGGCGAATCGCCGGCGGCTCCGGTAGGCCGGGCGGGGCCGCGCGCCTCGTGCTCGCGGACCCCAATCGCGCTCGGGGCCGCGTCCCAGCAGCCTGACAAAGCATAGAAGATACGGGTAGCTGCAAGATCGCCGCAGAGTGCCCCGCCGCTCTGCCAGACGGTGGGCCTGCGCGCCGGCCATGGTACGTTGGAGGTTGTGACCCGCCGAAGTCCTCCGCCTCCGAACGAGGTGCACGCGCAACGGCGCGGCAGTGGCGGAGCACGTCGCGAGGCAACCGACAGGGTTACACTGCGCGGGCCGGGCTTCGAGACGCACGGGTGGACGCTGAACGTGAGCCGCGGCGGTATGCGCGCGATCGTAGAAGAGCCGCTGCAGTCCGGAGCAGAGTACGAGCTGCTGGTGGGCGATGGGGAGCCCGCCGGCCGCAAGGTCGCGGTGGTCTGGGTTCAAGACGAGGCGGACGGGCAGATTGTCGGCCTCCGCTTTTTGGACGTAGAAGGATCCGTTCCGCCCGAGAACGTCTGAGGTGCACGCGCTACAGTGCGCGCTTGGCGACGACGGAAGAGATCCTCGGCCCCGGCGGCCCCCTCTCGAGGGCGCTGAGCGCGTACGAGTCGCGCAGCGGGCAGCTCGAGATGGCGCGCGCGGTCGAGCGCGTACTCCGCGAAGAACGGATCTTGTTTTGTGAGGCGGGCACGGGCACCGGCAAGACGCTGGCGTACCTCGTGCCAGCGCTGCTCTCGGGGAAGAAGGTGGTCGTGTCTACCGCGACGCGCGCCCTCCAAGAGCAGATCTTTCAGCGCGATTTGCCGCTGATCGAGCGGGCGCTGGGCCTCTCTTTCCCGGTCGCGCTGATGAAGGGCCTCTCCAACTACGTCTGCAAACGCCGCCTCGCCGAGTTCCGCCAAAGCCCGGAGGCGATGCGCCCGAAGTACGCGCGCACGCTGGACGCGCTGAGCAGCTTCGTAGAGGAGTCCGAGACCGGGGATTTCGCGGAGCTCGCCGGGATGGCGGAGGACGACCCCGTGCGGCCGGAGGTGGCGTCCTCCAGCGACACGCGCATCGGAGCGCCGTGCCAGTTCTTCGACGAGTGCTTCGTCACGCAGATGAGGCGCGAGGCGGAGCGAGCGCGGCTAGTCGTCGTGAATCACCACCTCTTTTTCGCGGATCTCGCGCTGCGCGGGCCGCACCCCGGCCGCGTGCTACCCGACTACGACGCGGTGGTGTTCGACGAGGCGCATCAGCTCGAGGATATCGCGACGGAGTTCTTCGGCATGCGCATCTCGCGCCGACGGCTGGACCGGATGCTGGCGGACGCGGAGCGCGCCCTCCGCGCCGCGGGCGCGCTGGACCCACTGTTCGGCGGTGACGCGGGGCTGCGCAGCGTGAGCGCAGTGGAGGTATCGGCGGACGTGTTCTTCCACTCCCTGGGCGAGGCCGCGGGCAAAGACCACCGCATCACCTTGGAGCGTGACATCTTCACCGGCGGCGTGGCGTCCGCTTGGCACGCGCTGGACTCCGCGCTGGAGGGACTGGCCGCCGCGACCGAGTCCGCACGGGGCCGGCTCTCGGCACCTTCACTGCGCGGACCGCGCCCCGCCTCGAGCTTGCCGGAGGCGCTCGAGCTCGCCGCGCGCCGAAGCGAGGACGCGCGCTCGGCGCTCTCGCAAGTGGTGGAGGGCGGCGCGGGGCGGGTAACGTACTTGGAGCGGGCCGGACAGAACGTAACCTTGGCGTCCTCGCCGGTCGATCTGTCCACGCTGTTTCGGGAGCGGATCTTCGAGACGGTGCCGGCCGTGGTGCTGACCAGCGCCACGCTTTCGACAGCCGGCTCGCGCTCGAGCGAGCCGCAGGAGGACGGCGAAGGCGAGCCCGAGCGTTCGCGCTCGCCGTCGTCCGCGTTCAGCTACTTCCGCGCGCGCTATGGGGTGGCGGACTCGCGGGTGGACGTCACGGAGCTGGTCGTCCCCTCCCCGTTCGACTTCGAGCAAAACGCGCTGCTCTACACCCCGCGCGACCTACCCGCGCCGAACCACCCGAGCTTCGGGGAGCGCGCCGCGCTGCGGGTGGCCGAGCTGTGCGAGATCACCGGCGGCGGCGCGTTCGTGCTCACGACCTCGCACCGCATGCTGCAGCACCTCTCTCGCTCGCTGCCGGCCAAGCTGCCCGGCAAGCGCCTGCTGGTGCAAGGCTCGCGTCCCAAAGCGGCGTTGCTCCAGGCCTTCCGCGCGGATGGGCACGCCGTGCTGATCGCGACCCAGAGCTTTTGGGAGGGGGTGGATGTACCGGGGCACGCGCTGCGGCTGGTAGTGCTGGAGAAGATCCCGTTCTCCGTGCCCACGGATCCGGTCATGGTCGCTCGCGGCCGCGAGCTCGAAGCGGCCGGCGAGAGCCCCTTCATGAAGCTCGCGGTGCCCGCCGCGGCGATCGCGCTGAAGCAAGGCTTCGGGCGGCTCATCCGCACCCAGCGCGACGTCGGCATCGTGGCGTTGCTGGACGAGCGGGTGCATCGGCGCGGCTACGGCAAGCTCATCTTGAGCGCGTTGCCCGGCGCAAAGCGCACCGAGTCGCTCGACGACGTTCGCGCTTTCTGGCGGGACGTCAGCGAGCGACTGCCGGGAGAGTGGTGAAGCGAGCGATCACTTCCGCTTAGCGGGCGCCTTCTTAGCGGGCGCCTTCTTAGCGGGCGCCTTCTTAGCGGGCGCCTTCTTAGCGGCTGCTTTCGGCGCCTTCTTGAGCGGAGCCGGGGCCGCTTTCTTCCCGGCGGGGGCCTTGGCCGGCGGTCCCTTCTTGGCCGGCGCCTTCGTCGATTTCTTGGCGGCGGGTGCGGGCCCCTTCTTCGGAGGGGGGGACTTCGGGCTCTTCTTCGCGGCGGCGGGCGGGGACTTCACCGCTTTCTTTGCAGCGGGTGCCGCGATGACGGGCTTCTTCGCGGCCGGCGCGGGCGCCGCTTTGACGGGCTTCTTCGCGGCCGGCGGAGCGGCCTTCTTCGGAGCAGGAGCGGGCGCGCTCTTCTTGGAGGGCGGCGCGGGGGCGGGCTTCTTCGCGGCCGAAGCCGGGGCTTTCTTGGCCGTCGGTTTCGCGGGAGGCGGCGCGGGGGCGACCTTCTTGACCGGCTTCGCGGGGACCTTCTTCGCCTTCGCCGCTTTCGTCTCCGCGGCGGGCTTGGTCTTGGCGAGAGGCTTCGGCTTCGACGCGGACGCCTTCTTGGACGCGGGAGCGATCGTCGGCAGGTCGTCTTCCTCTATCGCCATGCTCGCGTCGTCACCGCCGGCGTCGGGACGACCGAGCGCGCCTTGCTTGCGCCGCTGCAGCGTCTCCTTGATCTTCTCGTCGAGCTTCGTGAACTCGAAGGGCTTGTCGACGAACGCGTCGGCGCCGTACAGCGGCGAGGTCATCTCGTTCAACGACTCACCGATGCCGGTGAGCATGATCACACCGGTGTGCGCGAGCGACACCGCTTCGCGGATCTTTCGGCAAACTTCCCAGCCGCTCATGCCGGGCATCATCACGTCCAAGATCACGAGGTGGGGCAGGTGCTCGTGGGCGAGCTCCCAGGCCTGATCGCCGTCGGAAGCCTCCAAGACGGCGTAGCCGCTGGAGCGGAGGTGGCTGGAAAGCATTGCCACCGTGCTCGGCTCGTCATCGGCAATCAGCACTACGATCTTGGAAGTATTGGGCATCTAGGAAGCTCCGTAAGCTCGGCATCTCAGTCCAGCTAGCGCAGCATGGTCAAGCGCCGCGGGCCTTCGAGCCAGTTTTCGGGGTGCACGTCGCCCCCAAAACGTTACCGAAACGAGCCGCGGCCGACGTTGACCGACCAGCGGTGCGCGCCTACGGAAAGGCGAAAATGCACTGGCTATTGAGGCTTTCGTTGGTCGGTCTGCTCACCGCCGGTTGCCAGAACGAGCCGCTGGAGGTCGCGCAGGTCGAGCTCCCCCGATTGCAGGGCAAGTGGTTCGAAATCGCGAAGCTACCCCGCCCGAGCCAGGCGGGTTGCGTGGGAACGACGGCCGAGTACCGGCTCGTCTCGGACCATGAGCTGCTCGTGGTGAACGAATGCCACGAAGGGCCGGGCGGTGCTCTCAAGCGCGTTGCCGCCCGCGCGGTGGCGAGCGACTCCGCAGAGCCCGCCAAGCTCTCGCTGGACTTCGGCTTCGCCTACGGCGACTACTGGATCCTCGAGGTGGGCGAGGACTACGAGTACGCCGTCATCGGCCATCCTTCACGTGACTACTTGTGGATCTTGAGCCGTGAGCGAACGCTGGCCCCAGCAAAGCTGGAAGCAGCCTTGAGCCACGCGCGGGAGCGCGGCTTTCCGACCGCGGTGCTCGAGTACACGGCGCAGTAGTGCCGCTCGACTCAAATGTCGCCGGGGCTGACGCCGAGAGCCTTGAGCACGCGCGGCAGCTGCGGGCGCGGGACCGAGACGCGAGTGGGCATGCCGGAGCCGAGACCCAACAGCTCGACGAAGTTTTTCCCGCTGTCGAAGCGCGCGGCGATGCTGACGTTCTCTTTGTCCACGACGACGCTGACCGCTTCGCGCTCCTGCCCCAGGAGCAGCAGCAAGGTTTTGTCGACGCGGTCGTAGCCCTCGCTCACGTCCACCAGCGCGACCCCTGGCTCCAGCCGCTTGTAAGCCTGCGCCGCGCGGCGGGTCTCGCGCTCGACGGGGATGAGCTCGGCAGCGGCTTCGTCGATGGGCGACCACAGCGCGGCGTCCGCGAGGCCCGTCGACAAGTGCCGCACGATGACCCCGAACAAGCCTTGATCGCGGTAGCGAGCCCGCAGCGCGCGATCGATGCGCTCTGCCACCGGGCTAGGCGTGCCGATTCGAGTGTCGATGGCGCGCGCGTCGTCATCGCAGCCGGGGTAAGGCTCCACGCCGCTGCGAACCCATTTCGCGGCGCTCGCGAGGCCGTCGAAATCCGTGTGGCACACGATCGTGTCGATGCGCCCCGCGCGGGCCACCAGCTCCGGCGTGATCATCTCCGGGCAGGCGCCGTGCTCCGCTTTCGTGGCGAGCACGAAGCGTGAGTCATTTTTGTACAGTACGTGATCTTCGCTGTCGTGATGGTCGACCCACATACCGAGGCGGTCCCCCAAGCCGTCGATGAGCGGCAGCGTGATTTTCTTGAATCCGCCGCCAGTGCCGGCTCCCGCGAACGCGATGTCCAGCACCACGACTCGGCCTTGAAGGCTGCTGGCTTTGGGAAGCTTGCGCGGCGTACCGAAGGCCAGGTGCTGCATGGGGGGTCGGGAGTGTGCCTCGGGGGGCGTGCACCGCAAGCGGACACCCGCAATTGGCGGCGCTATGCTGCTTGCCATGAGACGAGCCCTTCCGATTGTCGCGTCGGCAGTGCTTGGCGGCGCTCTCCTGTTCGGCCTCGTGGGGACGACCTCGGCCAAGCCGCCGGCAGCCGCCGCGAGCTGCGCGCAGCGTGGCCGCGTGGTCTTCGACAAGGACACGGTGCTGGTGGACGCGAGCGGTCGCAAGCTCGCGCGCTTCAGCGGAGGCGAGTCGGCCGTCACCTTCACTGCCCCGCCGAGCGACGGCTCGGAGCTGGCCCGCATCGAGACCGGAACCGGGCGCGGCTCGTTTCGCATTTCGGGCTTCGTCAAAGCGAGTGAGCTGCGTCTGTATGCCGCGCAGCAGCTCCCGGTCGTGAGCGGCCACGTGTGGATCGCGAGCGGGACGCGCGTGGTCGCCACTGGGAGCAGCGCCGGTAAGGTGCGGGTGGAGGCTCGCCTCGGCGCGCCGTTCGAGCAGCGGGTGACCACGACCACCGAGTGCGCCGCCCTCGGCTTCAACCCGGCGTCCCCTGTTGTCACGAAGACTCCTGCGTCCGCTCGCTTCTTCCTCTTCAAGGAAGCGCGGCTAGACCTCTACGACTCCGTGCCCCCGGTGAGCGATGCGATTTTCACGTTGCAGCGCTCGCCGGCGGCAGACAGCGCGCGCTTTTTCAGTACGGAGCAGCGCGGAGGCTTCGTGCACGTGCGCTACGAAGGGGAGGTCGTGGTCGACGCGTGGGCCAAAGCGAGTGACCTCCAGCCGCTTCCGCGCGGCGAGACGTCGGCCGTTCCGAGCGGAAGCTACTCGCTCAGCTCGGCGCCCCAGCTGCAGCTTTCCGAGCTACCGCGCGTGGTCAGGACCAGCCGCGACCTGCCGCTGCGCATCACGGCCCGGGATGCGGACGCTCCCATCGGCGTCGTGGAAGCCGATACGGAGGTCTACGTCATGGACGTGCTCGGCGGCTGGACCAAAGTCTTGCCCAAGAGCCTGCACGTGCTCCCCTTCGGCGACGCCGCGTTCTGGGTGAAGTCAGCTGAGCTCGGGAAGTGAACGCGGCGACCGTGCCCCCTCAGCGCCGAACGACGCCACGACTTAGCTCGAAAGCAACGAGCCGAGCTATAGCGGCGGCGTAACATCAAGTCTTTCGAGCGCTTCGCGCCCGCAGCTGGCTCGCATTCGTACGGACCTGGTGGGCGCACCCGCTGGGGCGCCCGTGCCTAGGCCTCCCCGAACAGACGCGCGCAGCCTGAGGATTTCCGGCAGGCGCGCCGCCGGCGCGACCGCCCTACCACCGTGGAGCCGCCGTGATATAGCGGCGCGGTGACCGATTCGCACACCGAAGCTCTCCAGAAGGCGCTCGCGCATCCGCTGACCGGGACTGATTTTCCGAAGCTCGGCCGGAAGTACGAGGGCAAGGTGCGCGACAACTACACGACCGCAGACGGTAAGCGCGTCATCATCGCGACGGATCGCATCAGCGCGTTCGACCGCGTGCTCGGTACGTTGCCGCTCAAGGGGCAGGTGCTCGGCTTCGCGGCGGCTTGGTGGTTCGAAAAGACGAAGCACATCGCGCCGAACCACGTGCTGAGCGTGCCGGACCCGAACGTGCTCGTGGCGCGCGAGTGCCAGCTGGTACCGGTGGAGATGGTGGTGCGCGCGTACCTGACGGGCACGACTTCCACCAGCATTTGGGTGCATTACGAGCAGGGCGCGCGCGAGTTTTGCGGGCACCGCTTGCCGGACGGACTGAAGAAGCACCAGAAGCTGGCGCAGCCAATTCTGACGCCGAGCACCAAGGCCGCCAAGGGCGACCACGACGTGTCCGCATCGCGCGAGGAGATTTTGAAGATCTCCGGCATGCCGGCCGCGGACTTCGACCGCGCGGCGGAGATCGCGATGGCGCTGTTCGCGGAGGGGCAGCGCGTGTGCGCAGAGCGTGGGCTCATTCTGGTGGATACGAAGTACGAGTTCGGTAAGACGCCGGAGGGCGACATCATCCTCATCGACGAGATCCACACTCCTGATTCGTCGCGCTTCTGGTACGAGCGCACGTACGCGGAGCGCTTTCAGGCCGGGCAAGACCCGGAGAGCTTCGATAAAGAGTACGTGCGGCGCTTCCTCGCCGCACAAGGGTTCCGCGGTGACGGACCGATCCCGAACATTCCGGATGAAGTGAAGATCGAGGCGATGCGCCGCTACATCGAGGCCGTCGAGCAGATCACGGGCGACGCGTTCGTGCCGGACGTGCAAGAGCCGAAAGAGCGCATGGCGAAGAACCTACGCGCGGCCGGCTTCGACGCCTGAATAACGTCACGCCCCGGGCGGGCGCTTGGAGTGCCGCTCGATCGTGGTCAGGCGCTGCAAGAGCTCTGCGTGCAGGTGGTCGAACTTTTCGTGCAAGTGCGCGATCTCGAGCTCGGCCTTGAGGTTCACGTCGTACTCGATGTCGTTACGAACGCGGTCGCGAGCGACCTGGCGATTTTGACTGAGCAGCACGAACACGGAGAGGATGATCGCCTCGAGCGAGACGCACATCGTGAGCAAGCCGAAGGGAAACGGGTCGAAGTTAGCGAACGACAGCCGATTGAGGGGGGCGACGTTGAAGATGATCCACACGAAAAAGAGGCCAATGTGGATGAACAAGAAGTCCAAGCTGCCGCTGAACTCGGAGATCCAATCCGCGACCTTCATCACCGTGCTGCGCTTGTCCTCCGTCTCCACGTTCACGTTGCGTGAGGCGGTGCGCCGGAGCTTTTCGTTCGTCTCCCGCAGGCGGCGGCCAGTCGCGGTCAGGAGCTCCATCGCCGCGCCGGGACGAATCTTCATCAGCTCCGCCAAGTCCTCGCGATCCACCTCTACTGCTTCCACGTCTTGAGTGACGTGGGCGGAGGCGGTGCGGGGCCCGCCGTCCAGCAAGGAGACTTCACCGAAGAAGTCACCAGCCCTCGCGGTCTCCAGCAAGATGCGGTCGCCGGTGTCGTTCTTGAAGAAGATTTCGACCTCGCCCGAGCGCACGACGTAGAGCGAATCACCCGGGTCACCGCGGTGGAACAGCGTCGTCCCAGCCGTGAAAGTGACGGTGTCCATGCGCTCCGCCAAGGTGGCGCGCTCTTGCTCGTCCAGCAGCGCAAACAGCGGAACTCCGGTCAAAAGTTGCGGATCAGCGGGCATCGTTGGCAGGAGTGTCTGCCGCGCGCGACGCACGACGCAAGCTGAATCGGGCGCCGGTTAGTGGACGTACGGACCGCAGTGGGTCTTCGACCAGCACGTGTACTGGTTGCTGTCCGGGCACTGGTCGGCGTCGCTGCACGCGCAGCGATCGATCTTCACGCAATCGCCATAGCAGGAGCCTTCCACGCTCGGCACGTTGAACGTGTCGCACGCGGGCGCCGCGCGCTTGCACGTGATCTTGCGAGCGTCGCAATCCACGAGCCCGGCTTTGCCACCCTCCCCGCTGGACGCGCCCCCAGTTGCGCCGCTCCCTCCCACGGAAGCGCCCGCGCGGCTCGGGTCTCCCCCGGCGGTAGGCTCACCGGCGGACGCGCCGAAGCTCGAGCCGGCCGCGGAGCTGCCTCCCAGGTCCCCGGCGCCTGCGCTCGACTGGCCGGACCCTGCAGTAGCGACCGGATCTTTGGAGGCGGCGCCGCAGCCGACCTCGAGCCCGAGCGCCAGGGAAAGCAAGCCGAGCATCAGCGGAAGCGATCGCATGAAGTAGGACTTTAGCCGACTCTTCTGCGCCCCGTGCGGCTTGCGCTACGCTCGAGCCATGGCCGCTTCCGTTTACGTGGTTTCTGCTGCTCGCACCCCCATTGGGTCGTTTCAAGGCGCGCTGGCGAGCGTGCCGGCCCCGCGCCTCGGCGCCGTCGCCATCAAGAGCGCGCTCGAGCGCGCCAACCTCGCGCCAGGGCAGGTGGACGAGGTGTTCATGGGCAACGTGCTCTCCGCCGGCATCGGGCAAGCGCCTGCGCGCCAGGCGTCCATCTTCGCCGGCATCCCTCACTCCGTGCCCACCACCACCGTGAGCAAAGTGTGCGGCTCGGGCCTGCAAGCAGTGGTGTTCGCCGCGCGAGCTCTCGCTCTCGGAGACGCGCAGCTCGCGGTCGCGGGCGGCATGGAATCGATGAGCAACGTGCCGTACTACCTGCGCGAGGCGCGCACCGGCTACCGCATGGGGGACGGCAAGCTGATCGACGGCATGATTTTCGACGGTTTGTGGGACCCTTACAACGACTTTCACATGGGTCAGGCCGGCGAGGCGTGCGCGCAAAAATACGAGCTGAGCCGTGAAGCGCAGGACGAGTTCGCCAAGCGCAGCTACGAGCTGGCGCTCGCGGCGCAAAAAGGCGGCGCCTTCACGAAGGAGATCGCGCCGGTCGCAGTCGCGCAAAAGAAGGGCGACCCGATTCAAGTCACGGAGGACGAAGAGCCGGGCCGCGGTGACCCCAGCAAATTCGGCAAGCTGCGCCCTGCGTTCACGAAGGACGGAACGATCACGGCCGCCAACGCCTCCAGCATCAACGACGGCGCCGCCGCGCTCGTGCTCGCCTCGGAGGCCGCCGTGAAGCAGCAGGGGCTCACGCCGCTGGCGCGCATCGTCGGCTACGGCTCCGCCGCGCAGGCGCCAGAGTGGTTCACTACTGCCCCCGCGCTAGCGGTAGACGTAGCTCTCAAGAAGGTCGGCCTCACCGCAAACGACATTGATCTATGGGAGATCAACGAGGCTTTTTCCTGCGTCACGATGGCCTGCACCAAGCTGGCCGGCATCGACCCCACCAAGGTGAACGTCCGCGGCGGGGCGGTCGCGCTCGGTCACCCCATCGGCGCCTCGGGCGCGCGCATCCTCGTCACGCTGCTCGGCGCCATGCACGATCGCCAGGTGCAGCGCGGCCTTGCCACCCTGTGCATCGGTGGCGGCGAAGCGGTCGCGCTCATCGTGGAGCGCTGCTAAGGCGCGTCAAGCGCGGTGAACGACCGCGGGCGCGACCGAAGCCGGCGCCGGGTCGGCCGCCGGAGGCACGAAGCTGTCCGCATTGTGGTGCTCGAGCGCGGCGGAAGGCGCGAGCGCCACGCGCTCCAGCAAGATATCGCGGTCGAGCGCCTTGGCGAGGGGCTCGAGCTTGTCGCGGCCCGCCCACAGCTCGAGCAGTAAATCCCCCGGGCCGTCGATCGAGATGCGCACGTCCTTTTTCCGCGTTTCCACGTGCAAGCGTCGCACGAGCTGGCTATGCCCGCGGTCCAGCGCGACCGCGAGGCGCACGATAGAGGACAGCACCATCACCGCGTGCTGCTCGTGCTCGGCGAGCTTGTCCAGCTTGTCGTCGCGGCGCTTCGGCTTGTTGCCGCGATGATAGAGCGCAATGAGGCCGAGCAGCTCGATCTCGTCGTCCGTGAAGCCGCGCAAGCTGGAGTTGCGGATGATGTAGCGCGAGTGACGCTCGCGGTCCTCGAAGTCGATGTGGCGGCCGATGCCGTGCAAGAGCGCGGCGTATTCCAGCAGCTCACGATCCGCGGCCCCCAGGCCGTGAATGCTCTCGGTCTGGTCGAACAAGGACAAACACAGGTCCGCGATGTGCAGCTCGCGAGGGTCGTCGCGCTCGTACTTGCGCATCAGCTCGAACACGCTCCGGCGCCGCGGATCCGAGATGACTCGGTGGGGGATGGCTTCGATGCCGCGGTGCTCCAGGTAGTCCCAAATCACGCCTTCGCGCAGCGAGGTGTCGCACAGCGTGAGCTCTTCCGCGCGCGCCATCTCCAGTAGCTCGCACAGGAGCACCCCGCCGAGGTGAATCGTATCCGCGCGGGCGTCGCCGATGCCGGGCATCTTGGCGCGCTTCGCCGCGTCCGCCTCGCACAGGCGCTTGACGAGCTCTCGCAGATCCTTGCGCTTCACGCTCTGAGCGTTGAGGGAGCGGAACGGCGCGCCGCCGGACATCAGGTGCGCGCCTTCACCCAGCGTTCGAATCGTCCCGGACGTGCCGATGAAGCGGGTCGCCCCGAAGCGCTTGGCCTCCGACATCACCTCGGCCGCGGCGCCCTGCACGTAGCCGGACAGCTCGTAGAGCTCGCGCGACGCCAGAGGCTGTGCACCGCCTTGACGGTGGAGCAGCCGCTGCACGCCGAGCCGCATGCTCTGAGCGAGCAGAACCTCGTTGCTGGTGCCGACCGCGACCTCCACGCTCCCGCCGCCGATGTCGATCACGAGGCCGCGCTCGCCCCCGAGGTCGATGGAGTGCTTGACGGCCAGGAAGATGAGCCGCGCTTCCTCCGAGCCGGAGATGACTTTGGGCATCACTCCGGTGGCTTGGAAGATGGCGTTCAAGAACTCGGTGCCGTTCTCGGCCTCTCGGGTGGCGCTGGTGGCGACAGCCAGGATCTCCTCGACGCCGCGGCTCTCCGCGAGCTTCGTGTAGCGGCCGAGCACCTCGACTCCCTCCTGAAAAGCGCGCTCGGTCAGGCGCATTTCGCCGAACATGCCCAAGCCCAGCCGGACCATGCTCTTTTCACGGTCGATGACGTGGAAGGTGCGCCCGTCGAACTCGACGACCACGAGGTGAATCGAGTTGGTGCCGATATCGATCGCAGCGAGCTTCACGGAGGCGGAAGCTATCAAAATTCCTGACCGCCCAGGGCAATTCCAGCCCCGTAGCCACTGCCGCGGCTAGCGTTTCGCGCTAGGCTCGAAGCTGGCGTGAGCGCGGCCATGCAAAGCTCGGTGACAAACCCCGCACGTTCCTCTGACTTTCAGCGCGCATTCCTGGCTCTTCGCTATTTCTTCGGTGCGCGTGGGGAGGCTCTGGCGGAGCCGCTCGCCGCGGTCGGGCTCAAGCCGGCCAGCGCGGACACTCTGCGAGGCCTCTGCCACGAGGAGCGCAGCGAACGAGCCCAGGTGCTCGCGGTGGAGCTGGGGCGCCTCGCCACGGCGCTGGACGAGCGGAGCCTTTGGCGATGATGTCGCGAGGCCGCGTGCTCACCCGCGAGGAAGCGCAGGGCGCTGCCCCGCTAGCGCACCCGGAGCTCACCCCGCGCGGGCTCCCGTTCGGCCGCGTCGCGCCCAAGTCTTTGCTGGACGCGAGCGCGGAGGCCGCGCGGCTCTTGAAAGACGCGCAAGCACGCGCGGCAGAGCTCCTCGCGGCCGCGCAGCGCCAAGCAGCCGATTTGCGGCTCGTGGCGGAGGCGGAGGCGCGGGCAGAAGCGGCGGCGAAGCTCTCCGCGCATGCCTTGGCGCTCGCGACCCATGAGGCCAAGTCGGACGAGCGCGCTCTGGAGCGAACGGTGGCCCTGGCTCGGCTCCTCGCCGAGCGCTTGCTGGGCGCCTCTCTCGCGGTCGCGCCGGAGCAGGTCATTTCGCTCGCTCGCCAGGCCCTTTCGGAGGCGCGCGGCGCGCGCCGCTTGACCCTCGTCGCTCACCCCGCGGACGCGAAGCTTCTGTCTCAAGCCCTGCCATCACTCGGGGTCGCGGTGGAGACCGTGCGGATCTCGGAGGACGCCGCGAGGGCTCGCGGCAGCCTACGCATCGAGACCGACGTGGGCGTGCTGGATGCCGATCTCGCGCCGCAGCTGGACCGCCTGGCGCTGCGCTTGAGGGAGACTCTGTCGCATGGCCAATGATCGTTCGGTTGGCTTTCCCGCGCCGCTCGGGGCGCCGCCTCACTACCACCAGCCCGAGCCGCCTCGGGAATCAGTAGCTCCTCAGGAGCCGAGAAGGTCTCGGATTTGGCTGCACTTCTTGTTGTTCGGGCTCACCCTCGCGAGCATGCAGGTCACGGCCATGAACCTGCAGGGCGCCGCCCCTGGCCACTCGCTGCTCGGCTACGGCGCCTACCAAGCGGTGTCACTCCTCGCCATCTTGCTCGTCCACGAGCTCGGTCACTACGTCGCGGCGCGCCTGCATCACGTGCCGGCTTCGCCGCCGTATTTTTTGCCGCTGCCCTTCTTGGGGCTCTTCGGCACGCTCGGGGCCGTCATCACGATGAGTGACCGCATCCGCTCGCGCAAAGCGCTGCTGGACATCGGCGCTGCGGGGCCGCTCGCCGGTATGGTCGTGGCGATCCCGGTCTTGTACTTCGGGCTCACGCTGTCCGAGGTCACCCCCCGCTCCACCTCCGGCTTCATGCAAGAAGGCCAGAGCATCTTGTACTGGCTGATGAAGCGCGCGGTGTTCGGTCCGCTCGCGCCGGAGCAAGACGTGCAGCTTCACCCCATGGCGCTCGCCGGCTGGGGCGGCTTCATGCTGACGATGCTGAACCTGCTGCCCTGGGGCCAGCTGGACGGCGGGCACATCGCGTTCGCGCTCTTCGGCGAGAAGCAGCACCATTTTGCGCGGTGGTTGCGGCGCGGCCTCCTCGTGGTGTTCGCGTACAACGTGATCGTGTACCTGGTGCCCGCAGTTTTACATCGCTCCAGTCAGTCGGTGTCGGACGCCGCCTTCACCTCGGTCAATTGGCTCCTTTGGTACGGCATCACCGGCCTCATGGCGCGCGTTTCCGGCGAGGAGCATCCGCCGTTCGAGCCCGAGCCGCTCGGCTTCGGGCGGCAGGTCGTGGCCGTCGTTTGCTTGGTGCTGTTCGTGCTCCTGTTCCTGCCGACGCCGATGGCTTTTTATTCTTGAGATGTCGGTAGCGGACCACCTCCGTCGCGTGCGCGACGTCACCCTCCCGCTGCGCGACATCCTGGAACAGCGGGTGGACGAGCCGCATGTCCCGCGGTGGTGCGAGTCGCGTGGCTGGGCAACCTTTCTCGTGGGCCTGAGCGAGTCGGAGCTGGTGGACGCGGAAGCGCACGGGCTTTTGCGGGCGATGCCCGAGCGCGCGCCCGACTCGTTGAAAGCGCTGGCTCAGGACGTGCTGAGCGTCACTTCACTACCCAGGGTGAGTGGGTCCACTCCGCTGGGCACCGAAGCGCTTCGTAACGTGCGGCTGCGCAAGCGCGCGCAGCTCTCCGGGCTGCTCGCGGCGGTGAGGCGCATGGCGGACGCCGCCGAGCGCGTGGTGGACGTGGGCGCCGGGAGCGGCCACTTCACCCGGCTCTCGGCGGATTTGTTCCAACGCGAGGCGCTCGGGCTCGAGCAAAGCGCGGAGCGGGTCGCCTCCGCGAAGCGGCGCAGCACCGCCGCCCTCGCTTCGTTCGTCGCGGTGGACGCACTCGCGGAGCTGCGCTTGGAGCGGGGCGATCTCGCGATTGGCTTGCACGCATGCGGCGCGCTCGGCGATCACCTATCGCGCGCGGTCGCGAGCGCCCGGTGCGGCTTGGCCCTCGTGTCGTGTTGCCTGCAGAAGATTCCTCAAGACGTGCGGCTTCCCCTCTCCGGCGGCATCGAGCTGCGCCGTGAGCACCTCGGCCTGGCCAACCTCACGTCACAGCCCCGCGGCGTGGAGGCCAGCATCGAGGTCACGATCGGTGCGCGCCAAACCCGCTACGCGCTCGGCCAGTTGCTGCGCGCGCGCGGAGTGCCGCTCGAGCCCGGCGCGGAGATGAGCGGGATCAATCGTCGGCAGGCCAACGCCGGGCTTGCGCGGGTAGCTTCGCTCGCCCTCGCGCTGCGAGCTCTCCCCCCGCCGACGGACCACGAGCTCGCGCATCACGACTCGCTCGCCGCGAAGGACTACGCGCTGATCCGCCGGCTGTCGCTCCCGCGCAGCATGCTCAGCCGCTTGGTGGAGGTGCTGGTCTCGCTGGACCGGGCCGCGCACCTGGAAGAACAGGGGCTCGGAGTTCGAGTGGCGGAGCTGTTCGAGCCCGCCGTTTCGCCGAGAAATATTGGGATTTTCGCGAATCCGGACGCCGGGCTGCTGCCAGCGGCGTGAGCGCCGAGCCCGTGTTAGCGTCCGCGCGCCCCCATGAGCGACCGCAAGTACGCCGAAGCCGGCGTCGACTACTCGAAGATAGATCCCAGCAAGCTCCTCGCTCAGGAGCTCGCGGCAAAGACCGCGCAGCACCTGGGTCGCCTCGACCTCGAGGAGATCGCCTCGAGTCGCGGCGAGTCCGCGTACGTGCTCAAGATGGGCGACGTATCGATCGCTTTCGTGACGGAGGCGCTCGGCACCAAGAACCTCGTGGCGGACGCGGTGCGCGCTTACACTGGCCGCACCCACTACGACGCCATCGCTCGGGACACGGTCGCCACGATCCTGAACGACCTTTGCAGCGTCGGCGCCCGCCCAGCCGCTCTCACCGCGTACTGGGGCGCGGGTGACGGCGCGTGGTTTCAGGACTCGGAGCGCGCGCGCGACCTCACCCAAGGCTGGGCCGCCGCGTGCGAAGAATGTCGCGTTTCTTGGGGCGGCGGCGAGACTCAAGTCTTGCCCTCGCTCATAGAGGCGGGGCGCGTCGTGCTGGGCGGCTCCGCCGTCGGCATCATCACCCCCAGCTCGAACACCTTGCACGGCGAACGGCTGGAGGTCGGCGACCAAATCCTCATCGCCCCCGCCTCCGGCATTCACGCCAACGGCTTGAGCCTGGCCCGCAAGATCGCGGCCGAGCTCCCGCAAGGCTACCAAACCAAGATTGCGGACGGGCGAACGTATGGCGAGGCTCTCCTCGACCCCACGCCGCAGTACGCGCCGCTCGTAGAAGACTTGCAGGTCGCGGGCGTCCCGCTTCATTACGCCGCGCACATCACCGGTCACGGCTGGCGAAAGCTCATGCGCGCCGCGCGTGAGCTCACCTACGTGCTGAGCAAGGTACCGCCGGTGCCGCCGGTGCTCGAGTTTCTTCGAGAGCACGCGCAGCTATCGCTTCAAGAAGCTTACGGAACCCTGAACATGGGCGCCGGCTTCGCGCTTTACCTGCCTTCTTCCGCGGTCGCGGCCGCGATCGCGGTCGGGAAAAAGTCCGGTTTCGAGCTGCTGCACGCGGGCGAGGTCCTCGCTGGACCGCAGCGAGTCGTCATCGAGCCGCTCGGCATCACCTTCGAGGGTGATTCACTTCAGGTTCGGCGCTAGCCGCCCTCCGGGCTCACGAGGCGAGGGCGGCCCAGGAGAGCCGCAGGAGCGCGAGCACCAGCACCAGCACTGCGGTGCCGCCGATGATGAAGAAGAGCCGCAAGGCGGCGGCGCGCCGCTCGGCCGAAGGAGCCCACACCGGGGCGGGAGCGTCCTCGATTGCTAGAGACGACTCTTCTTCATCTTCCTCGTAGGTGGGAGAGCTCTCGAGGAAGGCCAGCTCGAACGGGGTCAACGACGTGCGGTCACCAGCGCGAGCTTCATCCGCAGTAAAAGAGCCGTCCGGAGGCATACGATCTTCGTCTAGTGCGGCCGCCAAAGTCATTAGTGTCGCTAACCACTACTAGCAGGCCGGGAAAGCACCGCCATCACGCGACGACGGAAACCCTGGCACCTCGGGTGCGGCCATCAGGCTTCGTGCAAGTTTCCGCGCGCGATCGGCACCAGCGCGCACCGGCGGTGCAGCATGCCCCGTCCGGAGCGCCCGCAAAGTAGGCGAAAAACGTTGCTGATCGGCGCGTCGCCACGAGACCCGCTTGCGGAGTGAGACGCGAGCCGACATCTTTCGCGCCGTGATTCGCTTCGATTCGGTCAGTAAAAACCACGGCCGCCAAATTTTGTTCATGGAAGCCTCCGCGAGCGTGAACCGCGGCGAGAAGGTAGGCCTCGTAGGTCCGAACGGCTCGGGGAAAACCACGCTGTTTCGTTTGCTCGTGGGTGAGGAGCAGCCGGACGGCGGGCAGGTGGTCGTCGATCGGGGCATTCGCGTCGGCTACTTCAGCCAGGACGTGGGCGACATGAGCGGCCGCTCCGTGCTCGCGGAGACGATGGCCGGCGCCGGCGAGGTGTCGGATGTCGGGCGCGAGCTGCACGAGCTCGAGCACAAGATGGCGGACCCCGCCTTCGCGGACGAGCTCGAGAAGATCGTCGAGCGCTTCGGCGAGGTGCAGGCGCGCTTCGACGAGCTCGATGGCTACGGTCTGGAAGCGCGCGCGCGCGAGGTGCTGGCCGGCCTCGGCTTCCGACAAGAAGTGGTGGAGGGGGACGTCGGCAAGCTCTCGGGCGGCTGGAAGATGCGAGTCGCGCTCGCGCGCATCTTGCTCATGGCGCCGGACCTGCTGCTGCTGGACGAGCCGACGAACCATTTGGATCTGGAGTCGATCATCTGGCTCGAGAAGTTCTTGCGTGATTTCGCGGGCGCCCTCGTGATGACCTCCCACGATCGCGAGTTCATGAACCGGCTCGTCACGAAGATCCTCGAGATCGACGGCGGCGAGCTGACGACGTTCTCCGGCAACTTCGAGTTTTACGCCGAGCAGCGGCAGATCCTCGCCGCTCAGCAGCAGGCGCAGTTCGAGCGCCAGCAAGCGATGCTGGCCAAAGAGGAGGCCTTCATCGCTAAATTCAAGGCGCGCGCCAGCCACGCCGCTCAGGTGCAGTCGCGGGTGAAGAAGCTCGAAAAGATCGAGAAGGTGGAGCCGCCGCGGCGTCGCCGGGTCGTCGAGTTCGACTTCCCGCAGCCGCCCCGCTCGGGGGACGACGTCGCCAAGCTGAGCGGTGTGAAGAAGGCGTACGGCCAGCACGTCATCTACGAGAGCTTCGATTTTTTGATTCGGCGTCGTGAGCGCTGGTGCGTCATGGGCGTAAACGGAGCCGGCAAGTCCACGCTGCTCCGGCTCATCGCCGGTGAGTCCAAGGCGGACGGCGGGGACGTATCGGTCGGCGGCAGCGTGAAGATGGGCTACTTCGCCCAGCACGCGATGGAAGTGTTGAACCCCGACCAGACCGTGCTGGAGACGCTGGAAGCCGCTTTTCCGAAAGCGACGCTCGGGTCGCTGAAGACATTGCTCGGCGCGTTCGGGTTTTCGGGCGACGACGTGGACAAGCGAACCCGCGTCCTCTCCGGCGGGGAGAAGGCCCGCGTGGTGCTCGCGCGGATGCTGTTCGACCCGCCCAATTTCCTGGTGCTGGACGAACCGACGAACCATTTGGACCTGGACACCAAAGAGATGCTCGTGAAGGCGCTCGGCAGCTTCGAGGGCACCCTGCTGTTCGTCTCGCACGATCGCCGCTTCTTGAGCTCTCTCTCCAACCGGGTGCTGGAGCTCGGGCCCGCCGGTCCCAAGCTGTACGGCGGTGGCTACACGGAGTACGTCTCCGCCACCGGTCAAGAAGCGCCTGGTCTACACTGACGTCATGCCTTCGGTGCTGGTGCGCGCCTTCAAGGAAGAGGACGAGGCTCGAGTCATCGAGCTGTGGACGTTCGCGGGCCTCATCCGTCCGTGGAACGACCCCAAGAAGGACATCGCACGCAAGCTGCAGGTGCAGCGCGAGCTCTTCCTCGTCGCGGAGCTGGAGGGCGTCCTCGTCGGCACCGTGATGGCGGGTTACGACGGGCACCGCGGCTGGGTGAACTACCTCGCGGTAGACATCGGGCAGCGGCGGCGAGGCATCGGCACCGCCCTCATGCGGGACGTCGAGCGCCGGCTGAAGCGGTTCGGCTGCCCTAAGCTCAACCTGCAGATTCGGCGCGAGAACACCGCCGTCCAGGCCTTCTACGCGGCGCTCGGCTTCAAGGAAGACGCCGCGGTCAGCATGGGCAAGCGGCTGGAAGAGGACTGATTCGCGCGCTTTCCGCGGCAAACGCCCGCCCGGCCCGCCGGCGGCGAAAGCCGCTCGAGCACTGATTTACAGGTGCGGTTTCGCCTGCTATGAACCGCCCGTCGTCTCGCACGACTCGTGGGTCCGCCGACAGCGCAGCTTGAACCCCGCCAGGCCCGGAAGGGAGCAACGGTAAAGAAAAGCGGGTGTGGCGGGCCCTCCATTTTGTCGTGCTGGCCGCGCCGCGCGACGTCTAGTCTCGCCTCATGTCGGATCGGCACCGCGAGCTCTCCGAGGCGCTCGAGGCACGGAATCAACGCGCGTTCGCAGGTGGCGGCGCGGAGCGTGTGGAGAAGCAGCACCGCGCCGGCAAGCTCACCGCGCGCGAGCGCATCGACGCGCTCCTGGATCCGGGAACCTTCATCGAGACGGACCGCTTCGTCACGCATCACTCGCGGGAGCTCTCGGCGGAGCAGGCCGCGCTAGGGGACGGCGTGGTGACGGGTCACGGGCGGGTCGACGGCCGCCCCGTGTGCGTGTTCGCTCAAGATTTCACGGTCTTCGGCGGGGCGCTCGGCGCCGCGCACGCGAGCAAGATCGTCAAGCTCATGGACCTGGCGCTCAAGATCGGGGCCCCCGTATTGGGCCTGAACGACTCGGGCGGCGCGCGAATCCAAGAAGGAGTCGCCGCGCTGGGCGGCTACGCGGACATCTTCCTGCGCAACACCCTCGCGAGCGGCGTCGTGCCGCAAATCAGCTGCATCATGGGGCCATGCGCGGGCGGCGCGGTGTATTCGCCCGCGATCACGGACTTCGTGCTCATGGTGGAGGGCACGAGCTACATGTTCATCACCGGGCCGGACGTGGTGAAGGCGGTCACCCACGAGCAGGTCACCAAGGAGGCGCTCGGCGGCGCTTCCACCCACGCGGAGAAGAGCGGCGTCTGCCACCTCACCGCCCCGAGCGACGAGCAGTGCCTGGCACTGGCGCGGGAGCTGCTCTCCTTCTTGCCTTCCAACAACGGGCAAGAGCCGCCTCGCCTGCCGAGCGCAGATCCTGCGACCCGCGAGGCGCCGGCTCTAGACACCTTGATCCCCACCGAGAGCAACAAGCCGTACGACATGCGGGACGTGCTGCGGCTGGTGGTCGACGACGGCTACTTCTTCGAGCTTGCCCCGCGGTTCGCGGAGAATTTGCTCACCGGCTTCGCGCGCATCGAGGGCCGCACGGTGGGCGTCGTAGCCAACCAGCCTTCGGTCTTGGCTGGCGTGCTGGACATCGACGCGAGCGTCAAAGGTGCGCGCTTCGTGCGCTTCTGCGACTGCTTCAACATCCCGCTCGTCACCTTCGTGGACGTTCCCGGCTTCCTACCCGGCGTGGCGCAGGAGCTGGGCGGCATCATCCGTCACGGGGCGAAGCTGCTGTACGCGTACTGCGAGGCGACCGTGCCCAAGCTCACCGTCATCACCCGCAAGGCTTATGGCGGCGCCTACGACGTCATGAGCAGCAAGCACATCCGCGCGGACGTGAACCTCGCGTTTCCGACCGCAGAGGTCGCAGTGATGGGGGCGGAGGGCGCGGTCAACATCGTGCACCGCGCCCGCATCGAGGGCTCGCCGGATCCAGAGCGGACCCGCCAGGAGTTCATCACCGACTACCGGAGCCGCTTCATGAGCCCGTACGAAGCGGCCAGCCTTGGCTTCATCGACGAAGTCATCGAGCCTCGGACTTTGCGCCCGCGCCTCGCGGCGTACCTGTCGCTCCTCGAGAACAAGCGCGACCAGAACCCGCCCAAGAAGCACGGGAACATCCCGCTTTAAACGCCGAACATCTCCACGACCGCCCCGTTGTGCGCGGGCGGCGCGTCCACCGCGAGGTACTCCACCGTCTTGGCTACGTCCTCCGCGGTCATGCGCGCCGGGAACGGAGAGCCCTTCAGCATGTCCGTGTCGATGGAGCCGGGCAGGACCGCGCACGCCATGAGCCCGGAGTCCTTCAGCTCCTCGGCGAGGCTCTTGCAAAAGCCGGTCAGGCCCCATTTGGAAGCGGCGTAGGCGGCCGCGCCCGGTGACCCCAGCGTGCCGCTGATGCTGCCGATGAACACGAACCGCCCCCGCCCCGCGGCACGCATGGCGGGCAAGAGCGCGCGCGTGAGCACGAACGGCGCGCGCAGGTTCACGCCGAGCTGCTCGTCCCACGCGTCCACCGACGTCTGTTCGATGGGCGCCCGAACGACGAGCCCCGCGTTGTGCACCACCACGCTCGGCGCGCCGAGCTCTGCGACGACCTGCTCCGCCGCTCGCTCGAGCGCCTCCGCGTCCATGAAGTCCGCGAAGACCTCGAAGGGCGTTTGCTTCCCCGCCGCTGCTACCAGCGCCGCGCCCTCCGCGTGCTGCGGCGAAGGCCGGCCCAAGAGGGCCATGCGGAAACCGCGCTGCGCTAGGGCGACCGCGACCGCGCGGCCCACGCCGCGACCGGCGCCGGTGACGAGCGCGACCTTCATGGCGCGGCCTCGCCGCGGCGCCCGAGCGCGAGCGCGAGCTCCGCGGCGTCCACCTGCCCGCAGCGCGCGGTGGTCACGAGCTCGGTGCCGGTTTGGCGGGAGCCGCGCGCCACCAAGCAGCCGTGCACCAGCCGCACCTCGCAGTAAGCGCCGAGCGCACCACCGTGCTCGCACAACGCTCGCACGACGCTTTCTCCGATCGACTCCTGCAAGCTGAGACGGCGCGCGTACGCGTTGACGAGCGCCGCCAACGTGCCCAAGCCGAACAACCTCGTACCGGGCCGGTAGGCAACCGTCGCCACCCCGTTCGAGAGCAGCAGGTGGTGCGGGCAGATGGTGCTCAGCGCAATGCCCGAGAGCGAAATGAAGCCGCTGCTCTGCGCGGGCGCCACCGCTTGCCCTTCACCGAGCAGCGCCGGCACGTCCACCCCGTAGCCGCTGAGTAGGTCGGCTTCGTACGCTTCGACCACCCGCGCCGGTGTACCGAGCAGGTCCGGATTCTCTTCCGGATCCTGGCCGAAGGAGAGAAGGAACTCTCGCACCGCGCGCTCGGCGCGAGCTCTATCTACCGCCACCGTTTCCTCAATTCACGAGGTTGCGGCGCACGTCCGCGCTGAGCGGACGGCGACCCGAGTAACCGGCTTTGAGGTCATGGTAGTAGCCGAGCGTGTCCTCGCCGTAGCGCCAGCAAAGCCAAACGAGCTTGCCGTCTACGCGGCCATAAAAATCCACCAGACCGGTCTGTGGGTCCTTGATGACCCCGCCCCACGTTTGCACACGTTGCCAGCCGGTTTCGTAACGGGCGATACGACTCCGTAGGTCGGTCTTCAACCTCACGACTTCTGCCGAGTCCGCGCTGGTGCGCTCGAGCGAACGAGGGGGCTCCCCGGTGAGACGCATGAGCTCCGCGAGGCCGTGCTCTATCTCGCTCTGATCGCGAAGCTGCTGGCGAACCAAGGACGAAAGCGCAGGAATCAGCGCGTTTACCTCGGAAATAGTGAAAACGCGCAGGGACTCCGTCTGTTCTTCCATCACTCGACCTCGGAACAAGATCCCATCATCCCAAACGCCGCCGCTACTTCACTGAGCGTCAAGCGTCTGGAGCTTACGAGCCGATCTTTGGTCGGTCAAGGCGACGCGCTCGCGACCAATGAATTAAAGAATCACCGGAAGAACGAGCGCGACGAATTGATTGCGCGGACGCTTGCAAAAGCGCGCGCACGTGTCAGCGCGCGCTGCTCCAGGGCCTAAAACACGCGCAAAATTTGGCAAATGCGGCGCGCTCGGCAGCTTTTCGGCGACGAGGCTCAGCTGGTCGGCCAGCAGATGATTGCCAGTTTGGTCAAGAAGAAGTCGGCAATCAAGATTGCGATCGATACCACCACGACCGTACGCGTCGTACTGTTGCCGACGCCGGCGGTGCCTCCGCGCGTCGTCATTCCGAAGTGACAGCCGACGAGCGCGATGATCGCGCCGAACACCGGCGTCTTCATCATGCCGCTCGCGAAATCCGCCATGGTCACGACGCTGAGCGCGCTGTTGAAGAAGAACATCGCCGGGATGTTGAACTCGATGTCCGTGATGAGCATCGCGCCGCCGAAGCCGAGTACGAGCGCGAACGCGGCCAGCACGGGCATGACCATCGTGGAGGCGATCAAGCGCGGCCAGACCAGCTTCTTCAGCGGATCTGCGCCCAGGGCGCGAATGGCGTCGATTTGCTCGGTGACGGACATGGAGCCGACCTCCGCCGCCATGCCCGAGCCGATACGCCCGCCGACGATGACGGCGGTGAGCGACGGCGCGAGCTCCCGCATGAAGCTCAGCGCGACGACGCGGCCGGTGTATTCCATGCCGCCGAATTTGCGCAGGCCGAACGCGAACTGCACCGCCATCACCATGCCGATGAACACGCTCGTGACCGTGACGATGCCCATGGAGGCGACGCCGAGCGCCTCCACCTGCTGCAAAATGGCTTTGCCCTCGAAGGGGCGACGGAACCCCGCGCGCACCGCTCCGATGAGCATGTTGGTGACGGCCCCGATGCCCTCCACCAGGGTGGTGAGCTTTCCGAGCTGCCGCTCCCAGAACTTGGGCGGGGGCGGCGGGAGCAGGCTGCGCCGCTCCCCCTGGCTGGGCGGCGGCAATGAGTCGCTCTGAACGCGCGTCGTCATTCTAGCCCTCCGTAGCGAACCCTTTGACGAACGACTCGAACGGCGCGGCGTCCCCCGCGTTCGGGTCCGCGATGCGCCAGAAGTCGTACACGCAGCCGTCCTTCTTGAGCACGTAGACCAAGAAGTGTTTGGGCACGCCGTCCAACTTGCCGACGAGCTCGGTGCGGAGCGCGGCGCGGCCATCCAAGCTCACCTCTTCTTGTGAAGTTTGCCGACGGTCCGTGAACTGCAAGAACAGGTGCTGCGTCAGTGAAGGCAGCGGCACGTCGTCGCCGTCTACCCCGCAGCGGCCGTTCACGGCCACGGTGGCAGGAGCCTGGTCGTCGTGAAAAGCGAGCAGCGTGCCGTCTGCTTCGATGGCTCGCCACGTGGGCGGCACGGGGCCCGTGCGGAAATGAAGCGCCCCGTCGTCGTAAACCGACCCGCTGTAGCGCGGGCCTCCACAGGCCGTCGCCCACAACGCCATCGCAAGCCCAAAACCAGCCGCGCGCATAAGGTGGGCGGAAGGTAGCACGAAAGGTATAAAGACGTGCCCGGATGATCCCGATCAGAGACGAGAACCCCACGCGAACCGTGCCGTTCGTGAACTACCTCTTGATCGCGGCGAACATCGCGGCGTTCGTCTGGGAGTGGCTGCTGATCCAGCGAGACGGCTCGACTGCCATCATCGCCGGATACGGGCTGGTGGCAACGCGCCTCGTGGCAGATCCGCTGGGGGAAGCCTTCACGGTGCTGACGAGCATGTTCATGCACGGCGGCCTCGAGCACCTCGGCGGCAACTTGCTCTTCTTGTACATCTTCGGCGACAACGTGGAGGACTCGCTCGGCCACGGCCGCTACGCCTCCTTCTACTTGATCTGCGGCGCCATCGCCGCGGCCGCGCAGATGCTCACCGGCGGCCTCAACAGCCCCATTGCGATGGTCGGCGCGTCCGGCGCCATCTCCGGTGTGCTGGGCGCGTACGTGGTGCTCTATCCGCGCGCGCCCATCACGATGCTCAACACCATCCCGCTTTTGTGGCTCTTCTGGGGGTTGTTCTTCTCGGCGCCGGCGTGGCTCGTCATCGGCTATTGGTTCTTGGTCAGTAACTTGATGCCCGCGGTGGCGTCACTCGGCATCGAGAACGTCGGAGGCGTCGCGCTCTTCGCGCACATCGGCGGCTTCTTGGGCGGCCTGCTACTGATTCGCCCGCTGCTCAAGAAGCGGCCGCAGCGCGAGACGTTCGAGTGGGCCGGCTGGCGCCCGCCGCCGCGTAGGCCGGGGTCGGTGTCGCGCAGCCGCTACGAAAACTGGCGAGATCGCTCGAGCTGACTCGGCTTGACGGAGGGCCGTGGAGATGGCTCCCTTGCAGCCTTCCATGGCTTCGGGGCTCCGCATCTACAACACGCTGACTCGCAACACCGAGCCTCTTGCCTTGCGCACGCCGGGCGAGGCAACGGTCTACTGCTGTGGGCCCACCGTCTACGACGTCCCTCACGCCGGGCACGCGCGCGCGGCGCTCGCGCCGGACTTGCTGGTGCGGCGCCTCAGTCATCAAGGTTTGAAGGTCACCTTCGTCCGTAACATTACGGACGTTGACGACAAAATCCTGGAGCGCTCGAAGAAGAACGGCGAGAGCCCCCTCGAGCTCTCGCAGCGCATGGCCCTGGTTTACCAGGAGGAGATGGCGAGGTGCGGGTGTCTACCGCCGACCCACGAGCCTCGCGTGAGCGAGAGCGTGCCGGACATCGTGGAGCTCGTGCAAAAGCTCATCGCCAACGAGAGCGCGTACGTGCTCGACATGGGCGAGGGTAAGAAGGACGTGTACTTCTCGGTGCGTAGCTTCCCCGGCTACGGCAAGCTGTCGCGCCGTAAGATCGACGACCTCCAAGCGGGGGCGCGCGTGGAGCGCGACGAGCACAAGCGGGACCCTCTAGATTTCGCGCTGTGGAAGGGCGCGGGTCCGGAGGACTGGGCGTGGGATTCCCCGTGGGGCCGCGGCCGCCCCGGCTGGCACATCGAGTGCTCCGCCATGGCGGAGAAGTTCCTGCGCCACGGCTTCGACGTGCACGGCGGCGGCATGGACCTCATCTTTCCGCATCACGAAAACGAGATCGCGCAGAGCGAAGCCGCCGCGCCCGGTCAGGGCGACTACGTGCGCTGCTGGATGCACAACGGCTTCGTGAACGTCGACAAAGAGAAGATGAGCAAGTCGCTCGGCAACTTCGTCACCGTTCGGGACGTGCTAGCGCGCAACGACGCCGAAGGCTTTCGCTGGTTCTTGCTCGCCGCCCACTATCGCGGCCCGATCCAGTTCGACACGGAGCAGCTGCCGAGCGGCCGCGTCGTGTTTCCCGGGGTGGACGAAGCCGAGCGCCGCGTGGACTACCTGTTCGCAACCGTGGAGCGACTGACGGGCCTGAGCGCCGCGAGCCTCGCCGCGCCGGCCAAGTTGCCGCCGGAGCTGCAGAAGCTGAAGGCAGAGCTGGAAGCCGCCGCCAAGCAAGCGGACGCCGCGCTGGACGACGATTTGAACACGCCCGTCGCGCTCGCCGCGCTCGGGGAGATGATGCGCATTGGCAACGAGACGAGCATGCTCGCGCAAAAGCGCAAAAAGGACGCGAGCTTCGTGGGCGCGGCGGGCGCCTTCGGCGCGGCCGTGCTGGAGGCGCTACGCGCGCTCACCCAGCAGCTGGGTCTGCTGAGCGTCGAACCGAGCGAGTACGCCGCGCGCGTCAAGGCGCGCCGCCTCGCGCTTCGGCAGCTCTCGGCGGCCAGCATCGAGCAAAAGCTGGTAGACCGCGCGGAGGCTCGCAAAGCCAAAGATTTTGCCCGTGGGGACGCGATCCGCGACGAGCTGCTCGCCCTCGGCGTCGCCATCTCGGACGGCGCGGACGGCAGCTCCAGCTGGACCATCACCCAGTAGGGTAAGAGGGGGCTGCCGAGTCGCAGCTCCCCTCGCAGAAGCTGCTGGGGCGTCGCCAGGCCAATCTCGGCGACCGAAGCTCACCGGCAGCGACGCGCCTCGGCCCGAAGACGCCACGAAAGCTTCTGCAAGCGAGCGGCGGATGGGCAGCCCCCCGCCCGAGCGGAGCGCTCAGACGCCGATGAACAGACGGTGCGCGAAGTTGCGCTCGAGCTTGGCGCGGAGAACCTTGTCGGCCGCGGTCTCGATGTCGTACTCGACGCGCTTGAACTCGAAGCGCTTCTTCGTCGAGTCGTAGAGGGTGTAGCTGGCGCGATTGTCGTAGTCGCGCGGTTGGCCGACGGAGCCAACGCTGACGATGTACTTGCGATCCGGCTGGAGCTCGAAGTCGATGGGAGGCAGCTCTTCGACCGAGTTCTTCGTGAGCGCGAACACCTTGCACAGGTGCGAATGGCCGATGAGCGTGAGCGGCGCCAGCTCGTCGAAGATCGGCAAGCACTCGCGCGCTTGCTCGGGCGCGAAGATGTATTCGAACTCCTCGAGCCGAACCGGCGAGCCGTGGCAGAGGTTCACGGCCTGGTCCGGCAGCTTGATCTGGTAGGGCAGCTCCTTGAGCCACGCCATGTTCTCCGAGGAGAGCAGCTGCGCGTGCAGGTCCAGCGCGTGGCGCGCGGCCTCGTAATAATACGAGTAGTCCATGCGGCCCGCGACGGCGGCGTCGTGGTTACCGAGGATGGTCGCCTCGACCAAGTTGCGGACCACGTCCGCACACTCGTTGGGAGAGCCGCCGTAACCGACCGTATCTCCCAGGCAATAATAGCGATCGATGTCTTCGCTTTTAAACGCCTCGACGACAGCGCTCAGCGCTTCGTAGTTCGCATGAATGTCGCTGAGTATGCCGAGTCGCATGCTTGATGAGTCGTGCCCGGGACGAGGGGAGAAACCTGAGGGTAACACGCTTCCGGGTGACGCTAACCAGCCTCTGTCCCCGAAAAGCAACGAGGCGCCGCCGACGGCTTGCGGGGGGAGGGCGGGGCGACGGCCGTTCAGTGCTCGCCTGGTCGCTCGCCTGGTCCAAAGTCGCTCTTGGGCGTCCGCGGGGCGCCGGCCCGACGGGCGGTGCGGGGCCGAGCGGGCGGCACGGGGCTTCCGTTCCCCTGTCCCGAGAGCGGGCGCCGGCGCAGCCGCGGGCGGCGGCCGCTGCTACGCTGCCGCCGACATGCATCAGGACCCTACTCCAGAGCCCATCGGCGAGCTGGTTCGCGCCTGCCTGGACTACGTGAAGCGCTCCCTCGGCACCGAGCTGGATTTTACCCCCGAGACTCTGCCGCTCCTCGACCATTACCTGAGCGAGGCTCGCGAGGAGCTCAGCGCCAAGCCGGAGCTCGCGGAGCTGACCGCGCATGCCGCAGGCGCCTACTTTGGCGAGGTCCTCCGCCGGCAAATGCGCGGTTTTTGGCGCGCTCCCTCCGCCAGCTTGCACGACTACCAGGTGTGCTCGAGCGTCGCGTTCGTGGCCATCAACCCGTTCGGCGTGGCCTACGACGCCCTGTTCGCCAGCACGGAGCACGGCGGGCCGCGCTCGAACCTGCGGCTCGCGCCCGAGGACCACGGGTACATTGCGGCCCGTTTGGCGACGGTGCCGGAGGTGCCGGAGGATCAGTTCTTTTTGCTGACCACTCGCCTCGAGGTCATCGAAATTACGGTGGAGGCGCTACGAGCGCGGCTCGATGAGCAGGGGTACTCGGAGACGGAGTACACCCCCGAGGATTACCAAGCCGAGCTCCGCTACCTGAACTAGCGCCGGCTAATCCCCGACTTGGTAGCGCGCGGGCAGCTCTAGGAGCCGCAGCGGCGAGGCCTCGGCCCCGAAAAAATCCCTCGTTTGCACGTTGTAGCGGCCTTGCTTCAAGCCCGCGACCAGCCACTCCGCGTCCGCGCGCAGCCAAACGACCGGCACGCCGTCCACCAGCAGGTAGCGGGGCACGTCGCCGCGGTTTTGAAAAACGAGGCCGAGCTTCGGCGCGTTCGGATCGGGCTTGCTCGGAGGCGGCAGCGCGCGCGCGTGGAGGTCGGCCAGCTCGCGCTCCTCTACCAAGACGACGAAAGGGACGCTGGGGAGCTCCCCCCGGCGGAGCGTGGCCGCGGCAGGAGGGGTGGCGAGACTCTCGGTCGCAAGCTCTGGACGCCTGGTCAACTTGGTGACCTCCACCTCGAAGCGCGCCCCGGAGGGCCACGTGTACTCGGCGCGCAGCGGCACATGCTCCGGTCGGCAGGCGGCAGACTCCGGCGCAATCGAGAGCAGCTCCAGGAGCAATCGGCAAAACAGGGCGCCGGACGAGCCGGCGACGGGCAGCGCGGCTTGCTCCAGCTCCAGCTTGCCCAAGCTCGTCTCCAGCCGCAGCTTCTGGGTCGCTACGCCGAGCAGGTTGCCGGCCCCGCCGAGGAGCACGCTCGGCTCCGAAAGCGGGCTCGCGTCCACTCGTGCTTCCGAGAGTACCGCGCGCAGCGTTCCCGGTGGGAGCGGGGTGTACGCGCCCGCGCCGGGCCACACCAACGCGTGGCCGTAGCGATCCTCGCGCGCGCGCAGCTCCGTGCCGACCGGGAACGGGAAGGCACGCGACGCGAGCACGAAGCGCAGCCGGCCGAGCGACGACGCATCGATGCGCGCCTCGAACGCCGTCTTGTCGCGAGCGCGACCGAGCGCTTCGTTGTTCGCCTCCGGCGAGCGCGGCGGGGCCGGCTCCAGCCAACGGAGCCGCGCTTCGAGGGAGAGCCCGGGCGCAGGGCGCAGCTCCGTTTCGGGGGGCATGACGTCGTCATCGCGCAGCGCGCGGGGCGGCTCCGGGGCGCCTGCGTCCGACGGATCTGGCAGCGGGTGCGGGTCGGTCTTGGCAGCGGGTTTGGGGGGCGCGGCCGCCAGTGGCGCGGGTAAGACGCTGGCGTTGGGGCTCGGCTCGCTCGCGCTGGCGACGCTCAGCACCTCGCTCTTGCGCTGCTCGCAGGCAACGACGAGGAGCAGCGCCCAGGCGAAGCGAAGCCGCGACATCCGCGCCAAGCTAGCGCAGGAGCCGCTGCATCACCACGGCGTCTTCGCCGGTGTCCGAGTAGTAGCGCGCGCGGCGGTCCAGCTCGGTGAAGCCGAGCGCGCCGTAAAGCGCGAGCGCCGGGGCGTTGCTCTCTCGCACCTCCAAGAAGATCACGCGCGAGTCTTCCCGGAACAGCTCCGTGACCAGCGCGCGTGCGAGCCCGTGACGACGCCGGGCCGCGGTCACGCCCAGATCCGTGAGGTGCAGCTCATCCGCTGCGCGCCAGGCCAGCAAGAAGCCGTTCACGACGCCGGCTTCGCGCGCGACGAGCAGGCGCGCGTAGGACCGCGAAAGCTCTGCGGTGAAGTCCACCTCGAGGCCGCACTCCGCCGCGATGGCGACGAGCGCCGGCAAATCGTCCGAAGATGCGGGTGAAATCTTGGTCATCGCGTCATTGCCCAGGCGCGCGCCGCCAGCAGCGGTACGTCCAGCGCCAGCTTGAGCTGCCCGTCTGGCCTGAGCACGGCGCCGGAGAAAGGGCCGCTCAGCGCGATCAACGAAGGAACCGAGCGGATCGCCACCGACTCCACCGCGGAGGCGCTGTCGACCCCGATGTGCACGGGAAGCGCGCCTTCCACGCGCAGCTCCACGCTCACGGGCGCGCGCTCCGGCGCCGAGCGCCCGAGGCACGCCGCCAGCCGAACACCGGAAAAGTTGGGCTGCGCGCGCTCCAGCTTGCCGGTGAAGTCGACCGGCAGCGCGTAGTCATCCCCACTCTCCCGCAGCCACAGCACGTCCACCACGCTCTGATCGCTCGGCACCTCGAGCGTCGCAACGAGCCCGCTGCTTTCAGCGCTCCGCAAATGGATGGTGCCGCCGAGGCGCCGTACTGCGTCCTCCGCCAAATCCAGCCCCAAGCCGCGGCCGCGCAGCAAGTCCGCGCGCGTGCTGGTCGTGAGCCCCGGCAAGAACAAGATCAGCAAGAGCTCGCCCTCCTGACTTCGCTCGGCTTGATCGAAGCTCATGATGCCGCGCTCTACCGCCAGCTGCCGCAGCCGCGTCGTGTCCACTCCTCGACCGTCGTCTTCCACCACGATGCGCAGCCACTCGCCTAGCCGCGTCGCGCGGAGCAAAATGGTGCCCACCTCCGGTTTGTGGGCCGCGCGGCGCCCCTCTGGCGCCTCCACTCCGTGGCTGACCGCATTTTTGGCGAGCTGAATCAGCGCGTCGTGGAGCCGATCTGCCACCCGCCGATCGATCGGCAGCTCGCCGCCGACCACCTGCACCTGCACCCGCTTGCCTTCTTGATCGGCGAAGCGCACCACCGCACGCCTCAGGCGGTCGAATAGGGTGCCGACGGTGGTGCGCCGGAGCTCGAGCAGGGCGCCGCGCATCTCGCGCGAGCGGCGCTCCACCACCTCCGAGCTGCGCCGGAAGGCGGCCGCGCTGCGCTCCGCGTTGGTCGCGTTCGCGCGCAGCGTGGCCGTGGCCGCTTCGATGCGCGACAAAGCGAGCCCGCTGTTTCCGACCGAGCGCGCAGGCTCGAGGAGGCGCAACGCCTCGTGCAGGGAGGCCTGCGCGGCGCGCAGCCGCGTCGAGGTTTGGCGCGCCATCTCCGCGCCGCGGGTCAGCTCGTGGCCGACCATGCTCACGTGCTCGATGCGCTCGAAGAAGCGGTCCACCTCCGCCGTGCCGATGCGCAGCTGCCCGCTTTCTTCGGTATTTTCCGCGGGCGGGCGGCTCGGCGGCTGGCTCTTGTTGCGCGTAGTTCGGCGAGGCGCGTCCGACCTGCCCGGCGGCGCCGCCTCGCCCGACAGCAAGCGCAGCGTCGCGATGCCGCGCGCCGGATCTTCGATGAGGAGCGCGATGATGGCGCGATGCCGCGCTAGCTCCACGATCGCCGCCGCGGCGCTCGCCTCCCCCTGCCCGACGCTACGCAGCCGCGACTCCAGGCCGTGGCAGTACCAGGCCGTCACGTCGTCGCCAACCGAAGCCGCGGCACCTTTCATCGCGTGCACGCTGCGCTTGGCAGCGTCCAGCCCGTCTCGACCGCTTTGGGTTGAGCTCAGCACCGCGTCCAGCTCACCGAGCCGGTCGCGCATGGTCACGTGGTACTCGGCGCGGTAGCGCGGCTCCACGCGCGAAGGCGCGAGACCGACGGGCGGCTCCGGAAAACGCGTGGATGCCGCCGGCTCGCCGCGCTCGATTCGAGCTACCGCCTCGCTCAGCAGCTCGCGCACGGCCGGGATCGCGGAGGCATCCCCTTCGCGGATGCGGACTCCGAGCTGGCCCACCACGAGCGAGAGATCGGGATATCCGGCCATCGCGAGGGAGCCTTTGAGCGAGTGGAGGGCCGCGCGCATGGTGGTCAGCTCGCCGCCCTCGCGCAGCGCGGGCAGGCGCTTCTCGATCTCGCCTGCGAGCAGAGGGTCGAGCTCGCGCCGGCTCACGGCTCTTCCGCGCGCGCTTTCGTAAGCGCGGCCACTTGGTCGCGCAGGACCTGGGCCTCCGCCGCGGCGCCGCGAGCTTCCAGCGCCGCGAGCGTTTCCATCAACCCTTGCGCCTCACGCGAGGCGCGTGAAAGGAGCCCGCCCAGCTCCGGATCGACCCCCAGCTCCTGCCGCAGCGTGAGGCCGAGCCCGGCCAGAGCGTCCCGCTGCGCGCGGCTGCGCTCCGCGGCGCGAGCCACCTCGCTCGAGACCGCGCGCGCTGCGTCGGCGAGGGGCCCGAGCGCTAGCAGCAGCCGTTCTCGTTCGCGCTCCAGCTCCGCGACGCGGGTGGCGTGCTCGTCGAGCACGTCCGCACTGCGGCCGAGCGCGCTCCGCACCTCTTCGGTCATGGCGAGCAGCGCCTTGCCCGCCACCTCGCCGAGGCGCGCTCCCTCCAGAGCCGCGTTCAACGTGGAGAGGCGGCCCCGCTCGAGCGTATCGCGCAGCTCTTGCACGCTTGCGCGCAGGTCGCGGCCGCGTAGAGCGAGCCGCTCGCCTCCTTCCAGCAGCCCCTCGATTTCTGCGGCCTGGCGCGCGGCTTGGGCCTGCGCGAGGCCGCTCGCTTGCTCGGCCTCGCCGGAGGCTCTCATCGCTTCCGCCAAGCTCTCTGCCAGCCGCTGCCGCTCTTCCGCGGAGATCTCGCTCATGCTTCCCCCTCGTGCTCGAAGCCGCCCCGCCGCACGGACGCGCGCACCAGCTCTGCGACGTCCAGCGCCGCCGCGCGCTGCCCATGGAACATCGCCCCGCTGCCATCGGCCTCGAAGAAGCCGACCGCCTCCGGGTCCGCACCGATGAGCCCGACCAGCTCCGCGCCGACTTCGCACACCGTGAGCGCGGAGCCGCGGGGACCGACCGCGATGATGGGCAGTACTTGGCCGTCTACCAGCGCCATCGTGAGCCCCGTTCCGGCCACGTCCGACAATACCGGCAGCGGCACGAACCGCCGCACGGACTGCGCCGAGAGGAACCGGAGCTCACCGTTCAAGCGCACCACGACCCCCGCGCGATGGAGCGGAAGGGCGGGGCTCTGCGTCACCATGGCGGCCGCTCACACTGCGGCTTTGGGCCGGACCAACCGCGAGTTCAAAAATTGGTACAAAATCTTACACAGCTCGAACGAGCTGATGTTCATCGCGTCCACGATCTCGCGAATGGTGCGCTCGCCGTCGATCGCCTCGAGCACGTGGCGCTCTTGGCGCGTCAAGTTCGCCTCCTCGCCGAGCCGCTCGATGGCGACGGTGTCTTGATAGAGCACCTCGTCGAAATCGAAGCTGCCCTCGATCAAGCGCCACTCGTCCACCCGGCGGAAGCCTTCCATCACGAGCGCGCCCGTCTCCATGCCGAGCGCCGCCTTGGAGGCGGCCGGGTTCTCGGCGTGCACGGTGAATGCGAAGCGACCCACGCCCCAGCGCACGACCTCGTACAAGAGCTCCGAGGTTTGACGCGTGAGCGCGCGCTTCACCTGGTCCTCCGTGACCATGCCGAGCTGCACGAGTAGCTCCCCAAGGAGCCGCTTGTTGCCGGAGCGGTGCTCCAGCACATTCGTCAGCTCTTCGCGGGTCACGGCGCCGATCTCCACCAGGTAGCGACCGAGCAAGAACTCGCCGCGCATGCCCCGCGAGCTCGCGAAATCCACGCGGCCCTTTTGAACGTAGAGCGTCACCTCGCTCTGCTTGGTGAACACGCTCAGCGCGCCGGACTGCCGCTGCAAATCCAGCAGCTGCAAAATCTCCGCGATCGACACCACCGAGATGTCCCCCGCGAGAACCTCACGCGTTTTGTCGCCGAAGCTCAGCGCGCGCAGGAGCGTCCCCATCGCGCCCATGCTCTCCGGCGTGATGGCGCGCTTCACCGCGTCTCCCACTGCGTCCGCCACGTCCGCCAGCTCGGGAGCCTTCAGCAGCTCCGGCGTGATCAGCCGCGACAGCGCCGAGCCGAACTCATCCGCCGCTTGCGATCTGCGAAGACCAGGATCTTCGCTGAAGCTCGTGCGGCTCGGGCGCAGGCTCTCCATCGAGCCCGACTCGGTCTCCTCGAACGGCATGGACTCGGCGTCCGGTACCGGGCGGCCGCGGCCCTCGCCATGCTTCTTGAGCGCGCCTTCCACCACCGCCACCAGGCCACGAGCGTCGAACGGCTTGGTGATGGCGTCGATCGCGCCCGTCTGCTGCACGAACTGTCCGCGAATCTTGTCGCCCTTGGCGCTCATCAAGACCACGGGCAGATTCTTCAGCTCCTCCTTGGCCCGGAGCTCGCGACAGAACTGGTAGCCGTTCATGCGCGGCATCACGAAATCCAGCAGCACCAGGTCCACCTTTTCGTGACCCAGCAGCTCCAGCGCCTCTTGCCCATCTTGCGCCGGCACCGCGAAAAACGCGCTGGCCTCCAAAATCGAGCACACGACCTTGCGGATCGTGGGGCTGTCGTCGACCACCAGGATTCGTGCGCTCATCTCGGCCGGGCCTTGAATCGTGCAATTGCCGCGGCCGCAAGGTCAAGGCCGCCGAGCCCGCAAAAACACCTTTCCTCTCACAAAACACCTCCACCTCGCCGACGCCCCGAAAGAACCTCCGAAACCGCCGCCTCTTTGCGACCGCAGAACGAGCGTCGCCAAAAAATTCATCCCTCTTGCCAACCCACGGCGCGGCATGGGGTGCGCCAGGGCCCACGCCCGCTTCCGCCGCACGCTCGCCGCGCAAGCGCGACCACCGCCGCGTCCTCATGGGTGGAACCTCGGCGCTCCTCCGACCGCTCTCGGTGGAGTCGCGCTCACCGCTCAGTCGACGTCCCGCCTCTTCTCGTCTCCGCCTCTTCTCGTCTCCGCCTCTTCTCGTCTCCGCCTCTTCTCGTCTCCGCCTCTTCTCGTCTCCGCCTCTTCTCGTCTCCGCCTCTTCTCGTCTCCGCCTAAGGTGCCTCCGCTCATCTCAGCCGAAGGTGCCTCTTCTCGTCTCCGCCGAAGGCGCCTCCGCTCGTCGCCGCCGCGGGTGCCTCCGCTCGTCTCCGCCGAAGGCTCCTCCGCTCGTCTCCGCCGCGGGTGCCTCCGCTCGTCTCCGCCGAAGGCGCCTCCGCTCGTCGCCGTCGAAGGTGCCTCCGCTCATCTCCGCCGAAGGCGCCTCCGCTCGTCGCCGCCGAACGTGCCCTCTTCTCGTCTTCGTCGAAGGCGCCTCTTCTCATCTCCGCCGAAGGCGCCTCCGCTCGTCGCCGCCGAAGGTGCCTCCTCTCGTCTCCGCCGAAGGTGCCTCTTCTCGTCCCCCGCCGACGTATGGAACCGCACTAAATTTCTCGAATGATTTCGCGACATGGACCCTCCACCGCGAAGATGTACCGAACCGTACTACTCCGAACCAAGCGTCGATCGGTAAGTCGAGCTCCAAGCGAACCCCGGCAATCATTGAAATATCGCGTTCCGAAAGTGCGATTCGTACAACTGCGCGCAGACGCGATTCGGCGACTGTGCGACCTGTGCGACCTGTGCGACCTGTGCGACCTGCGCGTCCTGTGCGACCTGCGCGACCTGTGCGGCTCACGCGACCTGTGCGGCTCACGCGACCTATGCAGCTCACGCGACCACGCGACCTGTGCAGCTCACGCGACCACGCGACCTGTGCAGCTCACGCGACCTGTGCGGCTCACGCGACCTGTGCGGCTCACGCGACCTGTGCGGCTCACGCGACCTCCGCGTCCTGCGCGACCGGCGCGACCTGCCGCGACTTGCGCGATTTCAGCCGTTTCAACGATTCGGCGACTGCGCGATCTCTGCGATCGCGCGACAACCACCAGCCGCGAATGAGACTTCGGATCCGAAGTACATGACTCGGGCAGCTACAGCGGAAGCGCAAGCACCCGAAACGCTGACCTAATTCCGGGCTGCTCGGGTGCGTCGCCGTCATTCTGCGGATCCGAAGAACGGTTCGAGCCGGAAGGGGCCTCCTTTTTTTGAAGCTCTCGCGGCGCGGGCGCCGGCGAACTGCCGCAACGGCGACGACCGACACGGGGCGACGACCGACACCGTGCGACGACCGACACGGGGCGACGACCGACACGGGGCGACGACCGACACGGGGCGACGACCGACACGGGGCGACGACCGACACGGTGTGACGGGCGACACGATGCGCGACCGACACGCTGTGGCCGGCGACACGGGGCGGCGACCGACACGGGGCGACGAGCGAATGAGACTTCGGATCCGAAGTACATGACTCGGGCAGCTACAGCGGAAGCCCAAGCACCCGAAACGCTGACCTAATTCCGGGCTGCTCAAGTGCCTCGCCGTCATTCTGCGGATCCGAAGAACGGTTCGAGCCGGGAAGGGGCCTCCTTTTCTTGAAGCTCCCGCGGCGCGGGCGCCGGCGAACTGCCGCAACGGCGACGACCGACACGATGCGACGACCGACACGGGGCGACGACCGAGACGACCGACACGATGCGACGACCGACGCCGTGCGACGAGCGAATGAGACTTCGGATCCGAAGTACATGACTCGGGCAGCTACAGCGGAAGCGCAAGCACCCGCAAGGCTGACCTAATTCCGGGCTGCTCAAGTGCCTCGCCGTCATTCTGCGGATCCGAAGAACGGTTCGAGCCGGGAAGGGGCCTCCTTTTTTTGAAGCTCCCGCGGCGCGGGCGCCGGCGAACTGCCGCAACGGCGACGACCGACTCGATGCGCGACCGACTCGATGCGACGACCGACACGATGCGCGACCGACACCCTGTGACGACCGACTCGATGCGACGAGCGACACGGTGCGACCGGCGAATGAGACTTTGGATCCGAAGTACATGACTCGGGCAGCTACAGCGGAAGCGCAAGCACCCGAAAGGGGACCTAATTCCGGGCTGCTCAGGTGCGTCGCCGTCATTCTGCGGATCCGAAGAACGGTTTGAGCCGGATAGGGGCCTCCCTTTTTGAAGCGCTGGCGGCGGGGGCGCCGGAGAACTGCCGGGAAGGGGCCTCCTTTTTTCGAGCTCTCGCGGCGCGGGCGCCGGAGGACGGCCGCGACTGCGCGGCGCGCAGCTGGGGGAACGGCAAGAGGGCGCAACTTGCGGGCGAGATGCAGCGCGCGGGCGGCAAGGCAGCCCGAAGACGACACGGTAGCTTCTGCGAGTGGGGCTGCGGCGCGGCAGCCCTCTCGCTCAGCGTTCGTTCAGCATGCCTTCGAGCTGGGTGAGCGCGCGCTCCAGGGACGCTCGGCCGCCTTGGCCGGCGAAGGCGGTGGGGACGTGGGCGTCGCGCGCGGCGGCGAGCGCGGGCTCGCTGTGTTTGTGCTTTACGGCGCGGTCCAAGATGATCAAGGCGCACACGCGGCCTTGTCGGATGCGCTGCGGCAAGTTGCCGAGCGCGTGCACGCCGTCGCGCTCGGTGTCGATCCACTCGGTGTGATCGCCGAAGCCTTCCGGCACGGAGTCGCTGCGGTCGCGCGACAGCGCTCCGATGACGACGAGCTTTTGCGAAGCGAAGGCTGCGCGCAGCTTGGGCCAGCCCGCGGGCGGCGCCTCCACCAGCAGCGTCGACGAGGCGGGCTTGCTCGTCGGGACGCGGAGCGTCATGGGGCCGTTCGGCTCCGGCTCCGCAGCTTGCGTCATCAGTCGCGCGACTTCCGGCAAGGCGAGCACGGCGTCGCGGAGCTCTTCGGCCGCGCGCGCCACGGAGATGCCCACCTTTTGCGGCGGTTTGAGGCGGTGCTCGGCCGCGAACTCGGTCGCGATCTGCGTCTCGAGCGCGCGGCGGTACGAGCTCAGCGCCGCCTCCACGCGATCCACGCGCGCGGCGCCGTCACGCCTCCGCGCCGCGAGAGCCGCGCGGAGGCCTTCCAGCAGTTCGTCGATGGGAGAGTCGGACATGACTCCCAGGCTCGGCTCAGCGCTGCGGCTCGCCGACGCTACGGATGTGCAGCTCCGCCAGCTGATTCGGCCCGACGCTGCCCGGCGCGTCGCTCATGAGGTCCGTACCCTTTTGGGTCTTCGGGTAAGCGATGACGTCGCGGATGCTCTCCGTGGCGTTGAGCAGCATCATGATGCGGTCCATGCCCAGGGCGATGCCGCCGTGCGGCGGCGCCCCGAACTTGAGCGCGTTGAGCAAGAAGCCGAACTTTTCCTGCGCTTCTTCGTCCTTGATGCCGAGCGCGCCGAACACCTTCCGTTGCACCTCGGAATCGTGCAAGCGGATGCTGCCGCCGCCGATTTCGAAGCCGTTCAAGACGATGTCGTAGCGGTAGCAGAGCACCTTGCCCGGGTCCGTATCGATGAGCGGAACGGAGGAGTCGTGCGGCCGCGTGAAGGCGTGGTGCGCGGCCGCCCAAGTCTTCGTCTCGTCGTCGTACTCGAACAGCGGCGGGTTGACGACCCAGCTGAAGTTCCACTTGTTGCCGTGACCGACCTCCGGGATGAGGCCCATCTTCTTCGCGACGATGACGCGCAGGTTCGCGAGCACGGTGTGCACCGAGGACGTTTTGCCGAATTGGAACAGCAAGAGGTCGTTCTCTTTCGCACCCACCGCGGCGTTGACCGCCCTCATGAACTCGGGGGTCGCGCTCTTCGCGAGCGGAGACTGCACCCAAATTCCGTCCGGCCCGACCTTCGCGCGCGCCAAACCGCCCGCGCCCATGCCCTTGGCTTCCACCTCGAGCTTTTCTTGGTCCGTGCGCGAGAAGTTCGCGCTCGCGGGCACGACCATGGCTTTGACGATCTCGGTCGGCAAGTCGCGGCGGTACGCGCCGGATTTGAACTTCTCGGCGATGGGCGTGAAAAAGGGCACTCCGCCGCCCCCATGCTCGATGACGACGTCCGTCAAATCCGTGTGAGCGAGGTCGAAGCGCAGGTCCGGCTTGTCGTTGCCGTACTTGGTCATCGACTCTTCGAAGTCCAAGTGGGGGAAGTGACCGTCTGGGTACAGGTCCTTCAAGTCGATGTTCAGCGCCGCCTTCCAGATCGCGAAGATGAGCCCCTCCACGAGGTTGAACACGTCTTGCTGGTTGACGAACGACATCTCGATGTCGATCTGCGTGAACTCCGGCTGGCGATCGATGCGCAGCGCTTCATCCCGGAAACAGCGCACGATTTGGAAATAGCGGTCGTAGCCCGCGACCATGAACAGCTGCTTGAACAGCTGCGGGCTCTCCGCGAGGGCGTAAAACTTTTGCGGGTGCAGGCGAGCCGGCACGAGGAAGTTGCGCGCGCCGCCCGGCGTGTACTTCACGAGGAACGGCGTCTCGATCTCCATGCAGCCCTGTGAGGAGAGGTGATTGCGCGTCGCCTGGTTCACGTTGTGGCGCATGCGCAAGGCGCGGTGGAGCGGGCCACGACGCAAGTCCAGGTAGCGGTACTCGAGCCGCGTTTCCTCACGCGTGTCGCTCTTGTCTTCGATGCCGAACGGCGGCGTCTCCGCCTTGTTGAAGACGGTCGCCTCGAGCACCGTGATCTCGACCTCGCCAGTGGCGATGTTCGGGTTCGCGGCGCTCACCATCTTGTTCTCTTTTTTGCTGAACTGCTCGCCGCGGCTCTTCACCACGCCGCGGATGCCGATCACCCACTCGCCGCGCAAGGAGCCGCCGACCTCGTGAGCTTCCTTGGAAGCGTCCGGATCGAACACGATTTGAGTCACGCCTTCGCGGTCGCGCAGATCGATGAAGGCGATGGAACCGTGGTCGCGTCGATTGGCCACCCAGCCGAAGAGGACGACCTCTTTGCCGATGTCGGAGGCGCGCAGGGCGCCGCAGCTATGGGTTCGTTTCAGCTCATCAATGAAGCGGGCCACTATGTTTTCCTTGGATTTGGGGGTCCGGTCGACGCCGGGACCCACCGGGGCCGGCTGTTTTAGCACCCGTGCGTCCGGATTCGCTGCTTTTAGTCGGCGAAGCCTGCACGTCCAAAAACTGGGCCTTTTTCCGCGGTCATGGGAGCCATGGGCGGTGAGCGCTGCCTCGCTTCCGACCACCGTGCCAGGCCGACCCCATGCTTCGTGGGAAGCGGCGGCGCACAAGCTGGCGTTCGCAGTGCCGCTGGTCGTCACGATGCTGCGCACATCGCCTACCGGTCAGTGGCGCGACGACTTGCCGGTCGTGCGGGCACTCGGGCTCGTTCCGAGCGGCAGCGAAGGCCTCGTCTCGACTGCGTTCACTCAGCTGCTCGCGCTGTTGCCGATCGGCGGACGCTTGCTGCGTGCCGGCTGGGTGAGCGCGCTTGGCGTCGCGCTCGCGGGCGCGGTTGCCTACCGCCTCATTCATCACGCGCTGAGCTCTTCACTCGCTACGCCGCGGCTCACCCCGCCCCTCGCGCTCGCGGCGACGCTCACGGCCGTGCTCGCGCCGAGCTGGCAACTGGAAGGGACGCTGGCCGGCGGAGTCACGCTGGGCGTCGCGCTGGCGCTCGCCGCGATTTGGGTATCGGTTGCACCCCCACGCCGCGGCTCGATGCTACTGCTCGGCGCGCTCTTCGGCGCGACCGCCATCGAGTCGCATGCCGCCGGTCTGGCCGTGGGGGTCGCGCTCCTCTCTCGCGCGCTGCTCGTGCGGCGCTGGCCTCAGCCGCACAGCGCGCTCGAGCTGGCGCTAGGCTTTTCCGCGCCGCTCGTGCCCTGGGCGCTCTACCTCATCTTGCGGCCGCTCTCGCCGAACGTGGAGCTGAACCTGGTCGGCGGCATCGGCACCTCCAGCCTCGTCTCCGTCGACGCGGCCGCCGAGCGCACCACCGCGCTCGCGGCGTGGATCGGTGACGCGGGGCTCCTCTCGTGTGCGCTCGCGCTCTTCGGGCTGGTGCTCGCGGTGTTTCGCAGGTCGGTGCGGGCGCTGGGCGCGCCGTTTGCCGCGCTTTTCCTCGTCGATCTCGGCTTCCCGGCGAGCAAAGTCGGCATCTTGGCCAGCGACACGCTGGCTCCGGTACGGCTGCTGTCGCTCGTCGCCATCGCCGCGGCGTCCGCGCTTGCCGTACAAGCCGCGGCCACGTACATGCGACGCGCGCGCCTGCCCTTCGCAGAGCCGGCCAGCGCGCTGCTCGTCGTCTTCCACTTCACCCTCGCCTTCGTCGCCGCCGAAGACTCCGCCTACGCCGCCGATCGCCGGGAGCAAGTCGCGGCCGATTCGTGGACGGACGAAGCCCTCGCGGCGCTCCCGCCGTCATCACTCTTGCTCGTGCGCTCCGAAGCGCTCGCCTACCGGTTGTGGGCCGCCCAGATCGCGCGCGGCACGCGTACCGATCTCGTCGTGATCCCCGAGCCGTTGCTCGAGCGCGGTAACGTGGCGCAGCTGCTCCTCCGCCAAGAGCCGGCCCTCGCGCCGCTCGTTCGGGAGATGGCGCTCGCGGGTGAGCCGAGCGAATTTTCACTGTCCAGCCTCTCGGACGCGCGCCCGCTCTTCGTAGAGATCGATCCGCGCTGGCCCAAGCGCCTCCGCGACCACCTCGCTCCCCGCGCCTTTTTCCCGCGTTTTTCGCCACACCCGCTAGGCCGCTCCGACCGCGCACAATCGCTCAAAGAAGGCGCCGACGGCTGGCAGCGCGCGCTCTCCGTCGCCACGAAGCCGAGCGCCCGCGACGCGGCGACGCTCGCGGTCATGCAAGGCGAGCTCCGCGATCGCGCCCAGCTGCTCGTCGACGCCGGCGACCGCGACGCCGCCACCATCGCCGTCCAGTCGCTGCTCGCCATCGACTCTCGAGATGCGGTCGCGGCCGCGCTCAACGCCCGCCTCACCGCCGCCGCCGATCGCACTCCGGCCAGCACCAGCACCGTAGCGGCCCCCCGCCGCTAGTCTCGATCGCGAGCGGCTCAGCTCGGCAGCAGCGCGCTCATCATCGGCAACCGGTCGTAGCTAAAGCCGCGCTGCGCCAAGATCACCGGGTCCGCGCTCGTCAGCGCCTGCATCTCGGCTTCGTCACGCACCCGCAGCACCGCGAGACCCCAAACGCCTTTCGGATCCAGAACCGGCCCAAAGACGACGACCTTGCCTTCTGCCATGTGACCCGACCAGTACGCAGCGTGGTCGCCCATCAGCGCTCGCTCCTCTTCGGTCATGTCCATGGGGAACGTCGGCCGGGGCCCGAGCAAGCGACACACGAAATAGACCGGATTGATCACGTTTTCCATTTGGTAACTTAATGGTTACCTATTCTGAGCGGGCTCGTCAAGACCTCTCGCAGGCAAACCTGGATCGCTCGCACCCCGCTTCGGCTGCCGCTCTCCACCGCTTTACCTACCGCGGCTCCACATCGCGCCAACTAGCCGCCACCGCGCGTTGGCCCTCGCGCTACGATGGAGGCTTCAACCCGAGCCTGCAGCATGACGTCTTCATCTGCGGCGACTCACGACCACGTTCACGCCCCCCTAGCGACCGAGGCACCATGCTGAGCCACCCTTCGACCTACCGTATCGCTCGCCTCGCGCTCTTCGCGGTTTGCGGCTTCGCGCTGTCGTCACCCCTCGCTTGCTCGTCCGATGATTCTCCGTCCGGCAATGGCAACACTGCAGGTAGCGCTTCCGCAGGCAACGGCAACACTGCAGGTAACGCCTCCGCCGGCAACGGCAACGCTGCAGGCAATGCCAACACGGGCGGCACCGCTTCCGCAGGCAATGGCAACGCCGCCGGCAACGCTTCCGCAGGCAACGGCAACTCGGGCGGCGCCGCTTCCGCCGGCAACGGCGCTCTCGGAGGCGAAGGTGGCGCGGCGCAAGGCGGCTCCGCTACGAGCGACTATTGGAAGCCCAAGGCTGGATTGACCTGGCAATGGCAGCTCTCGGAACCAGTCGGCACCCCTCTCGACGTGGACGTGTACGACATCGATTGGGAGTCGGATAAAGCGACCGTCGACGAGCTCCACGCCAGTGGCATCAAAGTCATTTGCTACGTGAGCGTCGGCAGCTGGGAGGACTTTCGCCCTGACGCGGGCGACTTCCCCGAGTCGGTCATTGGCAACGACTACGACGGTTGGCCCGGCGAAAAATACGTCGACATACGCAGCTCCGAACTACGCGCGATCATGAGCAAACGGTTCGACGTCTGCCAGGCAAAGGGATTCGACGCCATCGAGCCGGACAATCAAGACGTCTACGATCTCGGCGCGGCCTCGGGCTTTCCCCTGACCAAGCAAGATGGCGTCGCCTACGCCGAGTGGCTCGCGGCAGAAGCCCATACCCGCGGTATGAGCATCGGTCAGAAGAACGCGCCCAACATCACCGAAGATATCGTCGCGCTGTACGACTGGGCTCTCACTGAAAGCTGCTACTCCGACGACGACTGGTGCGGAGACGTTCAAGCCTACGTGGACGCGGACAAACCCGTCTTCATGTGCGAATACGAGAGCGCCTCTTTTTCGGATGCCTGCAGCTCGTGGCAGTCCAAACGCTACAGCCCCATCCTCAAGTCGCTGGAGCTAGACGAGCCGGTCACCTTCTGTCCCTGACCTGACAAGTCGTGCTTGGGCAAGCTGCCAAGTTGCGCCAGACGACGCTACGGCTGCCGCTATGTATCGTGATTTCCCCACCTGCTGTTCGGCACGGCCGTTGCTTTGACAGCTAGTCGTGAAAGCGATCGCACTTTGGTTGGGGATGAGCGCCTTGCTCGGTATTGCTTGCAGCAGCTCTGGCGACGACGGACCTCCCCGAGGGGGCGCCGGTGCCGCTGGAGCAAGCGGAGCAAGCGGAGCAAACCTGGGGGGAGGAGGCGCGGGCGAGGTCGCGGAGCCTGGCGGGGCTAGTGGTGCAGGCGGTGACGGCGGCACACCTTGCTCCGCGACGCCGACGACGACGTTGCATCTCGAGAGCTCGGCCGAGATTGGACCGCGGGGCGGCTCGTACGATGGGCCAGGCGTGATCGAGCGCAGCACGGAAGAGTCCCTGCTCGTCTACTTCGAGGCCGGAAGTGGTGAGGACGCGGTCGTGTATCGGGCCTCCATCAAGAGCAACCTCGCGCTGCCCGTCTTCCCCCCTGGCGCACGAGTCTGGGTGAGTAAAACGCCAGCCGGGCTCTCGGATGGCCCCGTGTACCGCAAGGAGGCCCCCAGTCAATTCGAGCTGCGCGATGCCGAAGGCGGTCGGCTGATACTGGCAATGAGCTACGACAGCACCATTTCCCCTCTCGTCGTGTCGCGCGCCGCAGACGTGTGCGCTCAGCAGCACCCGTCTTGCAGCGGATCTCTGGTGCAGCAGAGCCTAGAAATACAGAGCGACGCCGCGGTCACCATCGCCAACGGGCACGACGCTCACGTTCAAATCGACGGTGCAGACTACCTCGTGGGTGTGCAGGCCCAAAAGGACGTCGCCGTCGACGAGTGCGCCGCGGACTACATCGAGCGAACTGACGGCACCTACAAACTTTCCCTGATCGCGGAAGACGCGCAATCTCTGGTAGACGCGCTGAAGGTCGGTGAGCCGCCGACGTGCGCACACGGTAACGACGCATCGGCCTCGTTCGAGTTCGCCAAGACCGAATCAGCGGACTACGAGGGCGTGGTCGCCTACCAGGGGATCGACGCGGAAGCGCAAGGGGCCGCGCGATTCACGGCAGATGGAAGCAGCGCAACGTTCTTGTTCCTCAGCTTTACGCCGGACCTCTTCACCACCCCGGCCGTCGGCACGGAGCTCTGGTTCAGGTGGCGCGGTTACTCTTTCGGCGCGCTGAGCGACGGCGAGGACGGTCCTCTGCTCGTGGCCCAAGCCAGGCTCAACCCGTCAGGGGCGGACGCGGACGTCCAGACCGCGCTCGAGGACGCCGCTGGCGTCGCCATCACGCTCCAGGAGCGGTGCGACTACGGCGCGTCCGCCTCCAATTCAGCGGAGGTGGCGCTGTCGGATGTCTTGTTCGCGACTGACCCTCCGACGCTGGCGAAGAGCGGCGAACGGACCCCGCTGGTCCTCAACGGAGAGGACTACGAGGCGTGGGTCGACGGCCGAGGCACCGTAAGCGTCGCGATCTACCGCCCATAGCCCAGCGCGCGTCTCCTTTTCAGCCGCCGGAAGACCGCCCCGAGCGGCTGGAATGGACGCGTCGATCTGGGTAAGGTGCCGCCCATGATGCAGCGTGCGTTCCTGCTCGGGGGGATTTGGCTGGTCGCTTGTGGTCCCAAGACGGAGGCGGCCGCGCCCGCCGAGCCCGCCCCGGCTCCGTCTGCGGCAGTGGCCAGCGTCGAGCCGGAGACGGCCCCGGCCCCCCAAACCGCCGAAAGCGCACCAGCCACCGCACCGGAGCCCGCCACGGTGGAGACGCCTCCAGGCCCCTCGATTCACGATGTGTGCTTCGAGATGTGCGACAAGGTGAAGGCCAAGTGCGCAAAGAGCGCGTTCGAGGCGTGCCGGGTGAACTGCGGCAAGTACGAGTCACCGGCCGAGGGCTGTGAGAGCGTGGTCGTGGCGGCGCTGACTTGCGCGCGAGACGCGACGGACTTGGTGTGCGCCAACGTGGCGCCGGAGAGCTGCGCCAAGCCGTTTCGGCGCATTGCGGCGTGCAATTCGGGGAAGAAGTCGGAAGAAGCCGCGCCCACCGCCGCCGCATTGCCGGAGGGCTTTGCGGTGTATCACAGCGCGCAGGAGGGAATTTCGGTGCCGATGCCGCAAGGGGTAACCGCGGGCGAAGGCAACGTGCTCGCCACGGTGAAGCACGCGGACGGCGCGGTGTACTCCATTCGCAAGCTGCCGCGCCCGGAGGGCAAGCTAAGCGAGAAGGTGTTCTTGAAGCTGGCCATGAACCTGTTCGGCCGCTGCAGCGACAAGATGAAGATGGGCGGTATGGTGGACAAGCCAGGCCGCACATCCATCAACTACACGACCAAGTGCCCGGACGGCAGCGAAGAGGCGGGGCTCTTTTGGGCGACCGACAGGACGCTCTATATCGCTACCGTGAAGGGGCCCGCGGGCAGGCTGGGCCCCACTGACGCGTTCGTTTACGGCTTCGAGGTCAAGTAACGGCGCACGCCGCGGCGACTCACGGGTCGTCGCAGCAGCGGAACCCGAGGCTGGGTAGCACCGCGTTCGTGCTGATGACGTCGAAGTCGAACTTGCACGTGAGGCCGTTTTGCGGCGTGAGGAACGACCCGCCGTGGAGCGACATGATGTCGTACTTGGGAGTGCCGGTGGTGGCGCCCTGCTTGCTATCGCTCCACTCCGAGACGTTGCCGGAGAGGTCGTAGACGCCATCGTCCGAAAAGCAGCTCATGAAGGAGCCGGTCGGCGCCGCTGCGCTTCCGGGAGCGTCAGCGCCGTTGCAGGTGGCGAGCACGTAGGCGTTGCCGTACGGGTACGCGTCGTTGTTGAGGCCTTCGCAGGCTTCCTCGAGCTCTTTGATGTGGCAAAGGCGTTTGCCGCTGGCGAGGCACGCCTCCGAGGCTTCGTCGAAGGAGGCGTTGGTCCAGGGCAGACGATCGGCCACGCCGCAGCGGTGCGTCTCGTCCGTGCCCACCGCAGAGTCGGTCGCGTCGGGGCGTGAGGCTTCGTAGACGTCGATGAAGAAGTCGAGCCCGTTGCGCTTGATACGCACCATCTCGTCCGTGCCTTCGTCGATGTCACCGTCGCAGTCGTCGTCCAAGCCGTTGCACACCTCGGCGGAGGAAGCGGGGGGATTGGGCGGAAGGGAAATGTTGCAGAAGGTCTTCGTCGCGTCGGTTGGACTGCACGCGATCTTGCCGAAATCCAGGCAAACTCCGAGCTTGCCGTCGTTGCAGGTCTTGCCCAGGTCCAGGAAGGCTTCGTCCTTCTGGCCGTCGCAGTTGCCGTCCCAGCCGTCGCACAAGCTCTCCGTGATCACGACTTTGCCGGCCGCCGTTTCTACGTGCTCGGGGTAGTCGCACACCCAGCCGCCCGCGGCCTTGTCGCAACGAATCGGCACGTTGTCGCACAAGGTACCGCTCCGCTGCTTGCAGAAGCTGTTCACGCCCGCGCTCGCTCCGGTTGCGGGAGGAGTTAGGGTGCCATCGTCGACGACGCCGTTGCAGTCGTCGTCCTTACCGTTGCAAGACTCGGGGCGAACCGGAGTCACCGGGCACAGCTCGCAGCCGGCCTTCGTCTTGTCGTAATCGCCGTAGTCGGTCTCGCACAAGTCGATGACGCACGCGCTGTTGACGCACTTGCCGAACGCGTGGGGCAGCTTTCCGACGCAAGAATTGCCGCAAGCGCCGCAGTTTTCGGTGTTGGTGTCGAGCTCGAAGCCGTCGTCCGGCGTGCCGTTGCAATCGTTGTCCTTGCCGTCACACACCTCGGCAGTAGGCGTCTTGCCGGGAATACACACGAGCACGGAGCCGATGCACTGGGTGGTACCGAAGCTGCATTCTCCTTCGCAGCTGTCGTTGAAACAGAAATCCGAGCACGCGCTATTTTCGTCCTCGACGTCGCCAAAGTCACCGTCGCAATCTTGGTCGACGTCGTCGCACACCTCGACGCCGCAGCCGTTCGGATTGGGCTGACCGGCGGCGGGCGGCGTGCAAACCGCCTTGTTCTTGTCGCGGTACTGGCAGGGGTAGTTGCAGCCACTGGCGTCGTCGTCGCCAATCTTGAAGAACCCCGGCTCACACTCGTCGACCTTGCAGACTCCGACTTCACACTTTGCGGTCGCGTGGAGCAAGTCGCATGGCTTACAGGAGCCGCAGGTCTCGGGGTCGCTGTCGAGATCGAAACCTTCGTCCTTGAGGCCGTCGCAATCGTCGTCCTCGAAGTTGCACGTCTCGTCGTTGGTGGGGTCGCCATCGCAGGCGTACTCGCAGCCGTCCCCCACCTTCCCGTTCAAATCGTATCGGCCCGGGCGGCATTGCTCGAGGGTGCACTTGCCGTTGACGCACGCCGCGTCCGCGCCCGTGATGAGGCAGGGGTTGCCGCATTCACCGCAGTTATTGGGGTCGGTCTTCAGGTCTACCCCTTCGCAGTCCGACCCGGCACCTCCCGCCGCTGGTCCTCCGCCGCTGGGCTTGTTCCCAGTGCCGGGGTCGTCGTCGCCACCGGTGCCCAGCATGAAGCTGCCGCCCGTCTCCAATCCGCCCGTACCGGCGCTGCCGCCGGTGGCCGAGGGAGCTTCCTCCACGCAGTCGCGGAAGCAGGCCGGTTCGGTGGTGCAGCCGGTCATGCCGGTGGCGACGCTCAGCAGGGCGGCGCCCAGCCAGATCTTCGTGGCGCAAAGGCTGCGCATCAGGCTGCCCTCCCTTCGCGCACGCGTCGGCGTCGGGCGATGACGGCTCCCAGCAAGAGGAGCGACCCCGCGAGCGCCGCTTCACCACCCCTTGCGGGCCGGGTCCGGCACTCGCAGCCGCCGCCGCCGGTGACCACGCCGTAAACTCCGCGGTCCTCGCGCGCCGGGGCCGTACCGCCGCTACCGCTGCTGCCAGCTTTTCCGCCGGAGCTCGTGCCTCCCTCGCCTGCCGCCGGCTCGTTGCCGGTCGCTCCGTCGCCGCCGCTGCCGCTGCCGCTGTCGGCACCGCCGTCTTCGTTCGGCGTTCCTGCGGTGCCGTTCGTTTCGCCGGAAGCGCCGGGGGTGTTGCCTTCTCCACCTGCGCCGGTGCCGTCCAGCACGCAGCGATCGTTCAGGCAATGAGCGCCCGCGGGGCAGTTCTCGTCGCGGCAGCTAGTGGGAACGCAGTACTTCTTTCCGCCGTGGGCCTGGCACTGGTAGCCGCCCGGGCACGGGAACTCACCGCCGCGGCAAGGCTCGTTGCACTGGCCGTCGATGCAGGCGTTCAAGCCCGCACAAGCCGCGAGCGCGTCGGCCACGCCGTCGCAATCGTTGTCTTTGAGGTCGCACACCTCCTTCTTCGGGTGCACCGCGCCGACGCACTCGATGGTTCCTTGCGGACCGCACACCTGGTGACCGCTCATGCAAGGCGCCTGGTCGTTCGGAGCCATGACTGCGTCGCAGACCTTGCCAATCTCGGGGTCGTTCTTCTCGACGTCGTCCGTTTCGTCGATGCTGCCGTCGCAGTCGTCGTCTTTGCCGTTGCACACTTCGAGGCTGCCCGCGCCATCCTCCACGCACACCGGCTTCTTGTTTTCGGAGTCGCACGCGATTTTTCCCGGGCAGCCGCCGAGCGTGGTGCACTTGTCCCCGAGGGTAGCGATGTCGTCGACCGTGCCGTCACAGTCGTTGTCCACGCCGTCGCATGCTTCCTGCCCGTGTGAGCCGGCGTTTTGGCATACCACCTTCTTGCCGGAGCAAGCGTAGGTGCCCAGCGTGCACTGGCCCACGTTGCAGAGCTCGGAGTCGAGCTCGTTGCAGCACGGCTGACCGACGACCTTCACGCCGTCGGTCACGTCGTCCACGACGCCGTCGCAGTCGTTGTCCAGGCCGTCGCAGACCTCGATGGTCGGCGTCTTCTGCTCCGCGCAAGAGGCGGCTTGCATGCCGTTGCCCCAGTTGGGCACGCCGCTGCCGAGCACCGCCGTGCACTTCCACGAGCCCTTGTGGCACACGCCTTTGGAGTAGCTCTCCGGATCCGTATTCGGAGAGCCCGCAGGGACGACGTAACAAGCTTGGCTCATGCCATCCACCACGTTGTCGCAGTCGTTGTCGAAGCCGTCGCACGTCTCGGCGGTGGGCCCCGTCGGTCCCTGGCACTGCAAGTTTCCGTCCACGCACACCGTGCTGCCCGGGTTGCACTGGCCGATGTCCGAGCCGCACGGCTGGTTGTCGTCCACTAGGTCCGCGACCTCGTCGACCTGTCCGTCGCAGTCGTTGTCTTGCTTGTCGCAGATCTCCGGCTGCGCGACGCAGGGCTCGCAGTTGAGCGGATTGAGCACCGTGCTCTCGTCCACCAGGCCGTTGCAGTTGTCGTCGATTCCGTTGCACACCTCTTTGCTGGTGGGGATGCCGGCGTCGTCGATCTTGCAGTAACTGCCCGATTGGTCCGCTTTGCAGACGAAGTGGCCCGTGCCCTTGCACGCGCCGAGCTGCCCGTCGTCACACACCAGGCCGGGGCCGGTCGGGGGCTGAGTCTCGGGAAAGTCTTCGTCGATCGCGCCGTCGCAATCGTCGTCCTTGCCGTTGCACTTCTCGAACACGAAGCTGTCGGAAATGATGGTCGCGAGGGTGTTGGCCAGCTCCGAACGGCTCTTCACGAAGTAGGCCGTGCTCGTACCGCCGGCCGCGGCAATGGCGTTGAGCTGCGCGGTCTCCGCGGCCAGGGTGGAGAACCCAATCACGTAGGTCTTCACCGAGATCTGCGTGGGCACTCCGCCAATGGTCTTCGTGATGCCGGCGTTCAGCGCTTGCGCGGCCGCGACTGGGTCACCCTGGCAGCTCTCGGCGCCGTCCGTGAGGAGGATGACGTTGTACTTGCGGCAGGGGACCGCGCTGTCGCACGCGATGCGCGGGGTCAGAAAGTCCTTGGTGGCCTCGAGCGAGCTGGCCAGCGGGGTTGGGCCGGTGGCGCGCAGCTCGCGGTCGCCGCCCGAAAAGTTGGCTTCCTTGTTGTCGAGCCAGCCCAAGTAGCTGCTGAGCGGCTGCGAGAAATCCACGAGGTATTGCGCGCCGCGCTTGGGCGGGCCGCAGCTACCGGAGTAGTTGATGCAGTCAGCGGTGGGGGTGGACCAACCGATGTTGATGTTCGAGCTCAGCGAGCCCAGTGAGTTCTCGGCAGCGAGGCCTCCGCTGTAGAGCTGGCTCGGAACGCACTGGCCGTCTGGGTAGTAGTACGGGTACGCCGGCGTCACGTTGTCGGCGGGGTCGTCGTAGCTGCAGCAGCTTTGCGCGCACTCGAACCAGTTCGCCGTCTGGCAGCTCCGGTTCAAGCCGGTATCTTGGTAGTAACGAGCGAGCGCGTAGTCGCTCTCCGGGAACGCCGCGAGCACGTCGGACAGCGCGCCCTTCGCGTTGTACAACCGAGTATCGGCGCCGTTCACGCCCGGGTAGGTCACCGAGCCATCGCCGAAGCGAGGCTCGCCGTCATTGTCCAAGAGCATGGAGCCGGACGTATCCACCACCACCGCAAAGCGCGGGCGGGTGTCGGTGACCGGGCCGTTGCACTGGTTCACGGTCGGGCAAGTGTTCGGGTTGCCCGCGGTGCAGGCGTCGATTTTTGCGCCTCCCGCGCACGTGATCTGCGGGATCCCGTCGTCCACGAGCCCGTTGAAATCATTGTCTTTATTGTCGCAAATCTCTCCCACGTAGGCGGCGTCGATTTGTAGCTCGCCGGCGCCCGCGCCTGCTTCGCCTGCGCAAATCGGACAAATGCCGCCGTAGCCGCCACGGACGTCGAAGATCGAGCGAGGGTCGATGTTGTTGACGCGTGACTGCACGTTGATGATGCCGCCGCCACCGCCGCCCGCGCAGTCGTCGCAGGTGCCGCTGTTCTGGCTACCTTTGCACTCGTCCTCGTTTTCACCGACGTCCAGGTAGTCGCAGATGGCCTGATTGTTCGGCACGCAGCGCTGCCCCGCGTCGCCGCCCAAGGTCAGGCATAGGCAACCCGCGGCCGAGCTGCACTCGGTTGGGCTCTGCGTGTCGCAGCCAGCGTTGTTCGTGCACGTGTTCCAGCTGAGCGGGTCGCTGCTCGTCGGCACGCACACGTTGCCGAGGTTGCCGCCCAAGTTGCGGCGGACGTAACCGGCGTCGCAAAACGGCGAATTGGGCCGCGAGGGAGTGCAGTTCGCAGGGTCGCAGCGCTTGTAGCTGTTGCCCGAGGCCGGCTCCGTGAACGTGCGGCAGAGCTGACCGCTCCCGCAGTCGCTGTTCTGGGTGCAGGCGAGGGCTTTTGGCTGAGAGTCGCCACCGCGGCCGCCGCGCGCGGAGATGCGCGCGGTCGGACCGACGGTAACGGTATCGCCGATGACGAGGATGGTTCCGCCCGCGCCGCCGCCCGCGGAGTCGTTACCGACCGCGCAGCCGCGCATGCCGTCCGAAGTGATGCGGCCGTCGATCGTGACGACGCTGCCGGTCTTGCCGGCGAAGAGCACGATGCGCCCGCCGCCGTCGCCGCCCCAGTTGCCGGCTTCGTAGCCGTCCCGACAACCTTTGTCACCGCCAGCCGCCCCGAACTCGGCGTCCAGAATGTGATGCCAGTAGGAGACGCCGGCGACGCTCGGGAGCTCGTCGCCGGTGGTGCCGGTGCCGCTCGTGCCGTAGCAAGTTTGAACGCCGGACATGAGCGGATCTTGGTCGGCGTCACTCACGCATGCGCCGCCGCTGTTGTGGCCGCACGCCTCCTCCCACTCCTGCGGAAACTGGCAACTGTCCGCCGGCGCGACCACGAAGCAATCCTTGGTGCCTTTGCCGCCGCGCCCGAAGTGCGCGCCGCCGCCGCCCGAGTCCAGCACCGAACAGCCGCCGCGACCGCCCGAAAGCGTGAACGGCCCAGGACCATTGTCGCAAAGCAGCGCCTGGTAGCCGCGCCCGCGCGCGGTGATGCGCGAGGTGGCGTCGATGGTGATGTTGCCGGTCGCCTTCAGGACCAAGTTCCCGAGCGTGGCCTTGTTGGCGGAGTTGTCGTAGCTCGCGACCTCGATGACCGCGCCGTTCTTCAGCGTGATGTTGTCGAAGCTGAGCTCACCGCCGTAGCGACAGCCGCGCCCGCCATTGATGATGGTGCCGCCCGCGCACGCGTTGGTGGTGACGTTGCCGTCGACCACCAAATCCGCGGCGAGCGCTTGGGCGGAACCCAAAGCCATGCCGAACCCCACGAGGCACGACAAACCGATCCGAACCCAAGGTGCAGTCATGTCCAACCTTCAACAGTAGGGCTAACGAGGCAAGGCCGTGTACGAAGCCGCCACTCGCCCGCTCGCGCGAGCCGGTAGCCGCTGTCGCCCACCCCGCCCTACGGCAGCAACACGTCGCACATTAATGCCTCCTCTCAGACGCGCCCGAGCGAGCTCGGGGCGAGGGCACTCGGATCGAGCCGCGCTCATAAATGGCGTGGTTTTCCTGCTTCCATAAGCGTCCCGAGGGCTCGTGACCGATGCTACGGTTGCCGCGCCCGTGGAAGACCTGGTCGTACGCGCAGGAGTCGTCGTTCCCGAGCGGGAGCTCGTGTGGGCGGCAGTGCGCTCTTCGGGGCCCGGCGGTCAGAACGTCAACAAGGTATCGAGCAAGGTCGAGCTCCGCTTCGACTTCGAGGCCTCGGAGTCGCTCACCGCGAGCGTGAAAGCGCGCCTGCGAGCGCTGGCTGCTCATCGGCTAGATGCGGAGGGGCGCATCCTCATCGTGAGCCAAGTCACGCGCAACCAACCCAAAAACTTGGAGGACGCACGCCAGCGGCTTTCCGAGCTCATCGCGCGCGCCCTCGTCGTCCCCAAAGCGCGGCGCCCCACCAAGCCTTCGCGCGCCGCCAAACGCGCCCGCCTCCAAGACAAGCGCGCCGTATCAGCCAAAAAGCAGAACCGTACCCGTCGAGTCTCCGATGACTAACGCCTCCTCGCTCCTCCTCCTCGCTACTTTGCTGTGCGGCTGCGGCGCCCTCGATAATTGCCCGGACGGGCAGTCCGAGCCCATCCGCATCACCGGTCGCTCGAGCGATCCGGAAGGCCAGCTTTACGTGTCGGCCCCGTGGAGCTCGCTCGATGCTTTCCCGGCCAAGACCGCGCTCGCGTTCGAGCACGGCCTGGGTTTCACTCCAGCGGTCGTGCTGCCTTACCTGTCGTTTGCTCCGGTGGGCACGAATGACTCGGAAGGGGGCAGCGTGGCCTTGAGCGCCGGCAATCAAACGCTGGTGGATTGCGTGGACTCGCGCGTCATCGTCATCCGGAACGACACGTGCGAAGAGCACTTTTATATCCGGGTCACGGCCTTCGGCGTGGGCGAAGACCAAGAAGAAGCTTGCAGCGGCCCCGCTGAATGAGCTCAGGTCTGCTTCACGTCGAAGCTCGCGCGCCCGAGCTCCGTGCCCGACTCGCTCCGTAGCACTGCGTCCCAACGACCGGGCGCGAAGATGTGCCGCGTGAAGGCCCACGTGCGATGCCGACCGACCTTACCCGGCACCGGTAGCACGACGTCCCCCGCTCGCTGCTTACCGCCTTGGCGCTCGAACGTGATGCGAACGTTCTCGCTCGCGCCCTCCGGGTTGGAGAGCTCGGCGAAGGCGTAAATGGGCGTGCCGTCGGCCCGCAGGGGCTCGGTGACCGTCAACGGCTCGCGGTCGTGAACGCCGCTGGCAATGACCAGGCGCTTCACGTGAAGCGGTGCGCTCGCGCCTCCCAGCGCAGTCTTCGGCTCGGGGATGGGCATCGGCTTCGCCGCAGGGGGGGTAGCGGAGGCGGTGGCCACGACGCTCGCGGGAAGGAGGTTCATCCGAGGTGGCTCGGCTGCCGGAGGCGAGGGGCGATTCTCCACGGCGCTCGCGGCTCCGCCCGAACATCCCGTACCAAAGAGGCCGACCGCCAAGAATACCGGCACCCAGGTGTATCTTCCAAAAACGCTCATGGTCCGTACTCAGCAAGCTCCGCACCAGGGGGTATTTCAGGCAAATCTCGGCATTTTGGAGGACCTGACATGCCGGCCGGCCACGGAAGCCGTGGTCAAGAAAACACACCGCGTGTCTAGACTTTCGCGCGAGGTGGCCGTTGGCACCGTCGTACCGGTCCCTTCGTACTCTCGAGGGAACCGCAGGGGTGCGATGCACGGTGATTCTCGAGATCTAGTTCTCCTCGTCGACGATGATTTTGCGGTTCGAAAGCTGCATGCCAAAGTCCTGACCCGAGCTGGCTTCGCGGTCGAGGCGGCGGAGAGCGCGACGGAGGCCTTGCTGCGCCTCGAACGCGGGCTCCGCGTCGGCGCGATCGTCACCGACCTGCACATGCCCGGCCTCGACGGGATCGCTTTCATCCGAGGCGTCCGCCGCGTCGATGCGGTGGTACCGGTCGTGGTCGTGACGGGGTACCCGAGCTTCGAGAGCGCGGTGCGCGTCATCGAATACGGCTGCTTTCGCTACTTGACCAAGCCCGCTCCGGCTCAGGAGCTCATCGGGGCAGTGCGAAGCGCAGTCGCGCTCCACCGGCTTGCGGTGCTGAAGAGCCGAGCGCTGGAGCTGTACGAGAGCGAGCGCTGGCACTTCGGGGACGGCGCGAGCTTGGAGGCGATGTTCGACGCCGCTATCGACCAGCTCTGGATGGCGTTTCAGCCGATCGTGAACCACCGCAAGCGCGAAATCGTCGGATACGAGGCCCTCGTGCGTTCGTACCACCCCAAGCTCGGCACGCCAGGCCCGCTCCTCGGCGCCGCGGAGCAGCTGGGGCGCGTCACGGAGCTGGGCCAGCGCATCCGAAGGCACGTGGTCGAGGCGATCACCGCCGCCCCGCTCGAGACGCTCATCTTCATGAACCTCCACGCCGCGGATCTGAACGACGACGCGCTGTACGCCAAGGACTCCGCGCTTTGCGGCTGCGCCTCGCGCGTCGTGCTGGAGATCACGGAGCGCAGCTCGCTCGACCGCGTTCAAGACGCCTCCGCGCGCGCGCGTGCGCTGCGCGAGCTCGGCTACAAGCTGGCCATCGACGATCTGGGCGCTGGCTACGCGGGCCTGTCGAGCTTTTCCCAGCTCGAGCCTGACATCGCCAAGCTAGATATGTCGCTGGTTCGCAACGTGAACAGCTCGTCGCCGAAGCAAAGCATCGTGCGCTCCATGCTGGACGTGTGTCAGAAGGAGCTCGGCGTCACCGTGGTCTGCGAAGGCGTCGAGACGGTTGCTGAGCGCGACACCCTCGACCAGCTCGGGTGTGAAACGCAGCAGGGGTACCTGTTCGGCCGGCCCAGCGCGGGGTTCCTTCCACCTCAGTGGAGCGATGCGTGACTGGCTCGCTCCGACCCGAGGCGCTAGCGGAGCTGCTGCCGGGACTAGGGAGCGACGTGAACACGCCTGCGCAGTACGTAGGCGACAACGTCACGTTCTTGGGTCGCGCCTTCGACAAGCTTCTCCCGCTGTTGGAGGCTCACGAGCTGTTAGAGGGGGCCGTACGCGCCGGAAGTGAGCCCCAGCCTTCACTTTCGGACGTGGACTCCGCGCGCGCCGCGGCCAAGCTCCCGTCCCTTCGCCGCCAGGTGCCGCGCGCCGTGGAGCAAGCACTGCACGGCCTCGGCCAGATCAGCGCCAGCATGCGTGCTCTCCGGGAGCTCGCTCGACCCACCCACGGCTCACCAGAGCCGACGGATTTGCATGAGCTGATCGAAGCCGTGACGACGTTGACGCGCGGCGAATGGGCCTACGTCGCCGACCTGAAGCTGAGCTTCGATTGGGGCTTGCCGGCCGTGTTCGTCATCCGACGCGAGCTTTCGCGCGTGCTGCAAGACGCGCTGCTCCTCGCCGCCCGCACCATCGCGGCCTCACTTCCGCCGGCCTCGGCCGACAAAGTCCCACTGCTCGTGAAGACGCGCCGGGTAGGCGCTTGCGCCGAGGTCGAGGTCGAGGGCGGTGGAGCGACGCTCCGGCTCTCTCTACCGCTCCTGGACCCGTCGCCATGAGGGTGCTCATCGTGGATGAGGAGCCGCGCGTCGCGGAAGCCCTCGGTCGCTGGTTCTCCGAGCTCGAGCCGAGCTGGGAGCTCGTGCCCGCTAGCAGCGCCGGCGAGGCGCTCGCCGCGCTCTCCGCGCAGCCGTGCGACGTCCTCATCACGGAGCTGCGAGGTGAGCACCTGGACGGCGCCGCGCTGCTCTCTCGAGTGGCCGAGCGGCACCCACGAGCGGCTCGCTTCGTGCTGTCCGGCCGCCATGACTACGACGCTCCCTTCGAGCTATTGCACGTCGCCCACCAGCTGCTGCCCAAGCCGTGTGCGGCGAAGACGCTGCGTCGGGTCGTTTCTCGACTTCAGGAGCTGAGCCAACGCCTCTCGCAACCCGAGCTGCAGGTGCTCGCCCATGAAGCCGGGGTTCTCTCGTCGCCGTGCGATCCGCGTTCGAGTGCGGCCGCCATTCAGAGGCTATTTCGAACCGATGCTGGCTGCGCGGCCAAGCTGATGCAGCTCGCGTCGTCCGGCTTCGTGGGCGGCTCGAGCAAGCTCGCAGATCTGGACGCGGCGCTTCAGCAGCTGGGGGCACACTTCGCGGACCGCCTCGCTCATGCCTTGTGCGCGCCGCGCGCCCCGAGTCCGACCAGCACCGGGAGTGGCTCACGCCAGCAGCGCTCGGTGAACATCGCCCGGCTCGCGGCCAGCCTCGCCCGGCTGCCGGAAGATGCCGCCGCCGCCTACCTCGCGGGCCTGCTGTGCGACGTCGGGCAGCTGCTTCTCGAGGAGCGCGACCCTGAGCGCCTCCGCGCCACCTCGACCGAGGCGATTGAGCGCGCCCTGCCCGAGCACGTGGTGGAGCGCGCGGCGTGGGGCGCGACGCACGCCGAGCTTGGCGCGTATCTCATGGGACTTTGGGGGCTGCCTTTTCAGGTCGTCGAGGCAATTGCGCATCACCACGCGCCGCAGCGAGCAGCGGGGGACTGCGTCGTGCTGACTCGGCTGGTCTGGGTCGCCGCCTGCGTCGTGGAAGGAGAGGCTCCTTCTTCGGCCCTGCTGTCCAACTTGGGGGCCGAGGAGCTCTATGAGTCAGCCCAGCGGAGCTGGCCAGAAATGCGGCTGGAACAGCAGCGACGCGGCGACTGAACACGGGTGCCCGCTCGGCTGGCTCGGGCTACGGTTTCCCCATGGCGGAAGGTCGCAAGTATTCGGACGCAGAGGTCAAAGCCATCTTGGACCGAGCGCTATCCCCAAGCGCCGCGTCCGACGGCCTCAGCCACACGGACCTACTATCGATCGGCGAGCAAGTCGGTGTGCCTCGCGACGCGCTGGCTCGCGCCGCAGAAGAGCTGCACGACGAGCGGCAGCGCGCCGAAGCACAGCGCGTTCTGACCTCACGGCGGCGGCGTTGGCTCGGCTACCACGCAGCCTTGTTCGCGCTCGTCAACGCGCTCGCCTTTGCCGTCAACTTCCTCACCACACCGGGCGAATGGTGGTCGCTGTTCTCCATCGTGCCGTGGGCCTTTGCGCTCATCTTGCACGCTGGCTTGAGCAGCGCTCTCCCGGTTTCGGACGCCGCGATCGAACGGCAACGTCAGCGCGCACCCAAAGGCCGGCGCTCGGCAGCGGCGCGGCTTCGCGTCGAGCCGTCCGCTACGCCTCCGACCGCCCAAAGCGAAACCGAGGCCGAAGAAGCAGAGTCGCCCGCGACGGCGACCCTCTCACGGCGAAGCTGAGCCACGCCGCGATCTGCGCCAGGCGGAGCTTCCCCCGCCTGGCGAGATGGCACCGCGCTCAGTACGTGACGCTGTCGATGAACGCCGCCGCGCCACCACCCGACGCGCTGAGGCTGAACATCACCCCCAGCTCGGCGAGGGGCGCGGCATTGGCGGGCACCGTGACCGTTAGCGTGTTGAAGCTGCCAGCCTGCAAAGCGCTTGCCGCAGTCCAACTTCCCGTCCAAGCCCACGCGCCGGCCGCGCCTTGCAGCACGTAAGGCTGCACCGCGCTGAGCGACGAGCCTGCGGGCACCCAGACGTGGAACGTGATGGTCGCGCCAGCCGGTACGCTCGGGTTCAGCACCTTCGCATAGCCGTCCCCAGCGGCGCCCAAGGTGACTTGAAGCGACCCGCTGCCCGCGAACGCGCGCGTCGTCGAGCGAGCCACCGAGCTCACCGAGGCGCCGCTCGCCTGCCAGGACTGCGCGCCCGCTTCGAAGTTGTAAACCGCCGCATCGCCGGTCGTTGCCAACGGGTACAGCTGCGCCTTTGGCACGGCCGCTTTCGGCTCACACGAGCTCGACCACAGGAGCCGCGCGGTCGCGCCCCCCGTGCCCTCGTAGTACTCGAGCTTCAAGTCGTACCGCTGCCCCGCGACGAGCGAAATAACGCCTGAATTTTCGGTAACTCCGTGAGCCGTCCAGTTGTCCACGAGCTTCTGCCCGTTGACCCAAAGGCGAACGCCGTCATCGGAAGACGTGTAGAACGTGTAGGCGCCGCTGTAGCGCGGGCTCACCTGCCCCGTCCACCGCACGGAGAAATTGTCAGCCGGTACTCCCGTGGCGGGCGCCGCGGTGCCCCACTGAAAGTCCACGTTCGCGTCCGTTCGTGAGAGCACGCGGGTGCCGAGCGCAGTGCCACTAAAGTACTCCGCAGACAGCCCGCTCCCGGTTCCGGCGGTGGCCGAGCACGTGGGAGTCGAGGTCGTTGCGAGAGGCACACCGCCTGCGTTCAAGATCGCGCCCGCGCGGCTCTTCATGAACAGCTGCCCGTCCGCGTACACGTCGTTTTGGTACGAGCTCTGGCCTCCGGCGCCGGCCCCGAAGAGCAGGGCGATCACGCCCGCATCCGCGAATTTCTCGATGTGCGCGGTGCCAGACGCGAAGAAGTACTCGGGGCGATTGTCCTTGTAGCCTTCACCCGGCCCGCCGTTGTTGTAAGCGTTCTTGGAGCTGGAGTTGCCGAGCGGTATTTGCCACAGCACCCAGCGCTTCTGCGCCTTCACGTTCCAAAGCCGCAACCACTCCGCATAACGGTTGAAGCTCCGCGAGTTGATGGAGGCGGAATCCGAAGCGTCCCACCACCGCTCCGAGCCTTGTGTGACTCGATAGAAGTCCGCGTCGCGGTCCAGCGGGTCGCCAACCAGCACGTCGAAGGTTTGACCGGTAACGTTCGCGCCGAGCCCGAACGGCGCGAGGTACGCGTACACCTTGTCCACCTCCGGGCCGAGCGAGTCCGTCACGCTGTACGCGGCGATGTCCTTGCCGCTCGCCCACGCCGAAATGTGCAGACCCAGGACCGCGTTGCTCGCCCCCACCGCCTTTTTCAGCTGCAAAAATGCCAGACCGAAGCCGGCCACGGTGTTGGGCAAGCCCGCGAGCTCCGGCACGCCGCTGGAAGCGATGGCCGCCGGCGCGCTGGGATTGCTCGCCGACTGCTGCTGCAAGAAGCCGAACGCGTCCGCCTCCAGCAAGATCATCACCGGCTTGCCAAAGTCCTTCGCGCGCTGCATCAGCAGCTTGAAGTCACCGAAGTACGCGCGCATGGTCGCCGCGTTCTGCAGCTTCTGCAGAGTCGCCGCTTCGCCGCCTCCCGGCTCGCCGAAGATTTGATAGTACTGCACCGCCGGCACGAAGCCTTGCGCGTCCGACTCGCGGAAGTAGCTCAGCGCAAAGCCGCCATCGTACGAGCCGTAGCCCCAGTTGTTGACCCAACCTTTGGTCAAATAGCGGTAACGCGCGTCCCAGCGCACGCCGCTACTCTTCATCCAGCTGCCGCCCGTATCCTCGAACAAGCCGACCACGACCCGCGCCGGTAGCCCCGCAGGAATGGGGCCTTTTGCGGTACTTCCGGCCAAAAATGCGGTCTGCTCGTCCGAGCTCTCCGCTGATTCGCTCGGCGCCTCACCGGAGCAGCCGGCCAAGAACAGACCCAAGCACACAACTACGAACCTGATCGCAGAGTTCAACATCGTCCTCCTCGAAGCCCCGAACGAAAGCAAACGACCGATCGGGGACGAGCGGTATTACACGCCAACGAGCGAAGCGCCGGTTGTTTCGGTTCAACGAAAACATTCGCGAGAGAGCGCGAACGAAGCGTAGAAACTTGTCGCATCGCACATCGTGCGCACCGGATGGTAGACACGTCCATCAAACCACATCGCGACTGCGCGCTCGGTCGATGGCGTCGCGCTCAGTCGTGTGCAGTCGTGCGCAGTCCCTTGTTGCGTCGCGCCGGCGACATTCCGTTCGACGACAGCGCGTCTCGGAGCCACGCTCGCCCACGCGCTGCCACAGTCCGCCTGCACGGCGCTCCACCTGGGTCGCCGAACGCCAAGCCCAGCCTTTTATCCGCCCCGCGGCGAAGACTCGCCCCAAGCCCTGGACCCGTGCTACGAACGCCCCGCCTGCACTCCCGGAGGAGTGGCCGAGCGGTTTAAGGCACCGGTTTTGAAAACCGGCGTACTCGCAAGGGTACCGTGGGTTCGAATCCCTCCTCCTCCGCCGCTGATGCCCCCACTCGCCGGTGCTCGCCCCTTCGGGGCTGCGCGCCGTCGGTCTCCCCCAAAGACCGTGCTCGCCCTTCGGGCTGCGCGCGGCAGGGGGAGACCTGCGCTGCCTGCGCCCGTAACCCCAACGCGCGAGCGTCGTCCCTGCAAGGCGGCTCCGCGAGCATCGCCTCCAGCACCGGCATCGGGCCAGGCTCGCGAGAGGGCGCACGCTGCGCGCCGCGCCTGCGGTTCACGGTTGCTGACGGTGGGGGCGCGGCACGCATCCTGCGCCTGAGGGCTGCTACGCCTGGCCCGATGCCGGCGCTGGAGGCTCAATGCACACACTCAAGCAACATCGACGTCGACACGAGCTTGAGCAGTACGCGGCGCGGAACCGTGCGCAGCTTACGGAGTCCGAGGGGAAGATGTGGGAGGCGCTGCGCGGCGGGCGGGTCGGTATACGGTTCCGCCGGCAGGTCGTACTGCTCGACCGCTACATCGTCGACTTCTATGCGCCTAGCCTTCGGCTCGTCGTCGAGGTCGATGGCGGCTACCATCGTATGCGCAAGATCGCGGATGCACGGCGAGATCGGGAGCTGCGCCGCGCCGGTTACACCGTCGTCCGCTTGCGCGGGTGGTCCTGATCGACGCTGAAACCGGTAGCGCGGGGCGTCGTTGGTGGCCACCCACCCGCCGAAGTACGCGTCCGGCAGCGAGTGCCTAATGGGCGCTCGATGGTGGCGCCGCCGTCATTGTGGCGAGGGAACCATCCGAGACCACTCCCGGCTGCTCGGCAGTAACCCCAGCCTTCTTCCAATCTGGCCACTCTTGAACGCCTTGTGCGCTCATCTCGGCTGCGTCCCAAAACGCTCGACCTGCTTCGTCCGAACGGTTACGAATGATTTTCTTCATCTGGTGCCTCACGCGTCAGTGCGATCAGCTCGTTCGCGGCAACGCGCTCGCGATCGATGTAGGTATTGGGGAGCAGTGGGATTCGAGGGAAAGACTTTTCGGAAACCCAGTCGATGACGTCGATGCTCGCTATCAGGGCGTGGGCGAAAGCGCGGATGCGCTGCGAGCTGTCTGGGATAGGCGACGCGTCGAGGACTCATAGCGAAGAGGCGCGTTGCGAGTTCGATGATGTGGTCAAAGCCCCCGCAAGCACGCGTTGCGGAGGCACGGCTTCGTTCGCCGCGATGGCGAGCGATCCTCTGTTCGCTCACGGTGCGATTGCTCAGGTACGACGCGGTGCGCCCCTGAGCGCCAGCTGATCCCGCGCCCCTGGCTTGTGGGTTCGCGCCCACGTGGGCAGCGCGTCCGAGCGCCTCGAGCTTGCAGGTCGATGCGCGTCGAGAGTGCACGACGGGCGGATCACGACACTTGATGCGCGGCTATTTTGCGACCTGCCGCACGTGTTGCCACGCTGTCCATCGGGGGCTTTCATCACGGCGGCTGACGCGGCGGCGCGGACTAGCTGGCCATGCGGCGGCACTCCTCGGCACAGAGGCGGCAGGCCTTGGCGCAGTCTTGGCAGTGCTGAGCTTCGTGCTTTTGGCACTCGGCGCCGCAGGCTTCGCAAATTTGGGCGCAGAGCTCGCAAAGGTTCCTCGCGAACCGAGCGTTGCTGGCCATGAACGATGCGGCGAGGCGGCAGATGGCGGCGCACTCGCGGTCGAGCAGGATGCAGTCGCGCATCTTGTCGACCATGTCTTCGCGGAGGCAGGCGGTCGCGCAATGGTCACAGGCGTCTGCGCAGGCGTTACAGGCGGCGAGGCAGTCGGCGAATTGAGCTGGGGTCATGCGCCGTACCCTGCAGCGCGTGTTCCATGGGGCGCGGAGGCGGGCGCTTCATGCCAGCTTGCTCAGGGCGAAGCTGGCTAGAAACCCGGCCACGGTGATGAGCCCGGCGAAGTCATGAGCTTCTTGGAAGGCTTCCGGAATCATGGTGTCCGCCAGCATGGCGAGGATGGCGCCGGCGGCGAGCGCGGTGACGGCGCCGACGGCGCTCGGGGAAGCACCGCCGAATAGTGCATAGCCAGCCCACGCGGCGGCGCCGCTGAGCACCGCGATCGTCAGCCACACACCGAAGACGTACGCTGCAGAGCGCCCCGCGCGCTTCATGCCGGACGCGCTGCTCAGCCCTTCGGGCAAGTTGCTGAGAAAGATCGCGAGGACCGCGACCGTGCTCACGGCGCCGCCTTGCAGCAAGGACAAGCCGATGACCATCGACTCGGGGATGCCGTCCAGCAACGCACCGATCGCGATCGCGAGGCCGCTACCACTTTGGTCCGCTTCGTTCGGCTGCCGTTCGCCGCTGCGCTTGCGGTGCTTGGCTCCGTAGCGTGATAACGCCACGGTTGCGGCCGTGTACGCGGCGGCCCCGGCGAAGAAGCCAACCGAGCAGGCCACGAAGCCGCCGGTGCGGTAGGCGTCTTCCATGAGCTCGAAGGACAGCGCGCTGATGAGCACGCCGCTTCCGAAGGCCATGACGGCCGCGACCGCGCGAGCCGGCACGCGCGCGAACCAGCCGACAGCAGCGCCGAGCACCAGCGCGCTGCCGGCGACCAGACCCCAGAAAGCGGCGTAAAGAGCGCTGGAACCGACGTTCGTCATGAGCGGGGAGGGCCGGAGCTGTTGCCGGCTATTCGTAGATGTACGCGGCGCCGGAGTCAGCGGAGGCGTTGTTGCCGGCGCTCTGGTTGACGCCGCGGGCGCTGCTGTCCTCACCGGGAGCGCCGACGACGATGCTCGTGCCGCTCACCGCCACCGCGGCGCCGTGAGCGTCGCCCGCTTCCACCTGCGCGGTGGGCACGAAGGCGCCGTCCTTCCACGTCTCTCCGGCGCGCACGAACGTGGAGAAGGCTCCGCGGCAATCCGCGCAGCCCGAGCCGACGACGAGCAGGTCACCTTCGAGCGCGAGGCTGGAACCGAATCCGTCAGCTGCGTCCGCGTCGAATGGGGAGAGCGACGCCTGCTTGATCCACTCGGAACCGGCCCGCGTGAAGACATGCACGACGCCTGGCGCCGATAGAGCCAAGGTGTCGCCATCAAGCGCCACGTTGGCCTTGCTCAGCGCCCCGCCAGGCAAGCTGATGGGCTGTTCGACCGCCCACGTGCCCCCGCTGCGAAGCAACACGAACACGGTGCTGAGCTGCTCGCCGCTGGCGACGACGCGGTCCCCGCTGAATCCGAGCCGGTAACCAAACCACGTGTAGTTGCTCAGGTCGGAGCTCGGGGGGTTCGGGTGTTTGGCGTCCATTTCCCACGCTACACCCCGGCGCGTGTAGGAGAACAGCGCGCCACCTTCATACTGAACGAACCCACTACGCGGTGCGCTGGCCACGAGCTGCTCGCCGGAAAGCGCAACGGAACCGAACCATCCGTTCTCCGCGCGCCCTTTGAGAACAGCCTGCTGAGCCCAGCTGCTCCCTTCGCGGGCGAAGATGAAGACGGCTCCTGCGGGGTCTCCCGATTCGTTCCTGAGCCTCGGAGCGCCCACCGCGATGGTGTCTCCACTCACGGCAACGGACGCGCCAAAGCCAGCGCCAGCAAAGACGTGGTCAGCCTTCAGGTACGCTTGCCGCGCCCACTTCCCGCTCGAGCCCCGCACGAGCACGTATGCCGCACCCGACGCGGCGCCAGTCGTCCCACCCACGGTGTCGTCGCCATCCACGCCGGTGGCGTACCCGTCCTCATCCGGTGCGCCGACGACAACCGTGTCTCCGTCGATCGCGACGCTGCTTCCGAAGTGGAAGCCCGCGCGGGTGTTGAAAGGTTTGACGTACGTCTTCGTTAGCGGAGCGCGCTCGAGCGCGAGCTCGTAAGACCTCTCCGTGCCGCTCTGCGCGGTCACGTCGACCTGCAGCGATTGCAGTTCCTCTTCCGGAGTCGGCGTGAGCACGATGCCGTCCGCGCTCAGGAGGGTGCCGCTAGCGCTCACCGTCGCCGCTGGAGACGCGGCAACCGCCGCGAGGGTCAGGTGCTGAGTATAGAAAGGGAAAGATGCCGTATATTGGAGTCTTTCCGAGTCGAACTTGGGGCTCAGAGTCGCGGGGGCGAGAGTGAGCGACTGCAAAGCCGCGCTGTCCGAGACGCAAACGCCGGCCTGGCAGACGTCCTGCGCGTTGCAAGCAAGGCCGCGGTCCTCCCCTGTGCACCGCTCCGCAGCTCCACAGAACGTGGTGTCCGACCCCGGGTCGACGCAGGTTCCGTCGCAGCCTAGCTGCCCCTTCGGGCACGCGACGCAGGAACCAGAACGGCAGGTGGCGCTCGCATCGCAAGCGACGCCGCAGGCCCCGCAGTGGTCCACGCTCACCGCCACATCGACGCACTCTTCGTCGCACGAAGTCGTGCCCGTCCCACACCCCTCCTCCACCTCGCTCGCGCCGCTCGCGCCCGAGTCGGCCTGAGCCGCTGGCTCTCCACCGGCACCCCCGCCGCCTTCAGAGGCCGGAGCGCAGGTGCGTGTCTCCGTGCAAGCCTCGAACTCAGGGCCGCAGCCGACTGCGGTCAGGCACCCGGCCGTGACCGCCAGCAGACCGACCGGCGCCCAACCGCCACTCCGATGCTTTCGAGCTTTCCGCAACGCCACGTGAACCTCCCTCGATCGATCAACGACACTTGGCACCGCCGCTACGAGACACGGCCGCTGCCGTTTGCCGACTCTTGGACAATAGGTCGGCCCAGGCGAGAAGGGCGTTTCGTAAAATCGGCAGAGTTTAGAAACAGAAAGGCCCACTGCGCCAGAGGTGGTGCAGCGGGCCTTACTTCGTCCACCGGGCCGAAAGCCGAGGTGGGCGCGAACCTCATCCGAGCCTAGAGCGTGAGCGTCATCCGGACGCCGACCAGACGCGGCGGGTTGTAAAACCGCAGGTTCAGGTTCGGCACGTTGATGAGCGTCGTCATATACGCGGTGTTGGTCAGGTTGTTGATGAAGCCGTCGATGCGCGCGCGGCCGCTCGGCAGCGTGAAGCCGACGTTGGCATCCAGGCGGGTGTAGGCGGGCTGCACGTCGCTCAAGTTCGGGTTCACGTTGCCCTTGGTGTCGTAGCCTTCACCGTTGAAGTGCGTGAAGTAGTGCTTGCTACGGGTCTGCGCGCTCAGCATCCAGTCGAAGTAGCCGACGTCCGTCGTGATCAGCTGGCTGATGCCGTAGTTCACGGTCGCGACCGGTGCGCGCGGCAAGCGATTGCCGTCCAAGTTCACCTCCGGTTGCTTGGTCGGATCGTAGTCCACGCGAGCGTCGTTCACGGTGCCGCTGGTGAAGCGTGCGTCCAGCAGCGTCGCCGCGACGGTGCCCGTGAAGCCGGCGGGCAGGCGACCAGTGAGCTCTGCTTCCAAGCCGAGCACCCGTGACTGGGCGGCGTTGAGACGCCACGCCGTGGAAGGCGGGGTCGCCCCTTCCGTGGGGGGCGGGCCGAGGGCCTGCACGACCTGGAACTGCTGGTCGCGGTACTCGTACCAAAACGCAGCGACGTTCGCGACCAGCTTGCGGTCGAAGAACTCGTTCTTGCTGCCGATTTCGGTCGCGTAGATGCTCTCCGGCTTGAACTGCTTGGCGATGTTTTCGCCGCCCGGTAGCACCGTGTTGTCGTTGAACCCGCCCGACTGGTGACCGGTCGAGAAGATGATGTACAGCAGGTTGTCTTCGGTCAGGTCGTAGTCAGTGCCCAGCCGGAAATCGACGAACGTGTCGCTGTACTTGCCGTGCTGCTCGGCGCGACCATCGTTGACGGTCGCTCCTTGGTCGATGAGCGAGTTCACGTTGTCGCGCGCACCGAAGCGGCCGACGCCATTCAGGAAGTTGGCGGTGGGGTCGCCGGCAGCGCTGTAGAGGGTTCGAGCGCGATCCGCCGCCTGGTAGCCCTCCGTGCCGTAACGGACGTCCCCGATGGGAGCGCCGGTGTAGCCCGAGGTGTTGAGGCTGTACTGATTGCCGATGCCGTCACGCGAGCGCTTTTCCGTCGTGACACGGAGACCGGCGGTGCCGCGCCACTGCTTGAGGATGTCGAACGTCGCGTCCGCGAAGCCGGCGTACGAGCGCGTCGGCACCTTGGGCATGTTGTACTCGCCGCCCAAGTAGCCGCCGGCCTTGTCCGACACGTTGTACAGCATGACCTGCTGCTGCTCGTCCAAGAAGAAGCCGCCGAGCGTCCACCGGACGCGCGCGGTGTCCGGCGCGTACAGCCGAAGCTCGTGGATGTGCGACTTGGAGGTCGTGTGCCAGTACGACGTGCTCCAGTTATCCAGAGTGTAGTTGTCGACGTTACGGCCCGGGAAGTTGACGCCCGCGTTGCCGGGGCTCGTCGAGCTGTAGTTCAGGTCACGGTACGCACCGATGTAGCCGATCTGCACCGGACCGAGGTCCACGTTGACCTCGCCGTGGAGGCCCCAGTGCTTCATGTTCTGGCTGCCTTGCGGCCCGCGGTAGTAAACGTTGCGAACGTCCGGGATCTCTTGCGGCAGGAAGCCGGCGTTGAGGGCGGGCGCGATGTTGGTACCGCCGTAGCCGGTGCCCTTTTCCTGCGTCCAGTCGCCCTTGAGGAGCACGCTGACGATCTTGCTCGGCTCCCACTTCGCGCTGCCGCGGAAGGCCATGGAGTTCGCTGACTCCGAAGGCTCCAGGGTGCGGATGGGGCCAGCGTTCTTGTAGTAAGCGTCGTGCGTCTCGCCGAAGCCGGCGAAGCGGAAGGCCAGCGTGTCCCCGACCGGGATGTTGATCATGCCCTGCGTGGCGCGGGACGAGTAGTTGCCCATCTGGTACGAGGTGGACGCGCCCCACTCGCCCAGCTTCGGCTTGGCGGTGATGATGTTGAGCGAGCCAGCGGTCGCGTTACGACCACGGAGCGTGCCTTGGGGACCGCGGTTCACCTCCACGCGCTCCAGATCGAACAGCATGGAGCCGACGCCGCGCGGGCGCGAGATGTAGACGCCGTCGATGTGGTTCGCGACGGCCGGATCGCCGAGCTCGGTGTTGTAGTTGGACCCGACACCACGGATGTACATTTCCGTGTTGCCTTCTTGCGTGCCGATCTCCAGGGACGGCGAGGCAGCGGCCATGTCGCGCACGTTGCGAATACCGGTGCGCGTCAGGTCGTCTTGCGTGAAGGCGGTGACCGAGCCGGGGTAGTCCTGGATGTTGCGCTCACGGCGATCGACGGTGACCTTCACGGTCTCGACGTCCGTCGGGTCGAAAGCGGGCTCTTCGTCTGCGGCGGGCGGAGGTAGCTCCGCGCCCGGGGCGTTCAGCGGAGCCAGCTCCGGCGCGGGAGCGGGTTCCATCGGCGCGGCCGGTACGGCAGGCGCGGCGGGGTCAGTCGCGCCAGCAGGCAGCGGCGCGGGCGGGGGAGCGATCGGAGCGCCGGCGGGAGCGGCGCCGGCCGGAGGCGTGGCCGCGGGCGGAGGAGCCGCCGGAGGCGTGGCCGCGGGCGGAGGAGCCGCAGCGGGGGGAGCCGCGCCGGCGGGAGGCGGAGCGGCCGGAGCCGGAGCCGGAGCAGCCTGGGCGACCAAGCGGCGTGCCGGAGCCGCCTTCTTCTTGGTCACCTTGGGCTTGCTGGCGGCAGGCGTACGAGGCTTTGCCTCTTGAGCCTCCGCATCCCCGGAGCGGAGCGAAAGTAACGCTACGTTGAGCAGCAGCGCCGACTTCAAGACGAGCTGTCGGCGACGGAAAACTGATCCGATCATTGAATCCTCCTGAGGCGCAGCGCGAATCTAAGGCGCGCGCGCCCGCACGTTTGCAAACTTCGAGTCTCGTGAAAGTCGTGTCGACTGCTGGCCGCGTGAGCGCGCCTGCGGTCAGTCCGCGCCGCCGACGCCACCGGCGCCGCCGACCGTCGCGCCGCCTGGCGTACCGCCAGCGTTCGCTTCACCACCTGCGTCGCTCGGCACGCCGCCGGTCGACGGTACGCCGCCGTCGCTGGGTGCGCCGCCAGCGCTGGGTGCGCCGCCCGCGTCCTCACCACCGGCCCCGCCCTCGGCAGGCGGCGGCTCCGGGATGTCCAGCTTCACGTAGGCGGCCACGACGCCTTCCGGCTCGAGCTTCACCGTCGTGTCGTCCGTGAGGGGCGGTGCGAACGACTCGTCCCCTTCGCCGAAGGCCTCGACCGAGATCTGAGCCTCCGCTTCGTCCCAATCCCCGGGGAGCGTGATGCGCTCGAAAAAGCCGTTTTTGATGGACGCTGGGGCGTCGTCTGTCGCCGCGTCCTCCGGCGGGTTGAAGTCGTAAGTATACGAGCGCGAGCCTTGCTTGAACGTGACTTGCATTCGGTCAACGACGGGCACTCGATCCGTCGCAGTCACGTTCAGCGAAACGATCGTATCGTCACTCGAGCACGCAACGAGGCACGTGACGGCGAGCGACACGAACACGTGTCGGAAGGTCATGGGCGCGCACCATATTGTGTGAATCGAAAAACAGCAACTATCAGTGTTGCGTTCGGGCACGACGCTGAGCCGCGCAGGCGCTGCGCTGACGCGAAGCGCGCGTGATGAAGACCGTCTTACATTCCCCGCAGACGCCCGCGACCTACCCGTTGCGCAACCTCACGGGGTGGAGTTTGCACTCGATGTGCAGTCGAATGTGGTGTTCTGTCTCTTGCGACGAGCCGCACGAACCGGATATGAAGTCTCGCGACGTGGAGAGCGATCTTGCTCTGGCGCAACTTTCAAGCGCTACCTGGAACCAGTTCCCGTCCCATTCGGATTTTGCACGAAGCTTGCCATTCTGACGTTCGGCTCTCTCGCCTGACGCTTGCGCGACCGGCCCCCCGGCGTGCGGCAAAAACGGCCGGAAAGCTGCTGCTTTTGCTGCTCGCGCTGGGGCAGCTCGGCTGCGCCGAGCTACGCGCCCGGCAGCGAGGCCGCGAGGGCAATCGGCACTTCAAAGACGGTGACTACCGCGCTGCAGTCGAGGCTTATTCGGCCTCCGAGCAGCTCTACCCGCTCGCGGTGGTGACTCTCAACAAGGGCCTCGCGTGCCGACAGCAAATGCTGCCCGGAGCAAAGAGCGCGGAGGCAACGAAAGCTGCTGACTGCGCGCTGGCGTCATTCCGCCGCTTGAGGGAGCTCAGCCCGCAAGACGCGCGCGCCGAGCAGCTGTATCAACAAACTCTGTTCGACGCGGATCGTTACGAAGACCTCGTCAGACTGTACGAACGCCAGCTCGCCAGCACGCCTGACGATCCGGCCGCGATCAACGGGCTGATCCAGGTCTACACGCGCTGGGACCGTTGGGACGAAGCGCTACGGTGGATGGGCGAGCGTGCCAAACGGCGCCCAGCCGATCCGGAGGCGCACTACGCAGTTGGCGTTTTCATTTACAACCGGCTGTTCGCCAAAGGAGGCGGGCCGGACAAGTCCAGCTTCGACCCTCGGCCCGGGCTAGAGCCCAAGCAGCCGCCGCCGTTCGGCCCCGGGGACATCACGGGTAAGGAGCGCATTGCGCTCGCCGATCAGGCCATTTTCGAGCTCAAGCGCGCGCTGGAGCTACGGCCGACTTACACCGAGGCACTGACCTACTTGGGGCTGGTTCAGCGTCAGCAGTCGTTCGCTTACTTCGACCAGCCCGCCGCGTGGCAAGCCTCCGTGGACGCGGCAGAGGCGCTTCGGCGCCAGGCCGCGGCGCGCAGCGAGCACACCCCTCCGGCGGTGAGTCCGTAAGGATGGCCTTCGAAGCAATCCTCGCCGAGCAACGTTCCAAGCCTCAGGGCTGGAAGCGCGCCATGCTCGTCACCTCCGTGGTCGTGCACGCCGCGGCGCTAGCGGCGGGCTTCGTGCACTCCATCTGGCAGGTGGAGGAGATGCCCATGCCGTCGCTCGAGGTGACGCTGGCCGCCGAAGCACCTCCGCCGCCACCACCCCCGCCACCGCCCGCCGCAAAGAAGGCGACTGATTCGCGCCCCAAGA
>SECP01000104.1 GCA_004193285.1 Myxococcales bacterium | reverse complement strand
TGGTGACCCGTCGCTACGACGCCGGCAAGCCCATCGTGCTCAGCACCAACAAGGCCTTCTCCGAATGGGGCGAGGTCTTTCCGCACGCGGCGTGCGTCGTCACGCTGGTCGACCGCCTCGTTCATCGTGCGGAGGTGATCGACATCGACGCCGACAGCTATCGGCTCAAGGAGGCCAAAGAGCTTACTGCCGCCCCCTCCAATCGCCGCGGCAAGAAATCCGCGTCCTGATGCCCACCGTCACCGGTGAACTTCACCGCTCTCAGGCGCGGTTTTCACCGGTGACTTCACCGAATGCCCGCGGTTCCTGATGTCCGCCAACAGGTGTCGGTCAGCGTCGGCGAGACGCTCGGAAGTCACGGCTCCGCCACCGAGGTCGCGAGGCACGAACAGACATCGTTGAATTATTCCTGGGCTTTCAAACTCTCAACGAGCGCCCCGACTTGAATCGTGGATCCCTGAAGATTCGTTCACGGCGGTAGACTCCCACTTGCAGACGCCTCGTCGCGACGGGTGGTGCGAGCCCGACCTGCCGCGAACGTTGTGGCGACACACACGCGTCAACCGCCATTGCTCAGACATCGCCGGTTCTGTCGTAGCACCGCGCTGGCCCTGCTTAGAACTGTGCGGCGCCAACCTTCTGCTAGGGAGCGCTACGCTGATCGTCGATGCGTACGATCTGGCACTTCGCCTGCCTGCTCTCGATGCGCTCGGCAGCGTTCTTTGCGGCCAGCATGCTGAAAAACGGAAGACGCCACTTCGCAGACCTCGGCGTGCGGTCTACGATGGCAAAGACGACGGTGAGTTTGCTGTGAACGAGCGGATCGCGGAGGGCAGATGCGCTTCGCCCAATCTTGGCGAGCGTGCGAACAGTGCTGCGAACCTTATCGACGCTCAAGAAAGTCTCTAGGGCTAGAGTTCCCTGATTGAAGAGATGACTCAGTACCGCCGACCCTCGTCCGTCCTTCACGTGGATAAACGTCCCTTCCTTCGGATCGAGTAGGTCACAAGGCTCAACGGCGGTTGCGAGCCCCTTCATCATATTCTTGCGGTCAAGGTTCACCAGCTTGGAGGATTTCGCGGCGCGAATGTTGTACTCCTGTTCGAAGTAAGAGCCCGCAGGGATCTTCATGTCGACGGCTGGTGGTAACTGGACGATGGATGTCTGCGAGGTGAGCCGATCAAAGCGTGTCTCGATATCTTGAATGAAGTCGAGGTCGAGCTCAAACCAGTCGCCTCCATTCAAGATGTACTTGCGGCCCCCGTGCTCCACTGTCCAAACAAGTGCGTCGAAGAGCATCCACGTTACCGTGAGGTCCCCGGTCTCCGCTGACGGCTCGCCGACACGATCTTGCTTCAAGGCTCCGACGAATGCATCTGCCGTGGGGCGACTCGCTGCACGCTCCTGCAGTCGGGATCGCACCTCATCGGTGGCTAGACTGGCGTCAGCGTGTTTAGCCCACGAGCCACGCATCTTGTCTAAGCGGTGACCGTCCCGGACCTGGGGCACCACGTAGTCGACATCGCTGGCCCCGGTTCTGCAGTGGGCTTGCAGCTCTTGTGCGAGCGTTGTCCTGAGGCTCGCATCACGGACGAGGCGAACGTAGTCTATCCACGCGAAGTCGGTCTTGTACCTGTCTTGCGTGCTGACTCGCAACATTCTCTGGCATTCCGCCGGCAGACCCGCGAGCGACTCGAGCGTAAGGCGAACGTGGAGAGAATCGGCCCCGCTCATCAATGGGGTGCGGTCCTTGGGGATACCAGCAACACCTCGGAGCAGGTCTCGATACTTGTCGACCCCGAAGGAGGCCAACGGCTTACCATCCCCGAATTGCTTTCTAGATGAAAGAGGGTCCGTTTCGAGTGTTCTCAGGTCCAGACTTCTTAGACGTTCGGAGTTGACACTGTTCAGGACGCATCTGATTCCGAAGTCGTGCACGAGCTTATCCGGTGATAGAAGGCTTCGACCATACCCGAACGTTGCAGCGAACATACGCTTGCCTGCGGTGATGAAGAGAACGGCGCCAGGTGAGCGCTGCTTTTGGCCGGCGAGGATTGACCAGTGTTGACTGAGTCTCGTGACCCATTGGGGCTCGTTGTCCTTCGACGCCTTCACCACGAGCGTGCCCAACCCGTCGACCGTCTCGTGGCGTGGCGGGCGTGACCGCTTATCCGCGGGCAGCGCATCTTGCCAGCTGTCGACATCTGGTTTCAGCAGAAAGAGTGTCAGCTCCCAGACAATCCCGGACTTGGCTTTCTTCTTCTTGCCCATCGTCTACCCCGTTAGCTTTCCAAGCTTGCGTCTGTCATACCTTCCCGACGCCGCCAGCAACCCCAACGGAAACGGTGTCTCCCGGTTCTTGTGAGTCGGCGCGGACCACTCCTCCGCCAGCGCCTTCAGCTCGCTGGCGGTGATGAGGACGATGTTTCGGTCGAAGTGTTCGGCGTGGTAGCGGATGGCTTCGGGTTCGGAGTCTTCGGTGAAGGCGGGGGCGATGACGAGGAAGATGGGGACGCGCTTGTCGGCAGCGTTCATGTAGCGGTCGAACTGGGCGATGCAGTCTTTGAGGTGGAAGAGACCGGGCGCGTCTTTGCTCTTGTTGTCCCACATCAGGTAGTCGGACTTGAGGCTGAGCAGGCCGTCGGGGTGGTCCGTGCCGGGCTGCTTGAGGGGGGTGTGGCCGAGCTTGGTTTGGAAGAGGTATTGGGTGGCGTGCTCGAATTTGACCTCGATCTCGTTGTCTTTCTCGATGAGGTGCTGCGCGCGGAGGAGCTCGCGGTTGCGCGTGGCGAAGTCGGTGAAGAAGCCGTACCAGAGGGAGCGTTGGTCCACGTGGGGCTCGAGGCGCGGGCGCAGAGCGGCAAAGTGTTGGACGATGCGCTGGACCTTTTCGTCGATGGTGCCGGAGGGCGAGAGCTCCAGGTCGCGGCACCAGTCGCTGAGCTCTTCGCCGTTGAGGCCGTAGCGGGGGGAGGCGCTGCCGATGGCTTTGCTGGGCGGGACGTTGGCGATGACGCGGTCGACGAGGGTGTCGACCTTGTCGGACTTGAGGAAGGGGATGTTGTGGCGCTCGAGGACGTCCGTGAGGTGGGCTTTGGTGCGGACCTTGTGGAACTTGAAGAGCTCGCGGTAGGCGTCGGTGCGGAGCTCGAGGCGCAGGGCGGCGCGCAGCTCGGTGGCTAGCTCCTCGGGGATGACGTCGTAGTCTTTGCCGTCTTCTTGGCGGATACTGAAGAGGAGGCCGGCTTGTTGGACGCCGCGGCGGGCGGAGGTGATTTCGGCGCGGGTGTGGAGCTCGTTGCCGGTCTTGGGGAAGCGGCGGAGCTTGGCTTCCAGGACGCGGTGCTCGAACTCGTTGACGCGCAGGTGGCGGCGGAGGTTGCTCAGCAGGTTGGCTTCGTCGGGGGAGACGCTGTCACGCTGTTCCCAGGCGACGCCGAGGACGAAGTTGTAGGTGTCCAGGTCACGGTGGCGCTGGGTGGACTTGTCGCCGCAGGCGAGCTGTTCGAGGTCCAGCTCGTTGGAGCGATCCAGCACGTTTTGCTCGGCGGCGATGACTTTGCCGTCCGTCTCCTCGTAGGGGAGGGTGCAGTCGTATTGGTCGAGCAGCACGTCCACCAGGAGGAGGCGGTTGAGCGCGCGCACGCTGTCCTTGGGCTCGCTGCGCAGTAGCTCGCCCAGCGCTTGCTGGACGGTCTCGGCGGCGGTGTATTGGGCCTTGGATTTCACCAGCGCGGCGCGCAGCTCTTCGTCCTTAAGCTGGTTGTGATCGATGACGTGCGCGCTGGCGATGCGACGCAGGTCCGTGACGGTGCCTACGAGCGAGACAGCCTTTTCGAAGTCCATGAGCTCCCCGGTTGCGTGACCAAGCTCGGGCGAAAGCGCCCGAAGCTTTCATAGTTGTACAAACCTAGGAGCGACTTCAAGGGGCTGGAATGTTCGAGCGCTAGTAATAATTGATGGTTCGCATATTCATGCTGGTAGTTTTTTGAGTGCGTGCGGCGCCGGTGATCGCGCGTCGGGCGATGCGGTGGAGACCGAAGGGTTCGATGGCGGCGGGTGGGTTAACAGCGGTGCGCCGCGCTGCGCTTGGCGTCGCTGCTGCGGGGGCGGTAGAGAGAGGGGGATGATCGCAGCGAAGGCGGATTGTCGATGGGTGATGCGGTGCCGGGCCGGTGTTGCGGCGGCGGTCGCGGCGGCGGTGTTGGGGTGCGG
>SECP01000045.1 GCA_004193285.1 Myxococcales bacterium | reverse complement strand
TCGGCTTTGAACTCCGGCGAGAACGCTCGCCTCCTTCGCTTCTGCTTCTTCTTGTCCATGGTCCAGTCCCGGCGCATTCTCGCGCCAATTGGGGTGTCCACGGAACCGGGGGATTTTCACAGCGTTTCGTCGGCACGTCACGCCATGTAAGGCTCGGCACATCACGCGGCGTGACGGCGGCACATCACGCGCTGCAGGCTCGGCACATCATGCAATGTGAGGCGGCACATCACGCGGCGTGACGTCGGCACATCACGCGATGCAAGGCTCGGCACATCACGCGGCGTGACGTCGGTACATCACGCGCTGCAGGCTCGGCACATCATGCAATGTAAGGCGGCACATCATGCAATGTGAGGCGGCACATCACGCCATGTAAGGCTCGGCACATCACGCGGCGTAACGTCGGCACATCACGCCATGTAGGGCTCGACACATCACGCGGCGCAACGTCGGTACATCACGCCATGTAAGGCTCGGCACACCACGCCGCGTGAGGCTCGGTACATCGAGCGATGCAAGGCGCGGCACATCACGCGATGCAGGCTCGGTACATCACGCGGCGTGACGTCGGTACATCACGCGATGTAAGGCTCGGACATCGCGCGATGTAGGGCTCGGTACATCAAGCGATGTAAGGCTCGGTACATCAAGCGATGCAGGCTCCGCACATCAAGCGATGCAGGCTCCGCACATCAAGCGATGCAGGCTCCGCACATCAAGCGATGCAGGCTCCGCACATCAAGCGATGCAGGCTCGGCACATCACGCGATGCAGGCTCCGCACATCACGCGATGCAGGCTCGGCACATCACGCGATGCAGGCTCGGTACATTACGCGATGTAAGGCTCGGTACATTACGCGATGTAAGGTTCGGTACATTACGTGTTTGATCGCACTGGCTGGCGTAATCATTAGGGAATTTTAGTAAGGAAACATACGTTGGGCAGAGGAGCGAAATACCTCTCCCGCTGGAGGAGCGCGGGCAGCGCGTTCCTCCGCGTCCGCTCGCATGGGCGCGCGCAAGGCTTCGCGACCGGCCCTGGCGGCGGCGCAGATGAGGGGCAGATCGGGAGCGGCGGAACGAGCCACAGAAGCGAAGGCGAACGGGAGCGGCGGAACGAGCCACAGAAGCGAAGGCGAACGGGAGCGGCGGAACGAGCCACAGAAGCGAAGGCGAACGGGAGCGGCGAAGGAAGCAGAAGAGCGAAGACGGACGAGAGCGGCGGAACGAGGCAGAGAAGCGCCGTAGTAGGGAGAGTAGGGAGAGGAGGCGAAAGCTGTGCTGCAAGGACGCGGGCAGCAACGCCTTAGGATGGGAGGGGCCGCCGATGAGATGGCTGGGGCGCGTTGGTTCTGTCATGAACCGAAGCGGAGATGTGCCGGAGCGTGTGACAAGGTGGGAGTAGCTTGCGAGCACGAGCGTGCGGCCTTGCAAGTGTTGCCCCGAGGGGCAGGGAGTCGTGCTTCAGTAGCGTCAATGCGCTGGTGGGTTCCTTTGTTTTTCGTCGCGTGCAGCTCAGGTGATCCCCCGTCTACCCCGGGGCCCGATGTTGGCTCGGGCGGTGCGGGCGGGGCGGATGGCGGATCCGGGGTTGGCGGCGACCGAGGTCAAGGCGAAGACGAAGACGACCTCATGGATCCCGATGGCGAGGCAGGCCCGGAGATCCGGGAAGCCCCGAGCATTGCCGGCGATGCGATCGAAGGAGCGGCCCTTACCGCGTCGTTCGGTAAGTACAGCGCCGGAGCCGCGCTGGAAGGCGTTTGGCAGCGCTGCGCGGATGGAACCTGTGAAACGGCGGCCAGCGCGGAGGACGGCGGTGACTACGTCCTCGGCGCAAAGGACGTGGGCTACCGGATGCGCCTCAAGGTAACGGCCACTGATGAGGAGGGCGTAACCCAAGCCGTCTCGCGGTCTACGGACGTGGTGGCGGCGGCCGGGGCCGTCGTGAACAAGGCGCCGCCGGTGCTCGGCGAGGCGTTCGTCTTCCGAGCGCTGGAGGTGACCGCCGGCGAGTGGCTGAGCGATGCAGCGCTCACGCGGACGTACCAGTGGCAGCGCTGCGTTGGCGGTGACTGCGAGGACATCGCGGGCGCGACCGACACGTCTTACGAACCGGAAATCGCAGATTTGGGAGCGCGTCTCAAGGTGGTGGAGACGGTGAGCGCCGAGGGCGAGAGCTTCAGCGCCAGCAGTGAAGAGACCAACGAGGTCACCTGCGCCGAACCGATCGCGAGCGAGCCTGTCAGCGCCGCATCGGCAAGCGACGCGGCGAGCGGCGTCAATTGGACGTTCACCGGGAGCGGTTTCCCGGCGACCTCGAAAGCGATCGGGCCCGCAAAGCGCAGTGCCCTCTTCGTGTCGCACAGCTTCGGCTACTCGCTCCCTGAGAGCGAAGTGCAGGGGGTCGAAGTACGAATCACGCGACGCGCTAGCAATGCCGGTGCGATTCGGGATCAACGAATCGCGCTTTACGCCCCCGCCGCACGCATCAAGGAGCCAAGTAACGAGTACTGGACCGGGGGCAGTGTGACCTCCGTTTACGGCGGCCCCACCGATACGTGGGGTCAAGCCATCTCTACCTCGGTCGTGAACAGCGCCCAGCTGCGCGTCGCGCTCGGGGTGGAGAACGCGGGCGAGGAGGCTGCGGATGCCATCATCGAGAACGCGGAGGTCGTCGTGTACTACGCCGCTGTCACCTCCACCGTCTTCAATGCCACGACGGTCTCTGCAGCCGGAGCGGGCTCGGATTGGGTCAACGCCGCGGCGGCGGTGACCGAGAACAGCGTTTCCGCGACGTTCAGTCTGCCCGCCAGTACGCCCGCGGCCTCGAAGGCGCTGACCTTCGGCGGCTTCGGCGCGACGCTCGCCAACGGCGCGGTACCCAGCGGCTTCGCCTTGGAAGTTCGCCAAGCGGCAACGCCCGGTCTGCTCGTGGGCTCCAGCGTCAAGGCGGGCACGGCGACGGAGACGAAGAACCAGCTGCCGCAGGCGCTCGGGTACGTGAGCTACGGGGGCCCGGGAGCGAAGTGGGGGCTCACCAACGAGCAGGTCACCTCCGCCGCCTTCAGCGCTCAGCTTCAGGTAATGAGTCCAGGCTTCCCGTTGCCGGGGAGCGTGCAAGTCGACGCGGTTCGGCTGCGCGTGTACTTCGGCGGCGAGGAAGCCGAAGAGCAGCGAGCCGCCACCGTTCTGGAAACCACGACGAACGAGGTCGCTTGGTCGAGCGTCAGCAATGCACTCACGGAGGACAACGCGGTCGCGACCACGACGCTCCTCACGGACCAGCGCTCGAGCGGCAGCTTGGTGCTGAGCGGCTTTACTGCCACCGTGCCGGACGGAGCCGCGATCAGCGGAATCACCCTTTCCGTAAAGCGAAGCGCGACCGCCGCCGACCAACTGCAAGACTCCGCTCTCTTCCTACGCCAGGGTGCGAAGGTCGTCGGTCTGAACGGCGCCTCCGCCGATTTTTGGCCCATCGCGCGCACTGCCGCAACGTACGGCGGCCCCGGCGATCGTTGGAGCGCGCCGCTCAGCGTGGAGGACGTCAACTCGGGAGAGCTCGGAGCAGAGCTCACCGTGACGCACGCCAGCACCATGGGTGCGGCCGCACCTGAAGTGGACTCCGTCACGATGACGGTGCACTACTGCACGGACTGAGCAGAGCCGAGCGACGCGACGAGCGCCTCAGGGCTCGTCGCTGCGTCGTCGGAAGGCACGCGAGCTGGCGATGTGCAGCATCAGCCCGTCGATCGACAGATCTTGGCTTTGCTCCAGCGCGTCTCGAGCGCAGGTGTCGGGGGACGGGCGAGTCGAGCTGCTGAGCGCGTACTGGAGCAGATTGCGGCTAACGCAGCCGGCAAAGACCTGCTCCGGGATCGCCACCGAGAGCCCACGGGCACCGGTGACCGTCACGCCGCCGGCGTACTCAGGCAGCGCCACGGTCGCGTCGATCGGGCGGCCTTGCTCGTCGACCGTGCGGTAGCGACCGAGCGCATCGAGATCCTCCAGCGCGAGCCCCAAGGGATCGATTTGCTGATGGCAGTCGCGGCATGCGGCATTGCGCATCCGAGCCTCAGCTCGCTCACGCTCGGTCGGATTCGGCAGCTGAGCGGACTCGTCGTCGACCGCGTCCATGAATGGCGGCAGCGGCTGGCAGTAAACCGACGACATCAGGGCCACGGCCCGACCGACGACGCTAGGCCCGTCGGGGCGCGCGTACATCGCGGCCCAGCCCGCGCGCGTGAGCAGACCCGCGCGCGTCTCCGGCAACTCCACTTCGGCAAAACCTCTGGCGTCGAGCGCGACGCCGGGCGGCGGGAACGAAACGCCGTAGAGCTCGGCCAAGCCGGCGTTGATCCGCGCCCCGCGCGTGGTTAGCAGCTCTCCGACACTGCCGCCGCGAAGCGTGCTCTCCAGCAGGCCTTCGAGCTCCAGCTGCATGTCCTTCCTCAACGTCGCGCTGAAGCCTGGGTAAAGCGCTGAATCCAACACCAGGGTCGGCAAGCGAGAAAGCTGAAAGTAGCTGGCCAGCAGTCGCTGCAGGTGGGCGCGGCTTCGAGGCTCTTTCAGAAGGCGCTCCGCCTGCTCGCGCACCTGCTGCTCGGTCGAGAGCGCGTCCGCGCTAGCTGCGTCGAGCAACGCCTCGTCCGGCGGTTCACCGGTCAAGAAGAACGAGAGCGTGCTCGCGAGCTCGTAGCCGCTCAGCGACCGCTCACCGCCGGTGACGTCTGGGTCGACTGCGCCGAACTCGGTGCGATAGAGAAAATGCGGCGAAGCAAAGACCGCGTACACTCCGTACTCCAGTGCTTCGGCGGCGGTGACGGACAGAGCTTCCGCGCGCTCGACGGGCAAGAGGAGCGCACTTTGCTCTTCTGCGCTCAGCGGTCGCCGGAACGCGCGCTCGCCCAAGGTGCTCACGTACTCGCGAACGCAGTCGAAGTCGGCCGCCCCGCACAGGGTCGCCTCGAAGTGCTCGCGTGCGTAACGGCCGATGCGCTGCGCCACCAGCTCGCCCGTGGCGAAGACGGTATCCGTGATGACCGTACCCTCGCGTGGGGACATCAGCGGAGGGAACGAGGAGTCGCGGTCGCCTACCTCCACGAGCTCGGCAAGCTCGTCGGCGAGCTCGTCGCCTAGCAGTGCCCGCACGCTCGCGAGCTGCTCGCGAAACGTGAGCCGAGTGAGGGCCGGGCCCGCGAGACAGGCCGCGGCGGGACCGTCGGCGCCGCCCTCGCCCATTCCTCCCACGCCGTCACCGCCCGCTCCGCCGCCAGGATTGACCGCCGGTTCGCGGTCCGCGGCGCCGCGGCGCGAGGTGGCACCACAGCTGAGCGCGACCAGCACCCAGCTGTACGTCATGAGCTTTCGCAGCATCATGTGGGCACCCACAGGCCGGGTAGAGGGGACGCGCTGTCACCGTGTTGCTGAACGAAGACTTCGTCCTGTAGCGCCGTGTTCACGTCCGCTCGCCGCAAATACGCTTGAGCTACCGTGAGCCACACGTCGGCGAACGGCCGCGTCGAGGCGGCGTAATTCGCGAACTGTCCACCTTGCATGCCAAGCGCGCTGCCACCGAAGAGCAGCGCCGGCAGAGGGGAGCGAGCATGGCTCAGGTTGGCGGTATCGGTGACGAACGGCACGATCGTATGGTCGAGCAGCGAGCCCCCGAAAATATCGCGCGCGGCCTTGAAGGCGGTCAGCGCCTCCGCCGTACGCTGGTTGTACCAAGTTTGAACGTTCGCTAAAAATTGATGAACGGCCTGCTCTTCGGCGCGCACGGGTGGTGAGGTCACCTTGACCCCGCTTACCCGGTGGCTCAGCGGGTGATTGCGGTAAGCGGTCTCGGGCTCACCGGGATACAGGCCCTTGAAGGCCACGTGGTCCACCGAGGTCGTCCACTGAAACGTGGCCACCCGCGTGACGTCGCACTGGAAAGCCGCTTGAATCACGCCCAAATGCAGCCGCCCGAGCTCGGCCAGGGCCTGACTCTCGTCGTCCGGAGCGGTAGGGTCGCTGTAGTCGAAGGACGAGCCGGAGCGCGCGACCAGGCTCACGTCCGGTGGAGGTGGCAAGTCACAGCTGCGGCTCGGCATCTCGAGCTGCGCGGAGAGCTGCACCTCGATTTTGCGAATCGCCTCCGCGTGAGCGTCGATGCGGACTCGCTCGCTCGCGGGCGCAAGCGCCCTCAACCGCTTCAGCTCTCCGAGCGAGTAGTCGAGCACGCTCTTGCGCAGCTGCAGCGCATTGTGCAGCTCGCGATCCTTGCCCGCGTCCCCCGGCATGAAGCCGGAAAACACCTGAGAGTAAAGCCGCGATGGGCTCTTTTCGGGCATCAGCGGCACGTGCTCGGTCAGCGGCTCCCCGGTCCTTGCCGACTGCACGCTGCGAGTCTCGTACGAGTACGAGAGGCATTGGGCCGAGGTCTCCTGCGAGTCGACTCGCGCGTCGCCGATGGCGTTTACCGGCCCCACGTCGCGCGCGGAAAGCTCCGGCACTCGCTTGCTCAAGATTTGGTCGATCGAGGGGCCGCCCGCCACCGCGTCGTCTGATTCACCCCCGTTCGCGCGCGTGCCCGGAATGTCGGCACAGGTCGTGCGCAGCACCACGCCGCCTTCGGAGCCCCCCGAGTCGATAGCCTTCCGCGAGTCCCGCAAGCCGTACAGGACCGTCATGTCGTTTCGAAGACCGGCGTCCTCGAAGGGCTGGAGGATGGGCGAGCTCGTGTAGCCTCGACCCTCCCCCTGAGGCAAAAACAGATACGGAATCGTGCCGGCGGGCCAAAACAGCAGCAGGAACCGTGGCGGGGGCTTCTCACCTTCCGCCGCCGCCTCCAGCTTTGAAAGCAGCGTGGAGAGCCCCACTGCCCCACCCAGCCCAGCCAAGAAGGCTCGGCGCCTCACCCGATAAGACGTCACCTCGGTATAGAGGAGGGCGAGCGCCGGATCGGATCAAATTTCGATCACCCCACTCGTTGCCCACCCGCGTCGTGCTCGGCCTTCGGCCTGCGCGCGCCGACCCCTCCCAAACGTGTGCTCGGCCGTTGGCCTGCGCGCACGTGGGAGGGGTAGTCGCCGCCCGGCGCCTTTCAGCGGCACCGGGCAAGCCGGCGCCGCCGCAAGACCCGCTAGCCGCCCGAGCGAAGAAGCCCAGCCGGAGCCGGAGTGGTCAGGCGAGTGGCGCGGATGTTTGCGAGCGCAACCCCAAAGCCTTCCGGGTAGGGCGTCGTGAACGTGAAACGCACGGCGCGAACCGAGCCCAGCTGAGCCCCTTCGAAAGCAGAGAGCGGAATACGCGCGGTAGGCAAGGTCAGGTTCGAGCGCGCCGGCGGCCCGAGCACCAGGTACGGATCGATGGAAACCGGGCTGGACCGGCTATCGTCCTCGTTCACGAGCTGGATGCCGAAGGAAACGACGCCAGGTACGGTGAAGTCTCCCAAGCGGTCGGCGCGCACGTCCAGAAAGTCGTAGCTGGTGAGATCGAAGCCGCTCCCCACGGGCGCGAAGTTGGTTTGAAAGAACGTATTCGGGCTCGCAACGATGTTGCTCACGAACGCCCGCCGCTCGCCATGAGTCAGCGTGAGCGTGCCCCCCGTCTCGTTCGCGAGGTCGTACGAGCTGGTGCCAGTGGGGTTGATGAAGTCCTCGAGCAGCAAGTTGACGCCCGAGCTCGAGCCGGGGTGATAGCCGCGGTCTACTCGGTAATCTACGGGCAGTGGGAAGGCGGGATCGAACAGCGCGCCTGCGGCTTCGTCGCGCTCTACTCCCACGTTGGCGGTGAAGAAGGAGACCGCGGCGCGCCGCCCCGTCTCTTGCTGCGCGGCGGAGCCGGGCGCCTGCGGATCGAACAGCGGCTCATGATTGAAGCAGCCCGTGTAGCCGCCGCCGTTCGCGTCGGGGGTCATCCATTCCGTGTTGTAGAAGTTATGGTTGGCTCCCCACACGTGATAAAAAGATTTCGCGGAGGGCGTCGCCTCGGCCACGCTGAACGTTCGCTCGAAGACGCCAAGCCCGGGCAAGTTGGACTGGTCCCAGTCGCAAGCGGGGAGCAGCACGTTCCACGGCACATCGCTGGGCGTGACGCGCTGACCGTTCGCGAGCTCGTCGGTCGGACCGATCTCGAAAATGCCGCGAAACACGACTGGCTCTTTGATCAGCCCCGGCCAACCGCTGCCGCTCCGTCGGTACTCCTCGTAAGCAAAGCGGACGCCGTTGCCTCCGCGTGAGTGTCCGAAAAGGCCGACCTGGCTGAAATCCACGCGACCTTCGAGATCGACTCCAAGCTCCGGGGGTGTGTCTATGAGCCCGGCGTCCCACTGGCTGAGGCGCTCCAGGTGCCGCAGCAACAATCGACCTCGGGCACCGATGTAGAGCGGGTCTTGCTCGCTGCCCGCCCTCAGGCCATTGATGCCGCGGTTGGTATTGATCGACAGGACGAAGTAGCCGCGTTCGGCGAGGTCCGTCGCGATGTAGTCGTAGCCGCGATGACTCGGGACGACGATGGGATGAGTAGCGGGGCACTCCCCCGTATCCCCGTAGGAGCCGTCGCGGTCGCTGTCGATGCGGCGGTCCGCAGTTTGCCTGCCGCACGTGGGGTGAGAGCCATGCATGAAGACCAGCAGCGGGTACTGCCGTCCGGGCTCGAGCGCCGCGGGGCGATAGAACGAAGCCCAGAGCTCGGTAGCCCGGCCTTCCAGCACCAAAGGGTCGATGTCGGGCGGGAGCTTGTACTCGGTGATCACCGCGCCCTGTGCCGGCACCGCGGGTAGGTCACTGCTCACCGCGAGGATGCTCGGCTGAGCAGGGCTCGGGGTGCTAACGCACACCCCGAACTGCCTGCTTTGCGACGGCGGTATGGCGCCGCTGCCCGACTGGGGCGTCACCGTGACCACGCCGGTAGTGCCGCTGAACACGGCATCCCAGGTCGTGAACGTGGTGCCCGGCCCCACGTCGAGCGACACGCTCCAGCTGCCCGTCGTGGCACTGGGGTGGTCGTTACGCACGATGACTCTCGCGCAGTAGCCTTGCCCCCACTGCGAGTCGAACACCAGGTCGGCCTTGATGCCGTTGGCGCCGGTCAAGGCGCTCGATGTCGTACCGACTTTTTCTGCGGGTGCGCCGCCGCAGCCGGCTGCGAGCGCGACCGCGAACAGAAGCGAATACGACCCTACGTAGTGGCTAACGCTTTTCATGTACATCCTCGCTCCGAGCGTGGTCGTCGCCGACCGTTCGCGACGAGACGCCCTGACTTGGAATGAGAGTCTCGGAGACCTCGCGATCTTCAGCGCGCTCGAGAAAAAAAGTAGTGGCTCGAGCCCGGCGCAAGCCTGAGTTGGTTAAGGGTGCGACCGTGCCCCTCCCTACGTCAGGGCCACGCGTCCGCACGGGCATGAAGGTGTGGCGCTTTTGATGAGGTCATTCGACGCTGACGCAGCACCGAATAAAGGCTCGCAGAGAGCCGACCTTGAGCTCGCGCGACGACACTGAGGCAGATCTGCGCGAGGTCTTTTGCGCGTATACGACGCAAGCTTTGTCCCGTACCTAATAATGATGCTTCGCACGCTGCTGCCGGTCGCCTTGCTGTTGGGTGCTTGTGGCGCAGAGCCGATGATCGATGTGGACGAGGACCCGCAAAGCCTCGTCGCTGCGTTGGACGGTTCGCTCGTCCTACCGACGAACGCAGATACGTTTGCCCGCGATGCCTTCCCCGCGCACGTCTACGGCGCGGACGCGTCGCTCGAGGTCAAGAAGTACGACTCGGGTTGGAACCGCACCGCCTATTTGCGGTTCGACACGAGCCGCTTCGATGCCTCGTTCACGCAGGTCACGTTGCGCGCGTACGGCAGCTATGGGCAGTCACCGATCGCGGTCGCGGTTCATGGCACGTCCGCCAATTGGAGTGAGAGCACGCTCAGTTGGTCCAATCGGCCCGCGCTCTCAGGAGGCCCGCTCGCGTCTCAAACCGTAAGCAGCTCCACTCCGCGCTGGTACGAGTGGGACGTGACAGCCTACGTACGCGCGCAGAAGGCCCTCGGGCAGCCCGCGGTCGGATTCGCGCTCGAGAGCCTCACGTATGGCAACGGCATCGCGACCTTCGCTAGCAAAGAGTCTGGTCCGAACGGCGCCCAGCTGGTGGTAAGCGGCAGCAGCCCCAATCCAGCTCCCACGCTCGTGACGCCGGTTCAAGTTTCGCAAAACCCCGTAACCGGGCCCACCGTGGCGCTGTCGGCACTCGGCGCGGACGACGCCGGCGAGGCCAATCTCACCTACACCTGGTCCGCCACCTACGACTTTCCGGTACCGGTAGCGTTCAGCGTCAATGGCACGAACGCAGCCAAGAGCACCGTCGCGACCTTTTCAAGGGCTGGCACCTATCAGGTAAGCGTCTCGATCGCCGACGCGAACGGCGCGAGCGTGACCAATACGAGGACGGTGGAGGTCGTGCAGACGCCGACCACGCTTCGAATCATTCCGGAAGACCGAACCGTCTTTGCGGGAACCACTTCGGGGTTCGTCTACGACCTTTTGGACCAGTTCGGTACGTACATCATTCTCCCGCCTCCGGCCGTGTTCTCTGTGAGCGGCGGAGGCACCATGACCAGCGGGGGCGCTTTTACGTCACAAGCCGTCAGCGGCGGGCCGTTCACGGTCACGGCCACCGCCGCCGGCATCACCGCGCAGACGACGGTCACGGTCTACGAAGGTTCGCCAGCGCAGCTCTTGCCGCTCACCTCTGACGCCTACGTGCGCAGTGGCATCTACGCGAATCGCAACTTCGGCGCGGAAGCTCAGCTGATTGCGAAGCAGGGAACACCAGACTACACGCGGAAGACGCTCCTATCCGTCGACCTGTCGAGCATCCCCGAGGCCGGGACCGTACGCACCGCCAGGCTCAGATTTCACGCGGCCACGGACAGCGCCTCCTCGATGTGGGTCTCACTGCGAAGCGTCACCGATCCTTGGTCGGAGCTGGGCGTGACCTGGCAAAACCAGCCCGCCACGAGCGCTCACGTCTCGGCGTTTACCACCTACGCTCCTGGCTACGACAAGCAATGGTACGCGGTGGACCTCACCGATTTCGTGCGAGCCGAGCACGCCGCAGGGCACTCCATGGTGTCGCTGGAGCTCTCTGCCTACACACCGGACCGGTACCTCGCGATCGACTCACGCGAATCCGAATTCCCACCACGCTTGGAAGTACAGTTCGGTTTCGAACCCTTCTAAGAGTCGGCCGCCATCGGAGCCACCTTCGTCGTAGCTTGGAAAAACGTCAGGCGATTGCCGAAAGGGTCGTGAACGGCCATCTCGCGCGAACCCCAGGGCGCGTCTTCGATGCCAGGCCGAGCGAACTTGTAGTTCTTGGCTAGCAGCTCGGCATGAAACGCGTCGAGCTCGTCCGTCTCGATGCGGATGGCGGCGCCGGGGCTGCAGTCGCCGTGATGCTCGGAGACATGAACGAGGCACTCCCCCTTCGAGAGGCCGAGGTAGAGCGGCAATCCGGCCTCGAAGCGGTGCTCGAAGTCGACCTTGAAGCCGAGGAAATCGACGTAAAATTCGCGCGCCTTGGCTTCGTCGAAGCTGCGCAGGATGGGGGTCGAGCGGCGGAACGTCACGCCCAACTCTCGCACACGCGGCACCTCACGACGAGGTGCGTTCAACGTTGCTGGGAACGGCGAACCAGCCACCAGGTGGGGGCAAGGACGATGCCTCCCCAAGTGATCGACACCGCGCCGACCATCAAATAGCCGAACAGCGCGAACGGAGACACCGGTGAAATTCCCTCGAGCACCGCGCGGGGGAGGGAGCAGGGGTAGCGAATATCGGGCGCATGGTGGCAGTAGCCATCGAAGGAACGAACGGTGCTCGTCACCGCCCCTACCATCACCGAGGCGAACGGCAGCGCGACCACGAGCGCAGCCGCGGCGTAAGCCAGCCGAGCCCTCCCAGCCCCGCGTGCGGCCAAGCGCAGTGCCACCAGCGTCGGCCCGAGGCATAGCGCGGCAGCCAGAAGTAGGAAGACGGCGGTCATGACCAATTGAGATGCGCGAGGTTCTGCTGTCGCCCCCGCGGGCTTCGTCTACCATGTCGGCAAGCGTTTGGCGGTGCCAGCGCGCCGAAGGAGATCGCTTTTGCCCCCAAATCCAGTGTCCAAGCTCGAGGTCTTCATCGGGACATGGAATACCACCGGGAACGTGTTGAAGACCGACGTAAACCCTGGTGGAACTTTGATCGCCACCGACTCCTACCGCTGGCTTCACGGTGGGCGCTTCATCGTGCATGACGTCGACGCTCGTTTCGATGGCAAGCCCACGCGAAGCATGGAGGTCATCGGCCTGCACCCCACGAGGAAGGAGCTCTTCGCGACCTCGTACGACGATCAGGGCGTCTCGGAACACTTCAAGGTAGCTCTCAGCGGCCGCCGCTGGACGATTGACGGCCAATCGGTCCGGTTCGAGGGCTCGTTCGATTCAGCCAGGACTCGCCTCGCCGGCCTGTGGGAGCTCAAAACCGGAAGGGGCCGCTGGCAGCCGTGGATCGATCTCGTGCTCGAGCGAGCATGAGTCGCTGCGCACCCTCCAACGCATTCGGAGGCCAAGGGGCACCCAGCACGGGCGCGGGCTGATGCACGGGCGGCTTCTTCCTATACACTGCGCCGCATGAGCTCGCTGGGTAGGGAACTTCGGATCTGTCCGGCGCGTAGGCCCGGCGTCGTGTTCGCCTTCGTGGCGCTCCTCCTCGGTGCCGGGTTCGCCGCGCTGGCCATTGCCCTTCACGCCGGCTCGGGCACCAGTAGCGATGGCGACCGGACCTTCGTCAGCGCGCTCGCGGTCATCTTCCTCGCATTCGGCGCGCTGCTGCTATTTCTCGGGCAGCGCAAGCGGAGGCAGGCGCTGGTCTTTCGCATCTTCGAGCAAGGCGTGGCTCGCGAGACGAGCACGAGTCGGCAGGAGCTGCGGTTCTCTGAGCTCGCAAAACTCCTGGTGCGGGCGCTGCGAATCAATCAGGGCCCGACCGGGTACACGATTCATCTCATCGCGCGCGACGGCGCGACCCTGGAGCTGCCCTCGCACTCCATAGACAACGTGGACGAGAGCCTCATCACGCTGCTCGCGCAGCAGAGCGGCATCAAGCCGGAACCTCTCTCACCTCGGGCGCGATGAGCCCGGTCGGCGTCGAGTTCACACGCGCGCGCACCAAGGACGCCAACGCTTACGCCGCGCCGATACTTGGCGCCGGCACTTTGCAGATTCTGGATGAAGGCGTGCGTTTCCGTGCCCGCCGCACGCGCTCGACGTTTGCCACGCTGGTCGGCGTGACGGTCGGCCTTTTTGGCGTCCTCGTCGCCGCTTTCGTGCTCGCCGAGGCCGGCGCCGAGCCACGAAAGAAGCTGGCATTGTTGGTCGGCCTCGCATGCGGCGTACTCCCCGGCATCGGCGTCTACGCCCTGCTGCACGCCCACCTCCGTGGCCCATTCGCGGACGTGCTCGTCCCCTGGAGCGCCCTCCGAGTGCTGGACGCGGACGCGGCCGGCTACACCTTGCGACTCGTCGCGCCAGACCTCCGCGGCGACGTGATAGCCGTCCCCTCCGATGCGGCCTCCGCAGAGGTGCTGTCTGCCTTGAAGCATCGGTAGCGAGCGGCCGCCTGCGGGATTAGTTGGTCGAGTGTAAATGCTCATCAGGGCGCCTGGCGCTGCGTTTGTGGCCGGCGTAAGCTCGAGCTGGATGATGAACGGCTCGACGTTCGTGGAGATGCCGGTCACGCCCAAGCGTGGCGGACAGATCTTCGGCTTCGACTCGTGCGGTATCGTCCGACCGAGGCACCACCACGACGAGCTGGAGTTCAACCTGGGCACCCAGGGCGTCGCTAGGTTCGCGGTTGGTTCCCGGAGCATCTACGTGTACCCGGGAACTTTGCTCTGGTTTCTGCCCGGGCAAGACCACTTGCTCGAAGCCGCGAGCCCGGATTTTCAGATGTGGATTGCCGCCTTCAAGCCTTGGTTCGTGGAGGCCCAGCAGCGCGCGGCCGGCCCCGGTGCACTGCCTACGGTGGCCGACCAGGTGCGCGAGGTAGACAGCGACGCGTGCCACGAGCTCAGTGACATGTGCCGCACCGCCTTCGCGGGCCCGTACGAGGCGGAGCGCGATGAGCTGCTGCTCCGGCTCCTGAGCTTGGCCCTCAGCGCGGGGCGCACCAGCCAGAGTCAACGCGCCTCCGTTCACGTCGCCATCCAGAAGAGCCTGCGGCACCTCATCCTGGACCCGAGTCTCGGGCGCGAGGAGTTGGCGCGTCGCGCTGGCTTGGGGCCGGAGGCGCTGAGCCGAAAGTTCTCCCACGAGCTCGGCATTTCTCTTCCGGAGTACCGCAATCGCCTCCGGCTGGGTCGCTTCTTGCGCGCGCTGGACGAGGGGCAAACCAATTTACTCGGCGCGGCGCTCGACGCGGGTTTTGGCAGCTATTCGCAATGTCATCGCATCCTCAGGGAGCAAACCGGAGACAGCCCGTCCGCGTTCGCTTCGCTCGAGGTGCGCCGCGCCGCCATGCGCCGAAGCATTCCGCTCGGCGAACGCATCCGCCTGATCTGAGCTCGCGGAGCGAGCTCGCAAGAAGTGAGGCGTCGCCCTCGCGGATCACAAAATGCGAAGCCCTACGCAGGCGCGGCAGTTAGCTTGAGCTCATGAGCCGACGCGCCGAGCGCCTCCGGAATCTGCTGTATTTCCTGTTCTTTACCGCTCAATTGGGCTGCGCTAGCGGCTCCAAGTCACCCGCGACGGGTGGGAGTGGCGCGCCGACCGATTCGGCCGGCGCGGGGGCCGCGACCGGCGGCGGCAACTCAGGCGGCGGAGCTGCCGGTGCAATGGGGCTGCCGTGGCTGCACACGGAGGGGAATGCATTCGTCACCGATGGCTCCCTGCCGGTGCGATTGACGGGGGTTGGCCTTGCCAATCAAAGCTGGGGTCAGTGGGTCTCGGGCACCTCCGACGCGCTTGCGACCGCCAACAAGGACCCACTGGTGCGACCGGAGGAGCAGTACTCGTGGGTGCTGGGGGACGCAGATTTCGAGATCTTGCAGGGGCTTTCGCTGCATGCCGTTCGCTACGACGTCAACTACGAGCTATTCGCCTCCGACAATCCCAAACAAGCTCAGAATTTGGCGCTCCTTCGTGCCCACGCCCGGCGCATCGGTACGCTCGGCATGTACATGATCGTCAACCTGGCTATGCCGATGGGACTGGACAATCAGAGCGATAGCGTCGAGCGCCTGAAGCCCGCGCCCGAGCGCGAGCGCTCCATCTTCGAAGATCCGGACTACTTTGCGGCGACGCTGCGCATGTGGAAGACGGTGGCGGAGACGCTGGCAGAGCTGCCGGAAGTGGCCGGCTATGAGCTGATCAACGAGCCGCGCTTGCCCTCCGACGCAGACGGTGGGCTCGCGAGCTACCAGGCGAAGTACCAAGCGCTCTGCGACGCAATCCGTGAGGTGGATCGGAAGCACGTCATCTTCGTACCGGAGTACAACAGCCGCGAGGCCAACCCCGGCGAAACGTACTACGACGGCGTGACCCAGCAACCGGTCGTGGATAGCGGGGAGCAGGGCGTCATTTGGGAGCGCCACTTCGTGCCCGTCACCGGCACGAACATCGCGTACGTGTTCCACCTGTACGATCCCTACGAGTACACCAGCGCTGGCGCGGCGTCCTTCAGCCGCCAGACCGTGGAAAACGCCATCGATGCCAAGGTCGCCGAACGCGACAAAATCGGCAGCGCTCCGCTGATCATCACCGAGTACGGCGTCAACCGCCAGCAGCCAGCCGAGAAACGACTCGAATGGATTCGAGTGGTGCACGAGCGGCTGCGCGCAACCTCGATATCCGCCCTGTACTTCACGTACAAGTCCGCGCTCGACCCGTACGTGCCCGCGAGCACCGCCTTCGGCCTCATCGGCCAGTTCGTGACTCACGACACGTACGTCACGCCCACGGCGGACGGGGAGGCCCTGCAGCCGACCATCCTGAGCGTTTCGCAAAAGAACGGCTTCGAGAGCGTGTTCACCGCCTACTTCAAAGGCCAGCCCTCGACGTTTCTCTCGCCGATGGACAACGCGAGCTTGCTCGCGGAGCTGACCGCGTTCTCTCGTTGAGCTCTGAACGAGTTATCCCCGTTGCGGATTCGTGTGCGCGCTGGTCGTAGCGCCCTTGCGTAGGCCTTTCGACCTATGGTGAGGGAGGCGCAAGGGGCGGCATACTCGCGGGCCATGCGTGCGCTGGTTTGGTTGCGAACGGGATCGTTGTTTGGCCTCGGAGTTACCCTGGGAGTGGCAGCCTGCGGCTCTGACGACGGGAGCAAACAGCAGCCGGGCGCGAGCTTCCCCAGCGGCGGTGAGGGCGGCGCGCCGAGCGCAGGCGGAGGCGGCTCGGATGCGGGCGACGGCACGAGGGCAGACGCCGGTGAAGCCGCAGTAGCAGGATCTGCCGGTACCAACGCCGGCGGCATGGACGGCGAGGGCGGCAAACCGGTGTCACTCGCAGGTGCAGACGCGGGGGGCCAGGCGACGACCGGCGGCGCCGGAGGTGCTGGCGGCGCCGCGAGCGAAGAGTGCATCGTGGACGCGCCGGGGACGCTATGCCCGGCCGGCACCGCAGACTGCGACGGCGACGCCACCGACTGCGAAACCGATGTGACGAGTGACGAGAGCAACTGCGGTCGGTGCGATCGCATCTGCGGCGCCGCCGCGCAGTGCACGAGCGGGCTGTGCGGACCGACCGTGATCCTAGATCCGAACGTGTCGTCGAATTTTTGTTCCGGCGCCTTCACCGCGACCACCGCGTACATGATCACGTGCTGGGGCAACAACGATCTCTCGGAGGTGCGTAGCGCGCCGCTGGAACCAGGCGCGGATGTGCTCGGTACTCAGCTCAAGGCTTACAATAACGTGAGCGTGGTCGCGATGCGCGGCATCGTGGTGGACGGCACGAAGGTGCTATTCGGGCTGCAGGAGAGCCCCAGTCACCTTTACGGGTTCCCGCTGAGCGCTACGGGCCCGGCGGACGTGAGCGTCGCGTACACGTTCGAGAACAACCAGCGTTTCGACGATCTGCAGTTGATCGGCGACACTTTTTGGTGGAATCACAACACGCACGCCGCCGCCGGCAGCGTTCAGCCTTCCACGATCGAGAAGCGGGCGAAAGCAGAGACTACCTCGACGGTCGTCGTGAGCGGCCTCGGGCTCAGCTACAACCTGCAGGTCTTCGAGCAGCACGTGCTTTGGCTCGAGCTGCGCACCGCGCAGAGCACGGTCAGCGTGTACCGCGCTCCGGTGGCAGGCGCGCCCGCGGCGGCGACCGAGCTCATCGCGGTGGCGGCCGCGGGCGCCTTCATGAAGCGTCAGGGCGACTACGTCTATTGGACGCACAAGCAGGCGTCGCCCAACGGCAAGCTACGCCGCTTCAAAGCCGACGCTCCCGCGGCTGAGATTGAGGACGTAGCCACCGGGCTCAACCTGCCTGAAGGTTTGATCACCGACGAGAAGTACGCCTACTTCAAACAACTCGACGCGCTGTACCGCGTACCGCTGTGCGGCGGCACCCCGCAGCAGCTCTCCCCGGTGGTGCCCGCGCACGACTCCCAAGCGACGTCCATCTTCCACGTCGATGACCACTACGTCTATTTCTCTGCAGGATTGGGGTTTGGCGACTCCACCCTCGTTCGCGTGGCGAAGTAGCCGGGGCGCGCTCAAAGCGCGTCGGGCTGAGGCATCGCGTTCGGCACGTCAGGCGCTGGACTTGCGCTGGGGTTCGCTTGCGTCGACGACGGCCCCGACGCGCCGTCGCTCGGCGAGAATGCAGTCGTGGAGCGCGGGGCGGCGGTCGCGCTGGCAGGGCCGTGATCGACGGCCGTGCTCTCCGTCAGCGCAGGCGTTTGGGTCGTTACCTGCTCCGCCGTCGTAGCGCCCGACTGCGCGGCGCCGTCCGGCTGTCGCGGCTGACTGACAGCGTCGGGGTTTCGAGCAGGCTCCGGCGTGCACGCCAGCGCGGCCAGGCTGACCAAGAAACTGAGACGGAACGTCATGCTTCATGCGTAGCAAGCGGTGTGCCGCGGTGAGCGCCGCCGTCGTGCCCACTGCATGCCTGCAAACGGGGGGGTGGCGTCAGTGCGTCGCGGGCAGCACGTAGTCGCGGATCAGGCGCTCGAGGTTGTTCTTAGCCACGTCGTTCTGCATGTACGCCGTGAACACGACCACGAGGCCTCGCTCACGGCTCACGTAAATCATTTGACCGAATGAGCCGAGCGCGTTGAAGAAGCCAGGCAAGTTGGGGATCCACCACAAGTACCCGTACTGGCCGCCCCAGGGGCTGGCGCAACGCGGCGCTACCGATTCGTCTGTCCAGCCGCTCGGGATGACGGATTGGCCGTTCCACTTTCCGGAGTTACGAAAGAGCTCGCCGAACCGCGCCATCTCCCGGGCCGTGAGCGCGAGGCCGAAGCCGCCGAAGCTCGTCCCGCTGTGCCCAGCGTCCCAGGGCGGCGAGTCGATTCCGATGGGGCCGAATAGCTTGTCCTTCCCGTACTCGAGGGGAGTCTTACCCGTAGCGACGCGCAGCATTTCGGCGATGATGTTGGCGCCGCCCGAGCTGTAGTTCCAAACCGTTCCTACCGGGGTGTCCTCGACCGCTCGAGTCATCATCGCCCGAGCGGGGTCAGGCGTACCAAAGGTAGATTGGTCGCCCTCCATGAACTCGAGCCCGCTCCGCATGGTGAGTAAGTCCTCGAGCGTGATCGAGGACTTTTCCGCAGTTGGGTTCAGCGTCGCGTAGTCGGGAAAGTAGTCGGCAGCGCGAACCTTCAGGTCCTTGAACGCGCCTTCGCTGAGCGCGACCCCGACGAGCGCGGACAAGAACGACTTCGTCGTCGAGAATTGCAGCTGCCGTTCGTTCGGCAAGACCTGGTGCGGAACCTGATTCGGATCGGCGGGGTTCGCACCGCGATTGAAGCCGTAGCGCTCGAAGGCGAGGCGCCCATTTTTGGCGATGAGAAACGAGTGGATCTCCCAGCCGGACGTCTCTATCAACTTCAGCGCCTGCTCGAGCGGCGCTGGGTCGATGTCACTCTCGCCCGCGGCTGCAGGTTGCCAAAAGTCATCGGGGAACTCCGAATCGCCCAAGAAATCCCGCAGCATCCCCTCAGCCGTCGCTGCTCCGCCGCCGCCGCCGGCCCCGCTCGTTGCGCCGCGAGCAGCGCCCGCCACGCCACCGCCGGCTCTCCCTGCTTGGGAGCTCGAACCGCCGGCGCCGATGGTACCGCCAACCGCCGCGCCGCCTGTCGACGGTCCCTCGCCGGCGGCACCACTCGGTCCGCCAGGGCCGCCCATCGTCCGACCACTGCACCCGGCAGCGAGCAAGACGAAGGCCAGCACCGCTCCAACAACCCCGTTGCTGCGCCTCACTCGAGCAGGGTGTCACACCGCATTCGGGGGCGCCAGCGGCGATCGGGCTAGCGCAAATCTGCACTCGACAGTGGCGCTCCTAGAGCACGGAGACGTGCCTGCAATTGCAGTTTAGGAAAAGAAAAAGGGAGACCAGCAGCGAGAGACGAGAGGACTAATTGTGCCAGCATTGCGCCACCGCTGTAGGAGGTGCACGCAGACACCGCTGGTTTTTTGCTCGACAATCTTGAGCAACTAGGCGGCCGGCATCGCACGTAAGCGCAACCTCGCCTGCACACAAGCCCAACTGCGTGACATGCTCGCAGCCACCCACCTCACCTGAGCACCTGTAGCCCTGAGCGTCATCGGACCAGGAGCAGGGCTCCGAATTGTCGCAACCCGCCGAAACCAACCCATTCGCGCCGCAATGTACAGCGCGTGCGCCGAGGCACATCCCCTCCGCGCTCACGTCACCGCAGGAGACCGAGCCAACCACCGCAGGCGCCGGCAAGTATTCCGCCAGCCACTCACGCGCGGCGTCGACGCGGATATAGCTGTCCATGCCACCGCAGGTGACAGAGCCGCGGCTCAACACTCCGACGACACAAGCCGCACCCCCGCCACAGCGTTGCAGGAGCGGTCCACCTGAGTCACCAAAACAGGCACCTGACCTTTCGGGACCGTCGACGGTGATGGCGGACGCGTCGATGCCCACGACCTCCGCCACCAAAAATCGGAGTTCACCCGACACATTCGAGTCCGTTAGACCATACCCCGCAAGTTCCACGAAGGAATGCAGTAAATCCTGAGCCTCGTCTGGCACGACATTAGGCTCAATTGGCCTCGGCGCCATTGCCGATGATGGCTCGTCGAGCTCCACCAACAAGAGGTCCAGGCTGGGGTGATGGACCTTTCGAGCGACATGCCCGAGTGGCAGCGTGCAGCCATGCATCGTCGTATATAGAATGTCGTTCTCAGTCAGTAAATCCGCACAGTGAGCGGCTGTGAGCACCCAACTAGCGGCGACGACAGTGCCCGAACATGATCCGGCGCCTGACGCGCTAGTCAGCCGCACTACAGCCGCGCGCTGATCATAGCCCAGTCGGAGCAAAGCGCTGCCAGTCGCCCCGAACGTAAGCGCCTCGCGCGCGGCAACGAGGCTCGAGCAGGAGTCCCAAGCCTCGTTCGCAGAGCATGCGCACATGAGCACCCCCCCAAAGAATCGAATCGCTACCGACGATACCTTTGTTAGGAACCTCCTCATCGACTCGATTGTGCCGAGGGGGCGCTCTGGCGCAAAGGACAATTACGGCTTCTTTTTCACTTCCATCACGTAAGTGAAAGTGGCGCCGGCGGCCGGCGTGATGTGATCCTTCGACCCAGTGCGGAAGTTATCGTTATCCGTCGGACTCATCTGGAACAGCAGTCGATTGCCGTCCGTCGCACCACCTGCGCAAACCGTCGCCCATCCGCTGGTTTGGTTCTTCGAGATGGTACCCACACCGCTATTGCTGAAGATGGATGCGCTTCGTTGCTGAGTGAGCAACTGGCCAAAGCCAGGAATGGTCCCCGTAGTCACTCCGATTACACGGGCCGAGATGGTCCCGGAGCAAGGTGATTCGTGATCTTTCGCGCTGGCAAACCACTTCGTCCCGCTCGACCGATAGGAAGCAGTCAACATGACTCCGTTGCAACCGCTATAGTTGACCAGACCGCCTCCGCCTAGAACTTGATAGCCACCCGGTAGGGGCGCATCCACCGAAGGATGCGGATCCGAACCTGATGTCATTTCCCTGTAAACGATGTACTTCGGAGCGTTCGCTGATGTCGTACCCAGCAGCGTGGCGCGCGTAACTCCAGTCAACTTCATGCCGACCGCGTAGGTATGAAGGGTGTGGTGGTTTGCCGCCATATGATCCTTGGATTTGCCTACCCACGTCTCGAGGTTCGCATCAAGTGGTGCGCTTGCTACGAGGAGCGCGCCCCAACTCAGTGGGGGAGGCCCGTAGTCCGCCCATGCGCCTCCTCCGACCAAAACCTCATCAGGATCAACGCCGCAGCGTACTTCGAGAACTTGTCCGTAGGCGCTGCATTCGTACACGCGCACGCGGACCTTGCCGGACGCATCCAACCGGTCGTCGAGCAGTAGCTTTTCTGCAGATTCCCCGTCTGCGCTGTCACTCACGAGCCGCCGGTTGGTGTTCTCGAAAAGCTCAAAAACGTCCGGTGCCCCGGCCGCTGGCTCTTCGGTCGTTGCCTCAACGGGGCCGCTGCATCCCGTTAAAAACAGCGCGCCCAATACACCGCCCCATCCCATCATCGTCACAACTGACTTCATAGCTGACTCCTCCACTGATCAGGTCCCCGCGTGGTAACTGTCCGCCAACACTCCAAGACCTGGCGACCTCGTAATGCAACGTCAAGAGCAAGTCAACTCCTCGAATTTCTACCACGGCCTGGAGCCATGCCGGGCTCCTAATAGAACGACGCGGTTGTCGTCGTAGTCTATCAGACTGGCATAGGCCCGCGGACTCAACTCGTCGCGCGAAAGACGCACGGATTCAGATTCGACACGCGAAAGCCCTCATGAAGCGCGTCGACGCCGGCACGACTTATGACTGCGTGTTATGAGGACCTGCATGGGTTGAACGGCGCACGAGTTAGCAGCGCCCTATACAGCGCGGCTTCGGTGCTGACTTTAAGCTAGCGGAACGCATTGCCGCAAGGCTCCTCACATCGCACCCGCTGCTATCGAAAAACGCCGATGCTCGCCCCCTTGATCCGGGACAGGCACCACATCGAAGTCCCGATCGGCCCGAGGGGACCGGTCCGCGCTAGGTCGACGCGATGCGACTGACGAGTTCGGATGCGATCAAGCGCGTCGGGGCCCCCCCTCGCTTCGCGATGTAGGGACGGACGCCCGCGCTGCCGCTCTTGCCGACCGCCGCCTAGCGGGGCCGCTGCAGCGCGGGAGCTGCATTTTGGCCGGGTCGCCGCGGCTGGGCGCCAGCGCGCGTAACAAGCGGCACGGCAAGGCGATCTTTGGCAGCGCCACCGAGCCGTGCAAGGTTTGGCGGAGCTTGTCGAATTTTCGCGCCCTGGGTCTCACCGATGAACTGCTGCGCGCGCTGGATGACTCGGGCTTCACCGAGCCCACGCCCGTCCAGTCTGCAGCTATTCCCCATGTTTTACGCGGCGCGGACGTTTGGGCGTCGGCCAAGACCGGCTCCGGCAAGACGGCAGCGTTCGCCCTGCCCATCTTGCAACGTCTGGCTGAGCGAGCGTCTGCACCTCGCCCGCTCCCGGTCTCGACCCTGGTGCTGGAGCCCACGCGAGAGCTGGCCGCTCAGACCGCGGAGACGTTCGCCCGTTTGGGGGCTCATCTATCCACCCGCATGAAGAGCGTCGTCGCCGTCGGCGGCGTGTCGATCAACCCGCAGATGCTCGCGCTGCGCGGCGGGGCGGACATCGTGATCGCAACGCCTGGTCGTCTGCTCGACCTGCTGGACCAGAACGCGCTACGGCTGGGCTCGTTGCAGACTATCGTGCTGGACGAAGCAGACCGCTTGCTCTCGCTCGGGTTCGCCGAAGAGCTGACGCGGATCCGCGCGCTCGTTCCCGCGCGGTGTCAGCGCTTGTTGTTCAGCGCGACGTTTCCTGACGCCGTACACGAGCTGATGGACGGCTTCTTGCGCGAGCCCGTGGCGCTCGATATCGACGCCGGCACCATGCCCGACGCGAGCCTCATCGCGCAGCGCGCGATCGTGGTGGACGAGCGCCGTCGTACGGAGCTCTTGCGTCACCTGCTCGGGGTGCACGCCTGGCCGCGCGTCTTGGTCTTCGTTGCCACCAAGTACGGAGCCGAGCACTTGACGGAAAAGCTGAGGCGTCATGGCGTGACGGCCGCGCCCATGCATGGAGAGCTGAGCCAGGGCGCTCGCACGGGCGCGCTGCGTGACTTCAAGGCCGGCCGTCTGCAGGCGCTGGTCGCGACCGATCTCGCGGGAAGAGGCTTGGATATTGCTGAGCTGCCCGTCGTATTGAACTTCGACTTGCCCCGCTCTCCTGTCGACTACGTGCACCGCATCGGCCGTACCGGCAGAGCCGGCACAGAAGGCGTTGCGGTCAGCTTCATCACCGCGAAAAGCAGCGATCACTTCGCAGTGATCGAGCGTCGCCACCGCCTCTCGCTCGAACGCGAGGTCATCGCCGGCTTCGAGCCGACGGATCCGCCCGTTGCCCCGCAAGGCAACGGTGGCGTGAAGGGCAAGCGGAAGAGCAAGAAAGACAAACTGCGCGAAGCGGGCCTCCGCTAGCACGCCGCGCCGAGGCGACCCCGAGCGCGGCGGAGCATCCTGCCAGCGACCGACGATCGGTCACTGCTTGGCGAGATTCACCGTTCCTCGCAGGGTACCGTCGAAGCTCGGAACTGGCAGCAACGTCAGCTCGCTCGCGGAGGCGCAGTATCGATACCTCGTCGGTTCATTGAGCTCGTCGTCCAAGGTGAGAATATTGCCCGAAGTCATGAAAGACCCGTTCGCCTGAGGGTCGAATGACAGCGTGCCCAGCCCGCCTGCCCGAGCGAAGGTCCCATCGCAGATGCATCTGCCGTCCGTAGCCGGCGCGCAGGTCACCGAGTCATAGCCGCGAGCCACGATCACTGCCGAGAGCCTCTCGCACATGACGGTGGTTCCAGAAATACTCAAACACGCTGCCGGGAGCTCGATCCGATCCTCGCCCGGAGTAGTCGTTCGATCGAGGTAAGTGTCCGCGAAAGAGCGAGTCGATCAATTTTCTCCGATTGGGAATCGACAGGGTCGTGCTGACGTGATCTCCGTTCGTCGGTGGACGCGGAGCAGCTGATTCAAGCGAGAGCTCAATAGGGGACGGAGGACGCGATCCTTAACGAAAATTTGTGCGGGCATCCACTTGGCTTCACACCCGATTCGCTAGTCTAATAAATGAATGGGGAGCTCGCGTAGTGAGCGAGCACCAGTCGACGACGTGCGGTATAGGGCTGCTCATGTCGAGCACGCGCGCGCATCGTTTTGCGTTTACCGATTGTTGCGTCTTCCTGTCGGCTTCGCTTTTCTTCGCAGGAGCTTGCTCCAGCGATTCGGAATCGCCGCCCACCTCTCCGAACGCGGGCGCGAGCGGCGCGCTGCCGTCCGGAGGCGGGGGCGGTAGCGGAGTGCCGGCTGGCGGCGCAGCCGGTGCGAGCGGCAGCGACTCCACGTCGGCTTCGGGTGCCAACAACGTGAAGGGGGGCGCGGCCGGAACGGGGGGGATGTCCGGCGCGAGCTCGGCCGGGGCCGCCGCGGTTGGCGACAACGGGGGCGCTAGCAGCGGTGGCGCAAGCGGCGCTGCTGGCGCAAGCGGTGTCGAAAGCCCGCCCGGCTTCTTTACGGACGGCTTCCTGAAACGCGACCCTTGGCAGGGCTACGTCTTCACGATAGCCGACGCGCTGGGCTCAACCGTTTCCCCCGTCTGTGATACCGCTGGTTGCACGCCGGCCTGGGGCGCGCAACCGTGCGCCAAGGGCACGGTCGCGAAGAACGCGATGAGCGCTAGCTTCGCCGGCCTCGCCTTTCACGCGATCGATCCCATGGGGGGCCCTCGCGGCGTATGGCTCGCGGCTGGCACGGGCATCTACGTCAGCGTCACCACCCCCCCTGCCAGCGCGCGGCTTCAGCTTCAGCAAAAGATGGCGAGCAACGACACCCGCTATTGTGCTCCGCTGCCCGCGGGAGGCACCGGCCTCATCCCCTTCGCGGACTTCAAAACCTATTGCTGGGGTGACGTCGCTCACCCGTCCAAACCGTTTACCGCCGGCACGGACGTACACGAGGTCACGGTCGTCGTCCCCGGCAGCAGTACCGCCGACCAACCCTTCGACTTCTGCCTCGCGGACATCCAACCCCGCTGAGCGCTCGTCACCGCGTGCGCCCCTTTCGAACTGCGGGCGATGCGATAGGCCATGGCGGAGTGGTTGCAGCTGCTCGCGCGACCGGGCTGGCTATAAGTACGATGCGAAAGGGTCGAGACGAGGCCCGCGCAGGTTGCTTCGCTTTCAGGCGCTGAGTGAGAGGCCGCCCGCCTTCTCCCACGCGCCGACGACCTCCTCCACACAGGTAAGCGTGCCCCAGATACCGCCCTCCTCTTCGATCATCTTTTCGCAGGCGCGTCGGATTTCAGGATCGAAGCAGGAGATGGCATCTTTGACGTAGTAGGTAGAAAACCAGCGATCATAGGCCTCGCGCAAGGTGGTGTGCACGCACACGTCTGCAGTGACGCCCGCGAACACGAGCGTATCGATGCCGCGGCTGCGCAAGATGGACTCGAGGTTCGTGCCGCAAAAGGCGCCGTAGCTCGCCTTGTCGATCACGATTTCACCAGGGACTGGGGCGAGGGCGTCGATGATATCGTGACCGTGCTCGCCTCGGATCAAGAGCCGGCCCATCGGACCCACGGTGCCGATCTCACTGCCCGCTTTGCGACTGCGCAGGAGCTTGTTGGGAGAGCAGTCCGAAAGATCTGGCGCGTAACCCTCGCGGGTATGCACCACCAAGTGCCCGGCCCGGCGCGCGGCGTGAAGCAGCTCTCGCGCCGGCGCGATGATTGGCTCGACCCACGCCAGGCCGGCAAAGCGATCGGAGTAGCCACCCTCCGCGCAAAAATCACGCTGGAAGTCGATCATCAACAGCGCCGTGCCGCCAGAGCCACGCTCTAAATCCGTGCTCATTTGAGGTACTGGGCGTCGAAGAGCGTGCTGGTATCCACGAGGGTGTCGTTGACCTTGTGGTCTTTGAAAAACTGAGCGACTTGCTTGGAGGCGGCCGCCGCCGGCCCCGCCAGGAGCTCCAGGTTCTTTTGCGGGCCGTACAGGTCGACCTTGTCGAGCATTGGCTTCACCTCTTCGGGCTTTTGCTCGAGCGACTTGCCGGCCAAAGCGGCCGCTTCGTCCCGGTGGGCCTGCACGAATTCGTAGCCGCGGTTCAGCGCTTTGATGAAGGCGCGCGTTTCGGCCGGCTTCTTGGCAGCGCCCTTGGTGTTCACCGCCAGCACGTCCAAAATCAGCATCGGAGTGTCTTTGGAGCTGAAGATGACGTGCCCCTTCTTCTCGCCCGAGACCTTGGTGATCCACGGCTCCCAAGTGACGGCCACGTCGATTTGGCCGGCCGCGAAGGCAGCGCCCGCGTCGTCCGGGCTCATATTCACTAGGTGGATGTCCTTCTCGGTCAGGCCAGCTTTCTCCAGCGCCTTGTCGAGCAAGAGCTGGTTGCACTGGCCGAGCGTCGCCGCGACCTTGCGGCCCTTCATCGCTTTGATGTTCGGAATGTCCTTCTTCGCGACGATCGCGTCGGCGCCGGAAGAAGTGTCGGTGAGGTAGACGATTTTCAGCTGCCCGGGCGCCTTGTCGACCACCGTGAGCACGCAGTCAGCGGTGCTGAGCACTGCGTCCAAATCATTGGTCAACAGCGGCTTCAGGCCGTCCCCAGGAGCACTGAAGCTCTTGGTCTGTACGTCCAGGCCGGCTTCCTTGAAGAAGCCTTTTTGCTGCGCGACGAAGAACGCGATTGACCCAATCCAGGCGTTGAAGCCCACCTTGTACGGCTTCAGTGCCGGCCCCGCATGGGCGGGCATGGGCAGGGCAGAGCTCGCTCCGACCAGGATTGCGGCGAGCGCGGATCTGCGTTGAATTTTCGTCATGGGTGCACACTCTTTTTTTGGCTTACGAGCTGGTCGAGTAGAGCGCCGCGGCCCTCTTGCGAGCTGGCTCCGGGGTGGAGCAAACCGAACAGCTCGCGCTTGAGCGCGGTAAACTCCGGGCTGAGCTTGAGCTCCGGGCTACGCAGCGCGCTCGGACCGAACGGCACGGTGATGTCACTGACGACGCGGCCTGGCCGCGCCGAGAACACCAGGATGCGCGATGAGAGGTAGATCGCTTCTTCCACGTCGTGGGTAACGAAGAGAACCGTGGTCCGTTCGTGTGCGTGCAGGCGCAACATGAGCTGCTGCATCTCTTCACGCGTCTGAGCGTCGAGCGCCCCGAACGGCTCGTCCATCAGCAGCACCTTGGGCCGGTTGGTCAGCGCTCGCGCGATGGCCACGCGCTGTTTCATCCCGCCGCTCAGCTCGCGCGGATAAGCGCGTTCGAAATCCTTCAGGCCCATCAGCTCCAGCAAGGAGCGCGCGCGCTGCAACACCGCGGCGGACTGCTCGCCGCTCGAGCCCGCCCGGTTGCGGCTCAGGTGCGTGCTGAAGCGCGCGTTCTCGAGCACGTTGAGCCAGGGAAACAACGTGTAACTCTGAAACACCATGCCGCGCTCGGCGCCGGGACCTGCAACCTTCGCGCCGTCGAGTAACACCTGGCCCGCTGTCGGCTCGTCGAGCCCCGCGACGATGCGCAGGGCCGTCGACTTTCCGCAGCCGGAGGGGCCGAGCAGCGTGACGAAGGCTCCCTCCTCCACCGTGAAAGACGTGGGCAACAGCGCCGCGACGCGGCCGCTTTTGCCCGCATAAGTTTTGGCCAGCTGGCGGAGCTCGAGCTTCACGCTTTGCCCGTTTCTGCCCAATGAAAGAGCTGCCGATTGAGGATGCGAAACAGGAGATCCAGGCCCAAGCCAATCACGCCGAGCAGCACCAGGTAGACCCAGATCTTGGGCGTCTGCAGGAAGCGCGAAAACTTGAGCAACCGGTAGCCCAGGCCTTCGTTGGCCGCGATGAGCTCCGCGACCACCAAGTACGTCCACGCCCAGCCGTTGCAGAGCCGGAGCGCGTCGAAGATGCCAGGCATGGCGGAGCGCCACATGACCAGCCTCAGCACCTCACGCCGTCTGGCCCCGAGCGTGTAGCTCACCTGCAAGAGCTCGTAGGGAACGCGACGCGTCTCGTCTGCGACCATCAGCACCAACTGAAAAAAGGTCCCCACCCAAATCAACATGATTTTGGAAAGCTCATCGATACCGAACAGCACCATGAAGATGGGGATCAGTGCCGGAACGGGGATGTAGCGGACGAACTCGGTGAGCGGCTGGAGCAGCCCTTCGAAGACTTTGAACGAGCCCATCAGGATCCCGAGCGGCACGCCCATCAGGGCCGCCAGCAGGAATCCCGCGCTCACCCGGAGCAAGCTGGCCTTGAAGTCCAGCCACAGGTTCTCGTCGGCGAGCAGATCACGCGCGGCCGCCCACACCGAGCCGGGCGAGGGAAGGAACACCGGGTCGACGAAATCGCGATGGCTGAGCCACGCCCACGACAAGACGATGAAGGCGAACCCGCCCGCGGCCAACGTGCGGTAACCCCAGACCGGGATGTCGCGACGCAGCTCGAACCAACGGGTACGCATGCGCACTGCCGGCTCCACCGGTGCCGCGCCCGCGTCTTCGGGGAGCGGCGCCTCGGTGTCTACGGCCAGGTCTTTTGATCCGGAAATCGCCATCGAGCTCGAGCGCCGTGGGAGGCAAAGTGACTATGACTCAGGCCGAATGCCTGACGCACCTGTCAGCTCACGACAAACGAGGTACCGCGGACGACACGAGCTGCGACAGGGTGGCGCGCTTATTACGCCATTCGCCAGGGGTGACTCCGTTCCAACGCCGAAAGGCGCGGATGAACGAGTTCAGGCTGCCGTAGCCGAGACGAGCCGCGATCTCTTTTTCGGCCAAGTCCGAACGCGCTAGAAGCTTTTGGGACTCACGCTGCAAGTAAGTTTCGAAAAGCTCACGGAAAGAGCTATTTTCGGCTTCTAGGCGGCGCTGAAAGGTCCGCGCTTCCAAGCCGAGCGCGCGTGACACCGAGTGAATCGTGGCGTTACCTAGATTGGCGCACGTCTCGATGCTGGCGATGACTTGGTCGCGGAAGGTAGCGCTCGGACCGGCGCGCGGCGGCTCACCGCCCATCACCGTTTCGGCGAACCAGGAGAGCAGGTGGAACAACCGCTCGTCGGCTCTGGGATTTTCGTGCGCGGCCGACGCTTGATCGAACCAAACCGAGTTCGTTTCGCGGTTGAAGCGGAGCGGGCAGCCCAAGATACGCTCGAGCTCGGCCGCGTTCGCCGGTTGGTCGTGCTCGAACCAAACCGCGTCCGGGCTCCAGCTCGGGCCGATCCAATCACGAATCAGGTACACGATCATGGTCAGCACTTGCTCGGCGTCTTGCCGCCGGGGCCAGCTCTCGCGATCGAGCACGTGGTAGGTGAAAGAAACTCGACTATCCCGGCGGTCGAAGCGCACGTCGGTCGAGTCGCCCAGCAGGTAGTAGTAGCGAGCGAAGCTTGCTAGCGCGCGCTCCACGCTGACGGCGAAGTTTGCCAGGTAGCCGGGAAGCCCCAACTCCCGAAGTCCGCAGATTTGGCCCAAATGTGCGCCAAAACAATCATCACCGGTAGAGCGGCTGGCGGCTTCGATCAGCGTGACGAACTTGCGCAGGGGTAAGCGCTGCTCGGGGCGCGCCAAGTCCTCGTGAGTGAGCTGGGCTTCGCGCATGACCCACGCGACGTCGCCCCCGCGGGCGGCGGTGTATTCGAGGATGCCGGCGGTCGCCGCAACCTGAATGGTGGGTACTACGGAGCTCACGCCAGGTGTGCGAGTATGAGGGGGCAACGTTTCCGTCCCGTTGCCGCAAACGGTCCGAAAGCGACCTTGCTCCTTCGCGCCCCGCAGCGCAGCATCGCGGCGAGCCATGACGCTACCCATCGCCGAGCAGTGGTTTCGCCGAGAGACCTTCGCCGATGGCGTCACCCTGCTAACGGAGCCTCACGTCGACCCTTTCGCGCGTTGCAACGTGTGGCACGTGCGGGGCCGCGAGCGGGACTTGGTGATCGACACGGGCTTGGGAATCTGCAGCTTGCGCGAAGCCGCGAGCGACCTGCTCGACCGAGCCGTCACCTGCGTCCTGACTCACAGTCACTTCGATCACATCGGGGGCGCGTACGAATTTACGAGCCGCGTCGCGCACGTGGACGAGCTAGCGGAGCTATCGCGCCCAAGCGGCTTCGGCGGGCTCACGGCGCGCGCCCTCGGCGACGAGCTCGTGCAGCGCCTGCGCGGGGCCGGCTACGCAGTGCCCGAGCACTTTTTAACTGCCCTACCGAGCGCGGGCTTTCTGGTCGATGACTACACAGTGCGGAGCGCTCCCCTCACCGGCACCGTGCTCGATGGTGACCTCATCGACCTCGGTGATCGCACGTTCGAAGTCTTGCATCTTCCCGGTCACTCCCCCGGAAGCATTGCGCTCTGGGAGGGCTCGACCAAAACGCTGTTCTCGGGCGACGCCCTCTACGACGGCCCCTTGCTTTTCGATTTGCCCGGCTCGAGCATCCAAGACTACGTGGCAACGCTCAGGCGGCTCCTGGAGCTCGACGTCGCCGTGGTCCACGCCGGCCACGACCCCAGCTTTGGCAAGGAGCGCCTACGCGAGATCGCGATCGCGTACCTCGAGCGGTGGGATGCCTGAGGAGAGAGTCGCGAAACGTTCTTCGTGTAATTATCCCCTGTTGACGGACCGCCGCGTCAGAGGCAGCGCTGCTCGTTCCGCTCAGGGCCTGCTGACACGGAGCGCAAAGTCACAGTCGATGGGACCGGTTCCAGAATTCGAGCCGTCACCGAAAACTCGTAGGCCTTTCATGATCGATTCAGCGCGCCCGCGCATTACCCGAAAGCTCCGGACTTTCGCGCGGTCCTCTATGCGGCTGCGGCGCCACCGAGAGCAATCACCACGATGCCGCGTATTACCCCCTCTCGAACGCCTTACTCCCACCAACCTGGCCGTGGACTCCTGCTCGGAGTCAGCGCCGGCCTGATCGCCCTCAGCGCCCTGGCAGGCTGCAGCGATGAAGCGGACCTTCCGGAAGGTGGCGGCGGAAGCGGCGGCACGCGCAGCGCCACCGGCGGCACGGCCAGCGTCGCCGGCACGGCCAGTGTCGCCGGCACGGCCAGTGTCGGCGGCACGGCCAGTGTCGGCGGCTCGGGCACGGTCGGCGGAGTTGGCGGCGGCGGTGCTAGCGGCGGCAGCACGGCCGGCGCCAGCGGGACGGCTGGGGCCACGGTGGGCGGAGCCGGAGGCGCTGGCGGAAGCGGCTCTCAAGGCGGCGCGGCAGGCGCGGGGAGCGGTGGTGGGGGCGCAGGCGGTGCAGGGCAGGCCGGTGCTGGCGGTTCGGGAGGCTCGGGCGGTGCGCCGCCCAACGGCGCTGAGCTGTGGGTCTCGCCGGCGGGCGCGGACACCAACTCGGGTACCCAGGCGAGCCCGCTCAAGACTCTACAAAAGGCCACGCTGCTCGCCGTGCCCGGTACCACCATCTGGATGATGGCCGGCACGCACTCCTACGATTCACGGGTCGTGATTCAGTCGGCCTCGGTGAACGCCTCCCCTGGCTCGGACAACGTGAGCCCGCTGCCGACTGCCAAAGTGCAAGATGGCACGGCAGACAAGCCGATTCGCATCTGGGCGGTGGCGGGCACCCGGCCCATCATCGACTTTCAACCCCAAAAGACCAAAGCCGGCAGCAACACGGAGACGGTGCAGCGGGCGCGCGGCATCCTGTTTTGGGCGCACCACTGGCACATCCGCGGGCTCGAGATCAAAAACGCGGCCGACAACTGCATTCACATCGCGGGCTCGAACAACACGTTCGAAAACCTGTCGATCCACGACTGCGGTGACACCGGCTTGCAGATCACGGTGCCGGAAGCGCTCGGCTCCGACACTTCGCTCGGCGCGCGCAACAAGATCATCAACTGCGATTCGTTCCGCAACTTCGACGCCGTCACGGATGGCGAGAACGCGGACGGCTTCGCGGCAAAGGACCGAGTCGGGCCTGGCAACGAGTTTCGCGGCTGCCGGTCCTACCAGAACGCCGACGACGGTTGGGACTTCTTCTACGCCAACCAAGCCATCACCCTCGAAAATTGCTGGGCCTTCGACATGAAGCATCCGATGTCGAGCTCATCGAGCGACGGCAATGGCTTCAAGCTGGGCGGCCAGCGCGACGACATGCCGGACAACAAGGCGGACCATAAGCTGAGCAAGTGCTTCGCCTTCGACAACCCCTCGGTCGGGTTCGATCTGAACAACAACACCGGCAACGTGACGTGCACCGGCTGCGGCGCATGGGACAACGAGACGAACTTCGAATCCGGCGTCAAGCACACCGGTGACGTGACGTACTCAGTGACACCGGCCCAAGCCATCGCCGCGCCTCGCGGAGCCGACGGCGCGCTCCCGAACATCGCCACCCTGCCCTGAAGCGGTTTCATTCGCTGAACGCGACGAAGCCTCCCGACGTTTCCGCCGAGAGGCTCCGATCACTGAGCGTGCGCGGCGCTCGCTAGTCGTTCACGAGCGCTTCACTGGAAAGACGCGGGGGTAGCGGGCACGGTCGACGGAACCCCGACCACCTGCGCGGTCGTCGGAACGACGGTGAAGCCGTTGGTCGTGCCGGTGTTTCCGTAGCAGGTCGCGTTGCCGCGGTACGAGGCATACGAGCGAGACGCGGCGTAGCTGCTCGGCACGGAGGCGAACCAGCCGACAGTGTCGACATACGAAGCGAACTTGCCACCAATGGCGTTCTGGCCGCCTTGCACGGGCGAGTACGTGAACGCGGTACCGGTGCAGTCGTTGTTCGTAAAGTAGATGGTCGAAGTGGAGTAGCTGAGATTGTAGTAGTAGAGCGCGTACGTGTAACCGGTCGTGCTGACCATGGTCATGTTGCTGCTGAAGCCGCCGCTGCTGCCGACCATGCGACCCAGGTCGAAGCCGTTGGCGTCGATGAGATGTACGCCTCCCGCGCCATCGACGCCGTCTTCACCATCGACGCCGTCTTTACCGTCGACGCCGTCTTCACCGTCGACGCCGTCTTCACCATCGGCCCCATCGTCACCGTCGACGCCACTGCACAGGTTGGCCGTCGAGTCGATTTCGCCCTCTTCCAGGGCGCCGTTGCGGGGAGTACCCGCGTCGTCGCCGTTGTCCAGGCCAATGGCGAGCGCTTGGCCGCCGTTCGCGCAGGTCGCGCCCTTCTCGATGGCCGTGACGGTGATCAGGGTGCTGAAGCCGTTCGTGCCATCGGTGCCGTTGCAAACGTAGCGCGTGTCGTCGAATTCTTCGGATTGCAGGGTGCCGTCGCCGCTGTCGTCGATACCCTGGTCGATGCGCTGCCCGCCGGCTGCGCAGTTGTCTCCCGCGAGCTCCTTCGTCAGGAGTACCAAGCTCGCGGCGCCCTCCACGCCGTCGCACACGTAGCTCGTCTCGGCGATCTCCGCCTCTTCGAGAGCGTCGCTCGCGTCGCCATCGACGCCGGTGTCGATGCGCTTGCCGCCCGCGGCGCAGTGTTCACCAGCGAGCTCGTCAGTGACCACCGCCAACGAGACGGCGCCGGTCGCGCCGACGGCGCCGTTGCAGAGGTACGTCTCGCCCTCGATTTCGTCGGGGTCGAGCGCGCCGTCGTGATCGAGGTCCATTCCGTGGAGCAGCTTCTGGCCGGCATCGGCGCAGTGCTCACCGGCGGGCTCGCTGATAGTGGCGACGACCGAGCGAAGCCCTTCCCCACCTTGGCAAACGTAAAACACGTTCTGAACTTCAGCGGAACTCAAGACCGCGTCGCCGTTCGCGTCCAGGCCGGTGCTCACCTTCTGTCCGCCCGCGCTGCAATTCTCACCGGCCGGCTCCGACTCCACGTCTACCAGCGAGTTTTGGCCGGGCGCGCCATCGCCACCAGCCTCGCCGGGATCGCCAGAAACACCGGAATCGCCCGTGGAACCGTTACAGGCATAGCTCGTCTTCACGACCTCGTCGCTGCTGAGCTCACCATCGCGGTTGGAGTCCACGCCGGTCTCGATGCGTTGGCCGCCGCTGTCACAGTGGTCACCTGCAGCTTCCGCCTCGACGTTGACCAATGTCTCCCCTCGCGAAGTCACTGGATCTTCATCGCACGCCGTCAAGGAACCAAGAACCACTACGGCGCTGAGCGCCCGCCAATGCAAATGCTTCACTGCTTTTCTCCCTGTGGGGCTCCGCGAGGGAACCGAGCCATGTCCAACGACCGGCCGTGTTCCGCGATAAGCGGCGAGAACCAAAGCGCATTGGATTCCGTTCACGCACACGCGCCTTCACGCGCCGCGCCCGTTTTCGCCACACGCGTGCGGCGAAAAGCGACCCTTCGTCTCGGCGCTTGCGCGCCGAGACGAACTTCATCCAAGCACCGAGACCGCGCGCGCGCTCACTCAATGCCTGCCTGCAAGCCGCGCTACTTCCGCGAGCAGCACCGCCGGTGCGACCGGCTTCTCCAGAAATCGTTGAAAGCCCGAGGTGATGACTTTCCTGCGATGCGCATCGGTCGCATACCCGCTGACTGCTAGCATTGGAAGGCGACCGCCGGCATCGGCGGGCAGGAGCCGCACTTGGCGAATCAGCTCGTAGCCATCTTCACCGGGCATGCCGAGGTCGCTAATCAGCACGTCGGGCAACGATGCTTTCAACGCGGTCATCGCGTCGGCTACGGAAGCGACGGAGCGCACATCGGCGCCCGAACGTTCTAGGAGGGCGACGAGTGCCTCGCGCGCGTCTGCTTCGTCGTCGACGACCAACACGCGTGTGGCCTTCAACAGCTCGTGCACGGTCCCGGAGCCAACGTCGAGCGGCGCAGGCGGAATGCTGCTCGCCACGTTCCGTCGATTGCTGAGGGGTGCGGACTCCGCGTCGGCGACCATCAGTAGGGCCGGGATGGGCAGGATCAGAGTGAAGGTGGAGCCCGCATTGAGCCCCTCGCTTTCCGCTCGGACGATTCCTCCGTGCAGCTCGATCAGCTCGCGCACCAGGGTGAGCCCCAGACCAAGACCGGGTTGGAGGCGCGCAGTCGAGCTCTCGGCTTGGCGAAAACGGTCGAAGACGTGGGGCAGAAACTCGGGGGAGATGCCGCAGCCCGTGTCGCGCACGCTCAAATGGACTTCGTTGACCACGCGCGAGAGGGATACGCGAACGAAGCCGCGCGAAGGAGTGAACTTGACCGCGTTCGAAAACAGGTTCCAAAGGGCCTGTTGCATGCGGTCGAAGTCGCCCAGTACGACACAGGGCAAGCCCTGTTGCGTGAGCTCGACAGTGATGTCCTTGGCCTGGGCAGCGGCGCGCACCCCGACAAGGGCGGCTTCGGCAACGGCGAGCAGGTCGATGGGGGCACGCCTCGCCTCGACCTTACCCGCGATTATCCGCGAGTGATCGAAAAGGTCGGAGATGAGACGCCCTTGTGCGGCAACGCCGCGGCCAATGGCGGCGAGGGCCTTTGCTAGGGTGTCTGTGCCTACGTCCTCACCGCTTTCCAAAAGGACATTCACCCATCCAGAAATCACGGTGAGCGGTCCGCGCAGCTCGTGCGAAGCGGTCGCGACGAACTCGTCCTTGAGGTGGTCCGCGGCTTCCGCCTTCGTGCGCGCGGCTTGCTCCAAAGCGAGCATGGCTTCGCGGCTCTGCTCGGCTAGTTTCATTTCCGTGCGGTCCTGGAGGGCAACGAGGAGACGGCCCGTGGGGTCGCGATCGGGTCGAAGACGCCGAGCGCTCAGAGAGATGCTGCGGGGACCAATGCCGGGTAGACTCATGTCCACGGTCATGTCTTCGAGCGGCGCGCCTTCATCCAGCACCCTGCGCAGCTCCCGCAAGAGCTCGGGCTGGTCCCACGCTCGTTCGCCCAGGTCGGTGAAACCGCGACCGCGCGCAAACTCTGCCTTCGTCTTGAAGATCTCGTAAAAGGAGGCGTTACCCTTCTCGATCCTCAGGTCGCTGTCCAGGATCACGAGCGGTCCCGGGACCGTATCGACCAACTCGTTGGCGCTGTCCAACCCGCGCTGGATGCTCTCGTTGGAGCGAGCCAGCTGCTCGTTGCGATCCTGCAGCTCCTGATTCAGCGTCGCCAGTTCCTCGTTGGCGGATTGAATCTCTTCCTTGGCAGTCTGCAGCTCTTCGTTCAGGCTTTGCAGCTCTTCGTTGCTCGAGAGCGCTTCCTCCGTAGTCGATTGAAGCTCCTCCAACGCCGACTCGTGCTCGCGAACGAGCGTGTGCACGTACTCCGTGGTCTGGGCGAGGCCTTGACCGAGGCGGTCGATCTCTAGATCTCTTGCGTCGCCTGTCGCCGTCGAGACGAGGGACGGAGACTCGCTGGTCGTGGCGGCGCTCGAGGCCTCGAACAGGACCAACAAGCACCGCTCGGCCGATGCCCGCCCCTTGATTGGTAAGACCTCGATGTTGACGCTCTGCAGGTTCTCGCGGTGACGGACGTGAAGTCCGGACTTTCGCACCGCGGTGTCACTGCGGCGTGCATCCGCAATCGCTTGGCGCAGCTCCATCAGCAGGCCTTTCCGCACCAACCGTTCGAGGCTGAGCGTGGCTTTGCCGTGGCCATGCTCGAGAAACGGCGAGGTATCGCCGCGAAACTCAAGCACGCGGAGGCCCTCGTCGACCACCACGGCAGGGGGGCCAAAGCGAGTGAGCAGCATTCGGTCGACCTCACGCGGCACCTCTGAGATAGCCGGTCCTGGGGGTCTGGCCTGCAAGCTGGGGCGCGAATGGTTCGGCGGCCCGCGGACGGACAACAAGCGCGGCGGGCCGTCCACCGCGTTGCGGGAGTAGATACGTCGCTTCTCGTCGACGGGCATGAAGAGCGGTCCTGATGCCCCGACCGTCTCCGCGGGGCCTATGAGCAGGTAGCGGTTCGGCTTGAGGGCATAATAAAAGGTTGCGAACACCACCTCTTGTAAGCGCGGCTCCAAGTAGATGAGGACGTTGCGACAGCTGATCAGGTCTAGTCGCGAGTAGGGAGGGTCTCGCGTCAAATCGTGGCGCGCAAAGACGCACATTTCACGGATGGGCTTGCTAATCTGGTAGTAGCCACCCACTTTGGTGAAAAAGCGCTGCAGACGTTCGGTCGACACGTCCCTCCCAATGTTGACGACGTACTTTCCCTCTCGCGCCCTGGCCAATGCGCCCTCGCTCAAGTCGGTCGCAAAAATCTGCAGCGTACGGTTCACCGAGAGCTCGGCCATGCGCTCGAGTAAGCACATGGCTATTGAATAGGCCTCTTCGCCGGTCGCGCAGCCCGGCACCCACACCCGCAAGGGAATATCGGAGGCACAGTCCTCTAGCAGCCTCGAGATCACCCGTTCGGTCAGAGCGGCGAATACTTCTCGGTCACGAAAGAACGAAGTCACAGAGATAAGGCAATCTTCGTGGAGTGCGCTCGCTTCGGCAAAATTGCCTTCCAGCAGGCGCGCATAGCCGAGCAGGGTTTCCGCACGCACTACCGCCATTCGCCGGGCAATGCGCCGGCGCAGCGTCGTCTTCTTGTAGGCGGCGAAATCAGTACCGCCCGCGGCACGCAACTGCTCGAGGATCCTGGCGAGGCCCTCTCGGTCTTCATCCGCACTCGGGGCAACCGAGGCTCCAGACGCGGCTCGCACCAGCGCGCCGCCGACGATGTACGGGTGCTGACCAAGCCGTGCCAGCTCGCCCGCGATGTCTTCCGGAGTGAGGATGAAGTCGATCCCGCCAGCCTGAATCGCGCTACGCGGCATGCTGGCGTTCTGCGCCGAAGTTGGCTCCTGCGCGAACGCGATACCCCCAGCTGCCTCGATCGCCTGCAGGCCCAAAGTGCCATCCGAGCCCATGCCGGAAAGGATGACACCAATCGCTTGCGAGCCTCGCGCGTCCGCGAGAGTCTTCATGAAGGAATCGATCGGCATGTGCGCGGTACCGGGCAGGGCCCGGGGCACGAGCTTCAAAAAATCGTCTTCCAACATCAAGCCCTTGGAAGGCGGTATGACGTACACCTCGTTTGGTCTTACACGTACGTCGCCTTTGACCTCGGCGACCTCCATCCTCGTGGCTTCGGACAACAGTTCCGCGAGGATGCTTTCATGATTGGGAGCGAGGTGCTGGACAAATACGTAAGCCATCCCCGTGTCGCTGGGCAGCGCGCCGAGTAGACGGCGGAAGGCTTCCAAACCGCCAGCGGAGGCGCCGATTCCGACGATGGGGAATCGCCTGGAGCGATCGCCGCTCTCGTCAGCCGAGGCGAGCTCAGCTCCCTCCGGCTGTCTCTTCGTGTTGGTCAGTTTTGTTTTCCTTTTGCCTCCCCAAAGCAGCGGCGAGCGTACGCCTCCACAGGGATCGTGGCCAGCGAAGGCGCCGACGCCCGTAGCATGCGCCCAGCACGAGCGAGGGCGCAAACCTTGCGCGTCCAAAGAGCGCGCAGCGAACAAAGAAGGCGGCGCGACGACGCCGGTGCGTGGCTCACCCTTTGCAACCTGACATTGGACGATGGCCGCCCTCGACCCAGACTCGTCCGTGAATAGCTTTCGGGAGGATTTGGTGACCTACCTCGCCGAGCGGTTAGGCGTGCCACGCGAAATCGCGCTCTCAACGCTCGGCGAATGGCTCCTCCACTACGAACGAACGCACCTGCTGCTCGGTGGTTCCGTAGCGACGGGTGACTCCCGGAGCGGCGAACGTCGCTAGTGCCGGGAAGCGGTGGTGTCGGTGTCGCCTTCACTCGCCCGGCCGACAAGCGAGCCGTACTCGTGAAGTCTGTATTGAACGGTCCGCACGCTAACCCCGAGGATCTCCGCCGCGCGGCTGGTAGACCCGTTGACCGCCGCCAAGGTTTTGGTGATCGCGTACCGCTCGATTTCGGCGAGCGACGCGCCCGGCACGAGGATGTCGTCGAACCCCAGCGGGACCGTGTCGAACGGCAGCGCCTCGGCATGGACCACGGAGCCGTCGCTGAACACCACCGCCCGCTCCATCGCGTTCTCGAGCTCGCGAACGTTACCCGGCCAGCTATGGGAAAGGACTTTGGCTCGCGCGTCATCAGCTAGGCCATCGATGCGGCGGTGATTCTCCCGCGCGAACCGCTGGAGGAAGTGCTCGGCGAGGATGACCACGTCGTGGCCGCGCAACCTCAGCGGTGGCATTTCCATGTGGACCACGTTGAGCCGGTAGAAGAGGTCCTCCCGGAACCGCCCTTCGCGGATTTCACACGTCAGATCTTTGCTCGTGGCCGCGATGACACGGACATCAATCGAGATGGACTCGTTTCCGCCCACCCGCTCGAGCGACCGCTCTTGCAGTACCCGCAGCAGCTTGGTCTGCGTACCAAGCGGAATGTCGCCAACCTCGTCCAGGAACAGCGTGCCGCCGCTCGCTTGCTCCAAGCGTCCGAGCCTTCGCTTGTCCGCTCCCGTGAACGCGCCCTTCTCGTGACCAAACAGCTCGCTTTCGAGCAAGCCATCCGCCAAGGCGGCGCAGTGTACCGCTACGAAGGGCGCGGCCTTGCGGGGGCTCAGGTCGTGAACGACGCGCGCGACCTGCCCTTTACCGGTACCCGACTCGCCCGTGAGGAGCAGCGTCGCGCGGGCCGGCGCTACCTGCCGAGCCATCCGATAGATGCGCTGCATGGGCAAGCTGATACCCAACAGACCGTCTAGTCCGTCCTGGTTGCGCGCGCTCAGCTGCCCCCTCAGGTTCTCGGCCTCCGTTTGCAGGTCTCGGCGCTGCAGCGCTCGTTCGACGGCTAAGAGAAGGGCCCCTACGTCGACGGGTTTAGTGAGGTAGTCGACGGCGCCTGCTCGCATCGCGCGTACCGCCATGGCAACGTCTCCAGCCGCAGAGAGCACGATGCTCGGCACCTCGAGCTTCTGCTCGCGAACCTTCGCCAGGAGGCCCATCCCATCCAACCCGGGCATGCGCAAGTCCGTGATCAGCAGCGCGGGTGCGCGATCGGTCAATACGCTCAGCGCTTCCTCGCCGCCGGCAGCAAGCTCCACCTCGTACCCCTTCATGGCAAGCAAGTGCTGCATGAAAGCGAGCACGTCCGGCTCGTCATCGACAATCAGAATTCTGGTGCTTTTCATGCCGTAGCGCACGACGCGAGGCATGCGACGCCTGGCCCAACGATCGCGTGGTAGGCCGTTACATACTCCTGATTCCACGCCCGGTCACCTAGCCCCTGACCTAGGCTGCCAAATATGAATTTGGCCGGACCCGGTATATTCCGGCGAGCTCTCGTCCCTACGCACCTACGGTCGCGAGCGCAGCAGCGTGGCGAAAGCGACACACACGTCCACGGTGGTGAAGATGCCCACGACCTTGTGTTGCTTGTCGCAAACGACGGCCGCGTCGCACGTTTTTTCCGCCATCCTGCTCACGACCTCGTCGAGCGAAGTCTCGGGCGTGACGACGTAAGCGTCCGTCATTGCTTCGCTTACCGACACGAGCTTTGGGTCGACCGCGCTCAGCGACTCGAACAAGTTCAAGTCCCGGTCCGACAGAATGCCCACCAGCTTGCCCTGATGCAGAACAGGCAGATGCTTGACCTGCTCCTGACGCATCAAGCGATGTGCCATCAGCATCGGCTGCTGATCACCGATCGTTTGAACGTCTTTGGTCATGTACCTTTGGACTTGCATATCGGAATTAATCATTCGGATCCTCCACTATTCGCAGCGTGAACGAGCTCGCGTCAGCAAGGAGCACGCCAGCCAGTTGCCATTCAACGGATCCGTGCAGCCGGTCTTTCATACGTAGCAAGCAGCTCGTGCAGTGTTTGCGTCTACGCCCGAACCACGTGCAACTTTTGCGCTGAACTATGTGCTCCCGCGCAAGCGAAGTGTCCTTCGCTCCCGAACTCCAGACGGCCGCACAGGCAAGGGTGACGGCTCGCCACCTGGCACGCTTCGTGCGTTTAATTGCAACGGGGAGCCCGCATCCAGTCTATCGGCTGCCGTCGGTACGCCGGTGAGTCGAAGGCTGCTCGCTCGCCCCAAGGACCGAGCAATCGCATGAACGTGCAAGAAATTTCGGCTAAGGAATGTTACGCAAAGCTGGCAAGCACCGGCTTCGGCAGGTTGGCTTGTGCAAGGGACAATCAACCCTACGTGGTGCCAATTTCTTTCGCGGTGGAAGGTGAATCCATCTACGCGTTCTCATTAGCTGGTCAAAAAATCGACTGGATGCGTGAAAACCCGCGCGTGTGCTTGGAAGCCGACTGGTTGAACAGCAGCAGTGACTGGACGAGCGGCGTCGTTATGGGGCGGTACGAAGAGCTAACGGACACGCCGGAGTACTACAATGAACGCCTCCTAGCGCTCGCCTCTTTGCAAACCCGGCCGATGTGGTGGGAGCCCGGAACCAGCTCGCTGTCGAGCGCACTCGACCACCCAGGCCAAGGGCACGCCCCCGTCTTCTTTCGCATCGTGGCCGACCGTGTCACCGGCTACCGTGGGGCGCCGCAATTGCCGCCCGACAGCGCAGCGCTCGGCTAACCGCGGAACTCCTGCTTGGTAGAGCCCGCTTCGCTTCCTTCAGCCTCACAGGCGATGATACATGTGATGCGCCCTGTCTTTTCTCTCGTGCAATATTCGACGGCTTCAAGATAGAACGGAAGGGCACATCCGAACTATTCACGGAATTGATGGCGCTCTACGCGCTCAGCGAGGCGAAGCACCTTCTTCAGAATCGTTAGGTCCTCGCGAGCGCGGACGACCAGGCAGCGAACGCGCGACCCGGTCGTGGCGATATCTCCGTCTGAATCGCTCGAGACATTGGGTCCCTCAGCGAGCTCGAGCCCCGCGAATCGCAAGGCGCTCACGCAATCTCGACGAAGCCTCGCGCTGTTTTCCCCGATGCCGCCGGTGAAGACGAGGGCGTCGGCACCGCCAAGGACGCCGGCCATCGCGCCCAGCGCTCGGCGAATGGAGAGCACGAAGCGCTCGTAGGCGAGCTTCGCGTGCACCGACCCACCGTCGGCCGCCTCGAGCACCTGCCTGAGATCTCCAGAGATGCCCGAGACGCCGCGGAGGCCGGAGCGCTTGGTCAGAGTCTCGCGAAGCTCCGCGATGCCGACGTGGCAGTGCTCCTGGAGATAGAGCAGCAACCCCGGATCGATTGAGCCTGAGCGTGTGGCCATCATCAAGCCCTCGAGCGGAGAGAACCCCATGGTGGTGTCGACCGACCGCCCGCCTTCCACTGCCGTGACTGAGCAACCGCTCCCCAAGTGGCAGACGATCAGATACCGGGGGATCGCACCAAGCAGCTCGCCCACCCGCTCGACCGCGTACGCCACGCTCAGACCATGGAAGCCGAACCGGCGCAGGCCCCAGCGCTCGCTCCATTCCTGGGGCAGGCCGTAACCGGCAGATGCTTCGGGCAGGGTTGCATGGAACGCGGTATCGAACGCTGCGACTTGCGCAACGGCAGGGAAGGAGGCCGTAACGGCGTCGATTGCCATCAGCGCGGCTTGCATGTGCTCCGGGTCGAAAGCCGAAAGCTCCTCCAGCGCTTCCCGCGTGCTCGCGTCGATGGCGACGGCTTGCTGGAAGCGCTTTCCGCCGTGCACCACGCGGTGACCCACGACGTCGAACGGAGCCGCCTGCTCAAGCGCGGCCCGGACCTGACCGCCACGAGTCGCGCTGTCTTCCGCCCGCCAAGGTTCGCTTCCTCCGGCCAAGATACGCTTATCGGCCGCCAGCAGCGTCCATTTCAGACTGCTCGAGCCCGTGTTGAGCACCAAGACGCGCATTACCCCTGCCATTTCCAATCGCGAATCTCCGGCATGTCCTCACCGTACTGTCCGATGTACTGCCTATGGTCGAGCAGCTTACGCTCCAGCTTCTGCTTCAGGCGGATGCCACTGTCGCCAGTCTTCGGCAGCCGATGGATGGCATCCATCACGAGATGAAAGCGGTCCATGTCGTTGAGGACCGTCATGTCGAACGGCGTGGTGATGGTTCCCTCTTCTTTGTAGCCGCGTACGTGAATGTTGTGGTGGTTCGCTCGCCGATACGTGAGCCGGTGGATGAGCCACGGGTAGCCATGGAACGCGAAGACGACCGGCTTGTCCTTGGTAAAAAGCTCGTCGAATTCGCTATCGTTGAGCCCGTGTGGATGCTCTGAATCCGGCTGGAGCCGCATCAGGTCGACAACATTGACCAGGCGAATATTCACGTCGGGCAGGTGCTCACGCAAGATGGAGACAGCCGCCAATGTCTCCATGGTCGGGACGTCGCCACAGCAGGCCATGACAACATCGGGGGGGGTGCTCGGATCGCCGCTAGCCCATTGCCATACTCCAATCCCCTCCGCGCAATGCTTGGCGGCTGCGTCCATCGCCAGCCACTGGGGCGCGGGGTGCTTGCCCGCAATCACCAAGTTCACGTAGTGGCGACTACGCAAGCAGTGATCCATTACCGACAGTAGACAGTTGGCATCCGGTGGCAAATAGATGCGCACGACCTCGGCTTTCTTGTTCATCACGTGATCGATGAAGCCGGGGTCCTGGTGCGTGAACCCGTTGTGATCCTGGCGCCACACGTGGGATGACAGCAGGTAATTCAACGAGGCAATCTTGCGACGCCATGGCAGACGACTGGTTATTTTCAACCATTTTGCGTGTTGATTGAACATCGAATCGACGAGGTGGATGAACGCTTCGTACGAGTTGAAGACTCCGTGGCGCCCCGTGAGCAGATAACCCTCGAGCCAACCTTCGCATTGATGTTCGCTAAGCATCGAGTCCAGAACCCGGCCGCTGGGCGCGAGAAACTCGTCGTGCGGCTCGATCCCTGCGGCCCACTGCCGGTTGGTAGCTTCGAACAGAGCTCCTAGGCCGTTGGAAATCGTCTCGTCCGGTCCGAAGACTCGGAAGTTGCGCTGCTGCTCGTTGAGCTTCGACACGTCCCGCAAGAATGGTCCGAGCGCCCGGGTGTCCCCGGTGCCCCCCGTACCAGGCGAAGGCACGTCGACCGCATAGGCCCTAAAGTCCGGCATCCGCAGGTCCTGCAGCAACAAGCCGCCGTTGGCGTGTGGATTCGCTCCCATGCGTCGCTGACCTCGGGGTGCGAGCTCGGCCAACTCTGGCTTCAAGCGACCCTGCGCGTCGAACAGCTCCTCTGGCTCGTAGCCTTTGAGCCAGTCCTCTAGCAGGGCGAGATGCTCGGGGTGCGCCGCGGGGTGGAGTGGCACCTGATGCGAGCGAAAGCTTCCCTCATTGCGTAGGCCACCCACGTACTTGGGTCCCGTCCAGCCCTTGGGTGAGCGCAGGACGATCATGGGCCAGCGCGGACGGCCGGCACTCCGGCTCGGGCATCCTTCTGGATTGCTTTAATCTGCTGGACGGCGGTGTCGAGCGCGCTAGCCATGGCCTCGTGCATCAGCTCGGGGTCGTGCCCCTCGACGAACAGCGGCGTCCACCCGTAGCCGCGGAACAGCTGTTCCAGCTCTTCATGCGTAATGCGGGCAAGCAACGTGGGGCTGGCGATCTTGTAGCCGTTGAGATGGAGAATCGGGAGCACGGCGCCGTCGCTCGCGGCATCGAGAAACTTGTTCGAATGCCAAGCCGTGGCGAGCGGTCCCGTCTCGGCCTCTCCATCGCCGACGACGCACGCGACGACGAGCGCGGGATTGTCGAACACCGCCCCAAAGGCGTGGCTCAGTGAGTACCCCAACTCGCCGCCCTCGTGGATCGAGCCCGGGCACTCTGGCGATGCGTGACTCGGGATGCCCCCCGGGAAGGAAAACTGGAGGAAGAGCTTCTGCAAACCAGCCTCGTCTTGGCCGACATGCGGGTAAACTTCGGTGTAACTGCCCTCCAGGTAGGTATTGGCCACCACCGCGGGCCCCCCGTGCCCTGGCCCGGAAACGTAAATCATGTCGAGGTCGTACTTTTTGATGACCCGATTCAGATGCACATAGACGAAGTTCTGCCCGGGCGTCGTGCCCCAATGTCCGAGCAACATGTGCTTCACATCACCGAGCACGAGCGGCCGTTTGAGCAGCGGGTTGTCGCAGAGGTAAATCTGACCGACGGAGAGGTAGTTCGCCGCGCGCCAATAGGCGTTCATGCGATGAAGGAGTTCTGGCGTGAGGGCGTTTGTCGTCATTCGTTTGGAGTTCGTAGGGAATTGCAGGAACGAGCGTCACGGCCCGTATGATGGTGGCTTGCCGAACGCGCGCGAGCGCCGCGCGAGCTCTACGACGCGGACCGAGGCGACTCGCAGCCGCTCATGCTCGACGGCACGACGGTCGGGTACGCAGCGGCATCAGCGGTACCCAGCCCCCGCTCGATACTGGCATGAGGGGCGCGCGCCACCTCCTTCGCCGACCTCGTACGCCAGAGCTGGGGTGAACTTGAGGCAGCGGAGGTACGGTTCGTCAATAGGCGCTCGCGCGCCACCGCAGCAACTTCCGTACCGCGGCTGACTCAATCAGACGGCGCCCACCTGCGCGCGGGGTCCCCCAAAGTGGGCGCCCCGGCCGCGCTCGTGGTCCGAGCTTGGGCCAGGGCCGTACCTGCCGTGGGGTAAGACCTGGAAGAGGCTCCCCCGCGTCCGTCGCGGGAGCACGATCGTGAGGACACAACCTTTGCCAGGGACGTTCCGAACGAGGAGTTGCCCCGATTGAACCCGGACCGCGTTCAATGCCATCGAGAGCCCCAAACCAAGGCCTCGTCCCGTGCCCCCGCCGCCCTCGAACCGCCGACACAGCGCATCCGCCATGTCGGGAGGAAGCCCGCCGCGCGAGTCGGAGACCTCGATCAGAACTCGTGCCTCGGTCGCGTGCGTACGCAGACGCACAGTGCCGCCCGCGGGGCTGTATTCGAATCCGTTCTGAACCAGGTTGGAGAGCGCCGATGACAGGAGCTGACGGTCCGCCTCGACGACGAGGTCCGGCTGCACTTTGACGACTTCGAGCCGCAAGTGATGACCTTCGGCTTCCAGCTCGGCGCTCATCCGAACCTCCTCGATGAGCTCCGCCAAGCGCAGTGGCTCGAGCCGAGTTTGACCGGACGCGAGCCGCACCTCGGTTAACGAGCGCTCCGCTAGACCGCGCAGCCCCGCCAAGCTGCGTGGTTGCGCGGCGCTCGTGCTACCGCCTAGCCCGACGGCGCCTCGCTGAATCACGCCGAACGACAGGACTGCGGCGTTGAGCAGATCGCGCAACTCGTCAGCAGAGTCGCCCACCCGCTCGGTGCCTTCGCAAGTTGAGGTGCGCTCGCGGGGCTTCCCATACACGGCCACCGCGCCCGCTATTGCCAGGTCCAAGCATCGGTTGAACACGTGAAGTTCTTGAAGGCTGATTGGCGCCTCCAACTCATGCGCGAGTCCCGAGACGGCTTGAAACACGTCTCTGTAACCGTGAACGAGCTGCTCGACGCTGCAGCCGCCTTTCAGCATTTCATGAAACTCCGAGTTCGACGCAGAATTGACTCGTGTCGAAGTGAGGCGCGTGGGGATGGGTGGGCCTCCGGCCAGGTGCAGCGACGATTCCTCGCCGGCTAGTGCCTCGACCAGCTGAGTCACAAGCAGATGGACACCGAAATCCAGCCTCGCCTCGGGGACTTTGAGCGCATTTCCGCTGCGAGCGCGCTGGCGAGCACGTTCGATGATCTGGTCGCGGTTCGTGATGATGAACTCGCACAGCATTCGATTCTTACCAAACCAACTCATGCGCCCCTCAGGTAGCTCTGACAACGACCACCGCACGCTCGGGCCCCTCGCCAAAGGAGCCGCTCGAAACGAAGGGGCTCACGGCTGAGATCGTAAGGTCCGAACTGTTCATTTCGCCCCAAGAGTTTTGCGGTCGGCAGACGTAAATCAGTGCCATACAGTCGATATAACTGCGATATCGCGGCGCAGGCGTGAGTGGGCGTCTTCTTGCAGCTGATCGCACTATGATGAGTAACCGGGCACCACCAAGCCGCTCGCCAGCCCGGATTCTACTAGCGGAAGACGACAGCGATCTGAGGACGCTGTTCGCTTTGACGCTCCAAGACGCCGGATTCGAAGTCACCCAAGCGTGCGATGGCAAGGAGCTGCTCGAACGGTTGATTGATGACGCTACGGAGGAGGGAGATCCTGCTCCTTTCGACATCATCCTATCCGACATCAACATGCCCTATTTCAATCCGTTGGATGTCATAATTGGCGCGCGCCGTCGGCTGACCACCACGCCGATCGTTCTGATGACGTCTTTTGCCGACGCCCAAACTCGTGAGCAGGCCCGACGGCTCGGCGTCAGGGCCGTGCTCGACAAGCCACTTCGGCTCGACGAGCTCTCGCCGACCCTACTCCGAATTCTCGATGACTGGCGCTGCGAGCCAACGAGCTGCACTAGCGGTGGCGCTTTCGCGGAACTTTGAACATCCTGGAGCAGCTTCTTTGGAGCTCGGTCTCGAAGCCCCAGCCGGCGCTCGGCCATTTCGCTGCGCCCGCCGTGTTCAGCAAGTAACGCGCCACTCAGGTCGTGCGCCAGGAATGCCTGCGCGCGGTTTGCCCCGGCGCAGTGGGCCACACGCAGTCTTTGCGTTGGGCCCCAAGCGCGCGCAAGCTTTGCACCGAACCCCGCTACCCCTCGCGTCCGAAGCGACGGACTACTACCAGTATTCATGTCCAGACGCGCGTACCGGCCTAGGCCCCTAAGGCCGGCATAGTTCGTGCTCCTGTCTGATTTGGGGACGGGCCCCCCGCCTCACGGTGGGCGGTACTTCGGCCAGTCTAAGGCGGGCTCGTTCACCACTGATGACGAAGAAAGCATTCGCAAGCGGCCGAGGCTTGAGGCGCCGTTGCCGTTGCTACGTTGACCGTCTCTCTCTTTGCTCGCGCCTGGTGCTGCGCGCGTGTGCGGCCGATAGCTAGTGTGGCGCCCGCTCTAGCCAATGGCGGTACGGATTGAAACTCGCGCCTTTGCGAAAGCATCATCTTGATGATGATGGAATCGGACTTGCGCCGGCTCAACGAGGCCGACACAACCTCGATAACCTCCTGCGCCGCGTCGACGTTGTCCGCTAACGGCAGTTTACCGGCAATACCGAGTGCGAAGCTTTCGCGGTCGCATCCGGAGCAATGCAGAATGTGTTTTGACGTCTCTGGAGTGGAGTCCGCAGAAGGTTTGCGCACGAACGATTTGTTTTGATGTGATCACGGCTTCCAACTTGCAGAAGCGTTCATCGCATCGATCTCATTCGAGCGTATTCGATATGCTGCTTGACCAACTTGCACCCGAACACTAAGGTGCCGAAACGCGGGACCAGTGACTCGTGCTTGACACGAGCGGGAGGAAGTTCATGAATCGCGCTATTTGGAGCGCCGTCGCCATCATCGGCGTGGCAGCAGGGGCATACGTGTCCATCGGTGGAGCAACCCGTCTTGGGGCGAGCGACTCGCCACTCCCCAAGAGGACGTTGAAGTCCGACAGAGGTAGCGAGTCGTCGTCGACGCCACTCTCGACAATAGAGCGAGCGGCGGTGAAGTATGCCTTGGCGCAGAAGTTGGAACGAATCAAGACCGATCCGGCGTCCTTCGTCGTGGAAGGAAATCCGCACGTCACGGACGCCGATCGGCACGTCAGGATTCCCCCCAATACGGATAATGAGATGAAAAGGCTCACTCGCGTTTTGGACCTCACCGAGCTCGAGCAACGCAAGGCAAAGAGTTTAATTGAAGCGTTCGCCAGCGGCCAAGCCCTGCTCGAAAAGTACCCAGAGCCGGCGCGTACCATCAAGCGCCACGAGCTCCAGCGTCAGTTCAGGCTGTCGCTCCATACGGCTTTACCCCGCGAAAAGGAAGAAGCCGCCGACAAGTATTTGGAAGAGCAAGACTAGCTAGGTCCTCACTCCTCCCGGACTGCCCCTCAAGAGTGACTTCGGGGCTGAGCCTCAATAGAGAACTGATCGAACCGTGCGCCGGAGGTGTAGCTACGCCTCTGATACGCCCGGAATCATCACGCGGACAACATGCCGCGAACTAGTGATTTGAAGAGAAACACCATGCGTTATGTTTCATCGATACTCGTGTGCGCGCTGCTGCTCGCCGCAACCACTGCCTGTGGCGATGCGCCTTGTTCTGGGCCGGCCTGCCGCGTCGACGTCAAGACCCCCGGCGATGCAACCACGACTCCGTCCGCGGACTGGGGAACGGCCGCGACCACGAAGGACTGCGCGAATGGCGACGGAGCCGTTCAAGCCGACAATACGACTCTGTATTACTCACAAGAATCGGCTTCGGGCCCTACGCCGCACAAGCCTGCGGTACTTGGCTCGCTAAAGGTCAATCAGCCCATCCTGCTTTGGCGTGGCATGTGTAACAAGTCTTCGGACCCGGCAGGCCCGCAGGTCGTGAGTTGGTCGAGGGCGCAGTGTACGAACGCTAGTACGTGCGCAGCTGCGGTCCCTCTCGGGACATTCAACGTCGCAGCTCAAGACAAATGCCTGTGTCAGCCCGTGTTCTTGGAAGACCGCATTGGCGACGCCCCCGGAGAGGTTGCCGGTTTCTACAGATACGCGCTGTCATTCGGCGGCGTGGAGCTCGCAAGTGCATTCGTTCGCGTCGAGTGAGCCTAGGAAGCAATTGCCATGACCAAGTCCATTTCTGCGATCTTTCTGACCTGCGCCGTGATCGCGACGCAAGGCACTTTGAATGCTGCTGTTCGTAGCGACATCGTCGCGCTCCTGGAGGTGGATCCCGCCGGCTCCACCCTCGTGGTGGTGGACGGCTCCGCCGTCAACTCCACGATAAAGGCTGGAAAGGTGGTGCTCCAAGCCAACGACCCCAATTGCGACCCAAACGTCGCGCCGCCGTGTTCGTACGTGCTCAAGAAGCTCGTGATCGAGGTGACCGACTTCTCGTTCAAGGACGAAAACGTAACGAACGGGCAATTCATCACGACCGGTCCCGTTAACGTCGTCGACGACGGGGGCGGCATCCGACTACCGGCCGGTACCCCCATCGGCTTTGCCGTGACCGTCGGGGACGACCGCGCGGGAGGCATCGGGTCCGTAGCGGCGCCGGTGCTGATTCAGCTTGATGTCGCTTCGCAGCAGATGAGCCTCACCGGCTCCTTCCAGGGCTCTCTCGAGGGTTTCGACGTCGCGGCGGCCGTGGCAGCCCAAGCGCAGTCTCCGTTCGTGAACGTACCTCCGAAAATCTCGATAGAGAAGACGCTCCAAGCGCTCGAGTGCGAGCCCATTCCGCTGGTCGCGTCCGTGACGGACGCCACACCGGCCCCCAACGACGATGTGTTCGCTCCCGCTTGGGCAATCGACGGCGTGAACCAGGGTTTCGCGCCCGCGGGCTTCGCCTCGCTAGCACCAGGAGCGCACTTCGTGCAAGCGAGCGTTCAAGACTTCTTCGGTGCGCTCGCCGTGGATTCCTTCGTCGTCAACGTGTCGCCGGACGAAGCTCCGCCGGTATTCACGTTCGTTCCGAGCGACATCAAGACCTCCAGCTGCGGTGGCTTGAACATCGGCGTGGCAACCGCTGTAGACAACTGCGGGGAAGTAGAGGTCACCAGCGACGCGCCTGCGAAGTTTGCGGCGGGTACGACAGTGGTGAGTTGGACCGCTCGCGACGCTCGCGGCAACGAGACCGTCGCCCAGCAAGTCGTCACGGCGAGCTTGAAGGACGACGCGTCTTGCTGTCCGGTCGGGTCCAATGTGCTGGTCGGCAGCGCAAACAATGACAACCTGGTCGGGTCATCGGGCCCCGACTGCATCCTCGGCCTCAGAGGCCAAGATCAAATCGATGGTGGCGGGGGCGACGACGTCATTAGCGGCGGAGATGGTGACGACATATTGCGCGCAGGTGCAGGAAACGACCTCGTTTGGGCCGGCCCTGGTCAAGATCAACTGTTCGGCGGAATCGGCGACGACCTACTCTCCGGCAACGACGGCGACGATCTACTGCGCGGCGAGGGCGGGTTGGACACTTTGGTCGGAGGCCAAGGTCAGGACATCCTGTACGGCGGCGACGACAACGACATCCTGACCGGCGAGGCTGGCGATGATCAGCTGTTCGGGGAGGCCGGGGACGACGTGCTCGACGGCGGGGATAACAACGACAAGTGCACCGGCGGCTCCGGCTACGACACCATGCTGTCTTGCACGGCACTCGACACGCTCGAGAACCCGGGGCCGCCGTCGTTCCCCGGGAGCCCCAGCTACGAAGTGTGCGAATGCCGACCGAACAAGTGCGCTGATTGCGCGGCGCCCGTGGCAACGTGCGACGCGAGCAATGGTTGCGCGCAAATCGTTCAATGCGTGCGGCAGGCGGCGAACTGTAATCTGCCGCACGAGTGCTCGGCCCTGTGCGAAAGCGGCCGCACACAATCCGCGATAGGCGCGGCTCGGCAGCTCGCGTCGTGTTTCGGCGGTTGCTAGCCGCCAGGCACGAATCGTCGTGAGCTCGCGCGAGCGGGCTCACGACAGTGTAACCAGATACGGAGGTAGTGATGTTAAAATGGGGTATTTTCGTTCGAGCTTCTACGCGACTGGGCGCAGCAGGCATGCTGTTGCTTAGCACCGGCTGCAACGGCGGCTGGTGGGACGACAACTCGCAGGCATGCAGCGCAAGCGACGCGACGTGTATTCAGAACAACGCCGCGACTACACCGGACAAGCCCGTGCAGGAGGACGGCAAGAAGTTTCATGCGCTTCAGCTGGGCAACGATCAATGCAACATTCGCTCGGCGGGCAATCACATTGGCAATCCGCTCAACACGGTAACAGGGGGGCCAACGATGGTGGACGCTACCCAAAGTTTCGCAATCGCACAGCCGCGGGAGTGCGAGGCGTTTGGTTTCTTCACGAATTTTTGCAACTTCGGCGTATCGAGGTCTATGGAGCTCCAGGACATCTGGCTTCTCAGCGACTCCGACATGACTTTCATGAGTCAGCCAGTCACCATCCCCGCTCTAGATCCTTGCGAATGCGCGTCCGGCGGCATCTCCGTGCCGGGCTTGCCCTCGCAGTTTTACGTACTGAACTCCGCGAACAGCCCCGGCGGCAGTTTCACGCAACCGCTCACTTTCGGCGTCCCCGCCACTCTCGGCGGCGTAGAGAATTGCAATTGAGGCAAGCCATCATGAAGAAACTAAAGACCAACATCGGCGCGGGTGTATCGGCACTGGCACTTGCTTGCCCTTTGCTGTGGGCGGCCCCCGCCGGCGCTCAAGTCAAGCGTGACGATATCGTGCTCAAGTTCAACGACGACGCGATCGTGATCGCGACCGTCAACGGGGCCCCGTTTGGCGCCAGCATCAGCGGCGGCAGCGCGACCTTGTCGAAGGAGGTTCGAGACTGTGTCCCGACCTTCACGACGTCGTGCGCCTACGTCGTCAATTCTTTCGAGCTCAAGTCGTCAGGCTTCGACTTCGATGACGAGGGCGAGCAGGGTACCGTTCGCAATGTCGTACTCGGCATGCTCGACAGCACGGCCGCGAACGACGACGGCACAGGTATTGGGCTGCCAGCGGGGTTCAGCGCGTTCACCGCGTTCGACTTCAGCCTGCTGGACGTCAACGGGCGTCGCTCCGGCAAGCAGCCGAGTCCGTCGGGGGTGCGTCTGAATCTGGACGAAGGCGACCACACCGCAACCTTCATCGCGACCTTCGGCGCTACGATTGAAGGCGTCACCATCGACTTCTTCGTCAACGGCAACGGCACGGTGCAAAACCTACCCCCGCTGGCGGTGCCGGTCGCGACGGCATCGAGCCAGAGTTGCGCAGCGCAGGCATCGGTAACGGTGAACGCTTCCGGCAGCAGTGACCCGGAGGAGCAAGACCTCCTGGCACAATGGTCCGAGAATGGGGTGCTGCTGGCTCAGGGAGCGACGGCGACGATCCTGCTCGCCCCCGGGCTCCACGACCTCGAGCTAGCCGTGGTCGACCCATTCGGCGGGCTGGATCGCAAGTCTGTCGAAGTAGACGTCGGGGGCGACGTTACGCCACCGGTATTCACCTTCGTGCCGCCGGCAATTCAAACCGCTAGCTGCGGTTCCGTGGCTCTCGGCACACCGGTGGCGATTGACGGCTGTGGCGCCGTCTCGATCACGAACGACGCCCCGACCAAGTTCGCTGCCGGCTCCAGGGTCGTGACTTGGACCGCGAAGGACGGCGCCGGCAACACCGTGACGGCTACTCAAACCGTCACCGCCGCTTTGAAGGACGACCCGTCCTGTTGCCCGACTGGCTCGAACATCATCCTTGGCAACGCCAACAACAATAATCTGGTCGGGACGCCTGGCGCAGATTGCATCCTAGGCCTTGGCGGCCAAGATCAGATCGACGGCGGCGGCGGGAACGACGTCATCAGCGGTGGCCCGGGAGACGACGTCTTGCGAGCCGGCGGCGGCAACGACCTCGTCTGGGCCGGCTCCGGCCAAGATCAGCTGTTCGGCGGCGCTGGAGACGATTTACTTTCCGGGGAGGATGGCAACGACCAGCTCCGCGGAGAAGGCGGCCTGGACACGCTGCTGGGCGGCCAAGGGCAGGACCAACTCTATGGCGGCGACGGTAGCGACATCGTCGATGGCGGTTTCGGTGACGACGCGCTGTATGGCGAGAACGGCGACGACGTGCTCGACGGCGGCGACAACAACGACCAGTGCACGGGGGGCGCCGGTTACGACACGATGCTATCTTGCACTCCCGTCGACACGCTCGACAATCCGGGACCGCCTTCCTTTCCGGGGAGTCCGAGCTACGAGGTCTGCGACTGCCGCCCAAGCAAATGCGGAGATTGTTCGTCTTCCGTTACGGAGTGCGATAGCATCAGCGGGTGCGCTCAGATCGTCCAGTGCGTGCAGCAGGCGGCGAATTGCAGCTTGCCGCACGAGTGCTCCGCGCTCTGCGAGAGCGGGCGTACTCCGGCCGCGGTCAGTGCGGCGCGAAAGCTCGCCTCTTGTTTCGGCGGTTGCTGAACCGGCGAACTAAGTCGAGCAGGTGCATCCTCCCGGGCGAAGTCGCAGCCGCGACAGCGCGCGGGGGGACGCCTCGCATTTTTGCGTTGGCGATGGCCAGCTCAGCGTGTGGAAGTACCGCAGACGTGCCCGACGACCGCCTGTGGGTCGCAACGCAGGTGCGGTATCACGCACGGGCCGGCGATGAGGTTTGCAGCGCCGTTACCGACACCGTGCTGCAGCACGCCCTCCACGTCGGCACGCCATTCGGGCTGGGCCCCGAAGCGGGCTCCGCAATCGACTACTACAAATACCGCGACTCCGCCGATTTGGACGCATCTGGCGTTTGCCCGAAGCGAGCTGCGGCTTGCTCCAATGGGCGGTCCGCCTGGTCGCCCGCGGCGCTCGATCGGCACGAGCTGACGCACGTGTACTTTTCGTCTCTTCCCCCGTCCCTCCGCCTGCTGGAAGAGGGCATCGCGGAAGCACTATCGTGTGGCGTGCCCGCGGTGGGCGCCCCCAATCCCTGGGTCTCGCTCGATACGGCTTTGGCCATCCCGTACGATGCGTTGGAGCACTCGAGTTACGCGCTAGCTGGCCACTTTGTCGGGTTTCTGGTCAATGGATACGGGGCCGAACGCTTCGTGGAGCTGTATCGAGCCGTTTCTCGAGACGCCACGGCGCAAGAGCTAGCTCGGCAATTCCAGCGGACGTACGGGCTGGAGCTGGAGGACGTCTGGCAAGCGGCGGCCATGTCTGCCCCAGAGCTCGGCTGCCTCCGCTGGTGGGAGTGCTTGGGACCACCGCTCGAACCGGGCGACTGGCAGGCGCTCGAGACGAACTGCAGCCACGCGGACGCTTTTCGCACCTTCGAGGTTGCGACGAGCTCAGCGTATCTGTTTCAGATACTGCCGGGGGCATCGGCGCAGCTCTTGAGCTGCGATCAAGGACGCCAAATGCCGAGCACGCCCCAGCCGGTCGACAGCGTGGCCAATTTTTACACGCTCTCAGCAGGTCGCTATTTCGTTGGCTCGGCACAGCCCGGCTGGTCCGTTCGCTTGGACGAAGTGCACGCGGATGACGCGACAGCATGCGGCACGCCTGCCGAGCTGAAGGTCCTCGCTGCCGGTCTCTCGAGTGGGGTCACGATCCACGCGGACGGAGCCGCGGCCCTTTGGGTCAAGCTCGCCGACCTGGATTCGGTCACCGGCTCCATTCAAGCGACGTATCCAAGCGCAGTGCGGCTGAGAGCCTGTCGCGGTTGCTCCACCGACGCCGTCGGTTGCACGAACGTGCCGTCCGGCGCGCGCGTAGAGCCCAGCGCTGAGCTCGTCTTCGAAGTGGATGCGACGCGAGCCCTTGCAACAGATCAATGGTTACGTCTTGCGGTCGAAGAGGTGAGCCCATGAAGCTCGTGCCGGCTGGGGGGTGCGTCCGCCTGCTCAACGCGGCGCGCCTCGCGTTGAGCATGGTCGCGGTCGTGGCATGCAGCGAGGAGCCGCCGAATTGGCCCGCACACGAGCTGGGAGCCTCGGCGCATTTCGTTTACCGAGTGCGTGAGGACGATCCGAACGCCTGTCCCGCAATCGTGGATACGCTAGAGCAACACCGCTCCGCATTGCTAGGTTACTTGACAGGACTCGAGAACGAACAGGTCGTCGATTATTACAAGTTTCGCGACCCCGCGGATTTGGCGGAGCATGGCCCCTGCTTTCATCGCGACACGCTCATCACTCAGTGCCAGAGGGAAGGTCAGTTGTTCGCGCATGAGGTCATGCAAGAGCACGAGCTGGTGCATGCCTACACCGCACCGCGGGGCCGCTCGGCGCGATTTCTCGATGAGGGGCTAGCAGAAGCGCTTAGTTGTGGACTCGAAAGCCGCACCCGGTCGTCCGCAACTCTCGCCGAGCTTGTCGCCTGGAATGACACGAATGAGGAAGTTTTGGCGCTTCAAGCTGCGGCCAGCATCCTCGTGGCCCATCTGCTGCGCGTGAGGGGTCCGGACGCGTTCTTGGAACTCCACGCGGCGTTGCGGTTCGGCGCAAGCTTCGAGCAGGTGGATGAAGCCTTTCGACAGGTGTACGGGAGTTTCTCCAATGACCTGTATCAAGAGGCTCAAGTCGCATCTCGGTCGGAAGTTGGCTGCATCCGTATCTGGGAGTGTGCAGGTAAGGAGTGGGACACGACTCAATCGGGCTATCAGCTGCAAGCGAGCTGTGCTCAGCCAAGCTTTACGGCATTCGAAGTGACTGAGCCGAGCCTGTTCGTTGGCTTCACCGCCCAGCTCCTTGCTTGTGACGCAGATGGCTTCTCGCCCAGCCCGAAAGCCCCCTTGTCAATGCCGACCATCGCCGCGCTCGAGGCTGGACGTTACACGCTAGGTCTGTACGGCAGCCCGCTACAAGATGAGCTGCCGACTACGGTACCCAGCGCGCTCTACCGACTTGCAGACGTCGTGGGCCCAGGGTCACGCTGCGAAGACTTGAAAGAGATCGAGGGACCGATTGGCGGTAGCGTTTCTTTCGAAACAGCCACGTTGGCTTCGTTCGCAGCAGAACGTTCGGTAGTCCTGCGATTGAAGGACACGTCGCTGGCGGCTCGCCGGAAATTCTTGGCGACACAAGGCCAAATGCTGGGGGTCGCTGCTGACTGCGCCGAGGGGCTCGAGCTGCAGGTATGTGATGACTGCAGTACGCTGGACACGTGCGCTTCGCTTTGCGACCCGTCGGGCACGGTGGATGGTTCTGTACCCCTCCCGGAGCATCCAGTGTTGAAGCTTGACTGGCCCGACTACGAGTCCAGTGAAGTACTGACCTTTTCGCTGAGCACTCCGACGCTACCGTGAACCAATCCTAAAGCTCGCTCCCGGCGCACAACCCACCGTGAGGCAGCGTGGTGGGCACTTGAAAGCCGACGACGACGGACCCGAGCCTCACCTGGTGCTCTCCCGCTTTGAGCCCCTGGCCGAAGCTGCAGTCCGCGTGCACGTTGCCACAGTCTGCGGTGCAGCCCTGACCGGCGGAGGAGGTTTCGGCTACACAAAACGCCGCTGCGACGTCGAAGTCTTCGGACTCACTGATGGAGCACTCGGCCGCGTGCACCTGAGTGCAGCTGCTCGAGAAGCAACCGGCGACCTGCACCGTGACGCTCAAGACGTCGCCGACGGCCAGGACTTCGCCCTCGGCGGTCGGGGTGCCGCGCACACAGAGGCGACTGCCTTCGAGCTGTTGGCAGACGGGATCAGGCTCAGGCTCGGCGTGGTCCCACGTGCAGCGTTCGTTCACACAGGCGAAGCCGTCGGCTGCCGGGCAATCGCAAGTGGAGCCGCCTTCCCCTCCGCAAAGCTGGCTGACGGTCTGTTGCAGCTCGAAGTAGCGGCTCAAGTCGGCGTCGTTTCTCGCTACCAAGTCACGCGTACAACCGCAGCTGGAGCCACTGATCGGCTTTCCGCAGTCTGCAGCTGTCGAGCAGCGCTGCACGTCGGCAAGCTCCTTCCGAAGCTCCGGCTCGAGCTCTCCACACGTCGCTTCGCAGGCCTTCGTGGTGCATCCCACCGCGCCATCGCTCGTGCAGGCGCACTGGTTGCAACCATCGCTGCTCGGGAACGACTCTCCGGAATCGTAGTGCTCGCCCGCGTAGTCACAGCCCGCGCCCGTCTCACAGCTCTTGGCGGTGCAGCTCACCTCCCCCGACTCGCCGCACGCGCACTGGTTGCACCGATCTTTATCCGGGAAGGAGTCGCCCACGTCGTACGACTTTCCGGCATAACTGCAGCCGTCATTCAAGGTCTGTCCCGAGCAACCCGTGAAGCTCGCTAGAAATCCCACGAGCCCAACCAGTGCTCCCACGCGACGATTGCGGACCATGCCGGGGATGGCTGCACGGCTCATGCCAGCCTGAATAGCCGAGGAAGCGGCGAGCTCGCTGGCGAACTCAGGGCGCGCAGTTCGCTGTTGTGCCAAGCAGTGCCAGCGGCGTGGGTGAGCTTGCGCCGACGCGATCATGCGGGCGGAGCGGTCCTGGCGCGGTTCACCGACGCCGGTGCTGGACGCGTTCCGCCCTCTGGACAAGGACCTCTTCGTGCGGACGCTCGGCTAATCGATCGTCGGTTGGATGCGCCCACTTCACGAGAGCCTGCTCCCGCTAGACGAAGCACGCTTTTTCGAGACGGTGGTCGAAGCGGTGTTGGGCTCGTTCGACACCGCGTGCAAGCCAAACCACGACTATGAGGTCCTCCCGCCCGGGAACGACCTCCTGGACCCGGGGGTGGAGTCCGACGCGAGGGAAGCCATCGCCGACCTCTTCGCTCACGCCGTAATCGTCCCCACTGGCGACCCGACTCGGCTCCGGCTCTCCATTCATGAATGTACGACCTGTGACGAGTTGCTTGGAGCCGTGAGTGCCACCCTCGAAATTCATGCCGGAGATCTCCTCGTCGAAGTGCCAGGCTCCCGCCATTGCCCCAAGCCGGAGGACTGCAGCGCCGCCGAGCGCGACCGTAGCTTTTCCAATAGCGCGGCGACCTGTCCCTCAGCGCGAAGCACCTTCCGACCGGGACTGAAACAGTGGCGCGCTTCGGTCTCGCGTCGAAGGGCGATGCCACCATGACCGCGCCCGGCGGCACCGTAGGCACGTTTCGGCTTGGCGAGGGCGGCCCGACGAACGATCCCCTATCCATCGATTTGGTCTCGACGTCAGAGGGAAGCGGGCACGGTCCACGGCGTCGTCGGCGCCGGTCGCGACGAGTCCGCGGAAGGCCGGCCAATGCCTCGGTCAGACCCGACGCCCGACGAAAGACCTCAGCTTCACGTCCGACTGGGTCGAAGTGCTCAGCTGCGAGGAGTGACAGCTTAGCGGCGCCGCCTGCGCCGCCTGCGCCGCGAGCCATCGTGCACTGAGCCGCTACGTAACTTGCAGCAACCATAGGAAGACCAGCCGTGGCTCCGACGAGCACGGACTCAGCCTTTTCAAGGATTGTGCAACGCTGGTATTCTTGGGGGCATGAAGCTGCCGCTCGAGGGAAGATGTCGTTGTGATGCGCTCCGCTTTCGTCTCACCGAGGCGCCGCTGATGACGACCGCATGCCATTGCCTAGGCTGTCAACGCATGTCCTCCAGCGCGTTCTCGCTGACCGCGATCTGTAGCGCTTCCGCGTTCACGCTCACGCAGGGCGAGCCGGTCGTAGGCGGCGCTCACGGTAACGATGCGCAACACTTCTTCTGTGGGCACTGCATGACTTGGGTGTTTACCCGCCCTACAGCGCTGCCTCACATCGTGAACGTTCGCCCGACCATGTTCGACGACCACGCCTGGTTCGCTCCGTTCATGGAGACGTACACCAAGACCAAGCTCCCTTGGGCCAGGACGTGCGCGCTGCATTCGTTCGAGGAGTTTGCGCCCCTCGAGTCCTACGAAGGATTGATGAAGGAGTATTCTGCCGGCAGCATCGGTCGTTAGCGTGGAAGGGCGAGAGCCGTCGCCAGGCGCAGCATGACGCTTCTGCTCATGGTAGCCAGCTGCGCACGCGCGCGAGTGCGGTGCGATGACTCAGGCCAAAGTAAAAGTACGGCGCTATGTACGTCAAGGACCGCATGTCGCCAGCAGCCTCGAGCTCACGTGCGCTGGAGGGGTCATCGAGCGGGATGATCAGGAACCCGCCGCGGTGGTAAGCGGACACGCGGCTGACATAGAGCTGGTCGGTTAGCTCGAACGAGACGACGCCGACGGCGCGCCCAATGACCTCATTGCCGCCGTCGAAGTCGAGGCGGGTGATCTCGTACTCGGTTTCTTCATCGAACTGACTGCCCTCGAAGTCGATACCCACCGTGACGTACATGGTGCGGCCTGAGACGCGTACCTGACTGACTCTTCCGCCGGAGCCTGAGTAGACGAGCTGCCACGTCGAGCCTACGAGGAAAAACGCAGAGTACGTCGAGGGCTCCGTCGAGTGGTTCACGACGAGGCCGAGCTCACGGCCGTCGGTCGCCATCAGCGGCTCGTCGTACGCCGCCGCCGGCGTTGGCAGCGGCAGATTCGTTCGGGCTCCGGGCAAAGGAGCGCGCTTGTAGGGCATGTCCGCCGCATCTACAGCGTAGAGGGTGTCGGCGATTACGACCGCCGTTTTTGCCGTCAAATTCTCCGATACGACCTTATTGCCCTTTAGCAGCAAGCTGGACAGCTGAGCGTCTGCGGCGCCTAGCAGGTACACGCGGTCCGAAGCCCGCGCCAGCGCGTCGAAGCTCCATGACTCATCCACGAGGGGCTCGGCGCCCCGCTCGTTCGACCAGCGCAACAGCAACGGCGGGTCGTACGGCGAGGTCGCTAGCACGTCGCCTTCGACCTGAACGATACCGTTCGTGTTCGGCGCTCCTACCTCGAGCGACAGTAGCTCGAACGGGCTGCAGACACCCTCCACGCACACGCCATAGCAGCGCTGCCGGCAGGCACCGCAATGGTCGACCGCGCTGAGCAGGTTCGTTTCGCACCCCGTAAGCGTGGACTCGTCGCAGTCGCCCGTGGGCGGCGCGCAGGAGAATTCGACGGCCCCTTCCCCGGCCGCTCCCCCTTCACCACCTGGTGGCGCACCTGCGGCTTCGGCCTCGGCGCCCATCCCCGCGTAGCCGCCAAGGGCTGCCTCTCCAGCGGCGATTGGCTCGGTACTTCCGCCCACACCGCCGCGAGCAACGGGCTCACAAGGTCCGTCGTGGCAGGCGGGAAAATCGTGGCACGCTGCAACCGACCCCAGTCCGGCGCCGCTGAGGGCCAGCGCAAGCGCAAGGCCGCGGCTAGCGCTGCGGTTGGAGCGAGCAATTGATCGCATTTTTGCGCTGGTTGAGGCGGACTGGGTCAAGCGCGCCGGGAGGAAGCGAGTAGACAATCGTAGCGTCGGAAGTTGAGTCGTAGCTCTCGAGCACGCTCTCGTTTTTGAAGCTTAGTGAGCCGGCAAAGGGTTTGCTAAACAAGGCTTCGGGGCGCGCGCCTTCTTCCTTCCACGAAAGCGAGTACGCCTGCGTGTACGTCTCAGCACCCACGAGCTCATGCTGCGTCCACAGCGCGCGAAGACCATCCTCCGAGAAAACACCATCCTGCACAGCTCGGGCTGAAGCGCCGGGCGCTACGGGTAACAGCTGCTTTCCCGTTTCTTCTGTCCAAAAGGTGAGCGCGCCCGCGCGGCCGAGCCAGGATGCCGCGGAAACATAGTCGTTGAGCTCAGGGTCGGTCGCAAACGTGGACGGGATCGGCAACACGAAATCGGACAGCGTGTCGTCCAGGTCAGCCAAGCGCCAGACCGGCTCGTCCCCCTCCGCAGCTTGCTGCACGTAGATGAACCGAGCGCTCCCGGGCTCGAACAGCACGTGCGGATCGGCCGCCGTGGCTTCGAATAGAACACCGTGAACATTTTCGCTCGCCGTTCTGTAGCCGAGAAGGTGCTTCAAGCTCGGCTCGTCTTGTACGTGGGTGAGGGTGTCGGCAATGACGAGGTAGCGCGAGTCACTCGACCAGCTGCCCACGGCGCTCGGGCTTACGAAGCCGCCCAGCGGCTCCAGTATCGTGTCGAGCGAGCAGGGTGCCAGCGCAGAATGCTGACCCTCCGAGAGCAGCAGCGTCTGACCGTTGGGCGAGATGCTCACCGTCTTCATGGGTAGCACGCGTTCAGCCGAGCCTGTTTGCCACGGCTGAAACAAGCGTGTCGTTCTGCCGGTGTTGACCGCCACGGTGGCGTTATCCGCACACACAAAAGCCAGGCCGAGCCCAGGCAAAGCTGCGCTTTCCGCGCCCTCTTCCGTGAAGCGCACCGCGAACAAGGCGGCGTCGCTCTCCCGTGACGCCGCAAAGACGTCGCTCAACACTAGCGCGTTGCCATCAGCCGACCACGACGTCACCTGCAGGCCTCCATCGTTGATCGGGATCTCCGGAAGACGCCGCGGCTGCGCGTCGATGGGGGCGCCCACGTCGAAGTAGTACAACTTTTGCTCGTACAAGTCCCAGTCCAGGTCGTAAGAGGAGGCTGGGAAGACAACCCGTCGTCCGTTGGGAGACCAGGCGTAGGGGGTCCAATCAGGATCAAAGTCGTCGACGAAAATCTGAAACTCGCCATCGCTCACACCTTCAGAGAAGTTATATGGGGAAGGCTCGGCAAGTGAGAGCGGCAGGCCCACCGCGTTGAACGGCTCACCGAAATCGTCGCTAGAGCAGAGATAGAAGCGTTCGCTGGGGGGGAAGCGGCAACCGGCGCCCGCTCCGTCGTCATTCTCGACGCACGCTGTCTGCGACGGGCACTCTACTGGCGTGCCCGGCTCACAACTGCCCGCGCGGCATCCTTCTGCTCCGTTGCAGAACGAGCCATCGTCACAGTCGCCAGCCACGCGACATTCGCGCGCGGAGCCGGACGGCGACTCAGCTCCTGCCTCGCCACCGTCGCCGAAACCACCCTCACCCGCGCTAGTTTCGTCGAGACTGCCGTCCGTCTGGCTCCCGGCGCCGCCCACAGCGCGGCAATCGCCGTCACATGTGAACTCGAGAGGGCGGCGGCACGAGTCAGCAAACAGCGCCGCCAATAGCGCCGTAAGCGCCGTGATCGACGAGGTCTTTCTCATGACGGACGCTATCTGCCGCCGGCAACGCGTACCCTGCTGCTCCTGGTCGCGCAAGCTCGGGCCTCGCCGAATTCGCTCAGCTCGCGCAATCATCCGCCGCTCGCGCGAGCAAGGAGCGTGCCGCTCGGAAGCAGGTCGGAACGTCGATGCGGCCAAGGCAAAGTCGTTGCGAGCTGAGTAAGGGACAATGACCGAGCAGCGAGTGTTCGCCCTGCTCGGTGTCCAAGAGTGGCGCCAACAGCTCGGGTCCCGGAAGAATTCTGCGGTTTCGAACCGTCACAGGGTACGGCATGCCAGGTGCATTGCGAGCGGCATGAGGATCCATCAGCGCGCCGCTTGGTTCTAGAATGCCGCGCCATAACCAACGATCGCCGTGCCCTTGGGGGTGACGGTAAGCGCAGGCGCGCCCTGACCTGCCGTGAAGTACAGCACTGCCGAGGTTGCGGCCAGCGTGACGCCGGCGATACCCAGACCGAGCGCAGCCGCGTCGCGATTGCGGATCGCGTTCTCTTCCTGCAACAACTGTTCGAGCTGGCCGCTCGTGGTGCTCTCGGGGGCTTGCTGAAATTGCCTCGTGAAGGCGTCGCTCTTATTGCGCCAATCGTCGTAGCGAGGCGCGTTGGTGACGGCGATGACAGCCGCGGCTCCCCCCGTGAGCACGGCTCCCGCACCGACCAAGTAGGAGGCAAGCTTCTGATTTCGGCTCCGCTGCTGCCGCTCCCGCGTCAGGGTAGATGCATCGCGGCGGGGCGCGATGACGACGCTGAGCAGCTGACCCGGCCGAAGCTCCACACGCTGGCTCGCTGGCTCGAAGCCGCTTCCCGCAACCGTGACCTGGTGCGAGCCCGCTGGTATGCGGCCCCCAGCGAACGTCCGCCCGTCGACCTGCACGGTCGTCCCGATGGGATGCCGCACCGCCAAGCCGGCCAAGTCGGACGCCGCCGCGCTGCTCTGCAGGTCACAGTCCAGTCGCTGAGTCTCGTCGCCGCGCCACACCATCTTCCGTTCGAACGTCACGTAGCCAGCCCGAGAGAGCGTGACGAGATGCTCACCGGAGGAGAGCTTGAGCGGGTCCACGACGGGCGTCTGTGCGACCCGTTGCCCATCGACCACCACCGCAACGTCAGGCAGCTCGCAGCCGATCATCAGCCAGCTCTCGCCCTCGGCGCGCAGCGCCAGCTGTGGCTTGCTCGTTTCCCCAGCCACCACCACGACCACACCGTGTGCCGGCGCGTAGCCAGCGGCTTGGACGAGCAGCGCGTGTCTGCCCGCGTTGGCTTCGAGCGCGGTCGGAAACGGCGCCGTGCCCAGCTCCTCGCCGTCCAGGCTGACGTGCGCCCCGCTCGGCAAGCTCGACAGCTCGATGCGACCAACGCGTCGCTGGTAGGACGCGATGAGCTCGCTCGTGCGTCGTCGCTGCTCCGCGTCGATGTTGGAGCCACCGATTTCCAAGTAGCGCCGCAGTGTGGCGGCCGCTTGCACGGCTCGGCCAGAAGCGCCGTAGGCTTGGCCAAGGTTGAACAGCACCGAAAAGTTCGGGCTGGCCGCGTACGCAAGCGTAAACTCCTCGATGGCGGTTTCGAAAGCGCCGCTCTGGGCTAGCGCGTAGCCGCGATCGAAGTGCTCACGCGCCGCCTGCACGTCGGCCGCGGCGGCCGCACTCGGCGGCACCACCGTGGCGAATGCGACCAAGATGGCGGAAAGCTTGCGCAGTCTCAGGCCCGAGGCCGCTTCACTTGCCATAGGGATTCCGAGGATCGAACCAGCTGACGGAGGGGCGAGCTGAGGGCGGTGTAGCCGGCGCGGACGTGATGGCGCGGGCTGCCTTAGTAGCGCGAGCGGCGGAAAGCGCTGGTGCTGGTGCTGGTGCTGGCGCATCCGACGCGGTTGCGGTGGAGAGTGCGGCCGGCGCGAGCAGCTCTCCGACTGGCAAGGAAGCCGGGCCGAGGAGCCGTTCCATCACGAAGAAGGGACGTCCGTCAGCCAGCGCCCCCGAGTCGACGACGCTAACGACGTAGTCACTGTGCAAGGTCGCGACCGCGCGTGCTTCGCGGTGGAAGCGCTCCACCAGCTCGCGCTCGCCGCGCACAGCCCCTCGCAGCAGCTTGAGCGCAAAGCGGCGCTGGAGGCGGACGTGTTCCACCTCGTACACCTCGCCCATGCCGCCGCCGCCGCCCAGACGCCCGACGATGCGATAGCGGTCGTCCAGCTGCCGCCCGATGAGAGGCTCTGACTCTTCTGCCTCCCGCTCTCGAGCTATTGCGTCAAGGATGCGGTCCACCAGAGCCCTCAGCGTCGTCGACCGCGGGTGCAATCGGGCTATTGGACACGTTGCTCATGGGCGTCGCCGCGTCCGGCGCCGCGCCCGCACTGCGGCCCAGCCCCGGCGGAAGCATGGACTGCGTGAGCAACGTGGGCAGCGCCGCGCAGTTGACGGCGTGAAAGGGACCACTGCGCCCGCCCAGGAAGTGCACCGCGCGCGCGGCGCTCTCCTTGCCGACCCCCGTCTCGCCCACCGCGACTACTGGCAAGACGAAGCGAAGAGCCAAGCGCGAGCAGGCGTTACTCGGGTCTTCGATGCGTACGAGCGAAAGCGTCGTACCGTCTTCATTGCTCGAGCTCACGAGCGCTGGGGCGTATCACAGCGCTCCGCGAGTGTCGACGGCACGGCGGCTCGGTCACCGATCCGAGCAACACCATCTGAGGACGAGCCCGGAGGGGCGCCGCTGTGGCTATCGGCCCGAGTTCGTGGGGCACTTCGCCACCCGACTCGGTTGCGAGGGCCGGGCACCCACGTCGAACGGGCCCCGGAGGCGGGCGCGCGAAAGCGCAGAGTGGCAGCTCAGCGCGGTACGGTTCGACCGACTGCCGCACGGCGTCGATGCGACGACTCGCTCATCGAAAATTGCTCCGAACAGATGATCTCCGGACAGCGACAATCCACGAGCCACATCGAATTCTCCGCTTCCGCAGCGGCAGCGTAGCCCTGATACCCATCGCCAGCAGCAAGTGCAGCGGCGGCGACCTCGAGGGAGAAGACGGCGACGCCGACGGGACCACGGTGGTCGGCTCGACGAAGGATTGCCTCGCGCCCCAAACCAGCGCCTTTGGGGACGCGGCATGGTCGGGTGCTCATTCTTGTTGTAGCGGCCCCGCGCTGTTGACCAGAACCTGATAAGTCCGCGCGCTGGAGAGCACGCCGAGGTCCGAGCCGCCGCTGTGAATGGTGTGGCAGCGAGTGAGCTGCCGGGTCGGGTGACAGCACGCCAGGGTGAAAGCGACGTCCCAGCGTAGCTGCCGCAGCACGTCGTCCACCGGCACGTGGGCGTGGACGAACGTTACGAGCGTCGGCATGGGCGATAGCTCGTTCAGCTCACTCGCGATGTCTTGAATACGCGCTCTCTTGCAAATCAGCCCGTGAATGCCGAAACGCTCACGCCAGCTCTCCACGAGCGCCAAGTTCAGCTGGGGGTCGACGCTGATGTTCTGGGCTTTGGTTTTCAGCGAAAACATCGCCCCGGAGCGAGCGTGCGCTCCGTCACCGACGTGGAGCACGCGGTAGGGCCCGGCCCCCGGCATGAACGGGCGCAAGTGCACCAGCGCGGAGTAGCTCTCGGTTAGCTCCTTTGCCGGCCGCTCGGCTTTGGCGAACAAAGGCCACAGTGCTTCGAAGCAGCCGCGGCGCATCAGGCGGTCGAGGTAGTCGGAGCTTCGGCCTTCGGCCGCAGGCTCGGCTGGCGAGCGCTGGACGGCGGGCACGCTTGGCATATTCCTTCGACTCTACCAGCCCAGGGCGAGAATTTCGCCTGCTGATCGGTTGACCGACGGTGCCGCCCGTCCGGGGCAGCGCGACTTGCGGCCGATTCAGTTGCGACACGGCTACCGGAGCCGATTGGTCTCAGCCGCGCGTTCTTGTGTGCGTGCTTGTACTGACACGATTCGGGAGCTCGAGCCTCCTGACTCGAACCAGCAGCACGAGAAGCGGCTGGTGTGCGGATTGCAAGGCGGGCGCCGTGCTCCATTGCTCGAAGAACGCCCGGCGCAGCCCTCACTGGGCGCTGGCTGCGCTGGCGTTGTCTTGGAACCTCTGCAGCTGCGCCCAAACCGTGGTTGCGCTGTACCGCACCCTCGGCGGCGACTCCTTCGGAGCGCGCTGACAGCGAAGCCGCCCTTCGGTGCACCGGCTGAGACCACGCTCACCCGCCGCGCGGAGAAGCGGCCCGTGTTCGGCGGCGGAAGACGCTCGGGGAGCACCCCACTTCGCGGGAGAACGCGGAGGAGAGCGCGTACACGCTGCGGTAGCCGACCGCGTGAGCGATGGTTTCGAGCTTCTCTTCCGTGGTGCGGAGCCGCTCCGCGGCGTGCGCCAGGCGAAGCTCGAGCACGCGGCGGAGCGGGCTACGGCCGAGGTAGCGATGAAAGAGGCGGCGGAGTTGCTCGGAGCTGACCTTCGCGGTCTTTGCGAGGTCCTTGAGTGTCCACGGGTAGCTCAGGTCGGCAGCTACCCGCTCGATGACGCGCGTGACCCGTGGGTCGAATTCGTGCCGACCCAAGATGCGCATCACGAGCATCTGAAGCAAATCCGCTAGCTGTTGCAAAATAGCGGGATTGGCTGGCCCCTCGAGCTCGCGATGCAACAGCGCGACGCTAGAGCGTAGTGCCTCGGGATCTGCCGTACTCAGCGTCACCTCTCGGGTCGCGAGGGGTAGCTTACCGGGATGATACTGGACCCACACGAAGCCCCAGCGCTGGCTGCGCACAGCGTGAAACGCCTGGGTCGCGCCGTCCGGAGCAATGCATACCATTCCTGGGGTTTGTTGCACCCACTGACCCCCTACCCACTGGAGTCCGCGGCCGGCGAAGCACGCCAACACCTCTGTATGCCACGCCGGCAGCCGGCACATGGAGAACGGATGAGCTGCATCGGAGATACCCGCGACCACGATGCCGTGGCGCTTGAGCGCAGCGCAGTGTTCGGACTTGACGATGATTTCCGACGTGCTTTTGCCGATGAGATGCTGCGGCTGCTTGGGAGGTTTGGAGGCCATGTGGATCTCACGCAAACTTTGGTGCACCGGGGAGCTGGTCTACCGACCACGCTGATAGTAAGCGCACCACCCATGAGCGTACGTCTTGATTCCGCTCGAACCTTCGCGGTAGCTCTCGTTCTGCTGGGATGCGACGTGGGAACTCCCCGGCAAGTAGGGGAAGGAGCCCCGTCGGCGACAGGCGGACAAGGTGGCGCCAGTGGTCCCGGAGCACCGGGGGGTGCCCCCGGATCGAGCGGCACTCCCAGCGCCGCCGGCGCGACCTCGAATGGCGCCGCCGGGTCGATGGGTCTGGCGGGCTCGGGCGCCGCCGAGCCATTCGTTGCTGGGCAACCGCCCCGCGCACTGCAGTACTTCCGGCGCGGAATCAATCTGGGCAATCGATTGGAGAGCAAACCCGACGAGGGCGCTTGGGGTGGCAAAGTCGAAGAAGGAGACCTGCGCCTCATCGCGCAGCGAGGCTTCGACCACGTGCGCATCCCGGTGTGGTTCAGCGGCCATGCGAGCGAGACGTCCCCGTTTGCCCTCGATGAGACGTTCCTGGCTCGCGTCGACCACGTCTTGGATTTGGCCGCGGCCGAGGGGCTGGCGGTCGTGCTCGTCTTGCACGGGTACTACGAGCTGGAGGCGGACGTCGCCGCTCACACGCCGCGGTTGCTCGGCATCTGGCGTCAGCTCTCCGAGCGCCTTCGAGCGCGCCCGGAGTCGGTCGCGTTCGAGCTGTTCAACGAGCCGCCGCAGAAGATGCAAAGCACGTGGAACGGTCTGGCCGCACAGCTCATCGCCGCGGTGCGTGAAACCAACCCCCAGCGGCTCATCGTCGTCGACTCGACCTCGTGGGCGGACACGACGACCCTGGGCTCCTTGCAGCTACCCAACGACGCGAACATCGCGGTCGCCGTGCATCCCTACGAGCCCAAGCTCTTTTCCTTCCAAGGCAAAACGTGGGGCGATCCCAGCTGGCAAACGTCGGGCGTGATTTTCCCGGGACCGCCCCCGATGCCCATCGTCCCCCACCCCGCCGCCCAGGCCAACGCCACGGCCGCGCAATGGTTCACCCAATACAACACGCTGGACGCAGCTCAGAACCCGTCCGGACCGCGCACCGTAACTGCACAGGTCGAGCGCGTGAAGGCCTACCGGGACGCCTCCGGGCGCGCCGTGATGAACACCGAATGGGGCCCTCAGGACGGCGGCGACATCACCTCGCGCGCGAACCTGATACGCAGCATGCGTGAGCAGTGCGAGGCGGCGTCCATCCCCTGGACGATCTGGGAGGACCCGAACAACATGCGCCTGTACGACTCCACGACCGGCATATGGGAAGAGGAACTGCTCTCGGCGCTGCTGGAATAGCGTCGATCCGCGGCTCAGACCACCCCGAGCTGGGGCACGCGCGATGAATCACGCGCCAGGTGCTCGATGAGTGACCGCACCGCCGGCGTCATGAGCTCCCGATCCCGGAAGACGAGATGAATCGTCGCCTCCATCCCAATCTGTTTCGGTAACACCGTCACGAGCGTGCGTGCCCTCAGCTCGACCTCGATCAACGTCAAAGGCATCAGCGCGATCCCGAGCCCCGCCCGCGCCATCGAGGCGAGCAAGTACATGTCGTTCGAGGCGAAGCGCGCACGCACCGGTACCGAAGCGCCGCGCAAGCGTGGCCACTGACGACGCGGTGATTCGCCGCGTACGAACGGGGTAAGGCAATCGTGCTTGCGCAAGTCAGCGACTTTGCGAGGCGTGCCTGCACGCTGCAAGTACTCGGGCGAAGCGACTGCTCGAACCGGCGATGTCCGCACTTTGCGTGAGATCAGGTTGGGCTCCTCGTTCGAAGAGCCTGCGCGAAACGCCACGTCGAAGTGGCTCATGTCGACATGCTGGTTGCTCGCGTCCACTTCCAAAAGCACCGCTGGGTGTAGCGCAGCGAACGCTGCCAGCGCTCCACCCAGGCTGGCGGCCATGCCCGTCGGAACGGACAGCCGCACCCGGCCCTGCACGCGGTCGCTCGGTTGCGTGAGCGCGGCCCGCGCGCGTGTGAGAGACTCCACCGCCCCGCGCGCGTGTTGAAAAAATTCGGTCCCCGCGTCGGTGAGCGACTGCTTGCGTGTGCTGCGCTTCAGCAGGCGAACGCCCAGACGTTCCTCGAGTCGTTGCAGGCGACGCCCGACGGTGGAGCGTGGCAGGCCCAGATCCTTGGCCGCCTTCGACAAGGAACGCCCCTCCACCACCGCGACGAATACCAAGAGCTCGGCGGTCTCGGGCAGATCGTCCATTTGACGCAAATGATAGCCAATGATTCCCGTTTTTGCAGAATTACGACAGGCGCTTCCGAAGCCTAATTTCCGGGAATGAAGAAGGTTCCCCTCGTCCTTTTCGTTCTCGCCATGACCGCGTCCGGCTTTGCCAACGTCCTGCGCGCGCCCAACGTCCTCGAAGTCGCGTTCCGCTTGGGCTACCCAGCCTATATCGCCAGCATCCTCGGGGTTTGGAAGCTCCTCGGCGTGCTGGCCATCGGCACGGCGGGCATCCACAAGATGCCGCGCCTGCGTGAGTGGGCCTACGCCGGCTTCTTCTTCGGCTTGAGCGGCGCAATCCTCTCACACGTGTCGGCGGGCGACACATTCGGGTCATCGCTCCCCGCCGCGGCGCTCTTGGGCCTGGGCTCCGCGGCGTACTTCCTGAGCTCACATCAAACGATGGGAAAGCGAATGGAACCCGCAGCTCCGCCGATTCCGCCGTCTGCTCCAAGACCGAGCGCCGCGTCACTCTGAGCGGCTCGGGCGATGCTCCCTCAGCCGTCGCCCAGCAGAGTCCCTAGCTTCTTGGGCGCGAGCGCCCGATAGCTTTGGATGAGGTGCTCCGACACCTCCGGCCAATCCGTAGCGTCGTCGAGCCGCAGGCCTACGATGTTCGCAAACCACGGGGGCGAAAAATAGGGCGAGCGCGAGAAGCGGGGGGATTCGGCCGTCGGGTGCGCGATTCGGAACGTGAGCACGCAGGCGGGCCCCCGCGTCCCGGCGGCGCGCGCGTAGGCGGGAGGAAAGCCGCCGTCGATCCAGACCACGTGGGCAAAGTTCTTACCCGCAACGAGCCAGCGCACGCCCGTCCACGCTCGCTCCTCATACGCCTCCGGCAGGTCGAGGCAAATAAGCCTTAGCCTATCGACAATCGCTTGCGGAACGTCCGGGTGTTGGCGCGCCATCTCGTTTTGCCCAAGCGCAGCTAAAGGCGCAAGGCTGGTGAAGTCAATGTCCGGATGAAGAGCCAAGCTTCGCCGACACGACTGCCGTTTTAGCGAGGCAGCGTGCCGGCGATCGTACGCGCGTACTTACTGTCCGAGCAATACCTTGATGAGCTTCTCGTTACTGTTGTTGGCGATGCTGTCCTTGTCGCCTTGATTCGTGGTCGTGAGCCAGAGGTTGCCGTCAGGCGTAGGCTCCACCGTGCGGAGGCGACCGAAGGTGCCGTTGAAGAACTGCTGCACGTTGGTCAAGCTGTTCCCGCTGATGACGGCGCGGTACAGGCGAGAGCCGCGAGCGCAGGCCACGTAGAGCACATCGCGCACGATGGTGATGCCGCTGCAGGAACCTTCGGCGGTGGGATAGGTGCGCTTGGGCGCGATGAAGCCGGCGGTGCCGCAGCCGCCGCCTGATTGCGAGCTGGTGCCCTCGCAGGCAGGCCAGCCGTAATTGCCGCCTTTTTGAATGAGATTCGTCTCGTCCATGACCGAGTTGCCGAACTCTTGCTCCCAGAGGCGCCCTTGTGAGTCGAACGCCAAGCCTTGCGGATTGCGATGACCGTAGCTCCACACGTAGTTACCGAACGGATTGTCGGACGGAACGCTGCCGTCCGCGTTGAGGCGCAGCACCTTGCCGTTCAAGCTGCTTGTATTCTGAGCGAGCGGAGCGTTTTGAGCGTCGCCCGTGCTGGCGTAGAGCTTGCCGTCCGGCCCGAAGCGCAGCCGGCCGCCGTCGTGGTACTTGTTGCGCGCAATGCCCGAGACGAGCACCTGTAGGCTGCCCGTGTCGATCGTGCTATTGGTGTTGTACTTGACCCGCACGATGCGATTGTCGGTGGGCGAAGTATGCATGACGTAAAGCCAGCGATCGCTCGCGAAGCTCGGGCCAATCGCCAGGCCCATCAAGCCGCCTTCACCGTCGGTCCCTTGCACGTTCGGGATCTTCGCAATGGTCGTCTTTTGGCCGCTGGTAGGGTTGAAGCGAATGATGTTTTGAGCGTCGCGCTGGCTGTACAAGAACGTCGCGTCCGGCAGGTTTACCAAACCCCACGGAATGTCCGTGTCCGTGCCGACCTGTGCGGTGGAGCAAACCGTGCAGCTTTGGCCGGTGGTAACGCTGATGGTCGAGCTCTGACTAGAAACGTTGGACTGCGCGTCGCGCGCGACGACGTAGTACGAGTAGGCGGTGTTGGCCGCGAGAGCACTGTCCAAAAACGTGGTCTCGGGTGGAGTGCCCACGACCGCGCCGACCTTCACGCCATTGCGGTAAATGTCGTAGCCGCGCACGCCCACGTTGTCGGTAGCGGCGGTCCAGCGCAAGGTCACGCTCGTGCCCGCCGCGCTACCGGTCAGGGCCGTGGGAGCCGTCGGCGGTTGCGTGTCTTGCTGGCACTGCGGCGGGGTAACGTTCACGGTGCTGCTGGCTTGCGACACGTTGCCGGCCGCGTCGCGTGCGTTGACGTACAGGCCCCAGGTCACGCCTGGCACGACGGTAATGGAAGCGGAGCGCGTGGTGCCGCTCACCGATTTGATCTGCTGGCCGTCGTGATAGAGGTCATAGAAGGCGACGCCCACGTTGTCGGTCGACGCGGCCCAGGAGAGGGTCGCGCTGTCGCACGTCACGTTGGAGGTAGCGACGCCGGTGGGCGCGGTCGGCGCCTGCGTGTCGCTCGCGGGTGATGACCACTGTTGATTGGTTTGCCCGTTGCACGACCAAAGAATCACGGGGGTTCGGTCCGCGGTCCCCTGACCCGAGACGTCCAGGCATAGGCTGGACTGGGCTCCGGTGATGCTCTTGTTCGCGTTGAGCCGCCACTGCTGGTTCAGCTGCCCGTTGCACGCGGCGATGACCACCGCCGCGCCCCCCGCGGTTCCCTGCGCCTGCACGCACTGAGTGCCTTCGAACGCGCGCAGCTCCCCCGCCGCCGTGAACGTGAAGCCCTGATTGGCTCCGCCATTGCACGCAAAGATCTGCAGCACACTGCCGGGCGTCGTCGACCCTCCACGCACGTCCAAGCAGCGGCCCGACTGCACGCCGATCAAAGGCGTACCCGAGACGAGCGCCGCCTGCTCACTGCCCCAACTCTCCGCCTCTTCGTCGCTCACGCCGCCGCAGCCAACCAGCAGCACCGCCAACGAGCCCAGTAGCCAACTCGCATTCCAGGATTTTTCGAAATTCACTGTACCTCCAACCGAGCAACAACGCGTGCACCGCGCAATGCGTTCGGCCGCCGCGTGCACGTCCCGTTCCTCCGCCGGCAGTCCGCGCACTCCCCAAGATCGTGCAGTGATCACGTCATCAGCAAATCGCGACGCTCAACTTCTTCGCCACAACACGCTTCATTGCCCCGCTTGAAAGCTCGAGGAGCGGACGAAGTGGTCATCAGACTTACATGGATGCGCGCGCCGTCCGCTCGCGACGTGCGCTCACGACAGCTCCTCGCCCGCGCCTACGGCGCTCCGCCGTAACCGCCCGCGCCGCACGCTCCGTCGTCGTGCGCGCTGCAGCTGATACGGTCTTGGACGCCGCACGACGCCGCCGCCTGATTCGCGGCGGCGAAGCATCGCCAGAAAGTGCTGTCGGCGCACGCGAAAGGATTGCACGTCGTTCGCGCGCCGCCTTGGTTGCCCACCCCCGTCGGCCTGCGGCCGCCGACCCCTCCCAAACGTGTGCTCGGCCGTCACCGGCCTGCGCGCACGTGGGAGGGGTAGTTGCAGCTTCGCGCCGCGTCTAGAGCTTCGCGCCCGCCGTCGCCATCGCGACTTTCTTGACGCACGCGACAGGGGCGGCTGTGTACGAGTAGTTGAGCTCGCTGGCGGGAAACGCCTTGGTCGTCGTCCACTTGTCGGCGTTGGCGAGGGTGTCCGCCTCGGTCGTCCACGTGATGCCGGTGGCGAAGTTGTTGCGGAGGTCCCAGTAGCCCAGCTCGTCGCTGTAACGGGACGTGACGGGGTTCACGACGTTTTCGAAGTAGTTCGACTCGATAAGCGCGTGGCCGCCCGTGCGCACGTTGATCCCGCTGCTCGTGATACGGCTGAAGTAGTTGTTGTAAAGGTGGATGTAGCCGAAGCGATGCAGCGGCGTTCGGGATACGACGTTGTCGTACCAGTTGTTGTGGAACGTGACGTAGCGCTGCGTCTTGTCCGTGTCGCTCGAGCCGAGCAGCCCCGTCTTTTGGTGATCGTGCAGCTTGTTGTACGAGATCGTGATGTAGCGGGCGCCCTTCTTGATGTCGATCAGCCCGTCGAACTCCGTGTCCCCCGCACCGGGGCAGTCGTCCTTCGTGGAGCTGAACAAGTCATTGTGGTCGACCCACACATTTTCCACGTCCCCGTTCGTGTCGTTACCCTCGAGGGTAATGGCGTCCGAGCTGCCGCCGCCAGGCAACAAGCCCATCGTCATGTTGCGGATGATGACGTTCTTCGCCTTGTTGACCTTGATGCCGAAGTTCGCGCTCGACCCTGGCGTGCCCTGGAAGGTGACGTTCTCCATCTCCTTGATCTGCAGGATTTGCGCGTCCTTCGTGTGCTGAGCGCACACATCCGTGATGGAGGCGAAGTTGAACTTGCCGCTGTAGTGGATGACGAGGCGGCTCTGCGTGCCGTCCTTGAAGGCGTCGCGGTACGTCTCGAGCGCGGCCTCCGCCTCGGCGAAGCTACTCACCACGACGGGCGTCGCGTTTCCGCCGCCCGTCGTGCTCTTGCCGTAGCCCGCGGGTGTGTTCGAAACTGCGGGTACGGTGCACCCCGAGTCGTCGGGAGTGCCGCCGGTCCCGGTTGAGCCGCCAGCCGAGCCGCCGCTGCCGCCCGCTGTCGACCCGCCGCTGCCGCCCGCTGTCGACCCGCCGCTGCCCGCCGTGGAGCCGCCGGCGCCCGCCGCCGAGCCACCGGTGCCGCCCGTCGACCCGCCGGCGCCCGCGGTGCTGCTGCCGCCGCTTCCGGGCTGACCTGCCGAAGGATTGGAGCCGGTTCCGCCAACTCCGGCCGTGCCGCCGCTAGGCGCGCCAGCCGTGCCGCCGCTTTGGCTGCCACTACCAGCTTGGGCGCCGGGCTGCGCCCCGGTGGTGGTGCCGCTACTGCCGTTCGCAGCCGTACCGCCCGAGGCGAACGAACCGCCGCTGCCTGCCGGCGGAGCCTCCCCGGCGTCCCCGCCGCAAGCGCTCAAAAGAATGATGGATAGACTGACACCGTAGTAACCCGCATTACTTCGCACGAGCGGGTAGTGCACCCGCACGGAGGATCGATCACTCGTCGAGCACGATCTCGACTTGCCGACGGAAAATTTGGCCGGCAATGAAATGCCTTGGACCAAAACCACACATCAGGCACGCGTGGTGGAGCCGTCACCCTAAAAAGTTGCGGTTCGTAAAGGATGCTCTCGAATGCGGCACCCGTCTCATCTGGGGCCACAATCACCTCGGCCAAGAAGAGGCCGTTCTACGTCTCATGGCGCGGTCGGCTCGGCCTGCAGCCTTGATGATGATCGGGAACGTGATGCGCCCGCCGCCTGAACGGTGGTGGTGACCATGATCGCGAACGGCGGTGGTGCTCGTAGTCGTGATCGTGATCGTGATCGTGATTGGTGACCGTGACCGTGACCGTGATCGCGACCTCGAATGGTGATCGTGGTCCGAACAGGGATGGGTACGCGCGATCGCGACCACCCGCCGCAGGGCGGACGGAATCACGATCCCAGCGCCGTCGGGCGGCTCACGACATGCTCACGGCATCCCTCGTTGTCTCCGACCGTTGCGCGCCGGCCGCCTTCGCCTTGTTCGTCACACCCGCCACGTCTCATCTCGAAGCACGGGACGTGGAGGGCCGCGATCACGGCAAGCTGCCCCGCGGCTCCGGTCGGGCGCCCGCCTGGAAGCGCGGCCGGCGTGTGCCAGAGCAGCCACGCCGCAAGCCATGTACGCTGCCGTCATGAGTGGCCACGAAGAGCAGCCGATTGATACGCGCGGAAGACGGCTGCTGACACCATTGGACTTGGTTCTGACGTTGGACGTGATGCTCCTCGCGATTCCGCTATCGGCATTGGCGAGCCATTTGATCTTCGGCGGCGTCAGGAGGTGGGCGGTGTCCTTACCAGCCACGCTCATCGTCATACCTTTCGCGGTTTGGCGCGCGCGGCGACACCGTACGCCGCCCGTGCCACCTAGCCACGAGCCGCTACGCCGAACCACTGGCATGGCGCTCATGGGGCTGGGCGGTGCCTTGACGCTGCTTGGCGCGGTGTCCGTGTTCATCGGCTTGGCATACGTTTACGACACCACGCGGAGTGGGGACCCGACGCTTGTCTTGCTACCGGTGTTCTTCTTCCCGCTACTCCTGGGGCACGCCCTCATGTACCTCGGCGACCGCGTCCGTTCCCCTCGAGGGCCTGCTGCTTAGTTCAGATGAGCCTAGCGATCGGGGTGAGCTAGCTCTCGCGTGTTGGCCGTAGAGAGCGCGACGGGGTGATTCACCGAACAGTACTTGGGCTAGTAGTGAAGCCCAAGTACGAGGCTCAGCGCGGTTCCGAGACCATTGCCAGAGCCGTCCAGTGATTGAAAAACTTGGGGCGGAGAATTCGGATCCGTGCTGCTGACTCGCACGAGCCTATCGCCTCGGCGAGTGAGAAAAAATGCTTCCGCGCTCACGCTCATGCCAACTGAAAGCCACCGCAACAGGTAGTAGTCCAGCCCCACCTTGAGCCGCGCGTTCAAGCCGTGAATGTCGATCGCAGGAGCGGGGTCGCGCGTGACTGCAAGGCTGATATCGGTAACGAGGCCGTCCAACGAGGCGTAGCCGGACGCGTCAGACCACAACCTCAGCGCTCCCGCTTCCACCATCGCGCTCGCGTTGCCGAATCGGGTAAAGAACCGTCCCGGCGCTTGCTCTCGCCAATCCGGCCGCGAGCGCGCGCCGGAAGCCGGACGGCGCGCGACGCCCTCGGCCTGCTCGGTGCGTGACGGCGCTTGGTCCGAGCCCTCCGAGCACGCTGCCGCCCCACAAGCGACCGCTACCGCGCCGCACACCAGCGTTCGAGACTTGTTCATCGAAAGAACCGCACCCAACCGACCCATGGTCATGGCGCCCAAACTACCATGACCCCCGCTGCCGCAGTCCCTCGTGCATGAAGGGCCGCGGTTGCCGAGCCTCCCGCCAGGCCGGGGCTTCGGTCGAGCTCACCGGCAGTGGATCACGCCGCCGCTGCCGCACCCACCGGTGGAACATCCGTTACACGAACAAACTCCGAAGCCTTTCCCACAGTCGGCTTCGACGAACGACTGGTCGACACAGCACACGTCCCTTCGTTTAGGGGGGATTCGTCTGTACTCCGCCCGAGCAATCGTAATCCCAGCCGACACCGCAGATGTCGGCCGCTGACGCGAAGTAGCCGAGTACACCCGGGTGAATCATCGCGGGGAGCACTTTGCTTCCTGCCTTGTCCGCGACGTCGCAGCAGTCTCCACCCTTCTCGACGTATCCAGCTGGGGGCGTGTCAGAGCACAACTTCAGCTTGTCCACCGAGCCGTAGCCGTCTCCGTCTGCATCTCGATAGTAGGTCCCGCCGAGTCGCACAGGCGCTCCGAACATCTGATGAACTGGACGTTGGCGCTATTCGAAGGCCCGGAAAATGGTCGGGACACCTGGCCGCGGCCTTCCTGCGCCTGGCCGCCACCCGCCTCCCACCGGCAGCCCGCTCCACATGCTGGTCGGTGATTTTCAGAGGCCAGCCTCTTGCAAGCGCGTTTGCGAGCTGAACCGCTCCCTCAGTCGTCGGCGACCACTGAAAAGCCGCGCCGGACCCGCTGTTTTTGGCATGTCCTGCCCATGGATTCGGTTCGTTCACGTCGCTTTCCGTTCTAGTCGCTCCGCGCTCGGGCTTGGCCTGGTCGGTGTCGGGAGCTTGCTGCTGGCGGCGACCGCGTGCGGTGGAGATTCGACGGACAACCCTGGCGGCGGCGTGAGCGGCTCACCGGCAGGGACGGCGGGCTCGCCCGGTTCGGTGGGCGGGAACGCGACCGGGGGGAGCGGGGCGGCGAGCGGTGCAGGTGGTGGCGGTGG
>SECP01000103.1 GCA_004193285.1 Myxococcales bacterium | reverse complement strand
GTTCGTTTAAAAAACAGTTTATACACGTGATTTGAATGTTAAAAGATTTAATATGGCAAATACAATAAGCTTTTTTTTGTCTCGCATAAGTTTAGTATTATATTTTAGTATCATCAGGTTTCTTGACCAGTAATTACTTAAAAAAGCTTGATAAATTTTATATGATTCAGTATTTACATCCAGAAATTTAATATAGTTTTTGGCGTGATATGCATGATAACCATTGAATACTTGTTTAAATTTCTCCTTTATACTCTTGAAAGTAAGTGTGTTCAGGTGCCCATGTACATTATTATTATGAATGCGATAGTAAATATGAGAAATCCCATCTATAAAAACTTTATAGAGTTTATTTCTTGCAAAAAAATAGATGAACCAATCATGTGAAAAACCTTTCCAATCGGAATAATCAATTTGGGCGGCTATCGCTTTTAATTCTATTGCAAAATCCTTGGTAAAAACATAAGTGCAACCTGCACTTCCTCCTTCAAACAGATAATCGTATTCTTCCTGAGGATAATCTTTTTTCAAATTATCGTAGGTATTCACGGATTCGTTCCACTTTGTGAGATTAGAGCAATATAAATCTGAGTTATTTTCTTTTAGTAAATTTACTGCAGAGATTAGCTTTCGTGGCAACCATATATCATCTTGATCCGACAAAGCAATAAAATCAACATCTGGATCTATTACAAGATTTGTGATCATCAGCATGAAATTCTTCCCAGCAGACCCAGAACTCCTTTCATTTTGGTGTATTTCAATAAATGGGAATTTTTTTAAAACACAGGCAACGGTGTTATCTTTACTACAATCATCGCGTAGGTTAATTTCTACTTTAACCTCTTCCTGAGCCAAGATAGAATTAAGTTGCTCCTCTATATACGATTCACCATTATAGGTTGCCATTAAGACCTTAACATTCATATGAATTCTAATCTAACTAACCTATAAGGCTTTTTTTAACAAATTTAAAAATTGAAAACGGAAGTAAAATTGGTAATATAATTTTGCATAACGTACTATACTTAGATGCGTTGATATACATTTTAAGTTCACCTTTTCTCATCTTCCAAGTATCAGAACTAGCCCCACCTTTTGATAACACTGGCCTCCCCAATTTTACAAGTTTTTGGTTAATATATAATGCTGGTTTTTGGTAAGTCATCCGTAACCATAAATCATGGTCTTCTGTATGATGCATTTCCTCGTCAAATAAAAATTTTTGATCATTATAAAAAACAACACTTGGCGTAACAAACCTATTTTTTATTAACATATCAAAAAAGGTAATTTCAACAGATGCCTTGTTATTTTCAATATCAAAACTATTATTAAAATCGTCTAAGGTAGAAGCATGGCCATAAAGGTTGTACTTACTATCTATCATAGCATTCACAATTTCTATTTTTTTTGGATGCCATTCATCATCAGCATCTAACAAGGCTATATATTTACCTTTAGCTCTTTTTATACCAATGTTTCTTGCCCTGGAAACTCCTCCATTTTTTTCATTAATAAGCGTTATGTTTATTGCATCATTTTCTTTAATAAACTCGCTTACAATTTTACTCGAATTGTCCTTACTTCCATCATTAACAATGATAACCTCATCTGGTAATAGTGTTTGTATTTTGATTGAATTAAGGGTTTGACTTATCGTTTTTTCCGCATTAAACATTGGAATAACAACTGATATGAACATATTTTTTTATTTAGGCATATTTTAAAAGTAATACTACTTATTACTTCATTTAATTAATAAATTAACTCTCGTAATAGAGTTCATGTTCATTTACCATTCTTTTTATAGAAAATTGTTCTGAAAAAATCATGCCATTTTTGCTTAATAACAAATATAACTCATTATTTTCAATCAACTCTATAACACACTTAGCCAACTCATGCTCATCAAACATAGCGAATAAGAGGCCATTTTCTCTGTGTTTAATTAGACGTGAAAATATATCATTGTTAGCAGCTACCACCGGTAAACCCATCGCCATTTTCTCAATAAGCGTTAAAGTAAAACCTTCAAATTCTGATGGGAATAACGCAATATTTGTGATAGAGAGTAAATCTCCAATATTTGATATCGAGCCTAGTAAAATTACATTTTTTTCTAAGGAATGAATTCTTATAAATTGCTCAATTTCATTTCGTGTTTCTCCGTCTCCGGCTAATAATAATTTTATATCTGGATGTGTTTTTACAATTAATTTGATAGCTTTAAGTAAAGTTAAATGGTTTTTGCCTACACAAAGTCTTGCTACGTAGGTTAAAACGATATCAGCCTTATTTACACCAAATACTTCTGGCGCTACATTAAAATTATCTCTGTTATAAAATTCTAGATCAATACCATTTGGTATATATTTTATTTGTTTAGCAACGTCAATCAACAATCTTTCATTATTTTCATGAATTACCTCCGAAATACTAACTAAGCTTGGCTTAATCATTCCTATAATAGATTTTTCAATAAATAATTTAATTTTATCTAAAACCCCTTTAGGGTTATAATATAATCCTGATGTATGAACTGTATGAAATACTTTAACGTTATATTTTAATGTTTTTATTGCAGAATATACTATTAACAACCTATGTAGATAAGAATGTGAATGAATAATATCTGGCTTAATGTTATTCAAATGCTTTTTCAACAGCGATACTACTTTAAAAAAGCTTAAGACCGTATTTAAACCAATTATTTCCTTATGCTTTACAGGGAGTTCGATATATTTAACGCTATCTTTATTAATTAAATTGTCAATTACATTAATGTCGTTGGTTAACGTAATAATATAAACATCATATTTTTTTTGATCTAAATTATTGCAAATATCAATGATAATTTTTTCTCTTCCCCCTACACATAAAGTATCCACAATATGGATAATTTTTTTTTTCATATTTTCTATTTATAATCCTTACAATTCATTAAAAAATTCTTTAAATAACAATTCTGCATTAAAGTTATTTTTAGCCCATTCAGATAAATTTTTAGGCATATTCAATTCCCCTAGATAATATTTTTCAATTTGATTTGCAAAGCCTACAAAATCAGTAGGATCTAATAAATAATCATGTATAATTAAGGGTGTAGTTTCTTTTATTGGTGTTATGTTTGATGCAACAATGGGAAGCCCCATGATCATTGCCTCTATTAATGAATTGGGTTGCCCTTCTGTAATTGATGGGAAAAAAAATAAATCCAAAACTCCCAAGACCTGATTTACATCGCTTCGATAGCCTAACAACTTAACCTTATCTTTTAATAGGTGATGTTGTGAAATTCTTTCCTTAAGTGCAGTATCCGTGTTTTTACCACATAAAATGAAATAAATATTATCATGGTCCTTACAAAGTTTTTCGGCTACTTTAATGATAGTTTCATGGTTTTTGGCGAAATTAAATCTACCTACATGACCAATCACAAAACTATTATCGGGAATCCCAAAATCTGATCTACTAAGTTTTTTATCTAATGATCCCCCAAAATCTATACCATTATAGATAACCTTAAATCTTTTGCTTTTTCTATCACGATTAGGGTAAAAATTATCTAATGCCGTTATTGAATTGGATAGCACTTTTGTAGAAGAAAGTTGCAAGAGACCTTTTAAAAGTTTAATATATATTGCCTTTAAGAAGGTTACATGGAATTGATAAGTAGACTCTCGATAAAAAACTATTCTCTTGCTAATACCAGCTAATCTGGCGATACACATTAAAATTCCCGAAAAATGACCACTAAAATCAACGATACTATCTATTTGACCTTTTTTTAAAAATTTATAAAAATCAACATAAGGTTTGGCTGCAAAATTAGTCATGTCTACTTTAACTAATTCTATATTAGTAATCTGCTTGAAGCTCTCTTCAAGCTCTCCAAATTCATTTCCCCTGCAAATTACAATAGGTAAGATCTTATTATCATAATGTTTTAAGAATCGAAGCAAGTAATTTTCTATACCTCCAGCATTAAGTGTCGAAACAATAAAAACTACTCGTTTATTCATAAAATAAAAAGTCTTTGTTAAATAAAATCATTGGGGGTTATGTTATCTCTTAGAAAGATCTTCAACAATAAAAGATTGTCTCTTTCCAAAAATGTTGCAATGATGTTTGGCAATCCGGAAATTATTTGAAAAGTGAAAATGCAAAATAATATAGATCCAAAAACTAAGATCCATAATTTTTGCTTGTAGCGATATATTTCCATTAT
>SECP01000082.1 GCA_004193285.1 Myxococcales bacterium | reverse complement strand
CCGCCGCTCGTGCCCCCACCGCCGCCGCCCGTGCCGCCGCTCCCCGATGTTGTCCCGCCGGAAGACGGCGTGCCGCCTTGAGCGCTGTCGCCACCCTCGCCGCTCACACCACCCATGCTCGCATCACCCCCACTACCTGAGCTCGACCCGGCCTGCGCGACGCCTTCGGCTCCACCTTGCCCGCCCGATGGCGCTGCGCCGCCGCTTGGCACTTCCGTCGCTCCGGCCTCACCCGAGCCCTTGTTCCCGGCGCGATTGCCCGTGCCGCCAGTGACACCCACTCCTCCGCTACCGGAGGTATTCGTGCTTCCGGAGGAGCCCGCCGTCGGCGCCGGATCATTCTCATCCGAGTTTCCGCAGCCAACGTAGGCAAGCCCCGCCAAGAGGCAGGCACCCACGTAATGATACCCAGGCTTGCCGCCACGGCCCCCACAATTGCGCGACTTCATTTGCGCCGGACCCTAGCTCTTTTGGAGCCCCGCTCGCCAGAACCAAATTCGATTATTGCACTACGACGTTCGACCGCACAGTGAGATGCGTCAGCTCACACAGCGCAAGCAGAGTGACGCTGCGACGCGAGACTGCTAGCTCCAACCGCAGAAGTCGTTAGCGCAGATTTTGTGGGAGAAGCACCACGCGAAACGAAACAGAAAGACGCGAGAACGGGAGCCGCGCCGCATGTTCGTGCGATTGTGCGAAGCGCCCGAGAGAGTACGCTGCCCATTAGCTACGGTCAGGAATGCGGTAAGGGATCAATTCCGAGGGAGCGAGTTGCCGCTCCGCGCGCGTCGTCGCCCCAGAGCGCGTTGCGGCCGAATTTCCGCCGGAAAATAGCGTGAACCGGTGCGGCCGATGCTCGGCCCCAAGCACACTGACCCGAGGTCGCGAATCAGCACCTTCCGGTCGTTGGCAACGCCGAGCTGGCCAGCAGTGCCGAAGCCGGCCGTAGAAAGGTCCACCAACCGGGAGTCGAACGTTAAGACTAGAACGAAGTCTGCCTCCATCGATGAATGACCATGGGGGCCGCGGTAGAAGGGGCGTAGAAGCTGAAGAGGAGGCGGGCCATACGGTTGGGACCGTCCGAAAGGAACGACAGTGAAATCACCAAAAGTGTGTTTCGATCGTATTCTCCCGAACGATTTGCGTCGCCCATTGCGCTTCGCGCAGATCGGCGGCGGCCGTACGAGAGCCATTAGCCCAAGGGGCAAGAACTGGATCACGGGCTCCACGCTGAAAGTAGCATTCTTGGGCGGCACCAGCGCGCAGCAGGACCTCGTACGAGAGCATGCGGTCCAATGGTCGAAGTTTGCGAACCTTCGCCTCAACTTCGTGAGCAACGCAGGTGCCGATATCCGCGTGGCATTCCTCGACGACGGCGCCTGGTCCTACATTGGCACTGACGCCAAGTCCATTCCGCTGAGCGAGCCAACGCTCAACCTGGGCTGGGTGGATGAGGCGGTCATTCTGCACGAGTTCGGCCACGCGCTGGGCTTGGCGCACGAGCATCAAAATCCGGATGGCGGGATTCTATGGAACGAGGAGGTGGTGATCCGTGAGCTGGGCGGTTCGCCCAACAATTGGCCGCCGGACGTGGTGCGGCACAACGTGCTCTCCAAGTACGCACACGACCAAATCAACGGGACCGGCTTCGACGCCGAGTCGATCATGCTTTATAGCTTTCCGGCCGCGTGGACTACCAACGGCTTTCAGGCGAAGGTAAATACCGAGCTCTCCGCGCTAGACCAGGAGTTCATCGCCAGCAGCGCCATGTATCCTGGCACTGGTGGGTCGAACATGGCTGTCGAGTTGCCCGTCCAAGAAGCGACCCTAACCGCCGCGTCGATTGGCGCTCCGGGCGAGGAAGATTTATTCAAGTTTCGCGCAAAAACCGTGGGCGGCTACGTCATCTCCACCGAAGGCCCGTCGGACGTCGTGATGAAGCTGTTTGGGCCCAACGACATCACGCGTCTGGTTGCCGAGGACGACGACAGCGGCTCGGGCAACAATGCCCAGATCAGCGCGTCGCTGTTTCCAGGTGAGTACTGGGTGCAAGTGCGGCACTACTCAACCACGTCCAAAGGTGACTACGGCATCAAGGTCGTTAGACCTTGATGCCGTGGGAGGGGCGCGCCGCTGTCGTACCCCTCCCTGCCCTGCCGCCCTGCCGGCGCCCAAGAGCTTCCACTACTAGGCGATGAGCACTGTCTCGGGCAGCGCGAGCGCGACGTGGTCCCGCAGGTCGTCCAGCCCGGCGTCGGGCGCGCTGCCGATCAACGGCAAGTCCCTTAGCCCGCGGTTCTGATCCAGGACGGGGTGCTTTTTGTCGAAGCCGCCGGGCCCATGCGGATCGAACGGAGCCACGCGGTGCTGCCAGATTGTAGCTGGCGCGTCGTTCGGCGTCGCCGGAGTCGGCCTGTCCGTGTAGTGAGCAACCCAGAGCGGCCGCTCGAGCAGCCACTGAGGTTTCCCCAGCATCCGCCACTCACGCTGCGTGATGTATACCAGCGCGTCCCCGAAGCCTTGAACGATGCGGCTCACCAGCTCTTCGCACTGGGGCGACCAGCTCGGCGCTACGTCCTGACCGGGTTTGGGCATGGGGTCGTGCTCGATATCCAGCGCAGGGACGATGTCACCTTCACCCAGCTTGACCAGATCGGCTACCGCGCGCAGCTCGTCCCAATGCCGGTCCACGCTTTGGCTCGGGCGAAAGAATTGATACAGGCCGACCTTGGCGCCGATAGCGCGAGCTCGGCGCATGTGCTCGATCACCTCCCGATCGCGCATCAACCCGCCGTATGCGGCGCGGCAAATGACGAAGTCTACCTTGCCTTCGAACTTGTCCCACGGCTGAGACGCCGCGCGTTGATGATGAGAGAGGTCGATGCCGAAAGTCGCCATTGGGCCCTTTTCTTTGCGCTCATGGTCGCTACTTGGCGTAGAGCGCGCTCGCCACTCACACACTTAGGCCCGCTCACGCGCAGTGGCTGTAGTCAATTCATTTTTGCCGACGAAGCTAGCGCACACGGAAGTGGTCATTTGTTCCAAGACGATTGATTGCGCGACAGGGCTCCACGACAGTGACGAAATCTCAACCGAGGTATCGATGAACTACAGCCCTTGGATTGGCGGCCTGGTCGTGGGCAACGTGAACGGCAACTACGGCACGGTCAAGCTGCTGCTGGATGAAGCAGCTGCGCCACTGCCCGCTCAGTCGCTGCGGGTGGAGATCGAAATCGCGGGACATGACCGCGCGCACGCTGACTTCGAGGTCGAAGTGTTCAGCAACCTCAACCGCCGTGACTTCGTGAAGCTAGTCGAGCCGCTAAACGCTTCGAGCGACCCCGCCGCCTCGTACTGGCTCGCCTACGCGATGGAGCCCGCAGGACGCGCCTACGACAACCTGAAGTACGCGGCCAACCTGCTGCTCGGCAAGTGTGGCGCGTACCGGCTAACGGCTCGTTATCGGCGCGTCGGCACGAGCACTTGGTGGTGGGTCAACGACTTTGCACCGTTCGATGGCGCGCCCAAGCACCGCGACTGCGCGATCGTCATCTCGCCTAGCAAAGCGGCGCGGCTCGCCCTCTACGAAGCCAATGCGCTCACGGTCGAAGCGCTCGCCGGCGGCGACTACCAGAATCGGAGCACGCTGGACGACTTTCTGCCCGGCGCTGACTTCGACGACTTCAACCCGTTCGATATCTCCTACGTGAGGAGCACGCTGGGTTTCAACGCGCTCTGGCTGATGCCGATTTTTCCGAACACGCGTTGGCGCTGGGACACCTCCAATTGGGACTGGACGAGCAATTTCGACCCGGGTAGCCCCTACGCTGCACGCGACTACTTCAGCGTGAATCCATGGCTCGCGGACGACGCGACGGGTGCCCGGGCCATGAGTCTACTGCAACGAGTAGTCGACGAAGCGGCAGGCTCGAGCTTGGACGTCTTCCTGGACATGGCCCTCAACCACGCGGGGCGTGACCTCTGCTACGGCCAGGGCGGCGTCGACCTCGGACTATGTAGCCCAGCTCAAGCCGCGGATTGGATTCGCGAGGTACGGCCGGCTTGGTGCACGCGCGGCAACGAGTACCGGGACGGCCAGGTCTTCCCGCATTATCGAGAGCCAGCGTTCGACGGCTACTCACCAGCGATTTACGCCCCCGCTGACCGTTTGAACGAGCACGTTTGGGCGGATGCCAACGTCGATTGGTTCTTCGGCGATTACTCGAGCTTGGGTCCGAAGCCGGACCGCTACTTCGACCCGCGCGGCGGCGCGGAAGACGAGCGTGACCTTCTCTACACCAATCTATCGGAGGCTGCCGACACGAGCGCCCTCTGGCGCTACATCGCTCATATCGTTCCCTATTGGCTCGCGGCTACCAGCGGTAAGCTCGCGGGCATCCGCGCGGATTTTGCGCAGGGTATGCCGAACCAGCTGTGGGAATACATCATCAACGTCGCTCGAAGCCATCGCTGGGACTTCGTGTTTTTGGCTGAGGTGTTGGACCCCCCGGCGATTCAATACCGATTGAACAAGGTCATGGACGTGTTGACCACGGTTTGGCACGGTAGGTTTCGCGACAGTAGCGTCACGATGGACGAGCTCTTCGCGGTGCTCGAGGACGAGACGCGGTTGTTCGGCTCGGGCAGCATCATCATGCACAACGGGACCAGCCACGACGAAGGGGGCAACAGCGACAAGTGGGCGATGGTGGCGCGCCACGCCGTAGCCGCCGCCGTGCAAGGCGTGCCGATGATCTACATGGGGCAGCCGCTGGGTCTCGCCGACAAGCTAGATTTCCAAAACCAGTTCAGTAGCATGTACGAACAGTGGTCGCGGCCGGACTCCGAAAGGCAATCGGTCGCCGGCATGTATGGTCGCATCAATCATGCGCGGGAAACCTCGCCCGAGCTCACCGCGCCGCCCCGCTACTTTCTGAATCTCCGCTCCGGCGGCTTCCATGCGCGCACCTTCTCGGTCGCCCGCTGGCTCGCCGCGGGGCCGGTGGACTCGGTCGTCCTCGTCTTCGTAAACCTCGACACCGCGAGCGCCAGCGCCGCCCTCTTCGAAATCCCGCGTACGATCCGATTGTCAGGGCGCTACAACGTCGTCAACCTCGTGGCGGACTCGCCCGCGCAGCCCCTGTGGCCGGAGCCGCGCAGCGCCGAGGAAATCTACGCGCAGGGCGTGTACGTGATCTTCTCCTTCCCCAACGAGGTGCAGTACCTGCGGCTGGTACCTGCCAGCTGAAGACGGGTCGTACCTCCCGACCGGGACTTGGCTCACGCCAAGATTCTTCGCCGGCCGATGAAGGATTCGCCCCTCGACGCGCGAATGCCGGTATCCCATGGCGTCCAAGCTCGAAGACCTTGCCGGTCCCTCGCCGACCGAAAGCCCGCCCGTCATTCAGGACTCGCGGCTGCGAATCATCCTGGCCAGAGTCCTCTGCGGCTGGGCTGCGCTGCTCGTCGAGAGCCTCGCGCCCGGCGCCGCGCAGGCCGCAGTCGGAGTGCAGGTCGGTCCGCGCGCGGGGGTTGCGCTCACGGGCGACGCCGACCTGTACGTGGGCGTGGATCTGCGGCTGACCGCGCCGAGCAGCCCGTTCACTATCCAGCCGACGTTCGATTACGTGTTCGACGAGAATCAGACGCTTTACCATGTCGGCGGCAACCTACTGTACGAGGTGCCGGTGGGGTTTCGGCTCAAGCCGTACCTGGGGGTGGGCATGAATTACAGCACGTTCGCCCTCAACGAGGTCCCCGGGCCAACCACGAGCGAGAACGAGCCGGCTAGAACGGACGATGAGGGGCACCGGCTCGGCATGAATCTGCTGGCGGGCGCGCGACTCGAGCTGCCTTGGGTGTCGCCGTTCGTTCAAGTGACGAAGAGCGTCGGCGAATTTAACGCCTTGGCGCTCGGGGGTGGGCTGGAGCTGCGCCTGAGTGAGCGGCGCGGAGCCGCTTCTCCGCCGGAGGCGATGCGCTTCGCGGTCACGCCGTACATGGCGAACAACGTCGCGGGCGACGTCCAGTCTGGGCGCATCGGCGCGGGCGTGTCGTTGGCCGTATTCCCTTGGGAGCGGCTGGGCTTCGAGCTCGATGGGGAGCTGCATGGCCACTTCTTCCGCGACCAAGACGTCGCGGGGCTCGCGTCCGAGGACGTCGATCTCGACACGGACGCGGCGCTGCTTTCTGCAAGCGCGGTGGCCCGATATTGCGCTGGCAACCCCGCGTTCGGCTCGTGGTGCCCCTACGCGACCGCGGGCGCCGGCGTCGTCCATGCCTGGTTTCACGGCGTGGATCGCGGGAGCGGAGCCGCTTACGCGACGAAGGCCCAGACAGACCCAACCATCTCGGGCGGCGTCGGGATCACGCACCTGTTCACGCAGCACGTGGGGCTACGGGTAGACGGGCGCTATATCCGTGCGTTCGTTGATGAAAGCGCCAGCGACGGCGGCTACTTCGAGGACTACGGGTTCCTGCGCCTTTCAGCGGGCGTCTCCGTTGGCTTCAGGTGAGTCCTGCTACTAGCGCCGTTGTCGCACCCGCCTCAAGCGCCTGCGCGGGCCTTCTCCCCGCGACGACGAGTGGCCTTGTTACGCTGAGGAGTCGCACGCTGCCCGGCGCGCGCGCCGTCCGAAGTGCCCGCGGTACCGGGTCCGCCCCGCTTCGTCTGCTCCTTCCGAGATGCCTTCGACTTCGTGGAGGTCACCTTCTTGGCCTCCGTGCGGGTGCTCGCTCCCATCCGCATGCCGGCGGCGGTACCGCGCGGGCTCTTTTCGTTGGTGTCGCCCGTTTCACCCGCAGACCCACTACGTCCCGTATCGTTGCTCTTGGTCGCCACTAGTCCTCGTTCTGCCGCGCGTGCGGCGAGCGCTTGGTTCGAGCAACGTGGTGCAGGAGGCATGCCGACGCGCAGGATGAGCACGCCGCAGCGGACGCGGTGCTCAGCTCGCAAAACGCATCCGCGAAACCGCGGACGCTCTAGTGGCACAGAGCGGCGAAAGGCGCCGTGAGGAACGCGGCAGGCTCTGGGACGGCCTCAGGCGAGGAGCTCGGCCATGACCCGATTGGGAACGCCGCGCAGGTCCGTGCCGAAGCTGGTGACGCCGAGCCCGAAATAATTGTTCAAGACCGTGAAGTAGAGGTCACGCAGCTGGCGCATGTCCTCGATCGTTTCCGGCAGAGAGACGAGCTGGTCTTGCTTGAAGGTGCCGCCGCCGCCGCCGAAGAGAGCCATCGGCAGGTCGAACGACGCATGGTCACCGTGGTGCATGTCGCTCGAGAACATGACGAGGCTGTTGTCGAGCAGCGTGCCACCTGACGCGTCTTGGACCGCGTCCATCTTCTTCAGCAGGTCGGCCACGACCTCGATGTGCCAGCGAGTGATCGAGGCAAAATCCGGGCTGACACCGGTGTGGTGCTGAGACTCGTGGTACGCCGTGCAGGTCCCACCCACCATCGCCCCGCCCTTGTCCCAGTCCCGCCGTGGGACCCACGAGTACACCAAGTCCGACCGGCTGTTGTCCAGCATGTACGTGACGATGCGCGTGACGTCGCACTGGAGGGCCATGACGATGAGGTCGTTCATCACGTGCGCTCGCGTATCGTTTGCCTTCATGTCGGCGGGGAGCGTGATCGGCATGCAAGACGAAGCGCCCCCGGTCGTGCCGTCCGGCACCCGCTGGACTTTGACCTCGAGCTCGCGAACCCCGGTCAAGAACTGATCGAGCCGCTCGCGGTCGCTCTTGCCAAGGCGCTGCTGCAACCGGGTCGCGCTGTCGCCGATGCCGTCCAGCGCGCTCAAGTCGAGCGCGCGGCGACGCTGCGCCTCCGCCACTGCTTGGGGATCGGTGTTGGCCGCACCAGCTCCGCTCGCGACCAACTTGTCGAAGACCCGCTTCGGGTCGATATCTTTACCGAGGGCCGTCCCCTCCTTGTTCCACGACATGTTGCGCGACATCGCGCTGTGCCGCTCGTCTAGGGAGCCAATGCCGTCCAGCAGGCCTAGTTGCATGCTCGGGAGCGAGGTCGCCTGCGGCATACTGCGGGCCAGCAGCTGGTCCACCGTCTCGCCGTTCATCGGGCTCGACAGCGGCGCTTGGCCCTTGCTCGAGCGATAAGCGTCGCCATCGATGCAGTTGAGTAGCGCTGAAGGGTCGCGCGAGTGCGAGGGCACGACGAACGCGCCCGCAGGCATCTTGCATACGCCGCAAAAGTCGTTGCGCTCGCGGTAAGTATTCCACGCCGGGCTCATGCTGAGCAGATCGCTACGCCAGCTGAAGTTACCGAGCTGGCGGATCAACTGCATCTTCTTCTTGAACGGCTCGAACGCGGAGAGCAGCGGCGAGAGCTGCCACGCGGAACCAGACCCGCTGCCCGTCGTCTTCCACCACAGCACCGAGGCGCCGTTGGGGAAGTACACGGGGATGAAGCGCTTGGGCGCGGCCGCATCCGCGGCGTGGCCGAGGGGCGCGTTCAAAGACTCCATCCACGGGAGCGCCAGCGCGATGCCGGCCGCGCGCAGCACGTGCCTGCGACTCGGTCTGAGGTTCATAGGCCCTCCGCCTTTCTCGACGTAAAAGACTCGTGCGTCACGATTTCCTTGATGAGATTGCGGAGCGTCGGGTTGCCGGCGGTCCAGCGAGCGACGATCTGATCACGATTCGCTTCGGTCGCGGTGGCGCCGAGCGCGTAGGTTCCGAGCTTGCTCGCCGCGCAAGGCAAGAACCTCGGCGACGATGCGATGGCGCTGACGAGCGACGGTAGTCCGTCCACCTTCTGACCGTCGGGCATCGTCCCCGCCGTGTCGATGGCTAGGCCGTTTTCGTACTTCGGGCGGTAGCGCCCGATGCCGTCGAAATTTTCGAGCGAGAGGCCGATTGGATCGATCATGTTGTGGCAGCCCGCGCAGGCCGGGGACGCGCGGTGGACCTCAATCTGCTGGCGAATGGTCGTCGCCGGTGCCCCCTCGACCGGCTCCTCCAGCGGGGCGATCACCAGGCCTGGGGGGACGGCAAGCGGGGTGCAGAGCACGGCGTCGAGCACCCATTTGCCGCGGATGATGGGCGAGCTGCGGGTCTCGCGGGAGGTGTGGGTCAAGAAACCCGCCAAGCCCAGGATGCCCATGCGCTGGTCGCTCGTGTTGACCACTTCCGCCATGCCTCCCGCAGGCGCCGGCAGACCATAGAGCGCGGCCAGAGGGCCATCCACGAAGTTGAAGTCGGCGGTCAGCAGCTGCGAATACGGCAGGTCTTCGTAGAGAAACTTGGAGAAGTAGAGCTCCATTTCCCGCTGCATCGACGCCGCGAGGGTCGGGCTGTAGTCGGGATACAGCGTGGAGCTGGCAACGTGGTCATCGAGACGCTTGCTACCGAACCATCGCCCCGCGAAGTTCTTCACCAGCATCTCGGAGCGGGCGTCGCTGAGCATGCGGTCGACCTCGCTCGTCAGGGACTCCGGGCTCCCCAGCGCACCCGTAGCCGCTTGCGCCAGCAGCTCGTCGTCCGGCATGCTGCTCCAGAGCGCGTACGACAATCGCGAGGCTAGCTCGTAGCCATCGAGCTTGCGCGGCGCGGCGTTCGCCGGATCCGGATCGAGCTCCATACGGTACAGGAACTGGGGCGAGGCGAGCGTCACGTGCAAGACGTGCTGAAGCGCGCCTTGCGGGTCCAGCCCGAGCGCCACCGCTTCTTGATATTTTTCGACCAGGCTCGCGCTCTCCTCCGCGGTGAGCGGCCGACGAAACGCTCGTAGGCCCAGGTCCGCGATCACCTTGGCCACGCAGGCAGGATCGGCATCGGGCGCGCACGTCACGATGCGAGCTCTGAGCGAAGGGTTCGCGAAGACGTCCGCGCTGACTTGCCGAGCCGCCACGAAGTAGTCCTCGACTTGCCGGGGGCTCATCGAAAGAGAGGTCGCGATGTTGTCGAAACCTTCGACCTCCTCGCTGACGAACGTGTGCTCGAAGGTCAGCGCGGTTCCGGTGAGGTCGCGCAGGGTGTTGTCGTATTCGAGGTTGCTCAAGCGATGGATGACCTTGTTACCCACCTCGCTCGCGCCACCTGAGACTCCAGCGCCGCCGCCGCCAATGACGCCGGCCCCGCCCGACGCGGAGGAGCCGCCTACCCCCGCCCCCGCACTACCTGGACTTACCTCGCCGGAAGTCGAACACCCGGACAGCGCGATGGACGCGCAGCAAAGAACGGCGGCGAGAGTTGGCGCCAGCGGCCGCCGCCCGTACGAGGACAGAAATTCGTTCATGCTTGAGGTTTTCAGCCCCGCGCGACGATTCGGGGCAGGTTTGGCAGAGCAGGCGACACAGTGAGCAGAGCTCATTCGTCAATGGAGGGGACGCGAGCTTTCCTTGCCGATTTCGCCGGTTGGCCAAGCGCGAGCGTGCACCGGGCGACCTCATGTAAAAACCGCGCGCACTCAACTAGCTCCTTGCGCGACACGCCTTCGCGAGATCGGTCCGTCTCCTGGGCACGGTCACGTCGCGGTCGAACACGTCGAACACGCGGTGCGTACCTCACTTGCGATTGCGCCGCTCGGCTCCGCGACACCCGCGGTTCGAGAGCACTCCGAGTGCACTGCTTGCGAGGCATCGACACGACGCCGAGCAATGCCGGAGCTCGACCGCGAAGCGCGCTCGCGAAGTACGGCGCCCTCCGGCTGGTCTCGAGCCGCGACCACGCACGAGCTCGTTTCGCATTAGTTTCGAGCGAAAAGCTTGCGAAAGATCGGTCTTTTTCGCGCGAGTGCGGTGCCGACAGCGCACGTTGACGGGCGTCGATCGACGATGTTAGCAATCTGACGAAAGTGCGGATGAATCAGGTGACTAGGGCGGCGTCGTGGGGCTTGCTTCCGTTGACCTTGGGAATGGCGGGGTGCGGCTCTTCCGCGGCTATCGTCATCAAGCCGCAGGCTCCGGCGGTGGCCAACAGGTCGTGCCCCCCGCTCGCGGGTCGCTCCTTCGCGGTCGCCCCGGTGCAAGACAAGCGCGGCTACGCGAACCCGCGCAACGTCGGCTTCACGCAAACAGGGCTTTTCAACGTGCAGGCGAGCTTGGAGACGCCCCAGCCCGCGGCGGGCGTCGTGTACGGGGCCCTGCAGCGGGCGATCGCAGCGTGTGGTCTGCGCGCCCAACAGGGGTCGACCCCGAGCGCCTGGTTGAAGGTCGATCTGGTGACGATGCAGCTCACGGAGGACACGGGCTTCACGTCCGAGAGCATCAAGGGGCAAATCCGATTCGAGGTGGAGGCAATAGACGCCGCCTCGCAGGCTTCGCTGCACCGCTTCGTCGTCCTCGGTACGGGCGAGGCTTCCGGCATCGACACCACGTCGGACGCGGAGCCAGTGTTGAGCCAAGCGCTCGGAGCGAGCGTCAAAGAGTTCCTGAGGGGCCTATCGCGCGTCTCTGTTCGAGCGCCCGCCGCCCCTGCCCCCAAGGCTCTCGGGCTGCCGCCCTCGCTCGTGACCGCGACGGCGCGGCGCTTGCGCGAAGAAGAAGCGGAGGAGCGGTTCAGCACTACCCTTCGCGACAAGGCCATCATGGCGCTGGAGCTGTCGCTCAAGCGCGACGGGTCTGGCACCCACCCCATCAAGCTAAAGCGGCACCACATCGTCCTGACTTTCGAGGACGGCAGCCAACGCTTCCCCTTGGACCCTTTGAAGGTCCAAGAGCGCCACCGCGTGAACCTGATGGTCCCGGTGTTCGCCGGAGGCTTCATGGTACCGTTCATGATGGAAGCGGCCGGTACGACCACGGGCATGGAGTACGCGGGGGACGAGCTGATGATGCCGACGGCCAGAAACGAGCTGAGAGGGATCCTCTTTTTCGACCTGGAAGGGGGCCTGTCTTCCAAGCCGAAGCGGGTGGACCTCGAGCTCGAGGACGCCGTCACCGGCGCCATTCAGCGCGTGCCGCTGGACTTTCGGTGAGCGTGGCGAGCTTTGGCCCCGGTCGGGCCCTGAGCAAGTGACTTCTCGGTCACTCCCGGCTTAGCTCCGCTTCGACCTACCCTGCAGCGCGGGCTCATCGAGGGCCCGATCGAAGGAAACCATGTCAGAAAGTGGTCCGCTGCAGGTGCTCGCGATGTTGCCCTGGTACGTTCACGTGCTGCTCGGCGTGATGGTGCTCTCGCTCCTGGTCACGAAGGTGTTGCCCTTCCTGCGCACGGCCAAGCGCATCGTGAGCACGAAGAAGTACCTCCACAACCCGAAAGGCTCAGCGCTCTCCCTCGAGCAGCGGCGAGCCCTGAGCGTGGGAGCCATCGGCGCGGAGCAGCAAGGCTTCTTCGTGGATACGCTAGAGACGGGCCAAAACGCGAGCGACTTGCGAGGCAAGTTGCAAGAGTGGTGGGATATCAGCAGCCGCGATACGGCGCAGCAGACCTTGCAATGGCTATCGGAGCGCGGGCACCGCGGCGTCTTCGACGGTTTGTTGCAGGTCTTCCTCGAGGTGCCGACCACCGAGAGGAAGCGGGTCGTCGCCCAGCAGTTCGCCGGTGAGGAAAGGGCCGCGGAGTACCTGGAAAACCTCGGCGCGGCGCTGAAGACGTTGCAGCAAGAGGGCGTCGTGAGCGGACGCGAAGGGCTACGCGGCACCACCTTGGCGTGGGATCTCGGGAGGCTGGCGATGGTGGCGCGCAGCTGCCATACCGCCGGCTACCTCACCGAGCCCCAGGCTTGGTCGTTGATCGAGCGCGCCCACGCGGAGGCCACGCGCAGCTTCGCCGATTGGGAGTCCTTCAGTCGCAGCTTTCTCATCGGCCGCGCAATGTGGGGCGGCGATGACCTGGCCCTTCCGGGGCTTTGCAGCATCGGCCGCGGCCTGCAGCAAGACGCGGAAAGCCCCTGGCGCAGCGCGCCGCTACGGTAAAAGCAGCGACTATCACGGCCTTCGGTCGCCTGGCCAGGAGGCGGCTCGCGGCTCTGCTGGCCCTCGCCAAATTCTTCGCCCTGGTCGCCTTCGAGGGCAGGCCCCGCGGCAAAATTGCGCTACTACCTGCCGCAATTCCCCGGACCGAAAGGCCTCTGACTTGGACAAGGTAGCGATTCTGGATTGCGGCGGCCAGTACACGAAGGTCATCGACCGTAGAGTACGCGAGCTGGGCGTCTACACGGCCATCCTCCCCGGGACCGTGAGCCCCGAGGAGCTGAAGGGCTACTCGGCCCTCATTCTGTCCGGCGGACCATCCAGCGTTTACGACCCGAAGTCGATCCAGATCAGGCCCGAGATCTTCGCCCTTGGCTTGCCTGCGCTCGCCATCTGCTACGGGTTGCAGTTCCTCGTGCACTCGCAAGGGGGCACCATCCAGCGCGGCAAGGTCGGCGAGTACGGGGTGGAGACGCTCGAGGTACTCGAGGACAACGACCTATTCGGCCGCCGCGGGGACACCACGCAGGTGCTGATGAGTCACTTCGACGTCGTGGCCGAGCCGGGTCCGCTCTTCGAGGTGATCGCTCGCACGCACAACTGCGTGGCCGCCGTGCGCCACAAGTCTTTGCCGCTCTTCGGCGTGCAATTTCATCCCGAGGTGGACCTCACCGAGGCCGGCCCGGAGATGCTCAGCAACTTCTTGTTCCGAATTGCCAAGCTGAACCCGAGCTACACGCTCGACACGCGAATCGACGAGGCGCTCGCCAAGATCAAAGCCGTCGTCAAGGACCAGAAGGTGCTCGTCCTGGTCAGCGGCGGAGTGGACTCCGCGGTCACGCTCGTGCTTTTGCACCGCGCCATCCCGGACGATCGCATCATCGCGATTCACGTCGATAACGGGTTCATGCGCAAAAACGAGAGCGCGACGATCAAGACCGCGTTCGAGGCCATCGGCTTCGAGAACCTCATCGTCGTGGAGGGTACGGACTACTTCACCAAGACGCCGGTAACCGAAGGCGGGGTCACCTACCCGGATATTTTCCACATCGCGGACCCGGAGCTGCGGCGTCGTGTGATCGGCCAGCGCTTCATCGAGGTCTCGGAGGCCAAGCTCAAAGAGCTGGACGTGCGTTTCGAGGACGTCTTCATCGCGCAAGGCACGCTGCGCCCGGACCTCATCGAGAGCGGCAATCCGGACGTGAGCAAGTTCGCCCACACCATCAAGACCCACCACAACGACGTGGAGCTGGTCCGCAACCTGCGCGCGGCGGGCCGCGTGATCGAGACCAACTCGGAGTGGCACAAGGACGAGGTTCGGCAAGTGGCACGCTTGCTGGAGCTGCCCGAGTCGATCGCGGGCCGGCAACCGTTCCCCGGTCCCGGCTTGGCGATCCGCATCATCAACTCCGAAGAGGTGGGCCCCGTGCTGCCCCTACCCGAGACCAAGGGGTATCGCGTGTTCGGGACCGCCCTCCGCGCGGTCGGGGTGCAAGGGGACGAGCGGAGCTACCGCAACGTCGCCATCCTCGAGCCGAAGACTCCGGTGCGCGAGGTGGACTGGCCGGCGGTCGTCCTCGCGGCGCGCAGCTTCACCAACGAAAACACCGCCTACAATCGAGTCATCGTCCCGCTCACGCCGGTGAACGTGGCCGCTCTGGCCGTGAGCGCCAAGGTGCATGACTCCGCGAGCGTGGACTTTTTGCGCGAGGTCGACGACTTCTTCGTTCGGGCCATCGCCGGTGAGAAGATCAGCCAGGGTCTCGTGGTGCTGGTCCCGGTCGGCGTGGAGAAGCGCTATTCCGTCGTCATCCGCGCCATCATGACCAATGACTTCATGACTGGGCACGCGGCCCTGCCCACCAAAGACTTCCAAGATCTGCCCGGTTTGGCCGAAGAGATGGCCAGACGCTTCCCGGAGCTCGAGGCAGTCTTTTACGACGTCACGAACAAGCCGCCTGCCACCGTCGAGTGGCTCTAGCCCGAAGCGCTACGTCCCGCGTCTCCCGCCCAGCTCAGCACGAGCTCGGCGGCGCCGGCCGAGAGGTATTGCTCGGCGCGCACCACGACGTCACCAGGCGTGCTCACGGCGTCGAGCTGCGCCATGAGGCCGCCTTCCCACATCAGCAGCAAGCCCGGCTTGCGGCACCCCGCGGGCAGCTCTTCCACCCGAAGGGTGATGGACGTTTCCCGGCCGGACTCGATGGCCTTGAGCACGCCGCAATCCTTGGAGACCAGCTGCCAAGCCTGCGGCGTCCGCCTGACCAGGGCGGCCGGAGTTTTACCCCACAAGAAGAGCGCGCCGCGCGCGAGGGGCTGCATGAACGGCTGCCTGATCGCCTCCCTCAGTGATTGACGCCAGAACCCGCGCGCGCTGGTGACCCCGGCTCCGAGCCTCAGCGCCTCGCACAACTCGACGAACGCCCGCGCCGGCAGCCACTGCAACGAGCCCGCCTCGCGAATCTCGCTGCGCAGAGCGTCCGGAATTGCGCCGAGCAGGGCCGTGCGCAGCGGCTCCTGCGCGCGCTTCGCACACCGCACGGTGAACTTCGCCCAGTTCGCGCGGATTCGTGGCTCGGGCACCCCGGGAGTGTAGCTCGTCCCGGAGCGCCTGCGCTTGGGCCCCAAGGGTGCGAGATTCCGCGGGCATCAAGGCGTCGGAGCGGGAGCTCCGTCCGCAATCCACTTGCTCAGCGCCGCCAGCTCGCTGGCGGTCATCGTGCGGTCCGCGGTAGCGCCCGGGGGCATCGCCTGCGTCCTACACGTTGCTCCCGTGCAGCCGGCGCTGGCGGCCATGTTCGCGGCTTTCAGGTAGAGCCAGCTCTGGTTGGGTTGACCGGGCACGACTCGCTGGAATTGACCGCCGGAGTAGCTCGGTACGTTGACCAAGCTCTTGATGACGTCCGCGGAGCTGATGTGTCCACCCAGAGGCATCTTCGCCTCCGGGCTGGATTCGCTGTGGCAGCCCGCGCAGATGCGCTCGAACGCAGGCCGGACCGTCTCGTGGAACGCGCCGTGCTCCACCGGCAAAGGGCCGCCAGGATCCTGCACGAGGTCAGGCTCTATCAGGCGCCCGAGTTGATGCATCTCTCGGCATTGATCCAGGAGCGCCTCGGCCAGCTTCGGCTCGCTATCCGTGAGGCCCTTGGCGGTTCGGTAGCGCTGCCAAATGCCGTCGATCCAGCCGTGCAGCTTCCAGAACATGAAATTGCCGATGTTCACTGGTTGCTTGCCGAGGGAGTTCGGTGACTCGTTGACGACCCACTTGAAATGGAGCGCGCCGTGGATGCTGCTCGCGCCATTGGACATCGTGGAGCACTGAATGAACTTGCCGAGGTCCCCCTCGGTCGGAAACTCCTCCAGGTGCTCCTCGATGGCCTCGAGCTTCTTCGCGGTGTCCAGGATCTGCTGGGTCCAGCCGCTGCCGAAGCGGCTTTGCCACTGCATGGGTACGTCTTTGGCCTCGTAGGGGAAGCTCGGAAAGCCCGCGAATAGGTCTCGGTGCTGTGGGAAAGCCTGACGCAGCGCGATCATCATGTGCCGGTGCATCACCAGGAACTCGTAGCCGTCTTGCGCGTTCTCGCACTCTTGATTTTCGGGAACGAACTCCTGGTTTTTGCAGATGCTGGTATCAGCGCCGGGTAGCCCGCCGCCACCGCAGCGGCGGATGTTGTGCCAAGCGTCGTGGCTCGGTTTCCAGACCCGCTCGTCCATCCAGTCCAGCACCGCTTTGGGCAGGGCGAGGTCCACTTCACCATTGCTCGCGGTGAAGACGTCGGGCGCAGAGGGGCTGGCCAGCCCGGCGTCACGCGCGTCGGCGGCTTCGCCGTGCTCGCAGTGATCGTGACGAGGGCCGTCGCTACCGCCGGTGCTGCTGCTGCCACTCGCGCTGCCGCCGGAGGCGCCGCCGCTGGAGGCGCTGCCTCCCCCGCTTGCCCCTGCCGCGCCCGTGCTCACCGGCTGGTTGCCAGCCGCCGGGGAGCCAGCCGCACTCGCTCCGCCGTTGACCGCGCCGGTTCCGCCGGGCCCCGCACCGGCAGCCGCTCCCATCGGTGGAGGAGCCAGCGCGTCCGTACCGCATGCGCTGAGCGCGAGCGCCAAGCTTCCGCCAACCGTGAGCGCTCTCAGAGCGCACGCTTTCGAGATTCGCATCGCTAGGCTCCTCGAGGCTCAGGGCGCGATCAAGATCTGCATCTGCGCGGTGACGATGCCGCCCATGCCCAGCATCGAGCCGCTCAAGCTGCTCTTGGCGCGGAGGCCGCTGTTGTTCGCTTCGTCTGCCGCCATCGCCGCTGCGTATGCCGGCAGCTTGGTTCGCGTCAGGTACGGCTCATTGGCCTCGTGAATGGACTTGCTGAACGCCGGGTCGAAGTAAAACTGCGTCGTGAATAGCCACTTTCCGCCGCTATTCGCCTTGGAGTAAGAGGCTCGCCCCAGAGACGCGGAACCACGCTGGAAGGCGACGAAATGAATGTGCAAGTCGCGCCCGTTGTACCAACCAGGGAAGAAGGTCCGGAAAGACACGATCCCGCTTGGGTCCGTCGTCTGAATGCCGCGACAAAAGCGATCGGCGTTCTCCAGATCGTTCTGGCTGGGCTTGCCGGCGTAAGGCGTGTCCGGCTTCTGCTCCGTGGCGGTGCCGCGCTTGCCGAAGCCGCTGTAGTACCCCTGCGCGTCCGTATGCCAGATGTACACGTCCACATCCGGTAGCGGCTTCTGGTTGCAAGTCGTGCTGCTCGCATCCAGCAGTCGCAGGTGCAGGTGCATCTCCACGCCCGCGGGCGCGGCGGCGTCGTATTGACCGCGGATGTCCTGACGAAACAGCGAAATGTCGTCGTCCTTTTCCAGCTCGTGGATGAAGAACGGCCCCTGACCCGCGGCGTCCGTCTTGCTGGCGACGCAAGCCGGCACGTCGTCGAACGAAGGCACCGGGATGCCGCCGATCCCACTAGCGCCCCCACCGCCGCCTCCGGTGCCTTCGTTCGACGACGTGCCGGCTTGCGTCGCCAGCAAGACGGACGCCGCGGGTCAGGGGCCGTTCTTCATCCACGAGCTGGAAAAGGACGAC
>SECP01000081.1 GCA_004193285.1 Myxococcales bacterium | reverse complement strand
CGCGGAGGGGGCCGGGCGGAAACATCGCGCGGATGCTTAGCACCGCTCGACTTATGATCGAAGCAGTAGGAGCATGAGCGAGTTTATGTCCGTTTCAGACGACAAGCTCCGCAGGTTGGAGCTGCTCCTCAGGGTCGGCGTCGCTCTTTCCGCCGAGACTGACACGAACCGGCTACTCGAAACGATCCTGCTGGAAGCCAAGGAGCTGACGAACGCGGACGGCGGCACCTTGTACGTTCGCCAGGAAGAAGACGCGCTCCACTTCGCGATCATGCGGACGGATTCGCTGGGCATCGAGATTGGCGGCACCACCGGGCGCCCCAACACACTCCCGCCCATCCCCCTGCGGGACCCCGAGACGGGCGCGCCGAACCACCGGCACATCGCCAGCTTCGCCGCGCTGCGCAAACAATCCATCAATATCCCGAACGCCTACGACACCACGAGCTTCGACTTCAGCGGAACGAAAGCCTTCGACGCGCGCAGCGGCTACCGCTCCGTCTCGTTCTTGACCATCCCCATGATGGACGCCGAGGGGCGCGTCGTCGGCGTGCTCCAGCTCATCAACGCGCGTGACCGCCAGACGGGCGAGGTGGTGCCATTCGCGGACGTCGACCAGCAAACGGTGGAGGTGCTCTCGTCGCAAGCCGGTGTCGCGCTCCAGAACAAGCTCCTCCGCGACGCCCAGCGGGACCTCCTGGAGAGCTTCATCAAGATGATCGCGACCGCGATCGACGCCAAGAGCGAGTACACCGGCGGTCACTGCGAGCGCGTCCCCCAGATCGCGGAGATGCTGGCGCGCGCGGCCTGCGACGTCCAAACCGGGCCCTTCGCCGAGTTCAAGCTGAGCGACCTGGAGTGGTACGAGCTGCACATCGCCTGCTGGCTGCACGACTGCGGCAAGGTCGTCACGCCCGTGCACGTGATGGACAAATCCAAGAAGCTGGAGACGATTCACGATCGCATCGAGACCGTGCAAGCCCGCTTCGAGGTGCTGGAGAGGGACGCGCGGCTCCGAGCCTACGAGCGCGAGCGTGCGGGTGAAGACGCCGCCACCGTCCGCGCTGACCTCGAGCAAGAGCAAGCCGCCCTGCGCGACGACCTCGCGTTCCTCGAACGCACCAACTTCGGCGGTGAGTTCCTGCCCCGTGAGGGCCAAGCGCGCATCGAGCGCATCGCGGCCCGCACCCTCACCATGAACGGCAAAGTCGTCCCCCTGCTCAGCGCGGAAGAGGCCCACAACCTCTCTGTCTCGCGCGGCACGCTCACCGAAAAAGAGCGCCTCGTCATCAACGCGCATATGGTGCACACGGTCAACATCCTGAACGCGCTGCCCTTCCCGCCGCAGCTCAGCCGCGTCCCCGAGTACGCCACCGGCCACCATGAAAAGATGGACGGCACCGGCTACCCGCGCGGCATCTACGCCGGTGACATGTCCGTCCCCGCCCGCATCATGGCAGTGGCAGACGTCTTCGAAGCCCTCACCGCCATCGACCGCCCCTACAAACAGCCGAAAAAGCTCAGCGAGGTGATGACCATCATGGGCCGCATGAAAGAGCAGCACCACCTCGACCCCCAGGTGTTCGACCTCTTCATCACCTCCGGCGTCTACCGCAAGTACGCCGAGCAAAACCTGCCGTTCGAGTTGGTGGACGCGGTGGACGAAGCCAAGCTCCTCGCCATCCAGCCGCCCACCTTGAGCCTCCCCCCGGAGCACGAGCGCAAGCAGCGCTCCCTCTCCGTACTGCCCGAATACCGCGAGTGGGAAAAACGCGAAGCGCCCTTCTCGCGCCTCACCCGTCCCTAGTCCGTCCCTCGGGGCTGCCCAACCGCAGCTCGCCTGCAGAAGCTCCCGTACCGTCCCCCGGTACCGCCGTGCCCGCTACGCCCCCGCCGCCGCGACGCTCGACACAGACCGGCGTGGCGCGACGCCGACTCCCGATTCGAGCAATCTTTCAGGCAACATCGCATGTTGAACCGCGGTATGTCGGAAATCCTGTTTGGTCGACCGGATAACGTGCTCGTCCGGGTCCCTGAGTTGAACATGGAGTACCGCCTCGAAGATTAGCGAAGCTGTGCGACGACTTTGGTTTTGTTAGTCGTCGCGTCGATGTCACGCGGCTGGATGTCGCTGCCGTCCTGTGCCGAGAATGAGTCCGTAACTATCGCGGCTGACCAGGAGGTCGAATACGCGACGGTCATCGTGGTTATGGACGAGCTCCGTCGCCTCGGATGCGGTCACACCTCGTTTTCAACATCACGCTGAACCGCAACGAGCCATGCAGCAGATCGCGTGCTCACGCCGCGCTGAAGAACGCGTTACGCCGCACGACCTCAAGCGCGTGGGAAACGCACGCGCCACTTTTCGAGCACATCATGACGAAGGACCTCGCTACGGCGCTGGCTTGCGCCGACGTTCTCGATCGAATCGATGTCATCGCGACCGTCGCTTCGGATCCGGAAACATCGCGGCCCACGCTGCTGAGGATCATGAGCGACCCTGAGTCGCCGTTGGTAGCGAGGCTTTGGGCAATGGTCGCCATAACGGTGATCGGAAACGACGAAAGCGGGCTGACCGCGCGCGCTCTCGCCCAAAGTTTGTCCGCACCCGAGCCGGTCATCCGCCGTTGCGCGATCGAGACGCTCGGCTTCCTGCAAGTCGCTTCGGCGGTACCTCAGATCACCCGTCACCTGAGCGACGAAGCGGCAATCCCCGAGGCCTGGTTCGACGACACGTCCACGCCAGCGCGCGCCGGGCGTCGCGCTCTTGAAGCCATCGGCACACCTGCGGCACTGGAAGCGCTTCGCCGTCGCTACCCCGTGCTGGCAGAGCCACCCGCGGCGAGGCCCGCGTAGCAGATCGGCGCAGCGTATGGCCGCAAGTCTGGCCGCATTCGGCGCATGACGGACCCTGAAGCAGACGTGCCTCGAGCTCGGATTGATTTCCGAGGAGCTCCTTGCCGTCTCTGAACGCGCCCAAGTCGTTGCAGCGGACGGCCGCACCTAGTCGCCACCTGCACCTCTTCGCTCGAATCTGTGGCGAAGTTTCTCGGCTGGTTCGCCGCCGCACGCGGCCCCTCGTTTGCTGAGCCGCCAGCAGCTTGATCGCGGTACGTTGGGCGCACCATGGGTGGTGATGGGCTTGCAGCACACGCCGCGTTCGCTGGGCCTCCTCAGCTACAACCTGGTACGCTCGGCACAAGACGTGGAGGCGCAGCTCATGATCAGCATTCTCCAGGCTTGGCCGAGCGAGGCTGACGCGCTGGTCACGAGCGCGCTGGGGGAAAAATTCCCGGCGCTGCTCCGGCTTCGCGAGGGTTGGCTCGAGGGCTCGAACCGTTTCGCTGGGGAGGGGGAGGCGCTCTTCGCAGCACGCTTGGGATCTGACCTGGTCGGCCTCTGCGGTATCAATCGAGATCCTTTCACGACCGCGGAAGGAGTCGGTCGGTTGCGGCGCCTTTACGTCTCGCCTGCTTGTCGACGACGTGGCGTCGGCCGCGCTCTCGTGATGGCCGCCTTGGCGCACGCCAAGGCTCACTTCCGCACGGTGCGTCTGAGGACCGACAGGACGGATGCGAACACGTTCTACCTCGCCCTCGGGTTCGACTGCACTCGGGGGGATCCCGACGCCACCCACGAGATCGCTCTCGTTCCCTAGTCGCTGTCGCCCAGGCAGGTTTCGCGCGAGAGGACGGCGGGCGCAGGAGCGCAGGTGTTTGCGATGCGGTCGCACTCGAAGGAGACGCACTCGGTGCTCTGGGAGCAGCCGGGGCCGGCGAAGTTGTCGGTCACCTTGCAGGTCGCGCTGTCGACGTCGCAGTAGCGGCCCAGGCCGCAATCGGTGCTCTCGAGCGCGGACGCATCACACGCTTCGCCTTCCTGCGGCGCGGGCACGCAGTGGCCGGTCGCGCCCAGACCGGGGGCGTCGCACGTGAGGCCTTCGTCGCACACCGACACGGGGCCGGAAGGAAACGAGCAGGGGGCACCCTCTGCCAGTACCTCGATGACGGTGCACGCGTTCTTGATGCACTCGACGCTGCCGTTTCCGTCCGGGCGCTTGCAGGTGGCGCTCGTCGAGCAGCCGGAGCCGGGCGGGCTCCTGCCGTCGATGACGCGGCACGCAGCCCCGATCTTCTTACGAAGCTCGAGCGTCTGGGACCACGTGGGCACACAGATGCGATGCGCTTCGGCTTGCGCGAGGAGGCAGCCGGCGACCGCGTCCTCGTCGAAATCGGCGCGATGTGCGCTCACGGCGTCCGCACCGGGGCGGCACACGTCTCGCTTGAAGGTTGCGACGCATGCGTCCCGATCGAAGCCGCCGTACGTGTCCGAACAGCAGCCTTGCGCGTCCGCGCACAGCTCGGTCGCGAACGCGACGCACTCGTCATAAACGGTCGTGTCCGCGCCTGGGGTGGAGGGCGCACCGTCGTCAGTGGCGGCCGAAGAACAAGCGGCCAAAAACGACAAAACGAGCGGTGCGAGCCTGCGCATGAACGCACAGCTTACCGCTGCTGCAGGAAATCCTGAACAAATACGAGAAGGTGCCTTGCTGGGATCCTTGGGCTATATTTCGCGCCCCCCGCCGCCACGCCTGGAATTCATGCAACTCCTCGATCATCCCTACGCCAAGTTCCTCGACAAGGTCGAGAAGCCCAACCGCTACACCGGCGCCGAGTTCGGGGTACGCCGTAAATCCTGGGAAGAAGCGGAGGCGCGCGTCTGCCTCGCGTTCCCGGAGATTTACGACATCGGGATGAGCCACCTCGGCTACCGCATCCTGTACAAAATTTTGAACGACGACGCGCGCACCTTGGCGGAGCGCGCCTACTTGCCGTGGAACGACATGCAGAAGCAGCTGCACGCGCATGGCAAGCTGCTCGTCTCCTTGGAGAGCTCGCGCCCCCTGTGCGACTTCGATGTCGTCGGGTTCTCGCTGCAGTACGAGCTCACGTACACGAACATCCTCACGATGCTGGAGCTATCCGGCATTCCGCTGCGGAGCGCGGCGCGTAGCGAGGCGGACCCGCTCGTCATCGCGGGCGGTCCGGTGGCAACTCACTGTGAGCCCGCGGCGGACTTCTTCGACGCCGTGCTCGTGGGCGATGGTGAAGAGGGCCTGACCGAGATTGCCCTGTGCTGGATGCGCACGAAGCGCGAAGGACTTTCGCGCCAGGACCGGCTGATTGAGCTCGCCAAGTTGCAGGGCGTCTACGTGCCTTCCCTGTACGATGTCGCCATCGATCCGGTGGACGGCTTTCAGGTCGTCACGGGGCCGAAGGTGCCGGGGCTCCCATTTCCGATCGAGCGCCGCCTGCTCGAGGACATTTCCAAGTATCCGTTCCCGGACGATGGTCCCGTGGGCGGCCCCGAAGCGATCTTCGACCGGATGAGCATCGAGGTCGCGCGCGGCTGCACGGAAGGTTGCCGTTTCTGCCAGGCGGGCATGATTTACCGGCCGGTGCGCGAGCGCGATCCGGAAGAGGTCATCGGCACCGTCCTCAAGGCCTTGGAGAAGTCCGGGCAAGACGAGGTGAGCCTGACTGCCCTCTCCACGGCGGACGTGAGCTGCATCTCGCCGCTCATCAAGCGCCTCGTGGAGAAGACGGCGCCGGAACGCGTGAGCTTGAGCGTCGCCTCCTTGCGCGCCTACGGCTTAGCCGAGGATTTGCTGGACGACATGCGCAAGGTGCGCGCGAGTGGGCTCACGTTCGCGCCCGAAGCCGGCACCCAGCGCATGCGCGACGTGATCAACAAGAACGTCACGGAAGAGCAGCTGCTGGAGACAGCGGAACGTACCTTCTCGCGCGGGTTCGATCGGATGAAGCTGTACTTCATCATCGGCCTGCCCACGGAGGAGGACGAAGACGTGCTCGGCATCGTATCGGTCGGCAAGAACGCGCTGCAGGTCGGTAAGCGCGTCGGCGGCCGGCCGAAGGTGACGGTGAGCGTGTCTACCCACGTGCCCAAGCCGCACACCCCGTTTCAGTGGTGCGCGCAGGACGGCTTGCCGGAGACGCAGCGGAAGCAGCAAATGCTGCGTCACGAGGCGCGCAAAGTGCGCGGTCTGGACCTGCGCGTCCACGACTCGGAAACCAGCATCTTGGAAGGCATCCTGGCTCGAGGGGACCGGCGCCTCGCGGACGTGATCGAGCGCGCGTACCACGAGGGCGCGCGCATGGACTCTTGGGAAGAGCACGTGAAGCTGGATGTCTGGCGCGAGGCGCTGGACCACTACGGTATCGACGCGGCCCAGTTCCTCGGCACCATCCCCGTCACCGCGAAGCTGCCTTGGGACCACTTCGATATCGGCTTGGAAGAAGGCTTCTTGGCGCGCGAGTACCGCAAGGCGCTCGCCAGCCGACCGAGCCCGCCGTGCGGTAAGGTCGTCGGCCAGTTCATCCACGCCACGAACCTGCAAGAGGCGGACGCGGAGAAGCGCCGGCTGGTTTGTTACGACTGCGGCATCGCCTGTGACCTGACGAAGATGCGCACGGAGCGAAAGGACTTCTTGAACCGGCTCGGCGCCCTGGAGCCCAACCAGCGCGTGAGCTTGCCGATCGTGCGTGAAGATCCGCTCGCCAAAAAGAAGCGCCCAGAGCCGCTCGCGTTCGGCATGGACCTTCCGCCGGATGAGCTCGCCAAGCCGCCCGCGGAGCGCAAGCGGGTCCGCCCGGAGCTGTTTCGGCCGGTACGCACCGGCACGCCGCAGCGCTTTCGCCTCCGCTTCACGAAGACGGGCGCGGTCGCGCTGCTCGGCCACCTGGATTTGATCCGAGAGGTGCCGCGCGTGATTCGTCGCGCCGGCATCAAGACCGCGTACACGGAGGGCTTCCATCCCAAGCCCGACATGTCGTTCGGTCCCGCGCTCTCGCTCGGCGTGGCCAGCTTGGACGAGTACATCGACGTGAAGCTCTTGGACGCGCCGCCGGTAGAGGAGCTCGTCCAGCGGCTCGCCGCGCACAGCTCCGCAGGGCTGCGCTTCCTCGGCGCGCAGCGGCTGGAGCAGCAAGACAAAGGCGTGAGCGCGGTCATCACGGCCGCGCGTTACCTGATCGCGCTCCCGGAGAGCGTGGTGCGCGAGCGAGGCGGAGTGCCCTTCGTGGAGACCGCCATCGCTGAGTTTCTCGCGAAGCCAGAGCTCATCATTCGTCGAAGCATCGACGGTCTGGGCAAGAAGGTGAACGTTCGGCATTTCGTGCGCTCGCTGCGGGTAGGCGGAGAGGCCGAGCGTGAAGCGTTGCTCAGTGCGGGGCTGCTCGGTGACCTGCTGCCGGTGGAGGCAGTGGTGGACCTGGGTCCGACCGGCTCGACCAAAGCCGCCGAGGTGGTGGAGGCGCTTTTTGGCCCCAGCTTCCCCCACAAAGCGGTGAGAGCCGAGCTGCTCGCCGGGAATGTGAGTCCGCTCGACACCCTGAGCTTGCGCGTCACACGAGAAGTCGTGGAAGCTGCTCAAGCCACCGTATGAGCAAGCCCAAGGCCGACAAGCGTCTACAGCCCCAGGGTCCCGCCGCCAAAGCGGTCCGCGCGCTCGGTGAGCGCTACATCGAAGAAACGATGGAGCGCTTCCCCAGCACCGGCAGCGCGATGGGGCGCCGCGAGTACGACGGCTCGCTCGAGCAGCCGTCGGAGAAGCTCATCAAGGCGCAACAACGGCTCGTGCACAAGACGCTCGCGGAAGTCGAGGCGGTCTCCGAGCACGATCTGCGAGGGGACGACTGGCTCGATCGCCGCGCGCTGCTCGCCGAGCTGCGAACGGAGACCTGGAACTACGAACGGGAGACCTTTCGACGCAACCCCGAGAGCTGGGTCTCGAGCGCGCTCGGTAGCGTTCACCAGTTGGTCGTGCGCCATGCGGACGACCTGACTCCGGTGGCGGAGGACATCGCATCGCGGCTCGCCAAGCTGCCCGACTACCTGGAAGGGGCTGCGGAGCTTTTGCGGCGGCCCGTGCCGCTGTGGCGGGAGACGACGCAGAGCTCGGTGGCGGGCGCGCCGGCACTGTTCGAGGCAATTCGTGAGCCGCTGCTCGCGACTGGTAAGCTGAGGGAGCGGCGCCTGGATACCTTGTTGGAAGCTGCCAGCAGCGCCTTCAAGCAGTACGGCAAGCGTGTCGGCCGCATCGCCGCCGGCAAGCCGCGGGATTTCTCGCTCGGCCGCGACCGCTTCGAGGCGCTGATGCGCGAGCGGCTGGGCTGGGATCTGAGCGCACACGAGGCCCTTTCTTACGGTCGCACGCTGGTGGCTCGCATCGAAGCGGAGATGGAGGCGGAGGCCGCCAAGTTCTCGCCGCGCCGCAAGCCGCGTGAGATTTTGGAGCGGGCGGCTGCGGATTGGGCCCCTGCGCGCGGTGACCTGCTGAGTGAGTACGTGCACGAAACGAAGCGCGTCGCGAACGACTTCCGACGCGCGGACATCGTCAGCTTTCCGGTCGGAGACGAGCTGTTGGTCAAGCCGGTGCCGGATTTCTTCCGCCACCAGTTCCCGACCGCCGCGTACTCCTCGCCGGGCTGCTACGACCGCCAGCAAACCGGCGTGTTCTGGGTGAACGATCTGAGCCTGACGCGCGCTACCGCCAAGGAGCGCGCGGCGGAGGTAAGTCAACACTTTGGCGTACCGGCGACTTGCGCGCACGAGGCGTACCCGGGTCACCACCTGCAGTTTTGTACCGCAAATCGGCACCCGAGCCCGGTGCGTCGTTGGTTCGCGCACTCCGTTTTTTACGAAGGTTGGACGCTGTGGTGCGAGCAAATGGCGGTGGACTACGGCGTCAACCAGGACGAAACCGCGCGCTTGAATCTGCTGCACGACGCCTTGTGGCGCGCGCACCGCATCTTGGTGGACTGCGGGCTGCACGCCGGGGAGCTCACCTACGAAGGCGCCGTGAAGCACCTCATGAAGCACGTCGGCTTCACGCGGGGCCGCGCGGAGGGTGACGTGAACTGGTACACGGCCGCGCCCACGGTGCCGATGAGCTACCTCATCGGTAAGATGGAAGTGACGCGCATCAAGCGGCGCAAGGTGGACGAAGGCGGCTGGTCGCTGAAGCGCTACAACGACTGGTTGCTCTCGTTCGGCACCATTCCGCAGCGCTGGATCGAGCAGAGCGGGCTGTAGCCGTGAAGCTCATCTCCATCGCGAAGCCTGGTAGCTTCGACCGACTGCGCCTGGTGGACGCCCCAGAGCCGAAGCCCGCCCCCGGCGAGGTGAGGGTGAACGTGCGCGCGGTCGGCGTGAATTTCGCGGACGTCGTCATTCGGCTCGGCCTCTACGAATCGGCCAAGAAGTACGTGGGCTGGCCGATCACGCCGGGCTTCGAGGTCTCGGGCGAGGTCGCCGAGCTCGGGGAAGGGGTGACGGACCTGCAAGTCGGCGAGCGCGTGTTCGGGGTGACGCGCTTCGGCGGCTACGCGAGCCAGGTGTGCGCACCGCGCTCGCAGCTGTTCCGAGTCCCGGCCGCGCTCAGCCACGCGCAAGCGGCTGCATTTCCGACCGTGCACCTGACCGCCTACTACGCGCTCCGAGAGGTGCTGCGAACGCGGCCGGGGCAGAAGGTGCTCGTGCACTCCGCGGCGGGAGGGGTAGGGCTCGCGGCGATGCAGCTCGCGCGCGCCGATGGCCTGCAGGCGATCGGCATCATCGGCTCGAGCCACAAGCGCGATGTCGCGCTGGAGTACGGCGCTGCGCACGTGATCGACAAGAGCACGCAGGCGCTCTGGCCCGAGGTCGAGCGCCTCGCGCCCGGCGGCTTGCACTACGTGCTGGAGTCCAACGGTGCGGAGACTCTGAAGCAAAGTTACCGTCACCTACGCCCCACCGGGCGCCTCGTCATTTACGGGTTCACGAGCATGCTTTCGCGTGGCCGGGGCCGCCCGAATTGGCTGAAAATGGCCCGGGAGTTCCTGCGCATCCCCCGTTTTCACCCGCTGGAGATGGTCGACGCCAACAAGGGCGTCATCGCCTTCAACCTGTCGTATTTGTTCGAGGAGCAAGGGATGCTCGCCGAGTCGATGACGCGCATGCTGGGTGAGCTCGAGTCTGGCGTGCTGAAGCCGCTTCCCGTGAGCGAGTTTCCGCTTTCGGAGGCGGGCGAGGCGCATCGGGCGCTTCAGAGCGGAGCTACCGTGGGAAAACTGGTGCTCGTGCCCTGAAGCCGGCTACCCTCGCCAGTTTGATGGCGAGCAGTGGTTTGGTTCGCGCAGGTTTGGCAGCGTGCTGGCTCAGCGCGGCCTCGTGCCGTCCCGCGCCGTCGCCACCGGAGCCGCGGGCAACCCCGGTCGCAACCGCACCCAAGCCCAGCGCGCCGCGCGCTCCGCAGTTAGCGGAGGAGCCGGAGCCGGGGCCGCCGGAGCTGCGCACCGGGCGCATTCAGCCCTTGGAGCACTCGGACGTGCTCACCCTGTCTGCGCGGCGCCACGGCCTCGATGGCGACGAGCAGCTGCTCGAGATCGTCCTGCCCGATTTCGCGGCAGAGGTGCCGGGCGACTCCTTTTGGCTAGAGACGGAGGCGCGAATCAGCGGCAGCAGCGCGCCCTTCCAGCTCGTGAGTCGCGGTAAAAATGCGGAGATGGTGCTTTGGCTGCGTCGCGCCAAGGCGGACCTCGCCGCGGAGATCGCGGGCGACGCGTACACGCCGTCCATCGGCGCGCAACCGGGGCATCACTTTCGCTTCCGAGTCCCGGCGCCGCGCGGAGCCCCCTCGCCGGAGCTCGCCGGAGAGTGGGCAGCCGAAAGCGTCAAGTACCTGAATGGCCTGGCGACGCCGTTCGGGCTCTTTGCAGGGGCGCGTCTGCAAGCTCGCTACCGGCTCCCGGGGGAGCCATCGCGGAACTTCGCTTCCGGAGGTAGCGGTGACGACTCGCTGGTCGACCTCATGGACACCTTCGCGGGGCGCGCAGCGGTGCAGGCCGCGCTGGCGACGCGGCGCTCGTCGATCTCGTCGGCGGCCAAGCAACCGCGGGTAGTACCGATTGCCCAGCTCAAGGTGCCTCAGCTGTCGCGGCACCCGTGGGCCGCGCTCTCCAAACGCCTCGGTAAATCGGCGCCGCCCGAGCCGCTCGCGGACGCGGTACCGGCGAGCTTCTATTTCGTGCGCGCCAAGAGCTTCAGCGCCTTTTCGGACATGCTTTCGTTCGTGCAAGACTTCGGCGCCCCCGCCGCGGACCTGGTGGACGGCACGCGGACTCAGCGCGGCACACTACCGCGCTACCTCGCGGAGCTCGGCGTGGAAGCGGGCGAGCTTTCGCGAGTCTTGGGGCCGGAGGTCGTGCAAGATTTCGCGCTCACCGGGAGCGACCCTTACCTGCACGAGGGTAGCGACGTTACCCTCGTTTTTCGCCTCAAGAGCCCGCTCTTGTTCCGCGCCGCCCTCCTCAAAGCGCTGGACGCGCACGGAGCCGCGCACGGCGGGACGCAGCGTAGCAGCTTCGTTCACGAGGGCGTCACGGTGGAAGTGACCCGCTCGGCGGACGGGCGAGTGCGTCAACACCACGCGTCGGTCGGGGAGCTGGAGCTCGTCTCCAACAGCCCTGCGGCCATCAAACGCGTGATCGCCACTACGCTCGGCAAAGCTCCGAGCCTGGCGAGACAAGAAGACTTTCAGTACATGCTCGCGCGCGACGCGGAGGTGCCGTCCGACGTGCTCGCGTTCATCGGCGACCTATTCGTGGAGACCGTGGTCGGACCCGCTCAGAAGATCGCCGCCGCGCGACGCCAAGTCGCTCTCGCCGAGCTGGTCGCCCCGTCCTCGGCGGCTCTGCTGTACGGCTGGGTTCACGGCAAGAGCCCGCGTGACCGCCGAGAGCTGTTGCAGAGCGGCTTGCTCTCCCCGCTGGACTCGAAGCATACGGACGGCGCTCGCATCGACTGGGAACCGGGCCGCTCGCCGCGCTCGCCCTGGGGTACGCCGGCCGCGCTCGAGCCGCTGCTGGACCTGCCTCCGGTGAGCAAAGTCTCGGCCGCGGAGCGGGACAGCTACGAGGCGCTCGCTCGCTCGTACGAGGCGCGCTGGTCGCAGTACATCGATCCGATCGCGGTCCGGTTGTCGGCTACTCGCAGCGGAGGAGCGAAAGGGCTGCATGCAGAGCTGCGCGTCTTGCCCTTCGCGCCCCGCGACGAAGCCGCGCGCTTCGACCTCGGTGGTAACGGCCGCGTCGCGCCCGTCGAGCTCCCGTCCGGCGCTCGGCTGAGCCTCGGCATCGGCGAAGACTCCCCACTGCGCCGCGAGCTGTCTGGAGCGCTCGAGCTATTTTCTCGACGCGGCATCGCGCTCGATTGGCTCGGTGACTACGCCATGGTGGGAGTGCTGGATCGCACCGAGCTGCTCGCGGCGGCGCGGCTTGGTCAGGGTCAGAGCCAGCGCGCGCTGGAGCGCCCTCCTTCGCCCGAAGAGATGGTGCGCGAGGACTCGTACCGCTCGGAGCTGGACCTGCTGCCCGGCTTGCCACTTTATGCGGTCGTCGGGCTGCGGAGTCGCGTCGCGGCCGCGGTGGCGCTCACCGCCGCGCGACAAATGCTGGAGGGCGCCGCAGCGGGCGCAGTGCAGTGGCAACCGTTCGCGGCCTACCGCAACGTCGAGGTCGTGCGGATCTCCGGCCGTGACCGGGGCCGCGAGCTCGCCCTCTACTACGCGCTGGCCGGTGACGACTTGGTGCTGAGCTTCAACCGCACCGCGATGCGTACGCTCATCGACCGAGCTCTGGACGGCAAGTTGGTGGAGCCTCGGCGCGGAGGCCCCGCTGGGACCGCGGACGGTCAAGTCGTGCTCGAGCTGGCGCCGTCCAAAAAGGGCGCGCTGCGTACCCTGCTCACCTGGGGGCTGGTCATGGCATCGGCGGAGGGCAACCGGCAGGCGCGCGCTACGGCGGAGGCGGTGCTGCGCGGCGTGCCGGAGACCGCCCACCAAGCCGAACGCAGCGGCGAGCTGTCGCTCGCGTACCTGGGCGTCGTGCCGCTCACGCCAGACGGGCGCCGCTACGCGCTCACCCCGACCGGCATCATGGACCCGCTGCGCGGCACCGCCCACGCTCCGCTCTGGCCGAGCGTGCCGACGGCGGACTCGGCGGCGGCGCGGCTGCTGGCCGCGTTCTCGCGGTTCCGCTCGGACCTGAGCTTCGATGAAGAGCCGCGGCTGAGCGCGGCCGAGCCTCCCTTGCGGAGCCTTCGCGCCAGGGTGGACCTCTGGCTTCGCTGACGTAGCCTCAGCCGCCTTCGACCACCACCACGGTCGTGGCGAGGCGTCGGAGTGCCTCCAAGCTGCGCCGTTGCCACTGCATGCTCGGCTCCGTCACGAACCTTATTTGGTAAGGCTGAGGCAGGTTCTTGACCCGATCGATCCACACCACGAAGGACTTGAAGCAGCTCGAGTTCATGAAGGTGAGCTTGCGAAAATCGCAACGTACTTCAGTGATGCCCAGCCGTTGCGCTTCGCCATGCACTTGCTTCAAGTAGTCCGAGAGGAGCTCGATGGCCCCGACGTCCCCCGTGCCTTCGAAGGTGAGGAGCAGCTTTTGACCAGCTAGCTCCGGCGCGCAAGAGAAGCCGCTCACCGCCGCGGCGACGAGCTCCGTGCTCACGATTGCTCCCCGCTTTTGGACCAAATCTCGCCGCTCGCCACGATCACGAGCGCCTCTCCTTCGAAATGATGGCTGATGCGGTATTCGGTCTCCGCGTGAATGCGGGCCAAGCCCAGGCCGGAGCCGGCCGGCTGTCTTGCGCTGGACGCGATGACGGCGTCGTAGTGCTCGTGCGGATCGCGAGCCGCGCAGAGCGCGGCCAAACGTTCGTCGACGTCATGGCGGTGCTCGCCTCTGGGTACGTTGCGAGTCTCCACCGTAGCGAAAAGCGCGGCGCCCGCCCGGCGGAGCGTGAAGCGCAGCTCGCAGCCGTCCTCGGCGCTGTATTTAGCGATGTTTTCCAGGAGCTCGTGCGCGGTGAGCCGTAGCCGGCTCGCCGCGTCTTCGTCCAGCGTGGGGCGACACATCTCGAGCAGGGACTGGCAAAGCGGCGTTACCAAAGCCTGCGGCGGCGCGGCACCGAAGCTCACGTCTAGCGAGACCAGCCGCCCTTCCGTATGGCCCTGCATCACAAGAGTGAGAAGGTCTTGCTCACCGTGCCCGGCAAGCCCGAAAACGGAGGGATGCTGGCGCGCTTCATGGTCGCGGAGATGCACGAAGCGGTCGCGGTACCCGCGAAGGGTGCGTCGGTGATCGTCGCTCCCGCCGCCTTGCCGCTGGGGTCGAAGGTGACCACGACCGTTACCTTGCCGGTCGGGCCGCCGCTTTGCTTGCATGCTTGCGCTTCCGTGGCGGCCTGCGCCAGCGGCGCTTTCGTCACTGCCGGATCGAAGCGCGCCGCGGGCGCCACCGAGGCACCCTTGGACTCCGCTTTGCGAGCGCCGGCCGCGAAGAGCTCGGCGAAGCCGGCGCCGGGCGTCGCGGCGACCGGATCGCTGCCGCTCGCGGTATCGGCTCCCGACTGATTCACGGCCGACGGCGGCGTTGCCACCGCGGGGGGCGACGTCGTTACCGCGGCTGGTGGCGCAGCGGTGATCGGCGCTGGCGGCGGCAGCTCGTCTTTGCTGCTCGTCATGAACACGACTCCGCCCGCTACCAGCGCGGCCGCTACCACTCCGAGGATGATGAGCGGCGTCTTCTTCTTCGCCTCCGGCCACTCCACGCTGGCATGATCGGCGACGACCGCCGGCAAGGTGCCGAACGCGGGTGCCGGGCTCGTGCTCATCGGAAACGAGGGAGGGGCAGCGGGAACCAGGGGCGGCTTCGAGACCACCCGCGCGACGCTGGCCGGAAGCGGCGGCACCGGCGCTTCTGCGGGCGGTAGCGCGAGAAATGGGGGAAGGGGCGCCGCCACGGGTGCGGCCGGGGTTGGCGGAGGGGGCGCGGAAACCGGGGGCGCGGGCACCGGCGGCTCCGAGAATGGCACGACCTGAATCCGCGGCGTGATCTCCGGCGAGGACTCGACCGGCATGCGCGGCGTGACTTCCGGCGAGGATTCCACCGGCAATCGCGGCTTGATCTCGGGCGATGAGCCCATCGGCGCGCGTGGCGTGAGGCCGGTGACCGAGGCGCGGGGGGCCCGGGGCGTGATCTCGGGCGAAGAGCCGAGCGGCGTGCGCGGCTTGATCTCGGGCGAAGAGCCGAGCGGCGTGCGTGGCTTGATCTCGGGCGAAGAGCCGAGCGGCGTGCGCGGCTTGATCTCGGGCGAAGAGCCGAGCGGCGCACGCGGCGCGGCCCCGGAGGCCAGCGGCGCTTTGGGCTTTCCCCCGGTGGCGCCTGGAGTACCGCCAATCCCGCTGACCGTCGGCATGGGAGCGCGCGGCTTGTGAAGAGGAGGGCTGGCGGGCTTTGCCGCAGCCTCGGCTTTCGCTTTTGCTTCTGCCTCGGCTTTCGCTTTCGCTTCTGCCTCGGCTTTCGCTTTCGCTTCTGCCTCGGCCTTCGCCTCTGCCTCGGCTTTCGCCTTGGCGTCCGCTTCTGCCTTCCGCTTTGCCTCCACCCTCAGCAGCTCGGGCGCAAGCTCGGGCACTTGAGCGAGCTCTAGCCATTCGGCCATGCCGTCGCGCCAAACCAACGTTTGGCCATGAATCGCGCCGCGCTCCAGCTCCGCTACGACCTCTGGAGTCGTAAATTCGCGATCTTGACCGTCCGGATAGTCGACGGCCCAGAGCGGTTCACCCGGCGCTTCCGCAGGCGCGGCCTCGGCCGCGGCGGCTGCAGGAGGAGGCACGCTCGCGCCCTTCGCGCCGTCCACCCGAATGCCGTGCCCGCACGACTTGCACTTGATGGTGACGACGCGCCCGGCGACCTTCTTCTCGTAGATCTCGTCCGAGATTGTGAACGTCTTGTGGCAAGCCGTACACGTGATCGGAAACGACATCCTCTCGCAAGCGTACACGGTCTCCCGGGGTCCGCCGCCAAATTTCTGCGCTAGAAGCTGCGACTCGTGGCCCCAGTCGCGGGCTGCTTCCTCCGGTTTTGGCCTTCCAAGATTTTAACTGTCGCGCTGCAGCGGCCCCCTCCATATTTAAGCCCTTGGCTCTCGTAGAAACCACCATCGCTCGCCGCCACGACTGGGCCCCCGGCCTCATGACGTTACAGCTCGCGGCGCAGGCTGCCTTCAAGCCTGGGCAATTCATGAACCTCGGGCTGCACCTGCCTTCGGGCTTCGTGTCGCGCTCCTATTCACTGGCTTCCGCGCCAGGTGAGCAGCTCGAGGTGTTGCTCGCCCGTGTGGGTGAGGGTGCTCTGACTCCCGCCTTGTTCGACCTCCAACCGGGCGCTGCCATCACGCTCGACGACAAGCCGCAGGGCTTCTTCACGTTCGACTACGTGCCGCCCCACCGCGACCTGTGGCTCCTTGCCACCGGCACCGGCCTGGGGCCGTTTCTCTCCATGCTGCGGTCGGGCGCAGCCTTCGAGCGCGCGGAGCGCGTCGTGCTCGTTCACGGCACGCGCGGGCCCGCGGAGCTCGCCAACCGCGCGGAGCTCTTGCAGCTCGTCGCCGACCGGGGCGGCTCGTTTCGCTACGTCCCGGCGCTCAGTCAGCAGCCGGAGGCGCCCCTTGCTCAGGGCCGCATCACCGCCCTCTTGGCGTCCGGGGAGCTGGAGGCGCGCGCGGAGACTCCCCTCACGCCGGACCGCGCGCACGTCATGTTGTGCGGCAACCCGACCATGATCGAAGACGCCATCGCGCTGCTCGCGTCACGGGGAATGAAGCGTCACCGGCAGCGAACGCCCGGGCACATCACCACCGAAAAATATTGGTGAGCGCGGCTACACACCGACGCGACCGTACACCGGGAGCGCTGCCCCGGAGATGTCGCGCGCTCGCTCCGAGAGCAGGAACTCGATGACGCCGCCGAGCGAGTCCGTGCTCACCCAGGCGGAGTGATCCGCGCTCGGCATGGCTCGTCGGTTGGCTTCGGTGTCGATGGTGCTCGGCAAAACCAAGTTGACCCGCACGCCGTCGGCCAGCACCTCGGCCGCGATGGCTCGAGAAAGCGCCGTGAGCGCCGCCTTGGCCGCGGCATACGAGGCGCTGCCTGCGGCGTCGTACGGGCGCAGCCCCGCGATCGAACCGATGAGCACGATGCTGCCTCGCCGGCGCTCCACCATGCCGGGCAAGATCGCGCGCAGAGCGACGTTCGCGGATTCCAGGTTGGCGTCCATGACCGCCCGGTAATCCGACGCGGCTTCCGGCTCGTGGAATTTGTGCCCGCCGCGCCAGGCTCCGGCCGTGAGCACGGCGCCGCTCAGCAGGCCTTGCTCCGCCTCGGCGCGAGCGAGCGCGCCGGCCAGCGCCGCCGCGTCCGTCGTGCTCGCTCGGAGGCGCAGCACGGCTTCGCTTTCTCGCTCCAGCGTCACGTCTCCCTGCTTGCTCCGCTCGAGCGCGATCACGCGCGCCCCTGCGTCCGAAAGGCGCCGCACGACCGCCTCACCGAGCGCCCCGTTCGCGCCGCTGACGAGCACCACGTTCTGCGAAAGTTCAGCCATCCAAAGGTCTTAGTCGATGGTGACGCCGAGCGATATGCGACCCAAGATTTCCCATGGGTACGTGAACGGCGTGATACCGATGGCCGTCAATCCTCCGTTGAAAGGCGTCGCGATTTGAATTTCGTCGCAGTTCCCCGGCTTGGCGTCAGCCACCGTACGCGCGTCGCTCGGGAAGCAGCGGGTCTCCTTGTTCAGCTCGTAGCCGAGGCCGATGCCGCCGCCGATGGTGAACGGACCCCAGCGGCTCACGGAGCCGAGCATCACGTAAAACTGGCGCTGCACGTGGGGCACGAAGTCGACGCGCGAACCGTCCGCGCTCTTCGTCTCGTATTCCAAGGAGTAGTTGGTGAAGCCGGTGCGGATCACGTAACCGCGGAACACTCGCTGCGGCCAAAAGTTTACGCCGAGGCTCGCGCCCGAGAGAGCGCCGAGGCCGCCGCTGCCCTGGTAGACGCGCGCGTCGCCTCCGCCGAAGTTGAGCCACGGCGGCGTGCTGTCCACCACGAACATCGGCACCGTCTCGACAGACAGCCATTTTAGAAGGCCCACCTCGAGCTCGAAGCCGAGCTGGCCTTGCAAGATCCAATTGAAAGGATCGACCCGCACGGAGAACGGCGGGATGGAGGGCCCGTCCTTGGGCGGCGGAGCCGGGGGTGGGGGCGGCTCGCCATAGCTCGAGCCATAGCTGGGCGGCGCGGAAGCCGCTTGAGGGTACGGGTCCGCAACCGTTGCTGGAGCAGATTGCGGGGGCTGGGCGGGCACCGGCTCCGGTGC
>SECP01000044.1 GCA_004193285.1 Myxococcales bacterium | reverse complement strand
GAGCGGCAGGCGCGGGCGGATCGGCGGGAGCGGGCGGAACGGCGGGGGCGGTGAGCGGCGCTGCAGGAAGCGGCGGCCAGGTCGGCGGGGCTGGCGCTGGCGGCACTGGAGGGGACGGCTGCGAAGTGTCCGCGCTCAGCGCTCCCGCTCCGCCCCCGATCGGGCCGAAGCTGCTGCTCGACGCGACGAAGCTCCAGCTCAACGATGTCTCCGTGCTCTTCCCGCTGCCGCCGGAGGGCGACGAGAGCGGGCAGGGTCTGCTCGCGGCAAGCGCGCGCGGCGCGCGCGGCGTCTTGCTCGCCGAGTCACTCTACCTGGGAGCCGGTAAGATCTTCGGCTCGGAGCTGCCGCTCGGCTCTCCTCCCGGTGCTCGTCCCACCGCGCCGTACGGAAATTTGCGCGTCGTTGCGCTGCGCATCGACCCCTGCTTCGGCGCTCTCGAGCCCCCGAGCGACGAACGCTCGTGCGTGAACCAGCTGCGGCTGGTCGTGCAAGAGGTGACCGAAGGAGCGGCCGCGGACTCGGCGCTGCACCTGTTTTACTCGCTCACGCGGCGCGAGCTGCTGGACCTCGTGGTGGCGATCGGTGGCCTGCGCCAGTCGCTCGGCGGGGACCGCGCGCTCGGCAAGTTGAATCCTCACCCGTTGATGGTCGAGCAAGGGCTGTCTGGGCAAATGGCGAGCGGCGTTCGCGACGCGATCTTGGCGTACGCCGGGGCTAGCAACTTGGTGCGAATCGCGCGGATGAGCTCCATGGGCGATCCGTTTTGGGAGTTCCAAAGCTTCGACGTGCGAGGCTGCGAGCTCACGCCGCTCGCGGTCCCCACGGTGGACACGCCGTCGAAAAAGCAGACGATCAACCGCTTTTTTGGGGCGTACCGCGGCCTCATCCACTCTCCGGCCAGCAGCTCCGAGGACGACTTTTGGCGCTTGTCGGATCCGGGGCAGGCCCAGCTGATGACGCCCAGCGAGCGGGAGCAGCAGCTCACCGCGCTCTTCAACGTGGAAAGCCCCAGGCGGCACTCGGCGGACGCTCTGGACTGCGCGACCTGTCACTCGGCGACGCTGGTTCGGAAGCTCATCGTCGAGCAGGAGCTCGGCTGGAGCACTCAAGGCATTCCCGAGTTCGAAGCGGAGCCGGGGCGCTTTCCCGCGGCGAGCCTGGAAGCGAGCTACGACGGCGACACCGGCCCGAAGCTGAACGTGCACGCCTTCAGCTACTTGGGTCGAGGGCTGGGCATCAGCCAGCGCGCGGTCAACGAGTCTGCCGTCGTCGTACAGTACTTGTCGCGGCAGCAATTCTGAAAGGCAATATTCATTGCGCGGCTCCGCCCGAGTGACCTACGTTCCTTGCCGGCATGCGCCGGGCTTGGGCCTTCATCACGCTCGGCTTGCTGGTGCTCTCCGCCAGCGGAGTCGCCCGAGCGAGCGCGCCGTCGCTGCAGTGGAAGGGGGAAGCGTGCGCAGGGGCCCAGCCAGCCTTCGCCGACAAGCTGCAGGCGCTCCTGCCTCCGCCGGAGCTACAGCAGCTCAGTGGGCAGGTCGAGGTCCGACGAGCCAACGGTTCGCTCGCGGTGCTGCTCACGCTGCGGCTCGGCGAGCAGCTGCTCGGTCAGCGTCGCGTAGAGGTATCGAGCTGTCAGGCTGCGGCGGAGACAGCGGCCCTGGTCGCGTCGATGGCCGTCTTCGACGCCGTCCCGCAAGGCGCGCCCTCGCCGGCTCCGCGCGACAGCGCCGAGCCAGTCGCGCCATCCGCGCCAGCCCCCGCGGCGGCTCCGATACGGAGCGAGCGCGCTACCGGAGCGACGCGCCCGCCTGTGCCTCGCTCACCGCGAATCCTCCCTCTCGAGCTTCGGCTCGGCTTGCTCGGCGTGGTGCAGCGCGGAACCTTGCCGCAGCTCGCTCCCGGCGCGGCGCTCGTGGTCGGCCTCGGCGTCGGCGAGCGCTGGTCGGTGTTGGCGTCCGCGTTTGCCAGCTGGCCCCAGCGGCGCCCCACGGGCGATGGCAGCGTCGTCGAGCTCCGGTCGTTCAGCTTCGGCGCCCGCGGTTGCTTTGCGCCGGCGGCAAGCGTGCGGCTTCGGCTGGACCTCTGCGCCGGCATGCACGCCGAGTCGATTCGAGGAGAAGGCGAAGGCTTCGACGTCAGCCGCTCGGGCTCGCTCACCGCGCTGGCGCCGCTCGTAGCCGCCGCGGTCTCGCTCCGCGCGCCGAGCGCTCTGGAGTGGCGCGCGGAGCTGCAATCCGCGTTCCCACTCTCGCGGCAGAGCTTCGTCGTGCGCTCACAGCCGGTTGCGCGGTCGGAGGCGCTGTCGCTGGGGGTGCGGCTGGGCGCGCTCGTGAGGTTCTGAGGTGAGCGCTTCCGAAGTGAGCGCTCCGGCCCCGGCCTCGTTGAGCTTCGACCGCGTCTACGAAGACATGTTCGACTTCGTGTACCGCAACGCCCGCCACTTGGGGGTGCCAGAGCATTCGACGGAGGACGTGGTGCAAGAGGTATTCTTGGTGCTGCATCGCAGGCTGAGCGAGTACGACGGGCGCACCACCCTTCGCAGCTGGGTCTACGGCATCTTGGCCAACTGCGTGCGCAGCTACCGCCGGAGCTTCCGGCGCAAGCAGGCGCCGCTCGTTCCCGCGGAATCCGAGCCGCGCCTCGGCCCCGCTTCGTCCGGGGAGGATCCGGAGCAGCGCGCCGCCAACCGCCAGGACCGCGAGCTCTTGCTGCGGCTGCTGTCCGAGCTGTCGGAGGAGCAGCGCGAGCTCATCGTGCTGGGGGAGGTGGAGCAGCTCAGCGTCGCGGAGATTTGCAGCTGCATCGGTGGCAACCCCAACACCGTGTACTCGCGGCTGCGCGCGGCACGCGAAGCGCTACGGAAGAAGGTGGCGCAGCACCTGCTGCAAAGGAGGGTGAGCGCATGAGCGAGCCAGACGCGGACCAAGAGCTCGAGCGGCTGCTCGCGCTGACCCGAGCCGAGACGCAGCCAGACCGCGCCGCCCGAGAGCGCATTCGGCGACGCCTCTCCGAGCGCATGGCGGAGCCGACGGCGCCCCCGCCGCGCCGGGCCACTTCGAAGCGACTTTTGGCGAGCGGGGCCGGGCTCGCTCTGCTCGGCGCCCTTTGGTTTCAATCGCGCTCGCTCCCACCCCACGCCGAGGTGAGGCCGACGCGGTCCACGGCGACGGCCTCGTCCTTGCCGCCTGATGGCCCCGAGCCGCCGCACGAGTCGACCGTCGTCATCGCGCCCTCTGTCGCGCCCTCTGTCCCGCCCTCCGTCGCGACGGCCAGCTCCGCGCGGGCGAGCTCCCGCTCACCGTCACGAAACTCGGAAGGGCCCAGCGAGGTCGCGCTCATCGCGGAGCTCCAGCGCGCGCTCCGGCGAGGGGACGCGAGCCGCGCGCTCGCGCTCGCGGACGAGCACGAGCGGCGCTACCCGCGCGGCACCTTGATTCAGGAGCGCGAAGGAGCGCGCGTCATCGCTCGTTGCGGCGCTGCGCGCCCGGAGGCACGTTCGGCCTTGCGCGCGGATTTTCAGGCGCGCTACCCGGGCTCCCCGTATGCTGCGCGAGTCGAGGCTGCATGCGAGCCGTGAGTCCTGTTCGGAGCCACTTGGCGGCGCGTCACGCGCTGCTCGCTGCGGCTACGCTGCTGGCCTGCAGCAGCCGCGACGTGAGCCTGGGGGATGACGCGCCGGTCGCCGGTAGCGCGCAGCCCTCGCCTCGGCCACCGCCGGCGCCACCACCCGCGGAGCCGACGAATCCACCGACAGACTTGGATCTGGACGTCGAGCCACCGCTCCCAGAGCCGCTCCCGCCGACGCGCTGCGGTCCCGAGGAGCTCGGCACTTGCTTGCCGCTTGGCGCCAAGTGCTGGGGCAACCTGTATCAGGGCCAGGTCTCGAGCTGCGCTGCGGACGCGGTGTGCTGCGTCTCGAACGTGAGCACGCCGCCGGGCGGCTCCACCAGCATCAGCCCCGATCCCGGCGGCTACGGCGGTGAGTAGCCGAGCCTCAATGACCAAGCGATCGCACCCGGCGATCGCGCAAATCTCGAGTGCGGCTCACGCGGGCTCGAACGTGATCGAGTAGTCCAGGGTAGAGGTGATGCTCGAGCCGCTGAAGTAGTAGCCGCCTTCGATGGGTAGCGTACCGGCCTGCAGAGGAGCGACGCAGAGCGCGACGTGTCCGGCGCCGGTGCGCACGCCATGCGTCGGATCCCAGCCGAGCCAGCCCAGCTCGGGGACGAAGACCTCCGGCCACGCGTGGAGGTGGCGCTGTCCATCCGGCGTTGCCTCTTCGCCTTGGTAGCCGCTGACGAAGCGGCCCGCGACGCCGAGCGCACGGCACACCGCGAGGTACAGCACGGTGAGGTCTCGGCACGCGCCGCGGCGCGTGGCGAGGGTTTGCTGAGGCGTCTGCGCGGCGCCTTCCAGACGTAGGCCGCGCTCGATGTGGTCGTAGAGGTAACGGCAGAGGCGCTCGAAGAAGGCGAGGGGCGCCCCGCCGACTTGGTTCGAGAGCTCGCGGGCGAGGGAGGAGACGCCCGGGTCCGGCTCGGTAGCGCGGAAGAGCGCGAGCGAGTCTCGCGGCGGCGCGGGCCAAGGCAGGGCGGCGAGCGGGGGCGCGGAGCCGAGCTCGGGGGGCGCCTTGGTCTCGACGACGAGCTGGCTGTCGACGACGAGCTCGGTCGCGAGCGCGGGGCCGAAAGAGAGCCGGCTGAAGGCGTTGCCGTGCTCGTCCGTCTCGTCCACGATCGCGAGAGGAGTCGGCGTGACGACGAGCTGGCGGCTCAGGCACTGCGCGGCCTCCGCGCGCGGCGTGAGGCGCACGACGTGCGGCGCGAACGCGACCGGCAACGTGTAGCGGTACGTGGTGCGGTGCCGGATCGCGAAGCGACTCACGGCGGGGCCTGCCGCCGAAGGGGGAAGGAGAGAGCGCAGCTCACGAGCGCAGCGTGGCGCGCTCGTGATTTCCGCGCGGTGTCCGCGCGACGTACGGCGCGGTGGGCGCGCCTGCTGGCGCGCCCGTAACCGGGCCTACCCCTGAGAGACGCCTAGTTGGCGTTGAGCTCGACGCGCAGCAGCTTCTTGCCGATGAACACGTAGTCGCCGTGGTCCAGCGCGCGCTCCGCCTTCAGCCGCAGGTAGGTGCCGTTGCGGCTGTCGAAATCAGTGAGGAGGAACTTGCCGTCTTTTTCCTCCACCGTGGCGTGCTTGGCGGACATGAACATGTCCCCGGGGAAGTTGAGATCGCCGTCTTCACGGCCGATTTGCAGCGAGTTGCCGCGCGCGCAAATCGTCATCCCGATGGAGCCACCTTCCAGCAGCTGGTTCAGGCGGAACGCGCTCGGGTACTTGGGCGAAGAGTAGAAGAACGTGCCATCCGGGTCCGCGCCGTCGGAGGCCTTGGGCGTCGGGTCCAGACGGAACACCTGCTCGCCGACGACGATCTGATCGCCGGGGCTGATCTCCACGGAGCCGCGGATGCGAAAGTAGATGCCGTTCAGCGAGCCTTCGTCGCGCACGACCAAGCGGTTGTCGCGGTAGAAGAAATTCGCGTGCTTGGGCGAGATGAACTGATCATCCGGGAACTCGAGCTGCCCCTGGCGACCGAGCAGGTGCTGGTCCGCCTTGAGGTGATATGAGAGGCCATCCATGCCCTCGCCGCGGATCAGGATCAGGCGCGCTTTCGCCGGATCCTGCATGTCCCCGTAGAACTCCGCGTGCAGGTGCATCATCGCCTCCGGCACGGGGGTGCCGCAGCGACCGCAGAACTTGTGCCCACTCGGCACGGGGGTCTGGCACGACTCGCAGACGTAATACCTGGCTTGATCCATCCGCTCCTCCTCGATGCTCGAGGTTGCGAGGAGCTCCCTCGCAGTCCCGAAGCCTCCAACAATTTCGCCCGGATGGGAAGCCGGCTTATCGGCCGACACGAGCGTGATGTCGTGCCCGCAGCTGCTGCAAGTCGCCGCACCCATGGGGTTGAAGGCGTCGCAGCGGCCGCAGACGATCCCGACATCCAGCGATCCGAGCGCCATGAGCGGTCTTTTCATACTCCCGCTTCCGCGATCGGCAAAACGTTGTCGTGAGGCGGCTCCCGGCCGGTTAGCGGATGTACTGGTTTCGGGTGCTGGAATCGAAAAAGCCGCCGGCGCCTACCAGGCGAAAGACGACGGTCTCGCTGCAGGTCTCCCGCGGCACCGGGCCGAAGTCCCGCGAGTCGTAGGGGAAGAGACGGTTGTCGCTGACCAGCCAGACCATGCCCTGGGGCACTGTCGTCTTCACCTCGGCGGGTGGGGTCGTGACCAGGCTCGGCACGTCCCCCCGCATGTGAAGGCCGCCGCCCAGCTCTTCCAGCGAGCAGTTTTGCTCCACTTCCGCGCCGCTCGTGGGCGCGCGCTCCTTGAAGGTGCGCTGGGTGCAGTTGCCTTCGTCCGTCTGCCGTTTGCGGTTGATGGTGATGCTCGCCCCGGCCACCACCAGCTCGTCGCGCTGCTCGCCGACGATTCGCCCGATGGTGGAGCGCTCCGGGTGCCCGGGCTCCGGGCACATCACGAGGTCGCCGAACCCGGGGCGCGTGAGCCGCCACAGAACGATGAGATCACCGGGGCGTAGGCTGGGGGAGACGGACGCGGTCAGGTACGGGTCGTCGTGCGGCACGCGCCACCAGCGAATCGCGGTGATGCGCAGCACGCCGATGACGATGCCGACGACCAGCGCGACCCAGAACAGAAACCGAAGCAATTTGCGCATGAGGCCGGACCTCGGAGTCTAGCCCATGCGCCGCGCGGGCCGCGCTTTTGTGCGACCTTGGCTCAGCGCGAGCAGTCCACCGGCGGGAGCTCGGCGGGGCTTTGGCCGCGGGCGACGGCGGCGGCGCGCGCGAACAAGGCGCGGAAGCGGTCCAGCCGCGTGAACTCCGCACGACCCACCGTGCGCTCGTCCGAATCCATGACCGCGGCAGAAATGACTCCGAGCACCTCGCCCGAATCGCTCATGACCGGACCGCCCGAATCACCCGGGCAAATCGACGCGGTAGCGCGGAACCTCGCGTCCGAAACGGTGTCGATGTTGGCGAGAGCGCGCTTGCGGCGGTGGAGCGCGTCCGTAGACAGGGTGCAGCGGCCGAAGCCGATCGGCGTGATGGTCTCTTTCAACGACGGCGGCGCGTCGATGCGAGCGCCGCGTGTCTCCATGCCGACGAGCGGGCGATCCAGGACCAAAATGGCGATGTCACCGTCGCCGGCGGCGTAGCCGCACGTGGGCGCGACGATGGCGCGCACGCCCGCTTCCCCCCACGGCAAATCTTCGCCCCCGAGCTCGACTCGAATCTGCTCGGCCTTCACGTCGCGCGGCAACATCTCCCCCTGGGAGGAGCGCGCGGAGATGCAGTGGTGGGCGGTGAGCACCCGGTCGCTGTCGATGAGCGCGCCGGAGCAGGTGACGCTGCCGATGACGAGCCGCACCACGAAGTCGTCCTTGCTGCTGAGGACGAACGGCAGCTCGAGGGACGGAGGCAGGCTGGGGGTCGGCGCCGACGCGGGCCGAGGCGCTGGCGCCGGCGCCTTGCCGACGAACGGCAGCCCCGCGCAACCGAGCTGCCCCAGCGCGAGCCCCAAAAAGCACACGACCCCCGCGAACGGGCTCCACTTGCTCAAGTCGGGTACCCCATGGGCGGAGGCATGCTTGGACAACCGTCGCGTGCGGGAAGTTCCGACACCGAACGCAGAATAATCTTGGCTGCGATTTTGGAGAAGGTGCGTTGATGTGCGCTTCAGCTCAACTCAGCACCAAGTCGTCCTTGTGAACGACCACGAGCTCTTTGGCATCTCCCGGAAACGCGAGCTCTAGCTCGGTGAGAGGCTTGCCGGCGGCGCGCGCTACGTCCAGCGCGCCCAACCTCGTGAGACCACGACCAATTTCCGCGCCATCGGGGCCGACCAGCTTCACCGCGTCGCCCACGTTGAACTCGCCGCGCACTCCGAGCACTCCGACGGGTAACAAGCTGCTTTTACCGCCGCGCAGCGCTTTTTCGGCGCCAGCGTCCACCAAGACGGCTCCGCGCGGGCGCAGCGTGTAGGCAATCCAGTGTTGTCGGGCGCGCAGCGCGGCGCGGCGCGGGACCAGCGTGCCGACATCCTCCCCCGCGACGATGTCCCGAATGACGTTCGGGCGCGCCGCCGAGGCGATCACGACGGACGCCCCGGAGTGACAAGCCTTGTTCGCGGCGTCCAGCTTGCTGTGGATGCCGCCGCTGCCGAGCCGCGCGCCGGTTTGCACGACGGTGCCGAGCTCGGCTTGATCGCTCATCACGGAGATGCGCTTGCCGTTCTTGTCCAGCACGCCTTCCACGTCCGTGCACAGGACGAGCAGGTCGGCGGAGACGAGCGGCGCGACCATGGCCGCGAGCTGGTCGTTGTCCAGGCGGATCTCGGCCGTCGAGACGGTGTCGTTCTCGTTGACGACCGGGATGGCGCCCGCCTCCAGCAGCTCCGCGAACGCATCACGCGCGTTGTTCACGCGCTCACGGTCCGCCAAGTCGTCGTGCGTGAGCAGCACCTGCGCGACGGTCAGCCCGACCGCGCTGAAGGCTTCGTCCCACCTGCGCATCAGCACGCTCTGGCCGGCCGCGGCCGCGGCTTGCAGCTTGCCCGTCTCCTTGGGGCGCGTCCGGTAGCCGAGCCGGCTCATCCCGAACGCGATCGCGCCGCTCGTGACGATGACGAAGCCGCGTTTCGGCTGGGCCAAGCCGGCCAGCTCCTCGGCGAACTTCCGCTGCAGGTCCACATCGCCAGCCAGCGCTTTGGAGCCGACCTTGATGACGATGCGCCGTGAGTTCAGAAGCTCGCTACGTGCGGACACGGCGCCGTCAATACCGCGGGGCAGCCGTGGCCGGCAAGGGCGCGGCGCCCAGACGGGCCAGTGAGCTCGCTCAGGCGTTCAGGAGCTGCGCAATCCTTCGGTGAGGGGCGCCGGTGAGGTCCTGCCCGAACGAGGCGATGTCGGCTCCGAAGACGTCGTTCAGTAGCGTGAGGTACAAGTCGCGGAGCGGGCGCCGGTCCAGCACCAGGTGCTGGTCGTTACTGAGCCCTAGGTTTTTGCCGCCGACTAGCGCGATGGGGAGCTGGTCGGCTCGGTGCGTCCCGCCCTGCATGCAGCCGCCGAGCAGGACGACGCAGCTGTCCAGCGCGCTCACGCCGGGCGCCTCCTGGATGGAATCCAGCTTGCGGCACAGCTCCGCTACCTTGCCGACGTTCCACCAAGTGATGGTGGCAAATGCGTCGCCGGCCATGTGCTGGGCCAAGTGGTACTCGGGGCAGCGGCCCCCCTTCGGCTTGGAGCTCTCCGCGCTGAAAGCGCGCTCCTCCACGTGGTCGTACGTGAACTCTGAACGCTCGTCCTCCAGCATGTACGAAACGACGCGGGTGACGTCGCACTCGAAAGCCATCGCGACGAGGTCGCTCACCGCGTCGGCGTGGGCTCCCTTTTCGTAAGTGGCGGTCGTCTGCCGAGGAGCGGCGGAAGCCTGCTCGACGCGAGCCACCTCGGGTGGGGTGTGGGGGAAGCAAGCGCGGCCTCCCATGCTCGCCGACACCGTGGTCGCCCGCTGCTCGACCGCCCGCACCGAGGTCAGAAACTCTTCGAGCCGCAAGCGGTCACTGCTGCCGAGCCGCTGCCGCGTTTGCTGCGCGCTCTCCAAAACCGCGTCCAGCACGCTCTTGTCTCGAGCGACGCGCTTGCGAGCTTCGTCTTCGCCCCCGCCGTTCGTCCCGTGGAGCACGCCGACCAGCGCCTCGAAAATCTCGAGTGGATCGACTTTCTTGTACATGGGCTGCGTCGCGCTCGCCCAAGACACGCTTCGGCTGTTCGAGCACGGCTCGCCATCGCAGCCGCCGAGCGGTGTGGACAGCCCCACCTGAAGGGAAGGGAGCGCCGTGCGGCCACCGGCGGTGAGGTGACTCGCGAGCAGCTGGTCCACCGAGACGCCGTTGACCTCCGCCAGGCCTTGCTTGGCCCTCTCGGCAGCGGCGTCCATGCAAGTGAGCCAGGCGCCAGCCAACCGACCGTGGGAAGGCTCCACCGAGGGACCGCCGTCCACGTTGAAGACGGACCCATTCTCCAGGCCGGTCAGGATTTGCAGCTTGTTCTTCAGCGCTCCAAAAGGCTCGAGCACGGACGAAAGCTGCCACTTTGCGCCCTGACCTTCTGCGAGCGGCCGCCACCATTCGGAGGCGCCATTGGGCATGAAAATCGGCAAAAATCGGCGGGGTAGCTCCAGATTCTGCGCCCGCAGCGGCCGCGGCGCGAGTGACTCCAGCCATGGCAGAGTCAAAGCGACGCCGAGCCCTCGCAGGACTGCGCGACGGGAGGCGAGGCGCTCGCTCCTGCGCTTCATGGCGAGCCCTCCGCGCGTCGGAACCGAAATGCTTCGCTCAGCACCAGCTCGCGGATCAGCCGTCGCACGGAAGGCACCGCCCCCGGCGCTCGCCAGCGCTCCACGAGCGCGGTCAGCACTGGCGCATCTCCCGGCGTGACGGTTCTGCCAAGGCCATACGTCAGCAGCTTTTGCGCGAGGCACGCTCCGAACCGAGGATCCGCCGCGACGACCTCCGCCAAGCCGCTCGAGCCCTCGAAGCTCAACCCCTCCGGATAGTGCTCGGACGCAGGCAAGCGTGCCGTGACATCGACCGGCGAGCCATCCTCGTACGCGGTGCGGTGCTGCCCGATGGCGTCGTACTCCTCGAGCGCGATCCCATACGGATCGAAGAGCTCATGGCACCCCGAGCAACCGGGGTTCTGCCGATGTTGCTCCAAGACCTGCCGAACATTTGCTGCCTCGGTCGCGCTGCCAGTCACGCCGAGCGTGGGCACGTTCTGCGGCGGCGGCGGTGGCTCCGCGCACAGCAAGTTGCTCGAGATCCAGCGGCCGCGTAGCGAGGGCGAAGTGCGCCGGTCGAAAGACGAGAGGGCCAGAAAGCCGGCCAAACCGAAGAAACCGGCGCGCCCATCCGCGGAGTGCTCGACGCGCACCCGCGGCCCGACCGGCACGTCGATACCGTAAAGGTAGGAGAGCCCCTCCGTCACGAAGTTCACGTCCGCTTTCGGAAACTCCAGCCACGAGCGGTCGGTCCTCAGAAACTCCTCGAAGTACAGGGTCATCTCCTCGCCCGCGGCGCGCGCCACCTCTGGCGACCAGCGATAAAAGTCCGTAGAGACCGGGTGCGACAGCACGAGGCGAGCACCCAGCCATTGGCCTGCAAACCGCTCGACGAAGCGCGCGGCTCTGGGATCGCCGAGCATCCGCTCCACACTCGCGACGAGGTTCGCCTCTTCACGCAACGTGCCATCCGCCGCGGCCTGCAGCAGGGCGTCATCCGGCGCGCTGCTCCACAGGAAGTAGGAAAGGCGGCTCGCGAGCTCGAACCCATCTAGCTCGTGGGCGCGCCGCGCCGTATCCGCCGAGTCGAGCTCCACTCGGTACAGGAACTGCAGGCTGGAGAGCAGCGCTTGGAGCACGAGCTGAAACGCGTCTGAAGGCGCGTCGCCGAGCGTGAGCGCACCGGTGTAAACCTTGGAGTAGGTGTCGAGCTCTTCGCTGGTCAGCGGGCGACGGAACAGCCGTAGCCCAGCGCGCTCGAGGCAGGTCCGAAAGCAACCAGCCTCACTCAGGTCACACACGACGAAGCGAGCGCGACGCTCCTCGGACTCCATGACGTCGGAAGCGAGCGCCTTCGCGGCCGCGAAGTAGCGCCCGTACTGCTCCTCGTCGACTCCGAGCACGGAGGCCATGTTGTCGAAGCCGGCCAGCTCGCCTTCACGCCAGCTCGCGCTCGCCGGCTCCAACTTGGTCAGCAGCACGTCCGCGACCGTCGCGTTGTACTCGGCGCGGTTCAGCCGGTGAATGCCCTTGGTACCCGGGTCGAGCCCTGGCTCCTGCTCCGCCACCGGGGACCAGCTCTGCCCCGTGCACCCCAGCGCGCACAGCACGTACAGCAGCGCCCGCCCGCGCGTCCATCGATCTGCCACGGCAGGATCATGGCCAACCCAGCCGGCTGGGTCTTGGAACAATCGCGCGTCCTAGGCTCGGACCCGGGGTCCGGAGACGCGTGAAGTCGAGCCAATCAGTGGCCGGCGAGCACCGGCCACTGACCGCACCACAGGATTTACATCGCGCCGATGAACATCTTGATCTTGCCGAGCTCTTCTTCGGTGAGGAGCGTCGTGTCGTACTTGGGCATGTACTTCAAACGGTCGTTCACGTCCGTCCCGCTGCCGCCCATGCGCACGAACTTGTCCACGTTGGCGATAGAGGCGCCCTGGATCTTGATCGGCGAGCCGCCGCCGGTCGGCATCTTCGGGCCGTGGCAGTTGGCGCACATCGAGTGGTAGAGGCCCTCACCCGTGGTTGGCTTGGGCAAACCGATCAGCCACGCCGAGACCGCATCCAGGTCCGCGTCAGTGATCTTATCCATGCCGAACGAGGTCATGCCGGTGGGGGCGCCCGTGTGGTCCTTGCGGCCCGCGCGGACCACGCCCTTGAAGAAGTCGGCTGGGGTGTGGCGGATCTCGGGAGCGAGGAAGTCCACGCCCTGGCCATTGGCTCCGTGGCAGGTGGCGCACGAGGTGGTCGCGGCGGTGTAGCCAGCGGGGGCTGCGGCGCCCGCCGGAGCCTCTGCAGCCGTCAGAAGTGTGTAGGCAGCGGGGCCCGTTAGTTGAACGCCCACGTTGCTGCTGCCCGTGCCGCCGGCGCCGGTACCGCCCGTGCCCGTTCCAGCGGTGCCAGAACCGGAGGTGCCCGTTCCAGCCGTGGCCGGACCAGCACCGGAACCGGTGCCGCCGGCGCTGACCGGCGGTGCGTCATCGCCTGAACAGCCTGCCAACGTGCTCGCAGTAATGAGGCTCGTCGCGATAACTCCCAACCAGTGCATCTTCTTCATCTTGGCTCGTCGGCTCCTAAACCTAAAAAGTGCGGGACGGCCTTGGTTTGGACGATTTGCAGCCGGACGGCAACCCAGTTGCGTGAGTTATCCAACACTCTTTCCTACCGCAGGCGACGCGCACATCCCCTCTGGGTTACAACGACACAGAAACTTGCGAATTTCATAGATCTTTCTCGTGGGTGTAAGCGTCGGGAGGGTGCGGAGTTGAGAGTGAACATGATGCTTCAAATTGGTCCACGGGCCCGGGGCGCGCTGGCCGTCGCCGGTTTACTGACCGGCTGCCAGCTGGAGGCCAAGCCACCGTCAGCGGGACCGGCCGTCTCCCGTCAGAGCGACAAGGCGGATCGGAAGGCGGTGGCGGTCACCGTCTACAACCAAAACTTCGGAGTCGTTCGCGACACGCGCCGGCTGAAGCTGAGCCCCGGCCGGGTAGAGCTCTCGTTCAAAGACGTCTCCGCCAACATTCAGCCGGAGACCGTGCGCCTGCACAGCGTGACTCGAGGCGCGCTCTTCGAGGTGCTGGAGCAGAACTACCGCTACGACTTGCTGACCCCGGCGAAGCTCCTCGAAAAGTACGTGGGCCGCACCATCAACGTGTACCGCTACAACGAAAAGGCGGGGACGGAAGAGAAGAAGACGGCCGAGGTCCTCAGCGTGGAGGGCGGCGTCACCTTGCGCATCGACGGCGAGGTGACGACGAACTTTCAAGGCCGCTTCGGCTTCGCGGACGTGCCCGCGAACCTGCTCGACAAGCCGACCCTGGTCTGGCTCTTGGAGAGTGACCGGGCGGAGCAGGAAGTGGAGGTGACGTACCTCACTCAAAACCTGAACTGGCGCGCGGACTACGTGCTCAAGCTGGATGACACGGATAGCAAAGCGGACCTGAACGGCTGGGTCACGCTCGATAACAAGAGTGGAACCAGCTACGAAAATGCGGCCTTGCGACTCGTGGCAGGGGACGTGAACCGGGTGCAGCCGCCCGCGCCCGCGCCCGTCGCTTACGACATGGCGATGCGCGAAGAAGCCGCGGAGGACAAGCCGCAGTTCCGCGAAGAAGGCTTGTTCGAATACCACCTGTATTCGCTGGAGCGCCCCACGAGCTTGCTGGACAAGGAGACGAAGCAGGTGTCGCTGCTGAGCGCCGAGAGCGTGGGCGTCACCAAGAAGCTAGTCTTCGCGAGCGAGCCTTACTTCTACCGCGGTCGCTACGGGCAGCTGGCGCAAAACCAGAAGGTCGGCGTCTTCGTCAGCATCGACAACAGCGAGAAGAACCGGCTCGGCATGCCGCTACCGAAGGGCACCGTGCGCCTGTACAAAGCGGACAAGAGCGGAGCGCTGCAGTTCCTCGGCGAAGACGCCATCGACCACACGCCGCGCGACGAGAAGCTCGAGCTCAAAGTCGGTGACGCGTTCGACGTGGTGGGTGACCGAGTGCAGAAGGAGTGGTCCCAGATCGGCAATTGCACCGGTGAGGGATCGTTCGAGGTAGAGCTGCGTAATCACAAGGACACGGAGGTCTCCGTGGAAGTCAGCGAGCCGGTCGGCGGCGACTGGCAGGTGATTCAGCACAGCCAGCCGTTCGTCAAAGTCGACGCGGGGACCTTCCGCTTCGACGTGAAGGTGCCCGCGCGGGGCGCTACCAAAATTTCTTATCGGGTTCGTGTTCGCTACTGCTGATTGTCCGGAAAATGGCCATGAAAATTACTTTCGCTCGCGGTTTCGTTTCTTCCGTCGCGCTGCTCTCGGCGGCTCCCGCTTTCGCGCAGGCGAGCAAGCCGCCCGCTCCGCCGGTTGCGGCTGCCCCCTCCGCCAAGCTCCCCGCACAGCAGACCTCCACGGAGGCGGATCGCAAAGCGGTGAGCCTCACCGTGTACAACCAGAACTTCGGTGTGGTGCGCGAGGTGCGTGAGCTCGCTTCGCTCGGCATCGGCCAAGTCGCGCTGGAGTTTCGGGACGTAGCGGCCAACATTCAACCGCAAACCGTCGCCATCAAGTCCCTCACCGCGCCCGGCGCGATCAGCGTGCTCGAGCAAAACTACCGCTACGACTTGCTCACCCCCCAGACCCTGCTGGAGAAGTTCGTCGGCAAGAAGATCCGCACCTACCGCTACCACGAGGCGACGGGCAAAGAAGAAGCGGCCGACGCGGAGCTCCTCAGCGTGAACGACCAGCAGCCCATCTTGCGGCTCAACGGCGAGGTCACCTTCGGCTACCCGGCTCGCTACGCGTTCTCCCAAGTGCCAGACAACCTCATCGCGAAGCCAACCCTGATGTGGCTCGTTCAGAGTCAAAAGGCTCAGCAAACGGTGGAGGTCAGCTACATCACCCAGAACCTCAGCTGGAGCGCGGACTACGTGCTCGTCGTCAACGAGCAAGACACGCTGGGCTCGCTGCAAGGCTGGGTCACGCTCGTCAATCAGTCCGGCGCGAGCTACAAGAATGCGGAGCTCAAGCTGGTCGCGGGGGACGTGAACCGCGTGCAGCCCGAGCGCCAGTACAAGTCCGCCATGGCCGCGCCCGCGGCGCCGCCGATGGGCGGCGCGCAATTCGCCGAGCAGGGCCTGTTCGAGTACCACATGTACACGCTGGGCCGCCCGACCACGATCCTGCAGAACGAACAGAAGCAGGTCAGCCTGCTCGAGGCGGACGGCATCAACATCGACAAGAAGCTCATCTTCTACGGCCAGCAGTACTGGTTCCGTGGGCAGTACGGGCAGATTCAGTCGAACCAAAAGGTCGGCGTCTACCTGGACTTCAAGAACGACGAAAAGAGCAAGCTGGGCATCCCGCTACCGAAGGGCACGCTGCGCGTCTACAAGGCGGACAAGAGCGGCGCCAAGCAGTTCGTCGGTGAGGACCAGATCGACCACACCCCGCGCGACGAAAAGCTTCGCGTCAAAATGGGCGAAGCGTTCGACGTCGTGGGCGACCGCAAGCAAACCGAATGGCGCGCCCTCGGCAACTGCAGCTCGGAGAGCAGCTGGGAGATAGAGCTCCGCAACCACAAGGACACCGCGGTCGTGGTGGAAGATTACGAGCCCATCGGCGGCGACTGGACCGTCGTCGAGTCCTCGATTCCCTACGTCAAAAAGGACGCGGGCACGTTCACCTTCGACGTGAAGGTCCCCGCGCGCGGCAAGACGAAGGTCACCTACAAAGTGCGGCTCCGCTACTGCTGAGCTAAGGGCTCAATTGCACGAGCAGCCCGGTCGTATTCGGGCTGCTCAGCACGTCCTCGTCTAGCCACGCTTCGCCGTCGAAGTTGCCGCCGAGCCAGATTCGGCCGGACGCGTCCGTGGCGGCGCCCCTCAGCGTGACGGCTCCGTCCAGCTTCCGCGCCCAAACTTCCGAGCCGTCTGCGCGCAGCTTGAGCACGAACGCGGCCTCGCTCGAGCCATGCTCGGGGACCAGCAAGCGATCGCGCAAAGCGAGCGCTGAACCGGCGACCGCGATGATGAGGTTGTCGAACCGGTCCACCGCCGCCGCGGTGGGCTCGAGCGGGCCCGCGTACGTCTTTCGCCAGAGCAGCTCGCCCTCGCTCGAGTACTGCGCCACGAGCAGAGTGGGGACGTCGCTCTCGAAGCGCGAGCCCTCGTGCTCGAAGGTGCCCTGGAACGAGCCGACCAGGGTGATGCGCCTCCGCCGATCCACGACGACCCTGCTGAGCTGCAGGGGAGCCTCGAGCTCCTTCAGCAACAGGGGCGCGCCGCTCGCGGAAAACTTGCGGATGAAGCTCGAGAACCGGCCGTCGGTCGTGTCCCCCTCCCCGATGGTGATGACCGCGTCCTCCGCATCCAGCTGGAGGTCGAGCACGTTGCTGACGCCGTAACTGGGCGGGGTGATGAAGAGCTCCTGGAGAAGCGTGCCGGCGCTGTCCGTCTGGAGCAAATAGCCTTGCTGAGCGGTTGGCGCGTCCAGATCGCTACCGGGATAGCCGAGGCGGCCGTAAACGTTGCCGGTGGACCAAACGTGACCGTCGTTATCCACCGCGATCCCGACCGGCACGAGGTTGGATGTGCCCCAGTCTTTGCGCCAAAGCTGTTGCCCGAGCGTATTCACGGGGAAGATGCCTGCGCCGGTCGGGGAGGGAGCAAGGTGCCGAGCGTGCACCAGCGCGTCGCCGTTCGCGGCGAACGCGAGCGCCACCCCATGGCTTTGCTCCGGATCCTGGTACACCCATTCCAGCGCGTGCGCGGTGTCGAACGAAACCACGAACGCTACCTCCCGCCGCCCGCCTGGGAAGGAGTCGGTCGTGAAGTGGCGCGAGCCGAAGAAGGTCTCCCCGAAATGATAGCCGGTGATGGCAGCACGGCCGCTCGGGCCCGTGGCGACGTCGTTGACGTACGAATACCCGTTGGTTTCGAAGACCTCGTGAAACTCGATGCGCCCCTCGCACCGCGGCCGCAAGCCTGGGCACTCCGGCTGCTCTACCGCTAGGCAGTCTTCGAGGGGCAGCGAGCACGCGCCCGCCTGCCCGCTCCCAGCAACGCCGGCGCCGCCGCCGCCCACCTTGCCGCTCGCGGAGGCTGCGCCGCCGCCCACCTTGCCGCCCGTGGAGGCTGCGCTGCCGCCCGCAGCTGCTCCGCCGCTCCCCCCGCTGCCGCCCGAGCCTGACTCGCCGGAAATCTCACTTTGAAGCGGGTCGAGCAAGCCCGAGCGCGCGCCGCACGCCGCGAGCGCCGCCGCCATCGCCGCTGTTCGCTTTTGCCTGCAGCTCAGCATCGCCCTCCACCCGCTTTCTAGCACTGCGAGCGTTGCGAATGCGCCTCGCGAGCCCCGTGCCGGCGAAAACCATCGAATCCGTTCGGAAATCGAGAAAGCTATCGTGCTCCGCGCTCGCGCGTGTATCTTGGGGGTTCGCTCGATCGGGTCATGCGCTCGCGCGTGGCTCGGCCGAAGAGGGAAAAAGCTGCATGACGAATGCCGTGCTGGCAAAGCTTCGCGCTTTCGTGACCGGAGCTCCGATCGAGGAGTGTGAGCTCTGCGCGGAGGCCATCTCCGTCGACCACGAGCACTTGCTCGAGCCGGATGCGCGCCGCGTGTTTTGCGCCTGCCGCTCGTGTGCGGCGCTGTTTTCCGAGCAGCAGGAGCGCCAGGGAGCTCGCTACCTGCGCCTCCAGCGCCGCGCGGCGCGCTTGGGCGGGCTATCGATCGATGACGCCAGTTGGGCGGACCTGCGCGTTCCGGGAGGGCTCGCCTATTTCACGATGCGGAGCCGCACCGGCGAGGTCGTGGCGACCTTTCCGGGGCGCTCGGGCATCATCGAGTCCTTCGTACCTCTCAAAGCCTGGAGCCTGCTCGAGCGGCGCTTTCCCGTGCTCAAGAGCGTCCTGCCGGACGTGGAGGCGCTACTCGTGCGCCGCACTTCGCGTCATCAAGATTACTTCCAAGCCTCGGTCGACCATTGCTACGAGCTGGCGGAGCTACTGCGTGGGGCGGAGGTTCCGGTGTCCTCGCCGGAGCTTGCCGCCGTGCAAGGCTTCTTCGAGCGGCTGGACGTGGAGGCTGGCCAAAAGCGACACAGCCGCAGACCGACGGCGTAGCTCGCGAGTGCCTTGCGGTCATGGGTCGAACGGCCCACTCGCGTCTCGGTTCGGAAACGGAGCGCGGCTATGCTCGGCCGCGCATGGCGTTCATCGACGATTTCAAGAAGTTCGCGTTCAAGGGCAATGTGGTGGATTTGGCCGTCGGCGTGGTGATCGGCGGCGCGTTCGGCAAGATCGTGTCGGCGCTGGTCGCGGATCTGGTCATGCCCATCGTGGCGCTGGTGCTGCCGAGCGGGGATTGGCGCAAGAGCGGCATGGTCTTGAAGCAAGCGGCCGAGCCGAAGGACAACGTCGTGCTCGCCTACGGCGACTTCATCGGCTCCGTGCTGGACTTTTTCGTGGTCGCGCTCGTGCTGTTCCTGATCGTCAGCCGCATCATCAAAGCGGCCGAGCATCGCTTTGGGCATCACGACCCGGCGGCCCCTCCACCGGCAGTGAAGGAGTGCCCCGCCTGCTGTGAAACGGTGCCGGCCAAGGCCACCCGCTGTAAGTACTGCACCAGCGAGCTTCCCGCCGCTGCCTGAAGCGCCTCGCGCGCGGCGCCATCGGAGCGGCAGTGACGTCACCTCAGTTCGGCGCGTCTTCGCTCTCTTCGGCGTGCTTGGCCGTCGGTGACTTGGCGGGCGGAGCGGGCTTCGTCGGCGCTGGCTGCGGCTTCGGGCTCATGCCTTGAGAGGCGTAAGTTTCGAGACCCTTGCGCACCGCGAGGATCGCGAGGCGGCGGTTCTCGGGCGCGTACGGCTCTTTGGCGTTGTAAAGCGCAGACGAGCCGTGCGCGAAGACGCCGCCGATTTGGCCCTTCTTCAAGCCGTTCTTCTCGAGCACCAGGCGCGCTGCGTCCGCGCGCTCGAAGGAGAGCTGCCAATTGGAGCGCGTGGAGCCAGCCGGAAACGGCTTGGCGTCGGTGTGGCCGTGCACCTGAATCTTGTTGTCGAGCCGGCCCAGAATGGGCGCAATCACGGCCAAAAGCTGGTCGAGGCGAGGCTTCAGATCCGAGGAAGAGCGGTCGAACAAAAGGTCGTCGCCGGAGCCGTCCAAAATCTGAATGAGCAAGCCCTCTTCGGTGACGCTCACCTTGAGTTGCTGGGCCAGGCGCTTCATCGCCGGATCTTCGGTCAGCTCACGCTGCATCGCAGCGCGCACGGCCGCCGCGATGCGCTCGAACTGCGCGCTCTCCGGCTGAATCGCGGACTGGCCCACGACGTCGAAGTAGCCTTTGTTCTGGATGCCGCTGCCGCCGTTGAGCACGGACGGCGCGCCAGAGAAGACGCCGGTGCGGAAGTAGTCGGAGAGCTGCTGCCGCGTCTGCTGATCCGTCTGCGCGAGCAGCCACATGACCATGAAGAATGCCATCATCGCGGTCACGAAGTCCGCGTACGCTACCTTCCAGGCGCCGCCGTGGTGACCGCCGTGGCCCTTGGCCTTTTTCTTGATGATGATGACGCGCGCGCCACCACCGCTCGGAGCTGCGCCGCCCGCCATTACTTACCTTTCAGCTCCGCGAAAGCCTTCTCGAGCTCCGGCCCCGTGGGGCGCTCGTCCGAGAAGATGCTGCGGCGCGCGAACTCGATGGCGATTTGCGGGTTGACCCCGCGAGCGGCCGCCACGACCGCCTCTTTGATGCAGAGCATGAAGCGGCTCTCGGCGTTGCCTTGAATCTCGATGCTGGTCGCGATGGGGGCGACCATGCCGTAGCATAGCAAAATGCCCAAAAACGTGCCGACGAGCGCGGCTGCGACGTGGTGACCGATCACCTCGGGGCCACCGTCCAAATGGCCCATGGTGATGATGATGCCGAGCACGGCGGCCACGATGCCGAGGCCCGGCAGCGCGTCGCCAGCCGTGCGGATCAACCCGACGGGTTGGTGCGCTTCGTCGTGGTGGGTCTCGAGCTCCGCGTCGAACAGCAAGGAGAGCTCCTCCGCGGAGCAGCCGTCCACCAACTGCTTCAAGCCGTCGACCAAGAAGTCGGCGGCGTGGTGGCGGTGCATCACCTTGGGGTACGAGCTGAACAGCGAGCTCGCGTTGCGGTCGCTGACGTGCGGCTCGAGCGCGAGCACGCCTTCGCGTCGAATCAGCGCCAGAATTTGATACAGCAGCTTCAGCAGGTCCATGTAATCCTGCTTGACCGGAGCGCTGCTGCCGAAGCCCTTCTTGAACGCCGCCATGACACGGCTCAGCACCTTGCCCGGCGCCGAAATCACGACCGTGCCGACGGTGGCGCCCCCGATCACGATAAGCTCGTTCGGCTGAATCAAGATGCCGAAGGCACCACCGGACATGGCGAAGCCGCCAAGCACCGAGCCGAACACGACGATGAGCCCAATGATCGTAGACACTGCGCTCTGCTAGGACGGCCGTCTCATTCGTTTCTGAAGGCTCGCTTTGAGAATGCCTCCGAAAGCCCGGCGAATACAAAGGCTTACACTGCGGCGCAGCGGAGGCGCAGGGAGCTACGAGAAGAGCGGGATGAGCTCCACGAGGCCAGCGTCTGCCTCGAGGGCCGCGTCCAAGATCGGCGCGGTGCTTTCGCTCGGCAGCTCTACCAAATAGCGCCAGCAGGGGCCGGCGAGAGGCGAGGTGAGGCTGCCGAGCACTCCGGCCTCGTGGGTGGGGTGGGCAGTGAGGCCGCGAGCGGCGAGAGCGGCCGCGAAGGCTTGGTGGTTCTTGCAGATGGTGGCCGTGACCCGCGCGAGGGCGGAGGTTTCTGCGGAGATGGGGACGGCGACGCCGGCGGCCAGGCCGAAGCGCTCAGTGCAGCTCTGGACGAGGCGCCGCGTGGCCGCGCTGCCGCCCGGGTCCCCCACCGCGATGAGCAAGCGCCGGCCCGCGCTGGCGCGCTCGATGACCGCGACCACGGCGAGCTCGCCTTGGGTGTCGAGCGCGGCGAGCGGCTCCTCCAGGCAGAGCACGACTGGGTCCGTCAGCACCGCGTGTGCGACGAGGACCGCGCGGCGCTCGGCGAGCTGCAGGTGCGCGATGCGGCGCGGTGCCAGCTCCGCCAAGCCGAGCCGTTCCAACACCTGAAACGCGTTCTTTGCGGCGGATTTGGCAGGCAGGCCGCACAGCTCGGCGCTGGTGGCGAGGAGCTGCTCGGCGCTCCAGGCCTCCGGCAGCTGGGGATCCAGCCGCATCAAGCCGACCTTGCCCTGCTCCACGCCGCGCGGCACCGGCTCGCCGGCTACGGTCAGGCGACCGGCGCTCAGCTCGGCTTCGCCGGCGAACAACCGGAACAAGGCGGACCAATCCCCGAGCAGGGCCAGCCGCTCCGCGCTCGTTCGCAGCTCCAGCTGCGCGAGCAGCGGGTGACCGAGGAGATCGATGCGCGCGCCTTGTGCTTCTAGCGTGGGGAGGTCACTCAACGCGAGTCAGCTCCATGCGCGCGAGGGGCTTGTCCGCAGGGTGAAAGATGAAGGGGCCGAGCGCACGCACCAGGTCCATCATGCCCGGCGGCAGCACCTGCAAGTGGGAAGGCAGGTTTTCGCTGACGCCCTCGATGCCGAGGATGCGACCGATGAGCGAGGTGTCCGGAGGGGGCAGCTCTTGGATCGGCGCGTGGTCCGGTAAACCGGCCATGGTGCGCGCGGCCGCGAGCGCTTGGCGGAGGCCGCCCAGCTCGTCCACCAGCTTGTGCTGGAGGGCTTGCTCGCCGGTCCACACACGGCCCTGGCCAACGGCGTCCACCTGCTCTTTGGTGAGCTTCCGACCATCGGCCACGCGCTGCAGAAAGACATCGTAGAACTGCCAGACCTTGCGCTTCAGCTCCACCTTCTCTTCGTCCGTGAAGGGCCGGAAGATGGACTCCGCGTCGGCGCGGGGCGCCGTTTTGTACACCTCTACGCTCACGCCCAGCTTTCGCAGCAGCTCGGACACGTCCGCCTTGCCGTAGAAGATGCCGATGCTGCCGGTGATCGTGAGCGGATTGGCGAACACGCGCGTCGCGGGCGAGGAGATGTAGTAGCCGCCGCTCGCGGCCGCGCTGCCCATACTCACGATGACGGGCTTCACCTTCGTGGTTCGCTCCAGCTCGCGCCAAATGACGTCCGCGGCCATGGCGGAGCCGCCGCCGGTCTCCACGCGGAGCACGACCGCGCCCACGAGCGGATTTTCGCGCGCCTTCTTGATCGACTCCGCAATGGTGTAGGAGCCGGCGAGCTTCATCCCCAAAAACGGGATGGTTTGGCTGCGGCCGTCGACCATGTCGCCGTCCACGTAGACGATGGCGATGCCGGGGGTCGCGCCGTTGAAGCGGTCCGCGATGGGGCCGCGCTTGTCGTCGATGAGCCGCACCGGGTGCCCGACGAGCAGCGAAGCCTGCGACTCCAGCTCGTCGTCGAAGGCGTAGCCGTCCACGAAGCCTGCCGTCTTCGCCTCGATGGAGACGAACGGCCCCTTGGCGATGCGCTCACGCACCTGCTGCGCGGTCAGCTTCCGCCCGTGGGCGATGCCGAGAGTGAGCTGCTTCTCGTGCTGCTGCAGCAGGTCGATCTTGTCGTCGCGCGCGGTGTCCGAAGCGCCGGTACGGGTGAACGCCTCTGGCGCGCTCTTGTGCGCGCCGATGCGCACGAAATCCGCCTTGATGCCGAGCTTTTCCAGCAAGCCGGCGTAGTAAAAATAACGTGCGCGCAGACCCGCGAAGCGAAGGCCGCCGGCGGGGTTGATCAAGATGCGATCCGCCGCCGAGCACAGATAAAGGGAGGCGCCGTCCGCATCCTCCAGATGGCAGAGCACCTTTTTTCCGGCTTGGCGCAGTAGGTACACCGCGTCACGCAGCTCTTGCACATGGGCGATGGAGCTGCCGGGCGCCGTGCGCAGCTCCAGCACGACCGCGCTCACCGAGTCCTCTTCTTCCGCGACTTGCCAGAGGTGACGGAGCAGCGCGGTGTGCTCGCGCACGCTCGGCGTGCTCTCCAGCCGAATACGAAGCGCGTAGCCGGGGGTGGAGGTGCCGGACGGCTCGCGGTAGCCTTTGAAGGCGAACTCGGTCGTCAAATTCTCGTGGGCTTTGCCGCTCACGTTACGGCCGAGCGCGCCGCCGAAGATGCTCCCCGCGCCGAGCTCCATCGAGCCAGCGGTGCCGTTGAGATAAAACGACATGCTCGCGCTGGCGAGCCACTCGCTCTTGGAGATGCCGTCGTCTGGATCCACCACGCCGAAGCTGCCGCGGAGCCGGCCCAGCTCCGGAATGTCCAGCCCCAGGGTGGCGCTGGGCGACCAATAAGCGTCCGGCGCGTCGATAATTTTCCCCGATAGCCCCACCTCCAGCGCGCGGCTGCGCAGCGGGCGCACCGCGAGTGCTAGGTCGAAGCTGCGGTTCAGCACGCCGCCGCTGTCGTTCTTCGGCCCGTTGATGTCGTGGGCGACGAACGCCATGCCGAAGTAATCCGAAGGCCGGCTGGTCAAGCCTACGGACCAGCCGAACAGGCCGTGCGCCTCGCGCATGTCCGAGTACGAGCGCTGGAGGGACATGCCGAGGCCGAAGCTGTCGCTCGCTTTGATCGCGAGGCCCCAGGTGATCCACTGGTACACGCCGCTGCTCCGGAAGAGCGTGCCGGGCCCGCCGGTGGGCGGCGCCATGAGGTCCACCCGCAAACCGGTGGATGCGTTCAAGAACGGGATGGGAAACGCGAAGCCGAGCGCGTGGCCCTGCCAAGCCGCGCGCGAGCCTTCATTCAAGTAAACGCTGGACCAGCGCAGCTCGCTGGCGGGGAGGAACGCGATGTTGGCGGGGTTTTGAACCAGCGCGCTCGAATCGTCGTTACTGACCGCGTTCTTTCCGAACGCCGGCAGCCGTGTCGGCTGGTCCGTCGGAAACTGCGCCCGCGCCGGGGAGGCGAGCGAGAGGGCGAACGCGAGCCCGAGGCTGAAGGCGGCGGTGCTTCTGATCATTACGGCCTCGCATTCTTATCACTGGATGCGAGGCAAGCGCACCGAGAACGTGGACCCCTTTCCCTCGCTGCTTTCGACCGTTACGGCGCCGCCCGCCTGCTGCACGATGCTGTACACCGTCGACAGGCCTAGACCCGAGCCGCTCTGCTTGGTGCTGAAGAATGGCTCGAAGATCTGGTCGCGGGTCGTGGCGTCCATGCCGGCGCCGCGATCCACCACCGTGAGGCAGGCGGTGTCCGGCTCGAGCCAAAGGCGGACCAGCACCTCCAGCCCGGCGTGCTTGCTGCGGCTGGCGTCGCGCGCGTTGATGACCAAGTTCATGATCACTTGCTCCAGCTGGGAAGGGTCCGCGCTCACCAGGGCGGGCACTGTCGGCCGTTCGATGCGCAGGCTGGCGTGCCCATGCGTCAACGTGAGCAGCATCGGCTCCAGGTCACGCAGGGTGCGCGACAAATCCACGGGCCGCGGCACCGGCGTCTTGGCTCTGGCGAAGGTCAGCAGCTGCTGCACCAGGCGCGCGCCTCGCTCACCGGCCTCCGTGACCTCGCCCAGCACCTGGAGCAGGTCCGCGTCTTGCGGCCGCTCGATACGCAGCGAGTCCAGCCGCAGGAGCATGGCGGTGAGCACGTTGTTGAAGTCGTGCGCCACCCCCGCGCTCATCCGAGTCAGCGCCTCCATCTTCTCCGCCTTGACCAGCCGCTCGCGCTGAGCGCGCAGCGCGGCCTCCACGTCCAGCCGCGTCGCTTGCTCGAGCAGCACCGCCACCAAGTCCGCCACCGCCGCCACGAAGTGCCGGTCCCGCGAGGACCACTCCCGAGGCGAGCCAGTGTGCTCGTGCCGCACCACGCCGACGACCTCACCGAGCCGAAACACCGGCGCCTCCAGCGTGGCCCGTATGTCCAGCGGGGCCAAGTACGCCTGCCGAAGCGACTCGCTCTGGCTCGCGTCACCGGCGCCCGCAGTTTGCATCACCCGGTGCGCCTCCAGCGCCTGCAGGTAGCCCGGTAGCTGCGCCAGCGAAAGCACCGCGCCGGACGAGCTTTGCTGTTTGGAGAGCTCGTAGAGAGCCGCGCAGCGGAGCTCGTCGCCGCTGGTGGCGATGAACCAGACCCCCACGCGCTCCACGCCGAGCGCCTCCGCGCTGCTCTGACAGGCGCGCTCCAGGGCGCGGCTGAGACCATCCGCGTCGTTCAAGGCCAGGCGTGATAACCCGAGCCGCGTGGCTTCGAAGAGCGAGCTGGTGGTCCTTCCCTCTGTCACCCCCGCCACCTTACTACAGGTTGAAGAAGCGATTTCCGAGTTCGCGGGCCTCGGGTAAAATCGCCTGCTTTGGAATCGGTGGAGCAAGTCGCCATCTCGGCCGCCCGCGCGCCCTCGCGCTTCGACTCGACGCGCGCGTTCCTGCGCGAGAGCCTGGGCAACCGCGCGGTGTGGTTGAGCTTGCTCCTCGGCTTTACCGGCACGGCGGCGTGGGCCGGGCTCGCTGCCAGCCGCGCCCGCGACGCCGCGCAACGGGACTTTCGAGAGCGGTCGACGGCCGCCGCCGAGCACGTGGCGCAGAGCTTCAGGGCCCCGCTGGAAGCGCTCTACGGCATCCACGCGCTGGGCTGCGCCTTGCCGGACGTCGATCAGCGCCGCTTCGAGCTGTTCGCCCAGCAGCTCTTGTCGCGCTACCCGAGCCTCGCCGCGCTCGAGCTGTTCGACGTCGTTCGCGGTGAGCACCGCGAAGACTTCGAGCGCCGCGTGAGCAGCCGCCTCGGCCGGCCCTTCTCGTTTCAGGAGCCCTCCCGCTCTCTTCCGCTTCGGATGGAGCGGTCCCCGCTGCGCGAGCGTCACGTGGTGCTCACCCGCCTGGCCCCGTACCAAGCTCAGCTGCACGGGCTGGACATCACGTTCGATCCACTTCGTCGCGAGCAGATTGCAGCGGCCACGCGCGCCGGCACCCCGCTCGTCACCGGTAAGTTTCGCCTCGTGGAGGACCCCGAGGGCACCTACTCGGTCGCCGTCTACCATCCGCTCTTCACCGGCGCGGGGGTCCCACCGACCGAAGCCGAGCGGCAGCGGCAGGTCGTCGGCTTCGCGGTGGCCCTGTACCGCCTCGCTCCGCTGATGAGCAGCGCGCTCTCCGGCACTCACCTGCAGCAAACCACCGTCGCGCTCGTCGATCGCGATCGCGAGCTCCCCGCGTCGGAAGCGCTCTTGTTCGGCGCTCTCGGTCCGAGCTCCAGCGCCGCCGAGCGCTTCCAATTCGAGGAAGAAATACGCTTCGCGGGCCGAAACTGGGCCATGATCACGTCGCGCGCGGCCCCCTCCTTCTTCGCCTCCGCCGGGAGCCACCTCGCGCTCGGCGGCGTGGGAACGCTGCTCGTGGCGGTGCTGATCGGGCTCGGCAGCTCGCTGCGCAAATCGCGGCAGCGCTTCCACGCTCTGGAGGCGCTCGGCCCCTATTCGCTGCTCCGAGAGATTGGCGGCGGCGGCATGGGCCGCGTGTTCGAAGCGCAGCACCGGCTCCTGCGGCGCCGGACCGCCATCAAGGTCATCGCTCAGGAACAAGCCTCGCCAGAGCAGCTGCACCGCTTCGATCTCGAAGCCAAAACCACCAGCGAGCTCCGGCACCCCAACACCGTCGTCGTGTTCGACTACGGTCGCACCCAAAGCGGCGACTTCTACTACGCGATGGAGTACGTCCACGGCATCACTTGGGACGAGCTCGTGCAGCGCCACGGCGCGCAGCCTGCCGCTCGCGTTCGTCACTTGCTCGTCCAAGCTTGCGGCGCGCTCTCCGAGGCGCATGGCCTCGGTCTCGTCCACCGCGACGTGAAGCCGACTAACTTGATGCTCGGCGTTCACGGCGGCCTCTTCGACTTCGTCAAGGTGCTGGATTTCGGCCTCGTTCGCGTCACTCGCGGCGGAGCCCGGGGCCTCTCCAAGCAAGGCGCTCTGCTCGGCACGCCGCGCTACATGGCGCCGGAAGCGTTCGCCAGCTCCCAATCGGGGCCACGTGCGGATCTGTACGCGCTCGGCTGCGTTGCCTACTATCTGCTCAGCGGCCATGAGCCTTTCACGGCCAAGACCGACGCCGCCATCGCCACCCTCCACCTCACGCGCATGCCGTCGCCACTGCTCGGGCGCGGCGTAGGAGACACCTCGCCGGAGCTCGAGCGCATCGTGTGGCGCTGCCTCGCGAAAAATCCCGACGACCGCTTCGCGAGCGCCGCTCAGCTCTTGCGAGCGCTCAGCGAGCTCGAGCTGGCCCCCTGGACTCAGGCGGACGCAGCCGCGTTCTGGGCCGAGCACGAAGCTCAGAAGGAAGCGGGGGCTGCCGCGGCGCGGCCTGACTCGCAGAAGCTACCGTAGCGTCCTTCGGTACCGCTGCGCAGAACGGAGCGAGCGGCGGCTGAGCACCGCCGCTCGCCGCCTCGTTCAGTCGGCTTCGCTCATCGACTCTTCCGACGTCTCTTCAGACTCCGCACGCTTGCTGGCCTTCTTCTTCGGCGCGGCCTTGGCGGCCGGCTTGGCGCGGCGAGCAATCGGCGCGGGCTTGAGCGTGTGACGGATGAAATCATGCACATCCAGCAGGTCCGCCGGGACTTCGCCGTGCTCGGTCAGCTTGCCGGCGACGATGCGGGCGGTGTTGACGCAGCGGGAGTAGCCAGCGCCCGTCGGCCGCTGCGGCAGCGAGCCGCTCGAGCCCAGCGCCTTCAGCTGCTTGCGGAACGAGGCCAGCTCTACCAGCACGTAGTCGTCCGGGAAGACGATGGCGAGGATGGCGGTGACCGTCTCCCACTTCGGCGGGCGGTGAAACGAAGTTTCGTAAGCGACGGTGAAGCGATCCACGCGCTGCTCCAGCGTGGCGCTCCCGTAAAGCAGCTCGCGCACCGCGCCCGCCAACAGCCCCAGCCCGAGCGTGGGCACCGGCTTCAGCTGATCGGCGACGACCCAACCGGTCGACCCGAGCACCTTCGTGACGGTGGCCCACAGCGCGTCGAACTGCTGCGCTTTGAGCAACGCGTCCAGCGCCTGCATGGACAGCTGCTCCTTGGCCGCAGCTTGAACCGCGCCGCGCACGGTGGCGGCCCGCCGCTCGCTCTGCCACGCCGGGTCCGTGAACCCCTTGGGGAACGAGGTGCGCATACCGGCGAGCTGCTCGAGCAGCATCTGCCCGGCGGCCTTGGACGGATCCGGCAAGCCATGACGCTTGGCGACCAGTGCGGTCAGCCGCGCGAGCGTGCTCTGCTGCTCCGCGCTCAGCGGGGAGATCTTTCGCATCATGTCCAGCGCGCCGCCGCCCATGATTCGCTCTTCGCCGCCCTCGAACAGGTACGTGCGCTTTCCGTCGCGCACCCCGGAGAGCACGCCCACTCCCCAATCTTTACGGGTGCCGTGCGCGAAGAGCGCAGGAAACTCGGACTCGGCTATTTCTGACATCACGGCCCTTTCTGTGGCTCACACCTGGCGCAAATTTCAACCGCTGTTCTCGATGGCCGAGCGCGAAGCGGGCTGCGAGGCGGCTACATATTAGCTCACGACGCAGCGAGATGCTCACTCTTCGCAGGCGTCAGTCGCTTTCTCCGCAAAGAATGCGTACGGCATGTCATTCGTGAAACGCCCCGGCCTGCAGCACGCGCGCATCTGCCTGGAACGCGGCACCGCTCGGCGAAGCGAGCCACCCACCGGCCGGTCCAGCGGTGTGAACCGCCACGCCTCCGCCCCGGAGCGAGACCCCGCGCAGTAGTCACCTCGCATTTCCTTGGGCTCCGCGCCGCGGAGACATGCCTCGCCTCCTCGCGGTTTCCCAACGCCGCGTGCTGCCCTCTTGACGCTTCTCCTCGCCGCGCCCGCGCCCGCGCCCGCGCCCGCGCCCGCGCCCGCGCCCGCGCCCGCGCCCGCGCGGCGGCGGTTCGTCATGTGCTGGCTGAGCGAAGCGCGCGTGAGTCGCCCTCCAGGTCGCGGCCGAGGCCGCAGCCCTTCCCCTAGGCGTCGCTCGCCTTCGAAGCCAGCCGTAGCGGGAGCGCCCTCGTTGCGGCCGGGCCGGGGGCGACCGGTCCAACCTGCGGTCGAGTCGATCAGGCGTCACCGAGGCCCGGTCGGCCGGGGAAAGTACCGTCAACGAAGAAACCTGTGTTCAGGATTGTTGAGTGATTGCGAAACTTTGGAGTGTCTGCAGGTCGATGCTCGCCGCCGCCGACCCGTTGACGTTCAGACTTTCTAAGATATATCTCAGAACTATGAGATATGACCTAGAGCGATTGGGACGTATGGTGGCGCACGGCTGGCCGGCGCGGGGTTTTGGCGGAGGGCGCGGCTTCCCGGGTCACGGTCACGGGCCAGGTCATGGGCACGGCCATGGCCCGGGTCACGGTCATGGCCACGGGCACGGGGGGATCTTCGGCGAGCGAGGCGGCCGCGGCGGCGGCCGGCGGCGCATGTTCGAGGCGGGCGAGCTGAAGCTCGTGCTGCTGCGGCTACTCGAAGATCACCCCCGGCACGGTTACGACTTCATCCGCGAGTTGGAGTCGCACACGGGCGGTGTCTACGCGCCGAGCCCAGGCGTGATCTACCCCACCCTCACGCTCCTCCAAGACCTCGGCTACGTGGAAGCCATCGCTTCGGAAGGCGCCAAGCAACAGTTCGCGCTCACGGAGGCGGGGCGAGCGCACTTGAACGAACATCGCGCGGAAGCCGAGCTCGCGCTCGAACGTCTGAAGCAACTGGGCGCGGAGAACAACTGGTTCGAATCCGGGCCAGTTTGGCGAGCCTTGCAGAACCTCAAAGCGGTGCTGCACGACCGGCTCTCGAGCGGAGCAGACAAACGAGCGCTGCTGGACGTGGCCGAGATCATCGATGAAGCCGCCAAGCGCATCGAGCGGCTGGACGTGCCGGCCAAGGACGCGAAGTGACTCGGCACGAAGTGCGCCGCGTGCGACGCGAAATTCGGCGCCGTGGTCTCGAGGTCACGCGCTTGGAGGCGCTCTCGCCGCGCATGACTCGCGTCTCCTTCGGCTCCCCGGAGCTGCACGACTTCCTGAGCGACGCGCCCGACGATCACGTGAAGCTATTCTTTGCCGACGGCCCTCGAACCGTGATGCGTGACTTCACGCCGCGCTCCTTCGACGCCGCTCGGCGCACCTTGGTGGTGGACTTTGCGCTCCATGAGCAAGGGCCAGCCTCCTCGTGGGCACGCGAGGCGCGCGTCGGGGCGCGGCTGGAGGTGGCAGGGCCGCGCGGCTCGCTCGTCATCCCCGACGATTTCGACTGGTACTTGCTCGTCGGCGACGAGTCGGCGCTGCCGGCGATCGGCCGGCGCGTGGAAGAGCTGCGACCCGGGGTGCCGGTGACGACCATCGTGGCCGTACACGCCACGGAAGACGAGCAGCGCTTCGAGACCCGTGCCCAGTGGTCGCCGCTTTGGCTCCACCGCGGTCGAGCGGAAGGAGACGCGCGGTTGCTCGTGGATGCGGTGGCCAGGCTCACGTTCCCGCCCGGTGACGGGCTCGTTTGGATAGCCGGCGAAAGCGGTCTCGCTCGCGCGCTGCGCGACCACATCGTGAAGGAGCGCCAGCACCCGGCGGCCTGGACCAAGGCCGCTGCCTATTGGAAACGCGGGGGAGGCAGACGCGCACGAGCGCATCGAGGACTGAAGGGGGCCGGCTCTCACCGCGCCCCCGCCAGTGTCTACTCGCTCGAGAGCCAGCCGTGCGACTTCGCGATGGCCTGAATCTCCGGGACGCGGGCGGCGAGCTCTTCGTTGTCTTTGACGGGGAGAAAGCGCGAGTGATTGCCGGTGCGCGGCAGGTGCAGGTACTTGGTGGGCAGGGCCGAGGTAACTTCGTTGATCAGCCGCTCGAATTGAATGACGGGCTGGCCTTCGACCTTTTTGGTCACGGTGAAGAAGGTCCACGGCATGTCCAGCTCCAGCAGGGCCTTGGCGTCGAAGTGGAACACGTTGGTGTTGAAGACGCGCACGCTCGCCGGGTCGAAGCTGGGCGGGATGCGGAACTCCTCCAGCACGCAGGGCTTGTCGTCCACGCGGACGGGGATGCCGCCGCGATCCGAGCCCAGCTTGTCGACCACCTCGGAGGTGACGGGCAGCCCGTGGGAGAGATGAAAGCCGAGGACGGCAGGGTCCAGCGTGCCGCCCAGGTTGTCGACGTTCGTCATCATCAGGGTTTTGCCGCCCTGCGCGACGAAGCGCTCGAGCAAGCCGCTTCGCTTCAGCGCGTCCGGCAAGTCCCCATGGCCCGGCGCGTGCTCGCTGGGGCGCCCGTCCGCACCCAGGAAGAGGTCACCCTTCGGGGTGAGTCGCAACGAGAGCTCCTGGACGAACGTGGCGACCTCGTCGCCGCGGCGGCGATCGCCCAGCGCGGCTTTGATTTTTTCGTCGGTGGAGGCGCTCGTCATCAGCCAAAGCGGAGGCTGCTTGCCGTAGCGCTCGCGGATGACTTCCACCTCGCGGAGGCGCAGATCCAAGAAAGACTTACCGGGCACCGCGTCCACGAGGGCTTTCACGACGCCGCCCATGCGCGTTGCCATGCCGCCCGCGAGCACGACGAGCGCGTACTCGCCGCGGGCGAGCGCGGCCTGCCCGAGCTCCGTGAGGCGCGTGTGCTCTGCGCTGCCTTCGGGCGGGAGCTGCACCACGTCCTCCAGGGTGGGAGGCGTGATCTTGCCCTTCACGAGGTTGTCCGCCGCCACGCCAGTTTGGAGCGGCTTGGCGAGCGAGACGAGGCGCGCGGCGTTGAAGCCGAAGTCGGTGAGGAGCTTCTTCACGTCGGCGGGGAGCGAGTCGAGCTGAGCTTCGAGCGTGGTCATCGGCAGAGCGAAGGATAGTGGTTCTCGCCCGGAAAGACACGGCGCTCGAAAGCTGCCATAGTCGCCGTGGCGCGATGCTCCGGCCGTCGGTATTCCTGTTGCTCTTCGCCACGGGCGCCGCGGTAGCGGCTGGCTGCGCGACGCAGCGCGAGCAGCGGATTTCTTCGGCGGAAGCTCGGGAGCGGCCGACGGACGAGCCTTGTGAGCCCAAGGGCAAGCCGCCGGCGCCGAACGCGGTCTGGTCCTGCGGCTACTGGCACTGGGAGGCGGTGCGCTACGTCTGGGTAGACGGGAGCTGGCGGGTGCCGCCGTAGCCTCGTGCTAGGCTCGCCGAACCTTCGATGCTCCGTCGTCGCCCTCTGCGTTGGCTGTCGGTTGCGCTGTGGAGCGTGACCGTGACCGCGCTCGCGCAAACGCCGATGCTGCACGAGTACATCGAGCCCAACCCCGCGGAGGACGTCGCGTTCTCCGCCACGACCCAAGACGGCGCGATGCCGGCCGCGCTGGACACGCCGAGCGGCGTGGTGCCCGCGCCGGAGTCCACCGGGCGCAAGCCGAAGGGCGAGCACGCGTACGGCGGCAACGCGACGCCGGACAGCATCGACGCGAGCTTCCGTGTGGATCGCGACACGACGCGGCCGGACTCGGTCGCGTACGACGAGCCGTTCACCCCTGCCGTCGCGCCCTTCAAGCGGCTCTACGCGTACGATTCGGTGGACGAGAGCTTCGAGCTCACCGTGTTCGACAAGTCGCTGAGCAAGCTCGAGATTGGCGGCAAGCCGGGGCCGGCGGACGACCAATTTTACGCGGATTTGTTCGTGGACGTAGCGCCGGGCATGCCAGTGCGGATCCCCAGCGTCGCGCCGGGCTCCCGCGCGCTCGTGGCGCGCACGGATCCCGAGGTACCGTTCACGCTCGAGCGTGACCGCGCTGACAATTGGTTCATGGTGGGCGACGCGCGTCGCCGCGTGCGGCTCATCATGCAGCTGGCCGCGCCCCGCGCCGCCTTCGGTACGGAGCTCGCCGACGCCACCTGGGGGGAGCTGCTGCAGAAGCTGCCGCCGCTGCCGCCGGCGGTTCGCGGCGCTGCGCTGGACATCGCCCGGGAAATCGGCGTGTCGCAGCGTCAGTCGCCGCGCCAGGTAACGGCCGCGCTCGTCGGCTACTTTCGTAGCTTCGGCCCTTCCGAGGCGACCCCCAAGGCCACGCGCGGCGCGCAGCTGTACGTGGAGCTGTCACTTTCGCGAAAGGGAGTGTGCCGGCACCGAGCGTACGCGTTCATGGTCACCGCGCTGGGCCTCGGTATCCCGACGCGCATGGTCCGAAACGAAGCCCACGCTTGGGTGGAGGTGTACGACGGCGTTCGCTTTCATCGCATCGACCTGGGCGGAGCGGCGGGGCGCATGGAGCTGGATCCGCGCGCGGCCGACCACCTCTACCGTCCCCCTCCGGACTCCTTCACCTGGCCGGATGGCTCGGAGTCCGGCCAGGGCATGCTGTCGGAAACGCTGGAGGGTGGGCCGCCGTCCGGCGCCGCTCCGGCCGGCTCCGCTTCTGCGAGCTCGGCTCCGGGCGCCGCCGCCAGCGCCGCCCCCCCGCCGTCGCCGAGCGCCAGCGCCGGCGCGGACCCCGCACCGCTCTCGGCAGCCGGGGATGATCGACCCCACGCGACCGTCCAGCTGAAGTTGCAGCAAGGGTCCAGCGTGCGCGGAGGCGTCGTGCATCTCAAAGGCAGCGTCGAGGCCGGGGGCGAGCCCTGCCTGTTCTCGCGCGTGGACGTCAGCTTGCGTGATAGCGCGGGGGCGGAGACCTGGCTCGGCGCGTTCCCGACCGACGAAAGCGGCGCGCTCGAGGGCCGCGTGACCGTGCCCTTCGACATCGACGTGGGCGACTACCAAGTCATCGCGCGCACGCCGGGTACGGGGCGCTGCGGCTCGAGCCCGTGAGTCGCGGTTCGGCTCGTTCCTGAAGAGCGGCGCGGCGCCTGCGCCTCTACCGACGGCGCCGGACGAGCGTGAGCAGGCCGAGCAGAGCGAGCGCCACCTGCGAGCTGGGCGAGCTCGCAATTCCGAAGCTGCAAGCGGAGCTGGTGGTGGATGGCTCCTGTGCCTCCTCTTGCCCGGTGGCGGGCGCCGGCTCGTCGGCGAGGGGAAAAGCTTCGCTCAGACACAGCGAGTCTTCGACCGAATCGCCTCGGTCGTCGCTCACCCGAAGCGCGAAGCAAGGGCGGTACGGCGCCGCTTCCTCGGGCACCGTAATTCGCACGTCTTGAGCATTGCCGTCGTCGTCGAAGGTGGCGTATTCGCCGAGCGAAACCTCGTGAGGCTCGGAGTCCGGCCCGCCTTTGGTCGACTCCGCAAAATCGTAGGGCGTACCGTCGGTGAGCCACACGGTTGCGGCGCGGCGCCCAAAGCCGCTCAGCGCCCGCGGCAGCTTCACTCGGGCCCGCGTGACGGGGGTGGGAGCTCCGCTCCGGCAGGCAGCGAGGCAGTCGTTGACGTTGCAAACGCACCGGTTGGGAGGGCACACGATGGATGGCTCCATGGCCGTCTCCAAGGTCACCTCGAGCTTGCCCTCGAGTGAGAGGGGCGCCTGGCGCTCCCGACCGGTCGTGAATTCCCACGAGTGGTCCGGCTCACCCTCGTAGCCGGAGTTGAACCGAGCCTCGTAAGTCGTGCTCGGGGAGAGCGATTCGACCGGTACCCACATCAGGTGAGGAGCGCTGCCCGCGGGCCCGAGCTCGACCGCTTCGCCGCTGCCTTGAATGACCAGCGTGAGCCGTGGGCTCAGGTGGGGCTCGGCAGGACCGTCCGTGCTCTCCGTGAGCTCCACGACGAGCGGCGCGTTGAGAGGCACGTCTCCGCCGGTCGGGCCCTGCTCGCTCCGCACGTAGAACGGTTCATTCGTCGCGCCGCAGGCCAGCGCAGCCGCTGAGTGCGCGCACAGCGCGGCGCCGCCGAGTAACCCGAGGATGCGCTTCATACCAGCGAGGTCAGCAGCTTTCGTGCCACCGAGAGCCCACGAAAAAGGCCCATTTCCGCGGCAGGCGGGTCGGGCCGCTGACACACTTGGCACACACCCGGCGGCGCGGACGTCAGCACCCCGAGAGGCGGCGCGCTCAGCTGCCGACGGAGCGACGCACGCGGTCCGTATGCCCGGTGATTTCGCGCAGCGCGCCGTCCTGCTTGCGTGCCGCTTCTTCGATCTGCATGGCCGCGCTGAGCGCACGCTCGGACCCGCGGGTTTGGGTGCGCTGCGCGGAGTTGAGGTGACCGGCCAGGCTGTTGATGCTCTCCATGGCCTGGGTGATCTGGCGGCTGCCGCGGGATTGCTCCTGGCTCGAGCGCTCCACCTGCTGGGAGATGGTGCGCATCTTCTCGCCGCTCTTCATGATGAGCTCGGAGCCGCGCGCTTGCTGGGCGGTGGCGGCGGCGATTTGCTGCACGGTAGCGGCGATGCGCCCGATCGCGTCCGTGACCTGCTTGCTGCCCTTCGCCTGCTCCACGGTGGCGCGGGCGATCGCGCGCACCATGTTGGTGCTCTTCTGCGAAGACTCCAGGATCTTCTTGAGCGCGCGCTCGGCTTCGTTGGAGACCTCCACGCCGCGGTCGACGTTTTGAGCGCCGCGCTCCACCGCGAGGATGGCGTTCTTGGATTCGCTCTGAATCGTCTTGATGAGGTCGGCGATCTCTTTGGTGCTGGCGCCCGCGCGCTCGGCGAGGTCCTTGATCTCGTCGGCCACGACCGCGAAGCCTTTGCCGTGCTCGCCGGCCTGGGCGGCGATGATGGCCGCGTTCAGCGCGAGCAGGTTGGTTTGCTCCGCAACGTCGTCGATGACGTTCAGGATCTGGCCGATCGCGTCGATGCGCGAGCCTAGGTTGCTGATCACCGCGACCGCTTCCTGGCTGCTCTCTTTGATGCGGTAGATCTCGCCAATGGTCTTGAGGATGGCCTCGGCGCCGCGCTCGGCGTCCTGCGCCACCTCTTCGGAGAGGCGCGCGGTCTCGTTCGCGTTCGACTGCACCTGGTCGATCGAGACGTCCATCTCGTTCATGCTGGAGCTGGTCTCTTCGGCCGTGAGCGAGAGCGCGTCGACGTTCTTGGCGACCTCTTTGATGGAGTACGCCATCTCCTCGATGGAGGCGACCGTCTCCCGGACGCTCGTCGCCAGGTCTGCGATGTTGCCGGCCACCTGCTCGTTGGTGGCGGTCATCTGGATGACGCTGGAGCTGGACTCCTCGGCGGAGGTAGCGAGCACCTCGACGTGCTCCGCGATCTCGCGCTGCGAGCTGGTCATCTCCTTGATGTAGCGGGCGGTCTCGTCGCTGGCGTTCAGCTGCTGCGCGACGCCGTCGGTCAAAGAGCGGAGCGCGGCGCTGAGGTTACCGGCTGCTTCCGACAGCTCTTCTTTGTCCACGCCGCCCTCGCGCGCTTGCTTCAGCGCGTCGTGAGCGTCCGACAGCTCCTCGTACAAGCGCACCAGGGCCGGCGGGGCCTCGCGAGGGGGTTCCGGCTTGCGGCCGTCCAACATGCGGCGCACGGCGCTGGAGATGCCCTCCACCAGCTCGGTGGTGTTGCCGTCCCCACCGGCCGTGAGCACCAGGTAGCTGGCGATGAGGCAGTAGAGAAGGGCGGCAACGATCGTCTTCTGCTCGACGCCCAAGATGAGCACCACCACGAGCGCGACCAGAGCGAGGACGCCGACTGCCAAAAGATGACGTTGAGACACGCGGTTCATACGGCTCGACCCTGAGCGTTGAAAGACTGAGCCCATGACGAAAGCATAGTTTTTTTCGGTTGTCTTGGCCGGCTTGGCGCCCGCATGCGGAGGGCGGGGCAGGCTGGTTCAATAAGGGGCGGGGCCTTGCCCGTTTACGGCTCGAACGCGCTTTCGCGCGGGGCCTCCGGCAGCAAGGTTGGGCCGGACAGCGGCAACTTGACGACGAAGCTGGCGCCACCCCCGGGTGCGTCGCCGGCGGTGATCTCGCCCCCGTGCTCCACCACGATGCGCTCGACGATGGCGAGCCCGAGGCCGGTGCCTTCCGCCTTGGTGGTGGCGTAGGGCTCGAACAACCTGCCGCGCATCTCGGGTGCGATACCGGGGCCGTTGTCGGTGACGGCGAGCACCAGTTTGTCCTGTTCGCGCGTGAGCCGCACCTCCACCCGCCCCCCGGGGCGATCCGCCAAGGCTTGCTGCGCATTTTGGACGAGATTGGTCACCACCTGCACGACCTGGTCTTTGTCGGCCACGAGCTCCGGGACCGAGTCCGCGCGGAGGTAGAGGGGAGCGCCGGAGCTGCCGTGCAGCTGCACGACCGCGCGCACCGCTTCCTCCACGTCGAACGCCGCCGGCTGCGGCGCCGGCAGGCGTGCGAACCGCGTGAACTCGCTCACGATGTTGCTGATCCGCGCGACCTCGTCCAGCACGGTGCGCGTGGCCTCGTCGAAGTACTCGTCGAAGGCAGGGTCTTGTCGGGCGCGCAGCCGGCGCAGAGTCTCCACCGAAGCGCGGATGGGCAACAGTGGATTTTTGATTTCGTGCGCCACCCGCCGGGCGATCTCGCGCCGGGCCGCGATGCGCTCGGTAACCGCGAGGCGCTTGCGCAGGGCGACCAGGTCCGCGATGGCGCGATTGAACGCCTCCGCGGCTTCGACCAGCTCTCTCGCGCCGGTGGCGACCACCGGCTGCGGGTCGCCGTGAATCACTCGCTGCGCCTGCTCGGCGAGCGCGCGCACCGGCTTGGCCAGCCCACGTGAGAGCAGCACGGTGATGAGGAGGGCGGAGGCGAGGGTAGCGCTGCCGATGAGCAGCACGGTGAGGTCCAGCTGCTCCACCGTGGACAGGAGCGCGCGGCGTGAGCGCGCGGCGGTGATCGAGATACCCGTTTTTTCACCCAGCGAGAGCGTGCGCTGCAGTCGCTCCTTGGAGAGCGGTGGCGCCTCCAGGGACAGCTCCACCCCGGAGCTCTTTCCGATCCGCGACAGCACTGCGTCCAGATTCCGCGTGGCGAGCACGCCGACCCACAGCTTGGTACGCTGCTCGTCGCGCTTGACGCACGCGGCCGAAATCGTGAGGTTCTTGCCCTCGCCCTCCAGCTTCGCGGTCGGCGGTGCTTTGGCCACGCGGGTCACGAGCTCCGCGCTCTTCTGACCGACCCGGCCCGGCGAGGTCGAGCCCAAGATTTCGCCGGATGAAGTGAGCACCGTGAGCTCGGTGAGGTTCAGCGCTTTTGCCAATTTGGGCACGCGCAGGCTGATCGGCAGGCGGCGCGCTGCCAAATCGTCGGAGACCAAGCCGACCAGCGCGCTGTCCAGCAGTGGGTCGTCCTGGCAGAGCGGCCGCACGAGCTCCGGCAGTTGAGTGATCTCGCCGGCCAGCTGGTCTCCGAGCGGCACCAGCGCTTGCGTGAAAGCGGCTTCGAAGCTGCGCTCTTCCGCGACGCGCCACGCTTCTCGGACGCCGAGCCCGAGCGCCAGCAGCACGCCCACGGTCAGCGCGAAGATCGCTAGGCCAAGACGCTCTGCCAGACTCACGACTGGCAGCCTACAACAGTGCTAGGCTGCCGCGGTGCGGAGCCGCTCGCTACTCTCGACAGGCTGCTCGGCCGCCATCGCGCTCAGCTGTGGTGGCCCGCTGCCAACGACATCTCCGCTCGATCGTCCATCCGTGACGCTGGACCGCGCCAAGCGCGGCGCCACGAAGTCCCAGCCGCCACTCGCGGCTCATCGCTTCGCAGAAGTGACAGACGTCATCGGCCCCTACGTCGGCCGCGACGGAGACGCGTCGGTCGCAGTTTGGGCCGAGGCGGCGGGGGACGCGCGCAAGCTGCTGGTCGCGCCCATCGACGCAAAGGGAGTCCCGGCGGCCGCGCAGCGCGTCGCTTCGCTGGCGGCGGAGCTGGACCTGGTGCTCGTGCGAGGCTTCGGCGAGGCTTCGGCTCGAATGCCGGGGGCGCCGCGCTTCGCGGTCGTGACGACGCGGCGCGGCGCCAAAAACACCTCGATAGACTTGACCGCACTGCGCGCGGACGGCGCCGCGGTGTGGGGACCGACGACGCTCGCCGAGCGCAGCGCTCGGGTGCTGTGGGTCGGCTTCGTCCACTCCGGTGCCCAGCCGCTGCTGCTCTGGGCGGAGCAAGCGGCGGCGGCAAAGGCGGGCGACCCGGCGAGCGTGTACGCGCTCCCCGCCACGGTGGACGGCAAAGCTGCGCCCGTGCTCGTCACCTCCAAGGCTTGCGTTTGGCAGGCGACGAACGCGGCCGGGCGAGCCGCGGTCGCCAGCGTTCGCCCGGGGCCGACCGGCTGCATCAGCGGCGCGGTCGCGCTGGACCTGCTCGGTCCCAGTGGCAAGCCGGAAAAAACGGTGGAGCTCGGAGGACGCGCCGCGCTGGACCTGGACCTGGTGGGGACGTCGGACGCGTTCGTGCTGGCGTGGTCGGACCGCGAGCAAGTGGAGCCCCGCGCGATGACCGCGGTGGTGGAGGCGTCCGGCGCCGTACGCGCCGCCGCCGCCGCTGCGGTGCCGGCGCTCGGCGAGCAAGCCGTGCTGGCGCTCGTGCCGGGCGCTTCGCCGCGCGCCGCCGCGTTCTTGGTCTGGGAGAACTTGGCGGAGCGTCCGGAAGGCGCTCGGTTCTTCGAGATCTCCGCGCTGGACAGCGCGGGCAAAGGCAGCGGCGCCCACGCGCGGCTGCTCTTTTCGCGGGTGGATGGCAGCGCGCCGGAGCTCGCGGCTCACGCCGGCGGCCTGGCCGCGCTCACGCTCGCGCCCGCGTGCGGGGTGGAGGACAGCTGTGAGGGCAGGGTCGCGGTGCCGACTTTCGTGGCGCTCTCGCCCGAGCTCAAGCTGCAGACCTCCGAGCCGCTCCTGTTGGACGCCTTGGGCGGCCGCGCGGCGGATCTGGGCTGGGGGCTCACGTGCCGCGCTTCGGGCTGCTTTGCGCTCGCCGCCCCGAGCCGCAGCCCCGCCGCGCTCTACGCGGTGCCGCTGCCCTTCCGCGAGTCTCCATATCGCGCGGCAGCGGAAGAGTCGGAGCCGCTGGCGCGTCCACGGGTCGCCTCCAGCGAGATCTTGGTGCGAGCTCCCGCCGCGCTGTCGCACATCTCCGTCGCCTCCGTGGGCGAAAGTCGCTACGTCGGCTACGTGACGGATTTCGATCCGACCACGCCTTGGCAAAAGCTGACCAAGCCGGCGGAAGATGGCCGGCTCGAGCCGCTCCGCGCGCGCGTCGCGCTGCGCGCGTTCGCTGGGGACAGCAGCAAGCCGCTGGCTTCCGAGCAGGTGATCTCGCTCCGCGCCCACTCGCTCGGCGGCTTGAGCTTCGCCGAATCGCTCGCCGCGTGGACGGGCCTGGATAAGGGGCAGCCTCAGGTATTTCTCACCGCTCTGGGCGCGGACGGCAAGCGCGGCCAGCAGCGCATGCTCACGCACAAGACCGGGGACGTGAGTGACGTGGCCGCGCTCACGGTGGAAGGCGGCTACCTAGTTTCTTGGGTGGACGAGCGCACCGGTGACGCGGAGGTTTACGCCCAGCGCGTGAGCCGCGCGCTGGAGCGCGCCGGCGCGGAGCAGCGGCTGACGACGGCGGAGGGCGCGGCGTCGGACCTGCTCCTCACGAAGCTCTCCGGCAAACCCTACGCGGTGTGGGCGGACGCGCGCGGCGCGGAGGAGCCCGGCTGGGCCGACATTTACGGCGCTTTCTTGAAGGCGGACGGCTCGCGGGAAGGCACCGAGCACCAGCTGACGAGCACTCGCCCGCACTCGTTTGCAGCGCGGGTCAGCGCGCTCGGGTCCACCACCGTGCTGGCCTGGCTGGAAGAGGGCACGGAGGGCGCCCCCTCCAGCGTGCGGCTGGCGACGGTCGGTGAAGACGGCGACGTGAGCGGCTCGGTCACGGTCGTTCCTCTGGAGGCCGGCGCGGCGCGCGGTCTTGGATTGGAGTGCCGCGACGCAGGCTGCCGAGTGCTGGCGAGCGTCGAGTCGGAGGGCCGCGGCGAGCTCTACGGCTTCGAGTGGCGGCCGAGCTCGACGCCGCGGCCGGTGCGCTTGCTCGGCCTGGGCTCGCCCAGCGCGGCGGCGGTCGCGCCGGTGCTGCGCGGCAACGTCGCCTACGTGGCGGACTCCCGAGACGGGCAAGGCCTCGTGCGGCGCCTCGGCATCGAGTGGTGACGCTCAGCCGGCTTCGGTAGCCGGAAAGTCCAGGTGCAGCCGGTTGCCGTCCGGGTCATGCATATTGATGATGACGTTGCCGGTGCCGGGCTGGCGACTCTCTCGAAAGTCCACCCCTTGCGCGTGGAGGCGAGTGATGAGCTCCGCGAGGCCGGTCGCCGCGAACGCGAAGTGCTCGAGCCGTAGCGCGCCCTCTGGCTTCGGCGGCTCCGCGACCTCCACGAGATGAATGACGGGCGCGCCTCCGGCATACAGCCAGGCCCCGGAGAAGCCCAGCGGCGGCCGCTCGCCTTCGGACATGCCGAGCACCTCCGTGTAAAATTGGACGAGCCCCGCGAGGTTCGCCGTTCGCACGTTGATGTGGTCGAGCCGCAAGATCATCCGTCAAGAACCCGGCTGGTTCGCTTCAGCGCGAATGATGCTCTCGAGATCCAAGCTGGGAGTGGGCGGCGGGGTCTTGGGCGCCTCTTCCTCCAGCTGCACGTCGTACGGATTGGGCTCTGCCTTCGGCTCCGTGGTCGCCGGCTCGTCCGTCGTGCCCGTAGCCGGCGCGGCTTTCGCCGGCGGTCGCCAAGCCCGCGCTTTGCGCTTGGCTTTGGGCTTGGCCGAGGGCTCCGGGGTCGCCGCCTCCGCGGTTGCGACCGGCTCTGGTGGTGACACCGCGGGTGGCGGCGGACTGACCGGCGGCGCGGCTTGAGTCAACGCTTGCACGGGTTGCGGCGCTGGTGCGGCGGCAGGCCGAGGGGGCGCCCCGCGCGACAGCCACAGCGTGAGCAACGAAGCGACGAGCGCGGAGCCCACGGAGGACGCCACAATCAGGCGCTTGGAGAACTGCTGCGCTTGCCGGAAATCACGGGCCGCGACGACGCTCAGGTCCGCGTTCCTGGGCGGCGGTACCGGCGAGCGGCGGGGCGCGTTGTCCGTCGTGGTGGGCGCGAGGGTTTGCGGCAGCAGCGGAGAAGGGGCGCTGACGGTGCGCGCTGGCACTTCTGGAACCAAATCGAAGCTGATCGTCGCGGCCGGTCGATCATAGACGGCCAGCACCTCGGAGTCGTCCGGACCCGGCGGGGGCAAGGCGGGCCGCGGCGTTGGCCTGCTCTGCGTGGGCCGGGAGGCGCTCGTCGCAAGCGTCGGCATACCGAACGGCAGGGTCGCCCTGCGGCTCGCCAGCGGCTCGGTTCCCACGGGAGCGCGAGCCGCAAAGCTCGGCGGCGGGGGCAACGGCGTGCGGATGACCGCGGACGCGCTCGAAGGCGAGGCCGCGAGCGGCGCAGCGGAGCTGGGAAAAGAAGGCAGCGTCGTCACCCCTGCCGGTGGCGGGGTCGAGCGCGCTGGTTTGGGAGGAGGCCTGGTGGTGCGCGCCGTCCGCGCCGGGCCCGAGCTCGGGGGCGGCATGATGCTCGGCATGCGCGCCGCAAGCATCAGCTGCGGCACCTTCTCGACTGGCGCCCACTCCTGCATCCCGGCGCGCCAAACCAGCGAGCGCTCGTTCAGCTTTTGCGACCGAAGCGCCTCCACCACCTCGATCATGCTCATGGGCACGACGACGGCGTCCGTGGTGTTCACCAGCCACTCGCCAGGTGTAGTGGAGATGGACACCGTGACTGCGTCCTCACCGTCACCCGGCTTGTCCGTGTAGTCGGGCAGCGCGTCCCAACCTTTATCTATGACGCCGGGGTCGTCGCTCATCGCTGCAGGCTGGAGTGTAGCTACTTTCGGAGCTGGGCTGTAATCCGAGTGCCTCAGGAGCGCTTCGTCTCGATCCGCGGGCATGGTATTTTTGTAGCGCACGCGTAGCGCTTGAACGTCCGTCTAGGCATCAATCGTCGTCCAGGTTCTGCAGTTGGACGCTTTGGGCCATCAGCGTGTTGTAGCCAGGGTCGCTGCTCTCCGGTGGCCCCACCGTGATCGCGTAACCGACGTCGCCGTCTGCCTCCGCGTCGTTCACCCCTTGAACGACCACGTCCTGAGGAATGGACCAATTGCTGGCCGTGAACGTGAGGACGCTCGTCAGGGGGGTCACGATGATTCCCTCCAAGGCGTTGGTGCTCGTCAGCGCCACCGTGACGTTGCCCTTGGGCTTGGAGCTGAGCACGACTTGGAAAGTGACGGTCGCCGCGGTCGCGGCCTCTCCCGTCGTTGCCACCGCGGGCATACTCACCAGCAGAGCGGCGCTGTCGTTGTCGTCATTGGTGAGAGTGACGTCGTCCGGATCCTTGCCCGTGTAGTTCGGATCCGTGCTCGTCGCTTTGCCGAGCAAGATTTTGTACTCGACATTGCCATCGGCGATGTCGTCGTTCGCGCCGGTCACGCTCACGGTCTGCACCATGTTCCAAGTGCCCGCGGTAAAGTCCAGCTTGTCGACGACGAGGGTGCCTTCGGCTTCGTTGCCACTGACGAGGGGAATGGAGACGGGGCCCGTGGGCTTGGACTTGAGGACGACCGTGAACGTGGCCTTGCCGCCTGCTTCACTGGTGTGCCCGTTGGCGCGGCTCACCAGGAAACCAGCGGTGTCGTTGTCTATGTTCGTCACGCTCACGTCGGGCACGATCTTTTTGTCGTAGTCCGGATCGTCGGGGCTCGATGAGAGGCCCGTCACGATGGTGTAGGGCTGGTCTCCGTCCTGCTCGAGGTCATCCTCGCCGAAGACATCCACGAAATGGGGCAGGTTCCACTCGTCCGCAGTGAGCACGACCTCTTTGGCGACCAAGCTGCCTTCGTTGTCGTCGCTGGTGGCGACTGGGATCGTGACCGGCCCCTTCGGCTTCGAGCGCAGGCGAATGCTGAAGCGCGTCTTGGCGCCCGCCTCCGTCGTGTTGCCCTCCGCGAGGCTCACCACGAAGCCAGGGATGTCGTTGTCCACGTTGACGAGGCTCACGTCGTCAGGCTCCAGTTGGGCGTAGCCCTTGTCCGTGCTCGTGGGCGCGCCGAGCGTCACCTTGTAGTTGGGAGAGCCGTCGTGCTCTACGTCGTCCACGCCGGTGACGGTCACGGTTTGCTTCGCGCTCCAGTTGGCGCTGGTAAACGTGAGGAGGGAGGTGCTCGCCTTGCCCTCGGTCTCGTCCGTGCTCGCGACGGGTATCTTCACGTCTGCCTTGGGCTTGGACTGCAGCACGACCGTGAACGACATCTGCTCGAGGTCTTCACTCGTTTCGCCCGTGAGCGGGCTGACCACGATGCCGGGGCTGTCGTTGTCCAGGTTGGTGAAGGAGAGCGGCAGCGGCGTCTTTCCGCTGTAGTTCTTGTCCGCGCTCTTGGAGGCGCCGAAGCTGACCGAAAAGGGCTGGTCACCATCCGCGGTGCTGTCGTCCTCGATGCCGGTGACCGTTACCAGCTGTGGCGACTTCCAATTCACGTCCGTGAAGGTCAGGGCGGCCGCGCTGAGCGTGCCCTCCGTTTCGTTGCTGCTCGCGAGCGAGAGCGACACGGTGGCGCCGCCCGAAGGCTGCGTTCTTAGCGCGACGCTGAAGGTAGCGGTCGCGCCGGACTCGCTGGTGCGACTGGAGATCTGAACGACCTGGATCTCGGCGGTGTCGTTGTCGCGGTTATTGACGGTGACGTCTGCCGCGTCCATTCCCTTGTAGAGCGCGTCCGTGCTGGTGGCGGCGGCGATGTCGATGCGCACCGGCTGATCGCCGTCTTGCATGTCATCGTTCACGCCGGTGACCGTAATTTTCTGCGGCGAGGCCCAGTTCGCCTGAGTGAACGTCACCGAGGTCGGGTTCACGGTGGCCTCGCTTTGCCGCGTGCTGCTGACCGCGACTTTCACCTCCGCGGTCGGCTGCGTCTGAAGCGCGAGCGTGAAGGACGCCGAGGTGCCGTCTTCACTCATGGTGCCGGTGACCGAGCTCACCAGGATCGCCGCCGTGTCGTCGTCCAGATTGACGACCTTCACGTCGGACGCGGTCTTGGGGTTGTACTTGGCGTCCGTGCTGGTGGAGGGGCCCACCGAGACCGAATACTGCTGATTGCCGTCCTGGACCTTGTCGTCCACGCCGGTGAGCGTCACCGTGCGAGGCGCGCTCCAGTTGGCGGCGGTGAAGATGAGGCTCGCGGGGCTAACCGTACCCTCCTTCACGTTGCTGCTCGCGAGCGGGATCGTCACGTCCGCCGTGGGCTGTGAGGTGAGCTCCACCGTGAACGTCGCCATGCCGTTCGGCTCGCTGGTGGCCAAGTTGGCGGCCGCCTTGACGAGGATGCCGGCCGAATCATCGTCTTGGTTGGTGACGCTGACGTTGGAAGGATTGGGCAAGATGCCCTGGTAGTCGCCGTCACCACTCGTCGAAGGCGCGAAGAGCACGAAGAACTGCTGCGGCCCGTCCTGAACCTTCTCGTCCACTCCGGTGATGGTCACGGTCTGGGGGGACGACCAGTTGATGGGTGTGAATTGCAGCATGGCCGGGCTCACCGTCCCCTCGGTGGTGCGGCTGCTGGAGATGGCGATGCTGACGTTTGCCTTCGGCTGCGACCCCAGCGCGACTTGGAAGGTGGCCGGCGCGCTGCCCACCTTTTCGCTGGTGGTGAGCCCGGTGCCATTGATCACCCGGATGAAGGCCGAGTCGTCGTCCACGTTGGAGCAGCGCACGTCCAGCGGGCGGAGCTTTTCCGGATCCCCGCCATAGTCCGCGTCGTCGCTCTGAACCGGCCCGAACTTGATGCGATATGAGCGATCGCCGTCGTTCACCGAGTCCTGCTGGCCCTTGACGGTGACGGTTTGAGGAGCGCGCCAGTTGGCAGGGGTGAGTCGGAGCGTCTTGGGCGACGCCACGCCCTCGGCGGGATCCGTGCTGTCCAGGGTGAGCACGACGTCCGCCTTTGGCTCCGAGTTGAGCCGTACCGTGAACGTCGCGGTCTGCCCGTTTTCGGCAGTGACGAGCGTCTTGTCTTTCGGCTCGACCGTGATGCCGGCGCTGTCGTCGTCCTGATTGAGGACCTCCACGTTCGGGACGTCCAGCTTCTCGTACTCCGCGTCATCGGAGATCGGAGCCTCCGTCACGATGCGATACGGCTGGTCGCCGTCGTGCACGTCGTCGCTCACGCCGCGGACGGTCACGGTTTGCGCCGACTTGTAGTTATCGGTCGTGAACACCAGCTGATTGGGGCTGACCGTGCCCTCCGTGCCGTCGCTGCTCGTCAGCGGTATGACCACGCTGGCACGCGGCTGGGAGGTGAGCTCGATCGTGAACGTGGCGGTACCGCCGCCTTCGGTCGTGACGAGGCCTTTGACCGGATTGACCTTGAAGCCGGCGCTATCGTTGTCGACGTTCGCGAGGGTGACGTCTTGCTCGAGGAGCGCGAGGTAGCCAGAGTCCGCCGTTTCCGCGTTCGGTTTGACCCGCACCACGTAGCTCTGGGGGCCGTCCGCCACGAGGTCGTCCACGCCCATGACCGTGACCGTCTGCGGCGCGGCCCAATTCTCTTCCGTAAAGGTCAGGAGCGGCGGGGTCGCGACGCCCTCGTCCGGTCGCTGGCTCGCGACGTCCACCTTCACCTGCCCGTTGGGCTTGCTGAGCAGGGTGACCGTGAACGTCGCGGCTTCCGAATCCTCGCTGGTGCTGAGCCCGCTCATCGGCTCGACCACGATGCGCGCGTAGTCGTTGTCCACGTTCGTGACGTCCGCCTTCGGCAACGTCGCGAGGGTCAGGTAATCCGCATCTTCGCTGGAGAGGATCGTCGTCAGCACCTGGTACTGCTGGTCGCCGTCCACGCGCGTGTCATCCTCGCCGGTGACGCTGAGGGTTTGAGGAGCCATCCAGTTGGCGGGAGTGAACGTCACGCTCGTGGGCGACACCTTGCCCTCGGACGTGTCGCTCGTGCTCAGCCCGACGACTACGTTGCCCGTTGGCGGCGAGCTGAGCGCGATGGTCAGGCTCGTCATGATCGCGGGCTCGTACGTCATCAACCCCGTCGACGGAGTCAGGACGATGCCAGCCGTGTCGTTGTCCAGATTCGTGACGCTGATGTCGGGCACGTCTAGCCCCGCGTACTTGGCGTCCGTGCTGGTGGCGTTTTCGGTCAGCACCTTGTAGGGGCGCGCTCCGTCTTTCACCTCGTCGTTCACGCCCATGACCGTGACCGTCTGCGGCGCCATCCAGTTCAGCTCGGTGAACGTGACGAGGGCAGGAGCCACCGTGCCCTCGGACGGCGTGTCCGTGCTCAGCGGGATCGTGACGTCCGCGCTTGGCTTCTTGTTGAGCTGGATCGTGAACGTCGCTTCGGTACCTGACTCGCTCGTGACCAAACCGCCTGGGGGCGTGACGGTCACGCCGGCGGTGTCGTTGTCGGTGTTCGTGACCCCCGGATCGAGCGGGTCCAGGCCCAGGAAGAAAGGGTCGTCGCTGATAGCGAGGCTGGTGTCCACCTCGTACGCCTGCGGGCCGTCCTCCAGCAGATCGTCTACCCCGGTGATCTGCACCATCTGCGGGGCGGCAAAGTTGTCCTTCGTGAAGGTGAGAGTAGACGGACTGACCACGCCCTCGTTTTCGTTGCTGCTCTTGAGGCCGATGAACACGGGCGCAGTCGGCTCCTGCGCCAGGTGCACCGTGAACGTCGCTTTACCGCCGCCCTCGGTCGTCACGAGGCCGCTGACCGGCAAGACGACGATGGCGCCCTGGTCCGGAGTGCCCTGGATTCCGCGCCGCCCGGCCTTCTCGTCGTAGCTGAAGTCCCCGAGCAAGCTGGTGCAGCCCCCGAGCGCTAGCGCCATGAGCGCGACCACCAAGCAACGCATTCGCATCGGAAGGCCAATCATCAAAATGTCCCCTCGACGCCCGCCGAGCCCACGCCGACGAACGGTGACCAAGTGAAAAAATTGCCGCGCGCGGCGCGGTCTTTGGGCGGTGAGCTCTGCTCGACCAAGATCTGCGGCTTCACTAGCAAGAGCACCACGCCGGCCGCGGTTGCGACGCCGCCAGTGACGAAGCCGATGGTGGAGACCATGCCGAGCCGGCGGTAGTTGGTCAAAGTACCCTCTTCGCGCGGGCCGCACGTGCGCTCGAGGCAAGTCTTGGCCAGCTTGTCGTGCTTGGTCATCGCGAGAATACCGGTGACGCTGCCGACCACGATGCCGGCGCCGCCCAGCGCGAAAGCACCAATGGTGACCGGCCTACGCCACGCCGGATCCTTCACGGTTGCGACCGACACCGTGCCCGCTTCTTCTTCACTCTTGGGGGCGGCGTCTGGCGGCGCATCCTCCAGGTCGAAGGCGATGTTCACGGTCTCGCCCTCCTGCAGCTCGATGGTTTTTTTTGCGGTGTAGTAGCCCGCGGCGAGCGCACGAAGCTCATGGCGCCCAGGGTCGGCCGGGCGCTTCACTCCCAAGGAGGACTCGGGAATCGGCGCGCCGTCTATCGTCACCCGCGGGTGGGCCGGGCCAGCGACCGTGATGACGATCCAGGGCAAGCGCGGCGACAGCGCAGCGAGCTCGGTCTTCGCGTCCTCCACCGCTTTGAGCCAAGGCGGGGGCGCTTCGTCCGAGACCCCTTCGCGCAGGATGGCGCTGTACGTTTCGTGAGCGTCGACGAGATGACCGAGCCCGACTTGTGCGCGCGCCAAGTCTCGCTGCAGCGTGGGCGCTCGCACGAGCTGATTGGCGCGGGTGAAGCGGTCCAGCGCTTTCGCGTAGTCGTGATCGCGCAGGGCCTCGTAGCCTTCTTGAGCGAGGGTGCGCGCGGTCGCTCGGTCGGCCGAGCTGGGGGCCTGAGCGAGCGCCAAACCCGGAACGAAGCAGCTGGCGAGCGCGCAGATCGCCACCGTGGACTTGAGAAGTAAAGTGGCTTGCCCCACCCGTGCGGCTTAAGGCCGTGCAGCGCCGAGCGCAAAGGGAATATGTGCGAATTTAGCATCGGAAAATAGCAGCATGCCGTCATCGCCGATCGGCCTTCGTAGTCATTGCAGCGCGCTCGACAGACGCCCGGCGAGTCCCCCCTCGCATGAATGGGTGGTCCCTGCGCGCCTCGGGCACTTCCGTTTCGCACCGCTCGTCACCAGGTAACGGCCCATGAACGCCGCAACGTGGTCGGGAGTTTGTACGCTGATCTTGCTTGGTTGCACGGCTGCCACAGCGCCGTCGCCCTCTGCTTCGCCGGTGGCGGCGCCTGCGCCCTCGTCGGCACCAGCCGCTTCGGCCGCGCCGGTGGACGCGGCGGCGCGCGCCCGCGCCGTGGTAGCGGCAGCGGGTCGGAGCGCCGCGGATCGCGCGCTGGATGACGGGCGCAAGCCCGCGGAGCTGCTCACCTTCGTCGGCGTCGCTCCCGGAAATCGCGTGCTCGACCTTTGCGCGGGCGGCGGCTACACGGCGGAGCTCTTGGCGCGGGCGGTCGGGCCGAGCGGCGTCGTTTACGGTGAGAATCCGAAGTTCGTCCTTGGCTTCGCGGAGAAGGCCTGGAGCGAGCGGCTGGCGACGGCGGCAATGAAGAACGCGGTGCGGGTGGACACGGAGCTGGACGCGCCGTGGCCGGCGGAGGTCAAGGAGCTGGACGCCGTCACCCTCGTGCTCTTCTATCACGACACGGTGTGGCTCGGGACCGACCGCGCGAAGCTGAACCAGAACGTCTTCGCCGCGCTCAAGCCAGGTGGCTCGTACGTCATCGTCGACCACTCCGCCAAGGAGGGGGACGGCCTCGCGGTGGTGAAGACACTGCACCGCATCGAGGAGTCGGCGGTCAAGGCGGAGGTGGCCAAGGCCGGCTTCGTGCTGGACGCCGAAGCGAGCTTCCTACGCGAACCGGGGGACACCAAAGACTGGAGCGCCAGTCCTCGAGAAGCCGGGGAGAAGCGCGGTACGAGCGACCGCTTCGTGCTCCGTTTCAAGAAGCCGTAGCCGCTCTTCGGGCGCCCGTACTAGGCTCGGCAGCTCGCTTCATGAACGATCGAACCCTGCTGACATTGGGGCTGCTCCTGGGCGTCGGCTCCGGCAAGCCCCCGGAGCAGTGGTTGCGCGGCGCTCACGACTACGTGCGCGAAAAGCAATCGGAAGACCCGATGAACGCGATCGTAGGGACCGTCTTGCTCGGCGCCGCCGCCTTTTACGCTGCCGAGCGGCACGTCAACCCCAAGGTGAACTCGTTTTACGACGCGCTCATCTACGTGTCGACGAACCTGTCGGTCGGGTTTTCGGACATCTTCGCCCAAACGGAGGCAGGTAAGACGATTGGCGCCGCGCTGATGACTTACGGGCCGGCGCTGGCGGCGCGCGCCTTCGATCCCCCGAACGAGCACCGCGAGCGAGCCGCAGAAGGCGAGCGCTCGGAGGGGGCGCTGCGCGACATCGCGAGCAAGCTAGAGCTCATCCTAGAGGAGCTTCGCAGCCAGCGCGGCGCCCCGAGCGAGCATGGCTGAAGTCTTCGTACTGGCGCTGTCCTTTCCGAGCGTCGTCTATACGGTGCTGCTCGGCGTCGTTCTCGTCTACTGGGCCTTCGTGATGGTGGGAGTCATCCACATCGGTGAAGGGTCGGAAGGAGCCCTGGAAGGGCACGTGGACGGCGCGACCAAGGGCATGCTGGAGGGGGCGGTAGATCACCTGGGCCAAGGGCACGCAGGCGATGCGGACCTGGATCTGGATCTGGATTTGGACGGGGACGACTCCGGCGGCGCGCTGGCCGCGATCATGAGCGCGCTCCACCTCCGCTCCGTGCCCGCCACGGTGGTGATCAGCTTCATCATCACCTTCTCGTGGCTCGTGAGCGTGGTCACCATGCAGCTGCTCACCCGCGCCGCGCCAGCTTGGGTCGGGGTCGCGCTTTCGCTGGGCGTGCTTGTCGGCTCTTTCGTCTTGTCGCTACCGCTCACGTCCTTGGCGGCTCGGCCGCTCGCCAAGGTCTTTGCCCCCAAGCACGCGCCCGCAAAGTCGGACTTCGTCGGCCGCACGTGCATCGTGCGCACCGGCACCGTCACCGCCAAGTTCGGGGAGGCAACGCTCCACGACGGCGGCGCCGGCCTGGTGCTCCGCGTCCGCGTCGAGGACGGCAAGCAGCTCGGCCGCGGTGACCAAGCGCTGATCGTGGACTACGATGCCGAGCGCGAGACGTACTTGGTCGAGCCGATGCGCGACGTCCTCAATGACAAGTAGCGCCGCTACGCTGCGCCTTTAAGTCCTCAGGCGCCCGGGAAGCGCTCGCCGTCGTGGGACCGGGTGGCGACTTCGACGCGGCCGTGCAGCGGGTGCTTCTCGCGCTCGGCGTCCGACGAGGAGAGGTATTCGAGCTGCCCGAGGCGATGAACCTCGTCTAGCGCGTTGTAGCCGCCGATGAAGCGGCCGCGCACGAACACGAACGGCACCGTATCTTGCTTCGTCTCGAGCTTGAGGTCCTGCAGCACGGCGTCGCCACCGTAAGAGTCGAGCTCGAAGTAGCTGTGCTCGATGCGTGCGGATTCTAGCAACGCGACCGCACGGCCCGACCACGGGCACGACGAGCGACCGAAGACTTGCGCGGGGCGCGATGGATCACCGAGGCCGGCCGGAGCCTTCGGCGCGACCGGGCGCGGAGCGGAAGGCGTCACGCTGTGCACCACCGTCGGCGGCGTCTTCAAGGACGCGAGCTTCTCGGTCAGGCGATCTCGGAGCTCTCCGCCGACCACGTCCGCGCGTGACAGCGCGTCCGCGACCTTGCCAGACGCACGCGAGAGCAGCTTCTTACCGAGATCGCGACCGATGCCCATGGCCGAACCTTATCGCCAGCCGCCGCACGCGCGAAGCCCATCGACGCTTCTCGGAGAATCTCGGTTGAAACCAGCGGGAACGGCGTTCGTGCCGGCGCGAGCCCGGTTTCGCTTTCCCGCTACCGTTCGTAGCTGACGCCCGCCGTGTAAGTCTCCACCCAGCCCTGCAGTGACGGCTGGTAGGCAACCGCGACGTGTCCGTCCAGGGCGAGCCAGGACGTCAAGGGCACGCGCACGAGGGGGAGCGGCCGGAGCCCCGCGCGCTGGACCGAGCCGAGCGCGACGACGACGTTGCGCTCCGCCGCACCGAGACCCGCGCCCGAGAAGCGCCCGTCAACGAGCGCATTGAGGGCCAGCCCGGCGCCGACGTTGAACGTGACTCCACCCGCGATGCTCTGCGAGACGCCGAGCGTGAGCTGAGTCGTCCAGGTGTCGGGCAGGATGTTGGGAGCGTCCTCGCGCAGCGCCAGCGAGCCCAACAGCGCGATCGTGGCGTTGAAGATGCGCCCCTCGCTTTGTCGCAAGCGCGCGTCGAAGCCTGCGCCGGTGAAACCCGAGAGCGACCAGCCCTCGCTCGCGGAGCGGGTGACGCCGAGCACCGGCGCGCCGCCCCACACGAAATAATTGAAGCGGTCCTCGCGCTCTGCGTCGAAGACGAGCGCAAGTGGCGCGGTGAGCCAGAGGTGCGGCGCTAGCCGGCCTGAGACGCGCAGCAGGAAAACGCCGGTGCCGTCCGCGGCGCCCGCCCGCAGCCCGGGGTCGATGATGGGCGCGTGCCGCACCCCGACCGCGAGGCTCGCCGCGAAGCTTTGGTCCGAAAGCGACAGACGCGCCGGCTGCTCGTCGAGCCCTTTGCTGCTCCCGGCCCGCAGCGTGGACGGCTCCAGTTGGCTCTCGCTCACGGTCGAGACGTTGCCGGCCGAGAGCGAGACCACACGCACCCAAACGCCGTCGCGCGAGCGGCGGCGCACCAAGTAGTTACCTGCTGGGAGTCCGAGCCGCAGGTTGCGGGGCCCTGGCGTCGTCTCCATCACGACCAAACCGTCGCTCAACCGTACGAGCTCGACCGGGCCCGTCGTTTGCTCGAGCATCAGGGTCGTGCGGCCTCGCACGAGCGCGGCGATGGGGAAATCACGCCGCCCCGACAGCCGCATCTGAAAGCTGGGGTGTTGCGGCATTTGGCCGGCCAGCGCGGTGTCCCGAATGGTCAACGAGCGCGCGTACTCGAAGGCTTCGTGCAAGGTCACGACGCCGTCGCCTCCGCGATCGGCAGCTCCCCTCAGGCCGGCATTCCAGTAGTGGGTGAAGTAGGAGCCGCGCAGCGCCTCGGTCTCGTGCGCGTTCTCCTGGCCGGAGCTGGAGGAGATGAGCACGGAGCCCTCCTCCGCGAGCTCGCGCGAGCCATCGACCTCGAACGGCTCGACCTTCTTCAGCCCCTTGGAGCCCGTCCAGCTGCCGCCCCGACACGAGTCGAGCAGGCCGACGCGCAGCTTGGCGCGCGCATCCTCGAGCCGCGACTTGAGCGCGGCAAACTCCAGGGTTCGTCCGCTCGGGAAGATCGCGCGCTCGTCGGCGTGGCCTGAATAGTAGAAGAAGAGCAGCGTGTCTCCCGCGCGTCTGCCGGCCGCCGAGAGCTCCCGGTCGAGGGCCGCGAGCAGCTCCTCAGGCGCTGGGTCGAGCAGCACCTTCACGTCCGACGCGCTGAAGCCGGCGACGCTGGTGAGCACGTCCGCGACGCGGCGCGCGTCCTCGTGGGCGTAACGAAGAGTGATGCGACCCGGGGGAGCCGCGTTCGCCCCGACCACGACGGCCACGCGCTGGAGCTCGGCCCCGGAAGCCGCGCCCGAGAGCGGCCCGCAGAGGAGGCACAGCACCAGCAGCCAGAAGCGCGTCACGGGCTGCCGTCGCTGGCGTCTACGACCACCGACTTGGGAAGCACGAACGGCAGCACCGTAGCCCCAGCCGTCACTTTGCCCTCTCGCCACGCCGCCCACTGCGGAGGCATGGGCTCCTGGCTCAGTACGACGAATAGCCGCTCCGCGCCGGGCTCCGCGTCGAGCTCCCAAGCGTCCGGCAGAGTGGAGATGTGACCGGGCAGGACCTCTCCCTCGTACAGCGGCTCGGGCGGCGTTGTCTCCTTCGCCGAATACACCGCGATGTGCCGGAATGATCCCGGATCTACCTTCAAACGCAGCCGATCGCCCGGCTGAAGCGCGCTTTTCCCATCCCACAGCTGCGTGTCCCCCCCGCGCTTCACGTAAATCCACACGGAGCTGAAGCCCTTGACCCCGATGTAGGGCGTCTCCCGCGGCGTTTCGCTGCGTGGGCCGACGAACAGGAGCGCGCTCGCGGCGGCCGCGACGGGCACGAGCGCCCACGCCCAGCGAAGGTGAGCCTTCGTGCGGCGCGCTGCGACGCGACGCCCGAGCTCCGCGAGCCCTGAAGCGGGCGGCGCCTCCGCAACTTCCTCCAGGTACGCGAGACACTCGGGGCATTCGCTCACGTGCTCCGCGAGCTCGTTCGAAAGCCCACCGAGTGCCGCGCGATCCAGCGCAAGGTAGGAAGGATGCTCGGTAGCGAGCAAAGGCATCAGGCGCTCTCCTTTAGCAGCCGAACGTGATCGTCGAATCGTGCGAGCAGCCGGCGCACGGTTCGTTCGCTGACTCCCAACACCTCCGCAACCTCCGGGTGCGAGAGACGATCCACGCGGTTCAAGATCGCCGCCTCCAGCTCCGCGGCAGGACACGCCGAGAGGACGCCCTGCAGCTGCTCGCGACTCGCCAGCAAGCTCTCGCTGTCCGCCTCCGCGCGCCCTTCCAACACCGCCTGAAGGTGGCCCAGGCTCTCGCGACCGAACGCGCGGCGCCGCGCCCGATCGATCACCAGCCGCGTGGAAGTCCGGTACAGCCACGCGGTCAGGCTCTGGTGGTCTTCGACCAGCTCGCGGTGCTGCCAAAGGCGGATGAACACCTCCTGCGCGACGTCCTTCGCTTCCGCATCTCCGCGCAGCATGCGGCCGCACTTGGCTAAAACAATAGGAAAGACGCGGCGATAGCATCTTGCGAACGAGGCCTCGTCGAGCGTGGGCATGAAACCGATTCGTCGTAGAGGACGCTCGGGCGACCCTAATCCGGCCACGGCCGTTGCACATCGCGATCTTTTTCTGTCGCTGGCCGGGTTCTGGCGGATCGCGCGTCTTGATGGGGATGAACAGGCGACGAGATGCGTGGGCTTGGGGAGCAGGGCTCGTGTTGGCGCTGGGCTTGGGAGGAGCAGGATGCGGGGGGGGATCGTCGGGCCAAGCTGCCTCCGAGCCAGCCGCCGGCGCTGCCGGTCAGGGCACGGCGAGCGCCGCCGGGCAGTCCACGAGCGAGGCCGGGCCGGGCTCAGGCATGCCGCGAGAATCGCCGCCCTCTCTTGGCTGGTCCACGCGAAACGAGACACCCACGGGACGCTTGATGTCGTGGTCGGTACTCGACACCACTGCGGACCGGCTGCTCATGTTCGACCGGCAGTCTACGGAGGTTTGGGCGCTCGCGCTCTCGGGCGCACATGAGCTTCGCTGGTCCGAGCTCGTCAACCAGGGAGAGTCTCCCCCGTTGCCACCCAGTTCGGGGGTCTACGACCCGGTGACGAACAGCGTGCTATCGATCGTGCACGACGCGCCGTATGGCAGGGAAAGTGCCAACGAGGTGTGGGCGCTTTCGCTAGAAGGAGCTCCGCTGTGGCATCGGTTGAACCCCATGCCGAGCTTGCCGCTGCGCGAGGTCGATGAACACGTTCTCGCGCTGGACGTCGAGGGCCGGCGTCTCTTCGTAACGGGTCGTGGAAGGAAGGGCTGCGGCACATGGAGCTTGGACCTCGAAAAGGACGGCGCTTGGACTCGCTTGGGTGACGCGACCCCGGCGGTTTGTCAGCCCGCTTACATCATACCGAGCGATTACCTGGTGTACGACGCACCGCGTGACCGGCTCGTGGCATTGGGTGACGAAGACTTCGAGCTCCCTCTCTCTCAAGAGACGTGGCGCTTGCTGGGCCGTAATCCCTGCTCAGGTGTGCTTCGCGGGCGGGTCCACGACGCCGAACGCGAGCGCATCCTCGTGCCCACTTGTCACGGAACGGCGCAGTTCTCGCTCACGGACGACACCTGGTCCCAACTCTCCTCCGTGGAGAGGCCGGACGCGACTTCTGCGAGTCTCGACGTGGCACGCGGCCGCATCGTTATCGCCTCTACAATCGACTCGTGGCTCAACGGTAGCAACGCCACTTGGACGCTCTCGCTCGACTCGCTCGAGCCCTCGGCCCTCACGCCAAACACGCGCGGGGAGCCTCTTCCCCCTGGAGCCTCGCTGGTTTGGGACGAAACGCGAGAGGTCGTCGTGTCGATCGGCGGAGAAAAATTCCAGACCCCGACCTGGACCCGCACCCTCGACCGCGACGCGGCCTGGACGCCGAGTGACTTCGGTCGCGGTCCCCAGAACTACTTCGCGGTCGGCGCGTTCGATTCGGCTTCGAAAGCCATCTTCGGGTTTGGCGGTAGCGAGGGGGGCGAGCCGGTGTGGCGGCTACGGTCGGGCGACGCGCAATGGCAACCCCTGAACATCATCGGGCCGTCCCCGCGCGAAAGCGCGATCGTCGCCTACGACAGTGCAGAAAAGCGCATGCTGCTCCGCGGTGGTCGACCGGCGCAGGACGCCTACCAACCCTGGCTCGACGACGTGTGGAGCCTCTCTGCTTTGGATGGCTCGCCGGTGTGGACGGAGCTCATCACGCGGGGAAAGAGCCCGGGCCGCCGCGACTACGAGGCGGGGATCCTGGATCCGGCCGGCCGGCAACTGATCCTCTATGGTGAAAACGAGAACGAAGAGACGGGAGGCGTCCTGCACGCGCTATCACTGGAGGACGCAACCTGGTCCTTGCTCTCGCCCTCTGGCACCACACCTTCGTTCCGTCGACCACAGCTCGTCTACGACGACGTCGGGCAGCGGGTGATCTTCGTCGTTGGCGGTACCCACGTCGTGGCCTTGGAGCTAGGTGCGGAGCCGTCGTGGCACACCTTCTGCCAACCCGGTCTACTCCTCGGCTGGGGCAGCGCCGATGTGCGCGTGGCTCGGGTCCCCGACGGCCTGTTCGTCGCGTCGAGCACCGATGCTTACCGTTTCGACCTTGCAACGCCGTACTGCGACTGAGCGGCCCGGCGCCGTTTAGGGTTCAATAAGTCCGAGGTCACGGCGCGTCCGTTCAGGGTGCGTGGTCGGCGAGACACGGCGCCACGGTTCGTGCATTCTGCGCGGTGATGAACTCTGGGGATACTCAAACGTTCGGGCTGTATCCGGTGTTGGTGGTGGTGGTGATCATCGTCTTCCTGCTGTTCGGGTTGCTGGCGCTCGTCGCCCGCTTCTACCGGCAGGTGGACCAGGGGCGGGCGCTGGTCATCAACACCATGCGCGCCGAGGCCGTCGTCGCCTTCACCGGCGCGGTGGTCTACCCCATCATCAATCGAGCCGAGACGATGGACCTCTCCGTCAAGACCATCGACATCGATCGTCGGGGCAAGGAGGGCTTGATCTGCAACGACAACATCCGCGCGGACATCAACGTGACCTTCTTCGTGCGCGTGAACAAGACGGTGGACGACGTGCTCAAGGTCGCCCAATCCATCGGCTGCGCGCGCGCCAGCGACCCCAAGGCGCTAGAAGAGCTGTTCACCGCCAAGTTCGCGGAAGCGCTCAAGACGGTCGGCAAGCACTTCAACTTCGAAGAGCTGTACACCAAGCGCGACGACTTCAAAGACAAGATCATCGAGGTCATCGGCAAGGATTTGAACGGCTTCATCCTGGACGACGCTGCCATCGACTACCTGGAGCAGACGCCGATCGAGCACCTCGACAAAGACAACATCATGGATGCAGACGGCATCCGGAAGATCACCGATTTGACGGTGATTCAGAACGTCAAGACGAACGAGCTCCGCCAAAAGGAGCGCATGGAGATGGGCAGCCAGAACCTGAACGCAGACGAAGCGCTCTTCCGGTTCGAGCAGCGCCGCGCGGAGGCAGAGGCCAAAAAAGAGAAGGAAATCGCGGTCGCCAAGTCGCGTGAAGAGAACGAGGCGATGCGGGTTGCCAGCGACGAGCGCAAAAAGACCCAGCTCATCGTGCTCAAAAACGAGGAAGAAGCCGCCATCGCCGACCAGGCGAAGGAGCGCGGGGTCGCCATCGCTTCCAAGCACAAGGAGCGCGAGGTCGCGGTCGAGAACGAGCGCGTCGAGAAGGCGCGCCAGCTCGAGGTCATCGGCCGCGAGCGCGAGGTGGCGCTCGGCACCATTGCGCGCGACAAAGAGGTGGAGGTGCAAAAGAAAGAGATCGCGAACGTCATTCGCGACCGCATCTCCGTCGAGAAGAACGTCGCGACCGAGGAAGAAAACATCAAAGACGTGCGCCGCCTCGCGGAAGCCAACCGCGAAAAAGAGGTCGTGCGCATCGGGGCCGAAGCCGCCGCGAGCGAGGTCACGACCAAGCAGGTCAAAGCCGCTCAGGCCGCGGAAGAGGTCGCCAAAATCAAGGCGCGCGAGCGCGTCGTCACCGCCGAAGCCGAGCTGGACACCGCGGACAAGCTCGCCAAAGCCAAGATTCGCATCGCAGAAGGCGTGCAAGCGGAGGCTGCCGCGGAGGGCCTCGCGAAGGCCCGCGTCAAAGAGGCGGACGCCGTCGCCAGCGAGAAGCTCGGCTTGACGGAAGCCAGAATCTCCCTCGAAAAGCTCAGCGCGGAAGCGGCGGGAGAGGAGAAGCAAGGCCTCGCCAAGGTGCGCGTGCGCGAAGCGGAAGCGGCCGCGGTGGAGAAGCAAGGCGTGGCGGAAGCGGCCGCGATCCGTGAAAAGCTCACCGCGGAAGCGCAAGGCCTCGCCCAAAAGGCCGCCTCCATGAAGGCGCTGGACGAGTCCGGCCGCGGTCACGAAGAGTTCCGCCTCCAGCTGGAGAACCAGCGCGCCATCGCCCTCGAATCGCTCAAGGTCAAGAGGGACGTCGTCTCCGCGCAGGCTCAAATCCTCGCCGAGGCCATGTCCAAGGCGAAGATCAACATCGTGGGTGGCGACGGCCAGTTCTTCCAACGCTTCGTCAGCGCCATCTCCCTCGGTCAATCCGTCGAAGGCGCGCTCGAGCAGAGCGACACCCTACGCGCGCTGGTCGAAAACATGGCCGGCGACGGCAACGGTCAAAGCGGCGCGATGCTCGCAGCCGCGCTCGAAAAGCTCGCACCCAAAGACTCCAAAGGCTCCGGCAAGCGGCCCTGACATGAGCCAAGTCGGGCCTGGGGCGCCACTCCGTAGCAGGGCGCGTCCGTCGCTCTCCCCGTCGTCGCCGGCTCAGCCCTGCTCGGTGCCGCACGCTACTGCACCGCGCACGCGCTGCGCCGTAACGGCTTTCGACCTCCGAGCTCCCGAGCTTCCTGTGAAAAACTCTCGTCTCCTGTCGGGCGACCGCGTCGTGGGAGGGCCGTATCGTGGCTGGTGAGCAAGACGAACGGAGCATGGAGGGGGGGAGCTACGAGGTCATTCGGCGTCGCTTGTTGGAGCGCGCGGCGGATTTGGGGAGCAAAGCCGAGGCGCTGAATCAGAAGCGCAAGGCGTTGTTCGGCGGCGGCGAGCTCACGCTGGTGGCAACGGAGCGCATCCGGACCGAGAACAATTGCACACCGCGTGACGTCGTGAGCGTGGACGGGCAGCTGCTCTTCGGCTTTCAAGTCTTCATCGGGCTCAAGACCGAGACGCGCGTCCAAGACGTGCTCAGCTTGTTCAAGTTCGAGAAGAACGACGCGGGCTATGACCTGAGCCAGAGCGGCTTCGAGGGGCGGGGCGCCTTCCTGGCGGACGCGGAGTTCGACAAGCAGTTTCGAGACGCGTTTCGCTACGCGAAGGACGCGCGGCTGCTGCAGCTGGTGCGCACGGAGTCACGCCTGCTGGTGGCGGTGCAGATCGGCTCCAAGCTCACGGACTCCAAGATCTTCCGCTTCGCGATCGACGCCAAGGGCCACGTCAGCTTCATGGACGCGCGCGGTGAGGAGGACTTCAAGCCGCCGCGTCGTCACCCGTTCGAATGGACGCAGGCGCGCCGTGAGGATCAAGTCGCCGGCCCCCACCCGCACATCAACGTGCTGAACGAGGTGTTCGTCGAGACGGTCGGCGGGGACCTCACGATCAAGATCGAGAACAACACCCAGGACGGCCTCGGTATCTACCGCGAGCCGGTGGAGGATCCGAACCAAACCCTGGACGACGCGGACATCGCGTACGCGCGCGTCGCGGGGCTGATCCTGCTCAAGATCAAGCCGTTCCGTGAGAGCCAGACTCGGTACCTCATCTACAACCCCCGTAATCAGAGCGTGCTGCGCGTGGACGCGCTGGGCGTGGCTTGCGTGGAGCTACCGGAAGATCACGGCGTGATCTTCCCCGGCGGTTATTACCTGACCACCGGTGAGTACAAGCTGTTTGGCGCGCAGAACGAGCGGCTCGACTACCGGCGCGCGATCCCTTCGCCCAATGGCGAGGACGTCCTGTACGTGTTCTATCGAGACGAAGAGGGTGAGTACGAGCTCCTGCCGTACAACCTGATCTCGAAGGAGGTCAAAAACCCGATTCGATGCCACGGCTATAGCTTGTTTCCGGACGGCACGATGCTCGTGTTCCGCTCGGAAGCAGAGCCGACGCGCCTGCACCCGGTGCAGATTTGGCAAACGCCGTTCACGACGGCTGAGTTCGCCGCCGCCGCTCCGCGCGACGGCTCGTACCTGGCCAAGGTCGGCAACGCCGCGCTGGTCAGCGGTATCAGCGAGCTCATCAGCGTTCGCAAGCTGGCGCAGACGGAGAAGCCGACTCGGCGCACGTTCGATGACCTGGTGAGTAACGTGCGTCGAGCGATCGATGCGCACTATTGGCTCGGGCACGCCGAAATGGGCGGGCTTCTCGAGACGCTGCGTGAGCTGTACAAGACGTCCGAGCTCATCGTCGCCGAGTTTCAGAAGCAGCTGGAGCTGGAGCGCAAAGCGCGCGAGTCCGTACAAGGTGCCGAGCAGGCGCAGGCGGAGCTGCTGGACCGACTGCGCCCCGCCGATCTCGGGACGGTGGAAGCGTTTCTGAGCGGTCTCTCCGAGCTGAAGCGACAACGGGGGACTCTCATCACCCTCAAAGACGTGCGCGCCATCGACGTCGCACGCGTCGAGCAGCTGGAGCAGGGCGTGGAAGCGCGCTTCGCCGAGGTCAGCCGCGCCTGCGTCGACTTCTTTTTGGCCGAAAACGCCTTCCAGCCGCTGCTGGACCGTTTGGAGGTCGTGGTCCAGGCGGTGGGCCAAGCCGGCAAGACGACCGAGCTCGCCCCGCTCCGCAAGGAGCTAGACGCGGTGCACGAAGGTCTTTCGCTCCTGAGCGAGACGATCGCGGGTCTGCCCATCGAAGACCCGACCGTGCGCACGACCATCCTGGATGGAACGAGCTCGGCCTTTGCGCAGCAAAACCGCGCGCGCGCGGTGCTGGACGGCCGGCAGAAGGAGCTTGGCACCCACGAGGGCCGCGCCGAGTTCGGCGTGCAGTTCAAGCTCTTGAGTCAGAGCGTCACCAGCGCCCTCGCGCTCGCGACGACGCCCGAGGCCTGCGACGAGCAGATGGGCCGCCTGATGCTGCAGCTGGAAGAGCTGGAAGGCCGCTTCGGCGAGCTGGACGAGTTCTCGGTGCAGCTCGCGGACAAACGGGAAGAGGTGCTGGACGCGGTAAACGCCAAACGCCAGCTCTTGGTAGAGGAGCGGCAGCGTCGCGCCCAGAGCCTCGCCACCGCGGCCGAGCGCGTCCTGGCTGGCATCGTGCGTCGCGCGCAGGGGGCCAAGACCGCGGAGGAGCTGAACGGCTACTTCGCCTCGGACGCGATGGTGCACAAGCTTTCGGAGCTATCCGCGCAGCTGCGTGCGCTGGGCGACTCCGTGCGCGCGGACGAGCTGGACTCCAAGCTCAAGAGCGCCAAGCAGAACGCGCTCCGTACCCTGCGCGACAAGACCGACTTGCTGGAGGACGACGGCAACGTCATCCGCTTCGGAGCTCACCGGTTCAGCGTCAACACGCGGCCCCTGGAGCTGGCGATCGTGCCGCGGGAGGGGACGCTGAACGTGCACCTGACCGGCACTGACTTTTTCGAGCCCATCTCGAACCCGCTCTTGGATGCGTCCCGCGAGCTGTGGGACCAAGAGTTGGTATCGGAGACGCGCGACGTGTACCGCGCCGAATTCCTAGCCGTCAGCTTGCTGCAGGAGGCGGAAGCCGGCGCGGCCGGCCGCACCTTGACGGACCTGGAGAACGCGGCACGCGCCGAGGAGCTCGGAGAGCTGGTGCGCCAAGTTGCGGCCGAGCGCATCGACGAAGGCTACGAGCGCGGCGTGCACGATCACGACGCGGCGCTGATCCTCGAAAAGGTCCTTGGCTTGCTCAAGGTGGCAGGAACCCTCCGCTACTCGCCGCGAGCCCGCGCCGCCGGATGGCTGTTCTGGCAAAGCTTGCCCGCCGATCGCAAAAACTTGCTGGAGCGCCGGGCTCAGAGCGCAGGTCGGCTCCGGGAGCGTCTGAACGACGGCAGCGCCGAGCTGGAGCTGTCCCGGGAGCTCGCGAGCGGAGTCGCCGAGGCGCTCGCGGCGCTCGGCGTGGGTAGCGAAGCGAAGACGGCGCGCTTCGCGGCCAGGTACCTCGTCAGCGAGGTGTCTCGAGAACGCGCCAAGTTCACGGAGAGCGGCGGGGCCGCGGAGCTACGTAAGGAATTCCTCTCGCATCTGGAGCAAACCGGGGCCGCGCGTGGGTTGGAGGAAGACTTACGCGTCCTCTCCGCCCACCCACCCGAGCGGCTGCGGGTGGCGCTCTCTTACGTGGACGCGTTTTTGCGCCACGCCGGCAAGGGCGCGGAGTATCGCCTCGAGCTCGCGGCGCGCGCGGTGGCTGACGGTGACCTGGAGTTCGAGGTGTCGAGCGCCAACACCGACGTCTCGGTTCAGAACCTCCTCGGCTCGCACCCGCGCATCGCCGCGCGGTCCATGCCCGTGAGCTTGTTCGAGCTGCTCGAGCGGGTAGCCTCGTTCATCGAAGACCGAGCGCCGCAATTTCGAGCGTTTCGAAGCCTCAAAACCGAGCTGGCGGCGCAGGCGCGGGACCGCTTGCGGCTGAGCGAGTACCTGCCGCGCGTGCTCACGTCTTTCGTGAGAAACCGGCTCATCGACGAGGTGTACCTGCCGCTCGTCGGCGCGAACCTGGCCAAGCAGCTTGGCGCGGCCGGCGCCGCGAAGCGCACGGACCAGATGGGCCTGCTCTTGCTCGTCTCTCCGCCTGGCTACGGTAAGACGACGCTCATGGAATACGTGGCCAGCAAGCTGGGCCTCGTGTTCATGAAGGTGAACGGACCCGCTCTCGGTACGGAGGTACACTCGCTGGATCCCACCGAGGCGCCCAACGCGACCGCGCGCCAAGAGGTGGAGAAGATCAACCTTGGCCTCGAGATGGGCAACAACGTGATGCTCTACCTCGACGACATTCAGCACACGCACCCGGAGCTGCTGCAAAAGTTCATCTCCTTGTGCGACGCCCAGCGCCGCATCGAAGGCGTGTGGAATGGTCGAACTCGCACGTACGACCTGCGCGGAAAGAAGTTCTGCATCGTGATGGCGGGCAACCCGTACACGGAGAGCGGCGCCCGTTTCCAGATACCGGACATGCTGGCCAACCGCGCCGATACCTACAACCTGGGCGACATCCTCGAGGGCAAGCGCGAGGCCTTCGCGCTCAGCTACTTGGAGAACGCGCTCACCTCCAACACGGTCCTCGCACCCCTTGCGGGCCGCCCTGCGGAGGACGTGCACAAGCTGATCGCCATGGCGCGCGGGGAAGAAGTCGCGTTGAGCGATTTGAGCTACGGCTACTCGAGCGCGGAAGCTCAAGAAATCGCGGAGCTCTTCAAGCGGCTGTTCACCGTTCAGGAGGTGCTCCTCCGCGTGAACCTCGAGTACATCGCCTCCGCCTCCCAAGACGACCGCTACCGGACCGAGCCGCCCTTCAAGTTGCAAGGTAGCTACCGCAACATGGCCAAGCTCGCCGAAAAGGTCGTGAGCGCCATGAACGAGCAGGAGCTCCAGCGCCTCATCGACGACCACTACGCGAGTGAATCGCAGACGCTGACCAAGGGCGCCGAGCAAAACCTGCTCAAGCTAGCGGAGATGCGCGGCCGGCTCACCCCGGAGCAGGGCGCGCGCTGGGCGGAGATCAAGGACGCGTTCGCGCGGGTCCAGCGCATGGGCGGCGGCGACGCGGATCCGGTGGCGCGCGTCACGGGGACGCTCTCCGGGCTGGATGTGCAGCTGAAGGGCATCAAAGAGGCGATCGTGGCCTCGCTCGCGGGAGCGAAATCGGAGGGAGGGCTGGAAGCGCTCTCCAAAAGCCTCGGGGAGCTCTCGCGGTCCCGGGTCGAAGTGCGGCTCGAGGACGAACGCAACGGCGGCCTGATGCCGCTATTGCTGCAGCAAAACCAGCTCCTGCAGCAAGCGCTGGGCGCGCTCGGGCAGAGAGCCACCCAGGCTGATTCGGCGGGCGCGGGTCAGAAATTGACGGAGGTCTCGCAGCTGCTCGCGCGGCTGTCGCAGCAACTCGAGCAGGGCGCGCTGGCGGGCGCGCGGCGAGTGGACGTCGAGCTCGGCGTAGGCGGGCCGACCAACTTCTATCGGCCGCTCTCCTCCAGCGATCTGTTCAGCGGCGGCGGCATCTTCGTCGCGACCTACGAGAAGCCGCCACCCCTCGGCGCGGGCGTCCGCGTCGCGCTGCGCTTCCCAACCGGGCCGAGCTGCGAGCTATCCGGCAGCGTGGCGTGGGTACGGGATCAGCTCGGCGAGGACGCGCCACCAGGGTTCGGCGTGAGGTTCGTGGACGTACCGGGCGAGGCTCGCAGGCTGGTTCAAGCCTACTCGGAGGCGCGCGAGCCCTTGCTCTACGATGATTGACGCGCGGCGCGCTACTTGGCCTTGGAAAACCAGAGACCGCGCTGCTTTCCGGCCGGCACCGCGTACACCACGCCGTCCCACGGGTAGCTCGTGAGGTCGAAGCTGCTCACGCCCTCGGAGATCGTGCTGCGCGCGTCCAGCTCGTAGTTGTAGGCGACCAAACGCCCGGTGCCGCGCTCGCTGTCCCAATCCTCGAGGAACAAGAGCGCGGGCATGAACCACGCGAACCGCGCCTGCTCGGGGGGCACTTGGCTGCCCAAGGTTGCCCAGGAAGCCGGTTGTCGCGGCTCCGGCCCCATCAGCAAGCGACCTGACGTGCCGTCGAATTGGTCCACGCGCGCGTAGAGCTTTTCGCCGACGTACGAGGTGACTTCGCCGACGGAGGGGGGCACGCCTCGTGCCAGCACCTCGTACCCGCCCTCGTCGAACCGAGACAGGTCACCGGCCACGCCATCGAAATTGACGAGGGGCTCGCCGGTCACGCTGTTTCGCACCACGCGCTCGCCGAGCGTCTCTACCGCGCCGTCCCAGCGAAAGTGGAGCCAATCCCGTGCCTCCGCGCCGCCGAGGAGCTGGTAGTTGACCTGGGCAATGCCGGCCCACTCGCCGCCCGGCGATTGCAGGAACACGTAATCGGGCTCCGCAAGCTCGCCGAGCCGAATTGGCTCCGCGTCCTCCCCGCTCCACACCCACAACGTGCCGAGCTCGTCTTCGTCTACGTCCGTCAGGTAGGCGACGCCGACTCGGGGCGGCTCGTCCCCCTCACCCAACCGCGTCGCGAACGAGCGGGTGTAACGCGCGTCCGCGTCGAAAGGCAGCTCCGTGCGGCTTTGGAGCTCCGTGGTCTCTCTCTTCAGCTGAAGGAGGCTGGGACGCGCGCTGCCACACGGCAACTCCGCGATCACCCACTGGCTCGAGGTATCCCCGGCCGAGAGGGCCGAGCGCTGCAGACGGCACGCCCCCTCCAGCACCGGCTCCGCCGAAAGCTTCAGCGTGCGGTGGTCCAGCCGGACCCGGTGCAGGCCGTCCGCGTCCTCGACCAAAAAGTCGTTTCCAAGCGGCACCACGCTGGATGGCGCGTTGCCCCATCGAGAGCGCTCTTCTAGCTCACCCGAGAAGCTCTTGAGCTCGTCATCGGCCCAGAGCAGCACCGCATCGCTCCAAAGCAGAACAGCCTCGAGGTTCGTGGCGATGTTACGAGTCTTGCCGCGCCAAGGGTCCGCAAAGGTGTAACCGTTGCCGGTCGGTACGAGGTAGCCCTGGTCGTACAGGCGAGCGTAGGGCCGCCCCGCGTCCTCCACGACCAAGTCTTGGACCGTACAGTCCAGCTGGGTGAAGCGGAGTCGGCCTCGGCCGCGCTCATCCATGCTCTCCAGAAACGGGAGCAGTCGGAAAGGGGCTCCGGGTGCTTTGCCCAACAGCCAGGTGCCGGCGTTCGGGGTTACCTCACAGCCTTCCCGCGCGTCCGCGCCGAACAGGTGGAACGTCGGCGCGTCGTCGTCCGCTCGGCGAGCCCCGAGGTGATACAGAGTCTCCGCGTCCAGATCGACGACGACGCGGTTCCATGGACCCTCCGCCAGCTTCGAGCCGCGCCCGTCGAAGTACCGCTTGGTACCCGGCAGCGCTGCGTCCGCGCTGTCCGCCAGACCCGCAGTGGGGTCGCAGCCGAGCAGCAACAGGCAGACCACCGCGTACACGCGCCGCATGCACTCTTCAGGTAGCACTTTTGAGCGCGCACGGAAGAGCCTCCCCGCTATAAAGACCTGGTGCAGAGGATAGGGCACGGACGACGGGCGCTGGCGGCGGCGGTGTCGCTCGTCGCTTGGTCGCCAGCCGCGCTGTGCCAAACTGCGCCAAGCGAAGCCGCGCCGACGGTGGTGGAGGTACGCGGCAATGCACCGGGGCCCGGCACGCCAGCGCTATCGCGCGCTCAAGCGCGTGAGCTGCCGGGCGCGTTTGGCGATCCGCTGCGCGCGATCGATTCGCTGCCAGGGGTGGTGCCTACCATCTCCGGTTTGCCCATCTTCTTCATCCGCGGCGCGCCGCCCGCCAGCGTCGGCTACGTGGTGGACGGCGTCGAGCTGCCGCTGCTCTACCACGCTTTTCTCGGGCCTTCGGTGCTGCACCCCGGCTCACTCTCCGGAGTCGTCTTGCAATCTGCGCCGGCGGACGCGCGCTATGGCGGCAGCGCGGGCGCGGTCATCGTCGCGGAGCCCTCCGCACCCAGCGGCCGCTTCCGCGGCGAAGCCAACTTGCGTCTGTTCGACGCGGGCGCGCTGCTCGAGGCGCCCTTCGCGGACGGCGCTGGCTCCGCGCTGGTTGCGGGTCGCTACTCCTTCACCGGTCTGCTTTACAGTGCGCTCAGCGCCGAGCAGTTCGGCTACTGGGACTACCAGCTGCGCGTCACGCGCGAGGTCTCGCCGCATGGCTCGCTCGGGGTGTTCGCGTTCGGGGCCGGCGATCACTACGGGGGCGAGGCGCTGGCCGGGGCGGTGGGCGGCGACACCGGCTTTCATCGGTTGGATCTGCGTTACGCGCACCAGGCCCGCAAGGTCGCCATCACGAGCGGCGTCACGGTGGGGCGCGACCGCACGAAAGACGACAGTGCATCGCTCACGGATCGCTCTCTCCGTGTCCGCACGGATCTGACCGTTGAGCTCGGCGCGGGAGTCGAGGCGCGCTTCGGCGCGGACGCGCGACTCAACGACATCGCGCTCTCGGTGGGCGCAGATCGCCTGGATCGCGCGGATCTCATCGAGTTGTTTCCGACCCGCACCGATCACGCGCTGGGCGGCTACCTTGGCCTGCGTTATCGTCCCCATCGCCGGCTCAGCATCGAGCCTGGGGTGCGCGCGGATCTGTTCACTTCGCGAGGCGAGCACGCGGGCTCCGTCGACCCGCGCCTCGCTGTAACGGCGCGGCTCTCCTCGTACGTGTCGGTCGAGCATCGTTTCGGTATCGCCAGTCAGAAGCCGAACTTCGTGCCCGGTGTGCCCGCCGCGCAGGTCGGCTCGTTGGCGCGCGGTTTGGTGCACGGCATGCACGCATCCAGCACCGTCCGCGTGGCGCTCCCGCTCGAGCTCACGCTCAGCACCGGTGTCTTCGAGAGTCGCTACGAAAACGTGGTCGATCCACTGGGTAGAGCGCGTGAGTTCCGGCTGGACGCAGCCTCGCTCGACGAGCGACAAAACCTACTCGCGCGCGGGGTGGAGGTGCGGCTCGGGCGCCTGCTCACGCGTCGAGTGGGCGGCTACGTCTCCTACACGCTGGCTTGGGCCACGCGTTCGGGCGGCAGGGAAGACACCTGGTCTGGTTATGACCGCCGCCATGTCCTTCAGGGGGCGCTCGCGGTGGAGCTGTGGTGGAAGGTTCGCGCGGGCCTGCGTGGGCTCTACTATTCCGGCTTCCCAGCGCTCGAGATCGGCGACGACGGCGCGTTGCCTTCGTCCGGGCGGCGCGCGCCTGGCTACGTGCGGCTGGACTGGCGGCTGGAGCGTCCATTTCGTGTGACAGAGCGCTTCGAGCTCTCGGTGGTCGCGGAAATGCTGAATGCCACCGCCGCCAAGGAGGCCCTTCGCTACGAATGCGGCGGTCGCTGTGAGCTGGTTACGGCCGGGCCCATCGTGCTGCCGAGCCTGGGCGTGGAGGCGTCCTTTTAGGGGGGGTGAGGGCCTTGCCGTCGCGCCGGGGGGCGGCCAGGATGATGCGCCATGCTCAAGACGGCAGAGCTCGGTCGCTCCCTATCCAAAGAGCAGTACGACGCGGTATTGCCCAGCCTACGCACGGCGATGTTGGACGCTCAGGCGCGCCTCCGGAACGCCGGCTTCCCCGTGGTCGTCCTCGTCGGAGGGGCGGACGGCGCGGGAAAGAGCGAGACCGTCAACGCCCTCCACGAGTGGTTCGACGCGCGTTTCCTCCGGGCGGAGTCCTGGGCGCCGCCCACGGAGGAAGAGAGCGCGCACCCCGAATTCTGGCGCTACTGGCTGTGGCTGCCCCCCGCCGGTCGCATCGCCGTGTTCTCGGGCGCCTGGTACACGGAGCCCATCCACGACCGAGTTTGGAACGGAATCTCCGACCTGGAGCTTTCCGAGCGCACCGCGCGCATCAATGGCTTCGAGCGCACGCTGGCGGATGGTGGCACGTTGTTCGTCAAGCTCTGGTTCCACATCGGCAAGAAGGCCCAGCGCCGCCGGCTCAAGGAGCTGGAGAGTAAAAAGACGACCCGGTTTCGGGTCCTCAAGCAGGATTGGAAGAACCACGAGCGCTACGACCAGCTCATCAAGGTCACCGAGCAGGTCATCAGTCACACCAGCACCGGCTACGCCCCGTGGAACGTGATCGACGGGGAGGACACGCGCTACCGAAACATCACCGCCGCTCGCGCCATCTTGGACGCGATCGAAGCGCGCCTGGCTCAGCCGCGGCCCACCCCCTCGGCTGCGCGCCTGCCGAAGATCGCGGACCCCGACACCCTGCTGGACAAGCTCGACCTGACCCAGGCGCTCACCAAGCACGACTACGAGGAGAGCGTCCCTCGGCTCCAGGCGCGGCTGTTCGGCTTGGTGCGCAAGCTCAAGAAGCGAGACAAGAGCGCGCTCCTCGTATTCGAAGGTCCGGACGCGGCCGGGAAGGGCGGCGCCATCCGTCGCATCACTTGGGCGCTGGACGCCCGCAGCTACCGGCTCATTCCCATCGCCGCCCCCACGGACGAAGAGCGCGCACACCACTACTTGTGGCGCTTTTGGCGGCACCTGCCCCGGCGCGGCAAGGTCACGATCTTCGATCGCAGCTGGTATGGCCGCGTGCTGGTGGAGCGGGTGGAGGGCTTCGCCAGTGAGCCGGAGTGGCAGCGCGCCTATCAAGAGATCAACGAGTTCGAACGCGAGCTGTGGCGGAGCGGAGTGGTGCTGGTGAAATTCTGGCTCCAAATCTCGCCGGAAGAGCAGCTGCGCCGCTTCGACGAGCGCCGCCAAGATCCGGCCAAGCGCTACAAGATCACCGCGGAGGACTACCGCAATCGCGAGCAAGCCAACCAGTACGAAGCCGCCGCCGCAGAGATGGTCTCCCGCTGCAGCCCGCCCGAAGCGCCCTTCACGCTCGTGGAGGCGAACGACAAGCGCTTCGCGCGCGTCAAGGTGCTGCAGACCTTGTGCGACCGCCTGGAGGCAGCTTGCAAGGAGTGAGCACGGCATGGCCGGCGCTGGCGCTGGCGCTCGCGACCGCCGCGTGTGGTAACGCCACCCCTCCTTCGCCGGAGTCTCTCACGGACATCGGCCCGCGCGACGCGACGTACGACGGAGCCCTCGCGTTCGACGGGGTGAACGACTACGCCAGCCTTGGCACCGCTCGCGCGCCGCACGTGCAGCGAGACCAAACGGTCATGCTCTGGTTTCGAGCGGAAGGGGCGCTCCGCAGCGGGGACTCTCTGCAAGTCTTGTTCACCCTGCATCGCTCGGAGGACTCCGGCTATGCGCTCGCGCTGGATGGCGACGTGCCGCTCGTCTACAAAGTACTCGGCAGTCGCGATCTCGCCCGGTCGGAGGCCGCCGTCTCGCTCCGGGAGTGGCACCACTTCGTCTTCGTCATCCAGGGCGCGAAGCACTCGCGCCTCTTCGTGGACGGAGTCGAAGTCGGCGGGAGCATGACCGAGCTCACCAATCGCACGCCGACGCAGGCGTTTTTGGGGAGTACGAGCGGCTTCGAGCACCCCTTCCACGGGGCGGTGGACGAGCTGCGCATCTACGAGCGGGCGTTTACGGCGGAGGAGATCGCCGCAGTCGCAGCCGGCGACGCGCCGAGCGACGCAGAGCCCATCGTGCTCTACCTGCCGTTCGACGAAGCCGAAGGAGCGCGCGCCTACGACCGCTCGGGGCTCGGCAACCACGCCGAGCTGGGCGATGGCGTACCGGACCTGATGCCGGCCCGAATCCGGCGCGTGCCGGATCGGTGACCTCCGGTCAGTTGCACGGATCGCCGCCGAGGGCGGCTTGACAGTAGCGGGGCATGTCCGCAGACCGGGGCTCCGTGAGCGCGCGCGCCGCGTGGAGCGTGCGGCACTTGAGGGTGTTGCCCTCTTGGGCGGCGCCGATGCTGTACAGGTTGCCGCCCATCACGTTGGCGTCGTCCAGCTCTTCGCACTCGGAGACGCACAGCTCGTCGTCATCCCCGTAGACGTCCGCGTAGGCGTCCGCGCAGCCCTTCGCGAATAGCCCGCAGAACGCGATGCAGTTGGGGTGCTCCGGATCGTCACTGCACACGCCGTCCCCGGCTGGCCCCGAGTGCGAGCAATGCGGCGTCGGAGCGCCCATGAGCGCGAAGTAGCTGTGGTAGGAGCGGCATCCGACCGTGTCTTGTCCGCCGGTGTCCAGCTGACGATCACCCTTGCGCAGCGCGTTGCACACCGCTTTGCATTGCTGGCGCGTCTCGTACACGGAAAAGTCTTCACTGCAGGCGATTTCGTTCACGCGGCAGTAGTCGTCGCAGCTCGGGTCCCCGCTGCCGAGGCATTCCCCGCTCGGGCGCACGCCCGCGCTTTCGCAGTTGTTGTCCGGGTCCACCGTGGCGAGCGTGGCGTGGTGCAAACGACAAGCCAGTGAGTCGCCCTTGGCACCTTCGGCCGCCGTGTACGTCCCGCTATACGGGAAAGCGGCGCAACGCGCCGTGCATTGCTCGAACGTATTGAAGCCCCAGTCTTTGGTGTTCGTGCACGCGGCCATGTACACGGTGCAGTAACCCTCGCAATTGGGCGTGCTCGGATAGATGGTGCACTGATCGCCACCGCCCGGGCCGGCCGCTTCGCAATTGCTACGGTTCTCGGAGAGATCCGAGTTGAAGCTCAGCGCTACGTCTGCCTGCTCTGCGCGGCAAGCGAGCGTGTTGCCCTGCGGCTTGGAGGGGGTGCCCGCCTTGAAGATCTTGCAGACATTTTCGCAAATCTCGTCGTCTTCGTAGACCGCGACGTCGCCGGGGCACGCCTCCTTGAGGGTCGCGCAGTAGCTGGCGCAGCCGTCGGTTTCTGCGCCATAAGTCACGTCCTCCACGCCCGCGATGCTTTGACAGGCGAGCGCGGCCCACAGCAAGGCGGCGAGGCCGACGCGTACGGAGCGGCTCATAGGCTGCCTCGCAGCGAAAGCCCGGCTCTGTCCGCGCCGACCCAGGTGCCGAGCCCGAGGCTTCGGTCCGCGTCCTTGGGCTTGTCCACCAGGTAGAAGACGACGCCGCCGACGAGCGCTACCGCGCCGACCGCGAACGCGACATTCGAGATGTTCGCGCTGCTACGAGCGCTATCCATGAGCGACGTGCCGCGCTCTTCACGGCATTGGCCGTCTGGACAGAGGTCATTCGCGTCCGAAGCTTTGCCGATGGCTCTGAGTCCGAACGCGGTCCCGACGCCGATGCCGACGATGCCGACGGCGCCGAGCGCTATCGGCCAGGCCAAAGATTGCTTGCTCGGCTCAGCGCTGGGCGGCGCTGATTGCGTGGGCGCTGGTGAGGAGGCGGGGCTCACGGCGGTCGCGAACGGTGGCGCCGCGCTCGCAGAACCGCTCGAGGACGCGACAGGCCCCGCCTGACGGCTCAAGGCAGGGACCTGCACGCTGAGCTTCCCGGCCGCGGGCACCAGGAGAGTCTTCGTGAACGGCGCGTAGCCGGGCGCGCTCGCTTCCACCACGAGCTCCCCGGGATCCACCGGTAACGCCACGCCTGGTAGCGTCGGATCGATCGGCACCGTCCCGCACATGACCCGGAGGGCGGGGATGGCGCGCGCTTCGGCGCTCACCTCCACCGTGACTTTTGCCAAGCCGGCCTGCAGCCGGTCGACCCGCGCTCGGGCCATCTCCGCGCGTTGCGGCTGAGAGGTGGCGCGCGCCAGCGCCTCCGCTTCACGGAACGTCACCCAGGCGCTCGCGGTGCGGCCGCGCCGCTCGTAACACTCACCCAAGTACAGCAGCGTGCCGACCGCGGGGTCCAAACGTTGACTCGCCTCGAGCTTGGGGCACGCCTCCGCGAAGCTGCTGCTCTGCATGAGTCGCAGCGCGTCGTCGAAGTACGCCTCGGCGGTCGCCTTCTGCGCGGTGTTGGTCTGAGCTGCTACGGGCAGCGCGAGCGAGCACGCGACGACGAAGGTGCCGAGCGTGAGCAGTGAAGAGGCGCGGAGTGCCATGAAAAAACGTCGTGCTCCTTGCTGAGACGGCGCCACGAGGCGCAGCTAGTAAATACGTCCACCGAAGTCCGTCAGCGCGGCCCCATCCGCGCCGGCTTTCTCTCGCGGGCTCGCGCTGCGAGCAGGCTTCTTGGCCTCCGCGGGCGCGCTGCGCGGCTCTGCCTTCACCGCGCGCTGCGATGGGGGCTTCACCGGGGCCGCGCTCGGCACCTCCGCCACCACCGGGGGCGGCTCGGGCGGCGCCGGTGCAGCTTCGGCGGCGAGCGTCGGGGCTTCCTTGATGGGAGCAACCGGGGGTGGAGCGGTGACGGGCTGCGCTGCTCGAGCGCGCTCGGAAGTATCGGCCGGGGCCAAGAGAGTCTTTGCCAAGAGCCCGCCGCCTCCGAGGAGGGCGAGCGCTAGCAAGACCGTGCCGACTCGTCGGTTCACGATGGCGCGTCCTTCCGTTTTTCCCCACGCGGAGTGGGTCGGATTCAGCTGTGGCGGCACCCCAATGCTCGGTGCGGCTGGCGTCAGGCTGCTGCGATGCGAGGTGGTGACGGGAGCGTCCGACCCCAGCCGAGCCGTAGCCCCGAGCCCGGCCGCGGTGTGACCCAGCGTGCGCCGAGCTCGCTCCGCGTGCACGTAGCCGCCGGGCGCGAAGGGCGCGAGCGCCTCGGCCAAGTCCGCGACCGTATCGAAGCGCGCGCTGACCTCGCGCGCCAAACACTTGCTCAAGACCTCGTCGAGCGCGGGGGGCGCGGACGGCGCCGCCTCGTGAAGCGGCTGCGGCGTATCGTTCAAAATCGCGACGCACAGCGCAGGCATGGAATCGGCGACGAACGGCGGCTTGCCGGCGATGAGCTCGTACAAGATCGCGCCCACCGACCAAATGTCCGAACGCGCGTCGACGTCTTTGGACGAGCGCATCTGTTCGGGTGACATGTACAGCGGCGAGCCGAAGATGGAAGCCGAGCGCGTGAGCGCAGCGCCCGGCCCGTAGGCGGCGCCGATGAGCTTGGAGATGCCGAAATCCAGCACCTTGACCAAGCGGCTGCCGTCCGGCCTTCGAGCGAGGAACAGATTCGTGGGCTTGAGGTCGCGGTGCACGATGCCGTTGACGTGCGCCTCCGCGACCGCCTCGAGCGCTTGGAGCACGTAGTCCACCGCGACGTGAGCGGGCAGCGCGCCGCCGCGCTCCAGCTCCTGCTCGAGGTCGTTGCCCTCCAACAGCTCCATCACCATGTACGGAATGCGCTCGTCGAGCAGCTCGATATCCAAGACGCGCGCCACATGCTCGCTGCGAATGCGCGCCGCCGCCCGCGCTTCGCGCCGAAAGCGCTCGCTCGAATCGGCCCGCGCCGCCGCCTCCCCGTTGAGGAACTTGATCGCGACGGGCTGCTCCAGCTCCAGGTGGAACGCGGCGACGACGACGCCCATACCGCCCGCGCCGATCACGCGGTCGATACGGTACTTCTTCGCCACGATCTCCCCGAGTTTTACAGGCAGCTCCATGGGCTGACGGAGCATGCGCGTGACCCCCCCGCGCGGCAAGAGGAGGTATTTCAGGACCGCAGCTGCGGTCCGAATGACCCAACGGAAACGCGCCTGCAACCTGAAGCGAAACTGGCGCTCAGCTGGCGCTCAGCTGACGACCGCTAGTCCGCAGCGAGCTTGCCAGACGCGCCCACGCGGCTGAGGCTGATGGCTGCGTCGTCGACGAACAGGACCACCGCCGCGTCACTGAGCTGCCCCGCGTTGCACACGCCGAACACGAGCTCGGGCGTGGTGGCTCCGGGGCGCCCGGTCAAATCATAGCGGAGGGTGCCGTCTAGCCAGACGCGCAGGCGCCCGGCGCTCTGCGGCTCGTAGCGCGCCTCCAGATGAAACCAGCGCCCCGCGGCTACGAGCGGTGGCGGATCCGCCACCGGCTCCAGCAAAAAGCCGGCGTTGTTGCTGAAGACGGAGAGCACGTACTCCCCGCTCGCGAGGCTGCGTAGCTGTAGCTCCTCGCCGTTCTCCAGCTTGCCGGTCTCATCGCGCGACCGGAGGCGCATGACGGTGAGGTACGGAATGACGCGCTGCTCTTCCGGCACCAGGTACCAGGCGCTGTAGTAGGCGTCCGCGAGCGGGCCGACGTCGTGCACCAGCTCGGGGCCTTCGAAATCATCGTTCCACCCCGTGGGGTTGACGAGCTTCACGGCGTAGCCGCCACGATGCGCCGCCTCCGTCGTCACCTCGACCGACGAAGGGCGCCCAGTGTCCGGCATATCCTCCAGCGCAGGCGCGACTGGAGCCAGCGCCTCGCCGGCGCCCTTACCGGTCCACTGTTCCAGATTGCCGGACTCGGTATCGGCGGTCCAAAGCAGGTCGTCTCCGACCTGCAGCGGGTCACTGCAGCCGAGCGCGAAGACGAGGGCGAGCAGCGCGCAACGCATGCTCAGTCGATCGCGAAGCAATAGATGCGGCCTTTGCCGCCTCGAGGTGTCGTGTTCGCGCAGCTCTCGTTGTCGTGCGACGAGTTCCAGGAATCGTAGGGAGGGTCCGGGTTCTTTTGCGGGCCCAGGCCGTCGCTATGGCCAACCGTCGCGACGAGGTCGCTGGAGTCGCTCGTCCAATCCATACAAGTTTTGTCCGGGCTCACCGTGCCATCCGCCTTCGTGCCGGTCAGGATGTCGTGCTCGTTGTCCGCACCCATGCTCATGTTCCACTGGCCATTGATGGCCATGCCCTTTTCGTCGATGAACAGCGTCTCGTCGCCCTTCACGGTCGAGTGAAGCTCGGCGACGCTCTCGGCTACGGTTAGGCCTTTGGCGTTCACCCACGGGCCGCTGCCGATGCGGTCCTTCGCGTTCACGGTGCTCGTGCTCAGGTACGCATGAAACGTGCGCTCGCCGATGCCAGCGGCTTGAGCGAGGTCCTGGCAGCGCTTGTCCGCACCGGTAAGGCCGCCGAGCTTGCCGGTCATGCTCGTATCGCTAGAGACGAAGAAGCTCGTCTTCGAGTTGCCGCCTCCGCTACCCGCACTTCCGGCGCTGCCGCCGCCGGTTCCGCTGCTCGCGCCGCCTCCGCCGGTGGTCCCGCCCGCTCCGCCAGCCGAGGCTCCACTCGCGCTGCTGCCGCCGCTGCTCGCGCCGCCCGCGCTGCTCCCGCTGGCGGAAGTGCCGCCGCTGCTCGCGCCGCCCGCGCTGCTCCCGCTGGCGGAAGTGCCGCCGCTGCTCGTGCCCGCGCCGACCATGCCGCCCGAGCCCGCCGTGCCGCCGCTACCGCCGTCCTCGCTGCTGCACGAGACGACGAGGGCCGCCAGGGTAATGCCGATACGACCCACGTCTTCCAAGCGAAGAGCCATGTTGCACCCGGGAGTGAAGGGTTGGAGCAGCTTCCAAGCCGCTGCGATTGTGTACCAACCGGATCTAACTGCGAACCGCGCCCTTCGCAAGCGACGCTTTGGCGCGCCGATCGTGCAGCCAGGCGAGGAGCGCGGGTAGCCACAGCACGGTGGCGGCGAGGCACGTGAGCTCGCCCACGGCCGCGCTCAGACCGAAGCTATGGATACCCTTGTTGATCGAGGACAAGAGGGCAAAGTAGCCAATGCTCGTGGTCAGCGAGCAAAGCGTGAGCGCACCACCGGTGGCCAAGACCACGTGGCGCAGTTTGGCCCCACCTTCGAACCGGTAGCGCTGCATCATGTTGTGCGCGTACTCGGCGCCGATGCCGATCGTGATCGGTAGCGCCACGAAGTTGAGGAAGTTCAGCTTGATCTCCCGCAGGTACAGGAACGCCACGAGCGACGCGACGCCGACCAGCCACGGGACGAAGACGCCGAAAGCGAGCTTGTTGCCGCGGAACGCGATGAGGATGACCAAAATGGTGCCCAGCGCGGACACGAGGATGGCCCGCGGTGCGTCCTGACCCACCGTATAAATCATGTCAGCGAAGATCACGGCCCGCCCCGAGCCGTGAATGACCTCACCGTTGGGCAACGTGACGTGCCGAAAGCTGTTGGCCCAGTGCATCAGGTACTTGGCGTCCCACACGCTGCGACCATCACGGGGGGCGATGTAGACGATGCGGCCGCGCGTGCCGTCCCGCTCCGTGAACGAGCGGGCGGCTTGCTCCGGCAGGTCTTCGATGCCGATCGGGGTGAGCTCACCCTTCGGCAAGTGCGGCTCGATCTTGGCCCAGTCCGCGTCGGTGATGAAGCCGCGGCTCCTCGCGCGCTGAATGCGGTCGCGCATCTCCGCGATGAGCGGGAGCTTCTGCGTTTGATCCTTGGGCAGCAGCGAGAAGATGCTGACCGTATTCTGGAACGGCTCCTTCTCTGGACCGGCGGCGACTCGGCGTCGCTCCAGCTCGGCTTCCAGCGGCTGCACCTGGTCGACCCGATCCGTGACGATGGCGATGCCGTCTTGCCCGACGCGGCCGACCACGTCGTCCACCTTGTGCGATAGCTGCTTGGCGGCGGAAGGGTTGGAGGCGTCGTCGTTGCCGACGTTCCTCATGTTGTACTCCATCGGGTCCGCACTGAAATAGAGCGCGCTCAGCGCTAGCGCGCCGATGCCGATGGCAGCGCCGATCCCCGCCACCAGCCGGGGCGCGCCCAGACCCAGCCGCTCGAACGCGACCCCGAAAAACCGGCCGATGTTGAGCGACTGCGCCCCCTCCTTGTACGCCGGCCACACCCTCTCGCTCGCGGAGAGCAGCGCGGGCGTGAACAAGTAGGTCGTCAACCAGCAGAACATCATGCCGTAGCCGCCGATGATGCCGAAGTGCTTGAAACCGCGGAAATCCGTGACGATGAGCGAGCCGTACGCGAGCGCGCCGGTGGCCGCAGAAGCGAGGGTCGGGATCCAGGTGTCGCGGTGAGCGACGCGAATGGCGTCGGTCACGCTCGCCAGCTCGTCCCGGCGCGCTTCCACGTAGCGCGCCATGTACACGATGCCGTAGTTGATCCCATTGCCGGCGACGATGCTCACCAAGAACCCGGTCGAGCTGTTCAGGTACCCGATCACGAAGTACGTGGTGCCGAAGGTCCACAGCAGACCCACCACCAGCGCGCCGCCCATGGTGAGCACCACGCGTAGCCGCAAGAAGTACAGGTAGACGATCAGGAGCACACCGCCGACGCCCACCGCGCCGACGTGCAGCAAGTCGCCGGTGATGCGATCGTACTCTTCCTGCCCCGTGACCACGTCCCCCGTGTACTGCGCGACCATGGTCGGCTCGAAACGCTTGGGGTCGACCTTCGCCACCGCCGCTTCGACCCTGCGGCGCAGCTCCATGATCTTGGCCTTCCCCCCCACCGGAGTGCGCACCAAGATCGCAGCGTAGCTGCCGGCCTTGTCTTCGTAGTAGCCGTTCGGGAACGTGGGGCCGCTGGCGGGCGCGGTCGGCTTCTTGGCGCTCAGCTCTTTCTCGATGACCTCTGCCGTGATCGGAGGGGGCGCTTCCTCGTCGTCCAGCAACGAGCCCTGCTGCTTGCTGACCTCCCAGTCGTAGCGCTCCGTGATCCGCTCGTGCGCCTTCTTCAGGTCGTCGAGGCTCGCGTAGTAGAGCGCGTTTTCATCGAAGAACTGGCGCGCTTCCTTCACCCCGTAGTCGACCGCGCCGACCCAATCTTTGCCGATGGCGTAAAGCTCCGGCACGAGCGCGTCCACGCAGGCCTCCAGCTCCTTTTGATGCCCAGGCGTGGAGGTGCGAACGATGACACTGAGCGTCGCGTTGCCGGCCAAGCGCTTGCTGACGCGGCGCATCTCGATGACGCTCTCTTTGCTGTCGGGCAGGAGCTCGGATAAATCCAGCTTCAGCGCCAGCTTGGAGGTCGCCAGCGCGGTCGGCAGCATCGTGAGCACGGCCAACATGACGAGCAGCCAGGGCCTGCGGGCCTGGAGCCGCGCCAAGGCTTCCAGCCAGCGGGGCAAGTGGCGTTCGGGGTCGTCGGCTTCGAGCTCGGGCTCTTGGGCGGCCATGCGGTGCCTGCCCTGTTATCACAAAGCGAGCGCGAGCCCTCCGCTCAGGCCGAGCCATAAGTAAGGCAAATGTCCGACCGTACCCTGCGGAAGCTGCGAAATAGCTGGTGCGAAAGGGAACACGGACGCATGCACGCCTAGGAACGGGCTCACCAAGCTGCGTTCCGCCCAGCAGGCATGCAGGCCCACGCGGGCGCCGGCGCTGAACGCGGTGTCTCGCAGAGGGCGCTCCGACGAGACCCCCGTCAGCTCCTGGCGCGTCAACAGCACGCTCGCGTCCAGGCCGATACCGAGCGCCGAGCCCGTGAGCAGGTAGCGGGCGCCGACCGCGACGTCGAAGCGGGCCAGCTCCGCGCTGCCAGAGGTTGCGCTCGTGTAGCGCGCTTCGGCTTTCGGAGCGTAAGCGGTGCCGAGCAAGAGGCGCAGGTCACCCGCGCCGAGCGCGACGCCGAGAGCGGCGCTCGGCAGCGCAATGCGCACGGTATCCGCAATGGGCACGCCGACCTCACCGCGCGCGCCAAGCTCGATGCGAACGTGCGGGGTGCGAGGCTCGGCGGCCGGCGCTGCGCTCGCCTCGGTCTCCGGAGCCGGCACCGGCGCCGGCACGGGCGGTGCGCGCTCCGGTTCGGGAGGGGGAGGGGTTGGCAGCTCCTCGGGCGACGAGCTGTCCGTCCCCAGGTCGGGAGGCATCAACGCGACGACGGCGAGCACGGAGACGAAGTGCGCGCGACGACCGCAGTCTCGCGCGGCGTCCCGGTAGACTCTCACCGTCGTTTTACCGTCCCGCGTGATCGCGATCGCGATGGTGGCTCCGCGATCGGTCACCTTCACCCGGGCGTCCGCCGGCACACCCGCGCGCTGCTCCGGTGTCGTGAGCTCTCGCACCTCCGCTTGTACGGCGAGGGGGGCCGGGCAATCGCTATCGGTCGTGACCGGCAGGAGGTCCACTCGTGTCATACTTCCCGCACGCGGCGCCCAATGGGCCAGCTTTTTTGCTGACGCGGGCGTTTTTCGGCAAGGCGAAGATGGCAGCCCCCCTGGATCAGAACACGAACGTGCTGGTCAGAGAGCTCCGGGCCGATGTGGCTCCGGCGGAAGCGCCCCCCATTGACGGGGGACCTCCATCCGCGCTCTCGTTCGAGGCGCTCTACGACCAGTGGTTCGCGGACGTATCCCGTTGGGTACGAGCGCTCGGCGCGCGGGAAGCCGATAGGGATGACCTCGTGCAGGACATTTTCTTGGTCGTGCACCGGCGCCTTCCGGATTTCGACGGACAGAACGTGGCAGGTTGGCTTTACCAGATAGCTCGGCGCAAAGTGCGCGACCACCGGCGCCTGCTTTGGGTCAAGCAGCTATTCGGCACGACGAGCGTGCCGCTCGCGGAAGGGACGCTCTCCACGGACATGAGCCCGCTGCGGGAGCTGGAGACGAAGCAACGGCGAGAGCTGCTCGAGGAGCTGCTCGGCAAGCTGAACGCAGACCAGTCGGCGGCCTTTACCTTGTTCGAGATCGAGGGCAACAGCGGGGAGGAGATAGCCGCCATTCAGGGCGTGCCCATCAACACCGTCTGGGCGCGCATCCACAAGGCGCGAAAGAAGCTGCAGGAACAGGCCGAGCGCATCGAGAAGCGGCAGAGCCCTCGGAGGCCGAAGTGAAGCGCCTGCTGGAGGAACGCGACGCCTCGCTCAGCGCGCTCACGGAGCTCGTCGCCAGCGCAGAGCGGCACGTGCCGAGCCCGTTCGCCAAGCGAGCGATGGAGTCTCGCATCTCCCGCGCGCTCGCGGCGCCGTCCCGGCGCTCGCTCGCGCTGCGGCCGGCGTTCATCGGCGCCGCGGCGCTGTTCGTGGCCGCCACGGCCGCGGCCGCTGGCTATTCGTTTCTCGGCAGCTCGCCCCCTTCGGAGTCGGCGCCCATCGCTCCCCCCGCCACCGTCGTGGTGCC
>SECP01000004.1 GCA_004193285.1 Myxococcales bacterium | reverse complement strand
GTGGCGGAGCGGGGGGAGCAAGTGCCGGAGCCGGCAACGGGGGCGGTGCTGGCGGCAGTGGCGGCGTGATGGAGCCAGTTGGCTACGATCAGGTCGTCGGTTGTCCGGGGGTGAGCCGAGAGGAGGCGTCGTTGCGGTGGCTCACGGTGGAGGGCCGCTTCAAACCCAGGGCCATCAGTGGTGACGGCCGAGTCGTGGGTGGCGATTATAACGGCTTTCCCGGAACTTGGTCCGCGCCGGATTCCTTCACCCAACTCAACGGTGAATCACAGTTGGTAAACGAGCTGTCTTGCGACGGCTCGTTCATTCTGCTCGGCCACGAATACGATGGCTCGGTGTCGCGTATCGGTCCAGCCGGCACCGACGCAATCCTCGCGCCGGCGCAGCAAAACCCGCTGCCGCTGGCGCTCTCGCCAGATGGCGGCACGGTGGTGGCCAACGTGAGCCGGCCCAACGACGTGGGTCCAAACCCCTTGCGATGGACTCCCTCCGCGGGGCTCGAGCCGATCGCGCCGCTACTCAACACCCTCGTGTACCGCATCGGCAACGGCGGTCAGTGGATGGTCGGCGGCGACATTCGCCAAATCTACCGCTACGAGCCCGGGGTCGGCAAAACCGAGCTGTCTAGCTGGCCCGCCTACGCCCCGACTCAGCCACCGGCAGCGGTGGTGAGTGCGGACGGCAGCGCCTACGCGTTCGGAACCGCCGCCGGATTCGGCGTGGTTCGAAACGGGAACGCAACCTACACCGACTGCCCGGACTCCTTCTGTGTACCGACTGACATCAGCGGTACTGGCAAGGTGGTACTCCTCTACAGCGGTCACTTCAGCATTCCCAGCTCCCTCGTGTACACCGAGCACGGCTTGCAAAACCTCACCGAGTTGCTGGAAGAGCACGGGGCAGACGCCGCTGGCAGGAGCCTCGTGGCGCCGCGATGTCCGACGACGGGCAAGCGTTCGCCGGCTCCGCCTACGACACGGAGACGTCCGAGCAGCACCAGTTCTACGCCACGCTCCCCCAAGCCGCCTACGAGTGAGACCCGCTTTGGTGGCGCTCAGCGCGTCGCCTTGCTCGCGGCGTGACCTGGCGGTTTCCCGGAGCCAGTCCAGACCGGCCGCCTCCGCCTCCGCCTCCGCCTCCGTACGTCAGCGGAGGTGACTAGCGGAGAGCCGGCATTGGGGCGAATGCGTCGGAGAACATTTTTCAAAATCGTTCGAGGCGCGGCGAAGGTTCGGACCCGGGGTGGGCTCTAACTCGAGAACCAGTCGTCCTGTGCTTTCACGTGCACGCTTGCACGCCTGCGCTGTCGAGTCGTGGGCAGAAACGCAATCCACCGCTCCTTCAAACGACGCGGCGGTAGCGCTGTGCGCTGCTCTAATACTGTTGGGTGACGCGGCGTTTACCAACGCGCGCGTCGCGCGTCGCACACGCGTCGTTGGCGTGCGACACATTGAATTGGAAAATCGGCGCGCTGAACTTGCTGACGTTGTGAAGCTCATTCATCTCGGGTAGACGATGGCAATCGTGCGGGCGCCGGTTCGCGCACGTCCGGTTGGGGATCACTATGAGGAAGAACGAAATGCAATCACGCACGTCAAATGACGCGCCCGCGAAGTTTTGGTCGCGCAAGCTCTCGCGAGCTCTTTCAGCAGCCGGCACCCTGGTCTCGGGCGCCCTCATGCTCACAGCTTGCGGAGGCGAGGCGACAGAGTCGGTGGGCACCACGAGCCAAGCGCTGTCGCAATGGCGAGTGGAAGCGGAGGCGTTCAACCGCTATTTCGACTCGGACACCGCTCACAGTGGAAACTGCGGCAGCGGGCCCGTCGATGCGGAAACGACGACTGACCCCAAAGGTGGAACGTGCCATGTCGGTTGGACGGCGGCCGGTGAATGGCTGGAGTACGACATCAACGTGCCGCAGGCCGGCAATTATGACGTCGTGCTGCGCTTGGCGGCTGCGCAAACGGGCCGGACCGTGCACGTGGACGTGGACGGTCTCAATCGCTCCGGCGTGCTCACGGCCCCCTCGTCTGGCTTTCAGGCGTTCGCGGACCGTACGTTCAATATCCCGCTCACCGCAGGCTCGCACGTCATTCGCGTCGCCTTCGACACCGGCTCCGTCAACTTCAACTACCTGGAGTTGATTCAGACGACGGCGCCGGAGGTCATTCTGAGCGGGACTTTCGCCACGGGCGAAGACAACTTCTTCTATACGGACATCAGCCCTGACAACACGGTGAATGGCGCCCAGGCCAACGGCCGTCTGCAGATGACGCTGGGCGGCACTGACAATACCACCGTGCAGAACATGCGCGGCAGCTACACCCGCATGTTCTGGGTCTCCGCCTATCAGGAGGTGACCCTCAGCTTCGACTACACGCTGGAGCAAAGCTGCTCCTACGAGACGGACGAGTCCAGCGAGCTCATCGCAACGATGGACACGGTCCCGCTCACGGGCACGACGCCCTACGTGGCACGCATCCTCGGCAACGGAAACGCTTGCCCCGGCGTCTCGACGAGCGGCAACTACAAGAAGACGTTCGTGCTCGCGCCCGGCAAACACCACCTTCAGTTCGTGGGAGCCAACAGTCAAAAGACCGACAGCACGGAGCTGACGACGCTGAAGGTCGACAACGTGCTCATCACCGGCTCCACCACGCAGTGCACGGCCTCGCAGTCGGAGACCTTCACGAACCTGTGCACGGCATGCGACGGGCTGCTCAATTGTCAGGGCAGCTGCACCGTGAGCTTTCCTTCCAATGTCGGCGCGCCGTGCGGCGCTTGCGGCGGAGTCGTCAAGTGCGACGGCACCTGCAGCGAGCCGCAAACCGCCCCTTGCGGTACGCCGCCGACCCCGGAAGAGCGTCTGCGCGCTTGCGACAAGGATCCGCGCGTCGTCGCCGGTCTGGTCTCGAGGGACATCTGCACCGGTGCGGACGTGTTCTTCCGCGAGACCTTCGGCGGCAATGGCCGCACGTGCGCGAGCTGCCACCCGGTCGCGAACAACTACACGATCGACCCGCCCTTCGTCGCAGCGCTCCAGGCCAGCAATCCGAACGACCCGCTGTTCGCGGCCAAGGCGGGCACGGTCCTCGAGCACCTGGAGACGCCCGATCTCACGTCGAACGCGCTGATCTTGGAGAACGTCGACGGCTTTCAGGACCCAGCGAATCGCTTCGTGACGCGCTCGGTGCCGCACCTGTTCTCCCTCGCTATCACGATGGCTCGGGATCCCGCGGACGGCTCGAGCTCGTCGGTGGTGGACCGCACCGGTTGGTCAGGAGACGGCGCACCGGGTGACGGCTCGCTGCGCTCTTTCCTGGACGGCGCGATCAACCAGCACTTTACCAAGCGACTGAATCGCGTCGCCGGTGTCGATTTCCGCCCTGCGACCGACCTGGAGCGTGACGTCGTGGAGGCGTTCCAGCGATCGCTGGGACGACAGAACGAGCTGAACCTCGCCGCCGTCTCTTTCACCAACACCGGCGCCCAGCAAGGGAAGAGCAACTTCCTCGACCCAGCACGGGGCCGCTGCGGTGTGTGCCACTCCAACGCAGGGGCGACCTTCGTCACGTCCGGCCTCAACCGCAACTTCAACAACGGCATCTCGGGACAGCAAACCTTGGGCCGGCTCGTCGACTACTTCGGGCCCGGTGAAGATCTCACCCTGTCCGACGGCGGCTTCGGCGGGGCGACCTTGACTGACCCGAACATCGACGCCAACGGCATCGGCTTCTTCAATGCCTTCGGCGACGGCAACTTCAACCCACCCCCGTTGGTCGAAGCGGCTGATACGGCGCCGTTTTTTCACAACAACGCCGAGGTCGGTAGCGTGTTTCAAACCACGCTGGGGCGCGTCTTGTTCTTCTACGGCACCGGCTTTCAGTTCTCCAGCGGCTCGGCAACCGTGGAGACCCTGTTCGGACCGAACAACATCAGCGCTGAGACGACCAGCGGCATCGCGCCGATGCTCGTGGTGCTCAACGCCGTGTTCAACATCGACCTCGCGCGACAGCGCCTGCAAGCCGCGGAGAAGCTGGCGACCGACCTGAAGACCATCCGCCCCGACGTTCAGGTGCAGCTCATGCTCCTGGCCGGTGAAGAGATCGAAGACGCGATTCGCGTCCTCGCGGACGAGAGCGTGCACGAAAGCGAGCGGAATACTCTCCAGAGCGTTCTCACTCAACTCCGGACCGCGACCACCGGCATGGCGTGGAACACGCGGCGCACGCTGATCACGACCGCGCTCACCAACCTGAACAACGTGCGACCGCTGTTCGGTAGCAACTTCAACTACCAGCTCGGCGCCGGCACCCTGATGTACTGAAACGCGCGGCAGCTAGGATCGCGCGATCTCGTGCGAGGGACCCTCGAGGCGTCAGCTTCGGGGGTCCTCTCGCATCGAGCGGTAGCGGCGGTGCGGCGCGGTCGCTTCGCGCGTGTCTCCTCGCGGGTAACGTCGTGCAATGTCAGCCCTGGAGGAGGGATTGGGCTCCGTCGATCCAAATTTCCGTGCCGCTGAGGTGTGACGAGCGGTCGCTGGCCAGGAACAGGACGAGCTCCGCGACTTGCTCGGGGGTACCGGGCTTGCCGCCGGTCAGCGGGATCTTGCCGTCCGGGAACTCGACGCGCGGTTTGATGTTCTCCAAGTCGCGGGCGTCCGTGTTGTCGTCGATGTCCGTCGAGATACCTCCAGGACAGATGACGTTGACCCGCACCTTGTCTCGGGCAAGCTCGACGGCGAGCATCTTGGCCATGGCGACCTGGCCGGCTTTGGAAGCGGCGTAGGCGGTGGCGCCGGTATTGCTGAACATGCGCGTCCCGTTCACGGAGGCGCAAACAATGATGGAGCCTCCTCGCTCCTTGAGATAGGCAGCCGCGCTCTTGAGCGTGTAGAAAGTGCCGCTGAGGTTGATGCGGAGTGTTTCTTCCCACTCCTTCGGCTGCAACTCGTGAATCGGCGCCCACACGCCGTTGACGCCCGCATTGGCGAACACCACGTCCAGTCGGCCAAACTCCGAGTAGAGCCGTTCAGTGGCCGCTTGGACGGCCGAAAAGTCGCCAACATCCGCGCACAGCACGCTCGCGGAACCCGCTCGACCGCGAATCGCCTCGGCGACCTGCTGCAACTCGTCTTCCGAGCGGCCCAACAAGCCGACGGACGCGCCTGCGCTGGCGAGGCGCAGAGCGGCGGCGCGCCCTATGCCCGAGCCAGCACCAGTGACGAGCGCCACTTTCCCAGAGAGCTCCACGCCTTCCACCATCGGTTGCTCGCTCGCCATCGGCTCAGACCGTGCGACCGCCTGAGCCGGACATCTTGCGAACCGCCCACGCGATGAGCAGCAGGACTGCCGCGACGAGGGCGAGGTGAATCGCAAAGCCCACAATCTTGAAGAACGCCACGCCGGCGATCCAGATTGCCAGCAACACCAACGCTAACCATGCCAGACCGTTCATGAACAGACCTTTCGTGCGGAGATCTGAAAGTAGGAAGCAAGGTGCGTGCCTCTTTCGAAGCGGCGAGCCCGAAGCTCCGTCGCACCTCGGTCGCATGGAAGCGGGCGCCGCGGCTCATCCAGACTCATCCGTGCCGCCGGAGCTCACGGCGGCCCTCAGGCATGCTGAGAGCACCCGCACCGTGGCCGAGCGGCTGAGTCTCACGGTGGCCTATCGCCACGAGGTCGCATTTGCAAACGCGGCGAGCGCCGTAGCCGCATCGATCGCGCGGAGCGAGGTCAGTCGACGGGTAGAGAATGAATCGAGGCAGTCCGTCGCAGCGGGGCGTCGTCTAGATCGTCGTTCCACGAGAGCGGCAGCGTCTGCCAGCCGCCCGGGAGTAGCTCGCCCAGCATCTTTACGACGCTGGCGACGTTATTAGTCGTGTCGAGGTCCCGGAGACGAAAAAGTTGGAAATCGCCTTGAGGCAGGCGTTCGAGGCAGTCCTTAGGGTTTGTCTTGAACTGCAAGGAGTGGAATGCAGCCTGGTAGAGCGTGAGGGCCCCCCCAGCTGAGGTCGATGCGACCGGACCCCACTCCGAGCAGGTTAGCTGTTCGCGTTGGACTTCGAGGTCTTCACCGTAGCGAAGGGGCTCAAGCTCCTCCGTCGTCTCGCGTACCGCGGCCGCCCAGAAGTCGGCATCGTATGGCTCTACATGGCCGCCAGGCAGGCTCCAGTCGCCCCATTTACGGTGGGCGTTAAGCAGCAAGTAGTCCTGACCCCGGATGCGCAGTTTGGCGACCACATAGGCGATGCGAGATCGCCGAATGGATCCCGAAGCGCTCACGGAAGCCACTTCTTCGCCAGGAACTCGCGTGACCATTCCTCTAGGATATACCCCGGGGGCGGCGCACTGCCAGCTGTTAGCTCGCCGACGCCGACGAAGGAGCTTTCGACACGGTACCCTCGACCGTTCGTTCGAAACTCCCTTTCATCTAGGAAGCTTGCAACCTTTTCGTCGATGGGAAGCTTGAACACCACGCCAAGGTGCCCCGCTTCGCGGCCGTCTCGGTCCCAGACGAGCCCTACGGGCTGCGGCTGAACGTTGAGCTCCGCGAGGTGGAGATCGGACTGGAGTCGGCTCAGCAGCTGCTGCTGCAGCTCCTGTACGGTGAGCTCCCCTGCGCTCGGCTTCTCTACGTGGCAGCCCTGCCAAAGTCGGCCGGAGTCGTCGCGCGCCGCATTCGGAGCTTGTCCGCGCTGGCGCCTGCGGACGGTTAGGAATGTCTCGTCGTTGTGAACCGGCGCTCCGCACGCCAACAGTTGCACCCACTGCCCATTGTCCTCGACCTCTGACCGCGTCCGGTACTCGATGAGCGACTTGAGCGACAACCAGTCTACGTCCTTCCAATCGAGCGTCTTGGCGGCAAAGTAATGTTCGGCATTGGGACGAGAGATCACTGCGATGGGCCGGTCAGCCCAGCGTCTTACACGACCTAGCAACGAGGCCAGGAGGCTCGCCGCTCCATTCTTTGGCATCTGATCGTTCTGCAGTGCGAACAACTCGAACTGCGCCCCGTGCCGGTTCTGAACCGTTGCGAGAGCCGCGTTGAAGGCGTTGAGCCGCTTCGGATTCATGACCGAACCGGTTCGCGACAAGAGACGATTCTGGTTCTCGCGAGCCATCGCTTTCGCTGCGTCCAGCTCGACCAGACAGGTTGCGTCTGATAGCCGGCGCCAGCGATCGATCAGAACGAAGTTCTCGACCGCTGCCGCCTCTGCTTGCGATACTTGCCCCTCGTTCGCCTGCATCTGTAGCCAAACGAGCGCGTCGAACAATCCGCGGTCCAAAATGATTAGATCGTCGTCCCGATCGACGGCGTCCAGGAGGCCGGCGAGCATGGTGCCCGTAGTCCACGTATTGAAAAAGAAGTGACCCTTCATCGGGAGTGGGCACAGACCCGCCCGTTCCTCCAGGATATGGACGCGCCACCCACAGTGGCGAAGGAAGCTATCCACCATGCCGATCAGCGTCGTCTTGCCAGCTTTCGGCGTGCCGGTGATCTCCAGCACGAACGGTCGACGTGCCTGGCGACGGAGGATCTCAAGGAGTTGATAAGCCTCCCCTTCAATCTGCTCGATGGCTGGCATGTCCTCACTGTGACCTACGCAGGTCTAGAGAAATAAGTCTACAGGACAACGCGACATTCCAAAAGAGCGGCAGCGCGTCTGGAGCGCCTTCGCGTAAGTCACGCGCATGTGCTCGCGAACGTAGCGAGCGCTCGCGGTCGATCTGACGACCAATCCGATCGGATTGGCTTGCGGAATCGATCGGCGATGGATAGCCTCCCCGCACACCCACGAGCGTGCTCGCTGCGGCGGGCGGTTCGTGGAAGCAGGAGAGGGGCCCGCGCTGCGCTAACAGCCGGACCCCGTGGCCGCTGAAAGGGTAAGTTCCAATGGCGGACGAGAAGGTATATCTCGAGGTGGATTCGATCCAGTCCCAGGTAAAAATCGCCGTGCGGGAGGTGATGGCTGACGCCGAGCAGGTCAGGCTCGTGGTCAAGTCGGTGGAGGCAGAAGCCGCGGAGGTGTTCGCGGATTGTGGGGTGGAGGAGCTGCGGCGCGTCGCGGCGGTGGTGCGGACGCACACGCTGGGAATGGTGCTCAGCGCTGCGCGCATGCTCGGCCGCGCGGAGCGGCTGGAGACGATCGCGGACGTGCGAGAGCTGCCCAGTCGGCGGGCGAGGACACGCCGCTTCCATCGCCGGTCGGATAGGAGTCACCGTGGGTGAAACGTCGTCCCGTGACGTCTGCGTGGCAGGCGTTGCGGGGCGCTGCGGCCGTAAACGCTGGAGCTGAATGATGGAAACATCGACTGGTCGCCGGGCGGGAGCGCGGGAGTAAATCGCGGGCATCGAAGCTGGCCCGAGCGTTCGAGCTGTTCTCGCCGTGCCCGTTGCACAAAAGGGAACTGAAGGTTACGTTTTGTGTGTGTCACAGGAACCCAGCGGGCCGGATTGGGGGCGTCTTTACGAAGTTGCCGCCGTTCAGTCGGGTTACGTGACGACGAAGCAGGCGGCGGAGGCCGGCTACTCCACGCATCTGCTGCGGAAGCACATCCACGCTGGCCGGGTGATTCGGCCCCAGAGGGGGATCTATCGGCTCGTGCACTTTCCAATCGGGGAGCACGAGGAGCTGGTCACGGCCTGGCTCTGGTCCGAGCGAGCGGGCGTGCTTTCACATCAAACCGCGCTGTCGCTGCACGGTCTGTCGGACGTGCTGCCGACGCAGATCCACCTGACACTGCCCGCGGCGTGGAAGACGCGCCGCTTCCGTGTGCCGGCGGACGTGGTGCTGCACCATGCGGACATTGCACCTGAGGACCGCGCGTGGTTCTCCGCGGTCCCCAGCACGAACGCGCGCCGCACACTGAGCGACTGCGCGCGCGAAGGTCTGTCGCCCGAGCTGCTGCGGCAAGCGGCACAGCAAGCACTCCGCCGTGGTCTGATTTCGAGAAAGGAGCTCGGCGACGTAAAAAGCGCGCTCGAGCCCTTCGGCGGGCTCAGCGGATGACGACTCGCCGCTACTCGTCTCCGGCAGCTTTCAAGCAGGCCCTCGAACAGCGTCTGCGTGCTTCTGCAAAGTCGGGCGCGGAGATGGCGCGCTCGCGGCAGCTGCTCGTCTTTAACCGATTTCTGGCGCGCGTTGTGGTCGCCATGGGCGACGCCGTGGTGCTCAAGGGTGGGCTGGCGCTCGAGCTGCGCCTCGAGCGCGCCCGAACGACGCGGGACGTGGATCTGCAAGTCTTCGGCTCGCCCGCTTAGCTCCTAGCAAGGCTGCAAGAGGCCTCGCGCCGTGACTTGGGGGATTTTGTCACGTTCGAAATCGGCGGAGACGAAGAGCATCCACAGATTCAGACGGATGGCATGCAGTACGAGGGGCTGCGTTTCCGCGCGGAGTGCAAGCTGGCGGGTAAGCTCTACGGTCAGGCCTTCGGGGTGGACGTCGTGTTCGGGGAGCCGATCTTCGGCGAGCTGGAGACGGTGGTGCCTGCGGACGTGCTCGCTTTCGCCGGCATCGCACCCCCGACGTTGCGTCTCTACCCCATCGAAACTCACCTCGCCGAAAAGCTGCACGCCTACACGATGCCGCGGCACCGACCGAACACGCGCGTGAAAGACCTGCCCGACATGGCCTTGCTCGCGACCGCGCAGCCCATCGAAGCCAAGCGTCTGCGTGGCGCTCTGGAGCAGACCTTCGCTTTTCGGAAGACGCACGCGCTGCCCACGAAGGTACCCGACCCGCTCGTGGCTTGGACGACGCCCTATGCAACGATGGCCCGCGAAGATCGATTGGGGTGGCGCACTCTCCAGGAGCTGATCGAGGCGGTCCAGGCGTTCCTCGACCCCGTGCTTGCCGGAGGACTGGACGCCAGGTGGGACCCTGCCGCGTGGAAGTGGCGAGCACACTCATGAGAGCCGGCGGCACCGCGCCGCAGTGTCCACAGCGGTCGCCGCCACTCCCTCGGCGCTTGGTGCGCGCATGGCCGTTTGTGAGGACGTTGCTGCCAGCCGTCTCCCCCCAGGGGTCTTTGTTCGTCACCCCTGAGACAACGTCGCATAGCGCTGGTACAACGCCGCGGGCAGTGGGTGCTCCATGCGCCACGTGATCGCGATCGGCCGGTCTCCTTCGTGCTTCTCGTAGATCGCCGGTCCACAGAACGCGTAGGGCGCTTCCGGATCGGTTCGGACGAACAAGTAGAAGGACCAGCCGTTGCGCGGCGAGTCGAGGTAGCGGCGGCCGCTTTCGCGATGGGCGCTGGTGATTGATTGGGTCTCCCAGTGGAAGAGGCTGGGGGAGATGGCGTAGTCGCGGTAGCGGGTGGTGGGGGAGAAGGACTTGGCGGATTTGTCGAGGGTGACGAAGAGGAGCTCGCGCTGGGAGTTGGGCACCTTGAAGATGCCGGCTTGAGGGACGCCGCCGCGTTCGCCCGCGCGCTTGTAGCCGACGGCGGCGGCGATTTCGAAGCGGGTGTAGTGGCGGTGAAGGGCGAGGGGCCACTCGGTGACGGGGAAGACGTCGTCGGGCAGGGCAGTGCGGTCTTCGAGGACGCGGGCGAGCTCGCGTAGCTCCTGGGTGAGGGACGCGGAGGCGCGGAGGGGAGCCAGGAGCTCTTCGGGGGTCGGGACGGCGCCGCGGGGCTCTAGCTGGAGACTGAGCATGGTGAGGCGGGTGCGTTCGATGTCGGAGACGTGGAGGACGGGGCTCTCGAGGGCGTGGAGCCAGGCGCGGAGTCGAGTCGGCTCGTCGACGTGGAGGATGCGGCGGAAGCGTTCGCTGAGGAGGTCTTCTTGTTGATTGGCGGGCTCGGGGAGGAGGCCGGCGGCGCGGCGGACGGTGGTCCAGCCACCTGCGTCGTACACGTCTTCCAAGTCACGGCCCGTTTGATCGAGGTAGTGGTCGAGGCGGAGGGGGCGGAGGGGCTCCGCGCTTGCGGCGACGAGCTCGCGGACCTCTTCGACGATGCGGGCTTTGCGCGCGAGGTGCTGTTTGAGGGAGCCGAGGATTTGCGCGCGGGCGACGCTGTCCAGCTGAAGGGCGCAGCCGCTGGGGAGGAGGGGGAAGCCGTCTTCTACGGCTTTGGTGAGGCGGGCGCGAGGGATCCCGGTAATGGCGGCGAGTGCGGCGTCGAAGCGGAACTCGGTGCGATGCTGCCCGATGAAGTCCAGCACCAGGCAGCTGACTTTGTCTGGGCTGAGGCGGAGGCCGCGGCCGAGCTGTTGGATGAAGAGCGTGGCGCTCTGGGTGGGGCGCAGAAACAGGAGGGTGTCGACGTAGGGCAGGTCGACGCCTTCGTTGTAGAGGTCGCAGGTGCAGATGACGTTGATCTCGCGCTCGCGGAGGCGGCGAGGCGCGTCCAAACGTTCAGCGGCCGGTGTCTCGCCGTGGACGACAGCGGCCGGGAGCCCGCGCTTCGTCAGCTCTCGAGCGACGTACTCGGCGTGCTCGATGGAGACGCAAAACGCGATGCCCCGAATGCTGGTAGGGTCGGAGACGCGCCGCTGGAGCTGGCCGAGGATGAGCTCGATGCGAGCGTGGTTGCCCGTGTACACCTTGTCCAGACCGGTGGCGTCGTAGCCGCTGCGGGTCCAGCGCACTCGGGTGAGGTCGGTATTGTCGGCGATTCCGTAGTATTCGAAAGGAACGAGCAGTTGGCGGTCCAGCGCGTGCCACAAGCGCAGCTCGGCCGCGATGTGGTCATCGAAATCTGGCAGGAGGGATTTGCCGTCCGCGCGCTCGGGAGTCGCAGTGAGGCCGAGTAAGATGTGCGGCTGTAGCCGCGGCACGAGAGCGCGGTACGACTCCGCAGGCGCGTGGTGGCATTCGTCGACGACCACGAACTGGAAGTGTTCCGCTCCGAGTCGCCCGAGGACGTCGCGGCTGACCGCGCTTTGAACGGTGGCGAACACGTGGTTCCAGCGCTCGGGCTCGTTGCCGTCCGCCAGCAGCTCGCCGAACGCACCATCGCGCAAGACCTGTCGAAACGTTGCCCGCGCTTGGTCGAGCAGCTCCTTGCGGTGAGCCAGGAACAGTAAGCGCGGAGGCACCTGGGAGCGGCCGAGCTGGCGGGCGTAGTCGAAGGCGGCGACCACCGTCTTGCCCGTGCCGGTAGCGGCCACCACGAGGTTTCGGTACCGGCCGTGGACGCTTCGCTGCGTCGCTAGCTGGTCCAAGATCTCTTCCTGAAACGGCATCGGCCGGAGCGAGAAAAACAGGAGCGTCTCGGGTGTCGCGTCCTTGTTGAGCGCCGCCTGGAGCCGGCCGCGGGAGGCTGCGTCGCCGGGCACGTACTGTTCGAACTCGCTGTCGTTCCACAAGCTCTCGAAGGTGCCTGCGAATTTTTCGACGACCTCCGGCATATCCGCCGCGCACGCCTTCACCATCCACTCTTGCCCGCTGCCGAGGGCGGTAGAAGTCAGGTTGGCCGAGCCGATGTACGCGGTATGCAAGCCCGTCTCGCGGTGAAAGAGCCATGCCTTGGCATGCAGTCGAGTTCGATTCGTGTCGTACGACACCTTGACTTGCGCGCCCGGCAAAGCAGCGAGCATCTCCACCGCCGCAAGCTCCGTGATGCGGTTGAATACGGTCGTGAGCACCCGAAGCCGCAGGGCGCCGGTCCCACGGCGAGCGAAAGACTCCAACGCGTCCCGCACCAAGCGAATGCCGCTGGTCGTGATGAAGGCAACGAGCACATCGATCCGGTCGGACGACGCCACTTCGCGCGCCAGCTCCCCACCCAGGCTCGGCTCCTTCAAGTTGCGAGTCAGCAGCGTGCTCGTCGCCAGCGGCGTCCGCGGCCGTTCATAGCGCACGGCACCGTGGATCGACCGAAGCTCCCGACCGGGCTGCTCCACCTGGCTCTCGCCCGCTTCTTCCCCGCTGTTGGCAAGCGTGCGCAGCTCCTCCAAGAGCCGATTGACCACTGCGATCTGCGCCGCCGCGCGCCCCTCTGCTGGCAGACCCGCGAGCGTCCTCTTTACCTCTCGCGCCACGTGCCGCGCCAAGACGCCGTGTGCGTCCGCTGAATCCAGCGCGTCTATCTCTGCCGCGCGCCCCGTATCGAGAAGGTTCAGGTCCCGAGCCAGCGCTCCCGTCACCACCTGTTCGTATAGCCCGTCCGCCAGACGACTCGTCATCGTTAACCAGCTTGCGGCGGGTCGCTACAGTCCGTCAATCTCCCGGAGTCGCTCCAGCGAAGCGACACCATATGGAGGCGGTCTGTACGGTCGGTAGAGATGCGTCGAAGCTAGAGCCCGACCAATCAAGGCTAGAGTGTGCTGCTTCCATCCTAGTACTTTCGCGAAGCGACGGAACTGCGAGCTGTGGCTGGAGGGTTTCGTGCAATCACCGGGCGGCGGCGCGGATGCATTCCTCGTGCAGCCGTCGCTTCTGGTTGAGGGCGCCCGGGTAGCGGTGCTGATTGGGCCTCTTGCCTTTCTGGGCGGAGCACTGCAGGACTATCGAGATGAGTCGGTGGACTTACTTGATGACGATCGGGATGAGCGTCGTCCTGCTGCAGGGGTGCTTTCAGATCATCGGTGCGGGCGCCGGGGCGGCCATTGCCAATGTGGACCCGAAGGCGCCCAAGGCCGAAACCTCGGCCAACTGTGAGTCTTGGGAGTGCTGGGACGGCTATGCGTGCGGAGCTTGCGATGGGAACGCGACCCCGATTGAGAGGTCGACGCCGAAGAAGTAATGATGGACGGATCGCGTGCCTGAGAGCCACGCGGTTACGTGGACCAGAGCTCCGCGAGGCTGAGGGCGTGGGCTTGGAATGGCTCACATTGGACGGTAGTGTCGCCGTGCCAGGCGCCGACGAGGCGTTAGGTCGCGCCGTCCAAACGCAGCACCTCTAATGTCTTGAGGTGGGGGTCGACCAGCCAGGCGTGGGTCACTCGCTCGCGAGCGTAGATGGGGAGCTTGCGAGTGCGATCAAGGGGCGCGGTGGAGGGCGATAGAACTTCACACACCCAGTCCGGCGCGAGCTCGAAGGCAGCGACCTGGGGCAATTGGGGAAGGCGTTCGCGGCGCCATCCGGCGAGGTCGGGTACGAGGGCGTCGCCCGCGAGGTGGACCTCAGGTTCGTCCAGAATGATCCACCCACCGGCGCCGCCTCTGCCGCGGTCCGGGGCTGCGCTCGGTACAGGCGGCTCGGCGCCGACGCTCCTACGACTTCGCCTTCTTTTCCTTGTCGACATCGATGACGCCGAGGCGCTGCCCGGCCTTGCGTGCGATCGTTCGCACGATGCCGTCTTCGCAGCCGACCTCGGCTTGGAGGGCGTCTCCGAAGTTGTCGGTGGTGAGCTCCCCGCTCGGGTCGAAGATCAACGTGAGCATGGGGTCGTCGTCGTCGCAGCGCTCGACGGTGAGGTGCTGCAGCTTCGAATTTTGTCCCAAGCACAGCTCGTCGATGGTCTCGATGAGCTTGCTGCGGTCTTGAAAGCGCGAGGCATCTGGGAGCCCTGCGTGCTCACTCAGCAGTGAATCGACGATGGCGCGAATATCCGCGGAAGTGTTGCCGCCTGCTTCGCCCTGCACGGTCAGGGTGAGCTCTGAATCGATGCGCATGCTGCGATTCGTCAGGTTGGCGGAACCGACGCACAGCAGTTGGTCGTCCACCGACATGAGCTTGGCGTGAATGAAAGTAGAGACCGGCTTCTCGGGAGAGCTGTGGTCGGAGCTGATGAGGAAGCGGACGCGGTGGCCGTGAGCCTCGGCCAGCTTGAGGAGCGCGTAGCGGACCGAACGCTGCCGGTTGCCCAGTACGAAGTCTTCTTTGGGCGTGTCGCCGCCGTCAGGCATTACGACCACGATCGTCAGCGGAGGGCGCGCGGCATCGGACAGCCGGTCGCGAAACGCGGTCAGGATCGAAAGCGACGTAAAGTACTGATTTTCGACGTAGACGAAGCTCTCTGCGGCGAGGATCGCCTGCCTCAACAACGCTTCGACCTCGGCCACCGGGGCTTGGTCCTCACGGAAGAGGGTCCGGCTCAGCAACACCTGATTGCCGCGCAAGGGCAGGCCGTCTTCCGCGAGCTCCCGCAGCGAGGGGGCTTGCTCCCAGCGGTCGACCTTTTCGGGCGCCGGTCGCTCGCACACCGCCGACCAGAATTCTTGAAAAATGGAGCGAATGTCGGCGACAACGGGCCCGCGGAGCGCGAGTTGTATGTCGTGAAAGGGACGGTACGGCTCACCCGAGACGTCCACCCTTCGCTCGTCGTGGGCCGCGTGGGCCCGTGTGTCCCACCGGCTGTCGCAGATGTCGAGACCACCCACGAACACGACCTCGTCGTCGATCAGCGCGTACTTGTGGTGATGAGAGCCGCCCGAATTCGGGTGCGCCCAGTACTCGAAGTGAATGCGGTCGTTGGACCTGAGCGCCATCTTGACGCCTTGCATCCATTCGCGCTCGACCGCGTACACGAGCGAGTAATCCCAAGCCAAGATGTGTATCTCCAGCTGCGGATTCTCTGCACACAGCCGGTTCAAGAAGCCGAGCATCGTGTTGTCGGCCCCAGGCAGCCGCTCATCCCCGCGGAGCAGCTGCGCCTCGGTGTCGAACTGCCACCCTGACAGCAAAATCGACCGCCGTGCGCGCCGCGCCGCGCGCACGAAAGCGCGGTAGTAAATGTCGCCATCGACGAGCAGCGCCATCTCCTCGACAGCCGACGACTTCCAACAAACTTCAGGGCCGGTAAGCAGCTTCACGTCCGCCACCTCTCGCATCGCCTGGCCGGCGCGTCCAGTTCAGCCGCGCGGAACCCACCCGCCGAACCGGCGCGCGGGGACTCGGGCCGTTCTAGCGACACGCGAAGCGCCGGAACCGCCGTCGCACGCCGTTCTTCACCGAAGCGGCCGATGATGCTTAGCCCGTTGCACGGCTCCGCCGCAAGGGCTCGAAGCCTCAGCGACACGTGCCACCAGCGAGGGTGGATCGCCGACGCGGCAGTGCCGGTGCGTCGCTTTGCGGCGCGTACCGCTTCGCGGTGCACCGGGGCGCTGGCGGCGAGGTTAGGGTAGAATGCCAAGCATGGCGCACACGGCACGACGGCTCGACACCCTCTGGGAAGCGCTGTGTGCGTTGCCGTCGAACCAAGTGGGCGAGATCGTGGCGGGGGAGCTGTTCGCCTCGCCCCGACCGGCGGGAGCTCATTCGCGCGTTGCTTCCAAGCTCGGCGCTCGGCTGGATGGGCCTTTCGATTCAGGGGTGGGAGGCCCCGGAGGCTGGCTCCTCATCGACGAGCCCGAGCTCCACCTGGCGGACGCGGTGTTGGTCCCGGATCTTGCCGGTTGGCGTCGCGAGCGCATGCCGGCCGTTCCGGAAGACTTGGTAGCGTTCGAGCTACCCGCCGACTGGATTTGCGAGGTCCTTTCTCCCTCGACCGAACCTTGGACCGCGTAAGAAAGATGCCCGTCTATGCGCGGCACCGGGTGGCGCACGCCTGGCTGTTAGAGCCCATTCAACGCACTCTGGAGGTATTCGAGGTCCGAGGGGAATCTTGGATAACGCTAGGAACTTGGGAGGGTGACGTCAAAGTGAAAGCCGCGCCGTTCGACGCGGTCGAGCTGGACCTCGGTAGCTTGTGGGCGGACATTCGCCGACCTGCTCGCTGACTCTGCTCGTGGGGGCTGACCGCCTCGCTTCGATGATCCAGGTGCGCCATGCCGCCAAGCGGACCTCAGTATCACCGGAGAACGCGCAGGGCGCCCGAAGTTTGGCGGGGATCCCCTACATCCAGTCGACCATCGATGGGCTTTCCCGGGCCAAGTGAGTGAGTCGGCTTGGGGGCGGTGACGCAGCCCTTGTGCTGTCGACGCTCAGCTTGCGAGAGCGCCTTGCGCCGGGGCTTCCAGCCCCAAGTACGTTAACACCGCCTTCATGATTTGCTTGTCGTCATCGAGGCCGCCTGCGTCCAGGTCGTTCTCGATGTCGTCCCAACTGACGAAGTAGCGAACGGCAGCGTTGGCGAGGTGTCGGTCGGCCGCGGGCAGACTCTCCCAGCGATCGAGCAGTAGGGTGCATTGGGCGGCCAAGGTGTGGGCGCCGGCCACATCCACGAACTCGTTGACCTGATACGCCTCGGCCATGGCATCGACGTGCTGTTTGACCTGATCTCGCAGCGAGGCGGCGTCCGAGAGCGGTTCTTGAGCCAGCTCTTGAAACATCTCACGGAGCTCGGTGGGGACGCCGGTGAGGTTGATGCCGATGCGCTCGATGCCGGACTCCGGCGCGATGCTGGCGATTCGCACGATGGTGTCACCGGTGATCGTGAGGCCGACTTGTTGCGCCATCACACCCAGGCTGCCGCGGTCCGGCGCGCGGCCGTAGAAAGCAGCCATGCGCGCACCTAGCTCGGAGATCGCGAGCCTTCCGCCCGCGTGCCGCACCTCACTTCGCATGAACTCCGCGCGGGTCGGGCAGCGAACGTCGTCCCACTCGTCGAGGCCAATGTTCCGGCTGCGGTCAATCCGGATCGTGCTCTCGTTGCGGAGCACGGAGGTTACGAGCTCTCGGGACCAAGAAGCGTGCGTCTCGGAAAGCGCATGGACGAGCTGCGTTGCTTGATGCGGCGTGAGGCCGAGCTGCGATTCGCGCAACGCGCTCCCAACCGCTTCGATGGCGGCCGCGACGGCCTGAGGTCCGCCGGGAACGTCGCGCTCGACCAGACCAACGAGGCTCTCGTCGATGCGCACGAACGGTGAGGCATTGACCCGGAGCGTGGCCGTGGCCTCCACCATGCCGGTCTGAACGCGCGCTCGGGCGAGCAGCTCGTCGAACGGCAGCGGCGCGCCTGCCTCGGTGACGATGCGCTGCAGCAGCTCAACGTACTGCAGGCGGTCTTCTTGGCCACCATCTTGGAGCGCGACGCGAAGGCGGCCGAGGTAGTCGACCCGTCCGCTCAGGCGCAGCAGGCTCGCCAGCTGCCAATGGCCAAGCCAGTCCGGGACGAGCCTGCGCTCGCGCAGGGCTTCGTGTAGCTCCGGTACTAGCCACTGGCGGCCCGCCGGGCGCTCTTGCATCACCTCGAGCGCGGCCGGTACGAGGCGCGCCGACCAATCGTCGAAATCGGGGAAGTGGCGCTTCAAGCCGACGACGCCGCGTCGGAAGTACAAAACCTCGTCCGGCAGCGTGCCGCGCCCGCAGTGCTGTTCGAGCACCTCGATGCGCACGGGGTCGGGCTGGCCATTGAGGAACGCGATGACGTCGTCCGTGTGGTAGCGGCCATAGCCCAAGGCAAGGTCGGGCCGGGCGGGATCGCGCAGGAGCAGCTCATCCACGCCGTGCTGCAGCTCGGAGAAGAGAATGGGATCGAGGGGCGCCGCCTCCGCGTGCAAGATCTCCGCGATGGCGCTCATTTCTACCGGGTATTCGAGCTTCGCCACGCGGCTCTTGGCGCTCTGCAAGCGTGCAACGAAGTCGCTGGGGCCGAACTTGGTGAGGTAGCGGTTACCGGTCGGACCCTCGAGCACGAAGAGCTGGTCTTCGAAGATGCGACGCACCACGTAGTCGAGCAGGAGCTCCTGCTGGTCGATGCCCGCCCACCACGAGTCCTGCGCGAGCAGAGTGAGTGGCAGCGCGCGACCGGAACCGAACGCAGAAACCAGATTCGCTTCGACGGCGCGGCGCCAGCGGGAACGCTCGGCCAGTCGCTCGATGACGCGCGCCTCGATCTGGCGCACGCGCTCACGCGTGACCCCAAGCATGGCCCCCAGCTCCTCGAGCGTTTCTCTCTCGCCGTGCATGCCAGCGCGGCGCGTGACGATCATACGCGGAATCGGATCCAGGGCCGCGAGCTGCGCTTGCCAGGCCTGGAGAAAGCCCGGATAGACCGGTGGCGCCGAGCGCTCGGTCAGGAAGTCACGCACGGCATCCAGAGTGTCATTCAGCGACTTTCGCCCCAGGTTGGCGGTGCCGGCCAGGCTGGCGTGAGAGAGCTTGAACAGCTCTCCCAGGCTTTCTAGGCGTTCACCGCGCACGTAGTTGCGCATCCGCGTCGGCAGCTCGATGTCCAACAGCGAAATCTCGCGCTCTTGTTCGGTCAAGCTCGCGGCGAGCTGGCCCCAGCCGGCGGCTCCTTCGGACGTCAAGGCGTCCGTGGCTGTCTCGTCTTCCGCGGCGTTGGCCGGACTCCCGGTCTCCGTCGTCGGCAGGGCGCCACCGTGAGTGGCGGCGTGGGCCTGTTCCCACGAATGCCCCAGTAGCGCCTCGAGCACCTCGCGCGTTTCGCGCACGGTGCGCCGGCCGACGTTCTTCTCGCTCTCGAGCGCTTCCGGCAGCCACGCGATGAGGTCGCGCACGGTTGCTACTTCCCGACGCGCGGCCCAATTCAATGCTCGCGTCGGCAGCGGCAGGGATTGTACGTCGCGATCGAGGGACGCGAGCCGTGGTGGCTCGGGAGCGGGTTCCGCAATGGGCACCCCGCCGTCTGAAGAAGCCGGCTGCGCGGGTTCGACCGCGGTGAGCGCGAGCGCGGAGGTCTCAGGCGATGCCACCGACGGATTGAGGACTTGCTCGCTCTCGGGCGGGCTTTCATCGGCTTGGGACGCGCGCAGCGCCGGCAAAGTCGGCTCCGCCGGTGGAGCGATGAGGATCAGGTAGGCGGCACCGTCACGCCCTAGATGGCCTTGCCGGATGCAGCTATTGACTGCGCTGCGCAGGGCTTGATCGGCGCGGCCCCCGCTGCGCAGGCGTTGCGCATTGACGCCGTACACCTTCTGCGCGTTTTCGAAACCCAAGCGAACCGCCTCGTGGCGGTCGATACGGACGCCGGGATCGAGCGCCCCAATCAAACAGTGGCGCCACTGATCCGCGGTCAGCTGGTTCACATCCCGCTGGATCGCGCGCACGAAGCCGCTATGCGGCCGGTCGAACAAGTCACTGCGGCATCGGGCCGTCCTCAGCCGCTCCTCCAGTGCTGCGTAGACGGGCTCGTCCTCCTGCAGGCGTTGGTACTCGACGAGTCCCTGCGCGCGCAGCCTCTCCGCGCACAATCGGATCGCCTGCTCGAGATCTACGGCGCCTTCCCCGATGAGTGAGGCCCATAACGCCAGCTCCTGATCGCCTGCTTCGAGCTCGAAGTAGTTACCGGTGCTCGGAATTCCCAGAACCTCGCGCACCGAAGGGATGGACCTCGAATAGGCCGTGGCGGGTGCTGGCGGGTCGTGCTGCAGGTCCTCCTGAGTGAGGGGCGACGACGACGACCACGCCTCATCGAGCAGGTTTTGCAGCCCCGCCGGCATCTGGTCCTGCCGGCCCTGCCAAAATAGCCAGGGTCCCCCGTCCGTCACGGTGCTCGAGGCCAAGGCACCTGGCGCTAGCAGGAAGCGGCACTCGTCCGCCCGCTCGAACAATAAGAAATTGCCGCGGGCCCCGCTGCCCTCCGCGAAGGTGCGCAGTGTCTGGGATTCGAGCAGCGTGCGCAGCGCCTCGGACTCCGACCCTTTGAGGCTCGTAAACACGGCTGCGCGCAAGAGCTTCGCGTGCTCCTGAACCTGGCTCCAAAAAGCGTCTGTGCGATGCGCCGTTAGCGGCGCTTCCGCCACTAATCGCCAGCTTTCACACCAAGCAAATGCTTCGGCGAGAGTGGCGCGAACCCGTTCCCCACCCCTGCTAAACCAGATTTCTTGCGTCATGCTCTTCTCAAAACTTCGTTGTCGCTGCGTGGCGTGGTTTTGTCCGCTAGGGCGAATGGCGGTCGAGCTCCGCGAGCAAGTCGTCCCAATGGAAGTGGGTGAAGGCTTGCCTGAGCTCGTGCAAGCGGCCTCGTTCCTCGAGCCACTCGAGGGTTCGCTGACCTCCGTAGCCGTGTTCGAATTTCACTTTGTCAGAGAGAGGGATCTCGAAGTAATCCGCCAGATCGTCCCAACGCCGGACCAATGCGTGCTTGATCGCGATCCGAGCTTTGGCCGGTAGCGGGGACGCGACCGCATTTGCATTCGGATCTCCGCTCCGCTTCGGGCTTTCCCACGGCGAGCCCAGCGCGCGCTTCGTTCTGGGGCTGAGCGCGACGGGAAAGTTATTCTCCACATCCTGGGCTTTCAGGACCGGGTGCTGCGTGGCTCGGAGGGGGACGTTCTCGGAGATGTGATGAAACACGTCCAGCACCCGGACGAAGTCCTCGTCGTCGCTCGCGGCGGCTCCTGAAAGTGCTTCCAGCAGGTACGCAGTGAAGAGGCTGTTCTTCATTCCAGGCAGCACGCAGGACGGCTCGTCGGCCCTCGATGAGGCGATGACGACTCGGCCCGACCCGCGCCCAAGCGCTTCATAGGTCTTGTCGTCCAGGCCCGACTTGAACGTCGCCGTTGCGGCGCCGGTCTTGAGCTGAGCCGCTCCCGCTGCGTGGCACGCGTCGAGGAGGACGACCAGTCGCTTCGCCTGGATTGCCGCCAAGAGCCGCGTGAGCTCGGTGGCGCTGAGCGCCGTGCGCTCCAGGTTTCGAGGATCATAGTCGATGGGAAGCAGGTAGGCCTCCGCTCCGTGGCCATCCGCCCGCCGCAGACCGTGACCCGAAAAGAAGATGACGACCGTGTCATCGGGGCGGGTCTTCTCCGCCAACCGCTGCAAGCCCAGCCGGAACCGCGCCGCGGTCGCCTCTTGATCCAGCAACAGCTCCACGTTCGCGTCCAGGTACCCGCCCCGCGCCGGGGACTGCAGCAAAGTCGCGAGGTCCCGGGCGTCGTTCAAGACCGATTCGGGGAGCTTCGACGCGCGCGCGTAGCCAGCGACTCCGACGAGGAGCGCCCGGCCCCGCTCGAAGCGTGACGTGTCTCCGCCCTTGGTCCGACCGGGGGGTGGCACGGGCGGGACCACGATCGGCCCCTTGCCTGCGGAGAACGCCCGCACGTGCCGTGCCGGTACAGACCAACGGTAGGCGACCTCGTGGGGCGCGACCGGCTCTTTCATCGACGTCACGAGGACGACCTTCCCTCCTCGAGCCAAGACCTCGCGAGCCGGAGTCTCCTCCGGCGGCCCGTTCCAAGGGGCGTGGGCGGAGTCAGTGGCAAAGACCGGTAAAAACGCCTTCTCCGCCAAGAGACCCGGGAAGTCGAAGCGGCTGAACGGGACTCGGTGCTCGTTGAATGCGGCCGCGACCAGGTCTTGGAAGAGCGTCGGGCGCGTCGGCAGTTGAAGGAGCAATGGCGCGGCGCGTGCAGGGTCTCGCAGGTAGTCGCTCGTCAGCTTCAATACGATTCGACGCGCGCATTCAGTGGCGTTGCGCGCATTCACGGTCACGACTCGCACCGGCCCCTCACGGAGCGCTGCCCTCACCGCGCGACAAACATCGCTCGGATCCCCGCAGTTTTCCTCGACGGCCAACCTTTGAGCAAGCTCGGCCTGCTGGCGATCCACGAAGGCCGTGAGCTCGCGGACGCCCATGGGGGCCAGCTCGCTATAGGGGACTGGCATCAACCCCGCCCGGCGCACCTGCTCGGCCTCGTTCGGGTCGTTGCCGTCCAAGACGACGCAGCCTTCCACCCGCTCCCAGGCCGCGAGCTGCCCTAGCTGCGTCTTGACGGTGTCAATCACGGCATGCAGAGGGGCCACAGCGGCGACACCGATGATGGAAACCGCGCTCGTGCCGCGCCAAGCTTGAAACGTCAACGAGCTGGGGGCGCCGGGCGGTGGCACCACGCGGTAGCCGCGCTCGACGTAGCAATCCTTGGCGCGCATGAAGAGCAGCTCCCCGCGCTCGTGCACCCCCGAGGACGCGCCGTCGATTTCAGATAGTGCCCGCTGAAAAATGCTCGCCTGCGCGCGCGCGCCCGCCAAGAAGTGCATGTTGTGCATCACCTTGCGGAGCGGCGGATCTTTCCGGTCGCTCGCGCCCCATTCGTTGAGTTGGCTGAACAGGGTCAGGTACAGCTCGCGGGTCGAACGCGTGCTGGGCCGGACGAGGGAAGCCTGAGCCTCTCGAGGGATGCTCAGGAGGAGGGTGTCGTACTCCAACCCGGCATCGATCGCGGCGTCGATCACGCTGAAGAGGGTTTCCTGTTTGAGCAGTGTCACTCTTCCCTCGCGTTCATCCTCGCGGCCGTTTGTTCATCGCAACCGTCAAGAGTTGCCGTTCCGACAGCTGCTCGGTGGTGAGGACGCTCCGGGAAGCGCTGAATTGCGTCACCTCTCCGGCCCGCGCGAGGTGAAACTCACCCGTGCCTTGCCCCGGTAGCTTGGAAGCGACGTCACCCGGCGCGCCGTTGAGCATCGGCTTCAGCTTGTTCAGGGCGGTGTTCTCCTTGATGCGCCCCAGGAACCAAGATCGGATGGTGTCTCTGCACCGATAATCCAGATCGCCGGGGCTTTGAGTCGCTAGCAGCACCCCGAGGCCCGCAGAACGAGCGCGCTTGAGCAAGCTTTCGAGCGGCGCCTTCGTGGCAGGCTGACGGTTGGCCGGCAAGTACATGTCGGCCTCGTCGAAGAGCACGACCGCTTGCAGCGAGCCGCGCGGGTTCTGCGTGGTCCAGCGCAACAGCGCGAAGAGCATCTGCGCGATCCAAAACTCTATCTGTGAGTCGTCGCGAAGGAACTTCGTGCTCACGATGCTGAGACGAGTCTTGCCGGGTCGCGCGTGGGGCCCGGTCCCGAACAGCAGATCGATGCTCAGAGCCTCCCCGGAAGTGGCGAAGAGCTGGGTGGCGGTGAGATTGAGGGTCTGCAGGTCCTGCACCAGCTTGTTGAAGAGCTTGGTGTCGAGCCGGCCAATCGCCGCGACCAATGCCGGGTCGGCGTCACCGATCAGTGAAATCAAGTGGTCGAGCGTGATCGGGAGGGCGAACTTCGCCGCAATCTGCAGCGCTTGGATCAGGATCGCCCGCAGGGAAGCGTCCCTGCCTGATGCGCGGTAGCCGAGCATGTCGCTCAGCGCATGGGCTGCGCTCTCGGCTGCTTCGTCGCGATCGAAGGGGGCGAGCTCGTGAAGCCCTTCTGGTGCGATGGAGATGGACAGAGGGCGCCCCTCCGGATGACCAGGCGTGAAGAGCGCCACGTCCACGTTGGCGTTGAGCAGCCGACGACGCGTCTCGAGGGCCGGATCCTCACTGGGGCGGTCCATCGCCTCCGGGCGCGCGTAACCGGCGAGATCTCCCTTGCGGTCGATGAGGACGGCCGGAACACCATCGAGCAAGAGTTGTTCGATGACGGACAGCGCAAGCGTCGTCTTGCCACTCCCGGAGCCGCCGAGGAACGCGGCGTGCTGGGTCAGCTCACTCGAGTCCATCACGAGCGGGCGAGCGAGAACCCCTCCGCCCTTGCCGAGCGCGAGTTGCCCGCCTTTCCGTGGCGTGGCGATCGCTCCGGTTTCGGTGCGTTCAGGGCGAGAGGTGGCGCCGGCGGTCGCAGGCGCTGCCGACGCATTCACGCGAGCGGGCGGCAAGGGCGGGGGCGGCTCGACTGCGGGGGCGGCGAGGTCGAGCGGACCCAGGTCCAGGATCTGACGAATTGCGCCGACCCGAGCGATCCGCAGTTGCTGCAGCCAGGAGTCGAAGGTGTCCGTCCCCTGGTGCTGCTGCTTGAAGTCACGGAACGCCAGCATGGTGCGCCAGTCCGCGTCGGTGACGATCACGGTGCGGCCGCCGCTCTTCAACGCTTGGCCGAGCGCCTTCGTGACGTTCGCGGTTTTTGGAAAGTCGTCGTTTCTGACGAGCACGAGCACGGGCTTGTTCGCACTCCGGCGCGCTTCTTCCGTGTGGTACGCGATCTGCTTCTGCAGCCACCCGAACTTGGCGGTCCGGTTGCAGAGCCCCACGTGGAACCAATCGTCCTCGGCTCCGGCGTTGCCGAGTCGAACGGTGAGTGCCGTCTCGTCTTGGCTCACCTCGACGGTTCGACCCGAGCTCTTTAGCTCCCCGCCCGCGCACGAAACGGCCCAAGCCAACGTGCTCGCGAGCTCCTCGTCCTCGTCGGGAGGCGACAAGCGACTCTCGGCCAGGAAATCGTTCCAGCGGCTCTCCCATTCGGCGCAGCGCATGGCCAGCGCGCTCTCCCGCACGGAAGGGGGAGGGGGCGGCTCGCTCCGACCGTCGAGCTCGATGAGCCTCCCCGCCTTCCGGCAGCGGTCGCGGTACTCGCGGCAAGCATCCAGCAGCGTGCGGGCGCTCAAGCGGTGCTTGTCCGCGAAGAAGGCTTGGGTGAAGGGGTAGACGTCCGCCTTTCCGTTCACCTCCAAGCCCGCCTTCTCGTACAGGTAGCGCAGTCGCTCACCGACCAGCAGCTTGCCCTGCTCCGCGGTGATTCCCGCCCGCAGGTGCACGGGGGCTGGGTCGTGCTCGATGCGATCTCGAAGAGAAGCCGAGAGCTTGGACTTGAGCTCCTCGTACAAGTTGTGCAGGCAGGAGACCACGATGATCGCCGTCGGCAGGCCCTCCGCTAAGTCGCGCAACGCAGTCAGGGCGCGGACGAATGGCTGCTCCGAGCGCTCGACCATGTAGGCGTCTTCGAGTTGGTCGACGCAGAGCACCAGCGCCATCGGCGTGTCCCCGACCGCCGCCAGGAGCCGGCCGATGCTGCGGATCATCTGCTGCGGGTCATTGAAATCCGTTTTGGGGACGATGTCGCCGATCCGCTGACGATCATTGAGTGAGAGATCCTCGCAGCGGAGGTACTTGAGGATCCTGCTTTTGATGCGCGGATCGGGCCGGTGCAGGTACAGGAAAGCCCGCAGCAGATCGATGTCCAGATCGGGGTAGCGCGTTTTGAGCAAGTGGTCCGCGCCGATGCGGACTTGCTCCGCGAGCTCCTGATCCTCGAAGTCCTCGTCCTCCCGCAAGGCGGTGGCGACGTGGGGTTCGAAGGCGCGCGCGGCGAGCGAATTGGCGATGCGGGTCAAGCTCGTGCGCGAATCGACCTCCTGATCGTAGGGCTGGTCGAGCGAATCGATCAGGTTACTCAGAACGTACCGGGGGTAGTTGCTGGCCCCAGACGCCATCTGCAAGTAGCCGAGGTAGCCGGCGCGCGACTTGTGAACGAGACTGCGGAAGGAGCGAATCAGGTGCGTCTTGCCGGCGCCCGCGTCCCCCAAAATGAGCAGCATCCGCCCAGAAGTAGGCGGCTCCGCACCGGTCGCGTTGGCGAGCAGCGAAGCGAAAACGTCGCGAGCCTCACCATGCAGCGACGAGGTGTCGAAAGGGTCGTCCACCCAGATCTGCTGCCGGTCCTCCACCGAGCGGAATATCTCTGTTCGTTCCGCCAAAAACGCGCGCACTTGCTCATTCGTTGCCGACATTTCCCCGGTTCCCTTCCTCAGCTGGCGAGTTGTTCGAGGCGAACGAAATGAAACCGCGCGCCGGAGTGCACCGTTTCAGAAGCGGATACGTCCGCCGGGGACATGGCATCCACCAGGTCCGCGCGACTCAGCTCGAGCAGGTCCTTCTGATGCGCGTCGACCAAGCGCCGTTTGAACTTCTCGAACGTGATCCCTACATCACCCTGAGCCAGCAGCGCGTCCCACACGTGGGAGATGAACACGGCGCCGTGCCACCGCTTGGTGGTCGACGAGCGCGTCGCCTCCGTGACCTGCCGCGCGAATTCTTTGAGATCGCAGTCGTCTAGGTGGAGTGCAATCGCGGGCGATGCGGGGGTGGAGTGGCCGTTCGTTGTGTCGTCTTCGAGGGTTGGCGAGGGCGTGTGACCCATCCAGAAGACCGCGGAGAAAGCATCGTGAAAGGTGAGGGCAGTGAGTGACTCTGTAAGACCCAGAGCACGCCCGGCCAGGGCGGCCAACACGCTTGACGGGTCCGCATGTTGCTTGGCGTCGAGATTGTGGTGGCGAGCTACGATTCGTGCGGCAATGACGTCCCCTGTTCCGGCCGTCGCGATGGTCGCATTGGTTGGCAGCACATCCATGCTGCGCAGCAAGAGCACCTTCTTCGCCCAATCGAGCCGCTTGCCGCTCGGAATGCTGGAAACTCCGAGAATTTCCACGGCGCTACGGCGTCCGCCCTCCGTGAGTTGCAGCTTTTTGCCGGGTTCAACCATTCCGCGTGCTCGGAGACGCGCGATGCTCTCACCCGCCGCGCGCTTCCTATCCTCCTTCGCATGGGCGATAGCCGTCAGCTGGTCGGACAACCCGGTGACATCGCTCTTCTTGCGCGGCACCATGAGCCAAACCAAAGCTAGTTGATCGATACGATCCGTCGAAGACGTGGTCATCTTCCTCCCTCCATTCGACTGGGTGCTGAATGCGTTCTTGGCCGCGCGTGCTCGCGGCCGAACCGCAGACAGTATTCGTTCTGCGCGGTTTCGACGATAGTAATTCTTCGAGCCATGTAGTGCCCCTTCCAGACACAGGCGAGGTCGCTCGACGATGCTGGAGCGATGAAGGGCTGGCGGTGGTTTGCAACCTGACGAGATGCCGAGCGCGTCGCTAGCGGCTCTTCACGGCTGGCGCGCGGCACCGGCGTTGCCCTTTGCGAAGTAGTGGAGAAGATCGAAGCGACTGGAAACCCCGAGCCTTCGGCTGGCCGCGGCCACCTGGTTGATGACGGTTCGGGCGGAGCGGTTGCGACGGGCCGCGATCTCCGTGCAGCTCCGCCCATTCGCGACCAGGCTCATCACGGCGCGCTGGCTTGGTGAAAGCCTGCGCAGGATAGAATCATCCAAAACCTGAGTGACGAAGGTGATGCGGCGACCGGCGTGGCTGCAATCGCCGATGAAAAGCCCCACCGGCGCGCACGGGCCGCGGGCGCCGTGAATCAGCATCACGAGCGCGGAGGGGACCAGCGCCGGCTTGCAGCTGAGCCCCAAGCTCGCCAGGACTCCCTTCAGCGTGAGCGCGAGCATCGACACGGAGACACCCAAGTCATACGCGATGACCTTGCGACGCTCTCCCAAGAGTGTCCGTTCGAGGATATCCCGGCCTCGCGTCTGAAGCGGACGAGCCGGCACCTCGCGTGCGCCAAGGGTCAACTCGCAGCGTCCCTGGTTGGCCCGGGTCTGGAGGATTTCTAGCCTGCCGGACACGAGATCCAGCCAGAGAGCCGAGCAGCGGCCGACGGACGCCGGTACGGACGCCACGCTATGCGCCAGTGGGTCGATGGCGAGCCTTTCGCACGTTTTCATTAGGCCTCGAGTGATCGGAGCTCGAGCGAGCGCGAAACCGCAGCACGACTACTACGCTACAGCCGCGCGCTGTTTGCCCCGACCAGGTGACTCCGAACGTGCGCTCTCAGCGCGGAAAGTTCAACGAATCAGGTGCTTACACGCGCCGGCGTAAACAGGAAATGCCTTGCAAAGTCCCGCAGTTCAGGCGCCCTGCACCGGCCTGATGCTCGCGCAACGCGGTTGGGATATCGTCGGCGGACGGATGAAGTCCCGGCGGCTCGACTTACTGCACGTTCTGGAAGCCGCGTACCAGCTCGAGTCGAGTCACGAAGAGTGGCTCAAGAGCGTCGCCGAGGCGGTGCGCCCGCACTTGGACGACACCTTCGGGCTGGCTGCGTTCGAATTCGAGCGCACCGGGGACGAGCCACCGACGATACTCCAGAGCCAGCACCTGTGGATGCCGGAGGCTCTGGCCGCGGTCTATCCGGGCATGTTCGCGAGCATGTCGCCGGAGCTGCGCGTACGGCCGTTCAAGCTTGGACCGTGCGTCTCCGGCAGCGAGATGATGAACATGAAAGCGGAGTTCGCGGACTTGCCCCAGATGAAGAACGGGCTGCAAAAGTTCGGCATGTTCGACTCCATCTGGATCACTGCGACCGATCCGGCGGGCCGTGGCTGCGGGTTTCACGCCGGGCGTAAGGCCATCGGCTGGACGAAGCCGGCGGAGAAGCGAACGTGGGGGCAGCTCGCCGCTCACCTCGCCAGTGCCCTCCGGCTTCGATACCGAATGCGGGAAGGTGAGGCGCGCGCGCCGCTCGCGGCCGTTTTCGACCCGAGCGGCAAGCTGCACGACGCGACCGGAGACGCCCAAGAAGCGGATGCGCGCGGCACCCTGCGGGACGCGGTGTTGAAGATCGAGAAGGCGCGCGGTCGCCAGCGGCTCAATGCTCCAACTGAAGCGCTTGGGTCGTGGCAAGCGCTGGTGGCCGGTAAGTGGTCGCTCGTCGATCAAGTCGAGCTGGACGGTCGGCGGTACATCGTAGCCCGTGAGAACGAGCCGCGTGCGCGAGGACCTAGCGCGCTCAGCCCTCGGGAAAGGCAAGTCTTGGGCTACGCCCAGCTCGGCCATCACGACAAGCTGATTGCCTATGAGCTCGGCATCGAGCCTTCGACCGTGCGCGTCCTGATGGGTCGGGTGAAGAGCAAGCTGGGGGTCCGAACGCGCGCCGAGTTGCTGAAGCGCGCCGATGAAGCCCCAGCTCAACGGTGAGCTCCAATGCGCCATTGAACCTTCAACCGTTCCGGGACCTCGAATGGGACGTGGCTGTCGGGCCTCTTGAGCAACAGCAGCCGCTGGACGAGGTGGCGGGCGACGAAGCTACGCCGCCGCTTTGCGCCTGGAACGTGCTCGAGCAATCGCAACGTTCCGCGCTTTTGCGCGGCCCGACCGCGCACGAGCCAACTCGTCCAGTTGGGCGGTGGGATGGCCAGCACCTCCGCCACTTTCGCGCCGAACGCCGTGTCGTCTAGCAAGAAGTGGCTGAGGCTGGCGGCGTACCCAGGCAGGCGGAACAGTCCATCTACCGCGGAGAGGAGATGACGCGAGAGCTCCTCCCCCTCCGGTGTCTTTCGAATTTGCCGAGCGCCGATGCGCGCCGCGAGCGCGGTAGCGTTCTCCTCCGTTTCTGGCAGCAGGGTGGCGTCCACCCCCAAGAGCTCTCCCACCGCGCCCCATGCTCGGATGTAAGCGTCGCCCTGCTCAGCGGAAATAGTCGCGCCCATCCGCCTGAGCCCGTGAAGCACGCCAACGGAGAATGTGAGTAGGGTGCCTGCCTGGTCCTCCTGATTGATCGGAGTACCCCAAGCTTCGTCCCAGGGGCGCGCCGGTTCCGCCTGCACGTGCCGACGCAGTAGAGCGTGGATCAGGCGCACCTTCCGTGCGGAAGACCAACCCACGCCACCCACCACGAGCGCGCCCGGTTGCATGACGTTGATGACCATTTGGGCGGTATCACAGAGCCTGCGAATGGGGTCGTCTTTGAGCCTGCGGGCCCTCGCCACGACTTGAACGCCGTTGCCTGCTGCGTACGCCAAGGGCAGCGCGCAAGAGCCGAGGACCAGCAGCACCTCCGGCCCATAAAGGTCGAACAGCTGCTGACCCGCGGTGAGGGCCTCCGGGTCGGGCGCCGCGCTGCCCGCGAGCTTTCCCATGTATGCGTGCACGAGTGGATGCTTAGGGAGGCCCGGCGCGCCGAAAAGCTGCCGGCAAAGTGGGCCTAGCTCTCCCGGGGACTGCTCGAGGTACTGATGCACCAGTTGGTCTACGACTGGGTCTCCGACAACGCGGAAACGGTCCAAGCTCGCGTCGTCGAGTGAGCAGAGTCCCGTCACGTGAGCGCACGCTCTCATCCGTCGCCGAGCTTCGCAAGCGCTATGCGCAGCGCAGAGTGTGTGCGAGAATTTTTACTACGCACTCGATCACGCCGCGTGTCGTATTCAACAGTAGAGATGGACGGCGCAATCCTCGCACACACGCGCGCGCTGGCGGATGAGCTCGCGCGCGGATTTCAAGACGACCCAGCCGCAGAGCTCGAGATGTGGGCGGCGACCGCGCAGCAACGGGAGGCGATGGTCGTCAGGCTCTACGACTCCGCGGCAATCGAAGATCGCCTTCCGAAGCGCGCCGGTGAACCGGACGTGCTGGCGGTGGTCCGCAAGGCGATCGGCGGCATCTGGGCCCAAGAGCGCACCCACACGACGCTCGTGGATGCTCTCCGAACGCTGGATCAAAGCCGCCTCACCGCGGCTCAATCGGTGTTCGGAGCCATGGAAGGGCGCATGGCCCACCGCGCCACGACCAACGGCTGGACGGGCGTCATCGCGGCTACTGTCATCGGCTTGGTTCGCTCCGCAGGCGGTGCGCCGGAGTTCACCAAGGCTTTCCGCTCGCTCAACCCCCGCGAGTTCTTTCGCTTCTCCCACGAGCTCGAGACCACGGCGCAAGAAGGTTACGAACGCATTCTTGAGCTCCTTCAGACGCTACGGCACATGGAAGATGCCTCATCCTTCTCGACCACTAACTCCCTGAAGTTCGGGGTTACGGGCTCGTACGAGTTCGCGAAGACGCTAGCCGAGGAGCGCTTTCACGCCGCCGTCTTCCAGCAGTTAGACGCGTGGCTGCGGCCGGACGGGGCAACCTTCGTGGACATACCCGCGCACGAAGCCGTAGTCGGACTTCGCACCCTCGCCGTCGAGCACCTCTCACTTGGATCTCCCCACCTGGACCCCGCTGCGCTCAACCGTCCCTGGACCAAGTCGGTCGAGGTCGCGCCGCTCGTCAGCCACGGCGGCCTCGGTGATCTGTTCGAGGAGTTTGGCCTGGGGTTACCGGCTGTCATCAAAGCGACCTGAGGGTGCGAATCGGATGACAGAGCTTCCGACGTGGTGCTCACCCACGCAGATTCTGCGATGGCGATTCAGACGAATGGTGCGTAGATGGAATTCTTTCTGGGGTTCGCGCTCATATTGGTTGTCATTCTGGCTATTAGTCTGTGGTCTGAAGTGAGAGGCCTGCGGGGGAGCAACGCTGCTCTCGCCTCAGAGCGCGAGGCTCTGCTGGTCAACAATGATGGTCTGCATCGGCACTCCGAAGCGTTGCAGTACCGGATGGAGCGGATCATGGCGGAGAATCAAGACTTGGGGCGCTACCGCCCGGTATTGGATGTCGACCGTGAGGTGTATCACCGGCGCGCGGCCATTGCCGCTGCGGAGGCCGCCGCGCAGCAGCAAGCAGCGGCTGTAGTCGGCGGCGCCAATCAGCAAGCAGCGGCGGTCATGACCGACGCCTACACGAAAGCACAACTCATCGCGGCGGACGCACTCGACGCCAAGCGCAACATGGAAACCTACCGACAAGAGGGCCAGGCCCTCAGGAACATCGTCGAAGGCTACGGAGATCGGTACCTCGTGGCGACCGAGACCGTTCTCGACGCACTCGCGGAGCAGTATTCGCACACGGATGCCGGCTCGAAGCTGAAGGAGATGCGCGACCGGAGTCGGCGCATGATCAAGGAAAAGCGCGCTGCGGAGTGCGACTACGTCGAGGCGGAGCGCCGTGCAGCCGCCATCGAGTTCGTCATCGACGCGTTCAACGGCAAGGCCGAGACTACGCTGGCAAAAGCCAAGATGGATAACTTCGGCACGCTTTACCAACAGCTCGTCGACGCAGCGGCCCTGGTGAACATGAACGGGCGAGCGTTCCGCAACGCCAGAGTTTCAAATGTATACGTCGAGGCCCGCGTGGAGGAGCTGCGCTGGGCAGTAGTGGTTCACGAGCTTCGCGAGCGCGAGAAGGAAGAGCAACGGCGGATCAAAGAGCGAATTCGAGAAGAGGAGAAAGCACGACGGGACTTCGAGCGCGCCCAAAGAGAAGCGGCGAAGGAAGAGGACGCGATCCGTCGCGCGATGGACCGAGCCCGCAGTGAGATCGCACAGGCGACCGACGCTCAGCGAGCCCAATACGAGGCGCAACTGGAAGAGCTATCGCTCCGGTTGCAGGCTGCAGAGGAGAAAAATCAGCGCGCCCTGTCCATGGCGCAGCAAACCCGACGCGGTCACGTCTACATCATCTCGAATCTTGGATCCTTCGGCGAGGACGTGTTCAAGATTGGCCTCACCCGGCGCCTCGAGCCGCTGGATCGCATCCGCGAGCTGGGGGATGCCAGCGTGCCGTTCGAATTCGATGTTCATGCGCTCATCTTCAGCGAGGACGCTCCCGCCCTGGAGCACAGCCTCCACCGCCACTTTCTGGCTGCACAATTGAACAAGGTGAATCCCCGCAAAGAGTTCTTTCGGGCGTCACTCACCATGATACGTGAGGAGGTCGAGAAACTCGGTCTGCAGGCGAGCTGGACGATGACAGCCAGCGCGGTGCAATACCGCGAGTCTCAGGCCATCGAGCGCGCCATCAAGGAAGATCCAGCCGCGTACAATGCCTGGGTCAACCGGCAGCTGGTGCTGGAACGGGTACTGGAAAGCGAAGCCGATGAAGACGCATCGGCACCAACACTCGCGGCCGTCGCGTCGGCTGCCAATTGAGGCATTCGGCTCGCAGCGTGGACCATTGCCGGACGAACGGCACCGCTCGCGAGCTTGATTCGCCACGCACATTCGCCGCAGCTGCTAAAGATGAGGAATGGTTGCGGGCCTGAAGCAGCGGATCGAGGCGTCGGCGTTTGCGCTGGTCAAAACGTTGGAGTTCGAGCTCGAGCTTCCGACGGAGGACGCGGACGAAGAGCCCCAGGCGAGCATGATGCGCCTCGAGCTCTTCGAGAGTATGAAAGAGCGCGGTCGGTTCCGCGCTCGGCTTTCACAGCTCGAAGTTTTTCGACTCAAGCCGACGTTCCCCCAGGCTGGTGGCGAGCCGTCGAGCCTCGGTGCGGACGAGCGGGTCTGGAAAGAGTTTGCCGCGGTGCCGCCCTCCATGACTGCTCCCGGTGAGTTCCAAACCGCCGATGAAGCGCTCGACTGCGCGCTGGAGAAGCTCGTCGTGTGGGCTCGGGATCAGCTCGGGTTGCGGTAGCGCGCCATCGCTAGGCTTCCGCTGCGCCAAGACCCTGTAGGCGCTGCGGAAGTGCAGCTCGATGTGGAAATTATTTGGGCGGCGCGAGCTCAGTGGGTGCGCAGCGTGATGGAGACGCGGCGTTCGCGTGGCCGCTTGGCTCCGCCTACCACGTCCGTGTGGCGGGGGGCGATGCTGTGGAGCCAGTGGCTACGCGCCTCGCCGCCCAGGACCCAGAGGCTGCGCGGCTGCACGTCGAGCGAAACCTTGCGTGCGGCGGCTTCCTTGGAGGAGGCGAGGTCCAGCACGGTCGCCCCGCCTAGGCTGATGGCGGCGACATGGGGGCCGAATCCGGGGTGGTCTCGGTGCGGGCCGATGCCTTGGCCGGGCAGGTACTCGTTGATGACGACGTTCACGACCGGAGCCTCGAGCCAGCCATCTGCGCGAACGCGTGCCACCAGCCAGGACAGCCACTCGGGCACCGGAGCCAGCGGCGCGCCGGCTTGGGGCCCGCTGTACGCCACGCCGTAAACCTGCCGCCGCCGTTGCCAATCCGTGCGCCACGGCTCGCAGTCCACCGCGTGCAGCAATTCGTGCTCTTCAGCGTGCGACACGTACTCAGGGACGTACACCAGGCCCGGAACATCCGGTACCGGCTCGTCGAGGGGCAAGAGGCGAAGCTGGCTCAGACAAGGAGCGTAGCCAGGCCGCGGGAACAGGCAAGCGCGGGCACAGGAGGTGGCGTGCACTACAATGGCGCGCCGCGGGGTAGCCGAGCCCGAAGGGCGGCAGTGCTAGGGTTGCCTTCGTGGTTCCGAGGTTGTGTGGGTGCTGCGCAGTGCTCGACGCTCTTGCGCTGCCGCTGCACCCTCTCCTGCCACTCAATCCGAGCTTGACCCTGGCGCGCCCGTGAGCGATTCGAGTGCATGATGCGCACGGGTCTGGCGGTGGTGGCGGTAGTGATGGTAGCGAGCGCTGCCGCTTGCGGTCCATCACAGGAAGGCGACGGTGCAGGACGGTCGGAGCAGTTCAGCGCGGACTTCGCCCGAGTCGTTTGCGAAAAGAACGTGGCTTGCTGCACCACGCCGGAGGCGACGCAGCAGCTCTGTGAGTCGCGCACTCGTCTGTACTTGAACCGTTTGCGGGACAGCAACGATCCGGACAAGGAGACCTTCGACTCCCAACTCGCCGACACCTGCTTGAACGAGCTCGCTGCGCTCAGCTGCGCGGATTGGGTCTCCGTGGTCGAAGGCGCGCCTCCCACCGCTTGCCGCAGTTACGCCAAAGGCCAGCTCGCGGAGGGTGCGCGCTGCGGAGGCGATCTCGAATGCCAGTCGCACTTCTGTAACGGCAACACCGGAGTGTGCGAGGCGCGGCTCGGACAAGACGCGGCGTGCGACGGCCTCAACAATCAGTGCGCTCCCGGCATGAGCTGCGGAGAAGGTTCGATGCCCGGGAGCTTTTGCGGCAGCCCACGCTCACAGAGCGCAAGCTGTGCCCTGGACGCGGACTGCTTTTCGTTCAAGTGCACGGGCAAGACGTGCGCGCCCAGCTGCTGGTACGATCCGGACCGCTACGACACGTTCTGAGAGCGAGACCGACAGCGGCGACCATCGCCGGTGCTCTTACCCGCGCGTCACAGCTTGGCTTCGGGCGAATGGTCATTTGTGCGAGCAAAGGCCCGCTGTCGATGAGCTCGTCCCGCGCATCGCATGAACGTGCTGGTACGTTTGTTAGCGCTGGCTAGGTCCCTGCCGAGCACACGCGCATTCTGTCAGCTCACTGTTTGCGACGCTCTATGCGCGCTCATTCGCAGCTCAGGCTGGTGCGCACCGCACGCGTCGTCGAATGGCTGACGCTTGGCTTCGCATGAACGGGTGAGTCAATTGAGTATTTTCATTGAGGTGTGCTCGCGAAACGGTCGCGCCACGTTGGGGGCGTAGAACGAAGCTGCGGCTTAGTGCTCGCAGGCTTGGCGGGCGGCGTCTGAAGGACAGGAGTAACTGCGATGCGCTCTTCCGGATCGGTTCGGTTCATTAGCGAGCACCACTTCATTCAGGAGTTGGTGCGGCAGGTGAGGGCTGGCTACGGATTGGTGCCGTTTCTCGGCAGTGGTTGCTCGGCGCATTCGGGCATTTTGATGGGCAGCCAGTTTTCGGACTACTTGGCTTGGACGGTGGCGCTGTGCGTCGCGGATCCCAAAGAGTGGCCGATCTTCAAGGAGCGTTGGGACTTGCGTATGGATGGCTGGCCGCAGTTGCCCACGCACGCGGAGCTGACGGCCACCCGGCAGTGGGCAATGCAGGGATTTCGCCGCTTGGCCGAGTCGTTCGACTTTCATGTCGAGCACGACCTCAGAACGAGCCGAATCAAATCCCTCACCCGAGCGAACGGAGACGCGCACGACCCGGGGGGGCTAGCGCGCGTGCTGTACGCGCCGATGGTGCCGCCGTTCTTGAAGGACTCGAGCGCGCGACGGGTAGAGTTGACGGACGGCAATGCGCAGCGGGACTTGCACCGCTTGTTGACGAAGAATGGGCTGGTGCACGGTGGCCTGCTGCGGCCTGGGATTTCGTGCACCTCCGAGGATGCCATCAAGGAGCGCGCCATTCGCTCGCTGTACGATTGGCGGTCCACGCTCAGGTTCCTGTCCGAGCTCAAGCTCGGTCGTGATCGAAGGACTCTGTTCTTGGAGGAAGACGCGGATCAATCGGTAATTGACAACTTCAACGTGCACATCACGCGCGGTCGTCGACCCAACCTCATCCATTCCATGCTCTGCCATCTGCGGCAGCCGGCGCGTATGCGGGTCCTTTTGACCACGAACTTCGATACGCTGATCGAGGACGCGTTCGCGAATCAGAAGCGGCGCGTGGAGGTCATTTCGGTGAGCGTTCGGGGCGCGCTGCCGGATCCGGAAATCGTTCACGCGCGGGATACGGTCGTGAAGCTGCACGGCACGTTCAACGAGACGCGCGCGGATTTCTCGCTGGACGAGCGGCCGTCCTTGGAAGACCGTCGCAGGTTCTTCAACTACGTCCGCGGCTCGCATCCAGAGGACGGCAGGGGCGGCTTCGTGCCTGCCCAGTTACTCGTCGCCGGGTACTCCGGTTCGGACGCGCGCTGCGTGGAGATGATGAAGACGGTGCTGGAGGGCGACCGGCACGCCCTCATCTTCTGGATTTGCAACTCGGACCGGGACCGCGCTCGGCTGGAAGAGACGTTTCCGGAGGAGAGCTACGGTCCGCGCGTGATTGCGACGGTCAGCGAGCGCTTCGACCTTTTGCTGTATGAGTTTCATCAACAGCTTTGCCTAACGCTGCCACCGGGTGGAGGCACGAGCTACCACATCAATCACAACGTGGCGCCGGTCGCGAGCTTCCGTCTGGAGGATAGCAAGAAGGACGAAACTCCGCCCGGCGTCACGGCCATCATCGAGGCGGCAACTTGGATTGGCGAGCGGGCGCCGGATGCACCCGCCTCGCGCGGCGATGCGGTCGAACGCAAAATCTTGGTCGTGGACGGGCCTTCCGGTGTGCTCGCGGCCATGCGGGGAGCCATGGATGGGCTGTCTCAGCAGCTGGGCATGCAGAAGGTTTGGTTGGAGCTCGAGGACTACGCGGATACGGCGAGCCTCGCCCACGACCTCTTTCAGATCATCGCCACCCGGCGCGGCGTGTTCAACCTGAGCCACGCGGAGCTGTGCCCTCCCGAGCTCGCGAGCCATTTGTCGCCAGAACTGCCTCCCGCGCCACCGCTGCTCGGCGCCTACCTCGTGGCGCTGTGGAAGGAGCACATCAAGCTGCTCAAGGAGTACCTGGGCATCGACCCGACCCAGTGGATCATCGCGCTCTATGGGCGAAATGGCCCTGGCGGCTGCACGGGCTGGGCGGAAGGTACGTTCTGGGACAACGCGGAGTACGGCGACGCCGAGCGCGCCAGTCCCTTCTTGGCGTTCCTGATCGGGCTGAAAGATGCTGGGTTCAATGTGCTCTACGCCCCGTACTCCACGCTCCGCCAAGAGCGAGACGCGCAGCGCCGCGAAGAGCTGGTCGACGCTCTCGTGGAGTCCACTTCACTTGGAATGGAGCCCGACGACGCAGACCGCATCGTGAGCAGATCGTTTCATGTGCCGCCACGCGCGCATGACCTGCAAGGCGCAGACACGATCGCGTGTTACGAGACCTTCTTCGTGGACCGTGCGGCGTCCGAAGCCAAGGGCAAGCCGCGGTCCGCCAGCTCGTACCCCTGGGTCTACAAGAACCTGGAAACGGAGCTCGGCTCGCAGCGCCATCATGACCAGTTCCCCGACACCATTCGACGCATACTGCGCCAGGCGCTCCACTTGGACTCGGACTCGATTCCAGGTCCGACCACGGCCAAGAATCGCGACACCGCGCCGCGCGTTCGCCTGCGCTCTTACTGGCGCTTCAACCTGCTCTACGGCGCGTCCCTCATGCGCCAAAGTCGACACTACAGCTCGTTCTTCAGTGAAGGCGTCCTTCAATGCCCGCAGAGGTTCAACGTCGTCGGGTACGACAACGACCTCCTGCGGCACATGAGCCTGGAGCAGCTCCTCACGAGCCTCGACCACAACCCTCGAGTGTTTCTCAGGAAACCGGGCGGTTTCGCCTGGCTCTATCGGGACACTCGGCTTGCCCTACGCTGCCTCGTCGAGGCGGCTTCGATTTCCGCGTCGCGTGGTCCAGCAAGAGAAGGGGAAGACCGGATCCAGCCCGTCCTCCTTTACCGTGCTCGCTCGCACTTCCACATCGGCGATTGGTACCTACGTGCCTTCTACGTCTCGGGCAACGCAGGGCCACTGATGGAAGCGGCGTATCACTTCTTTCAGACCATCATGTGGTCCCCTGATGCGGCGCCGGACAAACGGCAAACGACGTGGCGGCGAGGGCTACACCAGCTGGTGAAGACGCTACGTCGGGGGGATGCTCCGCTCAGGTTGTGGTTCGGCCGCGGGCAGCTCGCCACGTGGTTTTCCCGCAAGGCAACGCCGGAGGCTCCCGAGACTGACTACTCGCCATCGGGCATTCGCAAGAAGATCGTAGACTGCTGGGAGCTCATCTCTGGGGAGGAGCGTGTCAACTACACGGACGGTCAAGCTCTCGAGTTGCTGGAAGCCGAGCTCACGCAAAACCAACGCATCAGCTCACCCCATTCGCCCATTGTTTCATTTCTCAGCTTGCAAGGCGTGCCGCCCCGCGACGTGGAGACCCGCCAGGAAGCGCAGGCGGAGGGGCCCCCGCCGAGCGCGCGCCGGCCCCCGCGAGCGTCCTCGATGCCGCCGAAGCAGCCGGAAGCACGGGGCCTGGACTCCGTCGAAAACCCCTGGTGGCAGGACTCCGATGCCGGGGTGCCCGTCGCCGGTCTGCTGAAGACGCTCGATGAGTGCGTGGGGAAGGGTGATAACTCCGAGTGGTTCAAGGGCCTGGCGGAGCTCCGCGGCGACTTGCACGACGACCCCCAAACCGCAGCGACGGTCTTTCAACAGCTCGTGGAGTGGACCTACTTGCTGGTCTCGCGAGCCAAACGGTTGGAGCACGGTACCCCTCTGCTCGAGGCCTCGGAGGATCACGACCTGGCGGCCGCTAACCCCACCTCCCCCAAACCGCCGCGCTCGGAGGAAAGCAAGCTTCTGCGAGGTCGCCGGGTCAGCTGGAAGACGCGTCGCTTGGTGCTTCCGCTCGAGATCCGAAATGCGTGGCTGAAGGTGACGCTCTTCGCCAACGCCGTGGTGGAGGCGTCCAGCTGGATTGCGCCTGGTATCGACATCTTCATCAATTTCGAGATCTCCAAGACGCTAGCGCTCTACGGCATCGCGCTGGCGCGCCTCGGTCGCTTCTACGAAGCTCATCGGCGCTTGAACCACGCTGAAGCCATCTTGTGCGACAGCGGTCAGCCGGACGCGTTGGCGCGCATGGGCATCTTGGAGCTACGACGCGGAGAAGCCTACCTGCTCGAAGCGCTTCGTCTTCAGGATGTGATTCGCTGTGTGGTCGCCCAAAAGTCGACGGCGGATGGTGCCACGGGGGGCTCGGAGATCGTCAACGCAGCCATCGCCGAGGCTTTCGGCGAGGAAGACAAGCAAGCCTCCGCCGTGCTGATCTGGCTGGACCCGCAGTTGGCCGCGGTCTCGGAGAGCTCCGCCGCTGGTGAGATCGTCGCTGGGTTACGGCGTATCGTGGTCGCGCGCTCCGATGACGCTTGGAGCTGCCTGGAGCGTAGCGAAGCGTTGCTCGGCGGACAGACGCACTCCGCGCTCTGGTGGAGCCGCTTGCGGGCGATGCAGTTGCTGACCCTCTCCGTGGCGCCCCTGCGCACCACGGAGGTGCGTGGCGCCGCGCCCGACGGACGGCACAAGACCTTGGCCACCCGCGTTCGAGCGCAGCCGAAGCTGGTGCTACGAAAGCTCTGGCGAGAGGGCATCGCTTCGGCTCCCCACGATTGGTACAACAGGCTCCGCCTGCTCGATTTCTACGTCCGCGCTCTTCGCGCCTTCGGGGTCGACGACCTGCAATCGGTCCGTGAGGAGGTCGAGCTGTACGTTGCGGCCCGTGCAAGTCAACTCAAGGCCAGCGGGACGACGGCCCATCAGTACCTTTCCTTCGCGCACCTGGAGAACGTGCAGTGGCGGATCGAAAAGCTGGAGGAAGAGCTTGCCGCGACGTAACGCGGGGTTTCGAGATGCACGCGGCGAGCTCTCCGGTCGTGCGGTTGATAGCAGCTGCCTTCCGGCGGGATTGGGTTGGCTGGCCGCGCGTGTAGTCATTTCTCCGTCGCGCCCCTTCACCCATGACGGAGGAGTCGCGCGCGAGTAAGTTGGAGATTCGGCGAGCCGGGCTGGGCCGCCGCGAAAGGGACGCATGAAGACGCTGCGACTGGGGTCTAAAGGTGACGAGGTCGGTAAGTGGCAGTACTTCCTGCGCGGCGCGGGGCTGTACTTTGGGGAGGTGGATGAGGTGTTTGGGGAGGCGACGCGGGAAGGGACGCAAAGCTTTCAGCGCCGGCACGGCTTGCTGGAAGACGGCATTGCGGGCAACCGAACGCTCGGGGAGGCGATGCGCGTCGGCTTCTCTGCGACGGAGGAGGACGCGGGGGCGGAGAGCCCGCTCGAATTTCCTCCGCCGCCGAGCTTTGGCCCGCTCGGGCAAGCGGGCCGGCAGCAGCGCTTCGGCAAGTATGACTTCGTGGCCGCTCCGGTGGACGGCAATCCGGAGGCGATTCAGATTCATGGCGGTTGGGTCGCGGAGAACATTCAGATGTTCACGATCCCGCAGCTCAAGAACGTGTCCGGCGCGGCCGCGGAGGGGCGCGCCCAATTCCATCGTGAGGTGGGGCCGCGCGTTTTGGAGCTTTTCCAGCGCTGGGAGGAGGCCGGTCACCTCGGCTCAATCCTCACCTACGGCGGGTCCTTCGTGCCGCGCTTCGTGCGAGGCTCGCGCAGTGTGCTGTCGCCGCATGCGCACGGCAGCGCGTTCGACATCAACGTGGCCTGGAATGGGTTTGGGGCCGTACCAGCCAAGCTCGGCGGGCGCGGCTCGGTGCGCGCGCTGGTGCCCATTGCCAATGAGCTCGGCTTCTACTGGGGCGGCCACTTCAAACGGCGGGACGGCATGCACTTCGAGCTCGCCAGGTAAGGAGCCGAGCGCCCATGGACCTAGCCGTACACGACGAGATTTTGTGGCACGCGTGCGTGGTCGCGAGCCGCCGCATCGGTGACCCGCAGCGCGACCCGCGCCTGGCGTACCCCTACCTGGTGAAGGGGAGCTGGATGAACGACATGAACCAGGCGTCGCCCTTGCTGGACGTGGCGGGCAATCCGAACGTGGGCCCCGAACAAGCGACGCTGTTCGAGGGGCTGTGGCGCCTGTCGCTCAAGGACCTGTTCGACGAGCGCTTGCGCAACTTGCCCGACCACCAGCCTCTACTGCAGGTTGCCCCCGCAATCCTGGCCAGCCCGCAGAACGTGGACGGCTTTGGGCAGTACAACCCCTTCGACCATTTGGACGTGCCCATCGATCGACCGGCAGACGAGTACGACGCCGCGTGGTCGAGCGCCGACCGGTTTGGTCGCGCCAGCACCGCGCACTTCACGGTATGGCGTCACGTGCCGAATCGGCTCCGCCACACGAGCGTGACCGACCAGCGCTTCACGCCCTTCGGGCTGACGAGTCTGGGGCGCGCGCTCCACACGGTCGCGGATTTCTTCGCTCACTCCAACTACGTCGAGCTCTTGCTGTGGTCCTTGGCTTGGCGAAAGGAATTGGACCCGGCATTGGTCGACGCCTTCAACTACGACGACGGCTCGAATGACTTGGGCGGCGCGCTCTTCCGCTGCCCATTGCCCGCGCCGGGACCCCGCGCCGGCAACGCTCTTCGAAATGCGGTCCTGTGGTACGGCAATTCGCCCGAGGAAACGCCCCTGGTATCCGCGCTGTTCGACTCGCGGGACACCGTCTATTCACTGCTTCACATCTACACCTCCCACCTGATGCGTACGGACGGCAAGCCGCAAACCGAGGCCGCGCTTGAGCTGGGGATGGCGGTGTTCGACATTCAAGGCGCGCAGCTCATCAAGGGCGCGTGGGAGATTTTGGAGGCGGTGCAGGGCACCTTCCGGCTCATTGGGCAGGCAGCGCGCGGCATGCTCGCGGCCGGCATCCGCGCGGCCGCCGTCGGTAAAGCGCCTCAGGTTCACGACTTGATGCAGCTCAGCGCGGACTTGGTGCAGCGGTACGACAGCAAGGAGGCGAACGAGTGGGCACGCGCAGGCAGGCTCAGCTTCCTCGCTCGAGAGCTGCAGCTGCACATGGCCAAACCTATGGGCACTCAGTCAGCGGCGGGCATGCTTCTGCCGCATCATTCGCTGATCGCGAAGGACCACGTCGGGCACGAGGCCGGCGGTCAGCTGCGCTTCAAGCTGGCGTGCCTGTTGGCGACCGAAGTTTCGGCCAAGTTGCTCGCTTGGCACTTCGCGGCTGCCGCTCCCAAGCTGGACGACTACCACGCCATCGCGCGGCAAAGCCTCGTTCACCCCTGGCGCTTGCTCCAGGCGGCGGGCAACGGCTCACGGGACATTGGCAGTCGCGTCCGTCAGGCGGACGGCTCGGCCCGCTGGCAGCGCCTGGCTCTGGACGGCCTGCAGGTGCTGGAAGGAAACGCATGAAAGCTTTTGCGAGCCTGAACGGTCTCGCGCTCCTGCTCGCGGTCGCTTGCGGTTCGACGAACCCTCCGTGCGGAGCGACCGGGCAAGAGCAATTCGTGCCGCTCACTTCAGATCCGGTTTGGAACAGCCTGAAGCAGGCCGAGCAGGAGCTCGGCAAAGAGAACGCCTCGCTTCCGGCCGGTCAGCGTTTGCAAGACTGCCACGACCACTGGCAGACAGTCGTAGAGGAACACGTCTGTCACGAAGCCACGCTGCATCTGTGCGGCAAGTTGTGCAAAACGGACGACGAGCGCCGGAGCTGCCAAGAAAATCAGGGCCACGCGCGCCTGATGCAGCAGTGTCGTGAGCAAGCGGTCGGAACGTTCACCGGCATTTACTCATCTTGCAAAGGGTTCCACCTTTGCGGAGAAATCCTGCAACCGCCCGAAACCGCTTGTCCGAAGTAACTGGCGTCGTTCGTCGTTCGTCGTTCGTCCCTGGTCCTCGGCACTCGGCACTCGGCACTCGGCACTCGGCACTCGGCACTCGGCACTCGGCACTCGGCACTCGGCACTCGGCTTCGCGGTGTGAAAGCTGCACCCGTCGAATCGCGCCCACGTCCGCGATCGTCGCGCCCGCGACTACCTACGCGCGCCACGTGCCCACTTGCCCGACGCCGTGCAGCTGCCCGAGAAAAGCAATCTGGTCTGTTAGGCCAAGTGCAGCACGTTGCCGGAAACGAATAGTGACCGCGCCTCTCGCCTGACATTCGCGCGGAGGCCCTTCTTCGCGTCCGCCGCCGACGTACCGATCCATACTAAATTTCACGAATGATTTCGCGGTGCCGAGGCGACCGCGGGGCAATGTACCGAACCGCACTATCCCGCATCCCACGCCGGAGGAGCTGCGCTCGCTCGGGCTAGAGTCGATGGGCCTGACGAGCGGTGAGGGGTCAGCCAAGTACGTCAACTCCTCGGAGTCCCCCGTCTACAAGAAGCGCGAGGCGGTCTGCGGCCTGTACAGTCGGCGCGTCGCTTCCGCCGCTCCTGCCGAACGGCGCTGCTCGGACGACGGACAAAATGCGCGTCGGCACCGCCGCGCCGCCGGAATCGCCGCGGTGCGTGTGCCGCCGGAATCGCCGCGGTGCATGCCGCCGGAAACGCCGCGGTGCGTGCCGCCGGAATCGCCGCGGTGCGTGCCGCCCGAAACGCCGCGGTGCATGCCGCCGGAATCGCGGTGCGTGCCGCCGGAAACGCCGCGGTGCGTGCCGCCGGAATCGCCGCGGTGCGTGCCGCCGGAATCGCGGTGCGTGCCGCCGGAAACGCCGCGGTGCGTGCCGCCCGAAACGCCGCGGTGCGTGCCGCCAAAATCGCCACGGCGGCGCCGGAATCGCCGCACGCTATCGCTGAGCCACTCACGCCTTGTAAGCTATCGGCGCGCTCCGCGTCAGGACGCGCCGTGCTCGGCGAACGACCGCTCCAGGGGTCCGCCTCCGGGGAAACGAGCAGGGTCTCCCCTAGGGGACGCCCGGTGAGCTCCTCCGCAGCCAGTGAGTTCCCCGAGCGGATACGCACGCGTGCGAGACCGCCAGATCAGCCGTGCGGATCGCGGATCTGTTCGAGGGTGAGTAGTAAGGTTCGGTACGTCGGCGTTTTCGCGCGAGGCGCACGCGAAATGATTGATGAAATTTAGTACGGAACCTTACGTTGGCGCGCGGACAGAAATACCGTCTTCTTTCGCGCCGGCGCCGCGCGCAGCGCTGCACCCTCGGCGCACGTGTCGCTGCCAGTCGTGCCGCGCTGCGTATCAAAGCAATGACCACAGCGGTAGGGCGTGGGCGGCCCTATTGGTGAAACATGGCGAACGCTCTGAAAGACCCGTGGCTCGCGCCGACACCGGACGAGGGCAGCTCAGAAGAGCTGATAATCATGGACCCACGCATGATCACGGCACATCGTATCGGGGAGCTGCCGTGTCCACCCAATCCTCCACCGCCGGACGGCTGGCGGTACTGGAAGCCAAAAGAGGCGGTGCCGGCAATCCTCGGCACCCTTGCCGTGAAAATGCGGGACGACGCGCAGCGCTACCCCATGGGCGCGTTCACTCAGGTAATGCACGCCGGCGAGCTCGTCGCCGCGCGGGTGGAGTGGCACGATATGCGAGGAAGGGACGGCGCGAAGGGCTGCTTTCGCGGCGTCAATTTGATGCGGCGGGTGGTAGAGGGAGCTTAGCGGCTTGGCTGCTTAGATAACCGAGCGACCGAGACTGACCTGGGCTCTGCGTAGTTCTTTGTTCGGCGCCCCTCGTCGATGCGCGGGTTGCTCGTCGGTTGTGGTACGTCAATGCTGAGGGCGGGCATCTGCCGACTCTCTGAAACGGAGGCCGTGATGGGTATCGCTACAGAGATGAACGATGTTCTGCGTAAGCAGCTCAGCTGCCACGTGGCTTGGCTCCCGATCTCGAATACGTTTGCGCTCGGGGATTACGGCGTGTTCTCGCAGGGAGTGTTCACGAAGCTGGGGACGGCGGCGGACTTCGGGGTCAAGTTCGACACGAAAGAGGGGCCGCCGGTGAAGCTGGACTTTTCGTCGAAGGACACGACGGTCACGAGCTTCGCCGGGGCGGTCAAGGTGGACGTGATTCCCGAGGGAGTGCTGGACGGAAAGATCAAAATCGAGTTCCAAAAGGAGGGCTCGTTCTTGCTCAAGGCCGCGCAGGTGCGGGTCACCGAGATTCAGAACGTACTTTCGATGATGAACGAGCTGCAGCAGACGCCGGGCTGGCGGGGTTCGTACAAGGTGGTGGCGAAGGTGTGGCGGGCGGAAAACGCAGCGCTGCTCTCCAGCTTGAGCGGCGGCACCGAGATAACGCTCGCGGGGGACGTGCCCAGCCTCAACAAGTTCAAGCTCGGGGAGGTGTCGGCCGACCTGCGCACCGGGAAGAACCGTGAGCTGGGGTTGGAGCTGATGGGCGCGAGCGGCGTCATCGGCCTGGGCCTCGTGCGTCGCAAGTTCTTCGGGGACGTGGGCTTCATGGGCGACGCCCCTCTCAAGTCGGACGACCTCGAGCAGGTATCTCCCAGCGCCATTCCTGAAGACGATGTTTGACGCTCCGCCCCCGAACGAGCTCGAGCTCTCCGAGCTTCACGTCGTTTCGGATCTGCATCTGGGCGGTGCCGCCCCGGGGAGCCAGATTTTCAAAGAGGGCACGCGCCTCGCGGCGCTGATTCGCGGGCTGCGGCGCCGCCCCACGGAGTCGCTCGCCTTGGTGCTCAACGGGGACATCGTGGACTTCTTGGCCGAGGAGGGGGCGTCCGTGTTCGACCCGGCGGGCGCCATTGGCAAGCTTTGGCGGATCATCAACGACCCGTCTTTTTCGGACGTCTGGGCCGCCCTTCGTGAGCTGGTGGCCGGCGGCGGCGCGGGAGTCGCTCGGACGCTGGTGTTCGTGCTCGGCAACCATGACATCGAGCTAGCGCTGCCTCACGTCAGGCAATGGCTATCGAATTGGCTCGCAGCAGGTGATGACGGCGCGCGTGGTCGCATCCTTTGGGCGACCGAAGGGGCGGGCTTCACGGCGTTGGTCGGCGGGCGTCGCGTGCTGTGCCTCCATGGTAACGAGGTGGACGACTGGAACTTGGTCGACCACCTCGCCTTGCTGCAGACCGCACGCGCGTACCATCGCGGCATGCCGGCCCCCACGTGGCGTTCGAACGCGGGAAGCAGCTTGGTGGTGGACGTCATGAACCCCATCAAACGAGCTTATCCGTTCGTGGACTTGCTCAAACCCGAGGTGGAAGCGGCGGTGCCACTGCTTTTCGCGCTCAAGCCCAGCCTGGTGAAGAGTATCGGGCGGGCCGCGGCACTCGTGGGTAGAAAATGGATAGATGGCCTGCGAGCCTCCGCGGGCTTCTTGGGTGAAGGTGCTTCGGAAGCTGTCGAGGTGAAGGCGGAAGACAGCGGGGAGGCGCGGGTTAGGGAGCTGGTACTGCAGCTCAGCGGCACCGCGCTCCCCCTCACAGGCCTTCAGGCGCGGATGGAGGCCGTGCAGCTGCGCATCGAGCGCGGTGAGCAAGCACCCGCCTCCGACGAAGAGGCTTCCCGGTTCCTCGGCGGCGACGGCGCCGTCTTCGGGATCGCCAACCCCATGGAGCTCTTGCGGTCCGCGCTCAAGCGCGCGCTCCCGGATGATCGAAGCTTCGAGGTCAGCGCCGCCGATGACACCTTTCGCTCGCTGGACGCGCAGGTCGGCAGCCACGTTCACTTCCTGATCGCCGGTCATACCCACTTGCGGCGCGCCTTGCCCCGACAGGGCGAAGGTTGCTTTTATTACAACACGGGCACTTGGATTCGCCTGATTCGGCTCTCGCCCGCGGCGCTGGCGGACAAGCAGGCGTTCGAGCGCCTCTTTCGTGTCCTCGGGTCCCCCTCTCTGTTGGAGCTGGACGCGCACCGGAACGAAGACGGAACGCCGTTCGTTCACACCGAGCCCACCGTGGCGTCCATCGTCGGCAGCGCGCGAGGAACCTACGGAGTATTGAATGGAGTCCAGCCGGACGGCTCGCTCGAATCCATCGAGGGTACGCGCTTTCCGAGGGAGGTGAGCCTTGGCCAACTGTGATGTCAAAACGGTGTGCGTCGAGCTGCAGCGACCCGGTCCGCCCCACAATCGCTTGCTCTCACCCCTGACGCGGTACCTCGCATCCACCACCGACGCGGAGGTCGGGGAAGTGTCGGTCGCGGACGAGCACGCGCAAATGCTCCGCAAGCTGCGCCACCTGCGCAGCGCCATCGACGCGGAGGACGCAGCGGGCCACGAAGAGCGGCTTTCCGCGCTTCAGCAGCTGTCGCGCGACATGAGCCGGTTCCTGGCCGCAGTTCCCGGCCTGATCGGGCAGCTCACGACTCGGACTTGTAATAACGACCTCATCCATCTGCAGATCGTCACGAGCGCTTCGGAGCTCGCGATGCTGCCGTTCGAGCTGGCCGGCACCATCGAGTCCGCCGGCGAGAGCCCGAGCGGCTCGTTGCTGCTTGGGGGGCGGCCTCGCGTGTCGCTGACCCGCCGCGTGCGAAGCGTGACTGAGGGGTGCGTGCGCTGGCCACTCGAGCCGAAGATCCTGTTCGTGGCGGCCAGCCCGCGCCGAAGCATCCCCTTCGATCGCCACCTGGAGAGCCTGCTGCGCGCGCTCGGGCCATGGGTGCCGCCGATCGACGGTGCGAGCGGCATTCACGAGGAGGGGCGAAAGGCCCACACCAAGGCGGTGGATCTCCAGCTCAAGGTGCTTCCGAACGCCACCATCGAGGCGGTTGCGCGCGCGTGTTCGGAAGAGGACTTCACTCACGTGCACATCCTCGCTCACGGCGCGCCCAACCCCCGCTCGCCTGGGCGACAGTTCGGTATCGAGCTGCACGGCGCGAGCGCGGGCGAGCCGCACATCGTCAGCGGAGAGCAGTTTGCGACGGCGCTGCGGCGCGACGGTGGCGGCAGTGGGCCCAGCATCGTGACCGTTGCCGCGTGTGACGGCGGCCACGTCGCGGAGGTGATGCACACCGGCGCGAGCTTCTTGTACGACCTGCATCGCTCCGGCATCCCGCTCGTCGTCGGCTCCCAATTCCCGCTCTCCAAAGAGGGCTCCGGGGACCTGTGCGAGCGGCTCTACCGCGGGTTTTTGAGCGGTGAAGATCCTCGCAGCGCCATCGCGGATCTGCGTTTGCGCCTGCATTCGCGCTACGCCGAGCGCAACCACGACTGGGCGAGCCTCGTCGCCTACGCGGTCTTCCCTTCGGACCTGGAAGACAAACTGAAAGAGCTCCGCTACCGGCAGGGGCGCCGAGCGCTCAACGTGGCCATCGACTACATGGATCGGGAAGTCGAGATCTTTCTCAAAAAGTACTCGGGCGGCGGCCCCACGGCGACACCCAATGCGCCCACGCCTGAGCCGGCCAGGTTGGAGGAAACGAAGCTGGTGATGGCGAAGTTGGTCGAACGAGTACGAGAAGCGGCCACGCTCGTGCCAACGACCGGGCCCTTCCGAATCGACGGTCTGGGCATGATCGGCGCTCACAAAAAGCGCCTCGCTCGCGCGCTGTTCCGTGCTCGCGACTACGAAGCCTGCTTGGAGTGCCTGGAAGACTGCCAGCGTGACTACGGCAGCGCGTTCGACGAAGGCGTTCGCTACGACGAAGGCGACGAGGCCACGGTCATGGCGCCCCTGCACTGGGCGCTCACTCAGCAGCTGTCGGTGCGCCTCGTGTTGGGCGAGGCGGACCAGCCCGACCTTCGCGCGACGGCGCGGACGATCGCGCTGGCTGACGTCAACATGGGGCGCGGGGCGGCCGAGGTGTGGTCGATCACGACGCTGCTCGAGCTGGACCTCATCGCGGCCTGGCTGGACGCGGACAAGAGAGTCCCGGCGATCGCGAGCATCAAGGAGTGGACCAGCCGACTCCTGCAATCGAGACAGAACGCGGACGCCGTGTACTCCACTCGACGACAGCTCCTCCGCTACGTCGAATGGTGGTGGGACGCAGAGTTCGTCCACGAGGTGCAGTCAAGGCGCAAGCGCACCGTTCAAGCCGTGCCCGACGACGTCAAAACCGTCGTTACGCAAGCGGCCCGCGCGATGGAGGAGTACCTGCGCGTGAACCCGAGCTCCGTTTCCCGTAAGCGGTAGCGGTCTGGAAAGCTGCTTGAAGCCGCCTAACGAGGCGCTGACCGAGGCCTGGTGCCGGCTGCACGAGTTCACGACGCTCCCGGCTTGCGGGGCGATGCAAGGTAGTGCGGGCAGCGCGGGTAGCTCCAGCGCGGGTAGCTCCAGCGCGGGGGGCCCCAGCGCGGGTAGCTCCAGCGCGGGGGGCCCCAGCGCGGGCGCGGGCGGCTCCGGAGGTAGGGCGCCGAGCAGCACGAGCGAGGGTGTTGCGCAGAGTCCCATGAGTCGAATGGCTGCCAATTCGGGGGCTCGTCGAAAACCCCTGTCGGCGGAGCCGCGCTGCTTCTCGCGTTGTTCTTGCGCCGTCGTCGGCAGGTAAGCGCGTCGCGACCCTGCTAGACCAAGCTGCCCTCGTCGTCGCCACGCTGCATAGGCGCTGACAGCGGCGAGGAGGCGACGCAGCTAGTGAATGAGGATGCCCTGAGGTGCGGGCGAGTCCAACGGGAAGAACACGACCCGTCGAGGCAGGTAGTTGAACTCGACGAAGTCCGAAGCCTCTTCCCGGGTCTTGAACGCCTTGGCGAACTCGGGACTACAAGCGTCTATTAAGTTGCCGGAGCCATCCGGGTGGCTGACGGGGTACGAGCCGGTATCTGACGGGCACACGAAAAGCACCACGTACTTCCACTCGGCCTCCATGCCCCGGCCTTTGAACGTGACATTCAGTCTTTGGTGTTCGTGATCGTACTGTCCCTCGTACCGAACCGCCCACTCGCCATCCACCGCACGCCCTCCATCTACTTTGCCGTCGTTGTAATAGCCGTCGCCAACCATGCTCCATTCGAAGTTGCTGTTCGGGTCCGTCCACATATTGGTGATGGGCTCCATGACGAACAGCGGAGCCCGCGTCGAGATTGCGCTTGGTATCCCGAAGCCCGACGCCAGTTTGCCTCCCGAATCCAGGTAGGAGGCCCCCAAAGCTGGGACGTGAGTCACGGTGGTTGGGACAGCTTCCGAAAGTCGCCCGTCTGCGAAAAGCAGGCGCACGGTGTGGGGGCCGTCCGTCGCACCGTCTGGGACTTGCGTCATCGTCGACCACGTATGCAGAAACAGAGGCGGGAGCTCACGGTCGTCGAAGCAAATCTTAAACTCGGTCTGGAATTCACCATCCAGCAGCAGTGCGCCCCCCGCGAGGCTCGTGGTCGGCCAAGCATGGCGTAGCCGATCGCTGGCCACGACCGCGCCGCTGCTTGCGTCAGCATCGGCGAGCTGGGCGCAGGAGGTCATGGCCACGCCACAGCGCTCCGAAAGGCAGGTGCCAGACGCGCATTGACCGCCCGTAGAGCAGGTTGCGCCGAGGCGAAGCAGGGAGCAGCCGCCCATGCCGTCACAGGCGCCCACTTCTTCGCAAGGCGAGCCCAACTCCGCGAACGCAGGAACGCAGTCGGCTGCTGCGGCGCATCGACCTAGGTCGACGCAGCGATGGCCTGCCAATAACGGGAATTGGACGCAGTCGGTGCTTTCCAAGCAAGCCACGACTGGGCACGCGTCGTCGTCCTCGGGCTTGACCTCGCAGCGACCATTGGCGGCGCACGCTTGGCAACGGCCGTTGCAGGCGGTGGAACAACAGATACCGTTCGCACATATCCCGCTGTCACATTCACGAGGCGCGGAACAAGACCTGCCGTCACTCAGACGTCCATCATCTGGCGTGCCCCCGGCTCCCGCCTCATCCCGCGCGCCTCCGCCTCCCGCCTGGGCCTCCTCACGCGCACCTCCGTCGCCGCTCTGCCCAGCCGCGCCTGGATGCGGACTGGCGCCTGGCCCGGGAGAGATTGCTCCGTTGCTACATCCCGCGTGCAGCGCCACGCTGAGTCCGCACAGGGCCACGAGGGTGAGGGGCCATGATGCAAACACCTGCTCTCTTCCTACGGGTCTCATCCTCATCCCGTCATGATTGGGAGGGAGTCGTCAGCGGGCTATAGTCAATGTATAGCGATCATGTTCACTCGAACCCAAGCTTCCGTCCGTCGCGCTGACGAAAATGGCGAACAGCCGAAACATGCATGTACAACCTAGATCCTTGGTTGATGCCTGTTCTGATGTAAGGTTGTCCGGTCCGACAACCGGAGCTTGCAGGCATGGAAGCCAGTATATTCGTGAGCTACAGCCACAAAGACGCAAGGCTCATGAGTGAGCTAAGGGCGCAGCTCAGCGCAGTCGACTCCGGGCCCTCCATCGACGCGTGGGACGATTCGAAGATCAGTGTAGGCCGTGACTTCCGCGCGGAAATAATGGCCGCCATCGAGCGCGCGCGCGTGGCGGTTCTGTTGCTGTCGCCGTCATTTTGGAGCTCCGCATTCATCAATCAGGTGGAGCTGCCGGAGCTGCTGATGAAGCTCAGGAGTAGGGGGCTCGTGATCTGCTTGGTCCACGTACGGCGCACCCTGAAGCATCGGCACAGTCAACTGGGCAACCTGAATGCCCTAAACGAGCCCACCCGGCCGCTCGCCGAGCTGCGAAAACCGCAGCGCGAGCAAGCCTGGGCTAGCATTGCTGAGAAGATACTCAGTGAGGCGGAAGTTGGAAACCGCAGGAGCAATCAAGCTCGCATTGCGGCGAGTGCGTACGAGGCGTTCGCGGCCAAGCTTCGTTTCTTCTGCCTCAAGGCGCTGGATCTGAAGAGCGCCTTCGAATTTCTTGCGGCGACTGCGCGCTACTCGGTCAGCGACTTGGATGAGCTCAACGCGGCCATCAGCCGCTACAATCCAGGCATCGAGGAGCTCATCGTTCGAGGTAAAGATTTAGCTCTCGCCGTGGGGCGCGAGCTGCCGCGGGACCTTGGCGAGGAGGTAGACGAGCTACTCGCGTTCGCGCTCGACGACATTCATCGTCGACACGCATTTCAACTCAACGAAGCTTGGCTGACGATGAGCCGCCTGCAGCGAGGTGAAGTCCCCCCGGATCGAATCGCGGAGGTGAGCAGCGCGATGGACGACCACCTACAGCCGCACGTCAGAGGGGTGTCGGAAAAGGTGCCGGTGCTGCAACGTCGAATCGACCGCGTTGCCGAAAGGGTTGCCCAGCTTTAGTCGACCTTTCGCGGTGACGTTCCCGCGTGCGGCTCCCGGGGGGAGGTGACGGTTGAGGCGCGTGAGGCCGAGCCGCAGCTTGGGAGACGCTCACGGCACGATCGTGATCTGCGCGCCGGCTCCGTAGTAGCCGGTGCGGGCGACAACGCTGAAGGGGCCGCCGAGCTCGGGGCCCGCGGTGTAGAGGCCGGAGGGAGTAACGGAGCCGTTGTAGTCCGCTGCCCAGTCGATGGTGGGCTGCGGGGTGAGTGGGTTTCGGAATTGGTCGCGCGCGGTCGCGAAGAGCTGGAGAGTTTGGCCGGGGTGGAGGGTGGCGGCTTGGGGCTCGACGGTGACGCTCCGCAGGATTTGCTGCACGGTGACCGTGACGTCACTCGTGGTGCTCAGGCCCTGAGTATCGGCGATGGTGACGCGGAAGTGGTAGGTGCCGGCGGCGCTGAAGTGGGCGAACGTGTCTTTGACGAGGTTGTTGCCGTTGCCGCTGGTGTACTGCACCGGGCCCGGCGCCGTGCCCAGCGTTTGCCAGGTGTAGCTGAGGTTGACCTCGCCTTGGTCGTCGGCGCCCAGAACCCGCAAGTTGGTCCAGTCCCGGTCGACCACGGGGGGCGTTGCGAAGGCGGGAGTGGCGACGGTGGGGGCGGTGTTGTCGTTTTCGGTGGATAGGGCCAAAAAAGGCGGATTGAAGGGGGACTCGCGGCTGTTGAAGCGCGCGAGAGCCTTACTGGATTGATCGTTTTCGAGCGCGAGGTCGATCTGGGTAGCGCCGGCGGCTCTCTGCGCGCGCACGTGGGTGGTGAGGTCCAACGTGTACCAGCGCGGCTCGCCGCTCACGAGCGCGATCGCAACCGCTACTCGGTCGATGGCGGGCGCGTTGCTCCAGGTGAGAGTGCGCTCGGTCCACGTGGTGTCGCCGACCGCGCAGGCTCGGGCGCGCACCGGCTCGCCGCTGCCCACGAACGTACCGTACAGGTACAAGGTCGCGGAGCCTCCGGTCGAAGGCATGTCAGCGATGTCGAAGCGCAGGTAGCTGATGCGCGTCCAGCCCAGGTCGAAGGCCGTCTTCACTTCCAACGTGGGGAGCGCGCCCTGTGGGAAGCTCGCGTAGCTGCCGTCTCGCACCGTCGCGTCTGCGGTGGCGTAGCTGTTCGTGATCAAGGACTCGGTCCGAGTGCCGGCCGTGGGCTCGAGCTCGGACGCGTCTCCGCAGCCGACGAGCACGATCAACGGCGCGATGGCGAGTGTTCGCATGTCGCCAGGATCGGCTGGAGCCGTGAAGGCCGCAACAGGGTCAATTGCCCCACGTGCAGAGTCAGCGGTTCTGACCTTGGCAACCGAGGTCGGCGCCGCTTGATTTAGCCAAGCTCACCTGGGTTGAGGAAGCCCATAAAAGATTGAGTCGGTATCTGATCGCGCGTATGAGATGGAGGCGTGCTGCTCGTTGCGGCGCGGTAGGAGGGCACATGACGCTTGGCATTCAGAAGAGCGCGGGCGCGGCTACCAAACGGTCTCGTGGCGGAAGCAAGACTGCAGCGAAGGCGGGTGCGGTCACGCGCGGGGCGGCGGAGCCAACGGCTTCCGTGCGCCGCTCGGCCGCGCGAGCCAAAGATGGTAGCGGCCAGGTGGAGCGGGCGGTTCGGCATCGGCTCACCGCGGGGTCGGCCCTACGTGACTTGGCGGATGCCGCATCGTTCCTCAAGAAGATGGGGCTATTGATGCAGACGCCGCATCCGTTTCTTCCGTCCGTGTTCGGCGCCGCGCAGGGGAAGCCCGCCAAGCCGGGTGCGGGAGGCTTTGGTCAATGGCCCGCGCACGCGTGGAGTTGGGCGGGTGAGCTAGCAGAGCGTAAAGACGTCGTGCTCACGAAGGTGATTTTGGGTAAGCGCACGCTCATTCACGAGGCCCTTTGGCCCGCTTTGGACGGCGTCGTGCGGCGCCAGGCGGAGCGGAGCTGGCCGGCAGATGCCGAGGCGATCCTGAATGTGCTGAAGAAGCGCAAAAAGGTCCGCACGGACGAGCTGCACGTGCTCGCCGGCTTCGACGTGAAGGTCGCGAAGAAGCGCTACGACCGGGCCATGCACCAGCTGGAGTGGAGTGGCTTGGTGATTTGCACGCCCGCGCTGGTGGACAATCACAAGCATGTCTCTATCGCGGAGCTGTGGACCCACAAGTTTCCCAAGTCGCTGGGGGACAAGTCCGGTCTTCGGCACTTCATCGTCGCGGCGATTGACGCGTCGGGTCCGGTCCCGAAGCGGGAGGTGCTGAAATGGTTCGAGTGGCCTCGCGATGAGGTAGAGCAGGCTCTGACCGCCCTCTTAGCGGGAGGCGACCTCCGCCTCACGAACGGGCTGCTCGCTTCCGGGGAGAGCGGCTCCGCGGCGCTGCAGTAGCCAGCGAACGGGCATGCCAGCTGCGGCGAGGAGCAGCCCCAGCGCGGCCGACCTCGGCTCGGACCACGCTGCCATCATCACGACGCCTGCAATGACGACGCACCAACCGCCTGCCACCAACCGTACCGCGAGGGGGCGCTGATCGGAAGAGCGGGCCGTGCTCGCAGCGGGCGCACCCGGCGAGTGGGGAAGGGGGCGTAGCAGGGAGCCGATCAAGAGCAGCTTGAAGAGCCAATCGATGACGAAGCTCACGGCCAAGATTTGACCGAAGGTGCCGTGCGTCAGCAGCGCTAGCGCACCCGCCGCCTGCAGCAGGATAGCGACCCACGGGACGCAGGAGCGCTTGGAGACGCGGCCCAGCAGCGCCGGTAGCGCTCCGTCGCGCGCCATCTGCAGTGAAGCTCGCGACGCCGTGGTGAATAGCGCGCACAGCGAGCCAAAAATGGCCGCTAGAATGATGGGGTGCATCAAGAGCTCACCCGCGGAGCCCCAGTAGTGGTTCATGACCGTGAGCGCGATCGGCGCCTCCGAGGCTGCCATCTGCTCGGCGGGCAAGGCGGCGTAATAGGCCGTCGTCGCCGTGAGCACCGCCACCGCCACGACCACGATTCCGGCGCGGAAGCCGATCCTCAGCGTGCGTGACGGCTGACGCGCCTCCTCACCTGCGAACGCCAAGTAAGTCCAGCCGTCGTAGGTCCATAAAATGCCGATGAAGGCGGCGCCGATGCTCGCCCAGGAGAATGGCTCGGACGACGTCCATTCTGCGACTCGGCTCAGAGCCGATGGCTGCTTCCACAGCACGGTTCCCACGACCAGCCCAACTCCCAAGAGTTTGACCAAGCTGAGCACATTCAGCAGCTGCTTGCCGAGCTTGAGCCCGACGAGCGCGACCGTCGCTGAGGCCAGGATGGCGATGCCGGCGCTGCTCATGGGGTCTGGCAGGCTGGGCATGAGGCGCTTGGCCGCGCTTCCGAGCGCGAGCGCGAGCGCCGCGGGGACGGCGCAGTTGACGATGACTAGGCCGGTCCAACCCGACAGGAACCCCACCGTGTCCCCGTAGCAACGCCGTAGGTAGCTGTAACTGCCCCCGGCCGTGGGCGCCTCCGCGGCGAGGCGGGCCACGCACCACGAGCCCACGACGCTCACGATGGCGCCCGCGAGCCAGAGCGTGAGCCCAAGCGCCGCCGACGGCAGCCGCGGCGCGATCTGCCCGGGAACTATCAACACGCCGGCGCCGAGGACGCAGCCAACCAGCAATGAAGCGGCGTCCAGGGGACCTAGCAGTCTCCGTAGTGGCGTGTTTTCGCGGTGTAACATTTTACCCTCCTCATGTTGTCAGTATGGCCGTTGACGAAAGCGGAGCTCCCCGCAGGGGCCGCCAGGCGACTGCGCTGGACCATCCTTGGAGACGGAGCAGCAGTGTCGCGGCGGGGAACAGCTCTTCGCTCGAGCGAAATCCGCGCTGCGCGGCGGCCGCATCGAGCGCGACAGGACGCACTCCCCAACGACGCGCGATGAACCGCCGCAGCAAAAGGTCCGGCTCGGCGCCATCACCGTCCCCACGGGCAACGCGCGTGGGGTCGCCCGCTAGCAAGTTGCTGAGTGCTTCCAGCATGTAGGGGAAGCGACCGGCCCTCTTGGCGGCTCCGACGAGCAGCGCGCTCCACGGAGCCCCGCCCTGAAGGCAGAGCCGTTGCCATGCCGCGCTCGGCGTCGCTCCCAAGCGCCGTGCGGCCTGCTCCAGCCTGCTCTTGCTGCGCCCGCGCTCCGCGGTGGTCGCCAGGGGCTCCGAGCTTTGGTGGGGCGTCTGCAAAACGCCGCAGAGCAGCTGCAGCTTGACGTTGCGGCAGAAGCGCGGAAAGTCTCGGCTGACGAGCGAGTCGTAGGCCATCACGAGCGCATCCGGAATGTGCCACCCGGCTCGCGCTTGACCCAGGTAGGCGTACGCCTGCAGCGCCGAGTATTTGGTGGCGTGCGCTGCGACTGTCGGCACGCAGGGCCATGGTCGCTCCCCAGCAAGGCGGGCACGCAGGAGTGCGAGCACGGCCTTCGCATCCTCCCGCTTCAAGTCGAGCTGGGAGCGCGAGAGGAAGGCGAACAGCGGCTCGAGCTCACCAACCGGCACCCACTCGGCCGCGCTTCTTCGCACGGTCAGCAAAGTGCGTTCGGTGAAATGCAGCTGGCTCGCGATGCGTAGCACCCTCGCGATGGTCTCCGCGCTCGCGACACCCTCCTTGGCCGCGGCGGCTAGGCGCGCGCGCCAGTTGACCAACGCGAGCGTGAGCGCGCGGTAGTGGCCTTCGGCGCCTTCGTGGGCCACCGCGACCTCGTCGTCTGCGGTGAGCTCTGCGCTGCCGTAGCGCTCGAACACCTGCCCGCATCCCTCCATCCCGAAGGCCGCCAGCTCCGCGCCGCGCAGGGCGCCCATGCTACTTGCGCCCAGTACCGGCACTCGCTCATGCAGCAGCGCCAGGACTTCCTTGTGCAACACAGCAGGTACCTGGAAGAACTCTCCGTCGATGAGCACTACCGCCGCGGGCGGCGCTTGCAGGAGTCGAAATAGATCTCCTTGCTGTGCAGGAGGGTGGATCACGACCTGCGCGGGCACGTTGGCTAGGCCCTCACGGACGTCTGCGGCGCTGATGGTGGGCCCGACGAACACCACGACTTTCGCGCCTAGCGACGTGGCGGGAGCCGCGGCCGTGGGCGCAGGCCGGAGCCGCGGTACGACGCGCTGGGGGAGGCGAGGCGCGGCCAGTCCCGGGGCCACGCAGAAGACGACGGGCAAGCGCCAGTCCGAGCGAGAGAGGTCGACGGCTAGGGGGTCGAAGCCGGTGTGACTCCGAATCGCGGTGGCCACCGAGCGGACGACTCCGCCCACGGTGCCGGGCAGAGTCCGCGAATGCTCTCGCATCGAGCATCGCCCCCGGTGCGCCCCGCTCCAAATGCCTGCGGCGTGTCTTGGCGCATAAGCGGCGCGCTGCAGGTCGTCGCGGCTGCCGGCGAGCTGCGCCAGCCGACCTTGAGCGCTCTCCAGCACGGCTCGCACCAGCGCGAGGTGTGCATCCGGGTGACAACCGGCGCCGCGGAACGTGCCCAGGTCTTCGGTCGTCAAGTAGGCGTCGTAGCAGGGCACTCCTATCGAGCTGGTTCGGTCGAAGACCGCCAGCTTGGCGCCCTGACGCGTCAAGCCGTCCACGAGCTGGGCCGCGTGAACCGTGGATATCGAATCCAAATCCACGAGCCGCTCCCGATCCAGCCCGTGGGCAGCGGCTGAGTGGAGGCAATCCCGCTCGACCAGCTCGCACAGGCCATGTAGTAGGGCCTCGGCGAAGGTATTGCCGCCGGCGAGCCCGTTGGACGTGGCGGCGAATTGAGGCACCGCGGCTCCGAGATGGACTCGAAAGTCCAGACAACAGAGCTCCTTCGGCGCGTACGAACCGTGGCCTGTCAGCAGATTGGTCGCGGTCAGCCAGTCGAGGGCGCAGTCGGGTAGCGGCGCCGGTCCGCTTGGGTCCACGCCCGGCAGAGCCTGCAGCGGGTAACCGAGCTCGGAGGTCAGCGCGCTCGGTGGCGCGGAGATGGCCGAGAGGGGCGCTCGTTCGGCGTGGTAACACTCGAGCGCTTCCATCAGCGCGGACGCCTGGGAAAGCTCCGGGGTCAACCCTTTGCCGAGCGAGACGCTGATGTTGCGGCTGGCAGGCCTCACCGCCTGAAAGACCGGCAGGCCGAGCCAGTCCAAGCCGGTGATGTCTGCCAGCCTCGTGACGCCTGCTTCCCGCGCGAGCGGGCCAATGCGCGCCAAGGTTTGCTCCGCGGACTGAGCACGCCAGTTGGCGTGCCCCGCCTGGAACGGGTTGTCGTCAGCCAGAAGCTCCGGCCAGAGCGATGTCATGACGGCCCTTGCGCGCAGCGCCGGCTCAGCCCGGTCGGCTCCACTCGAAGATGAACAAGGTGTTGCGCTCGAGGTCCCACAGCTTGGCTGCGCGAAACCCCTTGTCCGCGCCGCCCATGCCCTCCTCTTCGAACTCCACCCCCTTTTTCTTCAGCGATTTGATGGTGCCGTCCAGGTCCGTCACGAGGATGCAGGGGTAGGCGCGATTTTTGGATGTGGCCGTCGCGTCGCAACCGAACAGGGCAATCTTTCCCTCGCCCTTCGGGAATTTCAAAAACGCTATCTTGTCGTCGTCCTCTTTCATCGCTACTTCGAGCGAGAGCACATCCGTGTACCACTTGACGGCCTTGGGCCAGTCATTCACTTCAATCTGTACGATTTCTAGGGAGTCGATGGGCATGGTGTCCTTGCTTTTTGGCGTGCGGTGTCCGCACGAAAAGTGACGTGCAGAGGGGAAGTTGGAGCTCACGCTTACGAGCGGCGTAGAAACGGTGGGGTTTCGGCGGCGGGGATGGCTTTGCGGATGTCAGCCACTTTGACGCACGTACGGCCAGTGACCTCCGGCGCCTCGACGAGGTACCTTTGGTTATGAAGCCACATGCTGCTGGAGCCGCTACTCTCACGGCACACCCACCGGTCCAACAGTGCGCGTGCGGTCGGGGCGCTCGTGGGGTCCAGCCACACGATGCGAGCCCACGAAACTTGGGCCCAGCCGCGCTCCGGGAGCTCGCTCAACTGGCCTTGATGACACACGTCCGCGATCTCGGGGTCTCGCATCAGGGCGTCCTTTCGCAGGGTTCAAGAGAGCCGCAGGGCGGGGTGACGGACGTCGAAGGCCGTCAACCCCTCTTGCGGAGCTCGTTTCAAAGAATGGCGGCGACGATTTCCGGCGGCTGCAGCCCCTTTTCCTTCGGCACGATCCCGATGACTCGCGTCTCGAACGGCACGTTGAACCAGTAGTTGACGTGCGAGGCGCGACCCTCGGGCAGTACGGAGCCGTTGGCGGGGATGTCCGAGATGATGGGCCGGGACCCTGGCTCACCGCTCGCGAGGTCCACGATCGCCAAACGGCTGTTTTGAACCTCGTAGCTGCCGACTATCATCATGCCGAGGTCCTCTTGCAGCTCGATGGCGAATGGCCGGTTCAGAATGCGCTGTCGGCCCAGGATCGCCGACTCACCTTGGCTGAGCGCACGGTAGACATCCACCGAGACCACCTCGCTGCTGCGCCAATTGGCAATGTGCGCTACGCCGCGCCGGTCGATGGCAAAGCCCATCGTATCTCCCGCGCCGTACTCGGGGTCCGGATCGTCCAAGCCGGGCGTTCCGACCTGCACGACGCGCTCGACGGCCAGCGTGTCTGGGTTTATCAGGCTCAAGGTCGCATCCTGAAAGTTCGCGACCACGAGTAGGTCTTGCTTTTGCGTGAGCGCTACCCAGAACGGTGCGGTGCCCACCTTCACGGTGTCGGTGACGAGGCGCGTGGTCAAATCGATCACGCTGAGCGTGTTGCTGACGCGGTTGGTCACGTACGCGCGGTTTCGTTTGGAGTCCATCTCCAGCATCACGGGGCCCGCGCCGACTGGGATCTCTTCGACCATCTTGCGCCGTTGCAGATCCACGACGCTGACCGTGCTGTTCGTGGTCGGGCAAGTATCCACGTGGCCGGTGAACTCCGTGTTGGTGACGAACGCGTGCTTGCCGTCCGGCGTCACGCGCGCGTGCCAGGGCACGCCGCCTTGGCGCAGAGCGATTGTCGCTTCGATGATGTGTCGGTCCAGGTTGACGATGCTGAGCGTGTCCCCATCTTGACTGGGAACCATGAGCTGCCGCTGATTCGGAATCGCGGCGAGCACGCCGATGTGGTCCCAGCCCGGGGCCGGCCCGATCGACACCACCCGCTGCTCTATCCGTTCTGACTCTAGTGGCAATGGGGAAAGTGCTTGAGATTTCATGATAGCCCTCCTTCTTGAGTGTTGAACGTTTCAGTGCATGTTGCCGAGCACCAGCTTCGGCGGCGCCGTGCCGCTCGCGGCGTTCGCTAACTTCACGCTGGTCAATGATTCGAGGAAAGCCACCAGCTCGGCCTTCTGTACATCCGTCAGGCGTAGTGGCTTGACGTCAGGGTCCAGGTTCGGATTGGGTACTCCTCCCTTGTCGTAGTGCTGGACGACGTCCAGCAGCGTCGCCAGGGAACCGTCGTGCATGTACGGCGCGGTGAGCGCGACGTTGCGCAGGGTCGGTGTCTTGAACGCGCCGCGCTCCAGCTCCTCTTTCGAAACCTCTCGGCGACCTTCGTCCGTGGTGTTCCCGTGCTCGTCGAAGCCTACTCCAATGTTGTGAAAGCGATTGTCGGTGAAGGTCCCGGTGGAGCCGCCGAACGGGTGGCTAGCTTCCGAACGCATGAAATGGCACTGGATGCAGCGAGCCTCTCCGATGAAGACCTCGAAGCCTCGCTTGGCCACCTCCGAGACCGCGTTCGAATCGTTTGCGTAAATGTAGCGATCGAAAGGCGAGTCCCCCGCGACGAGCGTGCGCTGGAAGGCGGCTAGCGCGCGCCCCGCGCTCTCTGGGCTAACGTCGCCGTAGAGCTCGCGTAGCCGATCACCGTAAAGCGGCTCTAGGCGAGCCGCGATCTCCGACCGCTCCACCCCCATCTCGAGTGGATTCGTGATGGCGGCCAAGCTTTGAGCTTCTATCGACGAGTGCTCACCGGACCAGCCGAGCGTGTCGAAGTAGGCCGCGTTCAGCAAGGTGGGCGAGTTGCGCTTGCCCGGTTGCCCGTGCACGCCGATGGACTGCGGACGAGGGTCCGCGAAGCCGTGGCTTGGATCGTGGCAGGTTTCGCAGCTCAAGCTGCGGTCTGCGGAGAGCGCTCGCTCGGAGAAGAGCTCCCGACCGAGCGCGACTTCCCGGTCGCGCGGCGCGAACCCGTCCGGGAAGCTGGGCCAAAACAAGCCGAGCTCGAGCGGCACTCCGTTTCGGGCCTCCGGCGCGTGGTCGGCAGCCTTGGACGGCGCGGCGAGCGGCCGTACGGAGCTGGGGAGGGGGTCGCGAGCGCCCATGTCCGCAGCCCGGCAGCCCAAGCTGACGAGCGCGGCCATGAGCGCCAACCCCGTACCGGAGCTCCAGGAACTGGTAGCTCGGTCAGCCATGGTCACTTCTCGGTGTGACGACCCACTTTGACGTTGGCGACCGTCGGCCCGGAAGCGCGGGACGGCGCGATCTTGATGGGCCCGAAGCTTCTTTCTTCGATGTTGCCGGCGATGTCGGTCGCCACCACGCGACCCACGACCGTGGTTCCGGTCGCGAATGGCCCTAGCTCCGCCGTGAACGAGGTCGGACCGACGAAGTTACCCGCGCTGTACGCCATGACTCGGCTGGAGAACGTGACGCCGTTGTCGGTCGAGTACTCTGCACGGATGCCGCTCGCCTCCTTGAGCATGGACGTGTGGTCGTCCACCGTGGCTGCCAGCTCGAGCTCGCTGCCATTGACGTTCTGAGTCACGCTCTTGATCGTCGGCGGGGTCGCGTCGTTGACGACGAACCACTCGTAATTGTAAATCACCCGCTGCGACTTCACGTCCCGGGCCACGATCCGCAAATCCACGTGGTCGCCTTCCTTGGAACCGGCGCCCGCAGCCACCTTCAAGTAGCCGTGTGCGAACGCGCCAGGTTGGAGAGTGAGTCGCTCTTGAGCTTTGAAGCTCGTCTCCACTTGCCAGCCCTCGGGGCGGGGCGAAGTATCGAGCCCCCACTCCAACGTCACCGGCTGCGTCGAGGCGTTCTGGTAGCTGAATTCGCGAAAGGTCTGACCTCCAGCCATCACCCGAGAGGAAACGTTGAAGGATTTGACCATCACGTTGTCAGTCGGGTTCTTGTCGTTCGCGTTGGCGACCCACGCCTTCAGCACGTAGGGCTTGTTGGCCCGGTCCAGCTTGTCGATCAGCAGATTCAAAGACAGGGTGCCTTTGACTTGGACGACGCGACCGCCGGCGCCGCCCTTGTCACGCGCGGGCAGCGTGACCATTTGCACCGGCCCGTCCTCGTTGCTCGCGAGGAGCTTTCCGGTGTCGTCGAGCACCGCCAGGAATACACGGCCAGTCGCCTGCTCTTCGCCCGTATTGCGTACGTCCACCTCCACTTCGAGGATTCGCTGCGAATTGCGCCACGCGATGAACGCGTTCGGTCGCCCTGTCTTCTGGTCGAATCCGATGCTCAGGTCTGCCCCACTCGAGGCGCTGCCCGCGCTGCCGACTGACGCGGCGCCCAAGGCAACTAGTACTACGCCGCCCAAAATGATCCGCTTCATAGGATAGCCCTCCGGTGAGTTGTTCGCTCGTTTGATTGCGTCGATGCTGCGATGGCGAGCTCGACGTGATGAAACTTGTACGGCCAGACTCTGAATTGCGCAATGTCGCAAGGCGTGACGCTTTGTGATCGCCGCAAAGCGGTATCGTCGCGGGCATGACTCTCGCTACGCGCCTCGGGGTATACGCTGTTCTCATGAGCTACGCGCTTTGTGCTTTGCACGACAGCAAGCCAGCGTATGCGCGAGATGCAAAAGCGAACGCCACGCCACAGACGGAGACAGAGCTCGAGTCGCGCGCGCCGGAGCTTCGGGTCGAGCGCTACCGATTGCCGAACGGGTTGACGGCGCTCCTGAGCTCGGACCATTCGCTGCCTTGGGTCGGTGTCAGCGTGTGCTACGCCGTTGGGGCGCTGGACGACCCCGCCGCTCGCCCGGGGCTGGCCCACCTGTTCGAGCACTTGATGTTCGGCGGGTCGCGAAACGTCGGCTCTCGCTTCGCAAGCTTGCTGGACGCGGCCGGCGCGACGGATGTCAACGCCGTCACGGGCTGGGATTCCACTTGCTACTTCGAAACGCTGCCGAGCGAAGCGTGGCCCCTGGCGCTTTGGATCGAAAGTGATCGTCTGGGCTTCTTGGAGCTGCCGTCGCGTGAGCGACTGAGCAAGCAGCTGCAGGTCATCGAGCAAGAGTGGCTGAGCCGCGTTGAGGCGGACGCCTACGCGCGGAGCGACCTGGCGCTCAGAGCGGCGCTGTTTGCCCGCCGCGATCGCCGGGCGAGCTCGATTCTGGGCTCGCTACCCGAGTTGAAAGGCGTCGACGACGGTGAGCTGCGCCGCTTCAAGCAGTGCTTCTACCGACCTCAAAACGCGACGCTCGCTCTGGTCGGGGACTTCGACATTCCCACCGCGCGCAACTTGGTGGAGCGCTACTTCGCGTCCTTGCCCTCATCTTCCTGCAAGGAGGCGCTCCGAGCCCACGAGTCCCCTTCGATCGCGCCGAAGCCCACCCACGTTCACGTGGTCGAGCCGGTGTCGGTCGAGCGAGTGGCGCTGGGTTGGGTCGCGCCGTCTGCGTACTCGAGTGACGGCGCCGCGCTGCGCCTCGCGCTGCTCGTGCTGGGGGCCGGCGAGGGCTCACGGCTGCGGCAGTACTTGGTGCATCGCGCGAAGCTCGCGACCGACGTGCGGGTGAGCTTCGACACGGATCGCAGCGGAGGAGTCGTCAGCCTGGCGGCCCTCGTCGCGTCGGGACAAGAAGCCCGTACCGTGCAGTTTGCGCTCGAGCGCGAGGTCGAGCTGTTGGGGCTCGAAGGCCCGTTCGAGGTCGAGCTGCAACGGGCCCGGCGGCAGCTCATCCGGAGCGCCGCGAGCGATCTGGAGCGCCTGGTCGGGGACGAAGCCGAGGGCAGTAGCGGGCGCGCCGACACCTTGCAACGATTGGAGCGTCAGTTGGGCCGCGCCGATGAGCTACGGAGCTGGCTGCATCGGTGCGAGGCGGTGACGGTAGCCGATGTGCAGCGTGTGGTGACGCGCTACCTCAAGGTCGCTCGCGCGAGCGTCGTCGTGACCAGCCCGGAGCCAAGCCATGCGCTCTGAAGCTTTCTGGGCAGCGCGCTCGTGGCCGTTCCTGCTCGCTCTCGCCAGCTGCGGCTCTGCGCAGACGTCGGCCCCCAGCGGCGCCCGGCCCACCGCCGCGGCGGACGCCGCCCGCGCGCGCGCGCCGGCCCCGCTGCCGCGCGGGGCGCGCGTCGTGCCGGCCCCCGTGCTCTGGCGCTTGAGCAATGACCTGAACGTCGCGCTCGTCCCCGGCTCGACCGAAGTAGCCGAGCTCCTGTTCGTGGTTCGCCGACAATCGGACGCCGCCACCAGGGGTGGAGTGCCACTAGGGGGCTGGCAGCTCCTCGAGGTCGAGCAACTCGGAGGCGCTTGTCGTCGAGCCTCGCGCCCGGACCATGCTTGGCTCAGCTGCTCCGTGCTGCGCTCCGACGTACCGAGAGCCATCGAGCTCCTCGATGCGGCGCTACGTGACGGCCTGCTCGAGCCGGGCCCCCTGGGCGGAGAGCTCGCGGACTCGGCGCTGCTCCTGGCTGGCCGTGACCTAGCGACGCCCGAGATACGAGCCACTGTCGAGCGCACCTTCGGCACGTGGACCGCGGACCGTGGACCTTCGCCGGCAGCCTCGCCGCCGGCTGCGGCCGAAGCCGGGCCGGCGCTGGTCCTGCGGCACCTGCCGAGCGCGTCTCACGTCCATATCGAGCTACGTATCGCTCAGCCTGCCCGCGGCGCGGTGGGGCAAGAAGCGCGTGAGGTGCTCGCGCTGCTTTTGGCGACCTCGTTCAATTCACGTTTGGCCGCAGCGCTGCGGGAGGCCGAAGCCTCGACCTACGCGATGCAGGCTAGCCTCATGGCGGGCCGTTCACGCGCCGCGCTGCGGTTGGCAGTGGACGTACGCCCGCCGGAAGCGGTCTCGGTGCTACGCGTGCTGCTGAGCACACTCCGGGCCTCGGGTCAGGGCCCTGCACATAACCAGCCCACCGCGGAGGAGGTGGGGCGAGCTAGGTCCACGCTGCGGCAGTCCCTGCGCGCCGCGTGCGAGCAGAGCTCTCGTAGCGCCTTCTGGCTCGCAGAGGCCTTCGCGGCGGGGCTCCCGCTGGATGTCCTCCCGGGCTATGCGGAGCGCGTCGAGCGCGTGGACGCCGCGGCCGTCATCGAGGAGGCGCAGCGACTTTCGACCGCGCCATTTCAAATCGAGGTTGCAGGCGACCGCTCGACCCTGGTCACTCTGCGGGCGGCGCTATCGGCCCTGGTGGACGAGGAGACGCGCCTCCGCGCGGCGCCGCTCCTCCCAAGCGTGGGCGCTCAAGGCAGCTCGACGGCACGAACGACGTTGTTTCCCGTATCGGCCACCAAGAGTCGCCCGTTCGCCCACTCGATGCCGTAGGGGCGCTTGAGCAGCGCGTCCAGCGGTGAACCGCCGTCCCCCTCGTACCCCGGGTGGCCGCACTGCCCAACGACCGTGCGAATCACGCCCTTCGCCGATACCGCGCGCACACAGTGGTTGTATACGTCCGAGATGTACAAGTTGTCTTGGTCGTCCAGCGCTAGGTCGACTGGATTGAATAGCTTGGCCTCGAGCGCGGGACCTCCGTCACCAGAAAAGCCGAACTGCGGTGTGCCTTCGACCGGCGCTACCCCAGCAACGCGCTCTACCGTTCCGTCCGCAGTGAGCTTTCGGACGACGTGATTGGCGGTGTCCGCGAAAAGCAAGTTGCCGTCGCGGTCGAACAGCAACCGTCCTGCCGGGTCGGCAGATTGCCCGAAGGGCTGAGCCATCCGCAGCTCCTGCGCGGCGGCGCCGTCGCCCGCATACCCAGGCGTGCACGGCTTGCCGCACGTCGCCTCGGGGACGCCGCAGGTGAGCTTGCCGGCCCGCTCACCCGGGCATAGCACCGGTTCGGCTCCCTCCGCGCAGGGGCCAGGGCCCTCCGGCGGGGCCCGATCGACGACGCAGCGGCCTGCCAGCAGGTGGATGTTGCCATCAGGGTCCACGTAGCGGATGGCCTGGTTGGCTTGGTCCATGATGACGAGGTCATTGTCCGGGCTGAGCGCGACGCTTGCGGGCAAGTCTAACGACGCAGTTGCGGCTGGCCCGTCATCGCCGAAGTAGGCCCGACGCCCATCGCCGCAGGTGTTCGAGACTTTGCCCGATTCGAGGTCTATCTCCCGGATCATGCTGTTGTGCCACGCAGCCACGATCAATCGCTGGCCGTCCGCACTCAAGACGAGACCCGTCGGGTGATTGAAGTCCTCGCTCGCGGGGTCGTCCGGCGCGCTGGCAAGCTCCCCCCGCCCCGCCACGTGATGAATGACTCCATCCGCGGTGATGCTCCTGATGCGATGATTGTTCCAATCCAGCAGGTAGATTGTCCCCTCCGGGCTCGTCAGCGTGTCCTGAGGTAGGGAGAGTCGCGCCTCGCGGGCCGGGCCTTCATCCCCCGAGTAGCCGTTGTCCCCCGTGCCAATGATGGTGCAGAGCACGCCACGTGAAGGGTCGCACGGCTCCGCGCCCTTTGGCGTGTCAGAGCAACCGACCAGTAGCAACGTGAAACCCAAGAAGCGAACGCTCGAGCCGTATTTCATGGTGCTACCCTCAAGATGCGGCTGTTCAGTGAGTCAGCGACGTACAACGCTCCGTCCTCATCGAACGCAATCCCGAATGGACGGCGCAGCGGCGTCTCCAGCGCCAGCAGCCCCTCGCGCTCGTCCAGGCCGGCTTCGTAGGTTCCGACCACGCGCTCGATGCGGCCGCTTTCGAGGTCGATCGCTCGAATCACGCTGTTGTCGGTGTCGGCCACGTACAACCGGCCGTCAGGTCCGAGCTCTAGATCCCTGGGTGCGTCGAGCCGCGCTTCGAGCGCAGGGCCGCCATCACCGCTGCTTCCGCGTTCGCCCGTCCCCGCGAGCGTGTGCATCGTACCAGCCTCCAGGTCGACGTAGCGGACGCGATGACTCAGCGTGTCCGAGAAGAATAGCTTCCCGGCCGCGTAGGCCAGCCCACCCGAGGGCTCAGGGTTGGAGCCAGCAGCGAAGCCTAGGCTTGCTTCGACCGCGGGGCCGCCATCGCCTCCTTCCCCTTGTGTGCCCCCGGCGATGGTGTCGATAGTGCCCGCGACGTCGATGCGCCGGATGCGAAAGTTCTGTTGGTCTAGCAGGTAGAGGTTCTTCTCGCCGTCCAACTCCATCGCCTTGGGCTGCTTGAAGAGCGCGGCGCTGGCCGGTCCCCCATCTCCCTTGAACCCCGGACCGTCCCCACACACGACGTTGACGCGTAGCGACGAGGGATCTAGGCGCCGCAGCTTGTGATTGTGCCAGGCCATGATCAGAATGCTGCCGTCGGCTGCTTCCAGCAAGTCCGTCGGATGGTTGAGCTGCACGTCGGTGCCGAGCGCGCCCGCCTCCGACCATTCAGCGCGGTCAGCCGAACCGTCTCCCGGGAACACCGGGTCCACCCAGCCTACCGCTGTTCGGACACTGCCATCCGGCTCGATGCGCCTCACGAGGTGGTTGTTCCAGTCGATGAACCAGGGCACGGCGTCCGAGGCGAAGAGCACATCGAACGGCCAGTAAAGCTGGGTCTGCCGCGCGGCGTGACCATCCCCATTGAAGCCCTCTTGGCCGGGCACGCCGGCCCACGTGCAGGCGTGCCCCGACTCACGACAAAGCGGGCTCGTCTCCTCGCCGGTGTGCGGCGTTTCAGCGGTGCAGGCGACGCAGAGCCAAAACACCAAGCTCAGGTGCATGCCTCGTTCGAATAGCACTCGGTTAGCCATTGTTTTCTCCAGCGGCTCGCCAGGGTCGAGTCCTCGTCGCGCGGGCTGTCAGCAACGTGAGCGCGGCGAAGCCCGCCACGATGGCGACGAAGGCTCCCCGCTCGCGCAGGGGCGTGAAGTGTGCGAGCGCGAACGCGATGGGCAGCTCGATGACCCAGAACGCCAAAAACTGGATCCAAGTCGCCACCCACGGGTCCCGTGCGGCGTTGAAGCCTTGGACCATCACGCAGCCGTAGCCATAGCTAAACAAGCCCGCGCCTAGAATGCGAAGCCCCCAGGTTGCGCTCTCGCGGGACGCACCGTCCGGCAAGAAGGGGCGAAGCAGCACCTCGCTCAGCAGCGCCAACGGTAGCCCTGTCGCCAGCAGGTACACCACGCAGTAGCGAGTGGCGAGCGCCGCGCTTGCCTTGGCTCGCAAGCGGCGGTTGGCGCCCAGGTTCTGAGCGACCAGCGAGGTTGCTGCGCTCGCCAGCCCCCAGCAAGGGAACAGTGCAAAAGTCAGCAGACGCGTCGCCACCGTGTAGCCAGCGGTGGCCGCGCTGCCGAAGCTAGCGACGATTCGGACGATGATGATCCAGCTGCCCATGGTGATGAGCATCTGCAGCGAGCTCGCGCCGCCGATGACCACGAGCTCACGCCACGCGTTCGTCCCCGGCTCTGAAGGTTGCGACGACCAGCGCAGGACGCCACGCCCACGAAGCAAGTGCTCCAGCAGGTAGGCGGCGGCCGCGCCTCTACCAGCGATCGAAGCGACCGCCGCTCCGAGTAAACCGAGAGCCGGTATTGGACCGAGGCCGTAGACCAGCACGGGGGCGAGCACCAAATTCACGACGTTGGCGAGCACCAAGCCTTTGGACGCGCGCACGGGGTCGCCAGCGCCGCGGACGGCGGCGTTCAGCACGAAGACGGCGAGGACCAAGCCACACCCGGCCAAGAGCCAAGAGGCGTAGCTCGCTCCGGTTGCCTGAACGGCGCGCGTTGCGCCGAGGACCTCCAGCAGTATTGGGCCCTGGTACCAGCCCACGACGCCCAGAACCGCGCCGAGAGTGACTGCGAGTAACAGGGCCTGCTGAGCGGCACGCGAAGCCTCCGCCGTACGCCGAGCGCCCACGCGCCGGCCTACCGCGGTAGCAGTCGCGATGGAGAGCCCGACTCCTACCGCATAGACGGGCGCGTACAATGACTCCGTCATGCCAGCCGCCGCGACTGCGTCATCGCCGAGGCGCGTGATCCAAAATACATCCACCAGCGCCATGAGCGACTGCATGGAGGTCTCGATCACGGCCGGCAGCGCCATGAGCAGGACTGCACGGCGTAGCCCACCGCGCGTGCCGTCCACCTCCTCACCACGCCAGGCGCTCGATGCGGCTCGACCTAGCCCACGAAGCAGCGGTATCGGGGCGACGCGCGCCTCGGCGGAGGTGGGGGTGGCGGTCATCACAATCCATGAAAGAAGCAGGCGTCGTCCGCCGCGGGCGCGACGCAGGCAGCGTCCGAACAAGACTGACAGGCTCCGCAGTCCGCGAGGGCCGCGCACGACGTTCCGGCGCACTCACTACTGGCAAGCTCACAACGCTCCCCTTCACCTAGGCAGTCCGAGTCGGCTTCACAATAGCGCGCGACGGTCTGAGTCTGCTTGTCGGCGGCGTGCAGTCGGGGCGGGATGGTCTTGAGGTAGTCGTAGATGGCGACCAAATCGGCTCGCGTCATCAGACGGAAGTTGTCCCAGGGCATCGGCCAGCCGAGCAGCCGTGGCGCGCCGGGCCCATCGAGCTTCATTCCGCTGTCTATCGTGTCCAGGAACCGTTGCTCGCTGTCGCTCGCCGCATTCAAGAAGCCGTGCTCGGCGCCCGTCAGGTTCGAAGACATCGTGCGGATCTGCTTCGTGAGCGCCGCGGGAAAAACCGGGAAGGCAAAGCCGCCGCTCAAGAAGTTTTCAGTCCCGATTCGGAGGTAGCGCGGCGAGTTCTGCTCGAAGTCCCGTGAAGGGTTGGTGTGGCAGTCCGAACAGTGGCCCAGCGTGTTGACCAAATAGCTGCCGCGAGCGATCGACCACCGCTGCTTCTCTGTACTCCCCGCGTCCATCAGCTCACCGGCGAGAGGCGAGATGGAGGCCCCGCGGCTCACCCCGTCCACGTCCGCGTCTTCAGGCGAGAGGTCCCGGTCTTCCTCGCCTTGGTCGAACCGTGCGGGGAACGCGACCGGGGTGAAAGCGGCGAAGAATGCGCCTTTTTGGGCGGGCGGCACTTCGCTCTCGACCGGGGGCAGCGCGCGGAGGAACGCGTAGATCGCCGACAGATCCGCAAGGGTTAGCCAGCGGTAGTCGTACCAGGGAAATACCACCAGCTGCTGGGGAGCCTGATCCTCGGGCACCGAGAAGTCTTTGCCCGTGCGCATCGTTTCGACGAACTGAGCTTCGCTCAGCTTCATCCCCGTGCGTGCATCCGGCGTGAGGTTCTTGCCGAGGACTTGATTGCCCTCGAGGTCGACCGCGAACGGCACGCCGCCCGCGTACGCGGTTCCGTCCGTCGAGACGTGGCAGACGTCACACACGCCAGCGTTGGCGAGGTAGCTGCCATAGCCGATCTTCAGTACTTCATCAGGCGACTTGTCGACCGTTTGGAGCTCCACTCCGCGATCGGCCATCATGCGCAGACCGGCCGCGGAAGCCTCCTTCATGTTGGGCGACGGTTCGTCAGCGCCCGGGGTTTCTTGCTCGTCCGATGGTTCAGACGAGCAAGAAACTACGGACAGGGCAAAGCAGAGCGCCGCGAAGGATGCTCGAGTCACGAACGAAGCTCCCTATTTGTAAGACGCGATTGTCGCGTCTGCGAGAGTCGGAGATTAGCACGCGGCTGGTGATGAACTGTTGTCACAAACGGAGTCGGCGTCAGCGGAAGGGGGGAAGGACTGAGTCGAGCTCAGCATCCCTGCTAGCGCGGCGTGGATGCCAGTGGGCCCGCGCTGGAACTCGGCGTCGCCGCCTTGCCATTGGTAGTGGCCCGCGTTCATCGTGCGTACGAGCTCCGCCTGCTGGCTTGCTACCTCGTTACTCACGCCGAAGCTGACCAGCGCTTCGATGAGCTCCTCGCTGGTGATTAGCTGCGGCGTCACTTCACGAGCGCACACCACGCTGAGGGCGGCTGCTACGTCCCACGGGCTGTACTCCTCTGGCCCGGCAAGCTCCACCACTCGTCGGCGAGGACCCTGCATCAAGCACGTGGCGGCGAGCTCCCCGATATCTCGGCACGACACCATTGGCAGCTTTCGGTCCAGCGCCAGCGCCGTCGGCAGGACGCCATGCGCGACCGCCAGCGGCAAGACGCTCGCCCAGTTCTCGTAAAAAGCTCCCGGACGCAGCGTCGTGACGGCGCGGCCGAGGGCTTGGAGCTTACCCTCGCCGTAGTGCAGGTAGCGGATGGGACCGCGCCCGTCCGACTGGTGCGCGCCCCAGCCGGAAAGGTACACCACATGCTCGAGCGAGCTCTGGGCGAGCGCATCGACCAAGCGATCGATGAGCTCTCGGCGGCTCGCGATCAGATCGTTCGTCTCTAGGTCCGGCGGTACGAGCACGAAGGCGGCGGTGGCGCCGAGGAGCGCGCGCTGGACCGACGGCACGTCCAAGAGGTCCGCCACCGCGACTTCGAAACCGCGGCTCCTCAGCTCCGGAGCGCGCGCGGCATCGCGAATCAGCAGGCGGACTCGAGCTCCCTGCTGCAAGAGGAATTCTGCGGCTGCCGACCCGGTCCTACCCGTGGCGCCTAGGACGACGAACATGTTGAGGCTCCTTGTCTTTCTAAAAACGCGGTGGGATTGGCGGAGGCAGCGTTTCGTTCGCGGCAGTTGCTGACCAGGCGAGCGCAGACCACGCCCCCGCGGCTAGGCTCAGCGCGGCGGGGTCGATCTTGTCGAACGTGTCACCCGCGGTGTGATGCCACTCGAAGTAGTCAGAGAGGTCCTGAGCGACCCCCAGGACCGGAACCCCCGCTAGCTGCAACGGAACCAGATCTGGGCCGATGAGGGAGGTGGTGACGATCGTGGCGGGCGCCTTCGATGCCAGCGGCGATACCCACCCCTCCAGCAACGTTTGCGCCGCGCCCGTTCCGGCAAGGAGGTACCCAATCGGAGCGCCGGCTCCGGAGTCCGCCTCCAGCGCCGCCACGTGACGCGGCAAGGATTCTCGGTACCGGGTTGCGTACGCGAAGGCTCCCGCGCCGTTGAGCTCTTCACTGCCAAACAGAACGATGCGCAAGGTGCGGCGTGGCTTGAGCGAGAGCGCAGTCCAAGCCCTTGCGGCGTCCAGCACGATCCCGCAACCGGCGGCGTCGTCTTGAGCTCCCGTGCCGTCCGCCCACGAATCCCAGTGAGCGGAAAGCAGCACCACCTCCTCCGGCTTTTCCCAGCCGAGGAGCTCGCCGACCACGTTGGAGTCCCGGTGCCCGCGCAGCTGGTGCCGGCCGATGCGAGCACGGATGCGCACGGGTGCAACGCCGCTGAGGCGCGTCAGGAGATCGGCGTCCTCTGCCGCCAGTGAAAGCACCGGGATGTTCGGCTCGCCGCGGCTGGGCTCCACGTTGCCCATGTGCGCGAGCCGGTGGTTACCCGTGCCCGCGGAACGAAGTAGCACCGCGCGTGCGCCGCCGAGCCGAGCGCCCTGAACCGCTCGGTAATGGAGGCGCGCCACCGGTACGAAGCCATCGAAGTAGCGCGTTCGCTCCAACCGAGCGTCGATCAGCAACACCTTGCCGCGCATCGCTCCCTGCAATGCCTGCAGCTCCTCGAGCGTGCCGGCGCGAACGACCTCGCCTTCTACGAGCTGGTCGCTGCCGCTGAGCGCCATCAGCGTCGCTCGCAGGGGATGCTGGGCGGGGGCAATCACGTCCAGCGCTACGCCTCCGGCCGTCCACGCCTGCGAGTCGAACGCCTCGCGCCGCACCTGCTGGAGCCCGGCTCGCCGCATGCGACTCTCGGCCCACACCAGCGCGCGCTCCGCCGCTGGGGAGCCGGTTGGCCGCGCACCTACGAGGTCCGAGAGCTCGCGCGCGACCGCCACGGCGCCACGGGACTGCAAGGCCTCCTCGACGAGGCGCTCGGGTATCGAGCGGGCACCTGACGAAACGACCTTCGGCGTCGACTTCGGAGGTGCCAAGCGCGGCGCGTCGCCGGCCTCGCTGCGCGACGACGCTCCTAGCAGCAGGGCGATGGCGACCCATCTGGTGATTGGCGTCCAGAGCCTGCGTCCAGCGAGGGTTCCCATGATGAGCGTGCCTCCCTTCAACGGAGCGGTGGGTACTTGCGGAGCTTGCGATAAAGAGTTTGCCGTGGGAGCCCCAGCCGCCGCGACGCCTCCGCGACATTACCGCGGTAGCGCCTCAAGGCGTGATTGATGTACTCCCACTCCAGGCGCGCCAAGGAAGGCTCCCAGGCTGGCGTCGACGAGCTCGCCACCGGCGCCCCCGCGAGGGTCGAGAAAAGCTCGTCGCCGCTCAATGGTTTATTGATGACGCGCCTGATACCTAAGGACGCTGCGGCCAAAATCAGCGCGCGAGATGGAAACGCAGTGACGATGGTGGTCGGCAGCGTCGCGGCGAGCTCGCGCACACCGTGCAGCAGCGAATACCAGAGAGCACCAGGTAGGTTGGGCTCGAGAACGAGGTGATCGAACCGCTGCCTAGTCAGCGCCTCCAACAGTGCCTCGGCCGTGCTTGCAACGACCAGGTTGCAGTCGTGCTCATGGGATTTGAACGCAACGCGGCCAACGAAATTTTCGTCATCGTCTCCGATTAGGAGATCCATCGCCTGCTCCCTTCCGCGACGACGCCCCGAAGATTCGAGCGCCTCCGCTCAATGGTCTTGAACCGAAGCTCCTCACGTTCATCGCAGCTTTGCTAAGACGTGTCTAGGGTCAGATCATGAGCGGTAGAGTAGCCGTCGTATGCAGTGTCAGCTGCTTAATGATCCCAGAGAGGCGTGAAACGAGGTGAATCACGCGTGGTGATTTGATTCGCTCTCGAGCGGCGGACGCACCGCGAACGACCACTGTCACGAAATGTTGCAGAGCCGTCGAGTCGCGTCGAGGAGTGCCTTTCGCGGCTGACGGCGAGTCAGGGTATCGAAGGTCCGCGCCGCGGACTCACGTTCTTCAGCGATGACGCAACTGGGCCGCGATAACGGCGAAAAGGCAGGTCAGCGTTAGATGGTGCGCGGCGGCGGTACGGGCTCGATTTCCGGGATCGGCGGAGCGAGCACTGCGGCTCGACAAATCGGGCAGGACCACGCGGTGACGTCGCCCAGCTCGCTGCGTTTCGCGCTCACTTGGATCTTGCTTCGACAGCTCGAGCATTCGGAGCGCAGGGAGAGAGGCGGATCGCTTTGCAGCTCTTTGCTGTAGCGGATGACGCAGTCCTTCTGCCACTTTGCCTCCGCCATCGCGAGCTCCAGCGAGCCGAAGATCTCGCGCCGGGTGAGGACCGCGCCGCGGGCGCTGAGGGCGGCCGTCAGGGACGCGCTGTCCAGCCAGCCAATGCTCACCGTGCACTGAACCGCGCCGCGGTCCGTCGCGATGCGCAGTGCACCGATGTTGCGCCGCACCAGGTCCAGCGCGGTTTCGAGCGCAGGAGCGTCTGTGTCGCCCGCCCAAGCACCGAGCAGGTAAAACTCGTCGCCGTGTGGCCGGAAGGCGGTCGCGGGCTGGCCGAAGTAATGCTCGGCGGCCACCAGCGCGCCCGCGATGCGCTGTAGCAACACGTCCGCATGTTGGTAGCCGAAGCTGTCGTTGATCCACTTGAAGCGGTCGACTTCGATGAAGGCGAGCCAGAACGGCTGGTCGCGCTCGTTGAGGTTTTCGATCGCCGCGAGCAACGCCGCCTCGTTCGGCAGGCGAGTCAGCTGGTCGCAAAGCTGCTCGGCACGCACGCGCTGGTCAATCTGCAGCCGTAGCGCCTCCAGGGCGTCCCTGACGCCGTCGTCCGCCCCCCGCCGTTCCACCACCATGCTTAGCGGCTTCGTTCGTCCAAGTACTGGAGGACGCGCTTGGCGACGTCCTCCGACGTGCTCAGGGAATGGGGATCTTGATCGGACGCGAGAGAGGCGTTCACCGTGACCACGTGCTGGTCAGGAGTCTGCACGGTGAGGACCCACGCGGGCCCGGTGGAGGTCCGGCCCAGCTCTGCCGCGATGAGCTCCACGCCGACGCGGTGCAACCGGTCTTTGAGCGACGCCGCGGAAGCAACGCGGCGCTCCGGGGCTCCGGCGGCGAACGCTGAGCCAACGAAGCCCAGGTCCATGCCGAAGAAGCCTGCTGCCATGGCGTTTGCTCTGCTCAAGTGCTCCGGGGCCCCGCTTTGCGGCGCGTGGCAGCTACAGTTTAGGCAACCGGCCGGCTCAGTCAATCGGCGGGCGCGGGGAGACCAGCCGAAGGGGCGTGTTTGAAGCTGATTTTGGAGACGGGGCGGGATGTCCGTTGCCGTCACACACTGCCCCTAGCTGAGCCCTACGCCGTTGCCGCGATGGCTGGAGCGACCTTGAGGTTGGCGTCCCAGTACGGTGGATCTCCGAAGCTCCTTTGGAGGTGCTCGATGAGCGCGCTCAGCTTGGCGGTAGGGACGGTGCCTTGATGGGCGAGGGTGATGGGGGTGAGGTCCGGATCGAGCCCCAGGTCCAGGAGCTCGAGGGCGCCGTTCCTCAGCGCGTCCCAACTGTGAAAGGTCGGTAGGGAGGCGATGCCCAGGCCGGCGATCGCCGCGTCTCGCATCGCCAGGCAAGAGGTGACGCGGAGGCGGGGGGACACGCGAGCGACGACGGCTTCGGTGCCGCGCTTGAAGCTCCAGTCGTCCGGCGTGCGCTCCATGTAGTGGATGGCTTGATGCTGAGTGAGGTCTTCTAGCGTACGCGGGCGGCCGCGCTGGGCGAGGTAAGAGGGGGCCGCGACGAGCATGCGGCGGCTGGTGGCGAGGGTGTGAGTCGGCATCTTCGGCAGGTCCCCGGCGGCGATGCGGATGATGGCGTCGTAGCCCGCCGGCGCGTCACCGAGGCGGTCGTCGAAATCCGCCGTGATGGAGACGGCGGGGAAGCGCGCCATGAAGGAGTAGAGCGCGGGGCCCAGGTGCGTGTCGCCGAAACCGCGCGGGGCGGAGAGGCGGAGCGGGCCGCTGATCTCGCCCCGGCGCTCGGCCAGATCGTTTTTGGCCTCTTCCGCTTCGCTAACGATACGCTGGGCGCGGCCTAAAAAGGCGCGGCCGTCCTCCGTGAGCGCGAATTGGCGGCTGCTTCGCTGCAGGAGCGTGGCGCCGAGGGTGCGCTCGAGCTCGGCGAGCCGTTCGCTCACCGCGGACTTGGAGAGCCGAAGCTGGCGGGCGGCTTCGCTGATGGAGCCGGTGCTCGCGATGGTGACGAACGCAGACAGGCCGTCGAGCTTCATCGTTCGAAAGCTTCGGAGAGTTGGTTTCGTTTTTCCGGCCTGCACATGCTCGGCATTGTCACGCTACATGGCAGCGGTGTCCACCGACGAGCCCGGAGCGCGCGTCGGTGACGTAGCGGCAAACTTTCGAAGATGGAGTGGACGCATGATTAGGCGCGGTTTGTTGGTTTTGGCGATCGCGGCGACGGTCGCTGGTGCAGCGGCTGAGGCCCAGGCGCAGACGCAGAGCTTTACGTTTCCGGCCGGCTTCCAAAGCAAAAGTATTCCGGCCAACCGCACGACGCTGCACGTGCGCGTGGGCGGCTCGGGGCCCGCCGTGGTCCTCATCCATGGCTACGGGGACACCGGTGACATGTGGGCCCCGCTCGCGGCCGAGCTGATGCGCGATCACACGGTCATCGCCCCCGACCTGCGCGGGATGGGGCTGTCCGCGGTGGCCACCGAGGGCTTCACCAAGAAGAACCAGGCCGAGGACATCGCGGCGGTGCTGGACGCGCTGCGGGTGCGGCAGGCGGACGTGGTGGGGCACGACATCGGCAACATGGTGGCCTTCGCGTTTGAGGCGGCGCACCCGGAGCGCACCACGCGACTCGTCATGATGGATGCGCCGGTGCCGGGCGTCGGGCCCTGGGAAGAAGTGCTCAAAAATCCGCTGCTTTGGCACTTTCGGTTCGGCGGGCCGGACATGGAGCGGCTGGTGGCCGGTCGCGAGCGCATCTACTTGGACCGGTTCTGGAACGAGTTCTCGGCGGATCGCACGCGCTTCGGTGAGGCCGCACGGAGCCACTACGCGGCGCTCTATGCGCGGCCCGGCCGCATGCACGCTGGCTTCTTGCAGTTCGCGGCGTTCGACCAAGACGCGGTGGACAACCGCGCGTCGCTAGCACGCGGGCGCCTGCAGATGCCCGTTTTGGCGGTGGGGGGTGAGCGCTCGTTCGGCACGACCATGGCCCACGTGATGCGCTTCGCGGCAGACGACGTGCGGCAGGTGGTGATTCCCAGCGCTGGTCACTGGTTGATGGAAGAGCAGCCCACCGCGACGGTCGCGGCCATTCGCACTTTCCTCCGCCCGGGGCCGGCGGCAACGGCGGGAGCGGCCGTGAGCGCGCTGCAGCCGACGCGCCTCTCGCCCGCCGAGGTCGACGCGCTCGGTCGCAGCCGCGGCGGAGCCGGCACCTCCGGGCTCGACGGCGTGCAGACGACGGTGCTCTCCGGGGACCCTAAAGCCGCCGGACCGTATGCGTTCGAGATCCGGGTGCCGGCGCGCACACGCATCGCCGCGCACACCCACCGCGACAACCGCACTGCGCTCGTCGTCTCCGGCGAATGGCACTTTGGTTACGGACAAGTCGGAAGTGAAGCCGCCGCCAAGACGCTCGCTCCTGGCAGCTTTTACACCGAGCCCGCGGGTGTCGCTCATTTCGCCTTCACCGGGGACAAACCCGCCGTCGTGTACATCACCGGAATCGGGCCCACCGACACCGACTACGTCAACACCGCGGACGACCCCGCCAAACGGGCCGCCAAGTAGCGCGGAACGGAGACCCGCATGATTCAAGCAAAAGAAGAAACCGTCTCGGGGCAGGGCGGCGCGTTGTTCGTGCGCTCCTGGCGCGGCACGGGCGCGCCTCGAGCGCTCCTCGTCATCTGCCCCGGTTTCAACTCGCATAGCGGCTACTACGGTTGGGTGGGAGCACAGTGCGCGGCGCGCGGTTACGCCACCTACGCGGTCGACTTGCGCGGTCGCGGCAAGTCAGAGGGCGAACGCTTCTACGTCGAGAGCTTCGACGACTACGTCGCCGACGTGCGCTCGGTCATCACCCTGGCTCGCTCACTCGAGCCGTCGCTGCCCGTCTTCTTGCTCGGTCACAGCGCCGGCGGCGTGATCGGGTGCCTCTATACGCTCGCGTTCGGTAGCGAGCTCGCCGGCTTCGTCTGCGAGGACTTTGCGTTCGAGGTGCCGGCCCCGGGCTTCGCGCTCGCGCTGCTCAAGGGCCTGAGCCACATCGCGCCCCACGCGCACTCCCTGACCCTCAAGAACGCGGACTTCTCGCGTGATCCCCAAGTCGTTGCGGTGATGGACCAGGATCCGCTCATTGCCGGAGAATCCCAGCCTTTCGCGACCGCGGCCGCCATCGTGCGCGCTGACGAACGCCTCAAGCAGGAGCTCCCGAAGATCCAGACGCCCCTGCTCATCCTCCACGGCGCCGCGGATAAGGCCGCCAAGCTGAGCGGCAGTCAGCACTTTTACGAGCGGGTCGGCTCCCAGGACAAGACGCTCAAAATCTACGAGGAGCGGTACCACGACCCGCTGAATGACGTCGGCAAAGAGCAAGTGCTGGCGGACATCTTGACCTGGCTCGACGGGCGACTTCCTCCGGTCTGACCGGCCTTTTGGGCAGGGCGGCGCTGCGGCACGAAATGACTAGTCGCTCGGCATTGCTGCGCGACGGTGGGCTAGCCGAAACTCCGGGGCGAACCCATGTCGGACGAGCCCACGGATCCGTTTTCTGTGCACACCCAGCTGCGTGACGAGGAGCAGACGGCCGAGCTGCGCGCCAAGTTCGATGGCGGGGAGCACCTTTGGTTGGGCATGAAGGGCGCGATCGCCGCATGCGGGGGGGATGCCGCGAAGCTGGCCATGATCGGGAGCCTGCGCCGGCCCCGTGATGCTCGGCCGCTGACTTACGGGGAGGTGGTGGCGCTTTCAGGCGATTTTTACGGGAGCGCGGAGGAGCTGCTGCTGGAGCAGCCGGCAGCGCTACCCTGGTGGCAGGGGACGAACGACCTCTCGGCATTGCGGGCGGCGCTGGGCACCGAGCTCGACTGGATTCAGGAGGAGGAGAGGCACACGAGGGCGGGCTACCCGGACAACACGCTGACCTTCGTGTGGACGGCGAAGAGCTACCTGGAGCTGGCGGAGGACAACACGGCTCACTTCGGTTGGCACAACGTCAAGCGCTACTGCGAGTACCACGCCAAGGCCATCGAGTACGCCCGCGTCGCCGCGGCTCAGGAGCTTTCGGACGAGAGCTGGATGCGGGCGATGTTCTACAACGGCTTCGCGGACCATTTTTTGACGGACGCATTCGCGGCGGGGCACATTCGAGTCCCTCGTCAGCAGATTCGCGAATGGGCAGCGGAGGAGCAGCACTACAGCGGCAAGTTGGCCGGCGTGCTCTCCAAGCTGCTGCACGATCAAGACGGTCACATCGACGGAATCCACGCGCACGGGGAAGAGCCGCGGAGCGAGACGGAGGGGCTCTTGGTGCGCAATTCCAACGATTGCGAGTGGCGGACGCGCTGCGACGGTCAGCTGTTCTTGGTGGCCGACAAGAGCAAGGCTCGGCAAATCCTGGAGCCAGTGGCGGCGGTCGCGGCCTCCCTCGAAGAGGTCTTCGCGGCGCAGGAACGTCGGGTCAGGCCCGTGGGTGTCTACCGCGCGTTAGGCTACGTGCCCTTTCCTCACCCGGACGCACCGACCCTGAGTGACAAGTTTGCGGGCACGTCGCCCGCTCGCATCGAGGAGCTCTTGAAGAGCTTCAAGTGGTACTTCCGGCTGCCGTTTCTCGCGCCCTTAACCGACGCGGTCTTGAACCAGCAGAACGTCACCGCGCTGTTTCAAGCCTTGCCACTCCTGATGGAGCGATTTCGAGCGAGCGTGACCGCCGAGTACCGCGAGAGTGCGGAGCTGCAGCGCCGGCTGCCGCGGCCCTACGTGGAAGCGTTTTCCAATCTCAGGTAGGCCGCGGGCGCGGGTCCAGCTCGTAGTGATGGTGGCAGACCGCGTACTCGCTGCGAGGCTCGGACGCGAGCACGGAGCCTCGCCGCTCGGTCTGCTCGCGACCCGGTAGTGGGGGCTGTGCATCGCGCAACCTGAGGTCGTACGCGTCCGACGTGGTCAGCAAGCTGAAGTCTTGTTCCTCTTCGGCCGCGATGACGATGACCGACTCGCCTAGCGGTCTCTCCGCGGCCAGCGGCGCGGGCCAAGTCGCGGTGACACCGGTCAAGCTGCCGTCCGGAGCCTCGCCCAGGACGAGAGCCTGCCCGGCGCGCAGCCAATGTCCGCGCGGGGCTCGGCGGGTCAGCAGCCGCACGGTGTAGAGAGGATCGATCCCCAGCAGCGCCAGGAACACGGTCTGAGAGCCGCAGTTCTTGACCGAGATGTATTGGCGCTCTCCGACGTGCAGAGTCTTCCCGTCCAGTGGAACGCGCCGCCCCCGTTCGACTCGACCGAGCTCGACCTGCAGGTCCGTTTCCAGGCCTCCGCGGGCCAGAGAGCGCAGGTCTTGCGCCCTCGCCAGGCACTCCAGGCGCTCGAGCAGCCACTCGGGCGTTGCTTTCGGACCTCTTGCCAACAAGACGCCACCAGCATCGCGCAGCGTGAGCTCGCTCCCGATTCGCGCGATGGTTGGCAAAGGCGAGCCGCCCCGAAGCGGTTCGGTGCGCACGTACCGGCTTCGCTCGAGCACCGCCGCGAGCTCCGCGCGTAGCTCGTCGTCGAGCCCGACCAAACACGGAGCTATCGACGGGCGCAGCGGAAAGGCGAGCAGCGCGGAGCCCGGCAAAGACCGCGCCTGCTGGCCATGAACCTCGAGGCGCGCGGTCGAGCCCAGCGTTTGGGTCACGAGCGCCTCACCTACGGAGCGGGAAGCCTCGTACACCTCGCTACCGGCGGGCATGAGCCCGTAGCGTGCCCCGGGAACCGCGCCGAATAGCGAGCCCGCGCGCAGGCGTGCTTCGCTGCCCTGGAAGAACAAAGGCAGTGGGCGCTCGTCCGGCAGCTGCTCGGTCCGGAACAGCACGCGACGACGCGGCCCTTCCACGTCCGGCCGCTGTTCGGACTTGCGTAGCATCACGCGCTCACGAGCCTCCAGCATGACGGAGCCCCACGACGCGCGGCGCTCGCCTCGCTCCGCCAGCACCGCGAGCAGCGCCTCGGTGAAGATGCCGCCCGCTCCCGTGCCGCCTTGCGCTTCGTAGGCACTGACGTGAGGCTCCGTGGCCAAGAGCCGCACTGCGTGCCAATTGCTCTCCGGCTCCAGCGTGCGGTCACGGCTCCTTGCCCCCTCGAGCAGCTTTCCGACTTGCTCTTCGGTCAGGCCATCTTCGAAGACCTTGGCCACGAGCCGCACCGAACCCGCGCTCGGGGCGGGGCGGGCGGCGCGAGACATCTGACCCGCGTGGCAGCAATCCAAGATCACGGTCACGTTCGTCGTCTTCAGGGTCAGGCGGGCCAGGAGCGCGGAGAGCTCGAAGCTCATGAGTCCGCGAAACGCGCCCGCGGCGTGATCGGTCGGCACGAGGTACTGCAGGAAGCGGGGACCTCGGGCGAACGGGTTAGCCAAGCGCCCCCCGTGGCCGGAATAGTAGATGCAAACCGCGTCGTTCGACTGCGTTTCCGCGATCAGCTTCTCGTACGCTTCGAGCATCCCGTCGCGTGTCGCTCGCGCGCCCGTGCACACCTTCGTCGTAAACTGGTGCCTGCTGAGCGCCTCCCTCATGCGTTCGGCGTCAGCATCCGGCCCCCGCAAGCCATGGGTCTGGCTACCGAACAGCAGCGCGCGGCGAGCGCTCATCCGCGCCCTTGCGAGTACTCATGAAGCCGCTTCGTGAGCTGCCGAGCTGCTTCCGCCTCGGCGGCGGAGTTTTCCGGAGCCAGCGTGCCACCGAGCTCCAGCGCGCGCCGGTAGGGTCGAAGCAGGAAGCGAGCTTGAGCGCTGACACTGCCCCAAGAGTTGAGGTCCGCGATGCGCGTCCACAGCTCCTTGAAGCGCTCGAGCAGGCGCGCCAGCTCTGAGGAGAGACTTTGCTGGAGCACGGCCGCGTAGAGCTCGACCTCGATTGCCTGCACGTAAGGCCAAAAGTCTCTTTTTTCTGCGGCCCACGCGGTGAGGCTATCGCGAACCTCCTGGACGGCTCCCTGATCGTTCGTGAGCCGGTGTCCGAGCAAGAGCTCTCGCACCAGCTGCGCGGTCATCGCGTTGAGCCGGGGGTACGCGACGCCCCTACTGCCTTCTTTGGCGGCTATCTGGGCGGACTGCTCATAGAATCGCTGCGACTCTTCCAGCGCGCTCACCGAGCTCTGCCGTGCGGCCTCATCGCCGAACGCTTCGAGCTTCGCGTAGTCGGTCATGGCCCGGCGTTTCCACGCGGAAGCGACCATGCTGAAGCGCTCGGACGTTTCCGGCAACGCGGCGAGGAGGTTCAGCGTTGCTCGCTCCGCCTCGAAGGCGGTGGTGGCAGCTTCGACGCCTTGGCGGAGCGCTTCGCGCGCGCTTTCCACCCCGTCCGCGCCCTCTTTCGCGAGCTCCCAGGCGAGGAGCGCCTTCTCCACGTCGTCCGCCGAGCGCCGCACCTTCAGATTGAAGAGTTGTTCCAAGCTGCCGAAGGTGGCGCCACGCTCGGTGCGTACGGCCTTTTCGTACCAGCGGATGGCGGCTTGCCGGTCGCCCAAGTTCCGGAACGCGGCCCCGAGGGCCTCCGCGACTTCCCCTCGTTCACCCAGCCGTGGCTGCATCTCGAGCTCGAGCGCGCGAAGTCGCGCGAGGGCGCGAGCTCTCTCTTTGTCTCCCCCTTCGGTCGCACCGAAGGTGTCCACGGCCACGAGAAGCCCCGAGAGCGAGATGATGGGCGACTCCGGCTCGGGGCGGGGGCTGGCTCGGTCGCGCTGTTTCGTATCGGCGGCGTCGTTCCGGTCGGGCTCCGAGCTTTCGGGTGCGTGCCGGGACCAGACCCAGCCCGGGTCCCCGTAGCACTGGTAGGCTGCCCACGTGTTGCTATGCCGGCAGTGCTCGTAGGTCGATGAACGAGCCATCGCGGTGGCGTTCATGAAGTGAAGCCCCTGACGAAGGCCCTCGTAGAACTTCAGGGCGAAGTGTTCGGCGGCGTCGTCGTCCACGGCCCAGCCCGTCGCGATGACGCAGCGGACGCCGGCATCGATCAGCGCGCGGGCCAACGTCGCGGCGCGCGCCGGCAGCTCGCCGACCCGTTCACGGGCCGAATGGCACGTGTTGACGAACACCAGGTCGGGCAGGCGGCGCATGCTCTTGACGATGTCCGCGTTCAGCACGAGCCCGCCGCTCAGCACGACCCCGCTGCCATCTTCCCGGCCGTGACCGGCAATGTGCAAAATCGAGAGATCTTCGGCCAAGAGCGCGTTGACCAGCTCGATGGCCCCCGCGTTGAGCAGAGGTCCCGCTCGCAAGCCGAGCGCGGACGCCACCGCGCGCGCCTCTCGCACCGCACCCGGCAGCTGCGGGTACTGCGACTGGTCGTCGATGAACGGATCGCCGATCACGAGGACCTTGGCTTCTTGGCCCGCAGACAGCGGCCGCTCCCGGAAGTCACGCGTCTGCAGCTTGCGGACGAGCTTGGAGCGGACGGACCAGGGCTTGTCGCCGGCTTCGTCTTCGTCGCTGTCCACGCTGAGTAGCTCCCAAGGGACGGCGGCCGTCGTTCGATCCAGCTGCAGCAGCACGCCGTCCGAACCGCCGAAGAACGAATCCAGCGCGCTCGGTACGAGGATGCGGAACAAAGTTTTTCCGAGCTGGGCGTCGCTGCGCGGGTCCGCCTCGGCTTGATCGATCAACGCTTGCAGCAGCGGCAGCTGCGTCGTGGTGGACCGAACCTCGGCGCGCGCGCGCCGCGAGTCCAGCGTGAAGACGGTGCTCGTGACGCCGTCTTGGTCCGCGCCCTCCATGACGCTGACCATGTCGTAGTCAGCGCCCCGGTAGCTAGACGTCAAAGGGCGAATGAGCCCCCCCCGGCCGAGCTTCAGCCAGGGTTCGACCTTGAAACAAGCCGGTCGCTGCGCCGCGATCTCGTGGAGCTCACGCAGCGCCTCCGTCGCGCGGTCCTCGTAGATTTCTATGAATTCCAGCTTCGCGACGATGGGCGCGCCCTGCTCCAGCAGTCTCTGATTGGCGGCATAGACTCCCTGCGCGATCGCCCTCGCCGAGGTCGCAACCGCCATCCCCAGGCCGCCGCTGCCGATGAGCGTGACCGCGAGCTCGAAGCTCGTGCCCGGTGCCCTCTCGCCCGCGAGCTTGACCGCGTGGTTGATCACGCCCTGACGAACCGTCGCCGTCAACGCCTCCGCGCGGAGCTCGCCTTCCGGCCCCAGGCCGACGACGACCACCGCCGAGGGCCGCGGCACTTGATGGGGGTCGGCGGGATTCGGGCGCTGATTTTTGAAGTACCGGGCCTCGTTCAACTGAGTCGCGTAGCCGCGTAGCCGGAGCGCCAGGGTCATGGTGCCGCCCAAGAACTCGTCGACTTTACTTTCGGCCCCCGTTAGCGTGAGCGAGCGGTAGTGACCCAACAGGAGCGGTTGGCTCACGAAGGTGAGGTCGCCGTTGGTGACCGCGATCTCGAGCGCCGGTGCGAGCGTGCGAGTCGACTCACCGAGCGGCTCCTGCGCGCTGAGGGTCGGCACCAGGTCCAGCTCCGCGTCACTCCACCCGCGGCGGCGGATCGCGCGGCGCGGAGGCTCCGTCGCGAACTGGCTCGAAGCCGAGCCGCCACGCGTCGGGGTGATGCCGCTGAAGTGGTCCGCATCGTGCGGCGTGCCGTCTTCCAGCAAGTTGAGGTAGCCGGGATACAGCTCACTCGGGATGGGCAGCCACGAATGCTCGACCGCCACCTGGAACGCTTTGACCCCGGGGATCAGCGCATCCGCATGCGTGACCGTGCCGTCACCGCGCTCGGTCTGTAAGTATTCGAAGCGCGACATGCCCACTTCGAAGCCGGACGGCGTTTGGTCTGCTTTGCCCACGACCATGATCACGCGATTGCCGTGCGACTGAAGGTCCTGCGCCGCTAGCCACTCTCGAAGCTGGCGGGCGCGGTCCAGCTCGGCCTGACTGGGGCGTCCCCAATCGAGCGCTCGGCGCTGAATGGGGAGGTGATGCCAGAGCGTCGAGAGCCCCCAAGCCGAGGCGTCGGCTCGGGCGAGCGCTTCCCACGTCTCCGCCTCGTACAATTTGAGCTTCTCGTCCAACATACCGGCTTGCAGCTGGATGAAGCCGGGCAAGCTCGCGAACAATGCGCGCGCCTTGCTCTCGTCGAAGAGCGTTCCGACGTAAGTGACCAGGTTGCCGATGAGGTTGTCGCCGCTGAGCACCTGCATCGGTGCCCACGAGCCGCCGTTCGGCGTGCCGAGCATCACCAGCCGACTGCGGTCGTTCTTCATCCAAGTCTGCCACACGTCCGGGGCCACTTTTTCGACCGTGCGCGCTACGAGCCCCCCGTGCGAGTGGGCCAGAATTCGCACCGGCTCGGTGCGACCCGCCATCGCATCACGGAGCACGGTGGCGAGGCCCTCTGCCTCCTGCTCGATGGGCCGCCGCCAATCGAACGGGTGGGGAATGACCTCGTGCGACTCCGAAAGGTGGCGCGCCAGCCCGTCGTAGAAGGGACCAATCCAGCCCGTCGCCTCGATGCCGTCCTGATCGCTCCAGGCCAGCTTTGGCAAGCCATTGATGATGCGCAAGCCGAGCCAGAGCCGATGATCTCCCTGGCTCAGCTCCGAGCCCAAGATGCCCGGCAAGACGATGACCGCCGGCTTCGACAGGGAAGCGCCGAGCTTGCCCTTCACCCCGCCGCGACTGCCCGAGCTGGAGAGGCCGGCCCTCGAAAGCTGCCCAAGGGCGTGGAAACCCTCCGGCGCGTCGTCAGTCAAAGCGCGCGCGACGGCTTGCGCAGTCGTCGGGTTCGAGAAATAGCCAAAGTGGCTGATCTTTCCGCCGCGCTCCAAAAAGTAGGTGGAGCCGCCCAGGCGCGGTCGCCCGCCGTACATCGAGCGGGTCTGCACGACCAAGTCATTGTCGGTCCAAAAGAAGGCGTCGGAGACGAGCGTGGTCAGCCAAGAAGCGAGTGAATCGCCCTGGGTGTCGCCGGCGACGATGCGCAGGTCGCCCGGCAACTCCTCCTCTGAATGGTTCAGCCACCGGACGAACGCGCTCTCCGGCATCATGGCCTCGAGGCCTGGCAGCTCCTTGGGGGAAGTCCGACGCTTGGCGACCTCGTGCAAGAACGAGACGAGCTCCTTCGCGACGGGGATTTGTGCCAGCTGCAGACCCCACTGGAGCACCGAAAGGTAAACGTCCAGCCGCTCCGAGGCCAGGAGCGTGCCGCGCGTGGGACAGGCGACGCGCACGATGCGGTCCACCTTGATGCCTCGCTGCCTGACCTTCTCCTGCAGCTCGCGAAGCCCGGGCAGCTGCGCGCGAAAGTCTTCTTCGCCGAGCCGCGCCGCCGCCGCGGGGGCGAGCGGCTGCCGCTCCTCCGCGACGTGCGCCAGCGCCTCCGCGATGAGGCCGCCTCGCGAATGCGTGAGGAACGAGACGCTAGCGCCTTCAGGCAGGGCCTCGACGAGCTCGAGCGCGTTTTGCAGCGGGCTCTTTTGCAACGTCGCGTGGTCGAAGGCGTAGAGATCGAAGCCGCGGCGCAATGATTCGAGCAAGCCGGGCTGCTTCCACAGCGCTCCGAACGACTCGAGGGTAGTGCTGAACGTGCCATGGAGCAGCACCAACAGCTTCTTGCCGGTTGCCTGCACGGCTTGCGGGCTCGACACGACCGTGGTCGGCTGAAGCGGCCACAGCCCTGGCGTCGCGCGCGCATCGATTGCCCTACCGAGCACGCCCGTCGCAAGCTCCGCCCCTTGGGACGAGCCCGCGCCGGCGATGACGCGAAACGCGTGCAGGAGTACCTGCCCTGCTTCGCCGAGCCCCCGGCTGCGCGCCAGATCCGCCTGCATATTCCAACCCAGGCGCGTCGGCACCGCGATCGAGCCGTCTGACCGTTCACGGTTGCTCGATGGCCCGGCATGCGCCACGAGCAGCTCGCGAGCGTGCTCCGGATGCATCACCAGGGTGGGCCCGTTGACGAGCTCGAGCTCGACGATGTCTTCGTACGGCACGGCCTTGAGGTCCACGACCTGGCCCGTGGAGCGAGTCGTCGCTTCGACCCTTCCTTCCGAGCTGGGGCCGCGCGACGGAACTCTGAAGACAAGGGGCGCTGCGCTCATGGGCTTGATGGCCCGGAGCAGAGCTCATTCAAATCGAGTCGCCCACTCCAATGTCAACTCGAAGGCTAGTCATCATTTCTACGGAGGGAGAAACAAATGACTAGTCACACTTGGCATGACGGTCCGCACGTTTCGTCGATGTTTAGAGTCAATGGCGGCTGGAAGCCGCAAATGCTCTCTATTGATTCCAGTTTGCATGCGCCGTAAGACCGCTAGCGAATGACCTTGGGAGCGCCATCCTCGAGCAGTGACTCGGCGCCGGACAGTGTGGACTCCTTCCTCAAGCAGGTCGCGGCGGAGACGAATCCGACGAGCGCCGCTGCGGCCGCGATTCTGACGCCCGGCTTGGTGCTGGCGGAGCGCTTCAGCGTGGAGCGCTTCGCTCGCAGGGGCGGAATGGGCGCGATCTACCGAGGTCGTGATCTGCGTACGGGGTTGCCCGTCGCGATCAAGACAATCGGGCGAATGGATCGGGATTCGCGCATGCGGTTCGCGCGAGAGATCGGCATTCTGGCGGAGCTCTCCCACCCCGGCATCGTGCTGTACCTCGATCACGGTACGACCGTGTCGGGCATGCTCTACCTGGTCATGGAATGGCTGACGGGGGAGGACTTGTCCGAGCGCCTATTGCGCGCCCCGCTCACTTTGGAAGACGGCCTCTCGCTGTTGCGCAAAGTTTGCAAATCGCTGTCGTTCGCCCACGGGCGAGGGGTCGTTCATCGGGATATCAAGCCAGCGAATCTGTTTCTTCTGGACTCGGACGTCGCCAAAGTAAAGCTGCTGGATTTTGGGGTCGCGAGGCTGAGCGAGTCCGAACAGTCGCTCACCACGATGGGCGCCCGCATCGGAACCGTGGGTTACATGTCTCCCGAGCAAGCGCTCGGAGATCGGGACTTGGACGCGAGCGCGGACGTCTTCGCCCTCGGCTGCGTGTTTTACGAGTGCCTGACGGGCAAGGCCCCTTTCGCGAGCGCCCACGCGGTCGGGATCTTGGCCAAGGTGCTGCAAGAGGAGCCGGCGCGACCCAGCGAGCTCCGGCCAGATCTGGATCCTCGATTCGACGAGTTCGTGGGGCGAATGCTCGCGAAGAAGCGCACCGAGCGCTTGAAAGACGCCACCGCCGTCCTCAAGGCGTTCGACCAACTGATGGAGCTCGCAGCCGGGTCGGATCCGAAGGGGAGGCGTTCGCTCTCGCCCCGGCGCGCCGACCAGCGCGTCGTGAGCGTCATCTTGGGCCGGCAGGATAGCGACGCCGCGGAGGGAGCGCTCAGCGACGCGGACATGGAACCGCTCGAGGCCAAGTACGGCGCGCGCATCGCGCGGCTGAAGGGCGGCGCGCTGCTGCTCGTGCTGGCCGGCAAGGGCGAGGCCAACGATCGCGCGTCCCAGGCCGTGCTGTGCGCGCTGGAGCTCTCGCGGCTTCGACCCGAGTTGGCGCTGGCGGTCGCCACCGGGCTGGTAGACACGTCCGGGGGCGTCCCGGTCGGCGTGGCCATCGACCGCGCGGCGCTCCTCTCGAGCGAGGCAGCCGGGCAGTGCGGGGTAATGTTGGATGACGTGACCCTGGGGCTGGTTGGTCTGCGCTTCGAGGTGCGAAAAACCGGCGGTCGGAGCGTACTGCTGGCAGCTCGCCGTGATTTGGACGGTCCGCGGCAGCTGATGGGGCGGCCGACGCCGTATGTCGGCCGTGATCGCGAGATTCGCACTTTGGACGAGGCGCTCAACGAGTGCATGATGGACCGCGTCTCGCGAGTCGTCGTGATCACCGGGCCGCCCGGCATCGGCAAATCACGCCTGGCGAGCGAATGGATCGCGCGCGGAGGCCGCGGCGGCAACGTGCGCACCTTGTTCTCGCGGGTGGACCCGACCTCGGCCGGCTCGGCGTGGTCGCTCGTTCAGCTGCTCATCCGGGATGCGGCCGATTTGCGTGAAGCAGATCCCGCCGAGGTTCAGCTCGAATCCTTGCGCGCGCACTGCGAGCGCTGGGGCAGCGCGGAGGGGCGACCGCTGACCGTGGAGTTCCTGGCGGAGATCGTGGGCTTGAGCGCGGAGCAAGAGCCTTCCGCGCTCCTGCAAGCGGCTCGCGACAACCCGGACATCATGCGCGAGCAGGTGCGGCGCGCGCTCCACGAGTGGCTCGACGCGGAAGCGGCGGGGCACCCCATCTTGCTCGTTTTGGAGGACCTTCATTGGGGGGACTCCCCCAGCGTCGAATTCTTGACCGAGGCCATGCGCGAGCAGCCGAACCGCCCGCTCATGGTGCTCGCCTTGGCGCGCCCCGAGGTCGAGCGTCAATTCCCAGAGTTCTGCGAGCGAGCGGTGATGCAGGTGCGCTTGCAGGGTCTCGGGTCCAGAGCTGCGCAGCAGCTCATCGAGGCCGCCCTGCCGACCGCGGTCGCGGCCGAGAACGCCGCGCGCTTGATCCGGGTAGCGGACGGAAACCCGTTCTACTTGGAAGAGCTCATTCGTCGCGTGGCGACTGGCAGCGACAACCTGCCCGAAACGGTCATGGCCATGGCGCAGTCGCGCCTGGACCGTCTGAATTCGGATGCTCGCTGCGTGCTGCGGGCCGCGAGCGTGTTCGGCGAGCGCTGCTGGGACGCGGGCATAGCGGAAATCGTAGAGACGAACGTGGATGTGGCGGCGCTGCTCAAGGTGCTGATCGAAGAGGAGCTGCTGCTCGCGGTTCCCGCGTCGCGCTACGTCGCGGCCCGCGAATTCCGCTTTCGCCACGCGCTCCTGCGCGACGCCGCCTACGACATGATGACGGTCGAAGATCGTCAAGCGGCTCACCGCGCCGCGGGCGACTGGCTCGAGCGCAACGGGGAAAAGGACGAGCGCCAGCTCGCCGACCATTTCGAGGCCGCTCAGGCCCAAGATCGCGCGGGGCCGTGGCTCGTCCGCGCCGCCAAGCGCGCGATTGACGCCGGTGACTTGGCCGCCACCATCGAGCTTGCCAACCGCGGCATCGCCCTCGCAGCGAGCAGCGAAGACCGCGGTCGTCTGCTGCTACTGCGCTGCTATGCGGACGCGCTGAGCGGGGAGCTGCAGCTGGACCTGACCCGCGAGGCGCTGGACCTGCTAGCCGTCGGAACACCCATGTGGTGGGTCGGGCTCGCGATACTCATCTACGGCGCCAGCATGCAAGGAAAGCCGGACGAGGCGGCGCCGTACGTGGCGCTGGCGCGAGAGACGCCGTTTGCGCGGGAGCAGGTCATGCCGCAGGGCACCGGGCTCATCACGCTCGTCGGCGGCTTGGTGGTCCTGGGCAAAGGCTCGGTCGCCGCCGCAATTCTGGAGCGAGCGAGGCAAGATCGCGACGAGCGGGCGGACCCCGTCTTCGACGCCTTTTTGGCGGGAGCGGAGTGCGCGCTGGACGCGGTGGCACCCGTGGGTGGGCGCTGGAACCTGGAGCGAGCGTTGCGAGGCGGTCAGCGATGCGCGCAGGCGCTCGGCGCTCTCGGCGCTTTTCATGGCCAATCGATCGTCCTCTACTACACCGGGATTGCGGCCATGCACGTCGGGCTTCACGCGGAAGCGCGCGATCTGTGCCTGGAATCCTGCCGCGTCAGCAAGGTGAGTCAGCGAATGCGCGACCCTTGGCCGTATCTCTTCTTGGCCAAGTCGTACTTGAGGCTGGGACAGGCGGACGAAGCACTCAAGGCCATCGAGCCCCTCAAAGCTTCACAGGACCGTTTGGTGCAGCAAATGTTGCCCGTGATGGTCGGTGAAGCCCGCTTGCAGCAGCAGAACGCGGCCGCGGCGATGGCGGAGGTAGCCCCAGCTTGCGCAGGGAGCTCCCCGCGCCTGCGCCGGCTCGCGGCCTGCGTCATGGCCCGCGCCCAGCTCGGTTTGGGTCAAACGACGGACGCGCTCCGCACGATCGAGCTGGCGCTGGACTCCTCCACCACGAATGGCCTCGAGAGCGAAATCGACTTGATGAACCTGAAAGCCGACTGTCTGCTCGCCTGTGGGCAGCGCGACGCGGCTCAGCGGGTCGTGGCTCGAACGAGGGAAATGGTCCTCGGCATGGCCGCCGAGATCGCGGACGAGAGGCTGCGTCGGTCCTTCCTGGAGAACGTCTCGCCTTGCGCCCGAGCGCTCACTCTCCACGAGGAGCTGGCTTGACTCCGGCCCTCGAAGCCGACACGGAGGCTCGCATCAAGGCTGCCTTCGAGGCCGCGGAGCTGCAGCTCTCCGCGACGCTGCTGCTCGAGCTCTATGGGCCGGAAATATTCCGCTTCCTCGTCGCGAAGCTGCACGACCCAGAGCTCGCCGCGGACGTGTTCGGTGACTTCACCGAGGATCTATGGCGGGGCATCTCTGGCTTCCGCTGGGTGTGCAGCGCGCGCGCGTGGGCGTACACGCTGGCTCGGCATGCGGCGAGCCGCAGCATCAAGCAGCAGCGCAAACGAGCGCAGCGGAACGTGCCTCTGTCTCGTGCGGAGCCTCTCTCGCAGATCGCCGAGCGCATCCGTAGCCAGACTTCTGCTCAGCTCCGAACGGAGACCCGTAGCCGGTTCGCCGCCCTCCGCGGCCAGCTCCCGGAGGAGGAGCAACTCCTGCTCATGCTGCGCGTCAATCGCGAGCTCGCCTGGCTGGACATCGCTCGCATCCTGGCCAGTGGCTCCGTCAGTGATGCCATGCAGCTGAGCCCTGAAGAGCTGTCGACGGAGGCGGCCCGTCTTCGCAAGCGCTTCCAGAAGGCAAAAGAGAAGCTGCGTCGGTTGGCGGCGGAGGCGGGGCTGCTCGCCGAATCCGCGCCTGCGGACGAAATGAGCGCTGAAGAACGTCACAAACCCGCCAGGTAACCTCTACCCCTAGGAGGCCGGACGTGCGCAACACCGAAACCACCGCTTTCTCTACGTTTTCGCCTTATCTTTCCTTCCGCGATCGCGTGCTTTCCAAGCTCACCCTGATGTTGGGGGAGACGAACACGACCGCGATTCGGCAGCGGCAGTTCCTGCACCTCGCCCAGTTTTGTCCCGTGAGCCCGGATGAGCTGAAGCGCGCGGGCCTGCACGGCGCCGGCGCGAAGCACGGCGCGCTGCTCTTCATGAGCTACTACAACGGCTCTCGAGGCGCGTACTTCGACGGCTTTGCTCGCTACTTGTGGGAGCAGATGAACGAGGTCTGGCGCTACTGCGTCGCTTGGGAGCTGATGGAGCCGCCCGCGGGCGCGGTGGTGACCCAAAACCTGGCCAAGGTGGGCGCCTTCATCGAAAAGCACGAGCGCCAGAGCGCCAGCTTCTTCAACGCGTACCAGGAAAAGTCTTCGAGCGTGCTCGCGGTGCTGCTGCTGAGGCGCGCTATCGACGAGCTCCGAGCCGCCTCCCTCGATGACAACGTGAGCGACGCGGAATTTTTGGATCGGTTTCTTTCGGCTCAGCAAAGCGTGCAGGAGTCGAAGCAATGACGCGAGCTAGACCATGGCAGAGCTGACTCTCGAGGACATTCAAGCCAACCTCCTACGCGGTCACAAGCTGAAGCACGTCCTTCACTTGTTTGGGGAGGTGCGGGCGGAAGACGCGGCCGGCGTGGAAGACTGGCGTGCTTTCCTCGGTCGCCTGGGCTCCAGAATCACTCGCGCGAGCGCGTGGCAGCAAGGGGCGAGCGTGACCATCAACGTTGGCCTTTCATTCGCCGCCGTCAGCGCGCTGCGCCCGACTCTGGCTCGGGAACTCGAGGCGAGCTTCGATGCTTTCCGCGAGGGGATGCCGCGCCGGGCCGAGCTGCTGGGGGATAGCGACTTCAAGCGTGAGGTGTGGGAGAGGCGCAACGTGTGGGTTTCGATCTCCGCGCAAACGGAGGCGGACCTGAACCGAGCCAGGGACGAAGTCGAGGCTCTGGCTGAAAATGGCGCCTTGCTGACCGATTACCTGGAAGGCGAGGCCATCGAGAAGGACGGGCACTGGCACGAGCACTTCGGCTTCCGAGACGACATCTCCTTTCCCGCGTTCGAAGGGATCCCGGGCCTGACGCCGGCTGAAATCAAGGGGCGAGGGAAGCTGCAGAACGGCTCGTGGACTGCGCTCGCGGCCGGCGAGTTCGTGCTCGGTGAGCCGAACGAATCAGGCGAAAACGCGCTGGAAGGGCTCACCGAGGACGCGCAGGTCTTACTGCGTAACGGCAGCTTCGCGGTCTTTCGCCACCTCCAGCAGCACGTGGAGGCTTTTCATGAGTACGCGCAGCGCATGCGCGGCGCGGAGGACGCCGACTTCGTCGCCGAGCGGATGATGGGTCGCACGAAGCAGGGGGACCCCTTGGTGCCAACTGACGAGCCGCCCGGTAGTCCGGACCAGTCCAATTTCAACTACGAGTCGGATCCCAAGGGAGCTCAATGCCCCATGGGCTCCCACGTCCGGCGCATGAACCCGAGGGATGGCGACGGTCGGCATCGCCTGATTCGCCGCAGCGTGCCGTTCGGGAAGCCGGCACTCGCGGGGCAGCCAGCGGCAGGCCCGGTGGGACTCTTGTTCGTCGCCTTCAACGCGGACATCAAAGACCAGTTCGAGCACGTGCAGCGGGATTGGTGCAACGCAACCCTCTCGAACGCAGTGCCGAACGCGCGCGACCCGATCGGCAGCGCGATGCAGCTGCGCTCGATGGTGGTGGAAGGGTCCCCCGCGCGAGGCCGGCGCGCGCAGCTGCTGCTCAAAATTCCACAATTCGTCACTTGCTTGGGAGGTCAATACTACCTCTACCCCGGGCTCGCGGGCCTCGAGCTGCTAGCCGCAGGCCCGGCTCGCAACGCCTCTCAGCGCGTCCTCGCAGCAGTAGGTTAACTATGAACGGCATACAGCGTTGGGGCAGTTGGCTCCTGATGAAGCAGTTTCGGCTCCGTGAATTCAGCGCGCTCCTGGGGGTCGAAGACGCCGCCGGCTTGTCGGACCTGCTGAAGCGGGGTCAAGAGCACGAGGCTTACGCGGACGTCATCGGCCTGCATGCGCTGCGCTGGATGCTCATCGAACCGCACGATGCGAGCGGCGTTCGCAGCATCGACCCAGCAGAGCCGAAAGCGCTGCTCCTATCCTTCGTGTGCGATGGGAGCGTGGACGCCACGCTGGATGCGGTGCTGAATCACCGCACGGGCAGAGCGCGCGAGATCCTCTCGCATTGCCGCGCCTTCGACCAGAAGGACCCGGCCGGCTACTTGCGCGCGCACGCTCTGACCGGCAAGTACATGTTCCGTGATCTCGGGCCGCTGGCCTTCCCGCCCCGGGTGCGCACGCTTTTTAGCGCCCCCTCCGGGTCTTCCACGTTCCGGGGGCGCGTTCGCGCCATTGCGCAGGTTCTGTTCCTCCAGGAGCCAGATCTGGAACCGGACGTCACGATCTCGGAAATTCGAGAAGCATTCGAAGTACGGGACCGATTCTTCGAGTTTTGGGACTCGAATGCTGGAGCCGACGCCCATCAGCTCCGAAGGTCGTTCGTCCGCGCTTTCCAATCAGACGGCTTTCCCCTCGCTTTGACTCCTTTCGAGCGCCGCTTGCCGAACGAGGAGAGCTGGGTGCGTCGAACCATCGACACTGGCACCAAGCTCCAGGATCGCACGGCGCGTCGCGCAGGGGACGGGAAGGTCCGAAGGGCGATTCACAGCAAGGGGCATGGCCTGATCCGCGCGCGCTTCCGGGTGTTCGGCGATAAAGAGGCTCAAGGGCTGTTCGCGGTGGAGGGCACCTACGACGCGGTCCTCCGGCCCTCCAATGGCGCTGAAGCCGTGAAGAAGGACGGAGCCGGCGACGCCCGCGGCCTAGCCCTCCGCGTCGTCCTCCCGCCCGGGACCATGCTGGGTGGGAATCGCGAGCCTGAGTTCTTTCACCCTCCCCGGGGCGCCGAAGGAGGGTGCCAGGACTTCCTGCTGATGAGCGCGAGCGAGTTTTTCACTCCGGACGTCGCCAGCCTCGCCAAGTGGTTCCGCGTGCGCGAGCTCGAGGGGCGCGCTCGAAACGTGGCGCTCGCGGCCATGCTGCTCGTGCCGGGCGGGGTCTCGCAGAGCCTGCTCATGTACCGCGCTTTGTGGAACCGGCCCCTCCACCCCCTCGCGGGCGCCTTCCATAGCGCCACTTGCTATCAGTACGGCCCTCATCACCTCGCGAAGTACTCGGTAGAGCCCTTGGACCGCGAACGCTTCCGGAGGATCGCCCGTCAACAGGGCGCAGATGCTTTGAAGCAGGCCCTGCGCGACAGCCTTCGAGATGGGCCAATCCTGCTCAATTTCTTCGTCCATGTGCTGCGGGCGGATGCGCCGCTGCCGCAGGGGCTCGCCATCCCGGACATCGTGGAAGACGCGTGCTTTCCCTGGGAAAGGCTCGGGGCGAAGAAGCTGCATGTCGCCAGCATCGAAATCTCGCGACAAGATCCGGGCGACCCTCCTCGGCTCCTGGAGGCGGAGCAGCTCCAGTTCAACCCGTGGAACGCGCTCCACGACCATCGGCCGCTCGGGAGCCTGAACCGGGCCCGGTGGGGGATCTACCCGGCGAGCCAGTCCAATCGGAGCCACTTGGAGGTTTCGCGCGAGGCGATGGCTGACGCCGCCGAATGATCTCACCGCGGCCGGTTCACAAACGCCACGACGCTCCTCCATCCTTGTATGGAGCAGCACGCGGAGTATTCACCGGTACTTTTCGAAGAGACCGCCGCTCGAGCCCAACCCCTTAGGTTAGCGCCGCCGCCACCGCGGCCGCCGAGCCTGCCTGCTCGTGCAGTGTGGGCGGACGTCTGCGCGGGCAGCCTTCGCGTCGCCGCCATTCGATACGAGCCTCGCGAGGCCCTGCTCGTGCTTCGCCCCCACATCGCCGACCCCGGCGCGGCAGTCACGGAGCGACGACTGCGCGTCTTGTCGCTCGTTCTGGACGGAGTCTCCGAATGCGCGGTCGCCATCGAGCTGCAGATCGCGGCCTCCACGGTGTCGCAGGAGGTCAAGCAGGCGCTGCTTTGCTTGCAGCTCGAGCCACGCCTTTCGGCGCTGCCGCTGCCCATCGCGCAGCTCTACCACGCGGCCGCGGTCGACGGCTCGCTGGAGGTGCGGGCTGGCAGTGGTACGGACGGAGCGAGCCTCACGGTGGTCTTCCCCCGGCCGGAGGTCGACCTCGCCTGTCTCGCGCCGGCCGAGCACCGCATCTGCGAGCTCATCTTGATCGGGAAGACTCACGCGCAGATTGCCGCGCTGCGGGGCCGGTCCGCCCGCACCATCGCCAACCAACTCGCCAGCATCTTCTCCAAGCTGCACGTCTCCGGTCGCTTGGAGCTCGTGTGCTTGCTAGCCGGGCGGCCCATTCGTCCGTGCTGAATTGTCCGCCCTGCGGGGAGCTGCCCGTCGCTCAGGCGGGCGGCTTGAGGCGGCGGCAACCGGCGCAGTCCACGGTGGTGCCGGGGCCGTTGTCGCACTGTTCTTTTTCGGCTTGGACGATGCCGTCGCCGCAATAGGCGCCCAGCTTGCAGCCGGCGTCGCACTCGCCGTAGCCGCCGTCGTTCACGCCGTCGTCGCACTCTTCACCGAAGCTCAGAATGCCGTCGCCGCACACGGCGGTGCAGTCGCTGGGGGCCGCTTCGAAGCCGGAGAGCGTGAGGCGGAACGAAGAGCCGTCCTTCTTTCGTTCGGCTTGGAAGACGACGATCTTGTAGACGTTGCCTTCGGTGAGGCCGAAGCGGGCGGCGGAAGCGGCGTTGATGGTGACGGTGCCGTCCATCGGCACGTGAATGCCGCCGAGGTCCACCGCGAGGCGGCCGTTGATGAAGACCCAGACGTCGTCGTCGCCCGTGAAGTCCAGACGCGCGTTGGTGCCTGCCTCGTAGCGGAACCAGTACTGCACCTCGCTCGTGAAGTAGAAGTTGTGCTTCGGCGCGGTGGGGAAGAACGCGCTCTCTTTCGGCCAGCCGTTGTAGCCGTACTGGAGCGGTAGCCGCGCTTCCGCTTCGTCGCGCGTGGTGCCGGTGACGCTGTCTACCGGGAAGAACACGGGCGTGCCGTCGAACTCTCGCGCTTCGCCGCCGGTGCACCACTGCCCGGGGGTGCCGCTGCAAGGCTTGCAGTCGGCCACGCAAGCGTCCACCAGCCCGTCGAACTGAGTCTGGCACTGGAGGTCGCACGCGTCGGCGGCGGCCGTGAGCGTCTCGATCTCCGCTTGCAGCTCCAGAATCGTGGCCTCCACGGCGGCGATCTGAGCCTCCAGCGTGGCGATCGCGGCTGCGTCCGGAGTCGGCTGCGCTTGCGCTAGAGCGAGCTGCTCTTCGCGCTGAGCCAGCTCTTGCTCGCGCTGAGTGAGTTGCCGGGTGCGATCGTCGACCGCGTCGTGATCCGGGCGGCACTGGTTGTCGCACTGCAGCGAGCTGCGCGTGCGGGTGGTGCAGCCGGGCCGGCAAGTCTCCTGGCTCGTCGCGCCGGTGACTTGCTGCTCCGAGCCCTGGCCCATCGCGGGAGCGACGTACACGACCAGCTTTTCGCCATTCGCGCCGAAGCGGTTGACGTACCCGCCGTCGCCGTTGTCGAACAGCGCGACGCTGCCCACCACGCGCACCGCGCCGTCCCCATCACGGAACCAAGTTCCAAAGCTCTGAGCGGACTGGATGCACGCGGAAGCGGGCGCGGTACCGAGGACGGGGCGGCCGTCCGCGTCCAGCATGGGGGAGGCGATGCCCTCGACGAGAGGAGCGCCCTCCTTGATTCCGCAGGTCTCGCCGCCGCCGAAATCCGGGTGGGCGTCGCCGAAGTCACGGAAGATGGCCGGCACGCGCAGCACGCACTGGCCGTTGACCTTCTCGCATTGCGGCTCCTGCTTGCAGGTGAAGCCATTTTCGAGCTTGCAAGTGGCCGAGCAGCCGTCGCCGTCCAACGTGTTGCCGTCGTCGCAGTCCTCGTTGATGACGAGGCCGTCCCCGCACTCGGAGGTGCAGGATTGCCCTTGGCAGTTCGGCTCCCGCAAGCACAAGGAAGAACAGCCGTCGAACGGCGTGTTGTTGCCGTCGTCGCAGCTCTCTGCGCCTTCCACGATGGAGTTGCCGCACTGCGCGTCGGTGCAGACGCTAGGGGAGCCGTCGCACTTCTTGCCGAGCTCGATCTTGCAGCGCTCCGAGCAGCCGTCGCCGGGCGACGTGTTGCCGTCGTCGCAGCGCTCGCTGGCGGCGACCACGCCGTCCCCACAGCGCGCTATCTCGCGGCAAGCTTTGCCGGGGCTGGCGCAGCTGAAACCGCGTTCGACCTCGAGGCACGTCTCGCTGCAGCCGTCGCCGGAGGCCTTGTTGCCGTCGTCGCACGCCTCGTCGTCCGTGAGCTCGCCGTTGCCGCAGTTGGGCGCCGCCTGCATCTGCGAGCCGCCGGTGCCGAGTATGGGACCGTTTCCACCGCCCAAAATCGGCCCGCCGCCTTGAGCGCCGGCGCCCGTCGTCGCGCCCGAGCCCCCTTGACTGCGAGGGTCGTCACCACCACCCCCCGCGCTGCAGGCGCTGGCGAGCAGGGCGATGAGCAGGCCCGAGACAGGAACCCCAAGAAGTTGTAGTTGGCGCACGGCGCTCGATCTTTGACACGGCTCAAGGGCTCCAGCGACTACAATTGATTCGACGCGATCCGATTGAGCTGCGTCTGCGCTGCACTTTTCCGCGCGCTAGCGACTCGGCGGGGCGCGCAGCTGCGGCAGACGCGCGCCTGCGTCTTTCATCCAAACCGCGGCTACGGGATGGCTCAAGCGTGCGGCGCGTCCGGGCAGGGGTAGATAGGATTACGAACCTCGGCATGCCGGTGAGTCGTAGTCCGCGAGACATGATATGAGCGGGCAGGTCGTGAGTGGCTGCGCGCGCTTCGCGCATTCACACAGCGCAAGGCCGACGGCGCGTCGTCGCCCGCGCCGCGCGCGTGCGAACGCGCCTCACGGTGTGCGCAAGCGAGCACGAGCTCTCGTGGTTTTGCGAGAAAGCACGCGGGGATTGACCGGCCGCAGGGCCACTTCGTCGGCGATACGCGCGTAGAAAGAGACTCCCGCGATCCACGCCGTACCGAACCGTTGTAAGTTTCCTCCCGGAGCCGGAGCGCCGTGATTGTCATACCCCCGTGTCGAGCGCGCGCCGCGGTCCTATCCGGTGAATAGGGAGCACGTGCGCGGGCGGTTACTGGTTGCATTGCTGGCGGGGGGGCTGCTCTCGAGCCGCGTCGTTCGCGCCGAGGAAACGAGCGGATTTACTCTCGAAACCGGCTCGCCCGACGCGCTCTGTCCCGCCCTCGAGGTCACGCGCGAGGCGGTCACGAGGCGGCTCGGCTCGCTCGTGGTGGACGGTCGAAAGGGCTGGCGCGCCCGTTACACGATTGGGCACGCGCCCTTCGGCAACCCGCGTGACTTCGTGCGCTTGGAGCTGTTCAGCCCCGAAGGCAGGGTCGAGCTGGTGCGGGACCTTCCGATGGAGGGCGAGTCCTGTCGCACGATGGCGGAGGTGATCGCGCTGGTCCTCGATCGCTACTTTCGCGGCTTGGTCGCGGACGACCAACGGCCCGATGAACCCGCTCCATCTACGCCCCCCGAGCCAGCGCCGCAGCCGAGTCGCCCGCCCGCGGCGCGGCCCATCGCCGCCGCGGACCGAACCGTCTGGGGTAGCCGCCTCGCGCTCGAATATGCCGTCTCGCACCCGGCTGCGTTGCCCTGGCTTGGGGTGCGCGGCAGCACCGCAGTTGGCTCTCGCCTGGAGCTGGCGCTCGGGCTGCGGCTAGCGCTCACGCCCTTGCAAGAGCGCGCGCGCGGCGGCGCCAGTGTGGAGGCGAGAGCCGCGGCAGCGCGTGCGCTGGTAGCGTGGCGGCTCCCGTTGCCGCTGGGGCTTGCACACCTCGGTCCAGTGGCGTCCGTGGTGATGGAGCAAGCCACGACCCAAGGGCTGGCGACCAGTAACGATCGAGCTCGAGCGCTTTGGTCCGCCGGTTTCGAGTCCGGCTACGTGGCGCCGGTCAGTCGCTCGCTGTTCGTGCAGACGACGATTTCTGCCGAATTTCTCGCAGGTTCCGGGCGCTTGTTCATCCAGAATCAAGAGGTGCTGGCGCCGCACTGGCTGACGGTGAGTTGGTCGCTGGGGCTCGGATACTATTAGGAACGAGGCTACCGAAGATTGCCGATGTCCTCCGGCTCTAAGAGGGCATGCGCGCCGCCGCTGCCAGCCCAAGGGAGTGGGACTCCGAGATAGAGTCGCCGCTGTTACTGGAATGCGCGCGCGGCAATCATGAGGCCTGGCGCTCGCTCCATTTCCGCTACTACCCGGTCACGGTCGCGTTCCTTCGAAAACTGGGCGTGCGTGAGCCTGACCTGGAGGACGCCTCGCAAGAGGTCTTCCTGCAGATGCACCGCTACTTGCCGCGGTTCCGTGGCAGCTCCCAGCTCAAAACCTGGCTGTACCGTCTGTGCATCACCCAAGCTCGGCACGTTCGGCGACGCCGGCGCCTGAGTGAAGCGCTGCGCTCGTGGTTGTCTGGTACGACCGAGAGCGTCGTCGCCGACTCGGAGTGGAGCGAGGACTCGGCGCGCCGCCGGATCGAAGCCGCGCTGGAGCACTTGAGCGAAAAGGAACGTACGGCGCTCGTGCTGTACGACATGGAGGGGCTCTCCGGCAGGCAGGTCGCCGAGACACTCCGCTGCAAAGAAGCGACCCTGTGGCGACGACTGCACGACGCGAGGAAGAAGTTCATCGCCGCGGTCGGAGGCTCGGAAGCTGCGGAGGGGCTCACATGAGCTCGCGTGATTCGGACGGGGCGCCGGAGCGGCTGCTCCACGGCAAGTACGGCCCTCTGCTGCGCCAAGCGAACCGCGAATGGGAGTCCGGCCTCGACGAGTCGGCGGCCTTTCGTCGCGTTGCGGAGCGTCTAGCGGCGTCACGCGCGGAGCGTTTCGCCTCTCGGATGCGCTGGCTCGTCTCAGGCGCCCCGTTCGCAGTCGCGGCTCTGGTCGCGGTCATCTTGCTCTCGCGCCGGCAGGGCGCGGAGGGAGCGCCCGAGCTGGTTGCGGAGACGTGGCGGCCGGCGGCCTCCGCGAGTCAGCAGCCGAGCGCCGGGACCGCAGTCGCCCCTCCTGCTCAGGAGCCGTCGCTCTCGCGGCCGGAGCGAAAGAAGGAGCCACGCGCCGGAAAGCGGAGCGGTCCCGCGGCGGTCACGAGCGCGCCCGCGAGCGCGCCGCAAGCGCCGCCTTCGCCCACGCCTCCTGTCGAGCCCGCGTTGGCAGAGCCGCTCGTCGCTAACGGCGCCGCAAGCACTGGCTCGGAGGCGCCTCATCCGCCCGACTGCTTGAGCCTCGCGCGGCAGGGCCAAACTCGCGCGGCAGAAGGGTGCTTCTTGGAGCGCGCGCAGGGCGGCGGCCTCGCCGCGGAGATGGCTCTCTACGAGCTCGCCCGGCTGCGGAGGGACGTGCTCGCGGACGCGAATGGCGCCCTGCAGGCGCTGGCGGACTATCGAACTCGGTTTCCGGCGGGCTCGCTGCGGCGCGAGGTGGACATGTCACAGCTGGAGCTCTTGCTTCAGCTCGGCCGAAGCGACGACGCCCTTCGACAAAGCGACCAGCTCCTCTCGTCTTCCACCTCCGGTGAGCGCGCGAGCGAGCTGCGTTTGCTGCGCGGCCACATCCTGCGCAAGCAGTCGCGCTTCGCGGAGGCTGCTCGAGAGTTCGAGCTTGCCGAGGGCGGGGGAGCTCGCCGCGGCGACGCGGTGTATTTCCGCGCGCTCTGCCTCGAGGCCGCCGGGCGCCCAACAGAAGCTGCGGCGGCGCTCTCCAAATACCTCGAGCAGCCGCACCGACCCTACGCCGAAGACGCCAAGCGTCGACTGGAGAAGCTGAAACCATGAAAAATCGTACCTTCACGCTGACCTGCCTGTCTGCCGCCCTGCTGTCAGCGTGCGGACACTTGGACCTCGGTGACTACGCCGCCGAGCTGCCTCCTCAAGAGTCGAACGGCACCTCCGTCATTCCGTCTCCAGGAGGTTCGAGCGGCAGCGGCGGGATGTCCGAGCCAGCCGGCGGTCACTCGCCTCGTGCCGAGGGCGGCGCTGAAAGCGCAGGTCAGCCGGCAAGCGGCGGCGAAAGCACCGAAGGCGGCGCGGGCGGCATGGGCGGCGCGGAGGTCGGAGGCGCCGGTGGCGAGTCCAGCGTTGGTGGCGAGAGCGCTTCGCGCGGCGCCGAAAAGAAGTCGTGCCTCGACCTCCCGGATATCTGCGGCAAAGATCAAAGAAGCTGCTGCGAGGTCCGTTACGTGAGCGCGGGCGAGGTCGTGCGCGGAGGGGTAAAGGAAGGAGAGCCTTCGGCTGCGCCCAGCCACGTGTCTGCTTTCTACTTGAGCACCTTCGAGGTAACCGTCGGTCGGTTCCAAGCGTTCCTGGACGACTACGATCGGTGGCGAGCCAGCGGCGCACCTCGGGCTGGCGACGGCAATCACCCACTCGTGCCCGGGTCCGGCTGGCGCACCGAGTGGTTGCGCCCCGAGGACGCGCCAGAGGGCTCGACCGGGCTCGCCGCAACGAGCCGGGACGTCGAACGCGAAGTGACGAATTGTATGGGAGTGCCCTTCCAGACCAAAATGTGGATTCAGCCCCTCAACTGCGCGAGCTTCTACGAAGCTCAAGCCTTCTGCACTTGGGACGGTGGGAGGCTGCCGACCGACCTCGAATGGGAGTACGCCGCGGCCGGTGGGAGCGAGAATCGGACCTATCCTTGGGGCACCGAGCCGCCGTCCCACGAGCACGCGATGTACGGGTGCTCGGCGGACATCGGCGCTCCGTGCCTGATTCCGCCCGTTGGCTCTTACTTGCCGGGGGCGGGGCGCTTCGGTCAGCTGGACCTGGCCGGCTCCCTCGCCGAGTGGACGTTCGACACCGTCGGGGAGCCGTTCCCGACTCCCTGTAGCGACTGCGCGAACGTCGAGCAGATCCATGAAAAGAACCCGCGCAACACGCGCGGCGGCAGCTGGACGAGCGACGAAGCCGACATGGTCGCGTCGCAGAACCACTTCATGGAGGCTTACCTTCACCTGCCGATGCACGGCATTCGCTGCGCGTACGACGTGCCCGCTAGCGAGTGACGGGGGTCGCGGGGCTCGAGCCGCTCGGGTCAGCATCGCGCCCCGCTCAGAACCTCCCTAACGCGCGCTCGTATTCTTTCGGGGAGGAGCGCCAGAGCTCCCCCATTTGGGCGGCCATGGGGTCGGGGAAGATCTCTTCTTCGCCCCCGGCTATGCCTCGAACGATGCCGCGGGCCACGTCCGTGGGGCTCGCTTTGGGCAAGTCCAGCGACTTGACCATGTCCGTGTCGATGGGCCCCGGGAGCGCTGCCAAGACCTCGATTCGCTGCGCACCGAGCTCGGCGCGTAGCGCTTGCGTGATCGAGTAGGCCGCGGCCTTGGACGCCGAATAGCCGCCCATGGTAGGGACACTGGCCAGCGAAGCCAAAGAGAGCACGTTGACGATGGCGGCGCGCTCCGCCCGCGCGAGCACGGGCAAGAACGCGCGAACTACGTCCAGCATGCCGAAGACGTTCGTACGGAAGTCGGCAGCGAGGGCGGCCGAGCCGCCGCCAAGCAGCCGGAAGGAAGAGAGGACGCCCGCGTTGTTGACGAGCAGGTTGACGTCGTTCGCGCGCGCCGCAGCCGCGGCGATCAGCTCCGGATTCGTCGTGTCGAGGCGGAGCGGGACCACGCGCGGGTCCGAGGTGAGCACCTTCGACTCGTCGCGCGCGGCCGCATAAATCTTCCTCGCCCCGGCGACGATGAGCGCCTCGACGAGCGCTTGCCCGAGCCCACGATTCGCGCCCGTTACGAGGGCGACACATCCTTCGATCTTCATGTTCGTCTTTCCTTGTCGCGCGGCCCGCTTGCGGCCGGCTTGCTGTTGTGACGACGCGAAGCCGCCGATTTCATCGACGGCAGCGGGGGTCACGCGCGAGCAGCGCGTCGAACACGCCAACGAACCGCACGGCTACCGAGCAGCGATCGGGGCGGAGAGGGTCTGCCTCGAGCAGAGCCTGGAGCGCGAGCGCGGCGACCGCGAGCTGGGCGATCCGCGGATCGGCGCTGCGCGCTTGCGCTTTCAAGTACTCCCGCGCGGTGGCCGCGAGTGGAGGCGCGCTCTTCATGGCGCCTGCGCCGGCAGCTCGGCAGGCAAGCCGAAGCGGTCGAACAGCGGCCCGACGCCGTAACGGGTGATGGTCGAGATGCGGCCGCCGGCGAAAGTGAGCACCGAGATGCCGGAAGCGCGGAACGGCTCCTCGAGCGAAGTGCGATGGTACAAGGCGACCGCGGCCTCGCCGTTGGCGGCCACCGGCCGGAAGCGGTACGTCGTAGGCGCGTCGCGAACGAACGGTGCCAAGAAAGCGGCTGCCGCGGCTCGCCCCTGGTAGCTTTCCGGCTCCGGCGGCATCGACAGACGCACGTCCTCGGCCAGAAGCGACACCAAGCCCTCCACGTCGCCGTTCTCCCACGACGCCAAAAATGCGCGTAAAAGCGCGGGGGCTTCGACGCTCGACGCGTCTGAAGGAGCGCGCTGGTGATCTTGGAGCGTCTTGCGAGCGCGCTGGAGCAGGGAATGGATCGAGGTCGTCGTCGTGCCCAGAAGCGCAGCTGATTCTTCGGCGCGCCACCCGAGCACGTCCACGAGCAGCACCGCCGCGCGCTGCTTCGGTGAGAGGAGCTGCAAGGCGGTCACGAACGCCAGCCCGATGTGCTCCCGGCTGGAAGTGAGCGCGTCGGGCGTCTGCTGCTCGCTACCCGCCAGCACGTCGGACTCGAACAGAGCGTCTGGCGCCGGTTGCACCCAGGTGGCGACCTCCGATGCGTCCCAGGTGATGACCTGGGCCCGGGCCCGGCGGCGGCGGCTCTTTCGGAGCGCATCCAGGCAGGCCGTGGTCGCGATCGCGAAGAGCCAGGCGCGGCGCGTCCCACTGCTTGCGGACTCTTCTCGGCGCTGCCAAGCGCGGAGCAGCGTTTCCTGCGCGAGCTCCTCCGCGTCCTGCAAAGAGCCGAGCATGCGGTAGCAATGGGCGGTGAGCTCGCGCCGGTGCCGCTCGATGGCAGTGAGGAAGGCGGTTTCACGCTCGCTGCCGGCCATCGCTGAAGCCTCGGGTTTGCTCATACTGGGCGGAGACCGGCGCCCGCAAGGCGGTAGGTGGTCTCCGCCCACTTTTCGGGCTGCGAATGCAATTGCAGCACGGCCTCACCGGTCAATGCCGGCGTGAGGGGTGGACCGAAGCGAGCGGCGTAAGCCTCCTCCGCAATGCCGAGCCGCTCGGCGTAAGCCCGTATGGCCGCCTGGCCCAGCGTCGTGGTCGGGGTGAGGGCAGGGACGACGCATTGGAAGCGGATGCCGAGCCCGAGCCGCCCTGACTCCGCCGCTGCATACTCGGTGAGAAACCAGACGGCCCGTTTGGCACCAGCGTAGCCGCCGCTGAGCGACGAGCCCGCCACCGCCGCGCCGCTCGAAAACACGATCACATGGGCCCCAGGTCGCAGCGGTACGAGGAGGCTGGCCCGCACCCACTCGAAGGCGATGCGCGCGTCCGCCTCCCAGTTCTTGGAGAAGGTCTCCCACGTGTGCAGATGGAGGGGCCGCAGCTCCGGAGTGGCGCCCGCCACGACGACCAAAAGGTCCGGGGACTCCGCGAAGAGCACGCGCTCGGCCACGCCTTCCGACGCGGCATCTGCCACGATGGACGTGATTCCTGTGCTTTGAGCCAGCTCCTCGAGCGCCGCTCGGCTGCGCCCCAGCGCGGCGACCGCGAAGCCGCTCGACGCGAGCACCTCCACGACGCCTCTTCCGAGGCCGCGGCTGGCGCCAACCACGAGCGCTGATGGGGCTCGCGTCCTGGTGCTCGTTTCCACGCCATCTCGATGCGCATTCATGCGGCGCGGTGCCCCGACACCCTCAGGTAAGTGCGAAGCGCGAGCCCGCCCAGGCGCTCTCCGAGCTTGGGCGGAGGCGAGCGGTGGTACGCGGGCGCGAACACCTCCGCCGCAAACTGCTCAATCGTCGTCGGCGTGGTGCTCGCGGGGGAGCGCGGCGGTGCCTGAACGACGCCCGCCTCGATCGCGCGAGTGATCTCGAGCGCGAGCTGAGCCGCGTCGGCCGTGAGCCCCGCGCCGAGCAGCCCGCGGCGGTACGCGGCCTCCGGCATGGCGACGTAGGGCAGCTCGGGTTTGCCGATGGCGGAGCCGAGCGCCTTCGTCACCTCCGTGAGCGTGTAGTCCGCCGCGCCCTGAAGGTAGCGAACGGACCAGCCGGAAAACTCGAGGCTAGAAAGGTATTCGGCCGCGACCGGCGCGATGTCACGCGCGGCGATCATCGGAAAGCGCACCCGTCCGTCGACGGGTGAGCCGTTGAAGCCGGCCATCTGAACCAGCGGAATGCTCCACAAGAAGTTGTCCAAGAACCAAACCGGTCGCAGGCTGATGACGTTTCTACCCATCGCCGCGAGCGCCTGCTCGAATCGATGACACGCGATGATTCCGCCCACGGGCTCCGTGAGCTCGGCGCCCCAGCTGCTGAGCAGCACGACATGCTCGATCGCCGACCGGGCAACGGCGGACACCGAGGCGTCGATCACCGCGTCCTGTAAACCGTTCACATCGGCCGCGCTCGTGTCGACCGGCGTCATGACGAACGCCGCCCGTGCGCCGGCGAACGCGTCTGCCAAGAACGCAGGATCCGTCAAGCTGCCGGCACACCTCCGGGCGCCGAGCGCCTCGAGCGCTTCGAGCTTGGGACCGCGCCTGCCGACGGCACGCACCTCGATTCCGAGCTCCAACAGGTGCCGTACGACTAGCGAGCCGACCCGGCCGGTGGCCCCGCAGACCACGACCGGCCCTGACGATGGCCTCGCAAACGATGAAGGAGTGGGCATTCCCCCTTGAGACGTCGCGACGAGCCAAAGCTCATCGCCGTCGCCGCGGATTGTTTGGGGCCCTCAACCGAGCGAGAGGCCCCGGCTCACGCCCTGTACCCTCGTCAAATACCTCACGTTGGCGCGCGAAGGGACGCCCGCGGCCGCCCGCCGGCGCCACAGCCGGTGCACCAGCTCGTTTCGACCCGAAACGCGCATACGCTTGAAGACCGCGGCAATCTGATTCGCGATCGTGCGGGCAGACGTGCCGCGCATCCGCGCCATGTCCGCGTAGCAATGCCCTTCGACCAATCGGCGAGCGACGGCCAGCTCCGCCGGCGGCAATACACCTCCCAGGGCCGCGTCCGGCCGACTCAGGCTGAGGACCCGTAGCTGCCCTCCCGATTGCTCGATGAAGCTCAGGTTCGCGCCGAGGGCCGCGCTGGCATCGGCGGCGGACCGCGCCGCCAGCATGAGAATCGGATGGGCGCGTGACGGCTTTCCGTCCACTCCCAAAGCCGACAGCGCCAGCCGAGCGTGCATGGTGATAGTCGAGGCCGCGAGCCCGAGCTCGATGGCGACGGCTTTCTGGCCGCCGCCGCACAGGACCGCTTGAACGATCGCCAGACGGCGCCCTTCGATAGCCCTGCCCGGGGCGACTCGAGGCTTCGTCAAAAGCAGGCAGCGCTCGTCGGTGAAGAAGTAGTCGATGACCTCACAGGCTCCACAGACCAGCTCTTGCCAGAGTACGGCCAAGTCCAGCTCAGTGGCGGAAACCGCGTCTACCGCCTTGGCGCGAGCTCGCAGCTCGGCCGGCGGTTCTGCCAGCTCTGCTGGAGCGCTCCAGCCAGCGCTGATTTCCACTCCTAGTAATTTGGTGGTGCACGCTTGCGAAGTTGGCACTTGCATGAGCTCCTACGACTGGACTGCGCGGCGAAGGACTGCGTACCCCCGGTAACCCGCACGGTTGTTGAAACCAGCGGCTGCTGCCGATGGTCGCGATCCCGCCGTCGCTCAGAGCACGCAACGTGCCATCGACCAGCGCACGGGGGAGAGCCCTCTGGAACAGCGCATTCACGCGGTGTTTGGCTGACGCGGCTCGACGAAGCGTCGCCGGCACGCGCGGTCGGCGCAGCGCATTGCTCAATTCGCGCAGCGCAGACTGAGCAATCTTGCCGACTGCCATCGAAGTTGCTCGAGCGCGAAGCTCGAAGACGCGGCGGATGAGGCCGGAAATACGGCTGCATTCTTTCGCTGCGGCGACTCACACGACGCCTGGCAGGAATCTTGCGTTGCGCCGTACTTAACCGTGCTCTCGAGAAACCTGGCCGACTCGCAGCGCTCGCGCAGCGTTGCGTATGAGGATGAGTCGGCCGCGAGAGGGAGCCACGTCACTGAAGGGTCTCGAACAACTCCGCTGGCATCCAGTACGAATGCGAGCGATTGTTGCGCGCCGAGGGAGCTTCAGGAGCCCTGGATGAGCACGGAGCAAGCCTCTTCTCGACACATCGGCCCCTATCGACTCATCACGGAGCTCGGCAGAGGCGGGATGGGCATCGTTCATCGGGCCGAGCACGCCGACTCCGGTGAATGCGTTGCGGTAAAAACCGTGGCCGTCGCGACCCGAAAAGCCATCAGCGCGCTGCGTGAGGAGGTCCTCGCGCTCAAGCGGATCAGTCACCCATGCGTCGTACGCATCGTGGCCGAGGGGTTGGACGAAGGCCTGCCCTGGTACGCCATGGAGCTGGTGGAAGGCCGCTCCCTGGCGGACGTCAACGACGAAATCTGGGGGCGGCGCTCCGGCGGCTACCTCGAGCTGGCGAGCGAGACGCGCGACAAAACCTCGTACACCCACGACACCTTCGGTCAGCCGCAAGCGGCGGCGCCGATCGCGGAGCGGCGAGGGGTCGCGGCCGTGGTCGAGGCTGCGAATGGCCGGTTGCCCGAGGTCATCGAGCTGTACGAGCGCATCTGTTGGGCGCTTTCGTACATTCACGGGCAAGGCATCGTTCACCGTGACCTGAAGCCGAACAACATCTTCGTCAGGCCTGACGGCTCACCAGTGCTGATGGACTTCGGCTTGGTGTCGCGAGCGTTCGGCTCCTTGGGCCGCGAGTCGATAGGGCTGGGGGAGCACCTCATCGGCACGCTGTCGTACGCCTCGCCCGAGCAGCTGTGGGGGCACCCGGTGGACGCGCGAGCAGACCTGTATTCGCTCGGCTGCATGCTCTTCGAATCAGTCACCGGGGCGCCGCCGTCGCCGGGTCGCAGTGCGCGGACCTTGCTGCAGAGCCGGTTGACAGAGCCGATCGTGCCTCCGTCGGAGCTGGTGGATTGTCCGAAGGAGCTCGACGAGCTCATCGTGCGCCTGCTGGCGAAGTCGGTGCGCGAGCGGCTCGGCTCCGCTCGAGACGTAGCGGCCGAGCTCTCCTTCCTTCTCGGTCGCTCCCAGCGCACCTCCGAGCCCGGTGAAGACGCCCAAGTCTACCTGTACCGGCCAGGCATTTCCGGCCGTGACGCGGTGCTCGCGAAGCTGACCGAATGTCGTAAACGCGCGAGGAACGGCCGCGGGTCGCTGGTTTTGGTCGGCGGCGAGAGCGGCATCGGTAAAACCTTCCTCGCCGCCGAGGTCGTGCGTGAAGCAGCGCTCGAACAGTTTCAAGTCGTGACCGGCGAATGCACTCCGGTCACGACGGGGGATATGGGCGGGCCCGAGGTCAACGGCGCGCCGCTCCATCCGTTCCGCTCGCTCTTCCAGGCGATGGCCGATCGCTGCCACGAAGAGGGTGAAGCTTTCACCCATTGGCTCTTCGGCAAGCACAGCCGGTTGCTGGCCAGCTACGAGCCGGCCCTTGCCCAGCTGCCGGGCTCTGATCGCGCGCCGGAGCCTTCACCGCTCGTGCCCGCGGCCGCGCAGCGCCGGCTGATCACCGTACTCACGGAGACCCTCGGCCGGTTCGCGGAGGTGCGCCCGTTGCTGCTCGTGGTCGACGACCTGCAGTGGGCGGACGAGCTCTCGCTCCGCTTTCTCTCCGCGCTCAACCCGGAGTACCTCCAGCGTCGGAGCTTGATCGTGCTGGGGACCTACCGGTCGGACGAGCCGACCGAAGCCCTTCATCAGGTGCTGGCCCAGAAGGACCTGCTCAACATCGTACTGGACCGGTTGGACGAAGCAACGATCGCGGCCATCGTGAGCGACATGCTCGGCGTCCCGAGCGTGCCGCCCGGCCTGGTTCATTTTTTGGCTCAGCGCTCGGAGGGCAATCCCTTCTTCGTTGCCGAATACCTGAGGACCGCCGCGGCCGAACGGTTGCTGTCCCGCAAGGCAGGCCGGTGGACGATGCCGGTAGAGGACGACCCGTCGCTTCCTGCCTACGAGGCCCTACCGCTGCCCGTGTCGATCAAAGGGTTGGTTTTGCAGCGCCTGCAAGGCCTGGATGAAGAGGCGCGAGAGGCGGCGGACGCGGCCGCGGTGCTCGGCCGTGAATTCGAGCTGGAGGTCCTGAGCCGGACCCTGCGCGCCGACGACGGGAACATTGGTCGCGTGGTGGAGACTTTGCGACGTCGGCAGATTTTGGAGACCAGCACGGGCGGCGCGCTGCGTTTCGTTCACGACCGCCTGCGCGAGGCCGCCTACGAGCGCATCTTGCCGGAAAGAAGGCGTTTGCTCCACCGCAGCGCGGCGCAAGCGGTCGAGCGTCGGTATGCGAGCACGGACGAGGTGTTCTCGCAGCACGCCGTCCTGGCCCGCCACTGGTCGATGGCGCAGGTGCCGGCGCACGCTTGCGACCACTTTCAGCGAGCTGCTGACCGCGCTCGTGCGGCCTTTGCCCATGACGAAGCGGTCATGTTCTACAACGCCGCCATTCAGGAGGCACGCCAAGGCATCTTCATCGAAGGGCACCGCGAAGACTTCTGGCGCGAGCGCTTGTGTACCTTGCACGAGTTCCTGGCGGACCTGCAAGCTCGCTCGGGCAAACAGACGGACGCGCGCAGCTCGCTCGATGCGGCCGACAAATACCTGCGCGCGGACGCAGCGATTCCGCGGTCACGCATCTTGCGGAAGCTGAGTAAGACCGAAGAGCTGCAGCACCGCTACGACGAAGCCTTGGCGTTCTTGGACTCCGCGCAATCGGAGCTGGAGGCGCGGCCCGCCAACGAGGAGGAGAGCCAAGACTGGTGGCGGGAATGGCTGGACATTCAGAACCATCGCATTTGGGTCTACTACTGGACGGGCGACGTCCGGCGCATGACGGATACGATCGAGACTGCCCGCGGCGTGCTCAACGCGCACGGCACGCGCGCGCAGCAAGCCCACTTTTACCAGCTATTTAGCCTGCTTCGCATGCGCAGCGAGCGGTTCGCGCTCAGCACGGAGACGGTGGAGCTAGCTCGGCGAGCGTTCGACGCCGTGCAGGGCGGGGAGGCCACGGAGGTGCCCGCGGTTCACTTCACTTACGGGTTCGCCCTGCTCTTCAACGATCAGACTCTCGCCGCGCAGCGCGTCTTGCAAGAAACTCATACCCTCGCGGAGCGCGTGGGGGACGTCGCGGTCCAATGCCGCGCACTGACCTATTTGCTCATCGTCCAGCGCCGCCGGCGGCTGGAAGAAGAAGTGCTGCACACGGCGGACAAGACGATGCAGCTTGCTAGCGCCGCGCAGATGAGGCACTACATCGGCGCGGCTCAGGCGAGCCTCGGGTGGCTGGCTTTGCGCCGCGGTGATCTTCCGGTGGCGCGCGAGCTGTGCGAGGCTGGCATCGAGTCGTGGAACGGGGCCATGCCCTCCAGCTTTCCATTCCGGTGGATGGCGCTTTGGCCGATGCTAGCGCTTCCCACCCTCGAGCCCGATTCCATAGATACGCTCGCGCGCGCCCTGCTGGACGAGAGTCAGCAAAGACTCCCCCAAGAGTTGGAAGCGCATGTGCGGGCAACGCTTTCCGCGCCCCTCGCCGAAAAACGGTCTTCACTCGCTCACGCGCTTCAGCTCGCTACGTCACTCGGATACATCTAGAAAGGCACTCTCATGTTTCCTCGCGTCATGCGGACCAAGGCCGCCAAAGAGAAAGAAATCCCCGAGGACAAGATCTTTCTTGCTGTCTCGGTCAACCTCAAACGCAAAGACCGCCAGCCCTTCGAGCTTTTGGCCGACGAGTTGCTGCCCCGCTTTAAGAACGCGGGGCTCGAGCTCGTCGTCGGCTCCTGGCGTGAAGAGGGGGACGTGCTCCGCCTCTTCAACCTTTGGGGCATGAAGGACCCGCGTGCGCTCATCACCTCCGAGCTCAAGCTGGTGGACGACCCAGACTACCTGCGCATCGATCAGCTGCTGTTCGGGGAGATCAAGAACGTGGTCTTCCGCGTGAGCGATGATTCACTCAAACCCGTCGATCCGGCTGACACGACTGCCTACTGCTACGTCCGGGTGATCAACGAGATCGATACGTCGAAGCTCGCCGAGTTCCGCGCGAGGCACGACGCGAGAGTGCAAGAGTTTCGAGACGCCACCGGTTGGGGAATGGGCGACGCCTTCTTGGGCGTGACGGGGGCGGATACCATCATGCAGATCTGGCAAGTGCCGGTTGACGAACGCGCAAACATTTCCGACTACCTCGTGCGCACACCTTGGGACGACCTGCTGGACCGCCCGCCCACGTTCGAGATCTTCCATCCGACGCCCTTCGACAGCCTGATGCCGCGCTTCCTCTCTGCAGCGAAGCGACGCCACCGCTGGGACATCAAGCGGGCCGTCTGACCCTTTCGAAGACGCATCATGATTGCCGTAGTGGGTGCGACGGGGGGACTTGGAGGGGCGATTTGCCAGGCATTGGCCAGCCGAGGCGAGCACGTGCGCGCGCTCGTCCGCGAATCCACGAGCGCGGACCGGCTCAGCGAGCTGAAGGCGCAAGCCGTGGAGCTGGTTCACGGGGACCTCAGGTCTCCCGCCAATCTTCACGCGCTGTGTACCGGCTCGCGTACCGTCATTTCCTCCGCGTCTGCGCTGAACTCACGCGTACCGGGGGACACGATTCGGAGCGTGGACGAGGTGGGGCACCTGGAGCTGATCGAAGCGGCCGAGGCGGCGGGGGTGGACCAATTGATTTACGTCTCGCTCTTGCCGCAAGTCGTGAGCTCGCCGCTGGAGGAGGCCAAGGTGCGGGTCGAGCAGCGGCTCAAAGGATCGGGCATGAGCTACACGGTGCTGCGCCCGGCTCTCTTCACGGAGGCCTGGTTGAGCCCGAAGTACTGGCCGGTTACTGGTTTTGACTTCATCAAGCGTCGAGCTCGGTTGGCGGGCGCCGGGCAAAGGCCAGTACAGTGGATCTCGCTGGCGGACGTGGCGCGCTACGCCGTGAGCGCCATCGACAACCCGGCGTGTCACCAGCTCTCGTTCGACTTGGCGGGGCCAGAGGCGCTGAGCCCGCTGCAGGTCGTTCAATTGCTCGAGCACGCCGGCGGCCCCGCTTTCGAGGTCGACCACGTGTCGGAGCAGGACTTGCGAGCGCGGCAGTCGCGCGGGGACGTCTTCGAGCAATCTTTCTGTGCGCTGCTGCTGTCGTGCGCGCTCGGCCTCGAGTGCGACGCTGCGCCGGCAAGGACCGCGATGCCTTTCGAGCTCAGCACCGTCAGCAGCTACATCTCCAGGATAACGAAGCACCTTTGAAAGGTTAGGTTTGTAAATGAACGCGAATATCGAACAGAAGCCGCAGACGCAGAAGCAACAAGCGCCGGACCCCCGCACCGACATTCAAGAGATTGGCATGCTGGGGTTCATCATCTTCGACGGCACCGGGTACTACTACGTGATGGAGACTGACTGGCAGGCGCTCCAGCCCGAAGCGATCGAGCCGCAGGAAGGGGTGCTGGTAGCAGTTCAGGACGGCGGTGAAACCTTGTTCGTCAACCTCGATTTGGTCGGTGAAGCTCCGACCAAGAACACCTAACACTGAGAGCAGCCAGAACATGACATTACCCATCAAGCGAATCCTGGTTCAGTACGAGGGGCAGGTCCGAAGCATTCCCAAGAGCATGTGGGAAGGCAACGAGCTGGAAGCGAACATTGTCGGCGAAGCGCGAGTCGTCGTCCGACGCGGATCGCTGGTCGCCAATATCCCCGACGACGTGCCTTTCGGCACATTTTGCATTTGTGTGAACGTGGCCAGCATCAAGACTCCCGGCACGCCGGCTTCCAAAAGCGCTCCGAAGACGGAGCTGCCCGAAGACGGGTAAGGAGCATGTCGAGCGCCGAGCCGATGCGCCCCGCCGCCAGCATCCGTGAGCACGCCGGGTTGACCGATTCGAGCGTTCCGAAGCAATTCCGCGCGGGCACTGACCGCGCGGAGCACCCGCAGACGACGCTCGAGAAGGTCTCGCCATTTTTCAAAACCGCCGGCATCACCCGCGTTGCGAACATCACCGGGCTGGACCGCATCGGGATCCCGGTCGTGGCGGTCATGCGCCCGAATTCGCGCTCCGTGGCCGTGTCCCAAGGGAAGGGGGCGACGCTGACGGCGGCCAAGGTGTCCGGCGTCATGGAAGCGATCGAGGCTTATCACGCAGAGCACATCAAGGCGCCGCTGGTTCTGGCCAGCGCCCGAGAGCTCGGCGCGGAGGCCATCCCGGTGGAGGGGCTGCCTCGCACGACGAGCAGCGTGTATTCGCCGGAATTGCGGCTGCTCTGGATGAGCGCACAGCTCCCCCTGCGCGGCAAGCGCGCGCTCGTTCCGTACGAGCTCGTGCACCTGGATTTCCGAGCCCCGTTCCCGACCGGCACCGGAGCGTTCGTGATGAGCTCCAACGGGCTCGCTTCCGGCAACCACCTCACGGAAGCCACCTCACACGCCATCGGTGAGCTCATCGAGCGTGACGCCAACACCCTGTGGCGCCTCTTGCCAGAGGACGAGCGCAGGGCGACGCGAGTGGACCTGGCGAGCGTGGACCACGAGCTCTGCAGCCAGCTGCTGCATCGCTTCGAGGCCGCTGAGGTGGAGGTCGCGGTCTGGGAGACGACGACCGAGCTAGGCGTGCCGTCGTTTAGGTGCGGCATCGCCGACCGCGCGCCGGAGGTTGAAAGTCCGACCGCGCCCGCCTACGGCTCCGGCTGTCACGCACGGCGGGCGGTCGCGCTTTCACGCGCGCTGACGGAAGCCGCCCAGGGCCGCTTGACGATGATCTCTGGATCGAGGGACGACCTGGGCGCGCAAGATTACGCTCCGGCCGAGGTCCGCGCGCGGCTTCAGCGGTTTCGAGCGGCCACCGCAGCGCCGCCCACTCGAGCGTTCGAGCGTGCTCCCAACCACGAGTCCGCGACGCTCGACGCGGACCTGAGCTGGATGCTGAGCAGGCTCCAGGAGTGCGGCTTCGAAGATCTCGCCGTGGTCGATCTCAGTCGAGCGGAGGCGGGCATCGCGGTCGTGCGAGTCATCGTTCCAGGGCTCGAGCCGATCAGTGAGATGCCCGGTTACTTTCCCGGCCTGCGCGCACGAGCGCGCCTGGAGCAACGATGAGCTCGGAAGTCGTGGTGTTTCTGGGACCAACCCTCGACCGAGCGACCGCCTCGGCGCTACTACCGGGTACTTACTTGCCCCCTGCGCGGCAGGGAGACGTGCTGGCCGCCTCCTACTCGCGCCCGGCGGCCATCTTGCTCATCGACGGCTACTTCGACCGCGTGCCAGCGGTTTGGCACAAGGAGATCCTGTGGGCCATCGAGCAAGGCATCCCGGTGCTGGGCGCCTCGAGCATGGGCGCCCTGCGAGCGGCGGAGCTGGCGGACTTCGGGATGCAGGGCATCGGCGTGGTCTACGAGCGCTTCCGTGACGGTACTTACGAAGACGACGACGAGGTCGCAGTCAGCCACGCGAGCGAGGAGCACGGCTTTCGTCGCTCGTCCGAGGCGATGGTCAATATCAGGGCCACGCTGGCTCGAGCGTTCGCGGCGGGAGTGATCGAGGAGCGGACGCGCGCGAGCTTGCTCGCCCTCGCAAAACGCGCGTTCTATCCGGACCGTCACTATGCCGAGCTGCTCCGCCTGGCTCGCGCGTCGGGTCTCAGCGCAGCCGAGCTGCAGCGTCTCGAGGGTTGGCTCCCCTCGAACCGAGTGGATCAGAAGCGAGCGGACGCGCTCGAGCTCCTCACCGCCACCAAAGGCTACCTGCAAACCGGCTTTCCTCGGCTGGTCCACCGCGAGCACTTGTCGCACACGAGCGGGTGGGCCTCCTTGCTCCAGCAGCACCCAGCCCCCCTGACCGCGCGCGCTACCGCGGTGCCGCTCACTCACGAGCTGCTGCTCGACGAGCTCATCTTGTCCGAGCGTTATCGCACCTGCCGAGCCGCGGCCGTGACGCGGGCGCTGGCGGTCGCGCTCTCCACCCCCGGCGTGCCGGGCGAGCGAATATCTCCCGAGGCGGTCGTCGCTACGGTGGAGGCTTTCCGAAATGAGCAGCGGCTACTCGCCGAAGCTTCCTTCGAAGGATGGATCAGCGAGCAGCGCCTCAGCGACGAAGCGCTCAGTGACCTCTTCGCGAACGAGGCGCGCCTGCGTCGCAGTGTGGAGGCTCACGGCTCGAATCTCGTCACTCACTTGCTCGACCACTTACGCATCGAGGGATCTTTCGGCGAGCTGGCGGAGAGGGTGGAAGCCAAGCTGGTTGCGTTCGAAGGCAGCCCGCCGCTGCGGGTGGAGCAGAGCGGGGTGGCGGAATCACGGCTTTGGAGCTGGTTCGCTCAGCACGTGGGCCGCAAGCTCCCTGGTAGCGTCGAACATTACGCTCGAGAAGTGCACGGGCTGCCGCCAGAGCGGGTGCTTCTGGCGATCACTCGGGAGTATCGGTACTCGCTAAAGAGGGAGCAGGGCGCCTCCGCGGCCGCGGAATCCGATACGCCTTGAGCTTGAAGACCAGCGTGCGCCGCGGCATGCCCAGTAGCTCCGCTACCCTCGTCTGATTCCCAGCGCAGCGGCTCAACGCCTCCACGATCCGAGCGCGCTCCGCTCGCTGGGCGGGGTCCAGCTCGGCGTCCTCCGATTCCACGATCGTCGCGGGCCCGGGGAGCCGAGCCGCCGCCGACGGCAACGTGAACGGCGGCGTCTCGCGGTCGGCCGCGGCCGCTCGATCGAACTTCTCCGGGGGGAGGTGGGAGAGCTCGATGCGATCGCCGCCGCACAGGACGGCCGCACGTTCCACGATGTTCTTCAGCTCGCGGATGTTCCCGGGGAAGTCGTAGCCCTCGAGCGCTTGCAGCACCTCCTCCGCGAAGGTGAGCCGTTGATGGCCCAGGTCGCGCGCGGCGCTCGCGAGGAACTCCCGCGCCAGCGTGGCAATCTCCGCGCGTCGTTCGCGTAGCGGGGGGATCTTCACGCAGAGCCCGTTGAGCCGAAAAAAGAGGTCCTGTCGGAAGCGGCCCTCGGCTACCTCCTTCTCGAGGTCACGGTTGGTCGCGGCGATGAAGCGCACGTCGATGTTCTTGGGCTTCAAGGCGCCCACGCGGGTCACTTGCTTCGCCTCCAACACCCGGAGCAGCTTTGCCTGGAGCGGGAGGGGCATCTCCCCGATTTCGTCCAAAAACACGGTCCCGCCGTCGGCCGCCTCGAAGATGCCGATTTTGGCCTGAATGGCGCCCGTGAACGCGCCACGCTCGTGACCGAACAGCTCGCTCTCCAGCAGGCTCTCTTGAATGCTGGCGCAGTTCAAACAGAACAGCGGGCGCGCGGCGCGGGGCGAGTTACCGTGAATGAACTTCGTCATCACCTCCTTGCCCACGCCCGTCTCGCCGAGCAGCAAAATGTTGATGCTGGATTGCGCGCCCTTCCGGGCCAGCTCCTTGACCGGTGACATGCTCGACGCGGGGTGAGCCTTCGGCTCTTCCGAATCCCGCGTGGAGCGGAGGCGCGCCCCGGCCTCCCCGACGAGCGCTTCCACCGTAGAGCCGTCGCGAGGGAAGGTAGCGATGGCAACCCGCACCGGCAGGTCCGCCGCCTCGAACCGTGACGACAGCGCGAGCGACATGGCTTCCGCACCCCCGACCGTCTTACCGGCTACGAGGACCTCGTACTCGCCGGGACCGTACGCGGCGAGCAGGTGCGGCGGCGGAAAGCTGGTCACCAAGATGGGAAGCACGTCGTTCCAAATTCCTGGGTCCTCCAGGCGCACGCGAATCACGGCGGGCCCCACCGCCGCGCCCGACGCTGCCAAACATTCAGCGTGCAGGCGCGTCAGAAAGTACTGGTGTGACCAGAGCCGACGTGGACCGCAATCAGTGGACTGGCGGAGTACGACCAAGACGGCGCTGCCGATCTCGATCGCTTGCCCCGGCATCACCGGAACCCGCTTGCCAGGGGGAATGCTCAGCCCCTGTACTCGCGTTCCGTTTCTGCTCCCGGAATCTTCGATGCTTATCTGATCCGTGAGGTAAACGGAGGCGTGGTTTCTGGAAACCTTGGGATCATCCAAGCGCACGGAGGACGAGCTGGCCCGACCGAAGGTGAAGCAGCAACCCGGGAGTAGCGGGTAAGTGGCGAATGCATCCGGAGTCATGACGAGCAGGTGAAAACCGCTCTCTTGCTCGGACGTTTCCCCATCCATCAGCGTGGTTTCCGTCGTCACGATTCGCCTCCTAGGAGGATATGCCCCGACGCACACGCTGCCAAGAGCTGTTATTTGGAACCCGTTTGGAAACGTAGCGGCGCCGGTTAGCTGAAACTCGCGATTGCTGGAGCGCCGTGGGCTGTGATGAAGTCCGGTCCGAGGTGAGCGCATGATCTTCTTGACGGGTGTCACGGGTACGGTTGGTGCGGCGACCGCTGCGGCTCTGCGAGCGGAGGGCGCGCCGTTTCGAGTCGGAGTGCGCGAGCCGGGCCGCGTGCAAGCAGCGAGCGTGGTCCCTTTCGATTTCGATCAGCCCGCCTCTTACGGGGCCGCGCTGCAAGGCGTGAGTGCCGCATTCCTGCTCACGCCCGTCTCCGAGCGCCAGCTGGAGTATACGATGGAGTTTGCGAAGGCTGCGAAGGCCGCCAAGGTGCAGCGCATCGTCAAGCTCTCGGTGGTGGGCGCAGAGCTGGAGCACGGAATCGGTTTTCAAAAGCTGCATGGAGCGTCCGAGCGCGCGCTCGAGAGCTCGGGGGCCGCCCTGACCTTCGTTCGGTCGACTGCCTTCATGCAGAACTTCGTCAAGCACTACGGGGTCAATCCCGCGCAGGGGGGACCATTCTTCCTTCCCCATGGCAGCGGCCAAGTCAGCTGGGTGGACGTGGCGGACGTCGGCGCAGTAGTGGCTCGCACGCTGTTGGAAGATCGACACGCCGGCAAGGCTTACCCACTCACCGGACCGCGCGCGCTCGACGACGCGGCCGTCGCGGCGACGCTGTCGGCCGCGCTCTCTCGACCCGTCACGTATGTGGACGTGCCGGACGCCGCGGCCGCGGAGGGAATGGCAGCGACGGGCATGCCGCCGTGGATGGTGGCGGGTTTACTGGAGCTGCACGGAGCCATCCGCGCGGGCTACCTGGCGAGCGTGGCTGGCGGGGTGCAAGACGTGCTCGGGCGCGCGCCGCGCTCGTTCGAAGAGTATGCCGCTCAGCTAGCGCTAGAAACGGCCTCTGCCGCGTAAGCTCACACACGTCGCGGCGGGGTACACGTTAGCGGATGCCGGTACCCCCGTCGCCATGGCGCGTGCCGCCAGTCGCGCTCGTCCCTCCGTGCGGCGGCAGGGCCCCGCCGCCGCTCCCCGCAGCGGCGCTGTCTACGGTCGCCACGCCGCTCGTGTCCGCCGCGCGCATCGCGTCGTTCACGCCCGTGGCCAAAGAGGCAGTGGCGGTGTCCGGATGAGTGGGGCCGCCGTGCTGGCTCGCGTCGTCGTCCTCGGTAGGGGTCGGGGCGCTCCGGTTGCAGGCAGTCGCGACCAGCACCGCAAGCGCGAGCCGGCTGATGTTTTTGGACATGAGCCCTGGGCGGTGCAACCAGCGTGCCCGTGAGCGAAGTGCGATGCGTCGAGCCATCGTCTCTTCAGCGAGCCGCATCTCGAACGGGTGAGGGACAAATCACGTACGGGGCAGCCGAGACGCCGTGTTTCGGCATCGTACGTGCAACGGAATTGGGCATGGCTACCAAAGCAGAAACCTTCAAGGCAGACACGCAGCGCGAGAACCAGTCATCGAACCCCAAGCGCTCGTCTTCGCGCACCAAGAGCACGAACAACAAAGAAGGCGTCAGCGGCACGGCCGCGCGCAACTTGAAGACGGCCGCGTCGCATGTGAAGGGCGGGCCGGCGCTCGAGGATTCGGCGAACGGCACGCCGTCGCGCAAATCCACGCGGGGAAGCAACGGCCATATCAAGCTCGCCACGAACCTGCAGCGCCGCCAGGTGCGGCGCGTGCATTCCCCCGAGGCTCGCGCCGCACGGAGCGCGGTCCGCTGAACGAACGCAGCTAGCACCTACGGAGAAGAGTCATGCCGACCAAGAGCAATCTCCCCCAAGCCAAGCCGCAGGATCGCGCCAAGCACCCCGAGGAGCTCGAGCGGGAGCTGAGCCCGGGCGTCGACGCAGTCCGCACGCGCGGCACCGCCCGCGCCACCGAGCCCAAGACGCGCCCCGCCTCCGAGCTGAAGGATGTCGTCCGGGCCCTTGGAGGGTTCACCAGCGACGAGCTCAGGCAAGTTCGCGTGGTCGTGCCTGGGTCGCGTCTGGCACCCGGGGCCACGTACTTGGACTTGCGGGAGCCCGCTCGCGGCCCATTCGTCGCTCCCGAGGAGAGCTACGCCGGCAAGGATGCCTGGTTCGTGCCGAAGACGGAGGTGATACCGCCCCTTTGGAATCGACTGCTACGCACGGAGGGGGCGGGCTCCCTCGCTCGCGACGGTGTGACCCGGAGCGTCGGCACGGGCGCACCGGAGCTGCGAGGCGGTCGTGAGCGCTCGGAACGCCGCGGCGGTACTGCCACCAGCAGTGTGCGCAGTCCTGCGCGCCAGCATCGCGCCCGCGGTCACTGAGCTCGCCAGCGCCGACGAGCGGAGCAAGTGAGGAGCTCCGCCGTCGGCGCGCCGCTCGCTAAGATTCAGAAGGCGACGGCTTCGCCGCCGAACACGGCCGGTCCAGGAGGCGGCTCGCCGGGAGGCATCGGCAGTGGCGGCTCCTCGATGGGCGCGGGAGGGGTGAGCGGGTCCGGGTCGTGGCGCGGCGGCGGTTCTTCCAGTGGCGGCTCGTGCGGTGGCGCCTCGGCGGGGATATCGGGTAGCGGCACTTCTGCCGGCGTGGGTTCGGGGAGAGGCGGATTGCCGGGCGTCGTGGGGATCGTCATCGGAATGCGGAAGACTTTGCGAGCGCCGTGCCCAGTCCGAGGACTCCACCCGGAGCGCGGCAGCAGCATCGCCCCCACTGCGATTTAGACAGTGCTTACGAGGGCTTGCGAGCTGTGACAACCTACGTCCGGCGTTCAGTTGACAACTGAACAGTCGAACAGTACTAAGTGGGTCCAACGACGCCGAGAGACGTTGGTGAGATTCACTGGAGCCCGCACGCGGCTCCGCTGTTAGGAGCTGCACCTATGGACGACAAGCCGAAAAGCAAAGCGCTCGAGCTAGCGATTGCCAGCGTACAGAAGGAGTTCGGTGAAGGCGCCATCATGCGCCTCAAGGACGGCGAAAAGATCGGTGGGGACGTTCAAGTCATCCCGACTGGCTCGCTCGGCTTGGACATCGCGCTCGGCATCGGCGGCTACCCGCGCGGCCGCATCGTGGAGATCTACGGGCCGGAGTCGAGCGGTAAGACGACGCTCACGCTGCACGCCATCGCCTCCGTCCAGCGCCAAGGCGGTGTGGCCGCGTTCATCGACGCCGAGCACGCGCTAGACGTAGGGTACGCCAAGAAGCTCGGCGTGAAGACGGACGAGCTGCTCATCAGCCAGCCGGACTACGGCGAGCAGGCTCTCGAGATTGCGGACATGCTCGTCCGCTCCGGCGCGGTGGACTTGGTGGTGGTGGACTCCGTGGCCGCGCTCGTCCCGAAGGCGGAAATCGAAGGGGACATGGGCGACTCGCATGTCGGCCTGCAGGCTCGCTTGATGAGCCAGGCGCTGCGCAAGGTCACGGGCTCCGTGAACCGCTCGCAGTGCATGATCTTCTTCACCAACCAGATCCGCATGAAGATCGGCGTCATGTTCGGCAGCCCGGAGACGACGACGGGCGGCAACGCCCTCAAGTTCTACGCCTCCGTACGCTTGGATGTGCGGCGTATCGGCGCCATCAAGGAAGCCGGCCCGCCCGGTAAAGACATGGTCGTGGTCGGCAACCGCACCCGCGTGAAGGTCGTGAAGAACAAGATGGCGCCGCCCTTCCGCGAGGTGGAGTTCGACATCCTGTACGGTCAGGGCATCAGCCGTTCGGGTGAGGTGGTGGATATGGGCGCGGATGCGAACATCATTCAAAAGAGCGGCGCGTGGTTCTCCATGGACGGCGAGCGCATCGGGCAGGGCCGAGACAACGCTCGCAACTACCTGGAGCAGCAACCCGCGTTGATGGAGAAGGTCGTCACGAAGGTGATGGAGCACCACGGCTTGAAGCGCGGCGGCCCGGCAGGTGACGTGGCCGCGGGGACGGGGGGAACGCCCGCCCCGAAGCCGAGCGCGGCCGATGCCAAGCCGGAAGGTGCCAAGCCGGGAAAAGGTGAAGCCGGCGCAGGGCCGGCATCCGATCCCAAGGCTGGTGGCGCTGCGCCTCCGAACGGTGCCAAGCGCCCGCCCAACGCTCGCCCGAGCTGAACTGACGGGCGCCCTCGAGGCGCTTCAGACGGTGCGCCTGCAACCGGCAATGCTCGCTCTGTGAAGAGGGTGAGTGTCGCCGGAGCGGGCACGCCGTGATCGATCCCAGGCAGCGGCCGGCGTCGTCCATTGCAGCTGGACGGCGCCGGCCGGTGTGTTTCTGAGGGGTCGATACGACTTGCGGTGGGGCGCACCGAATGGCGGATCAAAGCGGCTCGGTAAGCCGTCGCGCTCGGAAACGGCCCGTAAATGGGGTCTGCTTCCCCCAATTTGCTCTCCCCTGGACGCGTTTGCCGCGGGGGCGACGACGACCTCCTAACGCCCCAATTCCTGCGAGGGCCGAAGGGCCGAAGAGGGGGAACCGTTTTCGGGACGCGCACTTACGAATCCCGGATCCATCGGGCCCGGTCCTTGAGCTCAAACCCTCGTAATCACTGGAAGAAACTTCATTCCTTGACGGCCTCAACCGTGACCCCTAGGGAAGCCAGAACGGTCTGGTTTTCGATGTCCCCGCAGCTCAGATTCCCCTGGCATCCCGCTCCCGTTGGTCGCTTCGGTCGCGCCCGCGCGACTGCGTCGGCGCCAAGAATGGCGACGGCTGCCGTGCGTATCCCACAACAGGCGATCTCACTGCCCATCAAGGGCCTCGCCAAGGGACCGCAGATCTTCATTCACGAGGGCGCGCGCCAAGCGCTCGAGCGTCGGCTGGAGCTCGCGTTCGGAGGTCCGGTTCAGCTCGGCGTCACCGACAACCTGCGCCGCATGGTCACGCAGACGCGCTCGAGCGGTCGCCTGCGGGTGCGCCTGCACATGATGTTCCTCGGCGCCGAGGAGCGCGTGAAGACCGCGCTGGTTGCCTACGTGGTGCATGCGGACCGGGACGCCTCGCAGGTCGTGGGCGAGTTCATCGAGCAGAACCTGCACCGCATCCGCGCGTCGCGTAAGGCGCCGGGCAAGTTGGTCACTGCCGGCCAAGTGCACGACTTGGAAGGCCTTTTGCACGACGTGAACCAGCGCTACTTCGCCGGCACGGTGAGCGACGTGCTCATCACTTGGGGACGCAAGACCAAGCCGCGCGCCGCCGGGCAGCGCACCAGCATCAAGCTGGGGAGCTACAGCGCCACGGAGCGGCTCATCCGCATCCACCCGGTGCTGGACCAGCGCTGGGTGCCTCGCTACTTCGTGCAGTACGTCGTCTACCACGAGCTACTGCACCACCTCGTGCCCGAGGCCCGAGTCGGCGGGCGTGTGCTCCTGCACCCGCCGGAGTTCCAGCGCCGTGAGCGGGACTTCCAGCAGCTCTCCCGCGCACTGACGTGGGAGCAGAAGCACATCGACCGCCTGCTCCGCGCCAGCTGACCCCCGCGCCGGGCGGCGCTGGCGCGGGCAGCTGCCCGCGCTCCAGGCTAGGCCTCCCCCTGGGAAACGGACCCCAGGGGAAAGCGGCTCAGATCTCGAGCGCGAGGCCGATGACCCAGCTGCTGCTGCCGACGTTCAGCACCTTGTTCGAGCCAAAGCCGTCCAGCTGGGGCCGGAACCATTCCGCGAAGACGTAGGAATTGTTGATGCCGATCAGGCCGTCGGCCGACACCGCGTCGTCCGGATCCAGCACGTCTAGCAGGAACATGCCGCCGAGGGCGTAGGTGAGGCCGTAGGAGCTGCCGCGCCCCTTCTCCCCTTCGTACTCTGCGCTGCGCTTGCCGTCCGACGACCACCACATGGCGTAGCCCACGCCGAGCTTGGCGTAGGGCACGAGCGGGATGCGAAAGTCTCGCATCAGGAAGTCCGCGCGGCCGACCGCTACCAGGTACATCGGCATGATGTTGAGGCGGGTTTTGGAGGCAGAGGGGCCACTCTCGTCTGCAAACACGGCCTTAGCGCTGAACTTCGTGTAGCCCCAGCCGATGCCAGGGGCGAGGGTGCCGAAATGCGGGATGCGCAGCAGCTGCCAGTCTATCTCCGCCCCCATGAAGTACCGGTTGGAGCTGCCGAAGGTGTCCTGGAACGGCGACCCGTCTACGCTGTCATCCACGTCCGGCACGTAGCGGCCGACGCGCAGCTCGAATGCCGCCTCCTGAGGGGACTCCGACTGGCGGCCCCGCTGGACGCCGTAGGTGCCCAGGTCGTCCACCCCTTGCGCGAGCACGGGGACGCTGCTGAGGGCGAGACTGACGAACGTAGAGGCAGCCGCGAGCGGCCGGCCTAGCTTGCCGCTCACTTGCGCCTCCGACGAAGCACCAGAGCGCCGGCGCCGAGCGCGAGTAGCGCGGCAATGCCGGACCGGCGAGCAGGGGCGAAGCTGCAGTAGCCGCCGCCCGCCTCGCCGCCCGAGCTGCGGTAGTTTTCGAAGAAGCCGCGCACGTCCTTCGGGGTCGCGCAGGCGAGGTTCGAGAGCTTGCCGAGGTTGTTCACGTTGTCTTCCGCGACGACGCCGATCACGTACTCTTCACCGTTGGTCAAATCCGGGTTCGTCTCCCCGCCTTTCGCGCCCGTCGCGCCGACCTCGCCGCACTCGAAAGCGCCCGCCGGCACGTCCTCACCCGGGATGAGGGTGGCGGACTGACAGTTTTGGTCGATCACCACGCCGGTGCCTGCAGTACCGGCCGTGCTCGTACTACCGCTGCTGCCCGACGAGCCTCCCGCACCCGACGAGCCTCCGGCTCCTGCAATCGCGAGGGCGATGGAGCCCCCGACGCCGCCGATGTCGGTACCGCCAGTGCTCGTGCCGCCAGTGTCGGTGCCGCCGGTGCCCGTGCCGCCGATGTCAGTGCCACCGGTGTCGGTGCCGCCAGTGCTCATGCCACCGGTGTCGGTTCCACCGGTGTCGGTACCGCCGATGTCCGTGCCGCCAGTGGCACTGCCGGTGTCGGTTCCGCCGGCGTCGGTGCCGCCGGTGGCGCTGCTGCCGCCGGCTGCGACCGGGCTCGCCCCCTTGGCGCTGCAATAGAAGCGATAGCGAAGCAGGTTGGGCTCGTTCGCGGGGGGCGTGAAGGTCGTCACCAGCGTTTCGTCACCCGGGCTCGCGGTGACGCCGGTGGGCGGCGGCGGCCCCTTGATGTCGTATTTGAACGCCCAGCTCGGGGTCGTGGTGATGGCCGAATTGAACGAGCTGTCGATGATGATGAAGTACAGCGTCCGGGTGATGAGGCCGCCCGCGACGTTCAGATCGCAGACCTCGGCCGTTGCGGGGCTGTCGTCGCCGTAGGCTTTGATCAGGTCGCGGAAGGCGATCGTGATCGTTTGATTCACCGGGTTGCCGAGCGTCGCGACCCTGGAGCAGGTGCGGCTGGTGGATGTGGCGGCGCGATTCACCTGCTGGTCGCACCCGGTACCGGACCAGATCTCGAACGTGACGCCGGTAGCAGGAACATTGGCGACCGCCGCGGTGACCGAGGCCTTCACGTCGGCCAAGCAATCCGCGCGGTTCAGGGTGTCGCTTTTGAGCTGCTGGTTGGGGCGATCCTTCCAAAGGACGGTACTGACCGTGAGCGTGCCGGCGGCTTGAGCTGGCGTGGCCGTTAGCCCGAGCGTGGCGAGGCACAGCAGGGCGACGAGGAGTCGGTGGAGGCGCATGCGAACGAGGCTTTATGAGCACACGGCGTGCCACGCTGCAATCACAGCCGACAGGCCTCGAAAAGCCGCGCCCGGACTGGCGTTAGCGAAGACGCGGCTGAGCCGCCCCGCGCCAGCTTGGCGAGCGGCCGCACGGCCCTGACAAAGTGTCAGAGCCGCACGTCGACGTGCTGCTGGCGCCGGAGGTTGTCCAGCCAGCTGCGCTTGGCCTGAGCCATCTTGTCCATATAGACGCGCTCGCTCAGCTCGCGCTTGGCGGAGTCGAAATCCGGCAAGTTCGAGGGGTCGCGCTCGAGCACTTTGACGATGATGTAGTCCGCGCCGCTGCGCAGCGGTTGGGAGAACTGACCGACAGCGAGGTTGAGCGAGGCGCGCGCGATGTCCGGCGGGAGGGCGGCGGGCTGGGCCTTGTTGAGCGCGCCCCCGCTCGCGCGCGTGGTCGCGTCCTCGGAGACGGCGCGGGCCACGCTGGCAAAATCCTCGCGGCGAAGACGCGCGGCCGACTCATTGGCGAGCTTACGCGCGCCGTCCGCCCCGTGGGTGGCGCCGCGGATGACGATGACGGCCAGGCGAACGCCGAGCTGACCTCGCTCCTCTTGCTCGATTTTCTGGTACGCGGCGCGCAGGTCCTCTTCCGTGATGCGGATGCGGCCCTGCAAGCGCACGTTCATGAGCTTGGCCTCCAGCAGCTGGCGGCGGAGCTCCTCCCGGTACTTGGCTTGGGGCATGCCGGCCCGCTCGGCCTCGCTCACGACTTGCTCGACCGTGAGCTTGTTCTGCTGCGCGACGCGCTTGAGCGCTTCGTCGATTTCAGTGGCGGTGATGGTGACTTTGGCCTGCAAGGCCGCCTTTTCCATCAGCTCTTCGTCCACGATCTTCTGCAGGACCGCTTTGTACACCTGGGAGATGGCCGCGTTGCGCTGGGCACCGCTCGGCACCGTTTGCTGAACCTGGAGCATGAACGGCTCCGCGCGGCGCCGCAGGTCACTCAGAAGGATGGCGCGCTCGCCGACGGTGGCCACGATGCGCTCCACGACGGTAGCCGCCGCTTGGGTTGCGACGCCCGAAACGGAGAGGGCGAGCAGGGCGGGGGCGAAGAAGCGCGAAAAACGGGAATGAGCGGCCACGGGCGGCACGTCCATACCACTCCCGGCTTGACTACGCAGCGCTATTGGCGATGCTGCTGCGGCATGGGGCGAACGGTTTTGGGCTCGGTGGCAGCGCTCGCGGTCTCGGCGCTGTTTTCTTTCGGCACGGCCGCGCGCGCCCAGTCGGCGCCCGAGCCGGTCCAGTTGGAAGAGGCGCCCGCGACCCCTCCGCCGGCCGCTGAGCCCACGGCTCCAGCTCCGGCTCCGGCTCCGGCATCGTCCCCCGCGCTGGCGGAACCGCCGCCGCTGAATCCGCCGCCTCCCACCGCGCCCTCGCAGCGACCCGGGTTCCTGCGCACGCGCGAAGAGCTGGAGGCGCTGAAGCCGCCGAGCAAGGCGAACCTCCGCGTGAAAATGCCGGATCCGGACTTCGTGGCGCGCTCGTCACCCTGGGTGGACTTCTCGTTCACCAGCTTCTACATGAAAGATCGGGTCGGAAACTTCCTGAACTTCGGCGTGCAGGCGGGCGGCTACTTCTTCGAGCACTTGCGGCTCTCGGCGCGCTTGGTGGCGCCCACGGAGGTGGTGCGCGACGACGCAGACGCGGACGGCAGCAGTTTCGGCGGCGGTGGCGGCGGAACCTTCCGGGTGACGAGCACCGAGCCGTCCCGCCGTATGAGCGTCCTGTACGGCGCCTCGCTAGGGCTCGTGGTGTCGAACGATCGCTCGTTCGTGTTCGGCCCGAACGTCGGCTTCGTCCGCACGGACGTGGAGGATTACGGCACCGCCATTGTCCTGGGCCTACCGTTCGAGTGGACCACGTCCCGAAACTTGCGAGTTGGCTTCGAGCTGTCCATCGGCCATGCGAGCGGGGGCTCCGCACGCAGCAGCTGCATCACCAACACCGGCGGCATCACCACCTCGTGCGGCGTCAGCAAGTCCGAGCGTGAGGGCGGGACCGCGGTCGTTTTCAGCTACTACATGGGCTGGTCGCTCGGGCGACTTTAGCCCGCCGTTCACATCGGCATGTCGGGTCGGCTGGCGGTGGTGACGAAGAAGTTGCGCGGCCAGTGGCGGTAGTACTCCGCCTTGAAAACCGGCGTGCCATCCTCAGGGTCCACTTCGTCCGTCAGCTTTCCTAGGACGCGCACGAGCGAGCCGCGGTTCAGGCTCTTGTCTCCCAAGTCGTCCTTCGGAGCGAGCTTGAGCAGGGCGTGCACGACCGCGAACTCGTTCTGGCCGACGGTGACCCGGCACGACTCCTCTTCCATCTGCTCGCAAAGGTTGCGCGCCTCCAAGGTGCGCACGCTGAGCGTGACGTAGGCGGTACCGCCGGGGCCTTCCGCGCGTTTGTTGACGACGCCGAACACGCTGATCTTTGCCTTCTTCCACTCCGCCTTGTCGCGCTCGGCCATGACCGGGTCGTACTCGCGCGCGCCGTCCGCCGCGTCCTCCTCCGCGTCGAGCGCGCTGTACGTGCGGCTGTAGCCGTAAGGGCCAGCAGAGCTGCAGCCACCCAGGAGCGCGAGAGCAAGCGCGAGCGGACGAAAACGCATGGCTCGCCGACTATCACGGCCCCCGGCGGTTCGGAAGGGCCCTACATCCGCGCTGGCGCGTCGATACCCAGTAGCTGCATGCCTTGAACCAGCACGCGGCGCGTGAGCTCGGTCAGGGCAACGCGCGAGGCGCGAGACTCCGCCGTGCCGGCTTTCAACACCGGGCACTCTTGGTAGAAGGAGCTAAAGGCGCTGGCCAGCTCGTAAAGGTACGAGCACAACTTGTGCGGCTCGAGCGAAGCCTCCACGTCCGTCACCGCGGCGCCGAAGCCGAGCAAGAGCAGCGCGAGCGTATGTTCACGGTCGTGCTGGATCCGAATCGCGGCTGGGTCGATGACCTCGCCCGGCTCGAGCTTCCGGAGCATCGAGCACTGCCGGGCCTGGGCATACTGAAGGTACGGCCCGGTGTTGCCCTCCGCCGCGAGCATGCGGTCCCAATCGAAGACGTAGTCTTTGATGCGGTCGCTCGACAAGTCCGTGTACTTGATGGCCGCGAGCGAGAGGCTGACCGCGAGCGCGACGCGATCTTCCGCCGGCAGGTCTGCCCGCTCGTTCAGCTCGGCCAGCGCGCGCTCCTTACCTTCGTCCAGCAGCTCCAAGAGGCGCAGCGTGTCGCCGCTGCGTGTCTTCATCATCTTGCGGTCCTGGCCGAGGACCGAGCCGAAGCCCACGTGCTCCGTGCGCACGTGCTCGCCGACGTACCCGGCGAGCCGCGCGGCTGCGAAGACCATCGCGAAGTGCTGCGCCTGAGGCGAGCCTACGACGTACAGCAGCCGGTCACCGCGCAACTCCTGCGCGCGGAACCGGAGCGCGGCCAAGTCCGTCGCGGCGTAGCCGAAGCCGCCGTCCGACTTGCGGACGATGACCGGAAGCGGTTCGCCTTCGCGGTTCTTGAACCCGGGCGGGAACACGCACAGAGCGCCCTCCTGAACCTGAGCGATGCCGCGAGACTGCAGATCGTGCGCGATCTCCGGCAAAAAGACGTTGTAGAAGCTCTCCCCGCGCGTGTCCTGCGGCTGCATGGTGACGCCGAGCCGCGCGAAGATCTTCTGAAAGTTCTGCGTGGACGCCTCCACCAGCACGCGCCACAGCCCGAGCGTCGGCTCGTCCCCACCCTGGAGGGAGACGACTCGCTGCCGGGCGCGCTCCGCGAACGTCTCGTCGCTGTCGAATTTTTTCCGCGCGGCTTTGTAGAAAGCGTCCAGCTCGCCGAGGGATAGCTCGGAGGCTTGGTCGGCTCCTCCCAGATCCAACAGGTGCTCGATGAGCATGCCGAACGGGGTGCCCCAATCGCCGATGTGATTCTGCCGGATCACGCGGTGCCCGGCGAAAGCCAGGACGCGTACCAAGCAGTCGCCGATGACGCACGGCCGCAGGTGCCCCACGTGCATCTCTTTGGCGACGTTGGGGCTCGCGTAGTCGACAACGACCGTTTGTGGCTCCGGGCTCGTCGGCACGCCGAGCCGCTCGTCGCCCAAGGTGCGGGTGAGGAGGCCGTTCAGGTACTCGTTCTTGAGCGTGACGTTGATGAAGCCGGGGCCGGCGATCTCCAGCTTCTCGCACAAGTCCGCCGCGTCTAGCGCGCTCAGCAGCGCCTGGGCGACCTCGCGGGGAGGCTTCTTTAGTGCCTTGCCCAGGCTCATCGCCAAGTTGGCTTGAAGATCCGCGCGATCCGAGCGGCGCACCAAGGGATCCATGCCCGCGTGCTCCGGGCCGAAGGCCTTGGCGACGGCTTGCTGAAAGCGCTGGGCGAGCTCTTGCTGGGGCGACTGGATGGCGTCCGTCATGGCAGGGTCGGCTGTATAGCACCGTGCGCACGCCGCTCGCGCGTGAGCCGCCAGATCCGGACCGCAATCTCCAGCGCGACCAGCGCGAGCAAGAACCAGCCGAGCTCCGGCGATGCGTCGACCTGGGGCGCCGCGGTTGCTTGGCTCGGCTTCCAGTCGCTGGGCAGGTCTTGGTGCGGCGGCGTCAGGATCTCTTCTGGCGGCAAGGTGATGAAGCGCGTCTCGGTCTTACCGTTCAGGGCGATCTGGTAGCGGCCGGCCGACTCCGGCGTCGCCACGCGCTGCCCGTCCGCCTCGCGCGTCGGGAGCGCGCCGCCAGTGCCGCTGATCTGCAGCGCGCCGCTCGGCGGGAACCACCACTCGGTCCCGGCCACGCTTTCGCGCGGCCCGCGACGCCTCAGCGCCTCGCTCACCATCTGGTCCAGCAGCGAGAGGAACGCCGGACGCAGCGCCAAGTCGCTCAGCTCCACCGAAACCGGTAGACCCACGCTGAACAGCAAGCCGCGCCCTCGCTCTTGGCGCGCGACCATCACCTTGCCGTCGCCCCAGCGGCCGACGACCTCCGCTCCCGGGAGGAGCGCGCTATCCAAACGCGCGCGCCCTTTCGCGCCCAGCGCGGTCAGGCTCTCCGCTTCGGCGCCCAGCCAGCCGAACGAGCCGACGTCCACGTTGAGGCCGGCGGCGTTCGGTTCCCAGTCCACCGCGCCGCGCAAGAACGGCTCCAAGCTCGCGCCGAGCTGCGTATCGTGCGCGCGCTCACCGATGAACAGCGCGGCCACCGCGCCCTGCTCGAGCCAGGTATCGATAGCGCTGCGGGTCTCGGGGGTGAGGCCGGGCGGGTCGTCCACGAAGAGCGCGGCGACGTCGTCGAGCTCGGCCGCTTCGCGCGGGAGCTCCGCCAACGGCCGCACCGCCACGCCCGTCGACAGCGCGTGCAGCGCTTGCTCCAGCACCGGCGCGCCGCCAGTGACGACCGCTTCGCGCTCGCTGTCCGCATGCACCGCGAGCGACAAAGCGCGCGACTCGGGCGCAATCTCCGCGCGATCGTCGGCCGGATTCTGATCCTGCCCGGTGAGCTCCACGCTAGTGGCAACGTTCGGCTTCGCCTCCAACGTGAGCGTCTGCTCGCCTCGCTGCACGACCAGCCGCATCTCGGTCTTGAGCGCCGGATCTTTGCCGACGAGCCGCACGCTTCGGCCTTTGGCGGCTTGCTCACTCGAGCAGGCGAGGGTGACCGAGACGCGAGGCCCGCTCTGCTCGGCGCGCAGCACGCCGCAGTCGTCCACCTTGTTCGCTAGCTCCGGCAGCGCCGCCCACACGTCCTTGCCCGGGTCCTTCGGCAGCTCCCCGGCCAGATCGCTGAGCAGCACCACCCGCTTGTCCTTGTGAGGCAGGCTGCTCAACGCGGCGCGAGCCAGCGCAATCGCGCCGTCCAGATCGGTGGCGCGGTCGCTCGGGGTCAGCTCGCTCACGGCCTTACTCGCCGCTTGCAAATCCGTACCGGCGGCGAGGGTGACGCGCGCGGGTTTGCCGGCTTGCACCAGCGCGACCGCGTCTCCGTCCCGGGCGGAGGCGAGGAGCTCGCGCGCGCCCTCCGTCGCCCGCGCGAAGCGCGTTTTGCCGCCCGGTAGCTGCGTCTTCATGCTCGCCGAGTCGTCGATCACGATCGCGATCGCGACGGACGCGCCGCCGCTCCGGCCCAGCGCGACCCGTGAGCAGCGGACGAGCGGTCCCGCCCCCAGCACCGCCAAGCACAGCACCATCAGCGCGCGCAGCAGGAGCATGCCTCGGTCTTCCAGGCGGCTGCGCTCCCTCGCGGTGGCGCGCGCTACCGGCACCAGGCTTGCGGGGGGAAAGGCTTGCTCGTTGGCGCGGCCGCGCCGCAGCAGGTGCGCCAGCGTGGGCGCCGCTACGAGCAGCGAAAGACCGAGGGCGAGGATGGTGACGAAGCTCATTCGCTCGGCTCCATGCCCAGGCTCAAGATGCGCCGCACCATGACCTCCGGGGCATCCGTGGTGGCGCAGGTGATGAGGCGCCCGCCGCGTGGGGTGAGCTCTTGCGCGGCTTTTTGCTGCGCGTCTGCGAGCGCGGCCAAGTACCGCTGGCGCGCCTGCGCCGCGTCTGTCTCCACCACCGTGTTGCCCTCCAGGGCGCGCAGCTGCACCGCGCCTTCGAACGGAAAGTCCCGCTCCGCCGGAGACAGCACCTGCACGACGGAGAGGCTGCGGCCGCGTGTCGTGAGCGAGGTGAGCGAGGACAAGCTGCCGCTCGGCAGGTCCAGAAGATCCGTGAGCACGACCTGAATCGCGCCGCGCCGAGCCGAGCGCTGGGCTCGACCGAGCGCCTGGTCCACCACGTCGCGGTGCTGGCTCAAATCCCCGTCCGGCTCCACGTCTTCCAGCGCCGCGACGACGCGCTCGAAGGCGTCCCGCCCGGCGCGGGGCGGGAGCGGGCGCGCGTTCTTGCCGCCGAAGAAGTCCAAACCGACGCGGTCCCCCGTGCGCACGGCGATGTAGGCGAGCGCGGCCGCGAGCAAGGCCGCAAAGCCGTACTTCGGGCCCGGTGCGCCAGGGCCTACGTAGGACATGGACTTCGTGGCGTCCACGAAGAGCCACAGGTCGCGGTCGGTCTCGGTCTCGAACTCGCGGATGAGCAGGTCCCCGTGGCGCATCAGCGCGTGGCGATCGATGTAGCGGAGGTCGTCGCCCGGCACGTAGGCGCGGTGCCCGCCGAACTCCACCCCCGAGCCCTTGCGCGGGCTTTTGTGGCTGCCTGCGTAGACGCCGTCCGCCACGCTGCGCGCCTTGAGCCGCAGGGGTGCGAACGCGCCCCAGTCGAGCTTGGACCGAAGCTCGGTCACTGGGCGCGACCGCAGACGGCGAGGATTTTGGGGGAGAGGTCGACCGGCGACAAGCTCGCGCCGGGCGTGCGCTTCAGCCACTCCGCGCACGCGGCGGTGGCCAAGCCGGTCGCTTCCAGCGCCACGTACGCTTCCAGCAGCTGCCGGTGCACCAGCGCGACCTGCGGCTCACTCAGCTCCGCAGAGGCAAGGAACCGCGTTCCGCGCGCGACCGCGTCCACGTAGCGGCCGTTGCGAATATCCGCGAGCAGTGCCGGCAGCTCTTGCGCGACCTTCTTCTGCACCGAGCGCGTCTCTCCCTGCGCCTCCGAGCAGGCGGCCCCGGCGGAAGCACGCGCGGCTTGCCGCCCCGCGTCGGTGAGCGGCAGCTCGGTGAGCGGGACCAGCACCGCGTCGCCCGGCTGCAGCTTTCGCCCGTTCAAGGCGTTGTAGCGGTCCAGCACCCAGGCGCGGTTCATGTCCCCGTAGAACCGATAGGCGATGGTGATGAGCGTGTCGTTCGTGTCGGGCAGGACCCGCAGGTTGAACGGCACGATGATCTCCGCGCCCTCTTCTGGGGTGAGCCACGGGCTGGAGTCGTTCGCCATCGACAGCACGTCCGAGCGCTTGGGCGAGCCGAGCAGCTCCGCGGCCAAGGTGTCCCACGTTTCGCCTTGCCTCACCACGCGGTGCCCGAGCGCCGGTACCTCCAGCCGCATGCCGCGGACGATGGGCGAGCCGCCGCGCGCGTCCAAATCATTGGCGGCGACGAGCAGCTTCTCGAACTGAATCCGCCCGTAGTAGCGCTCCGCGATCGAGGCGAGCGTGTCCTTCTCGGTAACGACGTGGGTGAAGGCCTGAGCCTGTTGAGTGAGGCCGCAGAAGGCGAGGAGGCCGACCAGCCAAGAGCGCCGCTTCATGTCGGGCGAAGCATAGTGGCCAGGCCGGTGCGGGGCCATCGCCTCTTTTGCCGCAAATAATGCGCCGGCAAGGCGCCGAGCTCAGCGCGGGGCCGGCAAGCTGCGCGACGAGGGCGCGTCCGAAGAGTGCCGCGGGATGTCGTTCGGGTAGTCCTCCGGCAAGCCCTCCAGCGGGATGACCGCAAGCGCCTTCTCGAGCTCGCGCGAGTTCGTCGGCCGCTCGGCGGCGCGTTTCCGCAAGCACTGCGCGATGGCCAGGCTCAGGCCGTCCGGCAGCGGCAAATCCGGCCGGGTTTCGCGAATGGTCCGCGGAATGGCGCGCTGGTGCAGCTCCAGCAGCTCGCGCCGATTCCGCCCGCGGATCGGCAAGTCCCCGGTGATGGCTTCGAACATCATCACGCCGAGCGCGTAGAGATCCGTGCGCGCGTCCACCGGCGCGCCGATGCACTGCTCGGGGGCCATGTACTCGGGCGTGCCGAGGGTGTAACCGTCCTGGGTGAGCGACTCCGCCTCACTGAACTTGCTCATCCCGAAGTCCAGCACCTTCACGACCTTGTCGTCGCAGATGAAGATGTTGCCGGGCTTCAAGTCGCGATGCACCACGCCGAGCTGATGAGCGGCCCACAGCGCGCGGCACACCTGCACGAACATCGGGATCGCGAAGCCGGGCGCGACCAAGCCTTGATGCTTGAGCAAGGTGGCGAGGCTATGCCCGCGCAGCAGCTCCATCACGACGTAGATGGAGCCGTCCGGCAGCTCGTCCAAATCCAGGGTGCGCACCACGTTCGGGTGCTCGATGGAGCCCTGAACGCGCGCTTCACGCCGCAGCCGCGCAATCTCCGATGCGTCCATGGCGGCCGCGCCGCGTAGCACCTTGACCGCGACCTCCGTACCGAGGGCCACGTGCTCCGCCGCGTACACCACGCCGATGCCGCCGGAGCCGATCTTGCGCAAAATGCGGTATTTGCCGCCGAGCACGCTGCCGACCATGTCGCCTGCCGCTGGCTCTTTGAAGTGCCCGCGCACCTCCAGACCGCGCTCGAGCGCCGCGATGCGGTGCTTCTCGAAGACGCGCAATGAGCGTTCTTGCGACACCCGCTCCGAAGCGATACCCAGCGCGGCGCCGAGCGCGCCCCCGACGCCCGCGCCGATACCTGCGCCGAGCAAGCTGCCGGAAATCATCACCGCGCCGCCGCTCGCGGCTGCGCCGAGCAGCGCGCCGAGCGCGATGGAGCGCTTTTGCCCGAACTTCCACCGCACCAGGTAGTGGCACTCTTTGTCGCCGCGGGCGAGGCAGCGAGGGTGCTCGATCACGGCGGCGGGGAGCCCCCAAATCAGTGGAATGGCGGCGAGCTCCGCGCGCCTGGCCGCGCAGAGCAGCTCGTCCCCTTGGCCCTCCTCGCTGTCCTGTCGAGGCCGGTAGTTGATTTCGGCCGAGCTCGGACCGGAGGCCTTCAGGTCACACGTGCCGACGCGGGTGGTCTCCGAAGCATTCGCGGCGAGGTAGCGGTACGCGTCCTCCGGTGCGGAGGCGACGCGCAGCAGGCGAACGTACGCCCCGAGGGACTCGGGGTGAGTCATCCAGGCGCCGCGGTCGCTCACGGCGCCGGGGCCGAGCGCCGAATCCAGCGCGCGGAGCAGCCGCTTGGCCGCGCTCACGGACAGCCAGCCGGCGTCGTCGTTCATCAGGCCGATGGGAATGCCCGCGGTAGTGAGGAGCGCGCGCAGGGCGGCCTCACCCCGCTCGGCCCTGAGCCGCAGGAGATAGGGCCGAAACCAAGTGCTGCGCAGCTCTTCCCGGCCCGTACCCGAGCGCGGGGGACTCTTCTTGCCGTCACGGCGATCGCGCACTTCCGTCATTAGCGGCCGGAGACTCCCTTGGAATAAGTCGAGGCTGAGCCCCGCTCCAAAGCGGAAGCATAACAGCTCGGCGGCCGAACGGGACCAAAGGAAGCGTCGGCGCGGCTTTGTCCCTTTGCGCGGGATTTTCCCTCAGCGCGGCGGGTCCGGCGCCGGTCCTTCTCACCCCTGTCTAATCCTCGCGTCGAAGCCCGCGTTCGGCAGCCTCGGCAAATGGCTCGGGCTGCCCTATAAAGGAGCCGCCATGGCTGAGCCTGTTTCCGACGCGTTCGTTCTATTCGGGGCCACCGGGGACCTCGCCTTCAAGAAGATCTTCCCCGCGCTGCACTGGATGCTGAAGCGCGGCCACGCGCCGTTCCCGGTCGTGGGGGTCTCGCGCGGCGGCTCCAGCCTGGAGAACCTGCGCGAGCGCGCCCGCGCCAGCATCCAGGAGTTCGGCGGCGGGGTGGACGAAAAGGCGTTCGGAACCCTCGCCCAAAACCTCCGCTACGTGGACGGCGACTACACGAAGCAAGAGCTGTTCGACAAGATCAAGCAGCAGCTCAGCGAGGCCGGCGCCAAGAGCCCCGTGTACTTCCTCTCCATCCCCCCCAGCGTGTTCCCCAACGTCGTGGAGGCGCTCGGCACTAGCGGCTGCGCACAGGGCGCGCGCGTCGTGGTGGAGAAGCCGTTCGGGCGGGACCTCGCGTCCGCGCGCGTCCTCAACTCCACCCTCCACAAGGTCTTCGACGAATCGAAGATCTTTCGCATCGATCATTTTCTCGGCAAGGAGCCGGTTCAAAACCTTCTCTACTTCCGCTTCGCGAACGCGTTCCTCGAGCCCATCTGGAACCGCAACTACGTCAAGAGCGTCCAGGTCACGATGGCGGAAAAGTTCGGCGTCGCCGGGCGCGGCCGCTTCTACGAAGAAGCCGGCGCCATTCGCGACGTCGTTCAAAACCACCTCTTGGAGGTCGTCGCGTTCCTCGCCATGGAGCCGCCGCCCGCCGGCGATCGCGAAGCCTTGCGCGACGAGAAGACCCAGCTTCTCAAGGCGATCCGCACCGTCTCCCCGGAGAACTGCGTGCGCGGCCAGTTCCAGGGCTATCGAGACGAAGAGGGCGTCGCCAAGAGCTCCACCGTGGAGACCTTCGCCGCCATCTCCTTCTTCGTGGACTCTTGGCGGTGGGAGGGCGTCCCCTTCTACGTGCGCACCGGCAAAAACCTGCCCGTCACCGTGACGGAGGTGCTCGTCGAGCTCCACCATCCTCCGCACATGGTCTTCAAAGAAGCGGTCGCCATGCGCGGCAACTACCTCCGCTTCCGTCTCGGGCCGGACTTCGCGATCGCCATCGGCACGCGCGTCAAGCGCGCCGGCGAAGCCATGGCCGGGGACTGCACCGAGCTCTTCGTCACCCAGCAGAACCCCGCCGAGATGGGCGCTTACGAGCGCCTCATCGGCGACGCGTTCCGCGGCGACGCCAACCTCTTCGCCCGCGTGGACAGCGTCGAGTCCGCGTGGCGCATCGTGGAGCCCATCCTGGGCGACGCCACGCCCATCTACGAGTACGCCAAGGGCACCTGGGGGCCGGCGGAAGCCAACCGCATCCTCTCCGCCGGCACGCGCTGGCACGACCCGGTCAAGTAACACCGCAGGGTGAGGGGGCTGGCACTTCGCAGCCCTGATTTCGACGCCCGCGTGCAGAAGGCGCTCGGTAAGGTGCACTTGGTTCGCGGTCCGGCGAGGTCGGTATTTCTCTCCCCGCGCCAACGTATGTTTCCGTACTAAAAAACCTGAATGATTTGGCGGTCTGCTTCTCCCGAAAGCGCGATGTACCGTTCCGTACGTGGGCGCGTTTGCAGGTGATGGCAAACTCAAGAGCGGGAGCAGAGGCGCACTGGCAGGCGCCACCCGGGCTCTTCAAAGCACGCCGTCGCGGTGGACGCGAACTACACACCGTTGCGCCGACGTAGCGCCGTGAAAGGGAAGAACCGCCGCCGACTTCGGATCCGAAGAACGAATGCGGCTGAGGAAGACGACTCCCCGCGGCGTCAGAGCGCGCCGGCGGAGTGCATGAGCAGGTAGCCCCCGCGCTCAGCGCAACATTGCAAACGTGTCACCCATGTTAGCGGCTCGAGCTATCACCTATGTACCGGGTCTAAACCGTCGATTTCGATTGACGATAAATTTGCGGGCTCCTCGCGGTTTGCGGCGCAGTTCTCTCGTCCTGTCGTTCGCGCCGCGCCACGTTCGTTGTCGCGGCCATTCACGAGCTGGAGCGGCTCGAAAGTCGTTTCCAGCGTCAGAGTCGCTGCAGCGGGGCACTGCGGGCCTTGAAGATCAGCGTGCTACTTCTGAGCCATGCTGAACGCCGCGCACTGTGGGAAAGCGGAGGCATCCTGGCAAAAGACGCATCAAGCGCTTGAGACGCACGCGAAGACGCGCGCGCGGCTCGACTTCGAGGAAGGCGCTCTGCTCCTTGCTGCGCGCCAGTTGAATGTGCACCGGCACTTTGGTTACGGCAGCTTCACGGAATACGTGGAGCGGTTGCTCGGCTACGCGCCGCGCGTCACGCATGACAAACTCCGCGTGGCGGAAGCACTCCAGCGCTTGCCGGAGACCGCTCGTGGGCTGCAGCAGGGAACGGTGACGTACAGCCACGCGCGTGAGCTCACGCGGGTCGCGACGCCTGAAACCGAGGAGACTTGGCTGAAAGCGGCGAGCGGGCGCACCGTTCGCGAAGTGGAGAAGCTCGTTTCCGGCCGGCTTCCTGGCGCGCTGCCGGCCTCGCCGGTGGAGCCGGGGCAGCAGCGGCACGTGCTCCGCTTCGACGTCTCGGCGGAAACATTGGCCAGCTTTCGAGACGCGATCGCCCTGCTGCAGCGTGAGGCGGGCGAACACCTCGACGACGACGCGCTACTACTTTTGCTCGCACGTCACGTGCTGGGCGGTCCTGTCGAGGGCCGGGCGAGCTATCAGGTGGCGCTGGATGTTTGCGAAGGGTGCCAGCGCGCTAGGCAGCTCGCCGACGGTGAGCTCATCGACGTGTCCCCGACCGTGATGGCCATGGCCGGTTGCGATGCGCAGCGAATACCGGACGCCCACGTGGGCGCCGCTACCGATGATTCACCGGAGCGTGCGACCCAAGAAGTGCCGCCTGCCGTACGGCGCGCTGTGCTGCGTCGTGATCGACATCGCTGTCGCGTGCCGGGCTGCACCCACGCACGATTCGTGGACATCCATCACGTGATGGGCCAGGCAAACGGCGGCGACCGCGATGCTGGTAACTTGATCACCTTGTGCGGAGCGCACCATCGAGCGATTCACGAAGGGACGCTGTTGGTCATGGAGAACGAGCAGCGCGTGACCGCGGGCCAAACTGCAAACGCCGAGCGCGGTCTCGTGTTCAGTCACGCGGATGGTACGCCGTACTGCTCCGCGCCATCGGTCGCGTCGTCCTTGGTGCACACCCGCGCATTCCAGGCGCTTCGTGGTCTCGGATTCGGCGAAGCCGATGTGCGCCGCGTGCTCGCTCAAGCGCTTCGTGATTTGCAGCCCGACGCGGCTCAGGAGCAGTTGCTGCGGTGGTGCTTGGAGAGGCTTACGGAACGCACGTGTCAGAAAGCGTCCTAAAAGTGACCGGGACGTGCGGCTGGCGCTTGAAGAAGGTCTCACGCGTCAGGGGCGACACCTTGTGCTCCAGCAGAAGATGGCCGTCGCAGCCGTTGTCGTCGAGGCCCGAGTTTTCGGTGACCTCGCTGCTGGGGGAGGCGGCCTTCTGGAAGTCACGGACTTCGCGAGCTTTCACGACGGATGGGTCGGCGTGAAGTCGCGACGAGGAGCCGAACGGTGCGTCGCGCTTCGGCGGCGGGCAGCGTGAGGCGGTCGCGGCGATGTACCGAACGGTACATCTCGTTTTTCGGAGGACGGGCTCGCGTATTCATTGGAGAATATTTGTAAGGAACCGTACGTCGCCGCGAGCACACGGATAGGGCTCTCGCGCGAGAGGCTGCGGTCGTCGCGCGGCGAGAGGAAGCGGCAGGTTCGCCGGCCGCTTCAGGCGCAACCGATTGTGAGAAGCGCTGGAGTTATCGAGTACGTGCTGCGCTGACCGACCGCACGTATCAGCAAGCCTGTTCGAAGGAGCCGGCCGCTCGGAGCTACCGGAGGCCGCTACGTGAGCTTCTGCAAGGGGGGCGCGGCTGGGCAGCCCCACCGGTCAACCGCGCCAGCGGATGCGCTCGCTCTCGAAGGCGCGCGCGAGGCGGCGTTGCTCTTGCAGGAAGGCGCCGTAGTTTCGGGGGAGGCGGGTGTCTTCTTGAAAGCGCATGAAGACGTTGAGGGCGGCCTCTGCGTCGTCGGTGGCGCGGTGCGCGTTGGTGAGCTCGATGCCGAGGCGCGCGGCGACGTCGCCGAGGGCGCGGCTTTTTTCGAGCTTGTGCAGCTCGCGGGCCCAGACGAGAGGATCGATCCAGTCCGCGTTCTTTTGGAAGGCGGGCGGCGGGTTGGCGGGGGCGGAGAGGCGACCGAGCTCCGCCATGAGCTGCTTGCGATCGAATTCGGCGTTGTACGCGAGGGGGATTGCCCCTTGGAGGGCGTCCAGCAGCTCCGGCACGATGTGCGCGAAGGGGGGCGCGTCCTTGACCGCTTCGTCCGAGATGCCGTGGACGTCGAAGGCTTCCTTGGGGATGGGGCGGCCGGGATTGACGAGCCAGCTCTTGCGGAAGACGACCTCGCCGCGCTCCCAGCGCACGCACGCGACCTCCACCACGCGGTCCGAGCTGGGGTCGCGGCCAGTCGTTTCCGTGTCGATGGCGACGATGGGCAGCTCGCGTACGAGGTGCTCGCCGAGGAAGCCTTCGGCCAGCCCAAGCGCCGCGACGCGCAGCAGGTGCGCGATGCCTGGGTAGTGTCGGCCAGTCGGGAAGCACCCGAGGTCGACGACGACTCTCATGGCTTCTTGGTCACGCCACCGGAAGGCGCCGGCGCGGCGCTGGCGGCGGGCGCCGCCGAGGGCGCGGGAGCCGCGGACGCGGAGCCGGACGGCTTGGCGGGGGTACCGCCCGTGAGCTCGACCTCGAGGTTGATCCAGTCGTCCAGCTCTTCCGGGAAGTCTTGCCCACCGCTGAAGAGGCGACCATTGATGAAGATGGTGGGCGTGCTTTGGATGTCCAGCCGCTCGCCTTGCTTGCGATCGCGCGCCACCGCGTCAGCCGTGGCCTCGCTCTCCATGTCCTTTTGGAACTTGGCCAGGTCCAGCCCGAGGCCCTTGGCCAGCTCGTCGATCACGGGCGGGCTGATGCGCTCTTGGTTCTCGAAGAGGGCGACGTACATTTCCCAGAATTTGCCCTGGTTTTGCGCAGCGCGCGCGGCGCGGGCCAGCTTTTCGCCGTACTGATGGATGCTGAGGGGGAAGTTTTTGAACACGAGGCGCGCCTTGCCGTCGTGCTTTTTCAGCGCTTCCTCCAAGACCGGCCGCGCGGCGCGGCAGGCCGGGCACTGGAAGTCCGCGAACTCCACGAGGAGAACGGGCGCGCCCGGGTTCCCCTTGGAGGGCGAATCCTCCAAGGCAATTTCCTTCACTTGGTCCGCGCCGAAGCGCGCCTTGTAGAAGGCTTCGATCTGCGGGCGAGTGCGGCCGCGCTGCACTTGTTTCGCCAGGGCCTTTGCCGCCGGCGCGCAGGCCTTGCAGGCGCGGGCCTCCGAGACGCACTGCGCCACGCTGACCGGCTGGTCCGCACACGGCGAGCGCAGCTCGGAGACGAAGCGCGACCACTCGGACTTTTCGCGGCTCGTCAGGGTCGACGTGTCGACACCTGGTAGGGTTACGTCTTTCGTCTCGGAACGAGTCGGGGAGGCGTCGGCCGTGCTCTCCCCTGGGGAACGACACGTCACGAGCTTCGTATTCAAAAAGGCGAATAGCGCCAGGGCGGAAGCCGCTCGGAAGCTCAACATTGCGCGGCGGAGCGTAGTACGTTCCCCGGCCGATGACGATACCGTCCTCCCCGCCACCGCCCCCGAGCGTCCCGCCGCCCTCGGCGAACGTGGCGCCGCCCCTGGGGGTCAAGCACGTCATAGCCGTCGGCGGTGGCCGCGGCGGGGCCGGCAAGAGCGTCGTGGCCGTCAATCTCGCCGTGTACCTGGCGCAGCTCGGGCGCAAGGTCTTGCTCATCGACGCGGACCCCTCTGGTGCGGAGCTGCATACGGCCCTCGGGCTCGGCCCGCTGTCCTCGCTCCCGAGCGGTCCGTCGTTCGGGGGGCGCCCGAGCGAGGAGTCGGACGAAGACGACCTGACCGCCGTTCCGACCCAGGTTCCAGGGCTTTCGCTCGTGCCGCAGCGTTACCGCGTGGGGTCGACGGTCCCCGTGCGCCCGGGGCGGAAGGCCCGCTGGGCCAAGGACCTGAAGCACCTCGAGGCGGACTACGTGCTGCTCGACTTGGGAGCCGGCACTCAGCCGGCCACCTTGGACCTATTCCTCACGGCGGACTTCGGCATCTGCGTGACCGCTCCGGAGCCGCCTGGCATCGAGGCTTCTTACCGCTTCGTGCGCGCGGCCTTCGTGCGGGCGCTGCGACGCGCGCTCGTGAAAGATCGTTTCAAGCTGAGGCTGGTGGAGCGCGCCGAGGCCGAGCTCGGGCCGCTGCCGGCGCCGCACGAGCTGGTGCACGCCATTGCCCGCTACGACACGAGCTTGGGGCAGGTTGCGGCGAGCGAGCTGGCTCGCATCCGCCCGCGCCTGGTCGTGAACGGAGCGCGGCTGCGCGCGGACACCGATCTGGGCTTCTCGATGTGCGATTTGGCGCGACGGCACCTGGGCGTCGCGTTCGACTACGTGGGTCACGTGGAGCAAGACGACGCGATCTGGCTGAGCGTCGTCCACCAGCGCCCGGTGCTCATCGACAGCCCGACCAGCAAGGGGGCGCGCAACTTGGAGCGCATTGCGCGTCGGATCTTGGCGCTGGCGGCGAGCCGCGATCAAGAGCGCGAAACGGAGTCGGTGCCGCTCACGCCCGCGCACCCGAACCTTTACGAGGTGCTGCTCGCGCACCGCGGCGCGACCGACGAAGAGCTGCGCCGCGCCTACAAACGTCAGCGCGACCTGTACCAGCCGGGCAGCCTCCCGCTCACGTCCTTGCTCCGCGAAGGCGAGCAGCGCCGCGAGGTCGCGCGCATCGAGGAAGCGCACGACACCTTGCTCGACCCGCTACGCCGCAAGGCCTACGACGCCTCCATCTTCCCCGAGACGGAAGCGGAGGCGCCGCGGTCGGTGGAGACCGATACGGCGCTGCTCGCGGAGCGGGCGGTGCTGCGGCAAGAGCTCTCGCGCGAGATCAACGCCGAGACCGAGTTCACCGGGCGGCTGCTGACCAAGGTGCGCGAGTCGATGGGGGTGGAGCTGCTGGACATTGCGCGGGAGACGAAGATCTCCGTCTCCCACCTGGCCGCGATCGAGGCGGAGGCGTTTGCGGAGCTGCCGGCGCTGGTCTACACCCGCGGCTTCGTGCAGCAGCTGGCCAAGTGCCTGAAGCTGGACCCGGCGCAGGTGACCAAGACTTACCTGCGTCGGTTGCGCGCGTTCCGGGCCGAGGCCGACGGAGAAGCTTCACATTGACGGCGCCGCGCCGCGCCGCGGACGTTGCGTACTCTTGCGCTCTGGGCCTGGTGGCGCTGCTCCCGCGCCTGTTCGTCGCCATCGCCTGGGCGCGCGAGCCGGTGTGGGACGGCCACTATTACCACCTCGGCGCGAGCCGCATCGCCGCGGGCCTGGGCTACTCGGAGGACGTGCTCATCCGCGGGGTGAGCGTGTGGAAGCCGTGGACTCATTACCCGGTGGGTTACAGCGCCATCCTCGGTTTTTTCTACAAGATCTTCGGTGACCACCTGCTCGTAGCCCCACTGCTGAGCGCGGCCCTGGGGGCACTGAGCGCGGTGCTCGCGCATCGCATCGCGCTGCCTTACCTGGGCGCGACGCGAGCGCGCATCGCCGGGGGCCTGGTCGCCTTGCACCCAGGGCTCATCGCTTACAGCGCGCTCGTGATGACCGAGATCCCGAGCGCGTTCCTGCTCCTGCTCTTGATGTGGATCCTCCTGCGGTTTCGCGGGCAGTGGCGCGCCGTGGTCTTCGGCGGGCTGGTCCTGGGGCTGCTCACGCTGACGCGACCCGCAAGTCTCCTCCTGTTCCCGCTCATCGCGCTGAGTGAGCCGCGGCCGCTGCTCCACGCGGTGACGCGCTCGGCCGCGCTGCTCGCGGTGACGCTGGCGGTGGTCCTGCCCTGGACCGCTCGCAACTGCGCGCGCATGGACGGCTGCGCGCTGGTGAGCACGAACGGCGGCTGGAACCTAGCCATCGGCGCGATCACGGAGACAGGGCGCTTTCAGACCCTCCGCGGCAAGGACGGCTGCCCGAACGTCACCGGTCAGGTGCAGCAGGACGACTGCTGGGGCAAGGTCGGTTGGAAGAAGATTCAGGAGTCCCCCGGCCGGTGGCTGAGCGTCGCGCCAAAGAAGCTCGCGCAGACGTTCGACCACGAATCCTTCGCGGTGGAGTACGTGCACGAAGCAGATCCCGAAGCGTGGCCGGAATCGCGGCGCGCGGCGGCGCGCGGGTTGCTCACGGCCGCCCACCTCGCGCTGCTGGTCGTTGCCGCGATGGCGATCGTGGCGCGGCCCCTCCGTCGTCTGCGCGAGCGGGAGCGGTACTGGCAGGCCGCCTTGCTGGTGCTCTTGTGTGGCCTCGCCTTCTACGGGCTCGCGGACGAGCAGCACCCGCTGCACTGGCTCGTGGTGGCGGCGCCGCTCGTAGCTTTCCTGCCGTTGCCGGGCCGCCCCTACCTCGGCAGCGTCGGCCGGATGGCGATGGCCACCGTGCTGGCGACCGCGGCGACCCACGTCGTGTTTTTCGGGGAAGATCGCTACCACCTGTTTTTGTCGCCGATCTTCTGCATTTTGGCGGCGGCCGCCCTGCGCGCGAGCGAGCGCGTTGCCCGGCCCCCAGCGCAGGGGTAAGCCTTCGGCCGTGCCGGATCGAGTCAGCGGTAGACGAAGGCGAGCCGCTTGGCTGGTGCCCTCGGTCGCGCTCCACGCTGCGCTGCTCGGGTTCGGAGCCTGGCGTCATGCGCACCCTCCCGTTGCCGCGCCCGTCATCGAAAGCCCCGCCTCGGAGCTCGAGGTGCAGATGCTCGAGCCGCTGCTGGAAGCAGAGGCGGAGGCAGAGGCTCGGGACCAAGCCCCGGAGGAGAGCGTCGCTTCGGCGGCTCGGCCTCGCGCCGCCGGCGGCGGCACGGCGTCGTCTGCGCCCCTCGCGACGGCGGAAGCCGCCGCGGACGAAGTGGCAGACGCCGCAGGGGCAGCCGTCCCTACCGAGGACGTCGGCGATGGACCCGCCGCGCCTCCCTCGCGGCTGAGCCTCTCGCAGTTGGGCGTCGGGAGCACGAATCCATTCGCGCTGCGGGCGGCCGCCGCTTCGCCGCCTCCTGCGCCGGTTTCCGCGCGCGCGGAAGGAGCGGCCGAAAGGGCAGCTCGCGTGAAGCGCCGCTTGGACCGCGCCCTCGCGCAAGGGCTGCTGAGCCAAGACACCGCCAGCGGTCGCGGCTCCGGCAGCCCCGTGCTTCGCTCCATCGAAGCCGCCGTTTACTCGTCGTCGGCGCCCCTCAACGGCCAGGCGTCGTTCGTGTTCATCATCGACGGGGACGGCAAGCTCGTCTCGAGCTCGGTCGGGAGCGCCTCCGGCGATCGCGAGGTGTGGAGTCGCGTGGCGCGCCAGACCGCGCAGGCGCTGGCCCAGCGCAAGCTCTCGGTGCCCAAGGGCAAGAGCGTCCGGCTCACGATCGCGGTGACGTCGCATCTGGAGCTCCCGAGCGGCGCGGATCCAGGGGTCTCGGTGGACGTGCTCGGTATTCCGCTCAAGCAAGGCGGCGGACCGCGCTCCACCAAGGTGGACCTGCTCAATCCGAAGAACCCGCTCGCGCCGCTCTCGCTGATGGGGGACCCCGCCGACATCGGGGCGAAGGCGCGGCGCATGGTTCACGCGCACGTCGTGAGCGAAGAGCTGCTCTAACCGCTTCGGCTCAGTCCGGAATGCGGAAGCTCTTGCTCAGCGTGACCGCGCTCCCGCTGAACGGCGGCACGTGCGCGCCTCGGAACACGGCCTGCACGCAGCTGCCCACCGGCGTCCCCGCGAAGGGCGCGGCGAGGCTCACCGACGAGACCGGGCCGTCCGGCGAAAAAGTGATGCTCGCGCTGCCCACACCGCTGGGGCCACCTTCACGCTTACAGCTCGACGCGGAGCTTGCCGCCTTGCTCAGCGCGGTGAGGGCGGAGGAACGATTGAGCGGCGTGCGCTGGTCTGGAGGTGGCGGCTTCTCCGTCGGCGCGGGCGGTAACTCCGCCGCCGCGGGCAGGGCCGGAGCTTCGACCTCGACGCTCGGCTCTTTCTCCGGTGCGGCGGTGGGCTTCGCTTCCGCCGGCTTTTCGGGCTTTTCTGGCTTGCTAGGCTTGTCCCCAACGGGCGGAGCCGCGTCTGACGGCTTGAGCGGATGCGACCCGCGCGCCCTCGCGGCCGCGACTTCTTCCGCGGCGAGGGGGATGCTGTCGATGTTGACGCCGGAGGGTCCCGGCTCCTGCGTGTAGTCGCCCGGCAGCGGCTTCGAGCCGCGCGTCGCCGCTTGCACGCCGATGCTCGCTCCCGAATCCGGCAGGGGCTTGCCCACTTGATTGTTGGCGAACCACACCGCTGCGCCCGCCGCGGCGAGCCCGAAGAGAGCCACCCCGAACGGCGCGACCGAAGACCTGCGCTTGGGCGGCAGCTCCAAGCTCTGCGGCCGCGGCGTAGACGACTTGTAGGAGAGGGAGCTCGAGGTCGGCGGCTCCGAGGGCGAAACCGGGAAGCCTGCGCTCGAAAGGTGCGGGTGCGAATATTCGGGCGCGGCTGGGTGATCGGGCACCAAGCCGGCCGCCACCACGCCGTCACTCGCGGTGAGCGCTTCGCGCAAGGCTTGGCGCTGGGTCTCGATCCGCGACCCGAGCACGCGGCGCACGAGCTGGCCGACGCTGGCGTGCGAGACGAGGACCCGCTCTTGCACCAGGCAGCGCTCCAGCGCCTCCGCCAGCTCCAGCGAAGTTTGATAACGCTGCCGAACGTCCCGCTCGAGCGCCTTTTGCACGATGGCCACGAGCTGCGGCGAGAGCTTGGGGTTGAGCTCCGCGGGGTCCGGGATGGGCCCGCGCTTTACCAGCTCCAAAGAGTGTGCGGCGTTCTCGCCACGGAACAGGCGCTCACCGGTTAGCAGCTCGAACAGCACGATGCCGAGCGCGAACACGTCACTCCGGCGATCGAGCTTTTCGGCGCGCGCCTGCTCGGGCGACATGTAGCCGAATTTGCCCTTGATCTTGTCTTCCGACCCGAGGTCACTGTGGGCGGTGGCGTTGGCGACGCCGAAGTCCACCAGCTTGGCGCGGCCGTCCAACCCGACCAAGATGTTGTGCGGCGACACGTCGCAATGGACGATGTTGCGCAGCTCACCGTCCCAGCCGCGCAGCTCGTGCGCGGCATGCAAACCGGCGGCCGCGTCCGCGATGATCTTGACCGCAATCTCCGAAGGGATGGCGCGGCGCCGGCGCGCTTCTTTGATCAGGGTGCGGAGCGAGTCCCCTTCGACCCACTCCATCGCCATGTACAAGATGCCGCGGTCCTCCGACACCTCGTGCACCTTGACCACGTGCGGGTGGTCGATACTCCGCACGATCTGTCCCTCTTCGAGAAACATGGCGCGGAAGTCCGAGTGGCGGAGTAGCTCCGGCAGCATCGCTTTTACGGCTACCAAGCGCTGCTTGCCGCTCACCGGGGCCCGCTCGCGAGCGACCCAGACGCTCGCCATGCCGCCTCGGCCGAGCCTCACGAGGAGCTCGTACCTGCCGAGCGTGGAGCCCGACTTCAGTTCCGCGGCCATGAGTTCGACCTGAGCATGCAACGCGAACCGCACGAACTGCGCGGCTTCGCCTCACATTGGTATGCCACGGAAACATGAGGCATGCGAGTCGCAACCGGCTCAGTTCGTCTCAGCCAGACACACCTACATCGCACCACTCTGCGCGCTGGTTTGGCTCTCAGGGGCTCGCGAGCTCGGCGGAGGCCGACGGCGCTATCGTGGCCGCGGAACCTTTCGGCGCCACTACCTTCATGTCCACCTCGAGCAGCACGCCTTCACCCACTGCCATCGATACCGTACGCCGTTCGGGCGGTGCGTTCGGGTGCTCCAAACGAATGTAATGGGTGCCGGGGCTCAGCTTGAGCGGGCGCGCAAACGGCGTGGTCTCCCGCTGCTGGCCGTCCACGAACACATGCGCCCACGGGTGCGCGACGACGCGCAGCTCTGCCGCTTCCACGCCCGGAGTGGAGAGCGGTGCCGCAGCGCGTCGACTCGCTTCGGCGGGACCGAACGCGCGCCGCAAAACCCCGCCGCTCACGACGATTCCCAGGCAAACCAGCGCGAGGCCGAGCGTGACCGAGCGCAGTGATGCGCGGGGCACGGCGCGGGCCGCGGGCTTGGGAGCCGCCACTTTGGCCTCGACGACTCCGGCACTTGCGAGCGCGCTCAGCACCGCGCCTTCGGGGGCGCCGTCCCACAGCTCCCGCAGGGCCTGGCGCAGCTCCGAGGCGAGCTCCTGCGCGCTGCCGACGCGATCGCTTGGTAATTTTTCCAAGCAGCGCGCGACCAGACGCTCCACGCTGCCGCTCACCTTGACCGCACCTTGAGCGAGCGGCGGAGGGGGGCTCTGCCGAATGCGCAGCGACGTGGAGCGCTCGTCCGGGCCTTCGAACGGTCGAGCGCCGGCGAGCAGCTCGTAGAGGATGACTCCGACGGAGAACAAGTCCGAGCGCGGGTCGGCGGGCTCACCCAAGATTTGCTCGGGCGACATGTACACGGGACCCAGGTAGCCGGTGCCGCCGTCCAGCAGCTCGGGCGCGGTGGGCATGCGCTCGTCGACCGCGAGGGCGAAGTTGATGAGCTTCACCTCGCCGCGCTTGGAGACGAGAACGTTCTTCGGCGAGAGGTCGCGATGCACCACGCCGTGCTCGTGAGCGTGCGCGAGCACTTCGGTCAGTCGCAGGGCAAGCGCGACCGCGGCCGCCTGGTCCAGCCGCTTGGATTTGATGCGCAGCTCCTCCAGCGTGACGCCGCCCACGTGCTCGAGCACGAGCCACATGCGGTCGCCGCGCTTGACGAAGTCGTGCACTCTGACGATGCCGGGGTGGTCGAGCCCGCTCAAGAGGCGCGCCTCGCGCTCCAGCGTGGAGGCGAACGGGGACGAGGGCAGGATGTTCTGGCCGAGCGCCTTGATCAGCACGGTGCGGCCCAGGGGCTCCTGGACCGCGCGGTACAGGTCGCAAACCGGCCCGGAGGAAAGCTTGCGAATGATCTCGCACCCGTCGAAGGTGACCGCCTCGGGCATTGTTGCCCGAACCTTATAGCGCTAGACGAGGGTCCCGTTGGCGTTTCTGAGTCGGATTGTTCAACCCCTGCGCGGCCTGTATTCGTCGGTCCGGCGCTATTTCGAGGAACAAGATCCGCGCTTCTCGATCGCCTTCGCACCGGCGCTGCTCGTCTCGATCCTGCTCTACGTCCGGTCCCCTCTCAGCAACTACATCTTCGACGAGCAAGAGGCCCTGCTCGCCAACCCGTACGTCAACGACCCGAAGGTGCCCTTCCTCGGCGCCTTCTCGCGCGACTTTTGGGGGCTGCCGCCGGACCGCAGCATTGGCTCGTATCGGCCCATTCCGAACCTGATCTGGCGCCTGCTCTGGCACGTGAGCCACCAGCCGTTCATCCATCACTGGGTCAACGTGATCGGCCACGCCGTCAACGCGGCGCTCCTGGCCGGGTTCGTGCTGGCCGCCTCCGGGCGGCGCCAGCTGAGCTGGCTCTCCGGCGCGATCTTTCTCATGGCCGCCGTGCTCACGGAGGCCATCTCCGGCGTCGTGGGCATCGCGGACGTGCTGGGCGGCCTCGGGGTGTTGGCCGCGCTGCACGCGCTCCGCTTGCCGCTCTGGGGCATGCCGCTCGGTGTGCTCGCGGCGGTGACCTTCGGCCTGTTCAGCAAAGAGAGCGTCATCGTCGCGGTGCCGCTCGTCGGCCTCGCGGCTTTCACGAGCGCGCCGCTGCTTCACTCTCGGCCGATGCGCCTGCTGCGCGCGCTGCTCGCGTTCATCGCTGCCGCGGTCGCGCTCGCTTTTTACACCGAGTTCCGCCGCCTCACGTTCGTCGCCCATCCGGAGGGCTTCTGGAGCGTGCCGGCAGGCTCCACCTGGCTTCAAGGGTGGTTGCATCAGCTCAAGAAATGGTTGGCTCAGCCGCGGCCGGCGCTGGAGCCCCCGCCGCCCGGCACGCCATGGGCCAAGCAGCAGCTGCTCAAGTTCCTGGCCTGGTTTCAGCAGCCGAGCCTCCCGCACGACCCCATCAACAATCCGCTGGTGGACGCGCCGGTGCCGCTGCGCGTCGCGGCCGCGCTCCGCGTGTACGCCGGCGGCGTTGGGCAAGTGCTCTTTCCTTGGACGTTGAGCGGCGACTACTCCTACCGGGCCGAGCCCGTGCCGGACCGTCGGGTCTTCTTCGGCAGCGTGATGGGCGCGCTGCTCGCGCTCGTGCCGCTCTTGGCGGGGACGGTCGCGCTCATGGCCAACCTGGTGCAGAGCTGGCGAACGCGCCTGATGGGCGCGCTGGAGCGGCGGCAACGCCTCGCGCCGCTGGCTCTGCTGGCGACGGGCCTGCTTTGGTTTCCGGTCGCGTACTTTCCGCACTCCAACATCGCGGTCCTGCTGCCGACGGTGCGCGCAGAGCGCTTCTGGTACCTGCCGGCCGTCGGCACCTCCCTCGTGCTCGCGCTCGGCGCCGCGCGCCTCCTGCGGAGCCCCCGAGAGCGCGTGGCGGCGCTGCTGCTGGGAGCTTTCTTCGGCGTGCAGGCCTTTCAAGCGCGCTCCCACGCGCTGGACTACATGGACGACTTGAGCTTCTGGGACGCAACGCGCCGCGCGGTTCCGCTCAGCGCCAAGGCGCAGCTCAACTACTCCGTGATGCTCGGCGCGCGCGGCCAGCTGCAAGAACGCCTGAAATACAACGGGATCGCCAAGGACCTCGCGCCCAAGTGGCCCATGGCCCACATCTACTACGGGGACACGCTCTGTCGCCTCGCGAGCAGACCCGAAAGCGGCCCGCCGGATGCCGCCGCGCGCCTCGCCCGCGCCGAGCGTGCGGTGCCGCACTACCTCAGAGGCTTCGCGCTCGCGCCCAACGATCCGAACCTCATCTCCCTCGCGCTTCAGTGCATGTGGGAGGAGAAGATCTTTTTGCCGCACAGCGAGGCGCTCACCGAGCTCGCCGCCGATCACCCGGGCTCGTGGCTCGCGTTCCTCGTCAGCGACACGCTCGAGAGCGGCGAGAAGAACAACGGCGTGCAAAAGAAGTACCGCCCCCGCTCCTACGACGAAGGCCCGAAGAACGGCGAGTGAGCGGCGGGGCAGGGAGGCCGAGTTTCCGTTCGTGGCGACGGCGCCCAGCTGGGCGCCGAGACCGGCCTACCAAGAAAGGTCGTTGTGGCCTGCACGGTGACGAGCGGGCTTGGGCAGGGCCAGCCTCATCGGCCGCGAGCGAGTTGACGGCGAGAGCAACGCCGGCAAAAGTGAGGCATGGCGGCGCTGGGGAAGATCGTGGCGATGGGCGGCGGTGGGTTCTCGAGTGAGCCCGAAAATCCGCTTTTGGACGACTTCATTCTCTCGCTCTCGCGGCGGCAGCCGGCGCGCGTGTGCTTCTTGCCAACCGCGAGCAGCGACTCGCCGCAGTACATCGCGCGGTTCTATCGCGCGCTGGCGCAGCGCTGCCTCGCTGCGGACCTCACGCTCGTGGACTCAGCGACCTTGCCGCGGCGCCCGGCGAGCACGGAGGCGCTCGCGGCCTTCGTCGCCGAGCAAGACATCTTCTATGTCGGCGGGGGCAGCACCTTGCACCTGCTCGCCTTGTGGCGCGCGCACGGCTTGGACCGCCTGCTGCGTGACGCCTGGCAGAGCGGGGCAATTCTGTGCGGCGTGAGCGCGGGGATGAATTGTTGGTTCGAAGCGTCGAACACCGACTCGTTCGGTCCGCTCGCGCTACTGAAGGACGGTTTGGGGCTCGTGCCCGGCGCGGCATGCCCGCACTACGACGGTGAGGCGCAGCGTCGCGTGACCTTTCGAAAAAGTATCACGGACGGCATGATTTCAGCGGGCTTTGCCGCGGACGACGGCGCCGCCTTCGTGTTCGAGGGGACGACGCTCGTGGAGTGCGTGAGCTCGCGCCCCCAGTCTCACACCTACAGCGTCACCCTGCGCGAGGGCGAGCTGGTGGAAGAAGCCTTGCCGGTTCGCTACCTCGGCGCGTAACGTGGTCCTCAAGCCGGGGCCGCTCGAGCTCCGAGGAGGGACCTCATGCATCGCGTTCTTCGACGTGGCTTGGGTTTGGCATTGTCGCTCGCTTGGCCCATCGGCTCGGCGCTGGCTGACCCGCCGTTCATTCCGTGGTCCGCGCTTCTGCCTGGTCTCACGACCACGTACGAGCCTTCCAGCGCCAACGTGTGTCAGTCCGGGCAGCTCGCGTGCGTGGACTCGGTCATCGCGGAGATGACGACGCGCTTCGACGCGCTGGAGGCGAGGTGCGACCACGCGGCGCTCTTTGCGCTCACGTACCTGCGCACGACCGAGCAATACAAAGTCGCGGTGTTGGAGCCAGGCTTCTTCAGCGATCCGGCTTTCATCAATCATCAAGACGCGAACTTCGCCAAGCAGTACTTCGACGCTTGGGACGCGTACCATGCGGGAAATCCTGCGGGGGCGCCCCGCGCGTGGCAGCTCGCCTTTCGCGCTTCGGAAGCCAAACAGGTGAACGGCACCGGCAGCATTTTGCTCGGCATGAACGCGCATGTGAACCGTGACCTGCCGTTCGTGCTCGAGGCGATCGGACTAGTCAAACCGGATGGCACGTCGCGCAAGCCGGACCACGACCAAGTGAATGCTTTCCTGAACCGGGTGGTGGAGCCGCTCTTCGACGAAGCGGCGGCCCGCTACGATCCGCTCGTGGACGACACCCAGCTCAACGGGTCGACTCTGGACGAAGTCGCGCTTCTGCAGCTCCTCGTGGGGTGGCGCGAGCTCGCGTGGCGCAGCGCGGAGGCGCTGGTCAGCGCGCCCACGCCGGAGGCCCGCGCGCAGGTGGCGGCTCGGATCGAGCAGAGCGCCGCCATCGAGGCGAATTTGATCATCGTCGCCACCGCTTACACTCCGCTGAGCCTGCAACAAGCGCTCGCAGAGCTCGCGGGGCTGCCGGTCGAGCCTGCGCGATTGTTGCAGGCGCTCGCTGATCGCAACGCGAACCTGCTGGGCGGCCTTCTCGGTACGTTGCTGACTCCGGGAGCCACCTTGCGAGACCGTTACTGCGCCTCCCACGGCTGAGTTCGTGTTATGAGCCTCGCGGAGAGGAGAGCTTTCGCATGGCTTTTTCACGAGCTCTGGGCGTCATCAGCATCATTTCGGTCTCTTGGCTTGCGGCGGTCGGCTGCGGTGACGACGACTCGAGCCAGCAGCAGCCTGGGGCCGCGGGCGAAGGCGGCGGCTCCGGCGAAGCGGGCAGTGGCGGCACGAGCCCCGCCGGTACCGGCAACGGAGGCACGAGCAGCGCGGGCGAGGCCGGCAATGGCGCCGGCGCAACTGTTGGCGGCGGCGGGCAGGGCTCAGGCGGTCAGCCGGTAGCCGGCGGCGCAGGCGCTGGTGGTGAGCCGCTGACTCCGGTTGCGGGCGCAGCCGGGGAGGGCGGAGCGGGCGGCGAGCCGCCAATCGTGGCGAAGGCAAAGCAGTGCGCCTACGGTTGCGATTCGGACGAAGACTGCGTGCGGCTCGACGAGAGCGAGGCCAAGTGCAATCCGGTGACGAAGCGCTGTGAAGAGCCGGTGTTGGCTTGCAGCGACAACGAGGACTGCGTGCCGTTCGGCAACTTCCTCTCGCCTTGCGAGTCGGCGGACACTTGCGACGACGGTTACGACTGCGTGGTGTTCGACTCGGCGGGCTACTGCGCGCCGCTCGCCGACTCGGAGACGTTGTGCAGCGAGGCGGGCGGTGATGCGGTAACGGTGGCAAAGCAGGGGGCCGCGGGGCAAAGCACCGTCTGCGTCCGTCAAACCGCGCGCTGTAGCGCCGGCGCCTGCATCTTTGGCTGCGCGGATGAGCTTTTCGGTAGTTGCGAGGCGGAGCTGGGAATCGGCACGACTTGCAACGCGGTGACGGGCCTTTGCGAGTGCGCTTCGTCCGGCGAGTGCACCGCGAGCGGCGGGTCCGTGTGCGGAGAGGGCTCACATTGCGGTTGCGCGGATTCCACGGAATGCGCCGCGGCGGACGTGGCAGGTCAGTCGACTTGCGTCGCAAGCACCTGCGGCTGCGCGAGCGCACAGGAATGCCCCGACGGCGGCTACGTAAACGCCGTGCCCGTCTGCGAATAGGCCTTTTTCGCGGTGACGGGCGCGGGGGGCGCCGTCCCGTGGTATCTGTTGGAGCCCCATGATCCAGCAAGGCGACCTGCTTGCGGGCAAGTACCGCGTCGAGCAAGTGCTCGGCGCGGGCGGCATGGGGTACGTCGTCGCCGCGCTTCACGAGCAGCTCGGCCAGCGCGTGGCGGTGAAGCTCCTCGTGCCGGAGTTGTGCGAAAACGAGGACTCGGTGACGCGCTTCCTTCGTGAAGCGCGCGCAGCGGTCCGCATCCAGAGTGAGCACGTGGCTCGCGTCTTGGACGTGGGAGAGCTCACCAACGGCTCGCCGTACATGGTCATGGAGTTCCTGTCCGGCCGGGACTTGGCGGACGAGCTCGATCTGCCCGGCCAACAGCTGGATGTGCCGACGGCCATCGACTACGTGCTGCAGGCTTCGGAGGCGGTGGCCGAGGCGCACTCGATGGGCCTGATCCATCGTGACCTCAAGCCAGCCAACCTGTTTCTGACGCATCGTCCGGATGGGAGCCCGCTGGTAAAGGTGCTGGATTTCGGCATCAGCAAAGCCATCAATGTGGACGACAGCGCGCTCGAGCCCGCGCCGAGTCTGACGGCCACCCACTCGCTCCTCGGGTCGCCCGCTTACATGTCACCGGAGCAAATTCGGCGGCCCAAGTCGGTAGACACGCGGACGGACATCTGGTCCCTCGGGTCCATCCTGTGGGAGCTGCTCACTAGGGATCCGCCGTTCAACGCGGATTCACCGCTGGCGCTCTTGGCCGCGGTCGTCTCCGATCCGCTGCCAGAGATTCGCGACAAGCGGCCGGACGTGCCGCCCGAGCTCGCGGCCGTGATCGCCAAGTGCCTGGAGAAGAACCCGGACAATCGCTACCAAACGGTCGCGGAGCTGGCGGACGCGCTCTCGCCGTTCGCTCCCCGCTCGCACCCGTCGGTCTCGCGCATCTCTGGCATCTTGCGCTCGGTGTCGCTGCGCCCCGTCACGGCGGACAAGTCGCCCTCGTCCGAGCGCACCCTGCAAAGCCCCGCCGGCAATCCCATCACCGGCAATCCGGTATCCGGTGATCAGCCGACCGAGATCGATCGCGTCCGGGTCGTCACGCCCGCGCCCGCCGCGCGAAGCGAGAAGAGCACGCGGATGGACTGGGAGGCGACGCCTTCGCTCGTGCGCCGTTCGCGGCGCCGCCTCGTCATCGCTTCGGCCATGGCCTTCGGCATCGTGCTGGGCGCGCTGGTGCTTTGGCAGAGCCGCACGAGGGTGAGCCCCGAGCGGGCGCCGGAAGAGGCCATGCCGCAGGCGCCGGCGGTAGCGGCCGCCACGCAGTCGACGCCGGCTCCGGCGGTCGCGGCGCAGGCAGAGCTCAGCGCGGCTCTGCCCAGCACGGCGTCGGTAGCGCCCGTCCTTTCAGCACCGGCTCCGCGCAGCGGCACGATGGGGGTCTCGCCCAAAGGTAAGGCCAAGCTGGCCGCACCGTCGGCGACGCCCGCGGCTTCGAAACCGACGCCAACCGCTGACCCGCTAGACGGGCGGCGTTGACGAACCGCCTCGTCGCCGAGCCCGCCGGAGCATGGCCATCGCAACCCAGAGCCATGCCGACGTTTTCGGCCCGAAGGTGGTAGCGAAGCTGCACCCGGTGCTTTCCTGAGGTGAGGCCCCCGTCGGCAGCTCCGTGGGCGCACCACCGGCGCCGGCTTCGCGCGGTTCTGGAGAGGCCGGTGGTTGCCCGCCGTCGCCGCCGCTGGCGCTCGGCTCCGGCTCCGGGAGCGGCTCCGCGCCTGCGGCTTGGAACGCCTCGCTGATGAGAGCCGTGAACGGCTGCACTTGCACCAGCTGCTGGCCGACGTTCGCCGCAGAGCAGCTCTCGCCAGCTTGGAGCGAATACACCGCGAGCACCGCGCCGCTCGCTTGCGAGAGCAACGGCCCGCCGCTGTCGCCGATGCAACCCGAAGGACCACGTAGCAGGAGTGACCTCGGCGGAGCCGTCGTCACCCCTTCGCTCACCGAGCTGGGTCCCACCGCGGCGATCCGCAAGTCGCGGCGCTGCCGACGGGGCTGCGTCACGTAGTCGATGCCCATCTCGCTTTCGTCCATGCCGAAACCGACGAGCACGCTCGACTCTCCGGCCTCGGCCGGCCTTTCGAGGCGCATCGGCACTAGCGGGAAGGAGAGAGCGCGGTCCAGCAGCACGAAGGCGATGTCGTTCGTGCAAATCGTGGGGGATAGCGTCGAAAATACGCGCTGCCCGCGCGCCACGGAAGCTCGGCGGGGCGCGCGCCCCGAGTACACCTCCAGCTGGTCTGCCGGGATGTGCAGCCCGAGCCGGCCGCCCTCGGCATCGCTCGGCTCCAGCTCACCGCGTGCGCTGCACGAAAAGAGTCCCTCGCTCAAGTAGGCGACGCAGTGTCGCGCTGTCAGCACCAGGTTCGGAGCGACGAGGCTCGCGGTGCAAAGGAGCTCCGAGCCGTCGTCCACTGTGCCGCGCAACAAGAGCACTCCGTCCTGGCTCTCGTCCGACGGCTCGCCGCCGACCACCGCTTGTTGCCAGCCCTCCGTTTGCTCGGGGGCTCTCGCCGAACAGGCCGTGGTTAGCGCGACCGCCGCGATCGCAATGAACGGCCTGGTCATTCTGCTAGAAATCCGGGTTGCAAGCCGCGAGGCTGCCGACGAACTTCTCCTGATCTCGATCGAAGCGCGCAGCGTTGGGTACGACTCGAGCGCTGGTCCCGGTTCGCGAAAAGCAGAATACTCCGCCGTCGACTGGGCGGACTCCCCGGCTGACGTCGATCTCCGGAGGGCCCAGCGTGCCGTTCAGATGGACGAACGAGCCGGGCTTCCTCAGCGCATCGAAGACGTCGCCGATGACGCCCGGGCCGACATCGAAGTTCTGTTTCCCCGCGAAAAGCCGCTGCATTCCTGCGCTGATGCCAGAGCCGGTCAGCCCTGCGGGCTGGTCCGCTGCGTACATGGCGTACGCCAAGTAGTAGGTCGCGTCGTAGTAGTTCGCGGTGTCCAGAATCGCGTCCTTGAAGAGCGAGCGGAGCCGCACCTCATAAGCGCGCTGGAGCGTGACGTCCGCCGGCGGGGCGATGGTGACTCCGACGTAGCGCTCGTTGTCTTCCCCGCCGTTCGGATCTTCCTGGATGACCCCGCTGATGCGGTCGCGCAGCGTGTTCACGTTGCCCGCGTCGTAGGGCGACAGAATGTAGAAGGGACGCTTTTTGCCGCCTGCCAGCACTCCCCACTCGGTCTCGAGCCGGTCCTGGAGGCCGCCCCTCTGCAGGAACAGGTCGCTCGCGGTCGAGATCACGATGTCGGGCGCAAACTCGGCGAGCTGTGCCGCCTGGGTCGCCAATTCCGGCGCGTCGGGGTCGAGGGTGATGGAGCGGAACTGATCGCTCTCTTCGTTTTCTGCCGCCGTTTGCTGGCCGTTGAAGTGTATCGCGGTGGTGACGGCGTCGCGCAGCTCCGAATCGAACGCGTCCCGAGTGGCCACGAGCGCCACCCGGATGGGAGCGTCGCCCAGCTCGCGGTCTGCACGCAGCCAGGCCTCGGAGCGAGCCAGGAGCGCGGCATAGGTGGGCGCGAAATCGCTGGGTTGTCCGAGCAAGTTCCAGATGCGCCCCTCGTCCGACACCGAAGCGATGCTCTTGGTTACCGACACCGGGCTCAGATAGAAGACGTCATGCGCCGCGTACTCTTCGTACGCGCGCCGCAAGTCCCCCGGCTTCAACGTCGCGAGCACGGCCGGCACCTGCACGTTCTCGATCAGGTGCTTCAACGACGGCTGGATCAGATCCTCCAAGTTGTTGCACACGATCATCACGAGGGGGCGCCGCCGCCCTTTGACGCCGTCGGGCAAGCCTCCCATGCTGTCACCGCTCAGCTCGTCGAGCGCGAGTTGGTGCGCCCAGACGATGGAGTTGTCCTCGGGTGTCACGCCGTCCAACGATGCGAAGGCGCCAAAGTAGACGGCATTCGGATCCTCCGCCTCACCGACCACGACGGGGCAGGCTTCATCACGCAAGGGCACGCACTTGTGATCACTCGGACGACAGCGCGCCGGTTCGTCCGCGGCCTCCGCAATGCACTGCGCGTTCGTCTGGCAGGTACCGTCCGGAAAAATACCGCTGCCGCCGCTGCCAGCGCCGGACATTTCGCCGGCTGCGCCCCCGGCGGCGCTCGCGCCCCCGTCGGCCACTCCGCCGCTGCCGCTGGTGCTGGGTGCTTCGCCCCGCATTGCCGGAAGCTCGTCGAGCGGAGTGACGAGCAAGCAGCCACCGCCGGAGAGCGCGGCGCTGATGAGCACCGTGGCCAATGACTTCGTGTTCACGCTCAGAAGCTCCCCCGGGCTCCGAGCCCACCGATCTGCGGACTCACCCAAGGCTCCAGCCGAACCATGGCGCGGTCGCCCGGTCGCGTCACGTAAAGGTAGGCGGTGATGCCGGCGCCGACGGCGGTCGCAGCCCACAGGCCGAGGTTCACGTACGCGAAGCGCTGGGCACTCTGGTGTCGGTCCTCGACTTCCGCAGTGCGGCCGTCTCGATTGCGCAGGTCGTCGTAGTCGGCCTTCTTGCCGAGGTACGCGACGCCCGTAACTCCAGCGCCCGCGGCCAAGGCGAGGGTGATGCCGCCGGCGATGTACACGGAGGTCGGTACCGGGCGCGTCGCGAGCTGGTCCCCCGGAGCCTTGGCGGCGAGCCCTACGCTGCTGACGAGCGGAGCCGGCGCAGGCTCGGGCGTGGGCTCCACAGGCGCGTCTTGCAAAGCCGGTATGGTCAGCGTTCGCTGTTCTGCTTCCGCACCGATGGTCACGCGGAAAACGCTCGGCTTCTTTCCCGGCGCCGAGGCTTTGACGGTGTGCTCGCCCGGATCCACCGCGGTGGGCACGCCGAACACGCCGCTGCCGATGCTCGCGCCGTCGAGCTCGATCGTGACGCCGGGGGCTTCGGCGCCTGGCTCGAGCACCAGCACGAGGCGTGACAGCTTCGGCTCGAGCTCTTGAGCCCGCGCGCGGGCGTACTCCACCCGGTCTTCGCGGCCGTCGCGCCGAGCCGCGACCAGCGCGTCCGAGTACTCCAGCCAAGCCGTCGCGAGGCGGCCTTGCTTTTCGTGACACGCGGCCAGGTTGAGCAGCGTCCCGGTTGCCGGGTCCAGCTGCTGGCTCTGGGCGAACTTCGGGCAGGCCTCCGCGTACTTGCCCGCTGCCATCAAATCGCGAGCTTGTCGGTAGAGCGCCTCCGCCACTGCGGCGCGCGTCTCCGTTTGGGCAACCCCGACGCGTGGAAGCAGCAGCAGCACGGCCGCCGCGAGCAAACAGCACTTCATGGCTCGCCTCCGGCCCCGGCGGCGCTCGTCGCCTCGCCCCCCGCGCCCCCGTTACCGCTGCTGCACCGTGGTTTCGAAGGCTCCGCCGAGCCATCCGCGATGTAGGGCGCTGCCAATCGCTCCAGGGCGGATTTCATTTCCTCGTACTCCACGGGGCTCAGTCCGAGCTCCGCGGTGGGCGCGTCCGTAGCGAGCAGGTACGCGTCGATCAGTCGGCTGACGTCTCCCGCAGACAGGCGCGGCGTGCCCCACACGAGCCCCAAGGTCGTCACCGGCTCGCCTTGGCAGCCCCAGAATTCGAGATTCCAGATCGCCAGTTGCTGGCGGTATTCATCGAGATTGGGGTCGAGCGGCACGAGCCAAGAAAGGTTGCAGTCCAAGTAGATGGCGGTCGCGAACGCCCGCGATTGGTTGGTCGCGCGCGTTGTCTTGAGCGAGAGCCTCGCGCACAGCGGCAGCTGCTCGCTTGGCGAGCCCGCGCCCGCGCTTCCGCCCGCGCCCGCGAGGGAGCCTTCGGTTTCGCCGCCGGTGCCGTCGTCGGCGCCGCCGTGACCACCGAGGCCCGCGCCGGCCTTGCCTGCTCCGACGGTGCGACCGCCGCCGCCCAGACCGGAGGGCGCGCCGGCACCGCCGGGCTCGCCGCCGCCGCCCTTGCCGCCCTCCTCGGTACCATCCTCGGGGGTTACACCCACGGGGCTGAGCTCATCCCCGTCGGCGCATGCGGCGAATGCGGAAGACAGCAGCAGCGGAAGCAACCAAGCGAACCGGATACGCGGCCGTTGCATGAGGCGCGAGATAGTAGTTGAGAACGAGCGCCGGTACTACCGGTTGCAAGGACCCCCGTATCTGGCTGAAATCAAGGCTATATTGGTCGCCTTTAGTAACTCATGCAGTCATGCGATGGCGGCGCAGGCATTGCTGCCGCTACAAGACTCGGCTATCTGAGGTTCGTCTGCGCTTGGTTTGGGGAGACCAGGTTGCGTGTCGTGAACACTCACCGCTAAGGAGAACGGGTCCATGGTTAGGCAACTACTGAGCGTAGCGCTCCTCACCTTCGTCGTCGGGGCTTGCTCGAGCACCCCCATCGACACCAACGGCGAGCAGATCGCCAGCGTCGATGACAGCGCCTCTGGCAGCTTGAGCATTCCGCTCACGACCTCGTCCGGGGACGGCTTTTACCGCCTCAATCTCGCCACCTTCACGATCACCGGGCCAGCGCTAGCCGGCAAGCCCCGCGTCGTGAAGCCCCTCGCCGACACGCCCGTGCACACGGAGGTGCTGCCCCTCGGCACGTACTCGATCCAGCTCGAGAAGGGGTGGGTGCTGGAGAAGCGCGGAACGGACGGCAAGACGTTCACCGCGGTCAGCGCGCAGCTCGTAACCTCCAACCCGCTATCGTTCGAGGTCACGGGCAAGACCGTGGCCGACGCCTTCTTCGGATTCGTCACGACGAGCGGCGACGTCGCTTTCGGTAGCGGCAGCGTGGACATTCGCATCGGCGTGCAAGATTGCAAGGCGTACGATTCGTACACCGCGGCGCTGGCAGAGCTAACGGCTGAGTGCCAAGGCACCGTCGACCCCCGTCTCTACAGCGTCAGCAAGGACGGCCTGTTGACCCCTGCGTTCGACAAGTGCCCGAACGACAGCACGGGGACCGTGCTCAGGAAGATTCGCCAGCTGCTGTCCATCCAGCAGCGCACCGCGCGCCTACCGTTCGCGAAGCAATGCCTCGCTGGTCGTTTCGACGTGGCCCAAGCGAAGTTCGCCGCCAGCGGCGTCAAGTCTTGCGGCGTTTGGAAGAAGGCCCGCATCGTCAATGAGATCACGGCGGAGGTACTCGCGAAGGTCGAGGCGGAGCTGCCCAGGCTTCCTGCCCAGGACACCGGTCGTCCCCTCCCGGTTTTGGAGCTGCTGAAAGAGAACAGCTTTTACGACGTGTCGCCGGGTGCGGACCCGGGCGCATGCAAGACCGGTGCAGAATGCGCCGCAATCTGCGCGAGCGCGTTTCCCGGCTTCGTGCTCAGCGGCGAAGGCAATACGGTCCTCACCGATCCGATCGCGTGGCTCTTGGATACGACCTACAAGTCCAAGGCAGCGGACCCGTTTCTGCGCGCGACGTACTATCACCCGATGTCGTACTACGGGCCTCTGCCCGGCGTCCTGTTCGGCGACTATTCGCGCTTCGAGCCCTGTGGTCCCAACAGCGCCGACCCGCTATGCGGTCCCGAGCAGTGCAGCTACTTCGCGGGTACCCACCTCAAGACCTTCCTGCAGAAGGATTGCTTGGACCCGGCGAACCTCGACACCTGCGTGTCGTTCTGCGGCTCGAAGCTTCCGTGACCTGGCCGCGCTGGCATTCTCGGAAGCAGGAATGCCAGCGCGCGCTCCCGGCGCACTTGATGTCGTTCGTCCGATCTCGTATTTAAACGAGGGCCGCGGCTCTGCATGGGGCGGACTGGGGCGGATCGAACGACATCATTTCGGGAGACGTGGCGATGAACAAGTACTCGTTGGGTTTGTGGGTGGCCGCGCTGAGTCTGGGGTGCTCCGGAGAGCCGCAGTCGGTAGGACCGGACGCAAGTCCCGTCACGACGGGCATCGAAGGGGAGAGCGCGGTCCGCGCGGCAGTGCAACCTGGCGGCGCGACCCGTGAATGCTTCCGTTACGACTCGTACCTCGCAGCGCTGGGAGAGCTGACCGCGCAGTGCCTGGGAACGGTGGATTCGCGACTCTACCATGTTGGCGAAGACGGCTTGCTCACGCCGAGCTTCCGGAGCTGCCCGCTCGACCCGTCGCGGATGAGCAAGATCAAGCAGGTGCTCTCCGTGCAGCGGCGCGGCGAGCGCGCGCCTTTTGCCGCGGAGTGCCTGGTCGAGCGCTTCGAAGCCGCGCAAGAGGAGCTGAACGCCAGCGGCATCACGAGCTGCCCAACCTGGAGCAAGTCGCGCGTCATTAACGCCATCGGGCACGACACGATTGCCGTCGTGGAGCGGTCACTATCGGAGCCCTCCGCCGAGGTGGATGCGCGCCTCTCGGTGGACGCGCCCGGTGTGACCCGAGCATCGCTCACTCTGCTCGATTCCGGCTCGGAGCTCGCAGCGCCGCCGCTGAACGTGTTCGACCTGCTCGAGGAGAACTCGCTCTATCGGGTGACGAGCCCGCTCGAAGGGAAGGGCTGCGAGTCTGCCTCCGCTTGCGCGGCGACGTGCGCCAAGGCGTTCACCGGCTTCGTGGTCGGCGCGAAGGGGCCGCAAGAGGTCGTGACCGATCCGATCGCGTGGCTCACGGACACCACCTACAAGACGAGCCTGGAGGACCCGTACCTGCGTGCGACCTACTACCACCCGATGAGCTACTACGGCGGCGTGCCGGGGGTCGTCTTCGGGGACCCGAACCGCGCGGAGCCGTGCGGCCCGAACACGACTTGCTTGCCGGAGCTCTGCACCTACTACGCCGGCTCGCACATCAAGACGCGAATGCAGATGGACTGCCTCATCCCCGGTGACATCGAAACCTGCGCCAGCTACTGCGGGCCGCCCTTGCCGAAGCCCTGAGGCGCGCTCACTTCATCCGGGAGAGCCAGACGATGCCCACCACGCTCGCGGTCAAGACGATGAGCGCGAGCAGGGCGATGACGAGGTCGGCGGTGCGGAACCCGCCGGCCTCGGCGCGTTTTTGAGGGGATTTCTGCGGCACCCGTGCGATGGGGGCGGACCCGCCTTCGGCCATCGATGGGGGCGGGGAGTCGCTCTTGGGCGCGCTGGTCGGGGGATCCACCGAGTCCTGGTCCCGCATCTTCTCGTCGCTGCCCGCTTCCAGCTCGACGAGCGCCTCCGCGACGGGGTCTTCGTAGCCGAGCCAGGTGCTGCCGAGCTTCACTCGCTTACCGCGTGGCCACGGAGTGTCTTTGTTGGGCGTGAGCGCGGTCTCCGCGAGCTCGGCGCCGTTCTTGGAGCCGAGATCTTTCACCCACAACGCGCCGCCCCGGCGCGAGATTTCGACGTGGCGGCGCGAGGCGTCCGTGTCGGTGAGCGCGAGGTCCGCGCCTTGTCCGCGGCCGACGACGTAGGTGCGGCCTGGCTCCGTGAGCGCGAGCTCTTTTCCGGCATCGGGTCCTTCGCGCACGATCACCTTCACGGCGGCGGCCTCGCCTTGCGCGGCTAGCGCCGAGGAGACGAGGGCGAGCGCGATCTCGCGGGTGGCGAGCTGCGGCTCATCCGTAGTGCGAACGCTCTCGACCGTGAGCTCCAGCCAAATGCGGCCGACGCGCACCAGCTCGCCGCTCCGGACCATGCGCGGAGCCTGGGGGGAGAGGCGTACGGGGCCGACGAAGGTGCCGTTGGTGCTTCCTTCGTCGACGACCACGTAGTCGCTGCCGCGCTGGCGGATGGAGGCGTGGCGATGGCTCACGCTCGGATCCGGCAGGCGGATTTCGCAGCCCTCCCCACGGCCGATGACGATGCGGGGGGCATCTAGGCTAATTTTTAGCGGGCTGGGGTGGTCGCCGCTGCGAACGACGACGGTGAGCGCCATGGGGCTCCAGGTGCTTACCGCAATTGCCAAAACTTGGCCAAAGGGCAGCGGTCCGCGTACTCGAGGGACAAGCCTGGTGCGTCCGACCCTGGAGCCGAGGCTTGGAGGCAGCATGACGCAAGCACAAGAACGCAGGGCCGAAGGCCAAAGCCGGTTGGCGGTCGAGACGCTGGTCGAGGTCGTGGGCAACGAGCCCGGAACTCCGGCCTTCGAGGCGGAGTCGGTCGACGTGAGCGCGCGCGGCATGCATTTGCGCACCGCCTACCTACCCGACCAAGGCGCGCCGCTGGTGTGCCGGTTCGAGGAGCAGGGACGGGAGATCGTCGTGGAAGGCGTCGTGGCCTGGCGGCGCGAGGGCGCGCGGGGCGGCGAGTTCGGCGTCGAGTTCACGGCCCTCGACGCGAACAGCGTGAGCGTGCTCCGTGACCTGTGCGAAGGCGACAAGGCCAAGGGCGCCGAAAGCGAGCCCGCGGCGGAAGAAGCGCCGCACGTCAACGGCGCCAAGGTGCGGCTTCACATCGACGGCCTGGGCTCGCCCATGAAGGCGCGCGTGCGCTCCGGCGACACCGGGCGCGTGCAGGTGGGGTCGAGCCTCGAGTTTTTGAAGGTGGGTCGTCGCCTCGAGATCGAAGATCTGGAGCGCGGCGGCCGCCGCACCGCCCACATCGATTCGGTGAACGTCGCCATCGATCCGGAGAACAAGGTGCCGCAGCTGGTGGTGGCGCTGCGTTACGAAGGGGCGGAGGAGACGACGCCGGAGCCGAGCGTGGCCGACCTCTCCGGCCAAGCCTTGCCGCGCACGCTGCGCATTCCGAGCGATAACGTCTCCGTCTCCAGCGGTCGCGTTGACGACTCCATGGATGACGAAGGCGACCGCGAGGTGGAGGCGCTACGTGGCAAGCTCGGCGTCGCCGCGACCCACGCAGGGGTTGCCGCGGTCTCCGCCGGTAAGCGCGTGGCGGCGCTATCCAGCGCGGCCGTGAGCAATCTTTCCGGTCTACTGCGCGGCGCGGCCGCCAAAGCGAAAGAGGCCTCCAAGCGCGAGAAGCCGCCTCAACGCCGCACCACCGCTCCCGCTCCCACCGCTCCCGCCCCCACCGGCCAGCGATTGCGGCCGCAATCGTCGAGCGCCAGCGTCGAGACGAGCGGTGAGCAGAAGCCGGGGCTCGTCGGGGTTTGGACGGCGCTGCCCAAGAAGAAGAAGATGATGGCGTCGGCCGGCGTCGCGGTGATGCTCGCCACCCTCCTCGCGCTCGCGACGCGCCACGGAGCTCCGCCGCCCGGCGCCGAAGCCACCCTGCCCAAGGCCGAAGCGGTCGTCGGCAACGCCGCGCCGGCGGCCGCTGCCACCGGGGCCACCGCGCCGGGCGCCAAGGCGGAAGCGCCGAACGCGCTCACCGAGGCCAATGGCGTCGTTTCAGCCGACGTGCCGCTGTTCGGCGCGCAGCCCATGGCCACCATGGAGCCCGCGCCGCTCGCGCCCCCGCCCAGCAGCGACGCCGCGTCCGAAGAAGCGGCCGAAAGGGCGGAAGCCAAAGCCTCCGTATCGGCGGCGGCGGATGACGAGACCTTCCCGGAGGAGGGCGACTCCAAGTCCGGCAAGTCCAAGTCCGGCAAGAAGCCCGAGGACGTGGCGCCCTGGGGCCGCGGCAAGCTCTCGACGCCGGTCATTCACCGCTTGCGTCTGGATTCGGCGGGCGACGCGCTGCAAGGCTCGCTCCAGCCGACGGGCTTTACGGTCGTGGTGCCGAACCGCAAGGTGATGGAGCAAGGCGCCGCCATCGCCAAGCGCGACCCGCGCATCGCGCGCGTCCGAACCGTGAATACCCCGAACGGGGCGCAGATCACCTTCCAGTTCAAGGACGGCATCCCCGCCTACAAGACGCGACTCCGGCGCGACTTCATCGAAATCTTGCTGGGCGCTTCCGAGCCGAAGAAGGTCGAAAAGCCGACCGCGACCGCGTCCTTGCCGAGCGCGAAGGACAAGTCGAAGACCAAGCCCGCGGCGGCCGCCAAGCCGAAGCACTGACGCGTCAGCGCTGCACGAGCAATGGGGCATCAAAGGTGCCCCAGCGCGCGGGCAGGTGGCGCGCCACCAGTACGACACCCGGAACCGCAAAGCTCACGCCAAAGTCACCTCGGGTTTGTGGGTCCGGTAGCGGCCCGAGGTAGTCCGCGCCCGAAGCTCGTAACCGATAGAGGCCGTCCACCGCGGAAGCGAGCAGCGAGTCGCCGACGCGGGCCAGCCCGAAAAAGGCCACCGAGATGCGCGGCTCTCCTGCGTCCGCGCTGGGCGCGGCGACTTCAGGCGAGTGCGAATTGGGTGGCATCGCTCGGTAGTAGAGGCTCCGCACCTCGTCGCCGCACACCTCGGCGATGCGCCCGTGAGAGGCCCCGTGCCGGAGACCGACGGCCAACCCGACGCAATTCGGCTTCCACGGCAGCGTCGCGATGGCGTGCACCGGGTCGCACTGAGGGTTCAGCGGCCCGCCGCACGGTTGGTTGCTTTCGTTGCTTTCGATCATGACGACCTCGCCCGAGGGAGCGATGCGCCGCAAGCCTCCGCCCCATTCGCCGGCGTTGAGGCCGACCAACAGTCCCTGTGCCGCTACCTCGACGCTGGAAACTCGGCGCCACGCGAGCGCCTCCGACAGCTCCAGCGAACGCTGGCCGGCTTGCGTCACCTCCACCAAGCGCTGGCTACCGACGAGCAGCGCGCTCTTTGCGGTACATGCGAGCCCGGCGAAATGCTCCCCCTGACCGTTGACGGTCGCGAGGTTCCGCCAGCCTGCGGCTTCGCGCCTCTGCAGCCACCACTCATCGCAATCGTCCGTCGCGCAGCGACACGGCTCCGCACCGTAGCTTGGGACCGGCGGCGACGTCCCCCCATCGAAGCTCGAACGACGAGCGATGGGGCTGCGAGCGAGCGACTCGTCGTCAGTCGTGGCCGCGGAAGGCGCTCACGCTGACGGCCAAGGGCTTCAGCTCGGGAGCGAAATCACGCCCCTCGACGTCCACCGGGCTCTCGTCCGGCGCCACCTCGACGCTGGAAACCAGCGACTCGTCCGGCAGTGAGCCGTCGCGCGCGAACACCTTGAAGGCGAGCAGCTCGCCCTCGGAGTCGCGTTCCGGGCCGGCGGTGGCGCTGAGCAGCACGCCGCCGTCGTCCGTCAATCGCGCGCTCGGGAAGCCAATCGCGCGAAGACCGGCTTCGCCCTGGAGCAAGTACTCACGGCCCCACAGGGTGAAGCCGTTTCCATCCAAGCCGAGCAGCACGACGTCGGTAGGGTTTTCGCCTTCGCCGTCCACGGTGGACGCGACCACGAGCCCGGTCGTCGGTAGCTCCACGACCGCGTTGGGCGAAAATCCGCTCTGCACGCCGCCGCCGAGGTTCGGGAACCGCGCGAAGCCCAGGGAGCCGTCGGCCTTGATGCGCGCCACGTAGCCCAGGCCCGCGGCATCACCAACGAGGGTAACGCTTCCGGCCGCGGACGGGATCACCGCGGTGGGGTAGAAGGAGAGCCGCTCCGGGCACGCGAAAGCGGAGCTCACGACCGGCTCGAGCGCCTGGGACAAGCGCGTCACGAAGCCGAGCGAGCCGGCGTCTTCGTCGACTCGAGTCAGCTGCCCTGCGAGCACCCAGGCGCCGTCTTGCCGCGTGGCCGCGGTCGGGGTGAGGCGCGTCGTGGTCGCGTCCGTGTCCAGCAGCTCATGACTTTGGACCAGCGCCAGGTCGTCGTTCATCTCCACGAGCCAAGCGCTCTGCGAAAAGGGGCATTCTCCGAACACGAGCGCGCCAGCGCCGTCACCCTGCACTAGGCCTTGGGCCGTCGCACCGCAGTCGTCCGGCAGCGTGACGCCGACGGCGCGGAGCAGAGCGCCGGACTGACTCTGCTTGGCGAGCACGAAGGCCTCGTTGGTGCCCCGGTACAGCGTGAGCAGGCCGGCGTCACCGCTCGGAACGGAGCCGAGCGAAAGTAGTGGCGCGTCGCTCTCCGTGAACAGCGCGCTCTGCCAGATCGCGTTGCCGTCGCCGTCCAGCTTCACGAGTCCTCGCGCGCCGCCGCCGCCCGCCACGTAGCGCCCATCGACGCTCGGTGCGAGGAACGGGAAGCCGCTCGGGTACGAGAGGATCGACTCCAACTGTGCGCCGTCGGCCGGCAGCTTCATCAGCTTGGCCCACGGGGTGAAGCTGGGCTGCTGCAGCAGCTCCGCGGTGGGGCCGCCGCCGGGCGGCGCTTGCTGGCCCTCTTCGGTCAGCTCGCACTCGCCGCTCGCGACGCTCGTGTCCCACAGGGGCACGGGCCCGGTGTTCCAATCCAAGAACGTGAGCGCGCCCAAGCCGGGCAAGGAGGGGGTTTTGACGATGACCCCTAGCTCGGTCTCGAGCCCGACCCGGAAATCCCAGCACGGACTCTCCAGCGGGTTCGCGCGCAGCGTGGCCGCCGCCGAGAGCTGCGCGTAGGGTCCAATCACCCCGTACAGCGCGAGCACGAGGCGAGCGCCCGGTTTGGCGCTGATCTCGGCGTAGAGGTCCACCTCCGGCGTCTCCGCGTCCGCATCCGCTTCGCCGAGCTCGAACGGCACCAGCGTGCTGTTTTCGATCTTCGAGGAGAGCAAAACGCTCGAGCGCACGGAGATGTTTGCGTGGGCGCTCGCATCGAACCGCGCCGAAGCGCGGCCTGCCACCGTCGCGATGATGTCCACGTTGGGCACGAGCACCAGTGGACCAATCGTGATCGGCGGAAGCGCGATCGTTCCTATGTCCAAAGACTCCTCGAAGCCGACGCTCGCGGCTCCGCTCACCGCGACCGAAGCCTCCAGGTGCGGCTCCACCGCCAGACCCAGCTCGAGCTCCGGCAGCAGGTCTTCCGGTTTGCACGAAGGGAGCTCCCCCTCCGTGAGCTTCAGCACGCTGGTCAGACAATCGGTCACGATCGTGGGCAAGCGCTCGACCGTCCCCCAGTCCACGTCCAGGCTGAGGTCATAGCGGACGCCCCCGCCGAGCGTGGCGTCCACCGCGACTTGGTCGTTCTTCGTGGCCGTGTTGCCGTCGCCGTCGAACGCCAAGATTTCGTAGCTCTGGCGGTCGCCCAGATCGCCGCTGACGCTGAACTGCGGCGAGACAGCGAGCGGTACGACGTCCGTCCCCGTGAACTTGCCGCCCCGCACGAAGGGGCTCGCGTTATCCGCCACTCGCGCGTGCAGCCGCCGAAACGCCATTTGTAGCGGTGCGGCGCCGGTTCGTAGCAGGACCGCGCCGTCTTCCTCTTCCTGAATGTCCAGCACGACGCGGAGCAAGCCGTGGGGCGTGGTCTTGGTGACGCCAGCGAGCAGCACCTCGCCGACCCGCAGCTTGGTCAGCGAGTCCGGCCGTCGCTCGAAGCGCAGAGCTCCGTCCGGGGCCAGCGTGGAGATAGCCGCCACGTCCGCCGCGCTCAGCTCGTGCGTGCTGGGAAACAGCTCGTAGTCGACATCGCGCACGGGGCCAGCCTCAACGGGCGATTCGTCGTCGGTGCAGCCGAACGAAGTCAGGCTCACGAGCCCCGCCATCATCAACGAGACCTGCAGCGGCGCGCGCAACTTCATGCCCCAGCGTACCGCCCGTCCGCGCCCGCCCCGTCTCTATTTCGAGCGCGTGCGTAGGAAGGGCGCGGCAAAACAGCCCGTTCACGCTGGGAGTGGGCTGCCACCTCCGCAGCTCACCCGGCAGAAGCTGCCGTGTCGGTCTTGGGCCGCGCCGGTCGCTCGGACGCGGCCCACGGCCTTGCAGGTCGCTCGCGCCCAGCTGGGCGCGCGAACCAGGCCTACTCCAGTAAGAACGAGCGGAGCCTCGAAGGCGGGCTCAGAGGCTCCAGTCTTTGATCAGCTTCTCGTTGCCGTCCGTGCTGTAGCCGCGCTTGAAGATGGCGAAGTCCCCCGAGCGCTTGACCACGCCGTACTGCTTCTTCTCCAGCACCGCGCGCAGTGAAGGCTTGGTCTTGGAGAGCTTCAGCTCGCGGCTGGAAGCGACGATCCACTCGGCCCCGTGCGGGCCCGTGCGCATCGTGTGGAGGATGCGGCGCGAGGACAGGTGCGGGCCGACCTTCTCGGTGGCGGCGAGCGTCGCGTCCTGGGGGATGTCTTTGACGAGCTCGATGAGGCGCTGGTAACGGTCCGCCTCGGCTTGGGTGTAGGTGAACTCCACCTTGTGAAAGCCGCCTTTGAAGCCGCCTTCGCGCATCGCAAACGCCCCGAAGTTGAAGCTGAGCACCGCGGAGGCGCCGCAGAAGGCGAAGAGGGCGGCGCGGCGGCGCTGGGGGCCGAGGTCCGGGCTCTTGCCGATGGCGACCAGCGCCAGAACGGCGGCCATGAACAGGTACGGCGCCCAGTGCATGGTGTAGTGGAACGAAAACTGAATCGGCGGGTCGTAGTTGGTGACGAGGAGCGTGAGGAGCGCGCCCGGGATCAGGCTCAGCCAGAGGTACCAGCGCCGCAGCGGCAAGAAAGCCAAAGGCGTGAGCAGGTGGGCGAGGTAGATGAGCTTCTTTTCGATCGCCAGCTTGGACAGCACGAACAGCGGGTTCGTGAGCAAGGTCTTGATCACACTGCGAAAACCGCGCTCGCCGTCGGCCCAAAACTCCTTGTACATGGTGGGAAACCACCAATCGCCGGCTTCCTCCATGACGTAGAAGCGCAGGAGCAGGAAGTACGACGTCGAGAAGGCGGCGAGCACCAAGCCCGCGGTCGGGCGGTAGCCGCTCGCGAGCAAGAACACGCCGATGACGGACAAGCCCACCGGCACGTCCTCACGCATGAGGCACGCCATGACCGCGAAGATGCCCATCAGCACCCAGCGCTTGGCGTCCGCCGCCCACACCACGCTGAACACGAAGAAGGCGGCGATGGGCACGTTCTGAAACTCGGAGAACGTCGCCCCGTGCATCGGGTAGTACGCCAAGTAGGCGAGGGTGAGCGCGGCTGCACTCCACTCCGCCAAGTGACGGCGCGCGAACAGAAAGAGCGGCACCGCGCTCCCGCCGATGAGCACGGACTGGATGACCAGCAGCGTCTCCGGGCGCGGCACGAGCGCGTAAATCGGCAGGAACAGGTAGAGGCCGAACTTGGCGTGGGCCGCCAAGTACTTCCCGGGGTCGTCCGGGAAGGCGACGGGGCTCTTCAAGAAGTCCCCGTGCAGACCGCCGAACATCAAGTTGTTGTTGATGGAGAGGTCGAAGTTGCCGGTGCGCAGCTTGTAGTGCCAGCGCAGCAAGAAAAAGGTGAAGAACGCGGCGTAGCCCAGCGCGCTAGCCACGACCAAGACGAGCGGTCCGCGCTGCTTCACCACCGCTGGCACCTGCTGCAGCGTTTGCTTCCAGAACTCGCGCGCCTGGGAAGGCACGGAGCGGAGCGAGAGGAGCACCAGCGCCTCGAACAGCAGGCTCATCAAGATGACGATGGGCAGCAGCGCTTCGTACCGACCTTGCCAGGCTTTGGCCCGGAACAAGACGGGCAAGCAAGGCAGCAGCACGCCCGGCACCAGGAACCAGAGCCAGCGCTCGAGCTCCGCCTCGCGGCCGCGCTTGCGCAGCCACGTGAGCAAGCCGAGACCGACGAGCCCGCCCGCAACCAAGCCGGCCCCGAGCAGCACCATCATCAGCTTGCGCTCGGCGAGGCCGCGCACGTTGCTGATCAGAAAATCCGGAACCCAGCTGGACTTGATCGAAAGCTGAAGCCAGGCGGAGAGAGCGACCCCGAGCAGCGCGCTCACCAGCGCAACGCGCGCAGTCACCGCCCACGGGTGTTGGTCGAACAGCGGCTCGGGCTCCGGCGCAGCGGGCGTCGGCGGAGGAAGCTCTGCCTCCGAAGCGCGGTCGTCCTCGTCCTCGTCCTCATCCTCTTCGTCCTCTTCGTCGTCGGCGTCGTCCTCTCCGCTGTCGTCGAGCGGGTCCGGCGTGACGAGGTCGCTGTTTGCAGCGGGACTCTCTGCCCCGGCGCCCGAGGCAACTAGCGGCGCGAGTGCGGGAGCGTCCGAAGGCGCAGGCTCCGGTGCAGCGGGGTCCTTAGACGTCCCCCGCGACGAATCCTTGGAATCTCCCTGCGTACCTTCGTCCTCTGGCCCAGCCATCTCGCCGCCGGGTCTACCACGAGCGCCCCCGGACGCCCTCGGAATAGAGGGGCAAGATGGGGCCGGCTGGGTTCGTCGTGCGCGCCCGACCGCCTGTCCTGGCAGGACGACGAAGGGCCGCGTACGCTTGGGATGCATGCTCCGACGACTGCGGCTCAGCGTCGCCCTCGCCGCCATCACGGTCGGGCTCACGGCGCCGGCCATCGCGTTCAACCCCGCGGGGCGGAGCAAGAAGCCGAAGCCGGAGCAGAAAGCGCCCAAGCCAGTCGGCGCCAAACCGGCGGCCGGTAAGCCAGCCGCGAGCCAGCCCAGCAGCGCGAAGCCGGTAGAAGCGGTCACCCCGCCTCCGGACGCTTCGGGTTCGAAGCCGGAGGGGCCAAACCGCGAAGCGCTGATCGCTCGCTACTTGGGCATCGTGCTCGCGCAGCCGGGCGCGGAGTTTCCGCTCGAGCGGCTGACGCAGCTCTACCGAGAGCGCGACGGAAACCTGGAGAAGCTGGTCGCGGAGCTCTCGGCCCGGGCGGCGAAGGAGCCGCAGCCCTACAGCACGCTGGTCGCGCTCGGGGGAGTCTACAAAAAGGACGCGCAGCCCGAGCGCGCCATCGCCAGCTTCGAGCAAGCCATCGGCAAGGAGCCGCAGAACCCGATCGGCTTGCTTTCGCTGGCGCACCTCTACGCGGACCGTGGTGACAAGGCGGCGGCGCGCGCGCGCTTCGAACAAGCGCTACCCCACGTGAAGGACGCGCCGACGCGCGAGCAGGTGCTGCGCACCTTGATGGCGCTCGCCCTCGACGACAAGGAGTTCGCGAAAGCAAAGGGGTGGCACGAGCAGCTACTCACCGCGACGCGCGGCTCCTTCTTCGTGCGCGCGGAGCTGCCTCGCGAGCTCTTGGCGCGCGGCGAGCTGCAGCGCGCGGTGACCGAGTACGAGGGCGTGGTGAAGGCGGCCGCCGGTGACAACCGCGTCCTCGCCCCGGCATTGGTGGACTTGGGCCGAACCCTGGCGCAAGCCGGCCGCAACTCGGAGGCGCAGGCGGCGCTGGATCGCGCGCTCGCCATCTCCTCTGGAGAGAGCGGCGCGCGACGGCAAATCCTGGAGGCACTGGCCGAGGTCTATCGACGGTCGGAGCGGCTCCCGGCTTTGGTGGAGCGGCTGGCCAAGCAAGCGGGCGGCACGGAAGAGCTCAAGCTCCTCGCGCAGCTGTACGAGGAGACCGGCCAAGTGGAGAAGGCGCTGGCCACCCACCGCAAGGTGCTCGCGCGCGACTCCAAAGAGGTTGGCACTCGCCTGCGCGTCGTGCGCCTCCTGGAGGTGCGCGGCGAGCTGGATGCCGCCATCGCCGAGTACGACTCGCTGATCAAGAGCGCCCCGCGTAACCCCGACTACGTGTTCCGTTTGACGGAGGCGCTGCTGCAGCGGGGCGACCGAAAGCGCGCTTTGGCCGAGCTCTCCGCGCTGGAAGCGCGCTCCGGCAGCGACGAGGAGACCCTCACCGCGCTCGTGGATTTCTACGAGCGCATGGAAGAGAAGGACCGCGCCCTCGCCCTGCTCACGCGCCTGGCGCAGAGCGGCAGCCAGGATCCGGAGCATGTCGTGGAGCTCGGCTCGCGTTACTGGGAGCAAGGCGACAAGAAGAAGGCGGTGCAGACCTGGCAGCGGCTGCGCACGCTGCTCCCGGAGCGAGCGGAGGGCTTGTTGCGCCTGGGAGAGGTGTTCCTCGAGCACGACATGTCCCAAGAGGCGCTGGAGACCCTCGCGGAGGCGGTGAAGCGTGAGCCCAAGCAGGCGCGGGTGCGGCGCGCGTACGCGGTGGGGCTAGAGCGCGTGGGCGCCGCCGCCGGCGGTCGCGATGGCCAGCGGCTCGCTTACGAAGAAGCGCGGAAGATTTGGGAGCAAATCCTGCGCGACGCCGCCGCGGACGGCAATGCGGCGCGCGAGGCACGCCAGCACGTGGTGACGCTGCTCAGCCTGACCGGGCAGCTGGCTCCTCGCATCAACTTGCTCGAGCGCAAGTTTGCCGGCAGCGAGCCCGATCTGGAAGCGGGGCGGCTGCTCGCGGAGGCGCACGTACGGCTCCGGCGCTACGAGGACGCGGAGCGCGTGCTGCGCCGGCTCACGCAGCTTGCGCCTGGCAACGTGGAAGACTCCACTCGCCTGGAGCGAGTCTTGGTGCTCGGGCGCAAGCTGGAGGCGGCGCTTGCTACGCTCGAGAAGCTGGTGAAGCTGGACCCGAAGCGAGCGCGCGAATACTACCAGCGCATGGCCGGCTACGCGGCGGAGCTGTACCAGGACGACCGCGCGCTGAGCTACGCCGCGCGCGCCGTGGAGCTCGGCCCGGACGACGCCGACGGGCACAAAAAGCTCGGAGAAATGTACGAAAAGCGCCAGGATACGGCGCGCGCGATCGCGGAGTTCCGAAGCGCGATCTCCAAGAACGAGCGGCTGTTTGCCGTGTACTTGGAGCTGGCGGAGCTGCTGGTCGGCCAAGGTCAGCTGGACGAAGCGGACCAGCTGTTCCGGCGCGTGGTGCGCTCCTCTCCCGACGAAGAGCTGGTGTACAAAGCCGCGCGGCTGTCGATGCAGCTGAACCTCGGACGCGGCACCCTGGAGTCGCTCGAGAAAGACCTGCTGCCGATCGCGCTCGGCAACCCGGAGCGGCCCATCTTTCGGCGGCTGCTCGTGGAGGTGTACGGAGCGCTCGCGTACCCGCTGCTGCACAAGGCCAAGAGTCAGGATGCGGCCGAGTCCGAGGAAGCCCGCCTCGCCCTCCGTAAGCTGGGCGAGCGCGCGGTAAAGCCCCTGCTGGACGCGCTGTCGGACCCGCGTGAGGCGCAGCAGCAGGTGGCCATCACCCTGCTCACGCACGTCGGCAACAAGGACGCGGCGGCCTCACTCTTCTCCTACGCGAGCGGCACCGCAGATCCCGAGCTGCGCGCTCGCGCCATGGTCGCGGTCGGCACCCTGCGCGACGCGCGCCTGGAGCCCAAGCTCACGGAGCTGCTGCTCGGCTCGAACCGGGCGCACCTGAGTGACGGTGACCCAGTCAGTGTGGCGGCGGCTTGGTCGCTGGCTCGGCTGGGCACCCGGAGCTCGCTCGCCTCACTCGAGAAGGTCGCGGCGAGCGATAGCGGCAACCTGCGCGCGCTCGCGGTGCTGGGGCTGGGTCGGCTCGGGGACGTCCGCGCCATTCCGCAGGTGCAAAAGCTGCTGCGTAGCCCAGAATCGGGCCCGTTGCCGCGCGCGGCAGCCGCATACGCCGCGGGGGCCTTGGGCTTGCGCGGAGAGGCAGACGCCCTCACCGAGCTGTCTCGAGATCCGGACCCGAGCGTCCGCGCGCAAGCCATCTTGGCGCTCGCACGCCTGAAGCTCGAGCCGGCTGCGGCCGCCATCGCGGAGACGCTCACCGAGCCCACCCCGGAGCTCGGACGCGCGGCCGCGCGCGCAGCGGTGGTGCTGGTATCAGGCGTGCCGGTCGCGCCGGACGAAGTGTTCCCGGTCCCGGAAGGCGCGCTGGACGTGCGCCGCGTGATCGACGCGATTCACCCGGCTCCCCACGACCCCACCCAAGAGATTGCCGCATTGGCGAAGCTCGCGCCGTCGCTTTCGCGCGCGGCGGCGGCGGCGGCGGAGTCCTCTCCCCGGCGCGCGCGCGCGCTTTCGGAAGCGCTCTCTCGGGGCTCCGGCCTCACCCTCGGCAGCTTCGAGACCGCCAGCCGAAAGCCGAAGGAAGAGGAGCAAGCGGCGGCGCAGCGGCTGCTCGCGGACGTCGGCGCGAGCGTCGTCGCGCCGCTGGCGCGGCTCACCACCCATCCGGACCCGGATCTCCGGCTCGTCCCCTTGCCGTTCCTGGTCGGCCGCAAAGAGGACACCGCGACCCGGGCGCTGGAGGCTCTCACCCGCGATCCGGAGCCGATCGTGCGACGGGCGGTGCTCTCGGCGCTCGGACCGGAGCAGCAATCGCTCTCCAAAGCGGTCGCGGCTCGGCTGGGGCAGGAGGCAGAGTGGCCACTCCGCGCCACCGCCGCGGACGCCCTGGGCCGCATGACTCCTGGCAAAGCGGAGCCCGTCGCGGTGGAGGCTCTCACCCGCGCCGCGCTCACGGATCCTTACGCCCTGGTTCGGGAATCGGCCCTGAAGGCGCTGGCTCAGGTCGCCGGCCGAGCTGCTTTGCCCACGCTGCGCCAGCTGAAAGACCGCGATCCGGAGCCGCGCCTGCGCACCCTCGCCGAGCGACTCTCTGCCGAGCTACAGTAGGCGCCCTTCGCTTCTCGAGGCTTGGTCATGAGGCTCGCTCCTGCACGAACTCCTTTGGCGCTCGCCGCCTTGCTCGCCACGCTCTCGTGCCGAAACTTGGACCGCTTCGACACCGGCATGCACGGCGCGTACTGCGGGGACCTGGTGAGCGGCCCCTCGTTCCACGACGGCTTCGTGCCGGACGAGTCGCCCGCGCTGCTGCGCTTGGCCATGACTCTGGATACGAAACAGCTCAGCACGTACTCGGAGAACAAGGCGACGCTGCCCGGCTTCCTGACCAGCAACGACCGCGCGACCGGGCTCTGCGCGGAGCGAGGGCAGGCCTTGTTCGAGAACGCTCCGCTCCGCTCCCTCCCCCAAGTCGACCACGACTCGATCGCGAGCATGTCGTTCGGAGAGGGGCACGACCAAGACTTCTTTGCGTGGGTGGACTCCACCTGCCAGGGCACGATGCTCGCGGTCGTCTCCCTCCTCCGGAAGGGGGACGTGGAGCTCCGCCTGTTCAAGCCCGCGCCCATCCCGAGCGAAGACGCGGACGCCGCGCATCGCCCTGGCTTCGCGCTTTTTTACCTCCACAAGAACGAAGAGGGCTGTGGCTTCTGAGCGCGTCATCACCGTCCTCGGCATAGAGACGTCTTGCGACGAAACGGCGGCGGCCGTCGTTCGCTCGAACGGCGAGGTGCTCAGTGACGTCATCGAGAGTCAGGTCAAGGCGCACGCTCCGTACGGCGGTATCGTGCCGGAGCTCGCGTCGCGCGATCACCTGCGCAACGTGCGGCCCGTCATCGAGGCGGCGCTCTCGCGAGCGGGCATTGGCCTGCCGGAGGTGGACGGCGTGGCCGTGACCGCTCGTCCCGGCTTGGCGGGCGCGCTGCACGTTGGCGCGCAGACGGCGCTCGGCCTCGCCTTCGCGCGCGGGCTGCCGATCGTCGGCGTGGACCATCTGGTCGGGCACCTGTGCGCCGCCTACTTGCAGTATCCGGAGAGCCCGAGCACCCCGCCTGAAACGCCGTTCCTCGCCCTGCTCGTCTCGGGCGGGCACACCGCGCTGTACCGCGTGGACGAGCTCCGCGCCGCCGGCATTCGCGAGCTCGGCGCGACGCGAGACGACGCGGCGGGCGAGGCCTACGACAAGGTCGGCAAGCTGCTCGGGCTGGGTTACCCCGGGGGGCCCATGATCGACCGGCTCGCCCACGAAGGGGACGCGACGCGCTTCGAGCTGCCGCGCCCGCTCAACCGCCGTGACTCCCTGGAGTTCAGCTTCTCCGGCTTGAAAACCAACGTGGCGCGCTGGGTCGAGCAGAATGGGCGACCGCAGTCGCGCCAGCAGCTGTGTGACTTGTGCGCCGCCTTCCAACAGCGCGTCGTAGAAACCCTGGTCCGCAAGTCCGTCGCGGCGCTCGAGCGCGAGCAGCTGCGAACTTGGGTCATCGGAGGCGGCGTGGCCGCCAATCGTGGGCTGCGCACGGCCGCGCTCGCGGCGGCCGAAGCGCGGGGGGCGCGCCTCGTCGTGCCCATCCCCCGCGCCTGCACCGACAATGCGGCCATGATCGCCTTCGCGGGCGCCCTTCGGCTACTGGCCGGCGAAAATGACGGCCATTCTTTGGAGGTCAGCCCCCACACCGAGCTGCCGCAAACCACGCGCAAAGGCCGCGGCCAAAGACCCAGCGCGGCCGGCTGAAAGGCGGAGTCGCGGCGCCGGGATCGACGTGCTAGGGCACCCCCCCGGAGCTGCCTTGGACTTATCGGTCGTCATCCCTTGTTACAACGAAGAAGAGAGCATCGAGCGCTTGCTGGACGAGGTGCACGGTGCGCTGCGCCCCACCGGTTTGGACTACGAGATCGTCCTGGTGGACGACGGGTCGCGTGACCGCACGTTCCCCATCCTCGCCGAGCACGCCAAGACGGACCACGCGCTCACGGTCGTCACGTTCCGCCGCAACTTCGGGCAAACGGCGGCGATGCAGGCCGGCTTCGACCACGCTCGCGGTGACGTCATCGCCACCATCGACGCGGACTTGCAGAACGACCCGCGCGACATCCCGCGCATGCTCGAGTACATCCGCCAAGACTACGACATGGTGGCGGGCTGGCGGGCAGACCGCAAAGACACCTTCATCAACCGCCGGCTGCCTTCCATCCTCGCCAACTGGCTGATCAGCAGGATCACCGGCGTGCGCTTGCACGACTACGGGTGCACGCTGAAGGTGATGAAGGCGGAGGTGGCCAAGGAGATGCGTCTCTACGGCGAGATGCACCGCTTCATCCCCGTCGTCGCCAGCTGGATGGGGGTGCGGATCATCGAGGTGAAGGTCAACCATCGCGCGCGCCTGTTCGGCACGAGCAAGTACGGCATCGGCCGCACCGTCCGCGTGGTTCTGGACTTGATGACGGTGCGCTTCATTCAGTCCTACTTGGCGCGCCCGATGCAAATCTTCGGTCTAGCCGGGATGGTCTGCTTCTTCTTCGGCGGCATCATCTCCCTGTACCTTGCGTTCCAGAAGCTGGCCCACGGCGCGCCGCTATCGGATCGCCCCCTGCTCTTGCTCGGGGTGCTCCTGATCATGGTCGGAATCCAGCTCGCCTCGATCGGCCTGGTGGCAGACGTGCTCACCCGCACCTATTTCGAGTCCCAAAAGAAGCCGTCCTACTACGTGCGCAAGGTCGTACGGAGCGCGGGGACGATCCTGGGAGCGTCGCCGAGCGCTCTCCCCATCGCGGAGCAGTTGCAATGAAGGAGAGCGTGCTGGCGCTGTTGCGCAAGATCCCCCTGGACCTCGGTCAGCGAGACGTGGCGGGCAAGACCAAGGGCAAAGAGATCGCGCTCGGGCTCGTCCCGCCCGGCGAAGGGAAGAAGGCGCTGGACGTGGGCGCGCGCGCCGGCGTGCAGACGGCCTGGCTCCGGAGCCGTGGCTACGAGGTCACCCCGGTGGACTACGAGCCGGTCACGGACGAGTGCCTGCGTGTGGACGCGAACCGCCGCTTGCCGTTCGACGACGCCAGCTTCGACCTCGTCTGGTGCTCGGAGGTCATCGAGCACCTCCAAGATCCCGCGTTCTCGCTCGGGGAGCTGCGGCGCGTGACCAAGCCGGGCGGCTTGCTCGTGCTCACCACGCCCAACAGCTACGCTTGGCTCTTCCGCTTCATCGCGCTGTTCGGGCTCACGCCGCAGCGCATCCAGCGCAAAGATCACGTGCAGTTCTTCGACCACGAGGACATCCGGCGGCTCGCGCCGGATGCCGAGCTTTACGGCTACTTTCCGTACGCGCTGGTGAAGCTCACCATCCGCCGAGGCATCGGCGCGCTCTCTCCGACCTTCGTGATGGCGATCCGCAACTGACGCGTCAGCGCGCCGCGTAGTTCTGGTCCATCCACGCGCGGTAGGCGCCCGAACGAACGCCGCTCACCCAAGCGGCGTTGTTTGCGTACCACTGTACGGTCTCCGCCAGGCCCGTCTCCAGATCATGCCGGGGCGACCACCCGAGCTCGCGCTGCAGCTTGCTCGAGTCGATGGCGTAGCGGCGGTCGTGGCCGGGGCGGTCCTTCACGTACCGAATCAAGCCCTCGAGCTCGGCCGGTGACTTGCCCTTCGAGGCCGCCACCAGCTCGATCAGCTTCTTGACGATCGCGATGTTGGTCCACTCGTTGTTGCCGCCCACGTTGTAGGTTTGCCCGACCTCCCCGCGCGTGAGGATCGCCCACAGCGCTTCGGCGTGGTCGTCCACGAACAGCCAGTCGCGCACGTTCAAGCCGTCCCCATACACCGGCAGCTCTTTGCCCTCGAAGAGGTTCAAGATCATGAGCGGGATCAGCTTCTCCGGGAAGTGATACGGCCCGTAGTTGTTGCTGCAGTTGGAGACAGTGGTGGAGATGCCGTAGGTCCGCTGGTAGGCGCGCACCAGGTGGTCCGAGGCGGCCTTGGAGGCGGAGTAGGGCGAGCTGGGGTCGTAAGGAGTCTGCTCCGTGAACAAGCCGGTGGGGCCGAGCGAGCCGTACACTTCGTCGGTGGAGACGTGGTGAAAGTGGATGGCCGGGCGCTTGCGTACGACCTCGAGCAGCGCGTACGTCCCGACGATGTTCGTCTGCACGAACACGCCCGGACCGAGGATGCTGCGGTCCACGTGGCTCTCGGCCGCGAAGTTCACGATCGCTTCGACTTGGTGCTGCTCGCACAAGCCGTCCACCAAGGACTGGTCGCCGATGTCCCCGCGCACCAGCGTGTAGCGCGACTCGTCCACCGCGCCGGCGAGGTTTGCCGGGTTGCCCGCGTAGGTGAGCAAGTCCAGGTTCACGACCTTGCCCTTGAACGCCGCGTCCGCGAAGAGGCGGCGAATGAACGCGGAGCCGATGAACCCGGCGCCGCCGGTGACCAAAATGCTTTGAGGATTGCGCAGCGTCATCGGGACTCGAGCCGGGCTCTGAAGGCAGCGAAGGATTCGGAACGTTCGTCCCGCTCCGAGAGGATGGGAGTCGGAATGGGCCAGGCCACGCCGATGTCTGGGTCGTTCCAGCGGAGCGCGCACTCGTGAGCGGCGTCATACGGCGCGCTCACCTTGTACTGCACCTCCGCCACCTCGCTGAGGACACCGAAGCCGTGAGCGAACCCGACCGGGATGTAAACCTGCGAGTGCTCCTCCGCGTCAATTTCCACGCCGTGCCAGCGGCCGAAGGTGGGGGAGCCGGGCCGAATGTCGACGAGCACGTCGAAGATGCGGCCGCGGGTGACGCGCACCAGCTTGGCCTGGCCGGGCGTCGACTGATAGTGCAGCCCTCGCAGCGTGCCCTGGCGCGACAGCGAGTGGTTGTCCTGAACCCACGTCTCCGGCATGCCCCCGGCGACGTAGCGGTCTTGGCTGTAGCTCTCGAAGAAAAAGCCGCGCGAGTCGCGGAAAACGCGGGGCCTGATAAGCTTCGCGCCGGCCAAGGGTAAGTCTATGATTTCAACCATGATTCAGCCCTCCGTCGCGCAGCCGCGGAGGTACTTGCCATAGTCGCTTTTACCGTAGCTGTCCGCCAGCTTTTCTAGCTGCTTTTGGTCCACGAAGCCCATCCGGTAGGCAATTTCCTCGATGCACGCGATGCGGGTGCCCTGCCGTTGCTCCAGGATGTGCACGAACTCGCTGGCTTCGATGAGGCTCTCGTGAGTGCCGGTGTCCAGCCAGGCCATGCCCCGGCCGAGCAGCTCGACCTGGGCCTGCCCTCGCTCGATGTAGGCCTTGTTCACGTCCGTGATTTCGAGCTCACCCCGGCTGGACGGCTTCAGCGAGCGAGCGATGTCCACCACCTGGTTGTCGTAAAAGTACAGGCCGGTGACCGCGACGTTGGACTTCGGCCGCGCCGGCTTCTCCTCGATCGACAGCACTCGGCCGTCCGGCGCGAGCTCGGCCACGCCGTAGCGCTCTGGATCTTGCACCTTGTAGCCGAAGAGCACGCAGCCCTCGGTGAGGCTCGCGGCTCGTTGCACGAGCTCCGCCAAGCCGCTGCCGTAGAAGATGTTGTCGCCGAGGACGAGCGCGGCCGAATCCTGCCCGACGAACTCCCGGCCGATGATGAAGGCCTCCGCGAGCCCGTTCGGCGCGGGTTGGACCGCGTACTCGAAGCGCATCCCCAGGTCCTCCCCGGAGCCGAGCAGGCGCTCGAACAACGGGAGGTCCTGTGGCGTGGAGATGACGAGCACCTCCCGGATCCCCGCGAGCATCAACACGCTGAGCGGGTAAAAGATCATCGGCTTGTCATAAACCGGGAGGAGCTGCTTCGAGACCACGCGCGTCAGCGGGTAGAGGCGCGTCCCGCTACCACCGGCCAGGATGATGCCCTTCATGAGGATTCGCCTCCTAACCCGACGCCGAGTCCGAGGCAAATGACCGCGCGTGCCTTGCGGGGGACGCCCGCAGGGCCTAACTTCCGGCCGCCATGAAAGCCGGCAAGATCAAGGTTGGGCTGGTTCAGACCAGCGTCGAGGACGACAAGGCACGACACGTCCAAAAGACGCTGGAAAAGGTGCGCGAAGCGGCGTCGCGAGGCGCCAAGCTCATCTGCCTCCAGGAGCTGTTCGCGTCGCCCTACTTCTGCCAGGTGGAGGACGCGGCGCTGTTCGACTTGGCGGAGCCCATTCCGGGGCCGACGAGCACGGCCGTGAGCGCGCTCGCCAAGGAGCTCGAGGTCTCGGTCGTCGTGCCGCTGTTCGAGAAGCGCGCGCCGGGCGTGTACCACAACAGCTTGGTCGTCATCGGTCCGGACGGCGAGTCCCTCGGCCTGTACCGCAAGATGCACATCCCGGACGATCCGCTCTTTTACGAGAAGTATTACTTCACGCCCGGGGACCTCGGCTTCAAGACCTTCCAAACCCCGGAGGCGAAGGTGGGGCCGCTCATCTGCTGGGACCAATGGTACCCCGAGGCGGCTCGGCTCACCGCGCTGCGCGGCGCAGAGATCCTCGTCTACCCGACTGCCATCGGCTGGCACCCGGGGGAAAAGGCGGAGTACGGCGCGTCACAGCTGTCTGCTTGGCAAACCATCCAGCGCTCCCACGCCATCGCCAACGGCGTCTTCGTCGTGTCGGTGAACCGGGTTGGGCACGAAGGTCCCAAGGACGGCGGCCTCCAGTTTTGGGGGCACTCGTTCGTGGCGGACCCGTTCGGAGTCGTCTTGGCGGAGGCGGGCGAGGGCGAGGAGACGCTCGTCGTCGAGCTGGATTTGAGCCGTCAGGAGTACGTGCGGCGCAACTGGCCGTTTTACCGGGACCGCCGCATCGACGCGTACGGCGACATCACCTCTCGCTTCATCGATCGCGGATGAGGCAGCCCAAAGCCGGTCGCGCCGCGCGCGCCAAAATAACCCTCGCGGACCCGTTGGCTTCGGCGGAGCTCGCTCCGTTCGACCTCGGGTACCGCATGCCTGCCGAGTGGGAACCGCACGCCGCGACCTGGCTTTCTTGGCCGCACGAGCCGACGGACTGGCCCGGCAAGTTCGAGGCCGTGCAGTGGGTGTTCGCGGAGGTCATCAAAAACCTGACTCGGGGCGAGCGCGTTCGTTTGCTCGTGTCCAGCAAGCGTATGGCCAAGGACGCGAAGCGCGTGCTCGAGCAGTCCCAAGTGGATGTGTCGCAGGTGGACTTCGTCGAGCTGGCGACGGACCGCTCGTGGACGCGCGATTTCTTGCCGCTGTTCGTGGCCAAGAAAGGCAAACCCGGTAAGCGCGCGCTCGGCGCGGTGAAGTTTCGTTTCAACGGCTGGGCCCGCTACGACAACTTCGAGCGAGACGAGGCCGCTGGGGTCAAGGTGCTGGCGCGCGCGGCCGCCGCTGGCGCAGAGCCCTTTCAGGCCTACGTGAGCGCTGGCTCCGAGCGCCTGGTGCTGGAGGGCGGCGCGGTGGACGTGGACGGCCAAGGCACCCTGCTCTGCACGGAGGAGTGCCTGTTGGACGGGCGCCAGGCGCGTAACCCCGAGCTCGGCAAGGCGGGGGTGGAGGCAGCGCTGCGCGACCACTTGGGCGCGGAAAAGGTGCTGTGGCTCGGGCGCGGCATCGAGGGCGACGACACCGCCGGCCACATCGACGACTTCGCGCGCTTCGTAGCCCCCGGTAAGGTCGTGCTCGCCGCGGAGCAAAACCGGAAAGACGCGAACTACAAGCCGCTGCGGGGCGCGCGCGAGCGGCTCCGGGGCGCGCGGGACGCCGCCGGCCGTCGCCTCGAGGTCATCGACTTACCGATGCCGGAGCCAATCGTGTTCGACGGCCAGCGATTGCCAGCCAGCTACGCCAATTTCTACATTGGCAACGCGGTCGTCCTCGTGCCGACCTTCAACGACCCGGCGGACGCCGCCGCCCTCGGCATTCTGACCGAGCTCTTTCCGGGACGGCGCGTGGTCGGGATCCATTCAAAGGATTTCGTGCTCGGGCTCGGCACGATTCACTGCAGCACTCAGCAAGAGCCGCGCTGAGCGAGCTTGCCGTCCGGTCGCGGCGGCGGCAGGGTGCTGGCTCCATGGCAGCGCGCAGCACGGTCCGTTCCAGCGCTCGGCTGAGCGCCTGGGGCCTGGCCTGGGTGCTGTGCGCGGGCGCTGGCCTGGCTCAAGCCAAAAAGCCGACCTCGCCGGCGAGCTTCGTGGCCAAGAAGCCGCCGGCTTCGACTCAAGTCTCCAAGTCCATCGCCGAGCGGGGCGGTAACCCGTGCAACACCCCTGACCCTGGATTCGGCGCTTACGACAAGTGGACGCGCGGTATCGACATGGGTCAGCTCATCATGCCGACGAGCAAGCGCTTCACGCGCGGCGGCCAGTTCGACGTGGTGTTTCACTTTCATGGGCACGAGGCGGCTCGTAAAGAGTGGGTCACGGTCATGGACGGCGCGGTGCTGGTCGGCATCGACTTGGGTCTCGGCTCGGGGCCCTACGAGTCCGCGTTCGATGCGCCAGACGCCTTCGCCCACCTGCTCGCGAGCGTAGAGCGCGCGGTAGAGAAGAAGACAGGGCGGCCCGCCAAGGCGCGCAAGGTCGGTCTCTCGGCGTGGAGCGCGGGCTACGGCGCGGTGCAGAAGATCCTCGGCCAAAAGTTCGGCAAGGACCGGGTGGACGCGGTCGTCTTGCTGGACGGCCTGCACTGCGGCTACCAGGGGCAGAGCGTCAACGCGCTGCAGATCCACGCCTTCACCAATTTCGCCAAGGAAGCCGCTGCCAAGCGCAAGCTGATGTTCGTGAGCCACTCGTCGATCATCCCCCCCGGCTACGCCTCCACGACAGAGACCGCCAACTTCCTCATCCACGAGGTCGGCGGCGCGCCCAAAGTCTCGAGCGGCCAGGGTCCGCTCGGCATGGATCTCATCTCGCGCTTCACGCTGGGCAATTTCCACGTGCGCGGCTTCTCCGGTAACGACAAGATGGACCACTGCGCTCACCTGAGCCTGTACCGAGACGTGCTGAAGATTCACCTCAAGCCGCGCTGGAACACGCCGCGGGTCACGGCTCCGTAAGTGCTCAAAAAGCAACGTTTACCCGGCAGCGGAGAGAAGCCGCTGGACCGCTGGCTCCGCGAGCTCCTGCCAGACAAGAGCTGGAACGAGGTGCGGCGTCTCGCGCGCACCGGCAAGATCTTCGTGGACGGAGCGCCTCGGCTGGACCCAACGTCGCTCGTGCCAGCGGGAGCCGAGGTCGAGCTACGTCAAAACGCGCCACGCGCCACGCGCACGCCGTCGCTGCCGCGTAGCAACGTCCTCTACGTGGACGCGCAAGTCGTGGTCGCTCACAAGCCGCCTGGTATCAGCACGGTGCCCTACGACGAAAACGAGCGAGGCACGCTGGACCAGCTGCTGATGGAGACGCTCTCCGAGCGCGGTCGGCGCGCACCCCTCGGCATCGTGCACCGCATCGACAAAGAGACTTCGGGCGTGGTGGTGTTCGCCCGCACCACCGCCGCCAAGCTCGCGCTCAAGAACCAGTTCCGGTTTCATACCGTGGGCCGTCGCTACGTCGCGCTGGCTCACGGCTCGGTCCGTAGCGGTACCATCGCCAGCCGCCTGGTAAAAGATCGTGGAGACGGGCGGCGCGGCTCGACGGAGAGCGAGGAGCTAGGCCGCGAAGCGGTGACTCACGTGACCTTCGTGGAGGCGCTACGGGGAGCCACGCTCGTGGAATGCCGCCTGGAAACGGGGCGCACCCACCAGATTCGTATTCACCTCGCCGAGCGCGGTCACCCCCTCTTGGGGGAGCGCGTCTACTCCAAGAACTTTCGGGGCGAGCTCATCCCGGCTCCGCGCGTGATGCTCCACGCCCGCGAGCTGTCGTTCGAGCACCCCACTACCGGCCAGCGCATGAGCTTCGAGCAGCCGGTGCCCGCGGACATGCAGGCGGTACTACAGTCGCTCAGAGGCTGACGCGGGGCCAAGCCCCGGGGACCGCTCAGTACCGCTACCGCGAGCTCCCTTGGGCGCGGTTCAGCTCCCAGCTGCGAAGAACTCCAGCAAGTGCGGCGCGAGCCGCTCAGGAGCCACGTCGTGCGTCTGCTCCGGCAGGGTTTCGTAGCGCGACGAGGGAACCGAGCGAGCGAGGGCGGCGACCGCGCCGCGCATCCATGGTTGGCTCTTCGCGCCGTCCAGCAGCAACGTGGGCAGGCGGAGCTGGGCAGCTCGCGCCAGGACCGAGAGCGGGTCTCGTGTGACGATCGCGTCGTAGCTCAGGGTGTGTGATATCGCCTCCAGCGCGCCCCAGGCCGGGCCGGATTTCATCTGCTGCACGTAAGGCGCGGGCAAGCCGATGGCGCGAGTCAGGAAGAGCTCGGCCGCGTCCGAGCGCTTGCCGGACGCGATCAGGCCTGCGAGCTGCTCGGCCAAATCCGGCGGGACGCGCTCACGTAGCTCTGGCAGCACCAGCGGCGGCTCGTAAAGCGCGAGCTTCTGGAGCGGCACGCCCGCGAGCGCGCACTCCAGCAGCAAGATGGCGCCCGAGGAGTGTCCGTACGCGTGCGCCGTACCGCCCGCCACTGCGACCAGCGCGGCGATGTCTTCGACCTCCCGCGCGACCCCGTAAGGCGCCGTGTCGCCGCTCTCCCCGCGGCCCCGCCGGTCCACGCAGTACACGGTCATCGCGCCCGCGAGCAGGCGCCCGAGCGGTAAGCCCGCGGCTCGCGCGCGATGGTCGCAAAAAGCGCCCCCCACCAAGATCACGGGCGGACCGCTGCCGAGCTTTTCGTACGCGATCCACGTCCCGTCGGCGGATTGAGCTTTCTCCATGAGCGACTCTTAGCACCCGCGCGGAGCGTTTTTCACGGCAAGGATGGCTCGCGCGCCGCGGGTACTGCAAAGGCTGCTTTCCCGAGCACGCGAGCTCGGCGCCGAATTGGCGCAGACGAATGCCGAAGATTGCAGAACTTCGAAGTTTACCCGAGCCTCGCCATGGCTACGTCTCGCGACAACCGGATCGGACCTCGCAGCTCGCGCTCCCGGAAGACGCGAGCGCCGACGCGCGCGCGATGGAGGAATACGAGGCCAGTGTCGGCAACCTGGCGGCGATCACGCTCGACTCCGACAACGTCTTCAGTGATGGGGCGGAGCTGCAAACTCCGAGCATCACCGGCAGCGCTGATTCGGCCTTCACGACCCAGTTGCGCGTCACGGTGTGAGCCGGCTCAAACAGCGGAGTCGGCCAGTGACGGCCTGGCCGCAAAGATTCGATGTCAGTCGCTGACCACGCGAATTCTTCGAATAGTTCGATCAGAGCCTGAGGATTCGGGAATTATAGCCCGATGGTGTTTGCCCTTCGCGCTAGCTCTCTGCTGACCCTGGCCCTCGGACTCGCGAGCTGCTCGACAGCCGACCCAGCGCCGCCCGGCAGCGGTGGGCAGAGCGCCGGGGGAACCAGCTCCTCAGCGGCCGGCACGGCTGGCTCGGTGTCATCGAGCGGCAGTGGCAACGCGGGCGGCTCGGTCCAAGCGGGCGGCAGCGGTGGCAGCCCCGGAGGCGCGGGCTCGAGCGCCATCGCCGGCAGCGGCGGTACGTCCGCTGCGGGGGCGAGCGGCGGCGGAACCACGGGCGGCACGGCTGGCAACACGGGCACGGGGGGGAGCGTTTCCATGGCCGTATCCGGTCTGCCGCTTCCACCCGGAGCCGGGGGAGTGCCCCAACCGAGCGGCGCGGTCGGCGGGCTGAAGGTTCTCGATTGGGCCGGTTTCAAGGCCGCCGTCAGCTACACCTTCGACGACTCGAACTCGTCGCAGATTTCGAAGTACCCGGAGCTGCAGGCGCTCGGCGTTCCTTTCACGTTCTACCTGCAAACCGGCAAGAGCGAGTCGACCAACGCAGTCTGGTCCCAGGCCTTGAAGGACGGGCACGAGCTCGCCAACCACACCAAAAGTCACGCCATGGCGGCCTCCGAAGCCGATGTGGACGCGGCAACCAAGTTCCTCGAAGACACGTTCAAGATCAAGGTGTGGAGCTTGGCCGCGCCCTACGGCGAGCCCGACTATGGCGAAGTTGCCAAGACGCGCTTTTTGACCAACCGCGGCGTGAACAACGGCTTGATGGGGCCGAGCGACAACACCGATCCATTTCAGCTCTTCTGCTTCGTGCCCACCGCGAACGCGCCACAGAAGGAGATGGACGATCAGATCATCGCCGCGCGCAGCGCCGGCAAGTGGCGCGTCGTGCTGGTCCACGGCTTCATCGGCGGCACTGACAGCGCGTACAACGCGGTGTCGTTCGAGAACTTCTCCGCCAGCGTGAAGGCCAGCAAGGCCCTCGGCGACGTCTGGCTCGACACCGTCGTCAGCGTCGCGTCGTACTGGCGAGCACAGAAGACCTTCTCTCAGCTGACGCCGACGACGTCAGGCAGCGCGCAGACCTGGACTTGGACGCTGCCTGATCACTTCCCACCTGGTAAGTTTCTCCGTGTCAGCGTCACCGGTGGAAAGTTGGCACAAAAAGGGGTAACGCTCCCCTGGAATGAACGCGGCTTCTACGAAGTCGCGTTGGATGACGGTTCGCTGACTCTAAGTCCATAACTCCGTCTGGGAGCGTTCGAAACATGAGACTCGTTCACTCGACGTGTGCGCTATTGTCCCTTGCTGCGCTCGTAAGCGCCTCTGCTGTCCAGGCGCAGCCGGCACCGGAGGTTCCGCCCGCGGAGGCGGAGCGCGCGCCGGAGTCCGCCCCCGCGCCGCCGCCGGAGCCCGCTCCGCCCGCTCCGCCTCCGGCGCCGCCGGCCGCGCCTGAAGCGCCCCCGCCGATGGTCCGCCCCGCGCCGCCGCCACTCAAGCTGGAGAACGCGGACGCGAGCCTGAAGCTCGGCGTGCTCTTTCAGCCGCAGTACGAGATGGCGGGCAGCCCGACGCTCAGCGGCGTCTCGCACAACTTTTTCGTCCGCCGCGTGCGCTTCTTGGTCGCAGCCACGTTGTTCAAGAACGTCGAGTTCTTCATGGACACGGACTACGCGGATCTATTCAAGAGCGCGCAGGACACGGGGGTCAAGAACACTCCCGGTCTCAACGTTCAAGACGCATTCGGCACGTTCAAAGCGCTGGGGGACGCGCTCAAGGTGGATATGGGCTACATGCTGCCTCCTTCCACCCACAACGCGGTGCAAGGCGCGGGCACGCTCTACAGCTGGGACTATTTCTCGAACTCGTTCCGCAATAGCAACGCCTTCAACAGTAGCGGCGCGCCGGTCGGGCGTGACGCGGGCGTGCAGCTGCGCGGCCTCGTCTTGGACAACCATCTGGAGTACCGCGCCGGGCTCTTTCAAGGGAGGCGAAACGCCGCCACTCCGGACGGCAAGGTGGGCGGCAGCAACTTCTTCCGCTTCGCGGCCCGACTCCAGGTCAACATCCTCGATGCAGAGACGGGATTTTTCTACGCCGGCACGTACCTCGGGAACAAGAAGATCCTCTCGTTCGGCGGCATGGTGGACTTGCAGGACGACTACGTCCATTTCGGGGCTGACGCCCTGCTGGATCACCCGCTCGGGCCAGGCGTGCTCACCGCGCAAGTGAACGTCGCGCACTACGACGGCAAGAATTTCCTCGTCAACACCGCGACTCCGCCGGCTCCGGTTCTGCCCAAGCAAACTTCCGTTATGGCGGAGGCTGGGTACCTCATCGACGCGATCGATCTGAGCCCCATCGCGCGCTTCGAGTATCAGTCGGTGAGCCCGAGCAGCACCCACGAGTCGCGGTTCGGTGGGGGCGTGGCTTTCTGGCCCTATGGCCACGCCTTCAATGTGAAGGCATTCTATCTGCGCGTGAAGCCCGACGCTCCGGGTCAACACGGCTTCAATCAGATCAACCTTCAAACACAGGTGTACGTGTTCTGATGTCTGCCACCGCTGCTGCTCGGGCGCCTGCCACCACCCCTCCTTCGATGACTGCCGACGAACGGCGCGTGATCTTCGCGTCGTCACTCGGGACCGTCTTCGAGTGGTATGACTTCTACCTCTTTGGTGTGCTCACCGCGGTCATCGGGGCGCAGTTCTTCGCCCCGCTGGACGAGGCGACGCGCAACATCTTCACCCTCCTCGCGTTCGCAGCCGGCTTCGCGGTACGCCCCTTCGGTGCGCTCGTCTTTGGGCGTCTGGGGGACATGGTCGGGCGGAAGTACACCTTCCTCGTGACCATCTTGATCATGGGTTTCTCCACGTTCGCGCTGGCGTTCTTGCCTGGTTACAAGACCTTGGGGCTCTTGGCGCCCAGCTTGCTCATCGCGCTCAGGCTCCTCCAAGGCCTCGCGCTAGGCGGCGAGTACGGCGGCGCGGCGACGTACGTGGCAGAGCACGCGCCCACCGGGCGGCGGGGCCTGTACACGGCGTGGATTCAGACGACGGCGACGGTAGGGTTGATGCTGGCGCTGATGGTGATCCTCGCTTCTCGCTTCTTCGCGGGCGGCGGCGCGTTCACCCCTGAGGGTGAGAAGACCTTCTCCACGGAGTGGGGCTACTGGCGGCTGCCGTTCGCGTTTTCCGGTGTCCTGCTGCTCGTCTCGGTGTGGATCCGGGTCAAGCTGGCGGAGTCCCCCGCGTTCTTGAAGATCAAGGCGGAGGGCAAAGTCTCCAAGGCGCCGCTCTCCGAGGCGTTCGGCCAGTGGAAAAACCTGCGCATCGTGCTCCTCGCGCTGGTCGGTCTTACCGCGGGCCAGGCCGTCGTCTGGTACACCGGCCAATTCTATGCGCTCTACTTCCTGCAGACCTTCTTGAAGGTAGACGGGCCCACTGCGAACATCCTCATCGCGGTCGCGCTGATGCTGGGCACGCCGTTCTTCCTGTTCTTCGGGAGGCTCTCGGATCGAGTGGGGCGTAAGCCGATCATCATGGCTGGCTGCCTGATCGCGGCCGTCACCTACTTTCCGCTCTTTCACTCTCTCACGTCACTCGCCAACCCCAAGCTTCAGGCTGCCATCGAGGCCGCGCCGGTGAGCGTCGTCGCGGCGGACGCCGACTGCAACTTGGTGCTCAACCTGACCGGCACGGCGAAGTTCACCACCCCCTGCGACACCTCGCGCACCTTCCTGGCCAACGCGGGCGTGAGCTACGGGCAGGTGGACGGGCCTCCCGGAGCCACCGTAAAAATCGGTCAGGACTCGGTGCTCGGGTACGACGGCACTGCTCCTACCGCGAAAGAAGAGAAGGCTCGCTTCGAAAAGGAGATGCGCGCGGCGCTGAGCAAGGCCGGGTACCCAGCCAAGGCCGACCCCATACCGGCCTTCTCCGGCCGGTGGCTCGCCCTGGTGCTGGTGCTGACGGTGATGGTCATCTACGTGACCATGGTCTACGGGCCCATCGCCGCCATGCTGGTAGAGATGTTCCCCACCCGCATCCGCTACACGTCGATGAGCCTGCCGTACCACATCGGCAACGGCTGGTTCGGGGGCTTCTTGCCGGCGATATCCTTCTCTATCGTCGCTGCCACTGGCAACATTTACAGCGGCCTCTGGTACCCGATCATCGTCGCGGCCATCACGTTCGTAGTCGGGATGCTGTTCGTCGCAGAGACGAAAGACAGCGCCGTCTATCACACGTAGCGGTAAGGCCCGCTCTCCGTGCCCGGCGCTGGCTCGTCGTCAGTAGGGCACGGAGCTCGGGGCTTTGCGACGCTTCACCGCGTTGATGGTGGCGGTGACCTGCTTGTTTTGCGAGCGCAGGCACGGGTAGCAGTCCTCGGATTTGTCCGCGCCGCAGCCGCGCCGTGAGTTGATTTTGCCGAGGGAGGAAAGGGACCGGCGGTCTCCGTCGCTCTGCGCTTTCGGGAGCGCAGCTTGGACCGCGTCGCACGTCGTGGCTCCACGCAGGTCCAGCGCGACCCCCAGCGCGGGGGAAACGCTCGCCCGCACCTCGCGGCTGGACAGCAATGAGCTGGCGAGGTCCGACGTCGCTTGCGGCACGGCCCGGCTCGTCGAAACGTCGTAGAGCAGATCCTTGGCGACCGGCGAGGACGTGCGCGCCAGGGCGGTCAACGCCACCTCGGCCGTGTCTGGGTCGCCGGCGAGGCGGAGCAGCTCGCGCTTGACCGCGGCGTCGGTAACGACTTCCGGCTGCTGCACGAGCTTGTTGGCGAGCGCCTGGGCGTCTTTGCGCTTCTGCTCGGCGCGGTGCTGCTTGACCAGCAGCACTTCTTCGACGCTCAGCGAGTCCGGTGACTTGCTCTCCAAGGCGGCGATCGTCGCCGCGTCGGGGCCCGGAGCCGCCGCCGCGGGTTCCTCACCGCGCTGGGGTGCGGCCGCCGGAGGTGATGCGGCTGGCGCGCGGGTCAGAGGCTCTGGGCGCGCCTTCTCCACTTCGGGCGCGAGCGCTACCGCAATCAAGATGAGGAGCGTTGCCAGCACCACGGGCGTTACGACCATCCAAAGCACCGGCTGCTTTCGCGCCAGCTCCAGCCACCTCGGTGGGATGGCGGCGACCATCCGTGACTGCGCGGCGGTGAGTCGCTCCGCCAGCGATGCCCCGGGCGGCGGCGACGAAAACGTCGGCGGCGACGAAAACGTCGGCGGAGGTGAGGGGAGCGACGGCGGAGGGAAGGCTACCGTCGGCGCAACCGCGCTGAGCGCAGGCTCCGCGCTGTACGTCGCCGCGACGCTCGCCGCCGGATCGAACGCGGGCGCCGGTACGGAGGGGAGCGCCACTGACGCCTCCTCGGCAGCGGAGGAGATCGAGGCAATCGAGGGCTCGAGCGGCGCCGGCGCCGCGAGTGCCGACGGCGGCTCGTGGGCGTGAGTCTCGGATGCGTGAGCCTCATGCCCGTGGGTCTCGGATGCGTGAGCCTCATGCCCGTGAGTCTCGGGCGTGTGAGTCTCGGATGCATGAGCCTCATGCCCGTGAGTCTCGGGCGTGTGAGTCTCGGATGCATGAGCCTCATGCCCGTGAGTCTCGGGCGTGTGAGTCTCGGGCGCGTAGGTTTGTGGTGCGGGCGCCTGGGTCGCGAAGGGGTGGCTCTTCGGCGCAGCCGGCGCAGGCGGCGCGGTCGCCGCGGGGGGCGGCGGCGGCTCGGCGCGTTGGGTGAGAGGGCTCGCGGCCGGGAAGGGCGGCGGTGCCGCTCGCGGCTCAGCCACTACCGGCGGCGCCACGTCCGGCGGCGGCGGCGTGGAGAAGACACCGGCGAGACGCTGACCTCGAGGCAGTCGCGGCGGCGGCGGCGGCGGTCCCGAAGGCTTCAACGTGCGACGCGGAGGCGGCGGGGGCATGGACGTAGTGCGGCGCTCGGAGGGCGGAGGCGGGCGCGTGGGGCTGGCCGGCGTCGAAGCGCTCGGGGCCAGGCTCTCAGGGAACTTCTTCTCGTCGTTCGCGGACATCCGCTGCAAACTCTAACACTTGCATCGGGAGAGCACCCGGCTCCGTGTGCTCGGCCCCGGTCGAGTCCACTTACTGATTCGCTGCAGCCGCATCTTTCCGACAAGTGCGCAAGGCGGCCGCGGCCACCACCGGAGCCGCGTTTCGCGCCGTCACGACCGTCACCTCGTACGAGCCCGGTTAGCTGGCCATCCCTTTTTGCCGAGCCGTCAGGCCTCCCGGCTCGTAGTTCAGGCATGAGGCGTTGTTTCGTCCTGCTGCTCCTGCTCCCCCTCGCTTGCTCCGGGAGCACGCCGCGTGAGGGCGCCGACGTGAGCTTCACCGACCCGCCTGCGGTCGAACCCACAGGCTCCGGTCACTTCGCGCTCGTAGGGGGTACGGTGCTGGGATGGGGCGCGGCAGACGTCACCATCCGCGATGGCAAAGTCGAGGCGGTCGGCGTCGCCGCCGGTGGCGTGGAGCGAGTCGACGTGTCGGGGCGCTTCCTGGCGCCCGCGTTCATCGATGCTCACGTGCACTTGACCTACTACCCGGTCGCGGAGCAGCTGTTGAAGCGCGGCGTCGTCGCGGCCCTGGATTTGGCGGCCCCGCTGGACGCTTTTTCTACCAACGTTCAGCCGCTCACGCTGCTCGCTTCCGGGCCGATGATCACGGCGGTCGGCGGCTACCCCACGCAGAGCTGGGGGCGTGACGGCTACGGACTGCCCGTCGCAGACGCGGCGGAAGCCGAAGCCGCGGTGGACTCGCTCGTGAAAGACGGAGCTGCGCTGATCAAAACTCCGTTCACCGCTGACCCAACGCTAGGCGATGACGTCGTCGCGGCGCTCGTCGCTCGAGCGCACCAGCATGGTCTCAAGGTCGCGGGTCACGCGCTCGCGGCTCGAGACGCCGAGCGCGCTGCCGCCGCCGGCGTGGACGTGCTCGCTCACACCCCGGTGGAGGAGCTCTCGACGTCGACGGTGGCCGCGTTCTCGAGCCGGGCCGTCATCAGCACCCTCAGCGCCTTCGGAGGCAGCGCCGCCACGATTGGTAATCTCCGCGCGCTGCACGAAGCCGGCGCCACCGTCCTCTACGGTACCGATCTCGGCAACAGCCGCGACGCGGGCATTCAGCTTCCGGAGCTCCAGCTCCTCGGCCAAGCTGGGCTCTCGGGGGCCGAGATCCTCGCTGCCGGCACCACGACCCCGGCCGCCTTCTTCGGGCTGGACGAGCTCGGCGCGATTGCGCCCGGAAAGCGAGCGGCGCTCCTCGTGCTCAGTCGCGATCCGCTGCAGGACCCGACGGTGCTCGCGGAGCCGGAGCAGGTGTACGTCGACGGTACGCCGCAGCTCTGATGCCCCCCCTACGGCCGCACCCCGGAGTAATTCAGCCCCCGCGCTGAAGATTCTGGTGCTCGGGGCACAGATTCTGTGTCTGGCCTTGCAAGACGAGCGGTGACACAATCACTCTCGTGACGCGGCTCGACATTCTGGTCGTCGACGACACCTACGTGCTCGCTACGTGGGGACGCACCTTCATCCAAATCTGGCGGGGCGCTCCCAAGGCAAGCACCACCGCGCGCATGCACGAGCTTTCGTCCGCGTTCGTCGCCAGCTCGTCGCTCCCGGCTACGTCCCTGTTCATCGTAGAGGCCAAGTCTCCCTCGCCGGACGAAGCCTCTAGAAAAATCCTCGCCGCGTTCAGCAGGGACGTCGTCGGTCGAATGTCGCTCTCGGTCGTCGTGGCGGAGGGCGGCGGCTTTCGGGGCGCGCTGGTCCGCGCGGTGGGCGTGGCCCTGACCACCATCTTGCCGCACCGCTCGCGCTTCAAGTTCGTGGACGACGTGGCCACCGCAGCGGAGCTCCTCGGCCCTCACCTGCTCGCCGGGAGCGGCGGACCCGAAGCGCTGCTGCGCGTAGCCGCCGAAGCGCGGTCGAAGCTGCCGAGCGTCGCCGCCTGAGCCGCGGCCGGAGCGGCGCCCTGGCTGCAGGTGCAGTGGACGAATGTCTTTTTATGTAGACCAAGCGGGGGCCGATCTGCGAGGTTCCGGCCATGGCTCGACGGCTTCCTCCCCGATATGTCCTGAATCTCGGCCTCATCGCCCTCACCGCAGCGCTGTTTGGCGCTTGCGCGGATGACGCGAAGGAGGGTCCGGATGATGGAGGCGCCGGCGCGGCCGGCTCGCCTGACTCGGGCGGTTCAGCGGGGGTAAGCGGTTCGGCTGGCTCAGGCGGCTCAGCGGGGGTGAGCGGCTCAGCGGGGGCGGGCGGCTCCGGCGCTTCCGGCAGCAGCTCGGCCGGCGAAGGCGGCGGCGGCACGAATCAAGGCGGCGCACCGGTTGCCGGCGGAGAGGGTGGCGATGGCGGGGGAGCGGACCGAGCAGGCGCCGGTGGCGATGGCGGTCAGGGCGGCTCGGCGGACGAGCTCCCTCGCTCCACGCCTCAGCAGCTGACGAATGAATCCGCGGCGGACTACGCCGACAACCAACACGGCCTCATCACCGGCTCCACGTTGAAGCCATGGGTGGAGAATTGGGCCGCGAACCGCCCGGCGGCGGTGACCGGCAAGCTCGTCATCCTCCAGATCGGCTCGAGCGCGGCCACGTCGCTCACCCACGTTTCAGGTGAGGGCGAGAACGTCGTCTCCTACCTCGTCCCTAGCAGTGAGCTCGTGCAGGTCCGAGACAACGGTCTTTCGTCGATCGAAGCGGAGCTCCCGAACGGCGCCGCCGCCGACGCGTTTTTGAAGAAGTACGGCATCGACGTGAGCAAGGACTTCGTGGTTCTCACGTTCGAGCAGCTTCCGGCCTCGGGCCAGACGCCCGCGACCGCGAACGCCATCGTGCAGTCGGTGGGGCGCGCCTGGCTGCTCCTCAGCTATTGGGGCTACCCCAAAGAGCGGCTCGGCATCTTGAACGGAAGCGTCAACTGGAATGCAGATCACGAGGAGCTGCCCCTCTCGACGACTGCGGCCACCACTCCTCCCAACGATGGCACCTCCTCCGTGCGCGACCTGCGCGTCGACAACACGACTTGGGTGGTCACGCTCAGCGAGCTGCTCGGTATCCTCAAGGACGAGTCGGACGACTACCCGCGAGAGGACGTGAGCGTCATCGATGCGCGCGGCGGCGCAGAGGCGCTAGGCTTGCTGAAGTCGACCTCCACCGGGAAGACCGATTGCCCGAGCTACACTGGCACCGCGCCCAACAGCCGCTGCTCGCCGCCCTTCGAAGGGCGCCTCAAGGGAGCTCACAGCGTGCCGTGGCCCGAGCTGTTGACTGGCGCGCAGGACGGCTTCCGGTTTCCGGCCAAGGCCACGGTGAAGGCTACGTTCGACGCGCTCTCGGAGTACGAGCCGGGTAACGTGACGATTCAGTACTGCCGTACCAACATGCGCTCGATGGTGACGGGCATCGTCTCCAGCATCATCCTCGGCTACCCCACGCGCTTTTACGATACGTCGTTCATCGAGTGGTCGCACCTCGCGCACGGGCCGACGCCGAAGACCCAGGTGCTGCCCCAAAATTCGCCGTTTCGGACCGACTTGGCGGAGTTGACCGAGCACGCCAGCGTGACTGGCTACACCCCCGGCGGCGCGTTCGACTCGACGACGGTCGTGGTCACGGGTTGGGCTTCCGGCCCCAACTACAACGCGGACGCGGATATCAGCAACACGCCGATTCAAGTCGTGCCCACCGCGACCAGCACGAACCGCTCGGTGGAGGAGGACCGCGCCTACAAGCTGTGAGTCAGGCCTGCGCAGCGTGGCCGCGACCCTGCTAGCGCGACGCCCGGTAGCGCTCCGCGCGCTTTAGAAACATGCTCGTCTCGGCCGCATTCTTGCTCAGTGATGCGGCCCGGGCGGCTTCTTCTGCGGCTTCCGTGTACCGCCCGAGCTTGGCCAGGAAATCCGCGCGAACGCTGGGCAGGAAAGGGTAAAGCGACAGCGCCGGGTCGCTCCGCAGGGGCTCCAGGATCGTCAGCGCCGCGTTTGGACCGAACGCCATGCCCGCCGCGACCGCCCGGTTCAGCTCGACGATGGGCGAGGGCGTGAGTTGAAACAAGGCGGCGTAGAGCGCGGCGATGCGTGCCCAATCGGTCTCCGCGACGCTGGGCGCGCGCGCGTGGCATGCGGCGATGGCGGCCTGGAGGAGGTAGGGGCCGGGGCGCGTCGCGAGCGCTTCGGCGCGGCCCAGCGCCTCTAGCCCGCGGCGGACGAGCAGCGTGTCCCACCGAGCGCGGTCTTGGTCGGCGAGCAATACCGGCTCGCCGCTGATGCCCGTGCGCGCGCGGGCGCGAGAAGCTTGCAGCTCCATGAGGGCGAGCAGCGCGTGCACCTCGGATTCATTGCCGACGAGCTCCACCAGGACGCGACCGAGTCGGAGCGCGTCCTCGCACAGCGCGGGGCGCATCCAGTCGTCGCCCGCGGTGGCGGAGTAGCCTTCGTTGTAAACGAGGTAGACGACCTCGAGCACGACCTCCAGTCGGGCCTGGAGGTCGGCTGCCGACGGGAGCTCGAACGGCACGTTCTGGTCGGCGAGCGTCCGCTTCGCGCGCGTGATGCGCTGCGAGATCGTCGGCTCTGGCGTCAAAAAGGCGCGAGCGATCTCGTCCGTCGTCAGTCCCCCCAGCAAGCGCAGCGTGAGCGCGACGCGTGATTCCCGTGAAAGCACCGGGTGGCAGGCCACGAACATCAACCGCAACAGGTCATCACCGACGACGTCGTCGAGCGACTCTTCGAAGGTGGCGGCGTGCGACGTCTCTGCGAAGCGCTCGAGCTGCTCGCTACCGCGCTCGGCGCGCCGGGTGCGTCGCAGGACGTCCAGCGCGCGGTGCCGCGCCGCGGTCATCAGCCATGCCCCCGGGCTATCCGGGACGCCGCGCTTGTCCCAGCTCTGCAGCGCCTCGACGAAGGTATCCTGCGCGACTTCTTCGGCGAGGGCGACGCTACGCAGCAAGCGCGCGAGCATCGCGATGAGCCGTGGAGATTCGATGCGCCAGATGGCCGACGCCGTGCGGCGGGTGTCGGGAGCCGACATGACTCCCGACGAAAGCATTGCTCGACGGCCGCGTCAGCGAGGAAGTTCTTGAATCTCCCGAACCTCCACGTAGCTCCAGCCTCCCAGCGCGGCGGCCGGGCAGCGCGCAGCCCACTCCAGCGCTTCGTCCCGCGTCTTCACGTCGACCAGGATGTAGCCGCCGATGATCTCTTTGGACTCCGTAAATGGGCCGTCCAACACTTTGCGCTTTCCGCCTTCCGCGCTGATGCGCACGGCGCTCGCGCTGGGCTGCAGCGGGTCTCCGCCCAGGAGCACCCCCGCCTTCTTCAGCTCTTGTTCGTACTTTTGGTACGCCGCGAACAGCCCTTGGTGCTGCTCCGCGCTCAGGTGCTCGCCGCCTTTTTCGTCGTGCCCAATCAGGATCAAGAAGCGCATGTCATCGACTCCATTTCCGGGAACTGCGTCGTCCCACTCGTACGGCGACCGCCGGCCGCCAAAAACGACAGGGGCCGGATCCTTTTTCGAAGATCTTCGCGGCCCTGGAGCCGAACCGCCGCGCTTCAGCGGAAAATCTGGAAATGACCTAGCAAATACCAGAGGACGATGAACACCACGATCGTGCTGAAGCAGCCTCCGCCCAGCTTCTTCGCACCCCACCCCGCCGCAACACCGCGCAAAAGCTTACTCATGCTTCGCGCCCCAAGCAGCCATCGTGCCAGCCGCCAGTTGCCGCTTTTCGAGCCGGCCCCCGTACACGAACGTCACCGCGTGACGAGACGCCACGTTGTCCGAATGCGCGCGGCTCGCAGACACGCAGCTCGGGGCGGAGTAGGCTCCGCGCGGTATGACCCAGCGAACGCAGAGCAGGCTCGCGCTCGAAGAGGCCGTCGCGCGTGCGGATTACGTGGCCGCGCGCGTCGCGCTCTTTCGAGTCCTTTACGGCGCATTTCTGAGCAGCTCACTCCAGGTGTGTGATCAAGCGCTCAGCCGCACTGCCCAGGCGGTGGACGGCGGCCGTACGCCTTGGATCGCGGAGTTGCTAGCTGACCCGATCGCCTGGGCGACCGAGAAGGGCCGGACCTTGGGGCCGCTGCCGGACGTGCAGACAGCGTCGCAGGCGGCGCTCAAAACGGCTCTGGACGCGCTCCTCACCGCCACCGAGTTCCTGCACGACAGCGCCGTCGTCGCCCGCGCATTTTGCGTCTCCATCGCGGCCGCAATCGAAGCGCAAGCGAACTTGCACGAGGGGCAAGAGGCGGACGCCGTGCGGAAGCGCGAGTGGCTGGCGATCGCGGAAGACCTTCGTCAAGAGCACCTGGCGGACGTGCCGGACGCGGACCCGCTGGCCGTCGAGAAAGCGCTGGGAGCCTGGCGCATCGATGAGTACCTGCTGCGCCTCGCCAAGCCGCAATGAACGCTCGCGTCGGGTGGCACGGCCTTCGCTAACGCCGAGGTCATGACGCCGCGAGGCATCGAGCTCGCCATCATGAAGCTGCTGGAGCAGCGGCAGCCGCGGACCGTGTGCCCCTCGGAAGTCGCGCGCCGTATCGACCCGGAAGACTGGCGTGAGCTGATGCCCGCGGTGCGGGAGGCGGCTGGCCGGCTCTCCAAGCGCGGCCGCCTGGACGTGCTTCAGAAAGGGAAAAAGGTCCAGCTCAGCGGAGCGCGCGGTCCCATCCGGCTCAAGCTCGCCGCCGGCGCGGATGCGTACCGCCGAACCGATTTTCGCCTTCATCCCGAGCGCTACCGCGTGGGCCGCGGCGAGCAGGGGGTGCTCACCGCGGAGCCGTACAAGAGCGAGCTCTTGCCGCTCTGGCGCTTCAAGACCGAAGCGGACGCCAAAGCCTCTGCGCAGGCGCTGCAGGCGGCGTTCGCTCGTTACAAGAAGCAGGGCGACTTCGTCGGTATGGATATGGCGCGCAAGTTCGTGCAGATGGGCTTCACTCGCGCACGCCGCTACGCGAACCACCGAAGCGGCAGGAAATACGACGAATCCGGTGCGGTCGCGCCACGTGATGCGGATCCGGAAAAAGCGCGCGCCGCCGCCGTTTTTTACCGGCTCTGGCAAAAGCTAGAGTCCGACGCTCGTTACTGCGCCGCGCGGGCAGCCTGGCCACCGCGCCCGAGCGCCAGCTCTGCGCCGTAGCCCTCGTGCAGCGACTTCCTGGAGCGGTCGCACTCCTTCACACGCGCAGCGCGTCACGCGCGTGCACCGTCAGCCAACGTCATAAGTGCGTCTGCGCTCAGCAAACTGACTCATTCAGCACCGCTGAAGACACTGATGAAGAGCAAGAACACTTAGTTCGGCGGGTTCGGAGGCTCATGAAAAAATTAACTCAGGTTGTCGCGGTCGTGGTTCTCGGATGCTCTTTGGTGGCCGCGTGCGGCGATGACGACGACGCCCCGGGTGGTCAGGCAGGCAGCAGCAGCATTGCGGGCAGCGCGAACGCCGGCACCAGCAACGGTGGCAGCGCGAACGCCGGCACCAGCAACGGTGGCACGGGCAATGGCGCCGCAGGGTCTACTGCCGGGGGTGACACCGGCCAGGCGGGCACCGGCACTGAAGCGGGTGCGGGCGGTAACTCCGGCGCGGGCGGTGATGCGGGCGCTGCGGGCAATGGCGGGGGTATCGGCGGTGTGGGCGGGGACGGTAGCGGTGGCGATCCCGCACTAGGCGGCGCCGGTGCTGGCGGCGGCGCGGGTGAAGGCGGCGCGGGTGAAGGCGGAGCTGGTGGCGCTGGTGGCGCTGGTGGTGCCGGTGGTGAAGGAGGCCAAGCGCCGAATCCCCCTGCCTGTCCGAACAATGCCCCCACGAACGCGACCCCGTGTAGCGGTCTGGCGAACGGGCTCACCTGCAATTACCCAGTCAGGGATTGCGTTTGCAACAATCCTCCTGGGAACGGCAACTCCATGTGGGCTTGCACCAACAACTAGCAACAGCGGGCGCTTAGCCCCGCTCAGCTCACCCTGGCGGTTGACGACCGCCGGGGTGCAGGTGCACTACCCGTGGCAAGGCTCCGCCCTCGGCTCGAGCGCGCGGTGCGGTCATGGCCAGAGGCAATAGCCCACCGGGGACTTCGGCGGCGTGTAGCAGCTCATGCCGGTGGGGCAGGCAAAGGATTCGTTCTCGTTTTCGCAGACGAGCACGCAGTGACTCTTCGACGCGAACGAGACGCAGCTTGCCTGGGCGGCAGCGCCTGAAGGCGCCTTGGAGCAATCCGCGCTCGTCTCGCAGCGGTTGGCGCACGCCCAGCCGGCAGCCACGTTCGGCTCCTCGCTCGCGACGCCGAAGCAAGGGACGGCTCCCAGGTGGCAATCCCTGGAATCGCCGTGGCACTCGAGGGAGTAGATCGAGCGGCCGTCGATGTCCGGCGGTGGCGCGCTGCTCCCTCCCGCGCTTGCTCCACCGGCGCTGCCGGAAGCCGCGACTCCTCCGCCGGACGCGGCCCCGGCCACTGCCGCCGTGCCTCCGCGGCCAGCGGTGCCGCCGGTGCCTGCGCTCACCGGCCCGGCGCCGGATGAGGCATCGCTGCCTCCGACCGATGCGCCCGCGGTGAAGCTGGAGCCTGGCTGGTCGTCGGAGTTGCAGCCGGCGCTCGCGAGGTACAGCGCGCCCACCACTGCAAGAGGCAGAAGCCTTTTCGCCATGGTGCTTGAGATACGCGCTCGCAAACGACCGTGCAACAGCGCCGCTCGGCAAACAGCGCGCTTCCAAAAAGCGCAGAGAGGGATCAGAAAAGTCGCGAGGCGCTGCCATGCGCCGCGCGCAGCAGCCGCGAACGACAGATTTTTTCGCTGCGACTCAGACAAGCAGCGCGGAGTCGCCATTACGCAGTGTGCAGCAACATCCCGGAACTGCCTCGGCTGTGCGCTTGCTCGGTATCGGCTTTGCCGCGCTGCTCGTCCTTGCCGCCTGCTCGGGTGGCGCGGAGTCGGGCGACTCCGGCGGCGGTGCGGCGGGCAAGGCAGGCTTGGATTTGAATCTGGACCCGCAGCGCGGTGGCTCCGGCACCGGCGGCTCCGGCTCGGGTCTGTCCGCGAGCGGCTGCGACATCATGGCCGACGAGGCGGTGTGCGCCGCGCAAGCCTACGAGGGCGAAGCGGTCCCGCTCGATATTTACATCATGTTCGATCAGTCGGGCTCGATGCTGAACGACGTGGGCGGCGTCACGCGGATGGAAGCGGTGCAGCGCGCTACCAGCACGTTCTTGAGGGACCAAGCCAGCGCCGAAATCCGCGTGGGCGTCGGCTACTTCGGGTTTCAGCCCATTGGCAGCACGTCCTGCGTGGCGGAAGACTACGCGAGCCCGAGCGTGGCCGTGACGCTCGATCACGAGGCAGTGCTGAGCTCGCTCGGCGAGCGCGAGCCGACGGGGGAGACGCCGACCGGCGCGGCGATTCGCGGCGCCTGCAGCTACGCGCAGGAGTGGAAAGAGGCCAACGCCGATCACTCCGTGGTGCTGCTGCTCCTCACGGATGGCGAGCCGAAGGCGCCGATGAGCTGCTCTTCCGGCGCGTGCTGCCCGACCCTCGACGACGCGGTCGAGGCGGCGGCCGAGTGCCGCACCGGCAAGCCCGGGATCGAAACCTACGTGCTGGGGGTCGGTCCGTTTCTCGATAACTTGGAGCAGATCGCGCAGGCGGGTGGGACGGAGCATGCCTACCTGATCGGAGATCAAGACGTCGAGCAGAAGGTCCTCCAGGCGCTCAACTCCATTCGCGGCGCGGCCAGCATCCCCTGCGAGCTGAAGCTCCCGGAGCCAACCGGCGGCACCCCGCTGGACTACGGCCTCGTGAACGTCGCCTACCAGGACTCGGGCTGCGCGCTCTCCACGATCTACAACGTGCCGAGCGCCGCCAGCTGCGACCCGGAAGCCGGCGGCTGGTACTACGACGACCCAGGCGCCCCGAGCTCGATTCAGCTGTGCGGCGCGAGTTGCGACCTCGTCTCGGCACCCGGCGGCCGACTGGCGTTCACGGTCGGTTGCGAAACCAAGGTGCTGGTGAAGTGAGCTCGGCCCGCGAGGTCGAGGCTCGGAAAGGTTGGAGTATGCGTTATTTTCGTCATTCAACGCTGGGGGCGCTCGCAGTTGCGTTGAGCCTCTTCGGTGCCTCGGCTTGCGGGAACACGGAAGGCGGCTCGAGCAACGACGGCGCGCCCGGTAGCGGGCCGGGCCGAAGCGGCCTCGCCGACGGCAGTCCTTGCGCGGGCGCGGCCGAGTGCGCGAGCGGCCTTTGCAACACCGGCCACTGCACGAGCGGTCCAAACGGGGTTGCGACGAGCCCGGGCCCCCACTTCAGCGGCGGCGGGCCGAGCTCCCGCCCGCTCACCACTGGCTGCGCGCCGAGCACGGCAACGCAATGCGGCGGCACGTGTGAGATGTCCGGCGGCGAGCCAGTGACGGTCCTCGCTCCGCCTGCGACCATCTGTTACTCCGGCGAAGGCGACCTCACGCCAGACGACCCGAGCAGCGTCATCGAGCAGGTCATCGAGACCATCGACGGCAAGACGTACCTCCACCTGCGCGTTACGTTCGATCCGCGCTTCGTGGACAACACTTACGGCGTGAATGCGTCCGCCGGCTGGGCGAATCGCATGATGGCGGGGCCGAAAGGGGGCATGGCAGGTGGCCCGATGGGAGGAAAAGCGGGCCCCATGGGCGGCATGGCCGCCAAGGCCGCTCACACGTTCGATGACTTGGTCGGTAGCGACCACGTCGAGCTCATTCTCGTGGATGGCCAGGGCAACACGATTCTGGATTTCAAGGTCGACTACATCTCGGAAAATGCCGAAGCTCCCTGCGGTTACGGCACGCTCGGTGTTCGCGGCGGCGAAGGCAAGATGATCCAGGGCGACGCGTCGGCCATCTTGGCCGTCGCGACCTCGATCGACCGCAACCTCAACGGCTGCGGCTACTGCCTTCTCACGAATTCGCCGGCGACGGACGAGAGCTTCACCGCCGACCCGACCGCGCCCAACTGGGACTACCGCGTGATCTACGAGGTATGGGTCGATTTCTCCATCTTCAAAGGTCACGGCTTCGGCGGCGCCTACATCCCTTCGGTCCACGCTTCTCCGTCGATGGCCAGCAGCAACACGATCTACGTCGAGCCCGAGCCTTGCCCGCCGGACTGGGACACACCGTACTGCCCCCCGAGCGTCATCGAAGAGGGTGGTAATTGCTTCGACACCCCGGTCGGGGACGGCGGCTGTCCCGAGGGCACCGTGCCAGATATCAAGAACGAAGGTCAGAGCTGCGTGCCGGCGAACTACTAACGAAGCGTCATTCCGGCTTGAACACCACCACCATGAGCGCCTTGCGTGCATCGGTTTGGCTCGGAGTCGCGGGGCTCGTGCTCGGCGTGGCGGGCGCGTGCCAAGGCGAAAGCGCCTCCACCGTCAATCCCGGCGCGAGTAGCAGCACGGGCGGCACCGGTCCGATCGATTTGAGCTTCGGCGAGGCCGGGGCCGGCGAGGTGGGGAGCGCGGCGGGCCAAGCGGCAGGTACGGGCGCTCCCGGTTGCGGCACGTTTGCGGGGTTGGACGAATGCGGGGTGACCTCCGTGGAGGCGACGTCCAGTGCCGCGAACGTGCTGCTCGTCATCGACAAATCCAGCAGCATGGATGACCAGCCACAAGGCTTCGAGCTGAAGAAGTGGCAGGCCCTCAAAGCGTCGCTCGGGCCCGCGCTCATGGCCGTCGAAGGCGAGCTCCACTTCGGGCTCCTCCTTTATCCCTTCGGCGAGGACGCTCGGATCCCCCTCGACTGCTTCGAGGGATGTTGCGAGGTGCCGAAGGGGCCGGCGGCGATTCAGGTCGCCATCGATCCCGAAAGCCGCGGCGTGACCCAAGTGATGGCCGCGCTGGACGCCGCCGAGCCGGGTGGTGGAACTCCAACCGCGGCCGCGCTGGACGCGGCGCTCGTCTACTTCACCACGGGTGCCGGCAAGTCGCTCGAGGGGGACCGCTTCGTGCTCCTCGCCACCGACGGAGGACCGAACTGCGGCTCCAAGGATAGCGTGTGCGACGCGGCGCATTGCACGCCCAACCTCGACGGCTTGTGCCCGGCCGCGCAAGGAAACTGCTGCGAGGGTGAAGGCTCGTACTGCCTCGACGACGCGGAGGTCGTCCAGAAGCTGCAGGCGCTCTCGAACGCCGGCATCCCCAGCTTCGTGGTGGGCATCCCGGGAACCGAAAGCTACGCGGACTACCTGACCACGTTCGCGGCCGCAGGCGGTGTACCGAAGCCGAACACGAAGGGCGCGTACTACGCCGTTTCCGCCGAAGGGGGCGTGGACGGCCTGACCCAAACGTTCGTAGACATCACCACTCACCTCGTGCGCTCTTGCGAGGTAGAGCTCGGCGCGGGCGTGCCCGTCAAGAAGCTGGTCAACGTCGCCGTGGACTGCGCCATCGTTCCCTTCGAGGAAGGCGCCGGGTGGGACATCAGCAGTGACGCACCGACGACGCTGGTTCTCGCGGGGGATGCTTGCCAGCGAGTCGAGCGCGAGGGTGCGCGTCGCATCGACGTCGTTTATGGCTGTCCGACCGTGAAATGAGGGAAAGCATGCGCAGACGCTCCAGCTCGATCGCCTTGTTCCTGACGCTGCTGATCAGCGTCGCCGCCGCTTGCAGCAGCGACGAGGGGAGCACCGTCGACCGCGACCCGCGTCCTAGCACCGGCACCCCCTCGAGCAGCGGCGGCTCCGCGTCCGCCGCGGGCACGGCGGGTGTGGCTGGGAAGTCCGCGGTCACGGCTGCGGGCACTACCAGCAGCGCGAGCATGGGCGGCAGCGGAGTGCCGAGCGAAGCGTGCCCAGGCTTGCCCATCGACGCGAGCGCCGACGCCGAGGCTGGCGCTGCGAGCGGCGGGGCGGGGGATGAGGCGTGTAGTGGAGTTTCGGTCGAGGCCGAAGCCGTCCCGGTGGATTTGTTCGTGCTGATGGATCGCTCACAGTCCATGGGTGAGCGAGTCGAAGGGTCGACCCAGACGCGTTGGGAGGCTTTGCACGACGCCGTGCAGAGCTTCGTGGAGTCGCCCGGCGCCGCGTCGATTCGCGCCGGCATCGGCTTTTTCAGCCTGAGCGGCGCCGGCGACGACGCGTACGACTGCGACCCTAGCGCGTACGCCGAGCCGAGCGTTCCCATCGGTCTGGTCTCCGAGGTCGGGCCCGAGCTGGTGGCGGCCATGAACGACGTCGCGCCCGGAGGTCTGACCCCCACCGTACCCGCGCTGCGCGGCGCCATCGGCTACGCACGAACCTGGTCAGCGGAGCATCCAGGGAGAGCCACGCTCGTCGTGCTGGTGACTGACGGCTTTCCAACTCAGTGCGAAAACGAGCCCGACGCGATCTCGCAGGTCGCTCGCGCCGGCTACGAGAGCCCACAGCACATCCGCACCTTCGTGATCGGTGTCGGGGACGTAGCGAAGCTCAACTTGAACAACTACGCGCGCGCCGGCGGCACCCAGAAGGCTTACCTGACGGACGCGGGCGACGTGACCGCCACGTTCGTGGACGCGCTGAACAACATCACCAATCACGCGCTGGCCTGTGAATACCAGCTCCCTCCGCCACCCGAAGGCATGAAGCTCGAGAGTGACAACGTCCAGGTCGTCTACACGCCTTCGTCCGGGGAGGCGGAAGAGGTTCCGCGCGTATCCTCGCTCGGTGACTGCAGCAAGGCGCTCAATGGCGGCTGGTACTACGACAACGCCAATGGGCCTTCCAAGATCACGGTGTGCGCCTGCACGTGCGCGCGCTTGCAAGCGGGGCGCGTTGACGTGAGGCTCGGGTGCAAGCCGCGGCTTGGGTTGCGCTGAGCTACGGAGCCCCGCCGCCCTGCCGGCTCAGCAGCCTTCCGCCGGCTCCCACAGCTCGAAGCGATTGCCCTCGGGATCCATGGCCCAGCCAAAGCGGCCGTTTTCCTCCACCTGGACCTTCTCGTCGACCAGCGCGCCGGCGCGCTTGAGCTGCTCCCGCATGGCGTCCAAATTCGTGACGCGGTAGTTCACCATGAAGCTTGCCTGGCCGGGGGCAAAGTACTGCGTATCCGCGTCGAACGCGCTCCAAACGGTGACCGCGCTCGCCACGCCGGGGTCGTCCTGCCAGCGGAAGACGGCGCCAAAATCGGCGCACTCGATGCCGAGGTGCTCCTTGTACCAAGCGTGCAGGCGCTTCGGGTCTTTTGCCTTGAAGAAGATGCCGCCGATGCCGGTAACGCGCTCCATGATGGCGGAAGCTAGCCGCGGCTTGCAATCCACGCAACGCCGCTCCGCTCATCTACTCGACCGCACCCGAGCCGTATTGCTCAGCCAGGTAGGAGGAGAGGGGGCCGTCCCAACTCCGAGCCGCCTCCGCCAGTAGCGCGCGGTCCAACTCCACGCGGCGGAAGTCGACCGCGACCCGACCGGCCCGGTGCTCCACGACCGCGTACTCCGCGTGAGGGAGCACGGTTGGCGGCGCGCCGAAGGCGAATCGCTCGAATGGTAGGCCGACGCTGCCGGGATTCACCAGCAAGCGCCCGCGGTGTTGACGGAGCATTTGAATGTGAGTGTGTCCCCCGGCCATCACCGGCGCCGCTTGGCCGAGTAGATGCCGATCGAGATCCTCCAGCGGCGTCTCGGCCAGGATGTCGGCGTGGTTGGAGTCGGGCGAGCCGTGAAAGAGCAGCAAGGCGCGATCAGGCGCGAGCTGAATCGTGAGTCGCCGCTCGAAGCCCCGCACGAAGCCAACCTCCGCGGGAGAGAGCACGGCACGGCAGTGCTCGACGGCGGAAAGCACGAGAGGGGACGCCGTATGCTCTCGGATCGACGACGCATCGAACAAGTATTCGTCGTGGTTGCCGAGGACGAAGAAGTCACAAGCGCGCGCGACCAACTCGAGCGCCTCGCGCGGGTGAGGGCCGAGGGTTGCTACGTCGCCGAGACACGCAATCTGGTCCACGCCGTTCGAGCGAACGTCCTCGAGCACCTTCTGCAGCGCCAGCGCGTTGCCGTGAATGTCGGAGATCAGCGCGATACGGTAGCTGCTCATGTATCTGCCGAACGTTAGGGCGGCTTGGGCGGCGTGGCTGTCGGCTGCCCGACACCGTTGCCGTTTTCCAGGCTCTGCGCCCGTGCCATGCTGGCGTCATGGCTACGAACGGAGGGGCCGGCGAAGTACGGAGGGCTGCCCTGGCTCGGCTCGAAGTGTTTTCATCGCTGACCGAAGCCGAGCGGGGCGTCGTTGCTCAGCAGGCGAGAATCCGGCGCTTCGTGAAGGGGCGCGTCGTCGTCCGTCAGGGAGAAGCGGCGGACGCGACCTTTGGCGTCATCACCGGACGGCTGCGAGTCTCCCTTTCTCGCGCAAATGGCAGCGAGATAACGCTGGCGATCTTGGGCCCGGGCGAGCTTTGCGGTGAGCTCGGCCTCTTTCAAGACGGCAGTCGGTCCGCCCGCATTTCGACGCTCGACGACGCCAGCTTGCTGGTCGTCAACAAGGCGAACTTCTTGCTAATTTTGGAGAGCTCGGCAGCTGGCAGCCTGGCGCTCTGTCGGCTTCTTGCCGCGCGCGTGCGAAAGCTCGCTCGTCACCTGGACGAGGTAACCGCGATGCCAGTGGAGCAGCGCCTCGCGCGTCAGCTCCTCATCCTGGTCGATCGCTGGGGCGAGCCGGCGCCGGGCGGCGTCGGTATCAGCCTGCAGCTCTCGCAACAGGATTTCGCTGACCTGGCCGACACCACCCGCCAGAGTGTCAACCAATGCCTGGCGAGGTGGCGCCAGTCCGGGATCGTCACCTCGACGCCAGGGCGCGTCATCGTCAGCGACCTCCGGCGGCTTAGAGACGCAGCGTCGTCGTCTTCGCGTAAGTACTAACCATGACGGCGCGCGCAGTCTCCAAGGCATCTCGCTGACTACGGTTCGCGGACCCGCTGCTGCGACAACTTGGGCGAGGCTTGGTGCGGCGGCAGTGCACAGGTGCCCTACCTTGGACGGAAATAGCTGCCATCTCGAGGTGGCATGCTGGTTGCTGAGTGGCCGCGCATGCGAGCGGCTGGCACGACGGGTTCGATGGCACGAAGCAGCGTTGGGCTGCCCGAATGGACGAAAGCGTGGTTAACGGAAAATAGGTTCGCACTTGCGCTGTTCGCCTTCGTGCTCGCGCTGTCCTCGCTCTCGGCGCTGGAGGTCGTCTTCTACTCCAAACCAGGGGATTTCCTCTCGTTTTACGCGGCCGCGAGCGCAGCCTCCGCAAACGTGGACTTCTACGATCAGCAGGCTCTCGAGAAACTCGTCGCGCTGCATGGTTGGGGCGAGCGCGTGTATCCGTACCTGTATCCACCCGCTCTAGCTCATGCCCTGCGTCCGCTCGCGACGCTCGAGCTCACTCTGGCACATCGGCTGTGGCTCGGTGGTACGGTCGTCGCGTTTGCGGCTGCCGTCAGCCTCATGCTGCTCGGTGCGCAGCGCGCTTGGGCTACCGTCACGCCACGGCGCCCGCCGCCCTACTCGCTCCTGCTCACCCTCGCCGCGGTCTTGGTATGGGCGTTACCTCTGCGCAACAATCTGCTCCTGGGCCAGGTGAACGCGGTCGTTCTGTTGTTCATCACCCTCGCCGTGCGGGCCCATCTGTTTGGTCGCAGCGCCCAAGCCGGCTTGTGGCTGGCACCAGCGATCTTGATCAAGATGACACCGGCCGTGCTCCTGCTCTTCTTCGCCCTTCGGGCAAACCGCCGCACGCTGCTCGGCTGCATGGCTTGCCTTGCCGGCATGTTCGCGATCAGCCTCGGGGTGGGGGCCGGACCTGACTGGGTCAGCTTCGTGCGCCACGCGCCTGAGCGCACTTACGGTGCCGCCATCCCTGGGCTCTTTTCCGCGGACACGGTCTGGAACTTTTCGCCCGCGGGGTGGCTCGCGAGGCTGCTCCCCGAGCACTCGGTGTGGGTGCCGAGGCTCAGTTTGCTCGCCCTGGCGGGAGCGTGCTCCGTCAGTACCTGGCTTTCACTGCGCGCTCGCGCGCCGTCCAGCGATTGCCTCGCCCTCGCAAGCCTCTTCCCGGTTTTGCTCCTCGCTTCTCCGCTCACCTACTTGCACCACGTCGTCTACATCCTACCCGCGCTCGTGATATGGCTGCTGCGCGCCTGGAGTGACGAGCGGTACGCTCTATTCGGAACCTCGCTGGTGGCCGCGTTCATCGCTGGCACTGACTGGGCTCCGCTTTACGGGCGCTTGTTCGGACCGACCGCTTCACCCCTGCTCACCTCGATCAACCTCTACGCAGTGCTGGTGTTCGCGGGGGTGGGCTGGGTCTTGTTGAGCTACCCCTTCCAGGCCGTTACGGTAAGAGCGCGCGCGGGGCGCTTCGTCCGCGCCGCAGCGCTGGTGGTTCAGCGGTCGCAGGAGCTTCGCGCCGCTCGCACAGCGGCCGCGACCGAGGAGCGGGTGTGATGGCCCCATCTTCCGAGTCAGGGGCGATGGTCCATCGACCGATCGTGGACCCCGGGCAAAAAGCGGTCATCGTGATCGGGGGCGGCTTCGGTGGGCTGGCCGCGGCCCAGCGCCTGGCAAAAGCGAGCAAGCGCGCGCGCGTCATGTTGGTGGATCAACGCAATCACCACCTTTTTCAGCCGCTACTCTACCAGGTGGCTACGGCCGGCCTCAACCCTGCCGATATCGCAGTCCCGATCCGCTCGCAGTTCGCCGGGCGCACGAGCGTAGCCGTGCACCTGGGGCGGGTGACGCGGGTGAACCTAGCCGAGCGCTACATCGAAGGAGAAGGAGTTCGGGTCGGCTATGACTACCTGATCCTGGCGTGCGGCGCCCAGCACAGCTACTTCGGGAAGCAACAGTGGGAGGAGCTAGCGCCGGGTCTCAAGACCTTGGAGCAAGCGACGGAGATTCGCAGGCGAATCCTGTCCGCGTTCGAGATGGCGGAAAATGAGCCGGACCCAGCGCGCCAGCGAGCGCTGCTGGACTTCGTCGTGGTGGGGGCCGGGCCGACGGGAGTCGAGCTCGCCGGCGCCATCTCGGACATCGCGCGAACGGTTCTGGTGCAAGACTTCCGGCGGAGCAATCCCGCCAACGCTCGCATCATCTTGGTGGAGGCGGGCCCCCGCGTGCTCGCCTCCTTCCCTGAGGATCTGTCACGACGCGCGGCGCTCGACCTGGAGAAGCTGGGGGTCGACGTGCGGACGGGAGTTCGGGTGGCCGAGATAGACGAGGAAGGCGTGCGCATCGGTGACGAGCGCATCGCTACCAGAAACGTGTTTTGGGCCGCTGGGGTGGAAGCGGATGAAATCACGCGGTCACTCGGCGTTTCGGTGGACCGCGCCGGCCGCGTGCTGGTCAGGCCGGATCTCTCCGTTCCGGGGTTCCCGGAGGTATTCGTGATTGGCGACGCAGCGCATGTGGAGGTAGAGGGGCAGGTGGTGCCCGGGCTGGCTCCCGCCGCCATTCAGCAGGGGCGCGCCGCGGCCGATAACGTGCTCGCTCTCTCTAGCGACGAGCCGACTCGCCCCTTCCGCTATGTCGACAAAGGAACGATGGCGACCATCGGCAAGCACCTGGCCATCGCGCACATCGGCCGGCTCAAGCTCACGGGCTACATCGCCTGGGTGGCTTGGCTGTTCGTGCACGTGCTATCGATCACCAGCTTCAAAAACCGCGTCACCGTGTTCCTCGAATGGACGTGGAGCTACCTCTTCTCGCGTCGCGGTGCGCGCCTCATCACCAGCCGTGATTGGCGCTCGGTCAGCGTCCGCAGCGACGCGGCGCGGGCGCGTGCGGCTACCGCTCACACCGCTCGGTCGGACAGCGCCGCCTGATCCGGTCACGGCCTGGCGGGGCCCGCGGAGCGGAGGCGAAACGGCCTTCCTCGTGACAACGCTAACGCAGGGGCAAGAAATTCGGCAACATGGCGCGGCCATGTCCGGTTCAGAGAGCAGGCGACAATACCAGCGAGCCAACCGGGAGGCGCACATCCGCGGAGGCCTGCTGCGGTTCGTCTGGATCTTCCGTCTCGTCGCGGTGGTGGTCGGCGTCGGCGTGCTCGTCCAGACGTGGACGCTCGCGACCGGTCGCCTTCCGGCCGCGGAAGCAAGCGTCCTCCGCTACCAGACGCGCAATCTGTTCATCGCGGAAGGCGTCATCATCGCCCTCCTGGTTTTGCTCGAGTGGGCGAGCACCCGGTTCGAGCGATCGACCGCGAAACGCGCCCTGGTCGATCCCCTGCCAGACGCGGCTTGGGCTCCGGTGCTCGCAGCCAACCGGATCCGAGCGCTGCTGTATCTGTGGTTGCTGCGTTTGTCCTGGCCGCTGTTCTTCGCGCTGGTCGCGGCCGACGCGTGCGGTCTGCTCAGCCCGCCCATGAACTCGGCTGACCGGTGGATCTTCGTCGCGATAGGCGGCGTGTTCTTCGTCCTCTGGGCGTTCGTCGCGCGCAGGCGAGGACCATTCACTCTCAACCGTCACGGCCGGCTCGAAGGCAAGGCGTCGTCGGCGCCCCCCAAGTCGGCGTGAGCGGCGGGCGCGCCGTTCTCACCGTTTAGGTACGGGCGGCGTTCCGCGGCAAGCCTTGATAAAACGCGAAGGCGCTAGCCAAGAGGATGGCTCCTGCTGGAAGGCACATCGCCCAGCGGCTAGCGCGTAGCGTCAAGGTGGAACCGAACACCGCACCCACGACGAAGCTGCCGGTCACGGCGCTCAACAGCAGGCCCCGCGTAGCGGTGGGTCGCTCGGGAACGAGCTCCGATTGCTCGCGACGTGACCGTCGCAGCTGGGCCCCGTACCAGGTGTACCAACGAGCCGCTTCGATCCCGAGGTCGGTGACGACGCCGGTGAGATGCGTCGTGCGCACGACGGCGCCAGAGAGCCGCGTTACGAGGCTATTTTGCATCCCCATCGCCAAGCAGAGCAGCGCGGCTTGAGCATCCAAGATGCGAGGATGGGTGGCTCGCGACAAGCCTGCGATGAACACGAACCCGAGCAGCACGAGCGCCTCCAGCAGTAGCGAAAGCGCGTAGCGCCCCGCCGGGCGAGCTGAGCCCGGTCGCTCCAAAATCACGCTGGCCAAGGCGGCACCTGCGAAGAAGGCCAGGACGAGCGACAGCGCAGACGCTGCCGCCGGCAGCTCACCGCGAGCAATGTCGTCGCTCATCCGGCCAACGCTGCCCGTGACGTGGGACGTGAAAGAGCCGATCATCACGAACCCGCCCGAGTTGACGAAGCCGGCTACGGCGGCCAGGTAGCCCGCCAAGATCGTGTTGGTTTTGGGAGACCGCGCCGGACCTTCGTGTCGGAACACGGCTCGGAGCATAGCCCCATGAGCTGCTGCGGGAAGCGGGGACGATGAAAAGCAGAGGCTGCGACGAAGCCTCAAGTCACCGTGCCCTCTTTCAGCAGCGCCACCACCCATTCGGTGAAGGCGCGCACCCGCGCCAGCGGATGGCGCTGGGGCGGCGACAGCACGTAGAGCGGCATCGTCCCGATGTTCCAGTCGGCGAACAGCCGCACCAGCTCACCGGTTTCCGAGTAAGCGCGCGCCATGTAGGTCGGAACCCCGACGACTCCCAATCCTGCGGCTCCTGCGGCGAGGTAAGCGTCGCCGTCGTCGATCGCGATGTCGTCGTTCCCCTTGAGCACGACCGCTTCTTTACCCCGCGTTAGCCCGAGCGTCCGTACGCTGAGGAGACGTGGACGCAAGAAACCAACCACCTTGTGGGGCGGCTTCTCGAGCTCGCGCGGGTGCGCCGGACGGCCGCAGCGGCTCACGTAAGAGGGCGCCGCGTAGGCGCCGAAGGCGAGCTCGCCAATGCGCTGCGCGATGAGCTCGGAGGATGGAGGCTTCCCACCACGGATCACGCAGTCCACGCCGTCCGCCACGACGTCCACCTCCCGATCGCTGACGCCGAGCTTTAGCTTGATCTCCGGGTAACGAGCTTGGAACTTGGGTAGTGCGGGGATGATGACCCGGCGCGCGAGGGGCGCCGGCGCGTCCACCCGGATCCTACCGCGTGGGGCCGCCCCCGACCGAACCACGCTCGAGTCCGCGTCGTCCAGGTCAGCTAGCAGCTTCACGACGCGCGCGTAGTAGGCCTCGCCCTCCACCGTCAGCCTCACGCTGCGGGTCGTTCGGTGAAGCAGCCGCACCCGCAAACGCGCTTCCAGTTGTTGTACGAGCTGAGTCGCGGTCGTGCGGCTCACGCCGAGCGTCGCGGCCGCGTTCGTGAAGCTGCCCGACTCCGCGACGCGCGCGAAACAGGTCATGGCATCGATGCGATCCATCGCTCCAGGAAGCGTGGATCGATTGTTTGAGATTATCAAACAATCTTGTCGCGGTCGTCGGGGTTCTCTTCCACGCGGTGCGCGCTAAGTCTCTGGGGAGGCAAAATGATCCAAAGAGACGTCGTGTTTCCCCCAGGCCGCCAGGCCCTCTACGAACGCAACCGCTACTCGCCCGCGATTCGTTCGGGCGGCTTCTTGTTCGTCTCCGGCCAAGTCGGCAGCCGCGAAGACGGCTCGCCCGAGCCTGAGCTGGACGCGCAGGTTCGACGCGCGTTCGAGAACCTGAACGCCATCCTGGCCGCCGCTGGCTGCACCTTCGACGACGTGGTGGACGCCACGGTCTTCATCGTCGACCCCGAAAACAATTTCGAGACGGCGTTCGAGGCGATGCAGCCATACTGGGGAGCCGCCCCCCATCCGACCTTGACCGGCATCGGCGTGACCTGGCTCTACGGCTTCAAGTTCGAGATCAAGGTCGTCGCCAAACTGCCAGCATAGCGCGCGCGATCGAGCTCGGCGGTGAGCATGTTAGAAGGCACCGATCACGCCCAGGCCGTAGGCACCCTGGCCGAGCGAGGCAGGGACCACGCTCACCTCGAGCTCCTTTCGCTCGAGGTACCGACGCTTCGAGGTGAGACCTACGACGAACAGCACCGTGCCTACCGCCTGCGCAACGCCGGCGGCGGCGACGAACAGGGACCTGTAATCAGGCATGCCGTCGGCACAGACCTCCTGCGCCGGACAGGCCTTGGGCGGATCGCTGCCGGCGGCGAGCATCAACCACGGGCCGGCGACGGGAATCAGCAGATAGCCCGCATGGTCCTCGAAGTCTGAGTCGATGGCGCCGACGACGCCGAAGCCGTACGCGGCGCCGCCGACGATCGCACCACCAATCACCAAGCCTTTGCGCGGGCCCGAGCGCAGCCGGTAGCCCTCGGGAACGGGCTGCCCCTCTTGGTAGGCCAGACGTGAAGGCGGCGGCTCCGGTCGAACGAGCGCAGGCGCCGCACCTTGCGCCGAAGCGGTCCCGGTCGCAGTGAGCGCGAGCAACAGCACCCCCCCGAGTACTCGTTCCCTGTTGACTTGCATTCGAGCTACTCCTCCTACGAGGGCATTAGAAGCAATCGGCATGCCGCCGTCAATTCGTAGCGATCGCCCGCTTTTCAAGTGAGCGACTCGCGCCGACCGCGGCAACGGAGTCGCGGTGTTCGCTACGCGGCGGCCCATTGCAAACGGGCGGCAGGCCCGGTTGAGCGAAATGGCAGAAGCTACTCGTCGTGCTCGATGCGCCGGCGTTCTCGCTGAAATTCGGTTTGCAGCTCTTGATAGGCGCGCAACGCGGAGGAGCGATGACGGCCGAGCACGCGTGAGGCCGCGCTGAGGTTCGGCTCGTCACTGGCCTCGAAGAACGCGCCGCCGTTCGCGGCTAGCGTGAACGCCGCGAGCCAGCGACGTTGCGGCACGCTCAACCGTGTTCTAACCGCAGCGGCGGCTTCGGCGCGGCACGCGTCCGCCTCCCGCTCGAGGTAGCGTGCCTCGTCGCCCGCCTGGGCCATCCGCGGGGGCGCTTCGTCGAAGTCGGTAGGCGTGGCGCCCAAGCGAAAGCTCTTGCGCAGCGTGGCCAGCCGGCGGCGCATGATTCGCAGCGCCGTGGGGCGATCCGGGAGCGCCGATTGCGGGTCATCGCGCACGACCTCGAGCAACTGCAGCGTCAACGTATCTCGCACTTCTTCGTCCGACAGACCGGGGACGTGCCAGCGCGCCGGATACGCTCGCTGCATGCGCGAAAGCGAGCGGTGCCAGCCCGCCAGGTAGTTGACCAAGAGGTCGTCGTTGCTCATGACCATCAAGCGAGCTCGCGCGCCGGAATGTTGCGCATTTTTTACGAAGCGCAACATTCTCCGACGAAACCGGCATTGCCGTCATGGGTGGAACAACGTTGCGAGGCGACTGCCAGCGCTGTGCTGCGCTGTGCTGCGTGGGCCTTTCGTTCGACCGGGGGGCCATGTTCGCTCGAGACAAGCCAGCCTGATCACCCTGCCCGCATCTTTCAGCGCGGGGTGGATGCAACATCCACGCGCAACGCGCGGAACGCGGCTTCTCCGGCTGCATAAGCTACGATTGCCTGGGCGCCGGGCAGCGCGTCACTCAGGAGCTCTTCCAAGGTCGATCGTGGCGTGACGAGCCGCATCTGCTGCCAAGTATGCTGCACGCCTTTCGGGCTCTACGCCAAGTGCACGAGCTTCGGCTCTTGCTGCAAACGGCCGCCAAGCTGCCGCTGCTCCCCCCCGAGCGGCAGTGCCTCGACGCGCTGACGGCGGAGCTCGAGCCAGTCGGCGGATGGACCCGCGAATCGTTGACCGCGTTCGAGCAGGGTACCTTGCCGGATGAAGTGGCCACTCTCCTCCGCTCGCTGGCCCCCACCGCGCGCCGTGCGTTGAAGCTGGTCCCGTAACACTTGGGTTCGGCGAGCCATCACTCGAAGAACGTGACGAGCGGTAGCCCCGACGTCTTCAAGCTCTCCACGGCCAACTTCGAGACCTGCGTCGCCCCGTATTCGCTGAAGTGCGTGCCTTCGGTCGGCCCTGCGAACACTGCGTTGAGCGCAGTCTGGTCGTTCAAGCCATCGTAGTAGGTCTTGGTGAGCTGGGTCAGGTCGATGAGGGTAATCTTTTCGCGAGCAGCGATGTCGCGCGTCCTTTGGTCGAGGCCGCCGAAGCCGGCTCCGCCCATGCGCGAGACGGGCGTCACCAAGATCGGGTGAGCCTTGGCCGCGCGCGCGTCGTCGACGTACTTCATCATGTAGCCGTCGAACACGTCGGCGCTCTCGCTGTCGTTGTGGCCGAACTGCACGACCACGTAGTCGCCCTCGCGCAGCAGGCCCTTGGCGTCGGTCCAAAACTTGCTGTAAAAGCCGCCCGCGGCTTCGCCGGAGTCGGCGTAGTTGGCGACGGCGATGCCGGACCTCAGGTATTGCGACAGCTCTTGGGCCCAACCGCGCTCGAGCGGGCCGGCCTTGGTGGCTGCGTAGATTGGCTCCCAGTCGCAAACGGTGGAGTCTCCTGCCACGAAGATCGTCGGAATCTCGGGGGTGGATTGGTAGCCGACGCCATGCAGCGCGGGTGCGTCGCCGTCGATCAGCAGGTTCAGCTGCTTGCCATCGCCGCTGCGGTCGGTCGTACTGTTGACGCCGTAGCCGTCGTGCTTTTCAGGGCGCACATTCAAGCTGAACGTGTGCCGCGAGTACTGGCCCGCCCCGAGCGTCACCGGCGGCACCGAGATGCGATACACTTCCGCTTGCACGCGCGATACCGACGCCGCGCTCGCATTCCCCAGCTCGACCGTGACCGTGTAGTTGCCATTGGCCGGCACGTCGAACACGCACTGGATAGGCTTGGTGCCGCTGCACTTCGACAGCAGCGAAGCGTCGAGCGGCACCTCGTCAGTCGACCGGCCCCCCGCGCCAGCGGAGCCGCCAACATCAACCGAGCCACCGAGTCCGCCCGCGCCGCCGGAGCTACCCACACCGCCTGCGCCGGCCGCACCGCCAGACCCGCCGCTCGCTGCTCCGCTCGCACCGCCGGCCACGACCGCACCGCCGACGCCCGAGCTGCCGGCGGTAATCCCTGGTGAGCTTGGCGAGCCCGCCGTGCTCGTCGCGCCACCGCTGTCCACCGTGCCACCTCCTTGGCCTCCCACCCCGGTTGGCCCGGCGTCTCTTGACGAGCATCCCGGGACCGCCGCGAGCGCGCCCACGACCAGCGCGAACGCGCCACGCGATTGGCTAAAGGAACGGTACGAAAGAAACCGGCGGCTTCGAGGCATTCGTCTGTACAGGGCCCCGCTTCGCGCTGACTTCTCTGATTCGCACGAGCGACCTCGGATAGCGTCGTGGTTGCAATTTTCCGGCGATGGCGAGAGCGCCGGAGCCGCCGGTTGAGGGCCGCCGGCTCGTGACCCGTCAAAAGCGTCCGACCAGCGAGCCACCAAAGGCATGCTGCGACATCGCGGGCACCACACGAAGACTCGCATGGACCGAGGAAGCACTGCGCGGCCTGTAAGCAAGAAAGGCCGCATCCAATGCTGCACCCAGGGCGAGGCCAATTGACAGCCGGACCAAAGCGGGATTGCTGAGCTCACCGCAGCCGGACCCGAGCGCGCACCCTCCACCTGCCAATCCGCCGCGTAGCACCGTGCTTAGCAGGCCTTTGCCTAAGCCCGGGAAGTCGCCCTCCCCATAGACATAGGTATGAAACAGCAAGCCGTTGGTGATGCCAGCGGCGGCACCGATGATGACGACCTCATCGCTTTTCGCCGCGCGCCCGGCCACGATCAGCCCGAGGTAGACACCATCCACAAGGAGGAGGGGGAGGCCGTACCACTCGCGATCTGCTGGCTGCGCCTTCTGCGACGGCGGGCCGGCAGGGAGTGGCCTCGCAACATGGCTCGGCTCTGAAGGAGAATCCCGATCACGCACAGGCCCTGCAGACGCGGTGGGCGCCTCAGCAGCCGCTGGCGAAGGCGCGGCGGTGACAGGCGCGACCTGGGCGCTCGAATCAGGCTGTGGCGCCCCTTCGACCTCCAACGTCGTCGCGTCAGTGGCAGCCCCGGCCGGATCGGCCGCAGCCGTGAGGGTGCCAAACAGCCTGCAGGCGAGGAGCGAGCAAGTCAGGAAAGTACGCGAGATTCGTGGCGGACCCATGCATTCGTGTACCAGCGGCCGAGAGGGTACTCGATACGACTGAAGTAGTATTTAGAACAGCGTGCGCATCGCTGGCCGCCTTGAGGCAACGCGACCACTGCCTCGCGGAGGGATGGGCGCATCTTGCGCGCAGATCTCGTCCTCGGAGGCGTTCCGATAGCGCCATGCAATCGCGCTCAACGTTCCGGTCACTCTGACCGCCGTCTGGGGTGCGCGGGGAGTTTCTACGCCGGTGACCGCCGCCTCAGTGCTCGCCCTCATAGAAAAATTGCTCTCGCGATATCTTGTCACCCTGCACGGTGTACACCGCCACTTCTTCGAGGGTTTCGGCCTTGCCCGTCGCCTTGCGAATCACTTCGAACTTGAAAGTAGCGGCGAACTGATTGGGGCCGTTGAAGTAGGGCCCGCGCACGATCTGGCCGTTGATGATGTTGGCGGCTGCCCAGCGTTCCGACTTCTGAATGACCGCCTGCTGGCCAGACGTCTCCTGACCATCGGCTTCGACGGACACGACGTCAGGCGTGTACATCGTCCGCATGACGTCGAAGTTTTTCCCTGCGTTGCACCACTCCACGAGCTGATTGGCAATTTGCTGGATAGTCACGAGATTCTCTCCTGACTCCGGAGTTTCGAGCCGGCGCCAAAGTTCGTCAACCCTCGGTCGGAGAATAGCGAGTTGTACAATACCGATTCCGCGCACTCTGTACTCGCACGAGTCAGACTCGCTCTCGCGTGCAACCTGGCAACTCGCCGCAACGATCGGCACTCTTTCCGGTATTTCGGGGAATGCTCGCGCCGCCCCGCTGACCGTCAGCTGCTGCACTTCAGCTCGGCTATTTGTGGCCCGCACCGGACAGACTTCAGCGGTTCAGCAGCCCGCGCGGTGCCCGAGGAGAACTTGTCGTCGGCAGCGGAGCCGACTGAAGTCTACGAGGGACTTGCCGTCGGACACGACGCCGGAGGCGGCGCGGACGGAAGGCCCTCCGAGCGCGCGCGCCGAAGCCGCTGGCTCAGCGGCCAGTTCGCTACCGTTGCCTTGCGGCTCGGTGCTTGTGTCAGCGCAGGCCCAAGCCTCACGTGCACGCCGAGTTGCACGATAGCGACGGGTAGCGCGAAGATCGAGGTATGGACGTTACCGAGAAGCTGGCCTGGTCAATCGAAGCTAGCGTGCACTGGTACGACGCCATGTGCGAGGCGCACGGCGTACCCGGCGAGCATCACGACGACTATTGGGTCAACCGACGCTCCATGCCGCCGTACATGTCGAACCTGATCACGCTGCGGGACGACACTGGAACAGCCGCGCAGGTGGCGGCGATTCGCTCACTCATCGGCACGAATGCTGGCTATGGCGTGAAAGATTCCTTCCAATGCTTGAGCCTCGGCGAGCTTGGTCTTCGAGTACTATTCCGCGCCACTTGGATCTTCCGGCCGGAAGGCGCCGAGGGGCCCAAAGACGATGGCGCGCTTGAGTGGCGCGTCGTGCGAACACCGCTGCAGCTTCAAGCTTGGGAGAGCACTTGGCGGGGCGTAGGCGACAACGCGGAGGCTCGCCAGCACCCAGCGGTCTTTCCCCCAAGCCTGCTCCATCGCTCCGACTTCCGCTTCTTGCTGGGGGAACGAGGCGGGAAAGCCGTGGCAACGGCCGCCTTGAATCGCACCGCTCACGCCGTCGGTCTGTCGAACGTGTTCGCGCCGACTGAGGAGCCCGATAAGCTATTTCCAGGCTGCGTGCGTCTCGCGTGCTCGATCTTTCCTGGGCTACCACTGGTTGGATACGAACGCGACGCACACCTCGTAGCTGCGAAGGCGGCGGGCTTTGAAACCGTGCACGGACTGACGGTGTGGGTCCCGGCGGAAGTAGTCTGAAGCAACCGCGAGCACGAATGCACGGATGTGCGCATCGCTCCTGCGCTTCCATCGGCTCGAACCACCCTTCGGCGACATCGAAATCGAGCTCGAGCGACCAGCACCCCACAGCAAAACGAGACCAGCCAGCGGCGCTCCGGTTGCGGTCTCGCGTTGCGAGCCGGCGCAAATGTTGCGCAGAGACTCTTGTCGACGTGACCACAACCTCGACGCAACGTCGGAACGATGGTTCCCGCCCGAAAACGGACGTCGCAATCTGTAGCTGTTCGGTATCAGAACGCGACCCTGGCTGCGTGCCCGTCGCGGGAGAGCAACTCCTCGACCGCTGCCAGTGGGTTCTGATTAGAAGCCTGCCAGCACGACTTTGCCCTGCGCCCGGCCGCTTTCGAGCAGCGCGTGAGCACGGCGCAGGTTGTCGGCATTGATCTTTCCCAGATGCGTGTGAGCCGTCGTTTTGATACGACCCGCGTCGACCAGATCGCCCACTTCTTGCAGCAACCGACCTTGCTCTTGCATGTCGGGAGTCTGGAAGAGCGAGCGCGTGAACATGAGCTCGCGGTGTAGCGAGAGTGACTTGAGCATGAGCTTGGTCGAGTCGATGCCGACCGCTTCGTCGATGACGCCCAGGGCGCCTTGCGGTTTGAGGACCTCGACGAGCTGCTCGAAGTGCTGGGTCGTCTGAGTGAGGCTCGCAACGTAGTCGACCTGTTCGACGCCCGCCGCCTTGATGGCCGCACCTAGCGGCACGCTGTGGTCGACTACGGCATGCGCACCGAGATCGAGGCACCACTTCCGGGTTTCGTCGCGTGAAGCCGTCGCAATGACCTGCAGTTGAGTCATCTGCCGTGCGAGCTGAATGAGAATCGAGCCGACGCCGCCAGCGCCGCCTACGACCAAGATGCTTTGACCCGCGCCGCCACCTTTGGCGACGCGTAGGCGATCGAACAAGAGCTCGTAGGCCGTGAGGGTGGTGAGAGGCAGCGCGGCTGCGTCCGCGTCGGAGAGCGAGTGGGGAGCAGCTCCGACAATGCGTTCATCGACCAAGTGGAGCTCGCTGTTAGTGCCCGGCCGGTTGATAGCGCCTGCGTAGTAGACGCGATCACCCAAGTTGAACCGGCAGACTTCTCCGCCGACTCCCTCGACGATGCCGACTGCGTCCCAGCCCAACACTTCGGCTTTGCCGCCGGAGGGGCTGCGGCTTTGGCGGATCTTGTAGTCCACCGGGTTGACACTCACAGCCCGGACGCGAACGAGAAGGTCCCTGGGCCCCGGAATCGGGTTTTCGAGCGTGAGGTCGATCAGAGACTCGGGGTGGGCGATGGGAAAATTGTTAATAAAACCGACGGCTTTCATGCTCGCTCTCCTGGGCCGGTGAAGTCCGGCGCCATTGATGGGTGGAGCTTACGGCTTCACTTCTGGATTACAATTGCCGGCTCCGTACATTCAATTTCAAATGAAAATTGATAATCTAAACGACCTCCACGTACTCGTTCAGACCGCACGAACGGGCACGTTGACCAGCGCGGCGGGGGTACTCGGAGTCACGCCCGCGGCAGCAAGCGCCACGCTCAAGCGGCTCGAATCACAACTTGGGGTTCGGTTGTTCGAGCGCTCGACGCGCGTCATGCGCTTGACCGCGCAAGGCCAAACACTCCTGGAGTACGCGAGCCGAGCGCTCGATCTGGTGGCGGAGGGCGAGGGGCAGGTCACCGACGATCAGGGAGGGATGGTAGGCCTGATTCGCTTGGCCGCGCCGTCGGATTTGACACGCTCCGTTCTGCTGCCTTGGCTCGACGAGTTCATGAAGACGCACGCAGGAGTGCGGCTCGCACTTTCAGTGGGCGACCGACCGCTCGACGTCGTCAAAGACGAGCTCGATATCGCCATCCGCTACGGAGCACTCACGGACTCGCGGCTCTCGATGCGACGCTTGCTCGTCGCCGAGCCCATCGTGGCCGCTGCGCCAAGCTACTTGGCTCGACATCCCGCACCGCAAGCGCCGCTCGACCTCGTACGTCACAACTGTTTGTCGTACGACCGCGCCGGGCGCCCGCACCGCACATGGCGCTTCCTGCGCGATCGACAATGGACCGAAGTGCGGGTGACCGGCGATCGCAGCGTGGACGATGCGTCCCTGGCACGCCAATGGGCGCTTGCCGGCGCAGGAATTTTGCTCAAGTCGCCGGTCGAGCAACTGCCTGAGCTGGCCAGCGGCGCCCTGGTTCGCCTCTTGCCCGGCTGGCAAACGGAAGCGTACCCGCTGCAGGCTCTGCTCCCCAGTAGCCGCTTCGTCCCGCGTCGAGTGAGGGCACTGGTAGACTTTTTGGCCACCAAGTTCGGCGAGCTCGCAGGCGCGCTAGCCGCGATCCGATAAAGCCGCTCGGTCGCTAGCACGCAATGTCGCAACCGTGGCGCGCCACGTAGATTCACTTGCTGGCAAGCTGCACGCAAGTTGCGACCCAACCAACGTGGTGCCGCGGTCGAGCTCGGCGATGAGCGTGCTAGATCGCGCCGATCACGCCCAGGCCGCAAGCACCCTGGTCAAGCGGGCGGGCACCGCGCTCACCTCGAGCGTGGCTTCCGCCGGAGGTGGGGCCCCGCTGAAATTCACTTCAGCGGGGAGGGGACGAGTTCCCCGAAGACCTGCAAGAGGAGGGACTTGAACCCCCACACCTTGTGGTGCCCGAACCTGATCCGGTTGAGGTGTACTGAAACGCCGCCAGATCGAAGACGGTTCCCGAGGCTTCTCGCGAGGTCCGCAGGGAGAGCTGGGTGGTCCGAAACGGCCGAACGGAACAAGGCCAGCCTCGTGCTAAAGTCGCGTGAATGGCCGCCGATGCCGCCCGCCGCCAAGCGACCTACGACGACGTCCTGCGCGCCCCCGAGCATATCGTTGCGGAGGTGCTCAACGGGGACCTTCACACGAGCCCGCGACCGGCAGGGCCGCACGCCGAGGCCGCATCGGTGCTCGGCATGGATCTCGGTGGCGCTTTCCACCGCGGCCGCGGTGGGCCAGGCGGGTGGATCATCCTCGACGAGCCCGAGCTTCACCTCGGTCGCGACATTCTCGTTCCCGACTTGGCAGGCTGGCTGCGCTCGCGGCTCGCGGCTGTGCCGCCGACCCCGTTTCTAGAGCTGGCACCCGACTGGGCTTGTGAGGTGGTCTCGCCGGGAACGGAGCGAATCGATCGGGAACGGAAGCTGCCCATCTACGCTCGGGAACGCGTCTCTCACGTGTGGCTGGTGAATCCACTCGAACGTATGGTCGAGGTCTACCGCCTCGATGGTGACGGCTATCGCATCGTGGTTACTCGTGGCGGAACGGATCGCGTGCGCCTCGAACCCTTCGGCGCCATCGAAATCGAGCTCGAAGCCCTATGGCCGACCCCGCCGCCCGAAGCCAAGTAGCGCCTGGCTTGATGGGCCTCGACACGACCGACGATACGCCCGCTGTCTAATCGCTGTTTGCGAGCTTGAAGGCCGCTTTGCCGGAGCTGGAGCAACTGCTGCACCAATGCAGCGGTGAGTGGGGCTATGAAGATCCGATTTACAGGTTCTATCACCAGAGCTTCAAGGTTACGCACTAGGGCACGCGACGAAGCGGATCATCGCCTAGGCGCACCACCGATTCCAATGGAGCACCGCCGACGGCTTTGCCGCGTTCGCGCGGCCCTGATGCTCAGCCGCGAGGCCAGACCTTGCGATCATCCACGTAGATCGCGTCGACCATCTCTGGCTTGAGGGTCATCCTGCGCCCTCGCCCGGGCGAAAGCATTGCCTCGGGCTTCAGCTCGTGGACGCGGTAGCAGACGACAAGACCGTCTTCGATCCCCTCGAAGCTCATGCCGCCGAAACCGACGCGAGCACTCCCCTTAGTGTCGTCCGCGAAGACGATCTGGTCGGTAGGGAGCGGCACCTTGCTGCCGTCAGCAAAGACCACGCGGGTGCCCGGCGGTCCGTTTTGAACAATGGGCAGCTTCGGAACGAGGTCCGGATCGCGCTCCAGCCTCGTTTCGGCAACGAACTCGATCAGCAATGGAAACTCGCTCATGGTGACCAGCCTACCGCATGAGCCCCCCGCTCGAGACCAATTCGGCTCGCCCGGTGCCCGCGACGCCTAGGCGGACCGCGCCCACTTGCTCGACCGCGCCGGCTACGCCGACCCGCAGTTGCAAAAATTGGCCGTCACACGAGTGCGTTTGCTGCGTGGGTCGGCGACAGGCGCCCAGAAGACGCCAATCGCTTGAGTTTTCTTGCGGTGCACGAGGAGGGACTTGCTCACGAAGGCGACGGCGCAGGCGGAGACGAAGTGACTTGAACCCCCACACCTAGCGGTACCGGAACCCTAAATCCACGCGCGTGCGTCGCGATGCCGGTGCTCCGGAACTGGCGGACGCCTCGGCACAGCTCGCACCGAGTGCCGCCCTTGAGAAGGGCGCCTTCGCCGACGCGGCGCTACCGCTGGCGGCCTTTTCGTGCCGGTACACGCAATTACTTACTGGGTGGCCGCCCCTGGCATGGCTGAGCTATCCTAGGGTCATGGCCCGCGTCACCTCCCGCACCAAGCTGACGGAGCTGAAAGCAAAGGTCGCCTCCACAGACAAGCAGGGCAAAGATGGCCCTGCTCGCCTGCTGCGAAGTGTCCAGCAGTCGCTGCGGGTCGAGGGCTACGACGTGCGCGAAGAAGTGCTCCGTTCAGCGCTTCAACGTGCTACCGCCGGGCGTGCTCGTTAGGCGTGGCCCGCCAGGGACGCCGCACTGAACCTCTGGAGACGCTCCACGGAGTCGTGGAGAACTATGCCGAGATCGAAGAGCTTCTCTCCGACGCTGAGATGATGGGGCGACGCTGGGCCTTCGACCGAGCGCAAGGCGGCGAGCACGACGGGCGCACGCCGACCGATCACGATATCCTGGACCTGCACCGCGCGATGTTCAGCGAGTTTCTGGACTGGGCGGGCACGACGAGACGAGACGACCGGGGTCCGGGAGGGCGAGTACCCGTGCCCTGGCCTGATGTGCGGCTCCAGCTCAGGAACCTGAGCCTCGATCTCGCTGCGTGGATGGGAGACGTGACGACGATGGACATTGAGGCCGTCGCGAACGTCATCGCCGACACGCACCACCGATTTCAAATGATCCACCCGTTCAAGGATACGAACGGCCGCACCGGGCGCGTCCTGGACCACTACATCCTCTGGGTGACGTTCGGGCTTCGCTCCGATTTCCTGGAGACTTCACCTTCAATCGAGTACTTCCCAACAGAGCATCACGAGGACGAATACTATGAGGGGCTGCTCGAGGCGGACCTCCACCGTCCCGATCGCATCCACGCCTTCTATCTCGAACGGCTCCTGGCTCTTTTCGACGACAGCTAAACCCAAGCCGAGTGCACACGCGGCCGATCGTCGTTTGCTTTTGGGTAGGCACCCAAAAGTCAGGGGTGGGGCCCCGCTGAATTCACTTCAGCGGGGCGGGGACGAAGTCCCCGGCGACCGGTGCACGAGGAGGGACTTGTTGACGAAGGCGACGCCGCTAGGCGGAGGCGCAGTCAATAGAAAGCCCCAACGAGTGCGCCACTGGCCCAAGGGGCCAGTGAGAGTGCACGAGGAGGGACTTGAACCCCCACACCTTGCGGTACCGGAACCTAAATCCGGCGCGTCTGCCAATTCCGCCACTCGTGCGATGAGGAGGCCGGAGGCATAGCGCGGGCGGGCGCGGGTCGTCCAGCCCGGACGCATCGCCGCGCAGAATTGGGCCGAGAACGGCGGCCTGGCTGCTCTTCGCGGCCGCGCGGCTGGACACGGCGGATGCCGCGCCCCATGCATCGCACACGAGCGATGCGGCCGACCTACCGAATCACCACTGCGCGGTCGGCGGACGTGCCGTTTTTGTCCGTCATCGAGCTGGCGGCGGGCGGCCTTCTCGCGCCTTACGCGCCCGAGCCCGTGCTGAAGGAGACGACGCCTGAGCCACGCTTCAGGGAAGCTTTGCAGGCTGGTCGCCTTTGGGTCGCGCTCACCAGCGAGACACCGGTCGGCTTTGCGCACGTGGAGCTTCTCCCGTCGGGGCTACCGCACTTGGAGCAGGTGGGCGTCCATCCGAGCCATGGTCGGCAGGGTTTGGGGACGCGCCTCGTGACGGCGGTGTGCGATTGGGCGGAGCGGCAGCGGCATGCGCGGCTCACGCTGACGACCTTTCGAGATGCCCCGTTCAACATGCCTTTCTACGCAAAGCTTGGCTTCACGGAGCTGCCTGCGGAAGAGCTGGAACAGGAGCTGACGGCGCTCGTCGCGGAAGAGGCGAGCCGCGGGCTGGACCCCATGCGCCGGGTCGTGATGCGCTGGGAGCGGAGCGTGCGCGCGGACGCGTAGGCGGTCGGCTGCGAGCCGTGGCGTACGAGCTCGCGCGCTACCTGGCGGCTCGCGGCTCGGTAGGGCCGAGCGCCAAGGTGCTTTCGTGTCGGAAGCCGCGGTCCGGCTTGGCGAACAGGTAGCCTTGCAGGAGGTCGGCCCCGACGCTGGCCAGGGTGTCCCGCTCGCCGACCGTTTCCACGCCTTCGCAAACTACGCGCACTCCGAGATCTTGCGTGCAGACCGAGATCATCGAACGGACCAGGCTGGCTTTCGAGGACGAGCCGTCGATGTCCCGAATGAGCGACATGTCCAGCTTGACCACGTCTGGCTCGAGCTGGCTGAAGCTGGATAGCCCAGAGTAACCGGCCCCCAAGTCGTCTACCGCGATTCGATAGCCCAGATCCCGAAGGCTTCGAATGCGGTCCTTCAAATCATCGATGCGGTGCAGAGAGGCGCGCTCCGTCACCTCCAGCACGACGCGCTCGGCGATTTGAGCCAGCGGCGAATCTCGCGCGTACAGGCGGTCATTCGTGAGATCGAGGGCGTGGACGTTGGCAAAGACCAGCGCGTCCGCCGGCGCCGAGGCCGCGTTTTCTGCGACCGCGTCGCGGATGCGCTGACCGAGATCTTGCACTCGCCCCAGCCGCTCCGCGGCGTCGAACAACATGCCGGGCGTGGGCAAATCCGGATCCAGGGACCGCACCAGCGCCTCGTAGCCGAACACCCTTTGCCCAGGCCAGGTGACGATTGGCTGGTACGCAATCCAAAGCTGACCGAGCGCGCGGTCGAAGCGCGCCTCCAGGTCACCTTCGTCCTGTAGCAACCAGCCCCCCGCCTCGCAGATCTCCAGCGCCTTACGCTTCAGGAGGGAGATACGGTATTGCGTCGCTGCATCCTGCACGACCTCCACCAGTTTTTGGTTCTCCACGGGCTTCGGCAGGTAGCGAAAGCCCCCGTGCTCCATCGCGATGATGGCGGACTCCAAGGTCGGTTTCCCGGTCACTACGATGATCGGGACGTCCAAATCGAGCTGGCGCACGAACCGCAGAAGCTGCAGCCCATCCATGCCTGGCATCATGAGATCAGTCACGATGGCTTCGAAGCGGCGCCCTCGTTTGATGAGCTCCAGCGCCTCTGCCGCGCGAGCTACTGGCTCTACCTTCAAGCCTGCTCGCGTGAGCACCTTGAACATCATCTTACGCACGCTGTCGTCGTCATCCACGAGCAGGACCTCGTTCGGCTTCTTCTTCACGGAACCGAGCCCGGCGTGAGCGACCATCGCATCAGGATAGGCCTCGCGGGGGGGAGCGTCCACGCTCCGCCTCCATTGCGCGTGCCAGCAAATGGGACGAATCGCGACCTTCTCGTCCGTCGACATGTAAGCGCAGCAGCGCAGTAGTGAGTTTTTCCAAGCAAGTCAGAGCGAATGCTCGGTGCTCGTCGCGAGCCAATTCGATCGTCGCTTGCGCCGAGCCAGCTTCGGTCTCGACGAAGCTTCACGTTCCGCGTGTAGGTGACACGCGGCGTCCTCTAGCCGGCGTTTAGCTGCTCGGTCGCGCGAGCGCTTGGATACTGCTGATGAGCTGCGAGAAGTCCACCGGTTTGGCCACGAAATCTTGAAAGCCAGCCGCCGCCGCCCGTCGGCGATCCTCCGCGGAGGTGAAGGCGGAGACTGCGATGCTGGGAGTGGAGCCGCCTTGTTCAGCGCCCAGCGCTCGGATGCGGCGCATGAGGCTGAAGCCGTCTTCGTCCGGCAAGCCAATGTCCGACACGACGAGTTGCGGGCGCTGCTCCAGCAGCAACTGGAAGGCCTCGCGGCTGGTAGCGGCGGGAAACACGATGGCTCCGAGCGCCCTGAGCGCCTCCGTCAAAAGCTCCAGAGAATCCGGGTGGTCCTCGACGGCCAGGATGGTGACGCCTTGCAGCTCGGCGCTTTGGCTCGCTCTTTGAACTTGAGATCCAAACGGCATGGGAAAGCGACGGTCTAACCGGGCCGCGCCCGACCGCCTCCAAAGAAGGTAGCACGCGAGCGTCCTAGCCTAGGACATTTTGTACAAAACTCGTCACTCGTGGGGATTAGCTGCTCACCCCGTGGTTTGAGAGGTTTTTTGCGACGGCAGCGCGGAGACGTCCGCAAGCGCTTCGATGACCGTGCGGTCGACGTCACGCTCGGAAAGCGCGCGCGCCCAGCGCAGCACGTCGGCTTGGCTGATCACTCCGAGCAAGTCACCGCTCGGGCCCACGACGGGCAGCCGCCGCACGCGCTGCTCGCTCATCGTGGCGAGCACCGCACCTATCGACTCGTCCGGGCCGCAGCTCAGTAGCTGCTTGGACATCGCGTCTGCCACCCGCAGCTCGCTAGGCGGCTTGTCTCGGAAGTACCCAGCCATGCACACGTCGCGGTCCGTGAGCATCGCCGTGACCTTGCCATTGGATACGACCGGCAAAGCCCCGCAGTCGGCCTCCCACAGCACCTGGGCCGCACTTGCCAATGAGTCCTCGGGCGCGCAGCTTCGCGCGTGGGGAGTCATGATGGAGCGAACGTTCGTGAGCAGCCCCGGCGACTGGCTGAGCGTCCCGACGAGCTCCGTTAGGGTGCGGCTCAACCCCTGCGCGGTGTCCCTCAGCGTCTCCGCCGCTTTCTCGCCGTCACGGCTGGCTCGATGCTCGAGCGTGGCGATTTCGCTCTCCAGGACGGTCCAGCGCTGCTGTGCATCGCGCGATAACAGGTGCAGCTGCAGGCGAGCCTGATCGCGTAGGCTGCCGAGGTGCTGCACCGCTTGGCGGGTCGCGTGCTTGACGTCGTGGGTGATGGACATGGCTCCCCACATGCATCAGCCGAGCCAAGCAGTAAGCGCGTGGTGCGCCCCCCGAAAAAGTGCAACCGGGGGGAGGGCAGGGCACGCGAATTGCTGCATGATGGAATGGATGCGGCGCATTGCGCGCCGGCACTCCAGCGAGGAGAAAAGATGGACCAACCGCTTCAGATCACGTTTCGTGGTTTCCCGCGTTCGGAGGCACTGGAGGAGAGAATCAAGGGCAAGCTGGACAAGCTGAGCCGCCTCTACGGGCGCATCACGAGCTGCCACGTGGTCATCGAGGCTCCGCACCACCATCAGCAAAAAGGCCACGCGTACAGCGTGAGCATCGACATGACGATCCCGGATGCAGAGCTGGTCATCAGCCGAGACGGCGCGCACGCGGACGCGGATGTGTACGTCGCCGTGAGGGAAGCTTTTGACGCGCTGGGGCGTCGTCTCCAGTCACAGGTTCAAAAGAACCGCGGCGACGTCAAGCATCACGAACGCGTGGTGTAGCATCATCGCCAATCGGTCCCGTCGAGCGCGCTCGCTCTTCACGAGCGCCTCGGCGAGGATCGAAGCGTAAGCTAAGGAAAGCTAAAGCGTGTTGGAGGAGTCCCCGGTCGCGACGCGCTTGACTCGGCTGGCCTCCACGGCGCGCAGGTGCGCGCCGAGGACGATGGTCAGCATTCCCAGCGCGCGTGTGAGGACAGCCGGCTGGCGGCCCCACTGTGTCTGCAAAAATTGCAGCTCCGGAACGGCGTCGGTGAGGAGACCCAAGAGCCGCGCCGGACGCTGCGAGCGGGCATGGACGTCGCTCAGGTTTGCGAAGAGCCGTTGGCACACCGCGGGAGACGGGCGACCGGCGCGTAGCGCGCTTTCGACGCGCTGGAATTGTTCCTCGTCTGCAGCCTGGTAGCTCTCACCAGGCACGACGTCGGCCGCGCGGGCGCAATGCGGGCAAACGGCGGTCGCCGCGGTGCTGGCGAGCCAGACGCGGTCGCAAGGGACGCAAGCTCTCGGAACGTGAACCAGACCCAGGGCCATGCCGACAAGTGGGGGATCCCCCGCCGATTTCTGATCCATGCCGAGCTTTGGGGGCAAATGCCCCTGACCAGCCACCCCGTGGGACGCCCAGGAAGCTGTAGAGAGACTACTGCCGCCAGGTCAGTTTCGATGAGGACGGATCCAGGCGTGAGGGTCAGTAGGAGCGCGCCGCAGCGTGCGGCTTGCCCCACGCGACCTCTTGCGCGCTGCTTCCGATTCACCGTGCAGCAAAGCGGACCGCTCGCGAGAAATCTGCCGATGATCTCCGTTTCGCGTTAGGCTCGTCAGCATGGGGACAGCTGTCGAACGAAAGTGCTTGGCGTGTAGCTTGGTTGCGATCAGCTCCAATCTACCGTTCTGCGCGATACACCACTTCAAGCTTCCGTTCGAGCTCAGGGAGAGCTTGTTACGCGGAGAGCTCGTGAAGGACGGCGTTCGCGTGCTCGGTCCGGACGAGCTCTGGTCTGCCGCTATCGGCTTCTTGCGCTGCATGGCCGGCGACCGCCCGCACTCGCGGGAGCGCCAAGTGCTGGACGTATTCGTCCGCAACGAATTGTCGGGCGAGGTCGCGCGCGTCGTGGGCCGTGGGCATTGAACGTGTGAGCTGAGCTCGCGTTCGCTGCGTGTGTCATTTGGTGCCAGGTCTTTGCGCCTGCCGTTCCGCTTAAGGAAGCGCCGCCTCGGTCGTCCCTAGGGCTGGAGCGACGGTGCGCGGACGCGCGCGGTCGCGGGAGCTGAGCCATGGGAATTCTGCGAAGAACCAAACGGGTAATGAGCGTGCTCGCGTGCGCGGGCGGCTGCATCGTGGCGTGTAGCAGCGTCCACGAGCCGGAGGCTACGAAGGTGGCTTCGGAAGCCGCGCTGCTAGGCGGATGCGCGAAGCACGCGGATTGCGAAGATGGCAATCCGTGTACACAAAACCTTTGCACCCTGGGAGCCTGCGCGCTGTCGCTGCCCGTGCTCGGTTGCTGTTTCAACGGTAGCTGCGCGCCTACGGGGGGCGCTGCGGGCGCAGGCGGTGGGAGCACCGGCGGCACGAGCGGCGTCCCCAGCGGAGGCGCGGGCCTCGGCGGGACCCCGGCCCTTGGCTGCTCCACGGACGCCCAGTGCCAAGACGGGAACCCTTGCACCCAAGATCTGTGTCTTGCCGGTCTGTGCGTCCCATTGCCGGTGCTCGGTTGCTGTTACGCGGGCGTTTGCGGCTCCGCGGGGAGCGGCGGTTCGGGCGGGTCGACCGTGACGGGCGGTTGCTCCACCAACGATCAGTGTGACGACGGCAACCAGTGCACTCAGAACCTTTGCGCATTGGGGCTCTGTACGACGCTGCCCGTGCTCGGGTGCGATGGGAGCGGCGGTGGACCTCCCGTGCTGGGTTGCTCGACCAACGACCAGTGCGAAGACGGCAACGACTGCCACCAGAACCTTTGCCTCGCGGGGCTCTGCGTGGTGCTGCCCGTCGTCGGCGGAGTCTGCGGTAGCGGTGGAGGCGGTGCGGGCGGTGGCGGCGGTGTGGCTGGCGGCGGTGTGGCCGGCGGCGGCGCGAGCGCGGGCGGCCAAGGCGGCATCGGCGGCGGCGCTGGCATGGGCGGGTCGCCGGGGGCCAGCGGGGAAGTGGGCAACGGCGGAGTGGACGGCGACGGCGGCCACGAAAACGTCGCGGGAGAGCCCGGCGGTGGCACGAGCAGCAGCGGCGGCTCCGGAGCGCGCGCTGGCGCTGAGAACGAAGGCGGCAAGGCTAGCAGCGGCGGTAGCGGAGCGGGCGGCAGCCGCAGCGGTGGCGGCGACGCCGTCGATGGCCCATCCGCCGGCGGCGCCGAAGACGAGTCCACTGCCACCGACTGGCAGATGCAGGGCGGTGGCTGCACGGTCGCCACCGCGCGTGGAGGGAGCCCGCTTGCGGCGTTGCTCGCCGCGTTCGGCGTCGCGCTGCTGCGCCGCCGTCGCAGTCAGCGCTGAGTGCAAACGATGTCGCTGCTGCGACATCGTGTCGCAGGCAGCCGGCCCGCTGCATCGACTACGTTCGCGACGTGGTAGCGCTCACCCTTTCGCCTCTTCACCGACTTCGATACTCGGTTTTCGCCGCGGATCGGCACCTCCAGCAACCTCACCGTTTCCTACGTGGACGCGAGCACCACCGCCGAGCGAGCGCGCTACCCGTTCTTCAACAATGGCCTCTACGACGTGGACGGCGAAGGAAGCTACCCCGCGACCGATCAGGGACTGTACGACTTAACGTTGAACGCCGAAGACCGAGGTCTATTTCGCCCCCCGAGCCTGCGGAACGTAGCGCTCACCGCGCCGTACATGCACGACGGTAGCATCGCGACCCTGCGTGAGGTGTTGCAGCACTACTCCGCAGGCGGCACCGTGACCACCTCTGGCCCCGCCGCCGGAGACGGCCGAAAGAGCCCGCTCAAGTCGGGCCTGATTCGCGGTTTTGCCTTGAACGAGGCCGAGACGACCGACGTCCTGTCCTTCTTCGACGCGCTTACGGACGAGCGCTTCGTACGAAATCCGGCGCTCGCCGCGCCTGAGCCTTAGTCCTTCTGGGGAGCACTCAGCGCCTTGGGTCAAAGTAGCCCATGGCAGTCTGGGCTCACGGTGCTAGGTAAGAATAGATGGTCGTAGCAATGGTGCCCATGGCTCGCTCGTCGTCGCGCCCCGGCGCGTACGGCTGGTCGATCCGTGAGCTTTCCATGAAAACGGCCGCACGCTCCTAACGAGCGGCGCGCCCCCCCCTACCGGGACGCCGCTCCTTCCTGCCGCCGTGACGCCCTGTCCGGCGAGCCATTGGCCCCCCGCGCACTTGCGCGGAGCCGTCCTCGACCCTCTGGAGAAGCCATGTTTGCAGATCACGTTCCCACTCTGACCGACTTCGATTTTCGCCGCCTCGACGCGCTGTTCGACCGCATCCGCCGCCAGGTGGCCCCGCCGCCGACGCTCAGCGTGCTGGAACGTGATCTCGGTCGCGCTGTCGTCGTTCCGCCCGACCAAGTGCCGAGCACCGTCGTCACCATGAATTCGCGCGCAGTCGTGCTGGATCTGGATAACCAGGAGCGGCGAGAGCTTACGCTCGTCTTCCCATCATCCGCCGACATCGAGGCCGGGAGGGTCTCGGTCCTCGCGCCGCTCGGGAGCGCGCTGATCGGAAGCCGTGAGGGTAGCGACATCTCGTGGCGAACCCCGCGAGGCGAGCGCCGAATGCGGGTCGAGCGGGTCGTGTACCAACCCGAAGCAGCGGGCAGATTCGATTTGTGAGGGTCGGCGTCCGCGGGTGCGAGCTTGACGAGCTCGATCGCGAGACGCAGCTTCCGCGCCATGCGCGTCGCCTGCTCTTCTTGCTCCGCTCAGAACCGGCTGCCGGCCTCCCGCCTGCTGGACAAGGCCCGCTGCGCGGCCTGCAAGGCGTCCCTACTACCGCTTTCGCGTCCGATCGCGGTGCAGAGCGGGGAGGACTTCGAGGAGCTGGTCCGTGACGCAAAGGTCCCGGTGCTGGTGGACTTTTGGGCGGCGTGGTGTGGCCCTTGCCGCCTCGTCGCCCCCGAGCTGGAGAAGCTCGCCGCCCAGCGCAGTGGGCTGACCATCGTCGCCAAGGTGGATACGGACGCGGAGCCTCGGCTCAGCGCGCGCTTCGGAATCAGCAGCATCCCCACGCTCGTCCTGTTTCGTCAGGGCCGCGAGGCCAAACGGATCTCCGGAGCCATGTCGGCCAGCGCCATGGCGACGCAGCTCGGCCTGTGAGCGAGCGTCTCGCGACCATGTAGGTGTGGCCAATGTACGTCGTCGCCGCTGACCGGCCACTTAGCCGCGTGGTGCAACGGTCGTTGTCTCGTTGACCGTACCCCGATCGCGAATCGCGGTCGGGAACGACGGTGACGTTCCGCGATGGCCATCGAACGCAGCAAACGAAGTCCGCACGAGCTCACGCCGAGTCTGCCCTCGGTGCCGCGCTTACCGCCCCCCATGCTCGAGGTGCTCGGCGCGAGCAAGTCGTCCAGCCAGCAGTCCGCAATCGGCAGCGGGAATTACCGCTTGGGCCGGCAGCTCGGGGTTGGCGGCATGGCAACCGTATACGAGGCGGTCAAGCTGGGCGCCGAGGGCTTCCGCAAGCGAGTAGCGATCAAGCGCATCCACCCGCACTTGGGCGACGTGGGGTTCGTCGAGTTGCTCGCAGACGAGGCCCGGCTGGCTTCCTCGATTCAGCACCCCAACGTGTGCCAAGTGCTGGACTTCGTTTCCGACGAGGGCGGCACGTTCATCGCCATGGAGCTACTGGACGGCCGCACGTTGCGGCAGGTCCTCATGGCGCTGCAAGCGGACCCCACGCTCGCGGCGTCGCCGAGGCATCAGCTGTTCATCGCCCGCGTCCTCGTTGGGTTGGCAGAGGGGCTTCACGCCGCTCATGAGCTCACGGACGAGCAAGGAACGATCCTGGAGGTCGTTCATCGCGACGTATCGCCCCACAATCTGTTCGTCCTCAAGAGCGGCGGCGTCAAAGTCACGGACTTCGGGATTGCACGCGCGCGAAATCAGCTGCACCACACCGCGACGGGCACGATGAAGGGCAAGCTTGCCTACGCCGCACCGGAGCAGATCAGCGGTCAGCGGGTGGACCGACGCGCAGATGTTTACGGCTTGGGCATCGTGCTCTGGGAGCTACTCACCGGTGAGCGCCTATTTCATCGCTCGAGCGAGGCGGCCACCATCGCCGCCGTGTGCGCCGGTACCGTCCCTGACCCTCGCGTCCACCAGCCGGTCGTCCTTCCCGGGCTGGCAGAGATCGCGAAGAAGGCCCTGCAGCTCGAGCCGAGCCGACGCTTCGAGAGTGCTCGAGCCCTGTCGCGAGCGCTGGACCGCGTCCTGGTATCTACCGGGGATTCTATCTCGCACGGCGAGGTTGCCGAATGGCTGGCAGGCGTGCCCGTAGACATCGAGCCCGGTGCGAGCCGCCACGAAGCCGCGTTGGCGGTGGTAGTGGAGATCACGAGCACGCCCGGCGTATCTCCCAGCCTCGAGCCGCTCCCACTGGTGACGCGGCGGCTCGGCCCGGCTGCGCCAAGACACCGGTGGAACCGCCGAAGCGCGTGGCTCGGGGCCGCCTTCATCGCTGCGGGGAGCGTGGGGGTCGCGTGGCGAGCGATGCCGCAAACCCCGCCGATGGCCGGGAGCCCGACCGCGAGGCCCGCGCCCGTCGCGACCGGTACCTTGCTGGTACGCGCATCCGGCGGCTCCGTGAAGGTCCTGGCGGAAGGTCGCACCTACAGTGACAATCAACTGATCTCGCTGCCGGTCGGCCTACGCCACATTACGGTCCTCCCAATGGCGCCGGGCGGCAAGGCCAAGGACGTCGTGGTGAAGGTCGAGCGAGACGTGACCTCCGTCATACCCGTCACGATCGTGGAAGAAAACCCGTAGCGCCGTACGGCCTACTTTCGCCCGAACCCGCGCGGAGCCAAGTCATCGAGCGCGTCTTCGTAAGCGATCTCGCGTGATCTCGTCAGTCCACTCTGGCTTCCTCGGGACATGGCGCGCAGCGTGACCATCAGCATCGTCACGTCGTTCTTGTGAAGGTAGGCGACCGCGCCCGCCCGGAGCACCTTCTCCCTGACCTCGTCGCGATCGAGGCCGGACCACACGACGATGGGAATGCGCCGAGTGCGCGGCTCGGCTTGGAGCTGTTTGAGCAATTGCGAGCCCATGCCGTCTGGCAAGCTCATGTCGAGCAGGATGATATCGGGCGCGTCCTTCAGCGCACGGCTCAGGCCTTCGCGGAGGGTCAGCGCCCCGAGGACGTGAAAGCCTTCTTTCTCCCCGCGCTTCTGCAGCATTCGCTGGATCGCAGGCTCATCATCAACCACGAGCAGGGTCTGGCTCATGTCGTCGTCCCTCCTAGGCGCCTCGGCGAGCGCGGAGCGCCGCTTCGGCGGAACCGTAACTATCGCATCGCCAACTGCGGCTGACCAGGCGCAAGGGTGATTCTCGTTTTGAGAAAGAGGCGCGGCGAGGGGCTTTGGCACCTAGCTCCAGGCTTTTATGCGGGGCTCAGACTTGTACGAACCTCAGGCGGAGCGCGCTTGCAATGACCGACACGGAGCTCAGGCTCATGGCGGCGGCCGCGAGCATCGGGCTCAGCTGCCAGCCAAAGAGGGGGTAGAGCGCGCCGGCCGCGAGGGGCACGCCAGCGGCGTTGTAGACGAAAGCGAAGAACAGGTTTTGGCGGATGTTGCTGATCGCGGCGCGGCTCACCTTGCGCGCACGTACGATGCCGCGCAAATCACCGGCAACGAGCGTGATGTCCGCGGTCTTCATGGCCACGTCCGTACCCGTGCCCATCGCGATGCCGACTTGAGCGCGGGCGAGGGCGGGAGCGTCGTTGATGCCGTCCCCCGCCATGGCTACGAAGCGGCCTTGAGTCTGGAGCTGTCGCACCAGGTCTGCTTTCTGTTCTGGCAGCACCTCCGCGTAGACTTGCGCGATGCTCAGCTGCCGGGCGACCGCGTCCGCCGTGGCCTGCCGATCTCCGGTCAGCATGACGACCGAGAGGCCCTCCGCTCGGAGCTCCGCGAGCGCCTCGGCGGCGCCTTCTTTGATCGCGTCGGCGACCGCCAATAACCCCGCTAGCTCGCCGTTCACGGCTACGAAGACGACGCCTTGGGCGCCCCCTGCGAGCTCCGCCGCGCGCGTCTCGAGGGCCGCGGCTGAGGCACCAACTTCCGACAGTAGCGCGGCGTTGCCGACCGCGACCTCGGACGATTGCACCCGGCCGCGGATACCTTTGCCCGGCATCGCTCGAACCGAGTCGGCGCGGAGCTCCGGGACCCCTCGCGCTTCAGCGCCGCGCACGATAGCGCCTGCGAGCGGGTGCTCGCTTCCGCGCTCCAGGGCCGCCGCCAACGCCAGCACCTGATCCGGCTCGAAGCCGCTCGCCGCTTCCACCGTGACGAGGCGGGGCTTGCCCTCCGTCAACGTTCCGGTCTTGTCGACGACCAGCGTGTCCACTTTACGCAGGGTCTCCAGCGCTTCGGCGTTCTTGAAGAGCACGCCCGCGTTTGCCGCCTTGCCCGTCGCCACCATGACTGACATCGGCGTGGCGAGACCCAGCGCGCAGGGGCAGGCGATGATCAGAACCGCGACCGCGCTGACGAGCGCGTTGGCCAAGCGAGGCTCCGGCCCGACCGTGGCCCAAATCGCGAAGCTCACCAGCGAGACCGCGATCACGGCGGGCACGAAGAACGAAGAAATGACGTCCGCAAGGCGCTGAATCGGCGCGCGACTGCGCTGCGCCTCGGTCACGAGCGCGACGATGCGCGCAAGGAGCGTCTCGTTGCCTACTTTCTCCGCGCGCATGAGCAAGGAACCAGTGCCGTTGAGCGTGGCACCGACCACCCGCGAACCGACCTGCTTTTCCGCCGGCAACGGCTCTCCGCTCAGCATCGACTCGTCCACGCTGCTTGCCCCCTCCACCACCGTCCCGTCCACCGGCACCTTCTCGCCGGGGCGAACGCGCAGCAAGTCACCCACTCTGACCTGGTCCAGGCTCACGTCTTGCTCGGCGCCGCCCGGCCCTACGCGCCGCGCGGTGGCTGGAGAGAGCCCGAGCAAGGCGCGGATCGCGGAGCCAGTTCGGCTGCGGGCGCGCAGCTCGAGGACCTGCCCGAGCAGGATCAAGGTGACGATCACGGCCGCCGACTCGAAGTAGACGCCCACCTCGCCGTGATGAGCGCCAAATCCTCCTGGAAACGCGCTCGGCGCGAGGGCAGCCACGAGGCTGTAGCCGTACGCGACGCTCACGCCCAGGCCGATCAGCGTGAACATGTTCAGGCTACGATTGCGGATCGACGCGACCGCGCGCTGCAGGAACGGAGCGCCCGCCCACAACACCACGGGCGTCGCCAGCGCGAGCTCGAGCAGCACCCGCGGTCGCGCGCCGAGCAGTTGCGATACGGGCCGGCCGGCGAGCATGTCACCCATCGTCAACACGAGGAGCGGTGCGGAAAGCGATAGCGCTACCCAGAAGCGACGTGACATGTCCTCGAGCTCGGGATTCTTGGACGGCGCGAGCGAGACGCTCCGGGGCTCCAGCGGCATGCCGCAGAGCGGGCAGTTGCCAGCGGCTCCTCGCACGACTTGCGGATGCATCGGGCACACCCATTCAGTGCGAGCCACGAGCTCGGGTTGCGCCGGTTCCAGCGCCATGCCGCATTTCGGGCAGGGGCCAGGGCGGTCCGACCGCACCTCGGGATCCATGGGGCACACGTAGCTGCTACCCGGCGTGACGACGGGAGGCGGAGCTTCCTCGTGCCGGAGGTACTTCTCCGGCTCGGCCGCAAACTTCTCGCGGCAGCGCGGGTTGCAGAAGTGGTACGCCGTTCCAGCGTGCTCGAAGCTGCCACCTCGCGGCGCCGCGGGGTTTACCTTCATCCCGCAAACGGGGTCGATGGCGCGCACCGGCTCGGCAGCGAGAGGGGGCTCGTGGTGAGGGTGCTCAGGGGACATGAGGTGAGACATCACGGCGCTGACGGCGCCGCCGTCTCGGCATTACACCCGCGGCGCGCTTAGTCCAGTCCCAGGCGCTCCATGTCGTCCTCGTCCAGGCCGAAAAAATGGCCGACCTCGTGCAGCACGGTGACCGTCACCTCCTCTCGCAGGCTTGCCTCGTCTTCGAAGCTCGCGGCCAGGTTGTGAGAGAAAATGTAGATCTGAGTGGAGACGAGAGGGGCATCCCCGAGCGCCAGCTCTTCCGCCGTCGCGCCGTCGAACAAGCCGAGAAGGCGAGGGTCCAGCCCTTCTTCCACCATGGGCAGGGACGGCCGCGGCTGGACCAAGACGGTCACGGCTCCGAGCCGCTCCGCGAACGCAGCCGGCAAATCGGAAAGGGTGCGCTCGACCTGATCGCAGATGATCGCCTCGTAGCCGGCCAGGGGAGTGGTAGCGTCCAGTGTGTCGAGCCGCAGCGCCTCCAGGAAGTGCCGTCGTCGCTCGCCCTCGTTCCCGAGCTCTTCGTAGACGAGACCAGCTTCGTAGTGCGCATCTGCGCAATCAGGCTCGTCCGCCAGCCAGGCGAGCGCCTCACCGAGCGCTTCTTCCGGCGACGGCTCGGGCGCCTCGTCCACGCTTAGGGCTTCCCGGGCCGCGGCGCGATCGCGGTGTTCTGCGCGGTGACGATGCGCCAGCCTTCCGGGCGCAGTTGCCACACGTACTTCATGCGCGTGCGCAACGTGCCGTCCGCTTCGGTTGGGCGGATACCGGGCGGCAGGCGCTCGTAGCCGCGCAGCTCGTAGTCCGTCTCCGCGACTGCGGCGGTGGCGCCGAGCGGCCGCACTTGCCGGGTCGTCACCGTCACGCGGCTCCGCGAAAAGATGCCCGTGAAGAGCTCGGCGTGGCGCTGCTCTATCTCGGGGCGACCGAGCAGGGCCATGCCCATGATGTTGATGAACTCGGCGTCTTCGCTGAAGGGCGTCATCCAGGCCTTGGTGTCGTGGCGGTTCCACGCGTCTGCCTGCTTGGCAATGAGGGCGCGAATTTCCCCCTCACCGTGCGAGCCGCCCGGCGAGCATGCGAGGAGAGAGAAGGAGGCGAAGACGAATAGGCGTCGAGCGAGCATAGCGGCGCGCATCAGAGCAGAAAATGCCGCGAGCGTCCTGCCCCTCGGGCTCTGCGGGCTTGGCCCCGGCGCCGCTCCTGGTCCCTTCCTGGACGCGGCGCGGCGTGCAAGGCTGGGTCTCGACTCGGGCCGTAGGACCCGCTCGAGCTTGTCGATAGGAAGCATGCGCGTTAGCTCGCAAACCGACGAGGCCGTCCCCATCGAGCCGGGGCTCGCAGCCCGCGCCTGGCCGTCACTCTCGAGGGTCGCGGCGCGGCGCGTGCTCGTGAAGGCAGTCCTCACCTTCGCTTCGGTCGCTCTAGCGGGCGCCTGCAAAAGGGAGAGCCCCGTCCCACCAGGCACGCCAGGGCCACCGATGAGCGCGGGCACCGGCGCCGCTTCCCAGCTGATCGTGGTGCTCGGTTCCTCGACCGCTGCAGGCATCGGGCCGTCGGACCCGGACAGCGCATGGGTGCCGCGCTACGGCCGCTACCTGGCCGAAAAGTTCCCTCGCTATCAAGTGCGCAGCTTGGCCGCCGGTGGCCAAACGACTTACCACGTTCAACCCGACGGGTTCGCTCCGCCTCCTGGCCGCCCGGCGCCGACGCAGGGGCGCAACATCAGCGCGGCTCTCGCGCTCGCTCCGCGCGCGATCATCGTCAACCTGCCCTCGAACGATGCTGCCGAGCGGTACTCACCGGCCGAGCAGCTGGCAAACTTCGAGCGGTTGCGCGCGGCCGCCGACGCCGCGCACGTGCCGCTGTGGGTGACGACCACGCAGCCTCGAAACTTCGGAGACGCGGCGCAGCTCGCGGCGCAAGTGGAGGTGAGGGACGCCATCTTGCGGCGCTTCGCGCCGCGCGCGTTGGACTTTTGGACAGGCTTCGCGACGCCCTCCACGAAGCTCTCGTCACGGTTCGACGCAGGGGACGGCACCCACCTCAACGAGGCCGGTCACGCCGTGCTCTTCGCTCGCGTGGTGGCGGCCGCGATCCCGGAGCGGCTCACGGCTGCTGCACCGAAGAGATGACCGCCTAGAGGCAAGCGCAGTCGTAGACTTGCTTGGCGATGGGATAGCCGGCCGTGCCTTGACCGATCTTGTTCGCTCCACACTTGTCGTCGTTGTTGCTGCAGCTGGTGGGCCCGCAGGCGTTCGCGCCGTAGCAGTCGAGGATCTTCACGCAGGCGAGCTTGTCGCTCTGGGTCTGGGTGCTGCAGCTGTCGCACGTGCTGCCCTTCCACCCAGCGAGGCAGCCCAGACTGCCGCTGCCGCCGCTGCCGCCAGAGCCCGCTATGCCCGAGCCGCCGGCCCCCGCACCTCCCTGGCTCCCACCGCCCTTACCGCCAGCGCCGCCCTTGCCGCCGGCACCTGCCGCGCCCCCTAACGCAGCCCCGCCTTGAGGCGCGCCGGCGGTCGAGCTAGCCGCACCGGCCGCGCCACCCTGCGCCTGGCCGCCCGTCGTGGCGGTGCCACCAAACGCGCTCACGCCCGTCCCCCCCGTGGCTCCGGCGCCGCTTGCTCCGCTTCCGGTTGCTCCGCCTCCGCTCGCTCCGCTTCCGCCGGAGGAGGATGCGCTACCGGCGGTGGGCGCCTTGCCGCCAGCAGGCAAGCTCGAGCCGCCTTGCCCGGTCGCTCCGCCGCTTGCAGCCTCCGAGCCGAGGCCAGGGTCTTCCAGGGTGCTCACTTCGGTGGCGCAGCCGCCCGAGCTGGCTACCAGCGCAGCGAGCAGTGTGAGGCAGCTGGGGACGAGCCCTGAACGAGAGCGCACGGCACGCGGACGGCCTTCGCGCATGACCTTCAGTTTGCAGAGGCGCCGCCGCGCTCACAAGGCAGATCGCGGGGAGCCGCGTTTGTTTTGTCGTCCCATTCGTTACAGAGCGCGACATGTCATTGGGCCCCGCCGATGACCGCCTGGTCGCCCGCGGCTAACGCTGTCGCAGGAGCTGGCCGACGCGCGCCTCGGCTACGGTCAGCAGGTCCGCATGCCCAGCGCCCGGCACCAGCTCGAACACGCTCCCCGGCGCGGCGGCCGCCAGCTCGCGGCCCATACGGGGCGGGATCAGCGAGTCTTCTGCGCCATGCAAGATGGTCATCGGCGGCTGCCCCGCGCGCCGGATGTCAGCGAGCGCGGCGAGGCTATCGATGAGCCGCCCTTGAAACCTCCACAGGGCCAGCACCAATCCGAACGCGCTCAGCACGAGCCCCACGAGCACCGCCCGAAGGACGCGTGCGCTTGGCCGCCGGGCTAAAGGATCCACCCGATCCGGAAGTTCACGGTCGGGATGGTGGTGCGGCCGATCTTCTCGAGCGTATCGATCACGGCTTGATCCGCCTTGGCCGCGTAGGCGTCCGCCCTGGATTGAACGAGCGGCGCTAGCTGCGGCGGGGTGGTGGTGAGGGCGTGCGTGCTGTCGAACTGAATCGTGCTCGGCGCGATCGGGATCTGCGCCCCCGCGTCCACTCCGAAGCTGAAGCCTATGCTCGTCGTATGAAAGTAGCCGATGAGCGCGGTCAGCGTCGGCGTGTGCACTTTGCCGACGCCGCTATAGTCCACGGTGCCGCTGACGCCGGTATCCGAGTAGCTCTCCTTCCCGGTCAGCGTGCCGTTGACGTTCGCGTAGCCAATGCCTCCGTGCAGGAAGAACCCGCCCCCAAATGGGTACACGCGTCCGTACACGTCCACGTGCTGGTAGGAGAGCGTGGCATCGCCGTAGTAACTGAGCCGTACCTTTGGAATCAGCCCGAGGCTCACGCCCGCGCCGAGAAACCGCGTTACCTTCAACGTACCGCCCACGCTGATCACGCTCGGTACGCCGATACCCACGACGGGGCCGATCTTGAACTGATCGACCTTTTCGTCCTTCCGCTGGTCCTCCACATGGTGGACGTCCCCGCTCGCTGGGGTTTGGAACAACCCCTCCGACGGTGTGAGCGGTTGCTTTTCGGGTTTGCCGAGCTCTTGCGGCGGCTCTTCACCTGCAGGAGCAGGCGGGGGTGCGGAGACCGGAGGAGGCGCGGCCGGCGGCGTAGGCCCGGGCGGTAGCGGAAACTCGTTCGCCGCGGGCGGGCCAGCGGGCGTGACCTGGGGCGGCGGCTCCGGGGTCGCGGCGCGCGGCGGAGCCGGTTCGGCTTTGGGCGGCGGCGGGTCCGCTGTCGGGGGCTCCGGAGGCGGCGCGAGCGCAGTCGGGGGCGGCTCGCTCGTCTGTGCTCCGGCGAGTGCCGGCCAAGAAAGAGCGCACGACGCGATACAGAGGAGCGGCGAAAGCCGGAGCATCAAGCCTAGGCTAACACGATCGCCACGTCACACCTTTCCGGGCGGCAACGGACCACTGAAGTGCGGCGCCCGACGCGGGGGCGCGATGGTCGGCGAGGGACAATCAAGGGTCGGTGTACAGCCAGAGCCGGGCCGCGAGGCGCACCGTGAAGTCCAGCTCTTTGAAGCGGAAAGCCCCGATGACGGCGCCCGGAAAAGCTTCGCGCGTGTAGGCAAATTCGTCTTGCACCTCGCCGCGCGCGTCCACGATTTGCCCTTGCCAGGCGCCGTCGCGCAGAGCCGCGCGCACCGTGAGGCCCGTGTGGTCGAAGACTATCGGCTCGCTTTCCATGCCCGGAGCATGGGCGTGCGATCACCGTTTCACCAGCGCGGCTCGGACATTGTTCGTCCGACGAGCTTCACGATGGCGCGGAATCAGCCAACTTGCGCCGCATGAGCAGCACGCGATTGCGCAGCGATTGCAGCTGCTCGCGCATGCCTTGGGTGTCGCGTTCCAAGTCCGACCAGTCGCCCGCGCGAGATTGCTCGCTCAGGGCCGTCGCTTCCGCGATCACGCCCTCCAAGCGGCGCTCGACCTCTTGCAGTGAGCCGAGCAGCGCGCCCGACTCCGCGCCGCTCCCGGCGAGCTGAGTCACTGGTTCGCTCACTTGGCGCGCGCTCTCGCCCAAAGCGGCGAGCCGAGTCTGCAGCTCCATGCGCTCGGCTTGACGAGCCGCGATGCGCGCGGCGGTCGTTGCCGTCACCTCGACGCACCGCTGCTGCGTCGCTTGCACGCCTTGCATTGCCTCCGCGAATGCGCGCAGGGCCCGCGCGAGCCCCGCCTCGTGGGTCGAGCACGCCTCCAGTCCGTGGCAAGCGCGCGTGAGCGCCTTGTCCGAGTTGATCGCGAGCCGGCTCAGCTCTTCGCTTTGCGACTCGAACCGAGCGAGCTGCTCCGTTAGCTCACGAGCGGCGAGTACGAGCGGACTTTCCGGAGCTTTGTTGGGCGCCACGCGGCCAGCCTAACACTCGACTGACTCGGTGGCGCTACTCCTACCCGGCAACGTGCGCAGCCGCGCTCGGCGAAAGCGCGCTCGTGGTGCGCCAGCGACCGCTGCGCCACCGGCGGTAGCAAACGACGCCGCGCAGGCACTCGTCGATGGCCATCGACGCCCAAACGCCGGTGAGCCCCCAGCCGAGCGAGCCGCCCAACAAGAACGCGGCCGGTACGCCGATGCCCCACATCAAGAGCGGCGCCACGGTAGCGGCGTAGCCGGCGTCGCCCGTCGAGCGGAGCGCACCGCCGGCCACGATGTTGACGGCCCGGCCCATCTCCACCGCCACGCCCAGTGCGAACAGGGGCGCCGCGACCCGCTTGATCTCCGGGTCGCTGGTGAGCAGCCCCAGGAGCGGCTCGTAGAAGAAGGCCAGCAAGAGCGCGATCACGCCGTTGCCGGCGACCGCATAGAGAAGAGCGCGGTGAAAGGCGTCGTTCGCTTCCTCCAACCGGCCCGCACCCACGCGGTGAGTGACCGCAATCTGCGCGCCGACGCCGATGGCCAGTGACCACAGCACGGTGCTGATATTGATGAAGCTGATGACGTAGGTGCGCGTGGCCAGGGCTTGCGCCCCGAGGGAGATGACCAGCAGGTTGATGACCACCTGCGCCACCTGGTAAGAAATCGGCTCCGTCGCCGAAGGCAAACCGATTTTCAGGATGGGGCGAAGCGCCGCGCGCAGCTCGGCCCAAGAGCTCCGAATCGGAAAGCGAACCTCGAGCTTCAGGTGCACCACCGCGATCGTGAACAGCATGCCGAAGAAGAGCGCGATCATCGTTGCTGCGGAGACGGAGGCCACGCTCGCGGTGAGCCCGAACCACCCGCGATAGAGCGCGTAGTTGAGGCCAATGTTGGCCACGTTCGTAGCGATCGCCTCGATCATCACCCAGCGCGTCGCGCCGCGTGAGTTCAGCATGTTGCCGTAGGCGAGCTGCACCGCTTTGAGCACCTGGCAGCCGCCAAGCACTGCCATGTAAGTTCTGGCCGCATCGGCCGCGTCCCCGCGCAGGCCGAGCCAACTCGGCACCCAGGAATGAAGCGCAAACAGCAGCGCGCTGATAGCCAGACCCGCGGCGAGATTGAAGCCGAGCAGCACGAGGTAGGTGAGGGGCAGCTCGTCGTGGCGCTGAGCGCCATGAAGACGCCCGGCCACGCTTGCGCCCGCTTGTCCGACCACCGAGAAGAGCACGAGGGTGGCGCCGAGCAATGGGTTGATCGCGCCGGCCGCGGCCGCGGCCGCGTCCGAGATTCGACTGAGAAAAAAGGCGTCCGTAAAGTGGAGCGAGAGCGAAAGACCCAGGCTCACGAACAGCGGCCACGTGACGTGCCACAAGCCCGGGAGCGGCACGTCCACGGGCGGGGCGGAAGAGGAGGCGAGGGGACTACTACTGGTGGGTTCCGCAGGAGATAGGGACATGAAAGCTAAGGCTCGGCGCCCGCAATCTACCAAGCGGCCGGCTCCGTGCCAGCTTCAGCTCCCCCGGAAGTACAAGGCCCCCTGCTACCGGGCGGCTGGCTGCGCCACCTTCACGAATTTCAGGGTCATGCGATCGCTCTCGCCGATGCCCAGGTATTTGTCGCGATTCTTCTCACCCTCGCGCAGTGTGGGTGGAAGCGACCAGACACCCTCGGGGTAGTCTTTGGTGTCCTTGGGGTTGGCGTTCAGCTCGGACTTGGCCGCCAACTTGAAGCCCGCCGCCTCGACCTGCTCGATGACGAACGCCTCCGGCAAGTAGCCGCGCTTGCTCGTCTCGCTCGGGTTCTGGCCCGCCGCGGCGCGGTGCTGCTCGATGCCGAGCACACCATTGGGTTTGAGCGCCCGATGCAGCTCCCGCAACCAGGCGCCGAGCTGCCCGGAGTTGTTCATGCCATGAAGGCTTCTGAACACGAGCGCGACGTCCACCTTGCCCTCGATGGACGCGAGGCTCGGCGCCTTCGGGTCCACGATCACTGGTTGAACGTTGCCGTAAGCTTCCGGTAGAGCCTCGAGGAAGTACTTGGTGCGCTGCCCGTAGAGGGTGGGGCGTTGGTCTTTGGGACCATTGGGGTCCGTCTCCGTGACGAACAGCTTGCCGCGCTTTGCGAGGAGGGGCGCCAGGAGCTCGGTCCACCAGCCCTCTCCCGGGCCGTACTCGAGTACGGTTTGCGTTGGCTTGACCCCGAACCATTCCAGCATCTGCTGCGGGTGGCGCTGAGGGTCGCGGTCGGCGCTGCCTGGCTTGCGATGAGGGCTCGCTGCGATCGCGGTCAGCGCCGCCTTCGTCGAGGCGAACTGCTTCTGGGCAAGGTCTTGCGTCTGCTTTCGCAGCTCCGGGGTGAGCCGCGATAGCTCCGCGCGTTGGTCGGCCTCGAGCTTCGCGAAGTCCTTTTCGAGCGCCTGCTGCTCGGCGATGCGCTTCTTCTCCTCCGGGCTCGGTGGCGGCGGGGCCACAGCCGCCGGTGGTGCGCTGACGGAGGGGAGCGGAGGCGGTGTCGCCGCGACGACGTGCCCCGCCTGCTCGGGCTCAGCGGCCGGTGGAGGTGACGCCGCGCAAGCAACGAGGAAAGGAAGGGCAGCGAAAAAACGAGGATGACGCATGCGCGCGGCCAACCGCGAGACGAGCTTCGGCATTCCCGCTAGCTACTCCATTTCGATTCGGAACGGGGCTCAGCGGAGCACGGCGCCGCGCTCACGCAGTAGCTCGCGCAGCACGGAGCGATGACATCGTGCCTCGTCCTCGCAGTAGCAGCCCACTGCGAAAGACGCGGCTTGCGACAACGTGGCGAGTAGATCCAGCGTACGGGCCGCGTCGGGGCGGCTCATCTCGCGCCGGTAAGCTCGCGCGAAGGCGTCGAATTCTCTTTCGTTCTTCGCAGAGAGAGCGCGCTTCACGAGGGCGGCGCTGGGCGCGAGGAGGGGGAGCCAAACGTCGTAGTAATTGCGCGTCGCATACTCGGACTTGCGCACTCCGCGAGGGGGGCGACGCACGGTGCCCAACCGCGGTCCCTCGCCCCTCGCGCGCTTACTGCCCAATCTCACGACACTGACCGCCATGGCTCGATGTTTACCCTGCGTCGCACCGGTGCTGACACGCTTGGGAGTTTTTGCCTCGCTTCAGGTGCTTCTCGACCCTTTTTCGGCACCGCCTTTTGGGCCCGGAGCTTGCAACCAAAGCAGTCGAGGTAACACCGTGAGCAATCGAACGACACAATCGGCTTTGGTAGTGGCGGGCGCTGCGGCAGGCTTGGCCGCGGCCACCTGGCTCAAGCGCCGGCAGCTCGTCGACGTGAGCACCGGCTCGGATGAGCTCGTGGAGCCGGAGAGCGCGGAGCTGCCCATCGGCCGCAGCGCTGATCCGGACATCGATGACTCGCTGTCCCGCAAGCTGCTGCCCCAAGACGACACCTCGGGCGCAGCGCTGCTCGCCAGCAACGAGCCGTTCGCCAGCGAGGCTCCCACCGACGCTTCGCTGGACGAAGTTTGGAACTCTCTACCCGGCGTCGCCGAAGGCGAGCAGAGCGAGGGCTACGACGCAGTCAGCCCGGAGGATCTGGGCTCGGTCTGGCTCGAGCGCGCTACAGAGACGACCCACGAAGCGCGCCCGCACGGCAGCGACCCGACCGAGATCCCAGATTTGGACAGCTTGCTCGTCAGTGAGGCCACGCTCGCCTCTGCACAGCTGGTGGACGAGGAAGAAGACGAAGACAACGAGGACGACGACGAGGACGAGGACGACGAAGAGCGCATCGCCGACGATGACCTCGGCTAACCTCGTCATTCCTTCCGCGGCGCGCGCTCTTCGAACGTGACAGGCAGCTCCACCACCTTGCCTTCTCGCTTGAGGCGCGCGGTCATGGTCTGACCAGGCTTGGCTCCGTTCAGTACGAACATGAGGTCGTGCAAGCTCTTGAGCTCGGTTTGGCCGAGGCCGATGAGCGTGTCGCCGCGCTTGAGGCCGGCCTTGTCCGCCGCGCTCCCCGGGCGCACGCCGGATAGGAGCACGCCTCCTCCGTCGCTGGGCCCCGCGTAGTCCGGAATCGTCCCGAGGGACGCGTTGAATGAGCGCAAATCACCCTTGGGCGCTTCGGGCGCGACAGCTCGGAACGCGAGCGGGCCGGGCAGCTCCGCAATCGTCTTGGCTACGTCGCTCACCAGCGCCGCGATTTGCCCGGCCCCGGCGGCGTTGATGCGCTCCGCCGTATCCGAAGGCTTGTGGTAGTCGCGGTGGGAGCCGCTGAAGAAGTGCAGCACGGGGACGCCTGCCGCATAGAAAGACGTCTGATCGCTCGGACCATAGCCGTCGCCGCTCAGCGCACATTCGATTCGCGCCCGCTCGCACGCCGCGCCGACCAGCCCTTCCCATTCCGCCGCCGTCTTGGCGCCTAGCACCGTGAGCTGGTTGTCGCGAAGCCGGCCAACCATGTCCAAGTTGAGCATGGCGCGAAGCTTCTTGGGATCGACTCCGGCAGTGGGCTGGTGCACCCAATGAGAAGACCCGAGCACTCCGCTCTCTTCGGCCGAGAAGGCCATGAACAGCACGTCCTGCTTCAAGCGCGGCGCTGCCTTGAGCTCACGCGCGATCTCCAGCAGCGCCGCCACTCCGGACGCGTTGTCGTCCGCGCCCAAGTGCGGTGCGTTGAGGTCCGGCGTCAGCGAGTGCACCCCGCCGTAACCGAGGTGGTCATAGTGGGCCCCGACTACCAGCTCGCCCTCCGCACGCTCGGACGGCGGCACGTTGGCTGGCAGACGTGCGATCACGTTGAACGCAGCCTGCTGTTCGTAGCCGAGCGACACCCGTAGGCTGCCTCTCACCTTCTTTCGCTGCTCCAGCAGCCTGAGCGTAGGCTCGAACGTGGCTCGCCGGACGATCAGGACCGGGATCCCGGCGTCGCCGTAGTTCTCACGCACGAGCTCCGGGAACCTCGCTTCTTCCGGCGCCTTCCACTTCTTGGCTTGGGCCGGCGCGGCGGGGGAGTCCACGACGATGAGCGCAGCCGCGCCCGCGATGCGCGCGGTGGAGGCCTTGTACCAGAGGTCGCCGTAGCGACGCTGGTCCGCGGCCTTCGCCATCTTCTGGCCTTCGGCCACGAATCGCCGCACGACCACGACCTTGCCTTTGACGTTCAGCCCCCGGTAGTCGTCGATGGAGAGCTCCTTGGCGACCACGCCGTAGCCGGCCAGCACGAGCTCTCCTTCCGCCTTGCCCTGAGCCGAGAACGCTAGCGGTTGAAACGCATTCGCTTCCACCGAAGTCTCCCCGAGCAAGAGGCTCGTCTCCTGGCTCACCGTTACCCGCTTGGCGACCTCGAAGTCGTCGCGGTACGTGCCGCGGTCGCCGGCTGGCAGCAGACCAAGCTGCTTGAAACGCTGCTCGATGAGCTCACCCGCCGCCGCAAGCCCCTTCGTACCGAGCCCGCGTCCTTCGCGCGCTGGATCCGCAAGCCAGACGATGTCCCGCTGCACGCGGTCCGCCGCGGTCTCCGCCACGGGGCGCACTGGGGCCGCGGTGTTCCAGGTGGCCACGAACACGTTCGTGTCGTGCTTGCCCGGCTCGGTGCCGCGGTTCGAAGCGAAGGCCAGCTTGTTCCCGTCCGGTGAGAACATCGGAAACCCATCGAAGCCCGGCGAGGTCGTGATGCGCTCCAGCTCGGTGCCGTTCGTGTTGACCGCCCACAGGTCGAACTCGCGCCCCTTCGGATCCCCAAAATTGCTGGAAAAGATGATGCGATTGGAGCCCGGGTAGAAGAAGGGCGCGAACGACGCCGCGTTCAGGTACGTCACCTGTGTCGCGTCCGTACCGTCCGCGTTGCCCACGTACAGCTCCAGCTTGGTCGGCCGGACCAGGCCTTTGCCGAGCAGGCCCTTGAACTCCTCCAGCGCCGCACCCTTTGGCCGAGAAGCGCGCCACACGAGCTTGCTGCAATCTTCGTTGAAGAAGGCGCCGCCGTCGTAGCCCGGGCCGCGGGTCAAGCGCCGCACGTCCGTGCCGTCTGCGTTCATGCGGTAAAGCTCGATGTCACCGTCGCGCACGGAGGTGAACGCGATCGAGCCATCCTTCTTGCAGACGGTGGCTTCTGCGTCGTACCCAGGAGAGTTGGTGAGCCGGCGCAGGTTCGAGCCGTCCGCGTTGGCACGGAAGATCTCGTAGCTGTCGTAGAGCGCCCACACGTAGCCCTGGCTATGATCCGGTTTGGGTGGGCACGCGTCGCCGCCGAGGTGGGTGGAGGCGTAGATGACTTCTTGGTCCCCGGGCAGAAAGTAGGCGCAAGTGGTGGCGCCTTTGCCCGTCGAGACCTGCACCGGCTCAGTCCCCGGCGTCATCCGATAAATTCGATCGCACCCTTCACCGGCGTGCGCCTGTAAAATGAGCTGCCGGCCGTCGGAGGACCAGTACGCTTCCGCGTTCTCACCACCGGCGGTGAGCTGCTGAAAGTCCGCTAGGTGCGGCTCCGCGCTAACCGGTAATCGAGCGCCATGGCCCGCCGAGGCGAGGGCCGCTGGCGCCGGGTCATGGGACGCCGGGGCCGGCGCAGGCGGAGCAGCGCAGCCGGCGAGCAGGAGCGAGAGCCAAGGCCGGAGTCGGTGCGGTCGCGATGACATCGAGCTTCCCCCTATTCCACGCGCCGCGTCGCGCCAAAAGGATTCGCTGGCTAGCGCCGTGAGGGCAATCGTTTCGCCTGCGCCGTGGTACTTTTGGAAGCGATGGTCCCCAAGCTTTCCAACTACGTCGGCGGTGAGCGCGTCGCGAGTCAGACAACGCGCTACAGCTCGGTGTACGACCCAGCGCGCGGCGCCCCATCGAGCGAAGTGCCGATGTCGACCAGCGAGGACGTCGCGGCAGCGGTCGCGGCCGCCAAAGCGGCGTTCGATGCCTGGTCAGCGACGCCGGCCCTGAGGCGAGCGCGCGTGATGTTCGCGCTCAAGTCGCTCATCGATCGTCACCTGGACGAGCTGGCCGCCCTCGTAACCGCCGAGCACGGCAAGGTGTTGGACGACGCGCGCGGCTCCGTGACGCGCGGCATGGAGGTCGTCGAGTTCGCGGCCGGGATCCCCCAGCTGCTCAAGGGTGAGTTCTCGGAAGGTGTCGCTCGGGGCGTGGACAGCTTTTCCTTTCGGCAGCCGCTCGGCGTTTGCACCGGGGTCGGCCCGTTCAACTTCCCGGCCATGATCCCGCTGTGGATGGCGCCGGTCGCGATCGCCTGCGGCAACACCTTCGTCATGAAGCCCTCCGAGCGCGTTCCCTCGCTAGCGCTGCGGCTCGCGGAGTTGTTCACGGAGGCAGGGTTGCCTCCCGGTGTGTTCAACGTCGTCAACGGCGACAAAGAAGTCGTGGACGCGTTCATCGCGCATCCGGACGTCGCGGCCATCAGCCTCGTCGGCTCGACGCCGGTGGCCGAGAACGTTTATCAGCGGGCCAGCGCCGCCGGCAAGCGCGTCCAGGCTCTGGGCGGCGCCAAAAACCATCTCGTGGTGCTGCCGGACGCGGACTTGCCGCACACCGTCGACGCGCTCATGGGGGCTGCCTACGGCTCTGCCGGCGAGCGCTGCATGGCGATCTCGGTCGCGGTCGCGGTGGGCGCGGAGACAGCCGAGCGCCTCGTGGAGTCACTGGTCCCCCGAGTGCGAGCGCTCCAAATAGGCCCCGGAACCGCTCCGGGCGTGGACATGGGCCCGCTCGTCACTCGGGAGCACCTGGAACGCGTCAGCGGCTACGTCGCGTTAGGCGTGGAAGAAGGCGGCGAGTTGCTCGTGGACGGGCGTGGTCACCAAGTGCTCGGCGCTGAAGCAGGCTTCTTCCTCGGGGGCTGCCTGTTCGACCACGTGACGCCGCAGATGCGCATCTACCGCGAAGAGATCTTCGGGCCGGTGCTCGCCATCGTACGGGTGCAAACGTTGGACGAAGCGATTCGCCTCGTGAACGGTCACCGCTACGGCAATGGGGGGGCCATCTTCACGAGCAGCGGGGAGGCCGCGGACGAGTTCACGAAGCGCATCCAAGTCGGCATGGTGGGGGTGAACGTTCCCATTCCGGTGCCGATGGCCTTTCATAGCTTCGGTGGTTGGAAGGGCTCGCTCTTCGGTGACCACTACATGCACGGGCCGGAAGGGGTGCGCTTCTTCACGCGCCTCAAGACCGTGACCTCGCGCTGGCCGCGCGAAAAGAGCACCGGCGCCAGCTTCGCGATGCCTACCGTCAAATAGCGTTGGCGGACGACGCGCCGTGCCGGAACCCGTGAACGATGGCCGCGCACACGAGGGTGATGGCGGCCGAGACGAGGAAGACCGCGCGGTGGCCGAGCCCTCCCGCGAGCGCGCCGAACGACAAGTAGCCGAGGGTCGAGCCCACTCTGGAGGCGGTGGAGTACAGGTTGGTGGCGCTGCCCGCTTGGTTCGGCAAGAACGTCTGAAAGAAGGAGATGGCGACTCCGCTCATCACCGCGACGATGACGGCGCTGGCGATCTGCAAGACGTAAACGTGGATCGGTAGCTGCGTGAACGCGAGACCCGCGTAGTACACCGTCGCCAGGAGCATCGCGAACAGCACCAGCCGCTCGTGGCGCACTCGCGTGGCGAGCACGCCCATGTACACCATGAACGGGAGCTCGAAGACGGGCGCCACCGAGTAGGCCACGCCAATCTGCGTGGCGCTGCCTCGGAGCTCGTGCAGGAGCAGCAGCGGCAAGTTCATCATCCCCATCGTCGAGCAAGCGAAGAACAGCGCGAAGGCCAGGAAGTGCGCGAGCAGCACCGGGTTTTGAAAGGCGACCCGCAGCGGCATCTCGCTCGCCGCTTTTCGGCTGTGCTCGCTCGGGGGCGTGCTCGGCACGAAGAGCAGCACCAGGAGCGTGAAGGTAGCCAGAATTCCCGAAGCGGTCAGGAAGGACAGCGTGAACGAGCGCGCGACGAGCAGCGCTCCGAGCGCAGGGCCGACCGTCCACGCCAGCGCGAAGAACAGCCGCACGATGTTCATATACAGCGGTATCTTCGAAGCCGTGACTCCGCCCGCCTCCAAGGTGTCCCGAGCCAGCGCGAAGAGCTGCCCGAAAGTCACCGCGGACAGCCCTAGAAATACGATGCTGCAGATCGACAGCAGCCAGACGTCTCGCGTCAGGGCATAGCCCAGGTAGCCGAGAGCACCGCTGAAGCCCCCCACGAGCAGCACGGTGCGGCGGCTGAGGACCGTGTCCGACCAGCGAGAGAGCCAGGTGGAGAGCACGATCGAGCTGATGCTGGAGGCGGTCATGAACGCCCCAAACCCGAGCGGAGTCATGCCGACCTCCTTCGTGCCGAACAGGGAGATGAAGGGCAGCACGAACGAGTACCCCAGGCCCAGGAGTAGACTGAGCGCGAAGACGGGTAGAGCGCCCGGGATCGCGACCAGGGTCCGAATCACGGTCTTTGCGTCGCTCGGTAACCAGCTGCGTTCCGTCACCGCGCCTCTATGACACAGGGCCGCCGCTCCCCTGAACGAGCCGGTAGCGGCCGCGATCCGGCCGCATGGTCGACCAGGCGGCTCCGGCGGTGCTGAGGCAGAGCGTCCGAGCCGAGCCCCCGGACGAGAGCGTCGAGGGCTAGGCGGAGCAGAGGGACAGGCGGAGCGAATGCCTACCCGGAGAGCCAACGCCAAGCTGGGACCCGGGCACGAGCCAAGCCGCGCGGCGCGGCGACACCCAGGGGAGAGGCTGGGGCGGCAGGGCGGGTTGAGGCCAACGGACCGCGCGGAGCCCAGGCTTGGGGGAGGGTCAACGCCAAGGACCGGGCGGAGCCCAGCCTCGGGGGAGGGCTAAGGCCAAGGACCGCGCGAAGCCCAGGCTCGGGGGAGGGCCAACGCCAAGGACCAAGGCCAAGGACCGGGCGGACCCCAGCGGACCCCCAGGCTCAGGGGAGAGGTGCCTGGCTGGCGGCGCACTCTCCCGCCTGCCAACTCGCGCCGGTCCACCCCTCAATCGCGGCGGTGGCGGGGACCCAGAAGAGCGGCGGCTCTGGGTCTTGGGGGCCATTTTAGGCGGCGTTTTAGGCAGGCGATCTATCCACAAGCTGTGGATAGGATTGAAAAAACGATCAAACGTGATCGAAAAATATTGCCTAGTCTCAGGAGATGGACCATATAGCCGCTCCCTCGACGGCGGCCCTCAGCGGCGGCAGTCGACAGCAGGCCGCAAGGCATCCCGGTCGCGCTCGGACCGGCCCTAGAAGGAGACTTCTGGAGGTCGAGAAG
>SECP01000043.1 GCA_004193285.1 Myxococcales bacterium | reverse complement strand
AGCCGACGGCGTCTCCCGATCACCAGCTCGCCGGCGTCCCCTATCACGAGCCCGCCGCGGGGCTTTGCCCGCGAGCGGGCTCGTGATAGGGGACGCCGGCGAGCTGGTGATCGGGAGACGCCGTCGGCTTCGCCGACGAGCTGGTGAACGAGATCGGGATCGGGAGCCCTCCTGCGGCGGCTGGGACCGCGATCGGATGGGGTCCGTCTGCGGCGGGCGATCGCGATCGGGGGCACGGTCACGATCGCGGGCACGATCACGATCGCGATGACCGGTGAGGCCGCAGGCCGAACCGACGCGATTTCAGTCCCGCACCTACGATTCGAACAGCAACGGCTTGAGCGTCACGAGCTCGACCGCAACCTACGACGTGCAAGATCAGCGACGGCGGCGAGCGCCCGCGAGCAGCGCTAGGGCGGCGAGCGCCAGGCTGGATGCATTCGCGCTGGAGGGGGCGCCCACGAGGGTGCAGGAGCAGCCGCCCTTGTCGCTGCCTGCAGCGGGATTGCCGGTGGCACCGCTGCCCCCAACCGGGCTGCCAGCCGTGCTCGTCGTGCCGGCGGTGGGCGCGCCGGCGCTGCTCGGGGCGCCTCCGACACTTGGCGCACCAGCCATGCTGGTCGCTCCGCCGCCACCGCTGGTCGCGCCCGCAGTCGCGGCACCGCCGTTTTCGCTGCCCATTCCGCCGGCGCCGCCAGCGCCGCCTAGCGTGGCGCCGCCGGCTCCGCCAGACGTGGCGCCGCCCGAACCGCCCGAGCCGCTGCCGTCGTCCACACCAAAGTCCTTGTCGAAAGCCACGCCATCGAAAGGCACGGCATGGACGACTACGTCACCCGTTCGAGCTCTGACCCAAGGCCCACGTACTCGACCCATCGGCGCTCAGCAGGTACTCGCGGGTCAGCTCGCGAGCGCGGTGCAGGCGGCCTTTGACGGCGGCGGTGCTGACGACCAGCCTCTCGGCCATTTCGCCGACGGTGAGGCCCTCGAAGTCTCGGAGCACGAGCACCTCGCGGTACTGCTGCGGCAAGGACTCCAGCGCCGCCGTGAGGTCCAGGCGGAGATCGTCTTCGCTGCGCGAGGCCACGAGGGCCTCGACCGCGCCGTCATCCCAGAGATCGCGGCGCAGCGCCACCCGCGCCAGGCGATGACACTCGCGGCGCACGATGCGAAACATCCAGCGAGACCAGGCGCGCGCGTGACGTAGCGAGCCCAAGTAGCGGGACGCGATGAGCAGGGCCTCCTGCACGGCGTCGTCGACGTCGCTGATGACGCAGCTCCGCTGCGCGTAGCGCCGGAGCTCGGGCTGGCACTGGACGAGCAAGAGCTCCAGCGCGCTGGGAGCTCCCGAGCACGCTGCTTCCACCAGGGCGAGGTCGAACCGCTCGCGCATGGCTCACCCCTGATTCGGGAGCCCTCGAGCCCATGGGTTGGCGCTCCGCCTGGAACAAGTCGAACCAGCATGAGCGGACGGGGGTAGGCAACCCTGTTGCGGAGCTGATCATCGAACTGGCGGAGGCGGTGCGCGCGTCCTCAGAATTCGATGAGGGGTACGCGCGATAGGCCCAGTTCAGAGTCCGTTGCGACGTAGAGGTGATGCTCGTCGAGCTCGAGCGTATTCATGCTGAAGAGCATCGGGTAGTTCGCGACATCTTTCGGGTTGGCGAGCGAGAACACCCGGAGCCCGGCCCCGTCCGCTTCAGGGGTAAGGTAAACGTGCGAGCTGTTGTCGATGGCGAAGTCGACGATGTAATCAGCTTGGAGCACCCGGCTTGTTCCGTCGAACGCGTGCTCACGCAGTTCTTGCGGCGCGGCGTCTGCATCGATGGGGTCGTAGTCGAGGTCCACCAACGCGTAGGCAGCGCGAGCGGTGACGCGGAGGCGAGTCGGGGTGCCGGCGCCGCTGGCGACCGTCTGCCAAATCGGAGAGGCGGCGCCAGTATCCTGCCGATAGATCGAGTACCGGACTGTTAAGTCGTCGGAGGTTGTCGCCAGAAGCACCAGGGTGCGCCCGTTGGCCCCGAGCTCGAGCGAAGAGATCGAAGGGTCAACCAGCTCCGGCAATGGGAGTGAGCGCATCGCTTGCGTGCGTTCATTGCGCGCTACGATGCCGCCTGGTCCCGCCGCGTAGAGCCACGAGCCAGCCACCGTCACCGAAGTGGCCTGCAACTCGTCGACCTTGATGACGTTCGCCTCGTTGACCCGCCAAACGGTTGGGGTACCGTCGTGAAACAGGTAGAGGCCGCCCGTGGTGGCGAGCACGTGGTCCGGCCGCTGGCTGAATAGCAGCAGCGTATCGGTAGCGTCTGCGACCTTGTCGTAGCGAACCAAGTGGCGCAGCAACCGGTCGTCCGGGTCTACCAGCGCGTAGACTGCGTCGTCCGTCACCGTGATGCTGCCACCGCCCTCCACGCCACTGAAGCTCGGCGTCAAAAACTCGAGCTCGTGGCACTTTCCGGCAGAGCAGAAGCCGAAGCAACGAGCGTTACATGCTCCGCAGTGACCGAGATCGATATCGAGATTCGTTTCGCAGCTCGTGAGCGTCGACTCATCACAATCCGCGAACTGCGGAGGGCAGTTTGCGCCGGCGGGGGGCTGCGCGCCTGCGCCCGCTTCCCCCGCCGCGCCCGCTCGTTCGGCGCCGGTCTCCGCCGCGCTGTCTCGACCTCCAGCGCCCGCCATCACGGTGGGCGGCTCGTCGGGCTCAGTACCGCCGCTTACCTCGTCGCAGAGGCGATCGTGGCAGGCGGTGAAATGATGGCAGCCGCCCGTGCTGCCGACCCCTGTGAGCGTCACCAAGGCGAGCAGCGCCGCAGCGGCTCGTCGCTCGTCACGGCACCGGGCGAAGCGCCGCATCATACGCATAAGTTCCATCACTGATCTGGCTCGCTGAATGCAAGTCCACTGCCAGCGCGTACAAAAGGTCCTGGTCGTCTGCGTTGGTGCAGCGAAGGAGGGGGGGCGCGCCGGGCAAGGGGTCCACCACCTTCAGGTCGCAGGGCAGCGGCTCGGCAAACAGCGCGTGGCGCTCTGCGGGGGCCCCGACTCGAGAAAGCCAAACCTGGACGCCTTCCGCTTCTGGCTCGACCGACAGCATCTGCTCGCCATCTTTCGAGAACCAGGCGGGTTCGGCTCCCCCCAACGGCGTGACCTGCTCCGTTCCATCACCGGTGCCGTACAAGAAGTAGTGCGACTCGCTGTCGTCGTCCAGGTAGCCCCACAGCACCCTCGCGCTCTGTGTGACCCAAGACGCCGATGGCTGGCCGTCGATGAGCTCGACGGGAATTGGTAGCGCACGGTCGCTCGGCTGGCCCGCCATGTCGAGCAAGCGGTAGGCCCCAGGTGCGTCGTTCTCCCAGGCTCGATACAGCAGGCGAACGCCTCCGCGTTGCCAACGAATTTCCGCCGCGCTGCTCGAAACCTCCAGCACTGGGCGCAGCGTACCATCGTTTTCCAAGTGCCAAACGCTTTGCGTCACCGGCTCGGTTTCGCCGTTTGCCAAAGCTAGGTAATCACCACCGTCCGACCATCGCGCGCTGGAGCTCCGCTGTTGCAGCGAGTGAGCCGTCGCTCCGGGAGTGCACGCGGCGACGTAGTCGGTGGTGCCATCCGACAGAAGCAGCCAGCGTCCACCCGGAGAGACCGACAAGTAGAATTGCTCGAAGTCGGTCGGAGCCTGACTCGGGTCAACGGGTGCGATCGTCGCCTTGCCACCCTCGTTGTAAGCGACGGACCCGTCCGCGCAGAAGGCGGTCCCGCCCACGGTGGAGCCGGCGCTGCCCACGCGCGTGGTCCTGGCGCGATGGTTCGCGAAATCCACGACGAATGCTCCTGCCGCTTGGCGAACCAGAAGTCGTCGAGAATCCGGCGACCACACCGTCTCTGCGAAATCGTCAATGACCGGGATATCGAGGATCCTCATTGGCTTGAGCGGAGCCGCGAGGGTCAAGTCCAGCCAGTAATAGCGCTCTGAGTATTCGCTGAAAATATCAGCGGGCGTCATGTTGAAGACGAGCGCTTGCCCGTTCGGCGCCCATAGCGGCCGCCATGGAACACTGAACCGGCCTTCCTCGGCGTCTGCGGACCAATCGAGGCGCAGCGGCTCCAACGGCGATAGCGGCGCGGCCACCAGGCTTGGTCCGCCGTTGATGTCGTTGCCCACGTAGGCGACCATTCGAAGATCCGGCGGGTAGCTACAGATCGCGCCGGTGCAAGCGCTCGCGGGCGGACACGTTTCGACGCATGTCTCCACGACCGGCTGCTCGCCTTCACCCGCCCCAGCGACGCTCGGCCCACCGAGCTCGGCACCGCCCGTGGCCGCTTCACCTCCCTGGGAGGTGTCTGGAGTGCCCGTCGTCTCGCCGGCCGAGCCGCCATCGCCCGGAACCGTCGTTACACAATCAACCGACTCACAGACGGTGAGCTCCGCGCGGCAGCCCGCGCCGACTGCGGCGAGGACGAGTAGAAGCACGTTCCACCTCGGTAAGACCATCGATTCGGGTTGCTCGCGTAGCACCGAGAGCACGCCGCGTGCCAGAGCCGCTGCGTGGCAGGAATGTTTCTCGGATTATCAAGAGTGTTGTCCGGACGCCGATTGGCTCGTTCAAGGGTTGTCCGGCGCAACGTCGACACCCCCCGAGTCAAATGCTAACCGTGGCCAACTTGGAGGCGGGCTGACTTTTCGCGATGAGTCCAACACGACGCTGAGCTTGCTCGACAACGAGCAGGGAGATAGGCGGCGTTTGCCGCTGGCCATCCGTTGGCTGACGGGCAAGCCGGAAACGGTCGACCTGTTGTCGGGCACGAGCCTCGTTCTGGGGCGAGCGCCCGAAGCGGCGATTCGCGTGGACTCCGGAGGGGTCTCGCGGCGTCACGCGCAGCTGGAGCGTCAGGGGCCGCTCTTTGCGATTCGGGACCTGGACAGCCGCAACGGCACCTTCCTCAATGGCCGTCGCATCGCCCACGCTGCGCTGTCCGAGTCGGACGTGCTGCGCCTCGGGGACGCCATCGGTCTTGTCGAGCGGGTCGACCCAGAGCAGCCGAGCGCGCCGATCGAGCTAGGGGGCGCGTTGTTCGGCCCGAGTCTCCGTGGCCTCGTGGAGAAACTCGAGCGAGCCGCGCGCAGTGATTTATCGATAGTCGTCGTGGGTGAAACGGGGGTTGGCAAAGAGTGCGTCGCGCGCGCCATTCACCTTTTGAGCGAGCGCTCGGGCGCATTCCACGCGCTCAATTGCGGGGCCTTGCCGAGCGGCCTGGCCGAGGCGGAGCTGTTCGGTTACCGCAAGGGCGCCTTCACGGGCGCCGACAGGGCGGCCTTGGGCCATCTCCGCGCCGCGGAGGGTGGCACGTTGTTGCTGGACGAGCTGCCCGAGCTGCCGCTAGCGGTTCAGGCCAAGCTGCTGCGCGTCTTACAAGAACGTCAGGTCACACCGCTGGGGGAGACCACGCCCGTTCGGCTCGACGTACGAGTCCTTTCGGCCTGTCAGACCAATTTGGAGGAGCTCGTGCAAGCCAAACGACTCCGCCAAGATCTGGCCGCGAGGTTGAATGGCCTGAGCTTCACGGTACCGCCTCTGCGCGAGCGGCGCGCAGACGTGGGCTACCTGTTCGGCTACTTCTTGCGGAAAGCAGCCGGCGGCCGACCACCCGCCGTGGACGTGCGCTTGCTCGAGCGCTTGCTGCTCTTTCCCTGGCCCGACAACGTGCGGCAGTTGGAGCTGCGAACGCAGCAACTGGTAGTAATGCACGGACACGAACCGTTGCTCACTCAGTCGATGCTACCGGACGTGTTTGGCCGCAGCGAGCAGGAGCGGTCTGCGCCGGAAGGCCCGCGAATCGTGGCCGCGGACCGCAACGAGCACGACCTCCGCGCGCTCGAGCAGGCGCTACGCGAAAGTGAAGGCAATGTCTCGCGTGCTTCCGCCCAGGCGGGCATCTCGAGGCAGCGCGCGTACCGCTTGCTTTCGACTCGGCTGCCCGCGGCGTCGGCAGAGCCGCCCGAAAGCGACGAAGATGAAGACCGCGCGCCACGACTCTGAGCTCGAGTCCGCGCTTGCGAGTGACGACGAGGCGCGTGACTTCACGGCAACCAGCGATGGCCGCTACCGCGTGGTCGGCTTTCTGGGGTCGGGCGGGATGGGCAGTGTCTTCGAGGTGGAGCACACGCGGCTCGGCCGAAGCTTCGCGCTCAAGCTGCTGCGCCGCGACTTAGCCAAGGATGCGCTCGTCAGCCAGCGCTTCGAGCGAGAGGCGCGCACCTTGGCGTCGCTCGAGAGCGACTACATCGTCAGCATCGTGGACTCGGGGCTTCTCGCGCACGCACGTCCCTATTTCGTCATGGAGCGGCTGCGCGGCGCGGACCTCCGACAAGTTTTGGCCGGCTTGCCAGAAGTGCCCGTCGCCCGCGCGGTCAACCTCGCCATCGATGTTTGTCTGGGGCTACAGATCGCGCACGCCCGCGGCCTCGTCCATCGCGATTTGAAGCCAGAAAACCTGTTCGTTACCGCTGTCGACGGCGGTCGCGAGCGCTGCAAGCTGCTCGACTTCGGCGTGGCCAAGCAGGCCGACATCGACCAAACTCGCCCCGGGGCGTTGATCGGAACCGCACGCTACATGGCGCCCGAGCAAGTCGCGCATAACGGCGAGCTCGGCCCGCGCGCGGACGTGTTCGCCCTGGGGGTCATCTTGCACCGCTGCCTGAGCGGGAAGCACCCGTTCGAGTCAGACTCGCTGGAGCGGGTGCTGTACAAGATCATGAACGAGCCGCCCCCGCCCATCGCGCGCGAAGCGGTGCCACGGGAGCTCGAGGCCATCGTCTTACGGGCCCTGAGCAAGCAACCGCAGCTCCGTCCTGACTCGGCGCTGGCATTTGCTCGCGAGCTCCTACCCTTCGCCAATACCATCCGCGAGCTCGCTCCGAGCTCTCCCTGGCGCGTCGAAGTGCTACCTACTCCTCAGGTAGGAGAGGGAGAGCCCACTCCCGCGGTCGGCCTGCTGCTCACCCAACCGCTCCCGCACGCCATGCCGAGCGTCGTTGCGAGTAAACCGCGGCGTTGGCTCGGTCCTGCCGTGGCGAGTGGGTGCGTCGTCCTGGCCGCGTGGTTGGGCGCGGTTTGGGCCGGCTCCTCGGCTCGCTCGCGGCCTCCAAGACTCATGCCTGCGGAAACGAGCTCGGCCTCGCCCGTCTCCATCGACCCGACAGCTCCACCGCCCCCCTCGGCTTCGACTTCGGCTCCCGCCGCTCCGGGGGCCACGACGGCGCCGCTCGGTCCCGCGTCCGTCGGACCTCGTCCCACCACGGTCCGAGCGCCGCGCCCCTCCAAGTCGGCTCCCGCCAGCGCTGCGCCGCGCTCGCCCAACTGGTTCGACCCGCGAAACCCCTATGGCGATTGAAGCGTCGTCGAAGGCGCGCCGCTGGCTGGCGAGCGGACTTCTGCTCGGGCGCTTGATGTCGTTCAGCGGACCCGCGCGGGCGGACGACGCGGTCGACGGCGCGCGCGCTCATTACGGCCGGGGCTATCAACTTGCGAACGAAGGGGACTTCGAAGCTGCCATCACCGAGTTCGAGAGAGCCTACGCGCTCAGCCCCAACTACTCGGTGCTGTTCAACTTAGGGCAGGCCTTCGGCGCCACCGGACGTGCGGTGAAGGCCGCGCAGACTTTGGAGCGCTACCTCGAGCTCGGCGGAGCGAACATCGAACCCCAGCAGCGCCGACGAGTCGCGGAGCTGGTGAAGGTGTATCGGAGGCGCATCGGCAAGCTCGGCCTCGAAGTCCACCCTCCCGGCGCAGAAATCACGCTCGACGGCCAGCGCTTGGGCAATGCTCCACTAGCGGGCGAAGCCGAGCTCGAGGCGGGAGCTCACGGCTTGGTGGTGATCGCCGATGGCTTCGTCACGTTCGCTCGGAGCGTGACCGTCTCGCCCGGCGAGACGACCCACGTCGCTGTCACGCTCATCCCTCGCACCGGGCCGGCATGGCTCGAAATCGACTGTTCCATCCCGAACGTACGCGTGAGCATCGACGGCGTCACCCACGGGCAGACGCCGCTTACTCGGTCGCTGCTGCTCCAGGCAGGGCGGCGCCGGCTCGAGCTCTCCCGGGCTGGCTATCGAACGTCCCTCGTGGAGCTGGAGCTCGCCTCCGACGAGCCGACCCGCTACCGGTGTGCGCTGGAGCTGGACCCCGCCGCGGCGGCTTCGCGACTGGCCGTCCTGCACCCGCAGGCAACGAAAGTCACCGTCGATGGCGCGCCTTTCGAAGGCGGCCCGGTCGCCCCAGGCAAGCACCAAGTCGCGGTGAGCGGGGCCGGCTTCGAAAGCCGGGAGCTTCGAGTCGAGCTCGCGGCGGGCCAGTCGCTTCGCCTCCGCGTCGTTCCCCCGCGTAGCCGATCCGAGCTCGAGCGCAGCCGCGGAAGGCGCGCTCAGGCGCAGCGACTCGTGGCGTACGCGGCGGGCGGCGCGGCGGTCGTGTCGGGGGCAATCGCGCTCGCCCTCGTCGTCTCCAACGCCGGGCGCTACGAGGACTGGCGCCAGAAGAACCGTGACTTCGTCGAGGCGCATGCCGGCCAATCGAGCCCCGCCGCCGCCCAAGCGCTAGATCGACTGCTCGCGGAAGAGAACTCGATCCGCAACCGTGACGCCGTGGCGCTCGGCTTGGGAGTGGCCGCTGGGGCGCTGCTCACGGCGTCCACCGCCTTGTGGCTAACGGCCGGCGCGCCCGAGCCCACGCTGATCGTGACCGGAAGCAGCGCGCAGCTCGGCTACCGCTCGGCGTTTTGAGGCAAGTACCGGGGCCGACCCGCTCGCCTCACGGTCTGCAGAGCTTCCGATACCTCCGGACGTTACGCTGTCCGCGCCGCCCGTGTCCGGACACTTCGACGAGCACGCGCGACCTCGCGGGTAACTAGCCAGACGTCGGCTTGATTCCCCGCTCGGCGCCGGACGGCACGCTTGCTGCAGAAAGGGCTCGTCGATTGGCGTGCGTGGGCAGCGCGTGATGGTCACGCGAGCGCAGGGCGCTGGGAGTGAAGGATAGGAACATGATCAAGAAACTAGTTAGTGTGAGCTGCGCGGTTGCAGCTCTGTCAGTGGGGAGCAGCGCCTTCGCGGCGCCGGTGGGCACCTTCTGGCAACAGAGCAACAAGGTGGACTCGAATATTTCCGGCAACGACAACTTTTGGGCCATGTACATGTACCAGGGTTGGGAGAGCATCTCGAACTTTCCGGGTTCGGTCAGCGCACACCGCGATATGTATACGCAGCAGCAGCTGCTGGGAGCCGTCCAGGTGTTCGGCGCGTTCAAGACGATCCTCGTGGCGACCGCGCGCGGCGAGGCGGAGCAGTACGCGCCGAACGACGGCTCGCCGGGGACCAACTCGCGCAGCGCGTGGGTAGCAGTCAATTTCTTGGGCAACGTCGTCTACGACCAGACGAGCACGACCGCCTGCGGCTCGACGAGCTACTCGAGCTGCGCCTCCCACGGCACGAGCTGGGAACAGACGTTCTTTCACGCCGAGGACACGTTCACGGTGGGCGTGGTCCCGGTGACGGTGAGCGCGGACATCAAGGGCAACGCGTACGCCAGTGTGAAGGCCAGCGCCTCGGCCAGCTACTACCTGGGAATCAAGTCGGCGCTGCTCGGCTCCACCGCGGCGTCGTTCAACGCTGGCGCCTACGTGACGACGAAGCTGGACGCATTCGCCGGTATCTCGGGCGTGCTCGGCGTGGGCGTGACCGCGTCGTTCAAGCTGATAGACGTGGAAGCGAAGCCGGTGACGTCCAACAAGGCGGCTTTCGCTTCTGCGGGCAGCTCGCCCATCCAGTGGAAGAACGAGATCCCCGTCACCCTGAGCACGATGGGCGGCAACGTCAGTGTGTACGCGCAGATCAGCCCTTGGGTTAGGCCGACCCAGTCGCTCATCTCGTGGACGGGCTTCACTACCACGACCTACCTGCTCAACGAGAGCGGTTCGGACATGTACTGAAGCGGCCGCGGCGTGGTGCCCGAAGCGACTCGCTCGCCTCGGGCACCGCGCGGCCCTCGAGGCGTAAGCCCAGGAGTAGCAACATGAAAGTATCTGGAAGAACCGTGGGAGTCGCGGCCAGTGCCGCGATGGTGGTGGGGGCGTGCGCCATGCTCGTCATGCATTCTTGCTCGAGCTCGCCCGTGGCAAAGAAGCCGGCAGGGGCTACGGCCGACAAGAACGCCGCGGCGGCGCAAGCGCGTGGCGATACGCTCTTTTCGACGACGGGCAGCGCCTCGCGCGAAGTAGCTTGGCAGGTGGGCACGGAGCGCCTCTACGCCGTCGACTTTGGGTCGACCCTGAGCGCCGACGACGACACACCCGGCAGCTCGTTCACGCTGGCCGGCACCGCCACGCTCACGTTGGCCGTCGCCGCTGTCGACGCGCAGGGAGTGCAACTGGCGGGAGCGATCACCGCGCCAAACGTGGTGATCGGGAGCGAGGCGCCGAACGAAAAGCAGGTGCAAGACTCGGTGCTACAGGGGTTGCTCCCCGCCTTCGTCGTCAAGTTGCAACCGGACGGGCGCATCGCCACCTTGTCCGCGCCGCGCGAGACGGACGGCTTCGCGCATGCGGTGCTGCGCAATATCGTGGCGGCCTTGCAGTTCGTGGAGCCGCCTCGCAACGCGGGTTGGAACGAGTGGCTGACCGAAGAATCCGATCATAACGGCACGTTTCGCGCGCGTTACCGGCAAGTGGAGCGCGGCGTGTTCGAAAAGACCAAGCTTGGCTACAGCTTCCTGCAGATGACGCAAGCGCTGCAGGTCGGTAAGGCAGCGCCGCCGCCGAAGGTCGAGGCCACGACGACGATTACGCGCAACGAAGATGGGGTGATACAGCGAATCGAGGCACGAGAGCGCATCGAGCTCGCGCTGGCGGAGAAGCCTTTCGTCTCCTCCAGCAACGTGACGCTACAGCTGAGCGCCGTCCAAAAACGCACCCTGACTCAGCCCGATATTTCGCGCATGATCACGAGCGAGCTGTACGTGGCCCGGTCCGCGAGCGCTCAGATGGCGCAGCAGCGGCTGGCCCGGAAGCGCGCGCTGGTCGGCGACGCCAGCTTTGCGTCGCTGGCCGACGATCTGGCGAAGTTGCCGCGGAGCAACGAGAACCGAGACGCGCGCTTGGACGTGATGAGCCGCATGGCGGCGTTGTTCGAGCTCGATCCGCGCAGCGTCGCTTCCGCAAGCCTGGAGATTCGGCGCGCTTCGGCGGACGACGCGCGCACGATGCTGGGAGCCCTGTCCGACGCGCGAGGGCCCGATGCGCAGCGCGCGCTCGCGGAGCTGGCGCGGGACCCCTCGTTCGACGCCGGCCTGCGCAACACGGCCATGACCCAGCTTGGCACCCTCGAAGAGCCGACCGCCGAAACCCTGAACAGCCTACGCACGGCGACTGGCGATCAGGATCCGCAGGTCCGCGCGCAAGCCACACTCGCGCTCGGTGGCGCGGTACGGCGAAGCGACGCCAACACCGGCCCCACCGACGCGACGCAGGACGCAATCGGTGACTTGAATCGCGGCTACGCATTGGCTCAAACCCGCGACGAGAAACAACTCTATGTCGACGCCTTGGGCAACGCCGGCTCTGCCGACGGCTTGGCCTCCCTGAAGCGCGCGCTGGCGGATCCGGATCCGTCGATTCGCGCCGCCGCCGTGCGCTCACTGCGCTTCATCCCCGGAGACGAGGTCGACGCGATGCTGGCGCAGCTCATGACTCAGGATCCCGACCCGGGCGTTCGGATGGCCGCCATCGAAGCCGCGCCCAACCGTGCACTCTCTCCCCTATTGATGCAGGCGGGACAAGCGGTGCTGAAAGACGAAAAGCTGGCCGCGCTGCGCGCCGCGGTCGTCGCGTGGTTCGCCGCGAGCCTCTCGAGAGCTCCCCAGCTGATTCCGATTCTGCAAGCTGTTGCGACCTCCGACCCTTCGGGGGACGTGAAGCGCGTGGCGGAGGCGGCGTTGGGCACGCTCGTACATGCCGGCTGAGTGCTCGCAGCTACCGGCGCATGCGCGCAGTGCGGCCTGCGCTCTTGCGCCGGGTGATCGATTGCCGGCGCAGGTGCACCTCACCGCGGGACCAAGAAGGTGCCCATCGTCTAGCATTTCAAGCCATCCCTTCTGGCTTCACGGTCCCCGTGCGGAACTCGGCACCGGATGTCGCCGCATGAGCGGCATTCGGGTTCGGCACGGAGCTATGCTTGGCGCTCGAGCAAGCGCGCGAGCTCCAGCTGTCGCGTCGTGCCGGTCTTGGCGAATACGCGGCAGAGCTGGGTGCGCACGGTGTTCCAGCTGGTGCCGAGGGCGGCGGCAGCTTCTTTGGGGACGAGGCCTTGCCCGATGAGCATCGCGACCCTTGCCTCGGCGCGGGTGAGGCCGTAGCTGCGGCGTAGGCGCTCTTCGAGGTTCGGGCGGAGATCGCGGGATTGCGCGTTCAGCAGGCGTTCACCGATCGAGAGCGCGCGGCTGAGGTGCGGGAGCAGTCGCTCCACGATGCGTTGCTGCGCCGCCCCGAAACGAACGTTCGTTCGGCCCATGATGCCGAGGGTGATCAGGCTGCGGTCGCTGCGCGATACCACACCACCTACCAGGTCATCGAGCCCGTAGGGCTTGCTGAGCTCGTTGTAGAACGACGTCCGCTCGAGCGTGCGACGCGGCACGATCATTTCGCCGTAGGCGACGGTGCCCACCGGGACCGCGCTCGCGGGTGCGGCCCAAGGGTCGTCGCGCCAGTAGTGCTCGACGTACGCCCGGTTGAACTGGGGCTCGAGACCCACCCAGCGCTGAGTTACTTCTTCGCCTTGCATGCGGAGTCCCGCTGCTTCGGCGCCGCACAGCTGAGCGAGCCGCCTGAGGGCGTCGTCCCAGTGCTCGGGGCTCAACGCCGCGTCGTAAAACAGAGCGACCGCGTCGAGCAGGGTGGTGTCGTCGGCCTGACTCACCCGAGCGATGCTAGCAGAGCCTCATCCAAGTGGATGATGCCGCCGGGAGGGTGGCGTGACATCGTGGAAAGATGAGCTTTTTGTCGGCCCGCGTGCTGCGGATGGCGATCTCGACGGGGCTGGTGGGCATGTCCCTCGTCCTCGGGGGGTGCGGTGGCGGCGACGCGGGGCCTGCCGCGACAGAAGTCGGTCAAGACGATCGCATCGACTTCGTGCTCGGACCGAACACCAAGCAGCTCTCCGACGCGGACCTTGCGGCCCTTCAACCAGGCGCAGACACCTCGCAGACGCTGACTTTCGACGCATCTGTCGGCTCGAAGTTCTCTCGCGGCGACGTCCTGCTGGGCGGGGTCAGCAAGAACACTCCGCGCGGCCTCTTGCGCGTGGTCACTGGCACCTCCCAGGTTGGCGACCTCGTCGAGGTCGAGACCGAGCAGGCGCCGCTGCAGCTCGCGTTTCAGAAGCTGAAGGTGCACGTCGAGCGCAAGTTGGACGTGCCGTTCGAGCTGCCGCCCGGCCTCGCGCCCCAGGGGTTCGGCTTCCCGGTCTCAGGCACGGCGCCAATCCAGAAGTTCATCTTCAACGGCGACGACGATCCGGAAACGCTCGAAGATCAACTCTACATCGACGATCGCTATGCCGGCGAGCTCGGCGTCACGCTCGATATCGACTTCGACTGGGGCTTTGCCGAGGCGGTGACGGCGGGCGTCGACGAGTTCCTCGAGTGTGCGCTGGCAGCCGCTACCGGCGGAGTCTTCGGCGATTGTCCGGATCTCGACATGCCCGTTCTGTCAGCCACGTTTCAAGCGAAGGCGCTGGTGTCGGCCGAGTTCGATCACGCGGGCGCGGCCTCGGCGGCGTACGGCACCGGCAAGTTCGACATCGGCGAGAAGCAACAGCTCGACCCGATCGAGATCGGTCCGCTCGTTTTCCTGCCGAGGGTCGGATTCGAAGGGCAGATGAAAGGGCGCGCGGGCAGCTACGCGCGCATGGCCGGCAAATCCCGCGCGGGCTTCGACGTCAAAGTCACGGCCTCGACATCGACCGGCTTCGACGCGTCGGCGCCCTCGCCGATGCCCACCTTCGAGGTGAGCGAGGTCACGGCGTATCTGGACGGTCACGTCAGCACCTCGGTCGGGCCGACCTTGGAAATGCTGGCTTACGGCGCGATCGGCCCCACCTTCGGCCTGACCTTCCGCAGTGACCTAGACGTCGACCGGACTCGCGTTGCCGATTGCTATCGGGCGAGCGTGGCGCTGGACGCCAACTTCGGTTTCGTCGTGCGCCTGCCGTGGCGCGCCATCGGCGAGTTCTTCTCGCACAGCACCGAAGTCGGCGAGCAGGTCGAGTGGGTTGCGAGCAAGTTCGGCCTCGCCAAGACTCTGGTCGATGAATCGATCCCGTTCGAGCTGGGATCGCAGCAGGTGGGGGAAGGCAAATGCACCATCCCGCCGCCGGACATGTTGCCGCCCGGTGCGCCTCAAGACGACACGCTCGCAAACCCGCCATTTTCGCAGTGGTCCAACCGCTACGATGAGCCCGGGTTGCACTTTGCTTACTCCGGGGCACCCACGCAAGGCCGCACCCGCTTGATTCCCGGTGTCGATGGCCACCTGTGGGCACCTTCGGCGCCGAGCCCGACTCTGCGCCGGCTCAGTATCGATGGTCGACAGCTGAGCGCCACTCGCTACCTCGCCCCGATCCCGGAAGAGGACAATCGCGAGGCGCCGTTGGTCGTGGTCGACGTGCTGGAGCGCGTCGATCTGGTCAAATGGGTCCTGTTCGAGAACGGCACGGTGGCGCGTCTCGGGGCGGACAACGCATTGCACGATGCTTTCTCGATTCGGGTGCCGGTGGTCGACGGCGAGGAGGCCAACCTGCGGCGCGGCGCCGTGCGGGCCGACGGACGTGCCGCGCTAGTCTACGGTGTTCGCGACCTGTTCAACGCATTCGACAATCGCATGGTGCTGGTCGAGCTGAATCCGGATGGAACCGTCTTGCGGTCGCGGTCGTTCGGAGCGGCGACGGAAGAGGTGGAGGTGCAGCAAGAGTTCTTCACCAACGGGCAGGCGCTGTACCGTGCCGATGGCTCGCTCTTGCTCGGGGGGGAAAGCAGGGCGAGCGCCGACGACAACATGCTCTGCACCGCCATGTCGGTTGCCGACGACGGAGCCATTGAGTTCGCCCACGCGCTCAGTCCAGGGGGCGGGGCGTGCAACTTCGGCGCTCTCGCCGTCTCCGACAACGATGACATTTTGCTCACCGGGAACAGCGGCAATAGCTACGGCAACTACGCGTACACGCTTGTGCTCACCGCCGGTGGCGCCCCCAAGCCTTCCTCGGGCTTCACGTTCGGGAGCTCCAACCTCCTGAACCCGCTGTTCGTGACCCGCGTGTCGACCTCGGGTTACCTGGTGGCCGGCATCGAGTCTTATGACGTGCTGGCGGGAGAAACCAGCGACGCTGCCTTCCTGGTGCGGCTCGATGCGCAGGGGGCAGCCCTCTCGACCGCGAGCCACCACGCTCCCTACGGCGTCCAGCTCGGTCAGCTCGACGCCTACCTCAGCAAAGACGCGGGCGTGGTGTTCGCGGCGCTAGCCGACTGGAAAGACCAGGCCGAAGGCCGCGAGCTCACCCGTTTCCTCAGTGGCAAGACGTTCGCCAAGGACGGCAGCTTGCCGTTCAACGCGGACTCCGGAATCACCACCGCGACACCAGCCGCCGAAAGCGTCTCGGTGAAGCTCACGCAGAGCCCGCTTCCGTACGAGTTTGCCGACGTGCCCGTGACCTTCGTCGCGAGCACGCCGCTGCGAGCCGAAGCGCTTCGCTCCCCCGAGACCGTGTTCTCGCCCTGACCTGGCGGGGCTGCTGAGCGACGCGCAGGCATCGACGACGACTACGTCACCCGTTCGAGCTCTGACCCAAGGCCAACGCACTCGACCCATCGGCGCTCAGCAGGTACTCGCGGGTCAACTCGCGAGCGCGGTGCAGGCGGCCTTTGACGGCGGCGGTGCTGACGACCAGCCTCTCCGCCATCTCGCCGACGGTGAGGCCTTCGAAGTCTCGGAGCACGAGCACCTCGCGGTACTGCTGCGGCAGGGATTCCAGCGCCGCCGTGAGGTCCAGGCGGAGCTCGTCGTCGCTGCGCGAGGCCACGAGCGCCTCGACCGCTCCGTCATCCCAGAGATCGCGGCGGAGCGCCACTCGCGCCAGGCGATGACACTCGCGGCGCACGATGCGAAACATCCAGCGAGACCAGGCGCGCGCGTGACGCAGCGAGCCCAAGTAGCGGGACGCGATGAGCAGCGCCTCCTGCACGGCATCGTCGACGTCGCTGATGACGCAGCTCCGCTGCGCGTAGCGCCGGAGCTCGGGTTGGCACTGGACGAGCAAGAGCTCCAGCGCGCTCGGAGCTCCCGAGCACGCTGCTTCCACCAGGGCGAGGTCGAACCGCTCGCGCATGGCTCACCCCTGCTTCGGGAGGCGTCGCCCGACCAGCGCGCACGCAGGGCACACCCCGAACAAGCCCGTCAGGGCGAAGCCAATCGCCGCGCTCGCGACCAGCCAAGCCGAGGGCGGCGCGAGCACCCGCAGCGCAGCGACGGTGGCGGCCAGCGCCGCCACGACGCGTAGGACGCGCTCCCAGGTTGGGACGTTCTTCAAGAAAAACACAGATTTCCACGGCGTCATGCACCAGAGAGGCTCGCCGCGCGACAAAGGATCCGCGCCCTGGGCGATTTTTGTTTGGCTACCCTCGAACCCTCCACGATGCGCGAGATATCTGGCCAAAGTTCCGTTCGGCGGAAACGTCTGCCGGCCCCCACCGTAGGAGCGTGCATGACCCGCGAGCTGAGCGGCCCCGACGCCGAACCCTTCGACGTCCTCGTGATCGGCGCCGGCTTCGGAGGGCTGAGCGCCGCCCTGTCGCTGGCGGAGGGCGGCGCGAAGGTGTGCTTGTGCGAGGCGTTGAAGTACCCGGGCGGCTGCGCCAGCACCTTCGAACGCGATGGCTTTCGGTTCGACGCTGGGGCTACCCTCGTGAGCGGCCTCGCCCGCGGGCAGCTCTTCGGGCGTTGGCTCGAGCGCTATTCGCCGCAGACGGTCATCGATTGGATCGACCCTTTGCTGCACGTCCGCGCGCCGTCGCTCGAGCTCGTGGTGGGGCGCGACCGGCAGCGGCTCGTGGACCAGCTCTGCGCGCTGGGCGGTGCCCCCGCGGAGGGCATTCGAGCCTTCTTCCAGCGGCAGCGCGCCGTAGCGGACGTGCTCTGGTCGCTGTTCGACGACCCCACCTTACTCCCGCCCTTCAGCGTCGGTAGCATCGCACGACACGTGCCGCGGCTAGCTCGATACGCGGGGCTCCTCCCCCTCGTCGGGCGCTCGCTGGAGCAGGTGCTGGCGACCTACGGCGTCGCGGACTTCGCGCCGCTTCGCCTCTACGTCGACGCGCTCTGCCAAATCACGGTGCAGTGCCCGGCCTCCGAGGCGGAGGCGCTCTTCGCGCTCGCCGCTCTCGACTACTACTACCGCGGTACCGCGCACGTGCGCGGCGGCGTCGGTTCGTTGGCGTGGGCGCTGCTCAACGCGGCCCGCGCGGCGGGCGTACACACTCGCCTACCGTCGCGAGTGTCCGGGTTACGCCGCGAGCGCAACGGCGCCTGGGTCGTCACGACGCGCGGGGTCGAGCTCAGAGCGCGCGCCGTCGTCGCGAATCTGATTCCGAGCGCGCTCCACGCCTTGGTGGACCCGCGCGAGGCGGCGGCGCTCACGGCCGTGCTCGGCGACCGGTCGGAGGAGCTGGAGAACGCCTGGGGCGCAGCAATGCTCTACGCCGTCGCCCGCGCTCCCGAGGAGAGCTCGCCCGAGGCGCACCACCTACAACTCGTCGGCTCGGAAGAGCAGCCGCTCCGCGAAGGCAATCACGTCTTCGTCTCGTTGAGCGGCGGGTTGGAGCTGGAGCGCGCCCCCGCCGGGCTGCGCACGCTCACGATGTCCACGCATGTGCGGCTCTCCGAGTTGCGAGACTCAAAGACCGAGGCCGGCCGCTACATCGCCGCCATCCAGCGAAAGATGCGCGAGACGCTCGAACAGCGCGCGCCCGAGTGGTCGCGCGGCATCGAGCAGGTCCTGCCGGCGTCACCGCGCACGTTCGCCCGCTTCGTGGGACGACCTACTGGCACGGTCGGAGGTCTCCCTCGCCGCGTTGGGCTCGGCAATTACCGCGGTGCAGGGCCGACGGAAGCGCTGGATGGCCTTTGGATGGTGGGTGATTCGGTGTTCCCCGGCCAGAGCGCGCTCGCGACCGCTGTCGGCGGCGCGCGCACGGCCGCTTCCGTGCTGCGCCGGCTCGGCGCCCGACCCGCAGCGCCGCTACTCCCCTACTTGGCGGAGAGCTCGCGAGCGTCTTTGCCCTCGGGCATGACCGGCGATCGCTAGAATACGTGGCTTCGATGTCGGCGGTGGCCACAACGACGTGCGGCCGTCTGCTTCGACGGCTCGTTGGGCGGCTCTCGCGGGCTGCGCGCACGCCGAGGGCTTTGCAGCTCTATTCAGTCGATATCGACTCCCCGGGGAGTGAAGTAAGGGGATGTAAGCCGGGTGACGCGTGGTCTCACTCACGGCGGCGAGGGGGCGACGGAGGCCTTCAGTCCGCGCGCGAAGGGACGTTGATCCGAGGCGCTAGGGGAGATGTACGACCTCAAAGGCAAAACACTCGGCCGATACCGGCTGCTGACGCCAGTCGCGCGGGGCGGCATGGGCCAAGTTTGGCTGGGTCGTCTGCAAGGCGCTCGGGGCTTCAGCAAAATGGTCGCGGTCAAGACGCTGCTCCCATCGCGCGACAACGCGGAGCGGTTGGAGGGGATGCTCACTGAAGAAGCGCGCATCGCGTCACTCATTCAGCACCCCAACGTGGTGCAGACCATCGAGCTGGGCGAGCACGAGGGCGTGCTCTACCTCGTCATGGAATGGGTGGACGGGGAGTCCCTCGGTTACTTTCGCGAACGCGCTGCTGAGCTCGGCGGCATGCCGTGGACAATCGCCGTTCAGTTGGTGGGTCAAGTCCTCGCGGGGCTTCACGCGGCGCACGAGCTCCGTGACGAAGCGGGGCTGCTGGGAGTCGTGCACCGCGACGTGTCGCCCAGCAACGTGCTCGTGACTTACGACGGGGTCGCCAAGGTGCTGGATTTCGGCATTGCAAAAGCCACTCAGCAGGCGCTCTCGACCACGCAGCAGGGCGAGGTAAAAGGCAAATTCTCATACATGTCGCCCGAGCAGCTCCTCGGCGACAGCGTCGACCGCCGCTGTGACGTGTTCGCGTGCGGCATCTTGCTTTACCTGCTCACCACCGGGCAGCACCCGTTCACCGGCCAGACCGCGGCCGCGGTCGTCCGCACCATCGTGAGCGATGAGCCCATCGTTCCGCCTTCGAAGCTTCGCGAGGGTTACCCGCCCGAGCTCGAACGGGTGGTCCTCCAGGCTCTCGCCCGGCGGCGCGAGGAGCGCTGGCCAAGCGCTGAGAGCATGCGCGCGGCGCTCGAGCGCGCCCTGCCTGCGGGCTTTGGTGAAGCAGCGCGCGCCGAAGTGACGAGCTTCGTCAACCGCGTCGCCGCCGAGCGGCAGCTAGCACGCCGAGCGGCCGTCCGCAGCGCTCAGCTCGAGGCGGACTTGGGCGAGCCGCCGAGCCTTCCTCACGTGGCGACGCCGAACGGCTCTGCGAGCGTCTCCTCCCTGAGGGCGATCTCGCTGTCCAAGCCAGCGCCGGAGGAACCGCTCGGGGCGGTTAGCCAGTCGAACGCAGCCGAGCCTGCCGTCGCGTCGCCTTCGCGCGTCGGCAAGGGCGTTGGGCTCTTGATCGCGGCATGCCTGCTGCTCCTGACGTTCGCGGCGTGGCCTTCACGCGATCGCTCGCTCGCCGCGGGGCATCCCGTCGCCGCTGCGCTTCCCGCCTCCGGCGCTCCGCTGTCCGCCCAACCCGCGCCGAGGCCTTCGTGGATACCATCGCCGTCTCCGCCAGCCGCCGCGAGCACTTCCGTCGGGCAAGACCTCTCCGGATCGCCAGCTCTTGCTGCGCCGGGCGGGGCGAGCCCTCGCGTCGCGAGCTCGCGCCCCAAAGCCCCGCCCCGGAAGCCGTCGACGAAGCTAGGCGCGCCGTCGAACGATCTGTTGATTCCCGACTACGCGCACTGACGACGCGCAGGGCGTTGTGCCCCAGGGCGCCGGTCGCGCCGCTTTGTCCGAGGTTGGGCGGCGGCCGTCCGAGCGGCGTTGGGGGCCGCTCAATCTTGGAGGCGTGCGCGGACGAAGGGACCGTGGCCCTGCAGCCATTCATCACCGAACCCACCGTCCCGGGGAGCGCCCTCTTTGAAGAGGCAGCTCGAATCCTCGCAACCATCGAGCTTCCACGACGTCCAAGAGATGTGGTTCGCCTTGAGCAGGTTGTGCCAGGTGGTCGCCTCGGCCTCGCACACGATGCCGTCCACACCGCCGTCGGCGTGCGTCGCACCCCACTCCGTTACGAACATCGGTAGGTTCTTGTCCAGCGCCGCCTGCGCCTTGTCGAGCAGCCATTCGTCATGAGTGCAGGCGTAGAAATGCAGCGTGTACAGCAGGTTCGTGCCGCCTACGGGGTCTGCCGCCGCCTCGTCCACGTCTTGCGACCAGTGGGGCGTACCGAGCACGATCAAGTTGTCTGGATCCTTAGCGCGAATCTTCGCGATGATGGCCTGGTGGTACGTCTTGAGCTCTGACCAGGGTACGTCCAGCGGTTCGTTGAACGGCTCGTAGATCACGTTGGGCAGGTGGCCGTACTTGCCCGCCACTTCGTCGAAGAATTCTTCGGCTTCGGCTCGGTGCGACAGCGCTTCGTGGTCGTGCCAATCGATGATCACGTAGAGCCCCAGCGCGACCGCGTTTTGGACGATCTTATCGACCTGCTCCTTGGCGTGCCCTGGGTCCGCCAAGTAAGCGCCCTCGGGCTCGACGCCCATCGCTGCGCGCACCACCTCCACTTTCCAGTTGTCACGCAGCCACTGCAGCGCTTGCTGGCTCTCCGCGTAGCCGTCGTCCTCCCAGTTCAACCACATGCTGGACACGCCCTCCAGCTGCACCGGACTTCCTGATTGATTGATGAGGTTTCGCCCGGTCACGGCCAGCTTGCCGTTGATGTGAACGGCACTGCCCTGCGGCGCGGTAGGGTCTCCTATCGAGCCAGCGGAGCCGCCTCCACCACCCGCGCTCGACCCAGCGAGCCCGGTGCCAGTCGTGCCCCCTAGCGTGGCGGAACCGGCGAAGCTACTTCCGCCAGTGAGGCTTCCAGCGCCGGCAGGGCCGGTCGTGGTTCCGCCGTTGACGGCGCTGCCACCCTGCGCGGTGCTGCCACCCTGAGCGCCGCACTGCGAGCAAGGCTCGCTTCCTCCGCACCCAATCAAGCTGAGGCTACCGATCAGTATCCAAACGAGTGCAGAGCGAAGCATGTATGGAGCCAGCTACCAGCGCGGCACGAACACTCAACCGGTTTACGCTCCAACTCTGCGCGAAATAGCTCCGATTGCTCGATAGATTCCTTGGTTAGCGAAGATTTCGCGCGCGAGCAGTAGGTTCTCTACGCTTACAAACCGCAGGCTCGCGAGGTTACGCATCTGCACCAAGCAAAGCGAGTGCTGTCGTTCGCGAACGGCGTGGTTGGCTTACTTCGCGCGGGGCGGCGATGCTACGAGCTCAAAGGCTGCGCGGGCGCGGTCATTAAGGCGGGCTCGGTTCGTCCGGTACCTCCGTGGAGTCGGCCGTGCAGTACGCCACCCCGGAGGCCGTTTGGGCGCAGTTGGCCTCGAGATTCACGGCGAGGAGCTGCAAGTCCACGGTACCGGCAGACGTGCAAGTGAGCTCCGCGTTCAATGTATTGGCGCCGGTCAAGGTGCCGTTGCTGGCCGACCACTCGTACACCAGGTTCGACTCCGGATCGTCCACGACGGCTGACAAGTGGATGACCTCTCCCACCAGGACTTCGGAGGGGACGGCAGAGAACGAGTCGACCGTGGGGCAGCGATACACGGAACCGATGATCTCGACGCTACCAGCCATCGCATCTCGCCAGCAGTAGAGGTTGATCCCCACCTGATTGGCTTGGCCGGCGACGATGTCGAAACCGGCGGCGCCGGTGCATCGGATGCTCGGGTCGTTGGCGTCCGTGGCGCTGAAAGTGATGGAGTAGGCGCCTGGGAGAAGGCCGCCGAAGCGCGCAGAAATACGTGTGCTCCTCGCAACGTTCAGGACCGAGGTCTCGCTGTAGTTCGCTCCGCTCAGCGTGTACGTGATGCTGTTGATCGTTACGCTGCTCGTTTTTAGCGAAAGCTCGACGGAGCCTTCGAGCTCAGACTCTCGTTGGTCCGGCGAGCTACAGGCGAGCATTGAAAGTACGGCTGGCAACCAGCAGAGAACGCGGTTCATGGCAAAATCCTCCTGGATGATGGCGCGGTAGCGCTCATCGACAGTCAGCGCTCACAGGGAGCCCAGTTGATGAACGAGCTCCTGTCTATCATCATATGTCCAGGCGCAGTTGAAGCCATTTGCCTCATGGGCCGCGTGCGACGTGTGAGCCACCGTCAGTGCCGAGCTGGAATTCCGAACAGCGAGTTCAACGCATCCAACGCATGCGCGCCCCGCGGCGCTCCTGCCGGTGACGCTTGGCGGACAGACTCCGGCGAAGAGTCGAGGCCTCCGCACTAGGTGGAATCGCGGTCGGCAGCGCTGCTAGCCAGCTCGTCCAAGGGTGCTTGGGGAGCGGTCTCGGCCACCGCCGGGGCGCTGGACCCTGCGCCTTCGGGTTGGCGTTTGCCGACGGTCGGGGCTTTGCTGGGCTCGCCGTCGCCCGTTTCGTTCAGCCCGCGCTTGGTCTGTTCTAAAATGCGATCGAGTGCTGCGGCCAGCTTGCGATCGGCTGGCCGCGGAGGTCGCGACGGCGAGCGGTTCGGCGGAGCGTTGGGGGTCGAGCGCGGCGGCTCACCGGGGCCCGCGTAGTCGACCCAATAGGCGGAGTGGTCGCGTACGTCGAGGTGGACGAAGCTCGAGTTAGGGTAGTACCCGACGCCCACGTCTTCGATTTCGCGGAGGTACTCGCACACGATCGCGTTAGGGACACCCACGACCATGAAGTCGATGGCCGAGCTGTACTTGTGACGTGAGTCCTGGAAGTAAGACGTCCTTCGGTAGCCGCTCACCAGGCGAAGGGGACGCCCGCCGAAAGTGTCGCTGACCTCGATGAGGAGGCGAACCAGGCGCTCGGGCAAGACGGGATGGGACCCGCCCGCGCCCAGGAGTCCATTCAGGGCGCGCACGGTCTCCGAACGAAGGCGACCGTCCGGCCCCATCGCTTGACCGCTGAAGCGAGAGCGATGCGTCGAGAGGTCGAGCAGCCCCTTGCTCCTGGGCGGCCGCGCATACGATTGCCACGAGGCCCGCGGCGAAGGGGCGACGCCTGGCAGGACGAGCACTTGACCGACCTGGAGCGACTGTTGCTTCCCGAGCGAGTTGAGGGCGGAGAGCACCTCGACCGTGGTGGCTGCTCGTCTCGCAATCTCTCCTAGCGTCTCTCCCGCGAGCACCTTGTGCCGGATTGGCGCGACGCCGCTCAGGATGCGCGTTGTCCCCGCGCGCGACGGCGAGCTCTCGTCCGCGCCACGCTTCGAGCGCGGAGCCTCGCGGCGCTGGGCGACCGGGAGCACCGCACCCTGGCGAAGCCCGGTCGTCCGCCGAGGCTGATCCGAGCGACCGCGCTGACCGGTCGTCGCGCTCGCGCGGAGCTCTCGGCCGGTGCTCGTGACGCGGGCCCGCGGCGAGGAAGGGGTGGCCGCGGCAAGCGGAGAAGCCGCCACGAACGCTGCACAGACGGATAGCTGGTAGAGCGCGCTGACCTTCACGGCATTTGAGCGCTCGCACGTGGCTGCGCTATGGCCAAGTTTTTTGGAGGCCTCCACCGAGCTTTCGTTCAGGAAGGCCCTCTCCGTCTACGCCGCGCACACGCCCTTCATCGACGCTTTTTTCGAGTGCGAATTCGGGGGCTGAGCCACTAGGCAAGAGCCCGACGCTGTCCTTCACCTTCTCCCGAGAGCTCCGGGTCGTGACTCACGAAGATTGCCTCAACTTACCTCGGGTCTCGCAGTGATCCAGAAGGGCGAGGATTGTACGAATTGCAGCATCAGCCTCCCGAGCGTTGCGGACTGAGCTTCCTCGTCGTGCATCAGGGAAGCGGTTTGGCAGTCGCCCTTACCCTGATGAATTTGACGCGGCTCCGTCTCGTGGCTAGTCGTGGGTGATTATGCGTTCGTTACGGTTGGGGTTGGGGTTGGGTATCAGCTTCGTGGTGGCTTGTGGCAACGGCTCCGGGCCGGATGGGCAAGCCAGTAGCGGCGGCTCTTCGTCGAATGCCGCGGGTAAGTCCGGCTCCTCCGGCGATAGTGGCAACGGCAACGGCGCGGCGGGCGGCAGCAGCAACGTCGGGGCGGCAGGCCAGGGTGCCGCGGGGGAAAGTCACGGCGGCAGGGTGGGCGAGACCGAAGCGACGTGCAAGGTGGCGGAGGTGTTTGCCGACGGGTGCACGTGCGTGCTCAAGCAAGATGGCAGGCTTGCCTGCTTCGGCTCGGAGAAGTGCTTGGGCGCGACGTCGGGCAAGCGCGAGGCGTGGGGAAACATCACGGTGCCGGGCGGTGTGAAGACGCTCAATGTTGGCGAGTCCGGTCATGTGCTGGCGGTCAACCAGGCTGGCGTCGTGTACTACTGGGGCGGCTCGAGCGAGCTACCTGCGGTGACGAGCGCCCGTGCGGCAACGGGGCCAAAAGCCGGCCCGATCGCGCTGCCGGGCGCGCCCGTCGACGCGCGGCTGGTAGCCATCGCCGGCAACGAGCTCTTTTGTGTGGCCGGCGGCGACAACGACGTGAGCTGCTGGTTCAAAGAGGGTTGGCACCAGCTCACGCTCGGCTCCGGCGCGAAACTGGTGGACTTGAGTATTAGTGATTGGTCGGTGTGCGCGCTCGATGAAGCGGGCAGTGTGACGTGCTTGGACATGGTCGGGGAAGATTGCGCACAGCTAGCGATCGACGTGGGCGGCGACAAGGTGGTATCGATCGATAAGGGCTGCGCAATCACCGAAGGGCACGCGGTCTACTGCGGCATGGGAACCGCGGGTTACAACTGCGGCGCCCAGGCGGAGCTGGTGCCCGACGTGGAGGCTACGCACTTCGGTACAGACGGTCAGACCTGGTGCTTCTTGGACCCGAGCGGCGTCGTGCGTTGCCGCGGCCAGGGTGACGACGGCGAATTGGGCAACGGCGCGGCGCTCGATCGCGAGGGCTTCGTGAAGGTAGATCTGTGGGCCGGCAAGGCGAAGAGCTACGCTTTGGGACGACAGTCGTGCGCGGTGCTCGAAGACGATCGGCTGTGGTGCTGGGGCCATGACTTGCCCGTGCCGGGCGAGGAGCTCGCGCTGACGCCGCGCTTGGTTCCGCTATGCAGCGCCGATCAGGAGCCCACGTCGCCCGCGCCGACGCTGGTTGACGGGTTCGAAGACCTGACGGGTACGCCGACCGGAGCGGTGCTCGAGAGCGGCACGGTTTGCGACGAGGTACCGGTCGGCACCGTCGTGTACGACACCAACTTGCTCGATATCGACTACTCGGTGTGCGCGCCGACCGGCTTGCTGCGCCGCGCCGGCTCCGCGACGGGCTTTTACGGCGGTCAACACCACGTGGCGCTGCTCACCTACGCTGACGTGACGCATCCGCCGGTCGAAGGGCAACAAAAGGGCTTCGGCGCCGTGTTTTTCAACTCGCACTCGTCGACCACCCAGTTCAGCTGCCTGAGCAACGACGGCGCGCTCTCCGGCGGTCTCACGACGACGCGGCCCGCGGTCGGTGACCAAGTGTGCAGCGGGGCGACGCTGCTCAGCCTTTCTCCGCTGCGGGTGCGCCTGACATTCCCGCAGCGCCGCTACGCCGAGGTCGAGCTGAAGCCGGTGCCCGGCACAGCGTCAATCACGATGCCTCCGTCGGCTCCCTAGGGGTGGCTGGGGAAGGGCAGTACAACGATCCGGGGACGCCGGAGGGCACGGTAATTCACGGCGGCGGGGCGCGCGGGGGAGACGATGGCGCCGCCGCGCATCGCGAGGGCCTCAGCTCCGGAGCATAGCTGCCGGTGACAGCTCGAGCGTAAAGCTCCGCTCGTCAGCGAAGACCCGCACGCTGGCCGCCCGCGGCGCACCGGCATGAAAATGTGAGCCGAAGGCGGCCGCGGTTGTCCCGAGCGCATTCGTCGCCCCGAGCGAAGCTCGAGGCATCGCCGCGCAAACCTGAGCCGAAGGCGAATGGACGGGATGGCATCTGGGTCGCAATCTGAAACGACACTGGGAGGTACCGATGGCACGACTATCCGACTACGTGGTGTTCAAGGACGACCGCATCGAGCGGCGTCACAAAGCTCGACCCCTATCGATGGCAGAGCTCCATGAAGCTTACCTCGATGGCTCGCTCGACATTCCCGACTTGGCCGCCTTCTTGGACGCGCGCTCCGAGCTGGTGGATTTCCGAATCACGAGCGGTCACCTGCGCTTTCTGATCACGCGCATGTTGCCGGAGTGGCTCATCCATTCCAAGTCGCAAGATCAGCGCATCGTCCGCGACCACTACGATCGCGGCGACGACTTCTTCGAAGCCTTCCTCGGCGAATCGATGATTTACACGAGCGGATTGTTCCGCGACGAAACGGACTCGCTCGAGCAAGCGCAGCGCAACAAGATGAACGTCGTCTGCGAGAAGCTTCGGCTCGCGCCTGGTCACACGTTGCTCGACATCGGCTGCGGCTGGGGCACGCTCGTGGCGCACGCCGCCAAGGAATTCGGCGCTGACGCGACCGGTGTCACCCTCGCAACCAAAGGGGCCGCGTTCGGCAACGCACGTATCGCCAGCGAGGGAGTGAGCGACCGCGCGCGCGTTCTGTGCGTGGACTACCGCGACATCCCCGCGCAAAAGTACGATCGTATCGTCAGCCTGGAGATGGTCGAGCATGTCGGCGTCAAGAACCTCGCGAAATACTTTCAGGTCGTGCGCGAGCACCTGAAAGACGACGGTTTTTTTCTGGTGCAGTGGTGCGGCCTGCGCCGGGCGGCCCGCTGGGCGTGGCGCCAGTCGGCTTGCGGCCCGAAGATATGGTGTGGGGCCTCTTCATGAACAAGTACATCTTTCCCGGTGCCGACGCTTCCCTGCCTCTGAGCGAGATGTCGAAAGCAATGGAGAAGGCTGGGCTAGGCATCCACTCGGTCGAGAACGTCAGCGTCCACTACGCCCTCACCATCCAGCGTTGGCAGCACAATTGGGAGGCGAATCGCGCCCGCATCAGCGAGCGCTACGGTGAGCGCTGGTACCGGCTCTGGAACCTCTTCCTCGGCTGGTCGTGGCGCATCGCCTTGCAGGGCACCTCGGAGTGCTTTCAAGCCGTCGCCCACAAAAACCTCGACGGCTTCGACCGCCGTTTTTCACTCGACCGCGTCGCGCGGCCGCTCTCGGTGTAAAACCCGCGACAGGCGGTCATGGTAGTTCACGCACGCAAGCAACCTCGCCAACCGCGCGCCAAGGAGACCGTCCGCGCGATCCTCGAAGCCACTGCGCAAATCCTGGATCGCGAAAGCCTGGACGCCGCCACCACCAAACGCATCGCAGAGGTCGCGGGCGTCAGCATCGGCTCGCTCTATCAATATTTCTCGCACCGCGACGCTATCCTCGAAGCCCTGCAAGATCGCGAGTTCGAGCGCACCCTCGCGGTGATGCAGGCGGTGTTCGGCGACGGTCACATCGACAAGGCGCCGATCGAAACCGTCACTGCCGCCCTGCGCGGCCTCGCCCAGCTCTACTCTCAGTCACCCGGGCTGCACCGTGTCCTCACCATCGAAGGTCTGCGCGTCGCCAAATCCGAGCACGTTCACGCCTTCGATCGTCGCGTGATCGACCTCGTCCGCCACTTCCTCGCGACGATCCGCGCGCCGCTACGCGTGACCGACCTAGAAGCCGCCGCTTTCATCATCTATCAATCGGTCCGTGCCACAATGCTGGCGCACCTGCTGGAACGACCTCACGGGCTCGACGTCGATCGTCTGATCGCCGAGCTCACCCAGCTCATCACGAGCTACGTGCTCGGCAGCGCGGAGAGCCGCGGGTGAGCGTAGTGGCGTGGCTGACGCCTACGGCGGCTCGACGTCCACGCACGCCCATTCGTCGGCCGTGCATTTGCAATCACCTCAGCGCCGCGCTTTGCATCTCTCTGACCAGGTAGTCCACGCCGCCTGGACAGTGGCACCCCTGCCGCGTTGGCTTCTACCGCGTTCGTGCCGCTGCATCCTCCGCGGCATACCCTGCGAGGTATGCCCCTACGAGCCCGGGCCGCTTCGCGATTCACCAAGAAGCAATTGCGGGTACACTTGATGGCCCATTCGCAGTCAGGGCAGTAATACTTGAGTCTTGGTGTTGAACGCTCAGGTTTGCGGCAAATGTCGTGCAACGAAGGGCCGCCAGCGAAGCAATCCGTGCAGCCCGCGCACGCTTGGGAGGCCTGGCACACCGGTTCAGTGCTGGGTCCAGTCGGGCTGCCGAGCTGGCACTCACACCCACGATGCCTCGTCGTCGAACGACAGGTCCGTCACGCGATGCTCTACCAGGCGTCGAACCGCTTCTATCACCGGCGCCAGATTCGAACTGGGGCGTTCGAACGCCACTTGCCGAAGGCTCGCAAGGGAGACCTCAGCGCGCTCCGCAAACTCGCGCGGCTCCGCGTCCTCGTAATAAGCCCTGTGGATCTGGTTGATCGCGTCCATTGTCGCGTCACCGTATGCGGCGCTGGTTACGTCCAAGCCCCAGATGCTCTGCTGGCTGCCAATGCCAATACGTTCGATCGCGATCCAGCGCAGCTGACCGCTCACTCGCTCGATTCCGAAAGTGACTCCTAGCGCCGGCTGAACCAAGTCGGTATCAGCACAAGCCACTTCGAACGCACCAGGCGGGGAGATAGCCGTATCCGAAAACGCAAAGATTGCCGTTTGGAGATCCGGCATGAGCCAAACGGCATTGGCGTTGATCGGAACACGCTGCGGACGCAGTGCCCTAATTGCGCCCCGCCGCCGCTGGCGACCTAACAGTGAAACGATAGGGCTCAATAGCTCGTGCTGAACGATGTCCACGATGCTGAAAGGCAAGAGCTCGAGCGTGAGACCGTAGACGCGGCCCGCGCTGTCGCAGAAAAACTCGCAGCCCAGGCCTTCACTTCCGGCAGTAAGGCCAAAGTCATGGGGCGTCGCCCATTCCACCGAGAGCAGCTCCTCTGGCGCCCGCAGGATGCTGACTGCTGACGGAGTTGGCGTCAACGGCTCGGTGATCTCGAATCGAGGAAGTCTTGCGTCGGCCATACGGCTTTCTAGGGCCAGATTTGAAAGACGGCGAAGTCACCCAATTGCTGCGCGAGCCATTCGCCAAGTCGAACCGGAGGTTCGGCGTCTCCAGCCCGAGCCTCGGGCGTACCTTGCAGGTCTCGCACGTCCGCAAGCCGGCGCTGAGGGATCCGCCCGCCCCGACCGTAGGCGGTGCGAATGAAGGCGGGCCTACCGCGAGGAGTCACGACCACGGTTCCATTCTTGTAGAATAGCCAATTGCCGTTGCGAGAAACGAAAATGTTCTGCGGACTGTTGATCGTCCGCAGCACGATCGCGTCCGGAACGCCATGGTCGAGGGCGCCGGCGTGCTGTCGGCCCGCGATCTCGGTCACCTGACCGCGAGCGATGATTTGTCGGCGAATGGCCGCTATTTGTTCGAGCGTGTAGCCGAGCTGCTGACCCTCGCCGCGACGCCGCTGCTCTCTACCCCTTTGCCGCCGAAACCGACAACGAGTGCATTCGATGGCTACGCGCCCTCGCAGCAAGCGCCCCAAACCGATGGTGCCCACGGTCAAGGCGAGATCGGCCACCATGGAGCGAATGGGCGCGGCGGCTTCGTCTAAATGGTGTTGTGAGAGTGCCGTCAAGGACCCGTCATCATTCCGATGCACGCGGCTGAGGTGAGCCGCAGCGCTGAGCAGGCGATGCATTGCAGAACCCAAGAATTCAATCTGTAGCAGGTAGCCCGCGGCCGTCAGCAAGCCCCGCAATGCGAGGCCTATGCCCGCACCGATCGGATTGGCCGAAGCCATCAGCAGCGTAGCCAACCCATGCCCCGCCAGAAACCCGATGAAAATCGGCAGTGCGTCGAGGAACCTTTGCTTGACCTCCGTCGACAACCCCTCTTGCACGCGGGCATTGACGAGCTCGGTGTTCTGGAAATACACGCGGGCGGCTTGCCCCACCATCCGAGTCGGGTCACCGAACTGCTGACGGAGCGCGTTCAGCAGCTGACGCAGCCCCGGATCCTCGATATCGGCAATGTTAATTCCGAATTCTTGAGCTTGCTGAGCGCCGATAAAGCCGTGATCACGCATCATCGTTCCCGCAAACGAGGGGAGCGGCGCGGCCAAGCCATCGTAGAGTAACAGCTCGGATCCGCGATCGACGATGCCCAACCGCTGCTCGGGCCAACCAACGCCAATCTTGAGCTGGTTACGTGTGGCGGTGGGGTTGCCCCACACGAATTGCTCCAAAATGCGCTCGATCAACGTCGAGAAGACCTCTAAATCGGTGCCGCCGGCGTCGCGATATTCTGCGAACGCTTGCGCAATGAGGTCGGTAAAGTGTTGGAGATGGCGGTCACCGGCCAGCAGCGCGTTGAGCTCATCGACACTGAACCCTCCGGCAGCAGCGCCGTTGTTAACATCGGTCAAGCGCAACCCGGCGTAGTGCTCCATAAGCCGCAAGTACAGACGAGCAAGAGGCTCGTTGCTCTCGAACACAAGCCAATCCGCGTGCGTCGGGGCAATTGGGCCGAGCTCTTTCGCGGCACGCTCACCGCGCCGCGCTGCAGCCGGCGCGGGCCCGTGCGTCAACACGGATTCCTCATCGGAAGTCGTGCCGTTCGGCGCCTGAGCTTGCAATGCGGCGGGCGCTAGCCCGAGCTGTCGCGACAACAGCTCCGCCAAGGCGGTGTCCAGGTAAAAGCTCGACGTTCGCGTTCGCTCCCACTCCTCGCGGGAAACGCTGCGTCCACGAACCACGAATTGGATCGCACTCTCGAGTACGAGATTCGTCACGCGCGCAGCATCTTCTGCCGAAGCAGCATAGGGCCTGATGAACGAAAAGAGCGAGCCTCTCAAGGTTCCTCGCCAACGCACGCGGATGGGCTGTCGAGCCGCCGGCCGAGGCTCGGATGCCGCATGTTGGCGCTGCAAGTCGAACTGTTGCGTCCGACCAGGCACCAACGGTTCGGGATTCCGTCGAACGCTCTCGGCGGCGCTGGCTGTGGATAGCGCGTTGCGCCGCCCCCCTTGCTGCTGCAGCACATGGGCCAATTCGTGAGCCAACAACCGCAGGCCTGACGAGGAATGCGGTGCATACTCGCCAGCGGCAAAAACGATATCATGCCCGCGCGTAAACGCGCGAGCATGCACTGTGCGCGCGGCTGCATCAGCGCGCTCGTCGGTGTGAATGCGCACGCGGCTGAAGTCGTGACCGAACCGCGGTTCCAAGAATGACCTCGCCGAATCGGGTAGTGGCCGCCCACCAGCCACAGCGGACCTGACTGCCGCCTCGACGTGCAGGCTCGCTGGCAGCACGGAGCTCGTTCCGTCGACCAGCGTACGCTTGGCATGAATTTCCACGTCTTCCTCCGAGTCACAGTCCTCGCATTTGCGCTGCAGAGCGGATGGAGTCATCGCCGCCAGTGCGAGAGGCGTCGGCGCTACAGCTCGCATCACGTTCTCGGCCACCATGTCCGCTTCGAGCTCAAGGGGATCACTGGGATTGCTGACCGACATCTTGCGCTGCAGAGGCGGTATGATTGTGGCCGCATCGCCGATGCACCAGGAAAGGGGCGCCGGCAACTCGGTAGCCATCGAGGCGGGCGGATCCGCTAACGCGCTGATCGGAAGCGCGCGTTGAGCGCTCGGTTGGCCCTGGCCTCGCGTTGCCGCCAGCGGCACTGACTCCCTTGCAGGCAACATCTGTCTCATTCGGGCCTCCTCGCGACCAGCTACGGAAGGTAGTTAACTGGATCAGGACGCGCACGAAAAACGCATGCCGGACGCGCTGAAAAAACTAACGATGTGGGTAGTAATGTGGGTAGTCAAGATGCGTGTTGTATCCGCTCCAAGCGCTGCCTCCGCCCCCGTCGCGCGATGTCATTCGGTCTACCAAGCGTAGCGAACCCGTTACCGACGAACTGGATGCGGGAATCTGCGCGCGCGGTTCCGCGGGGAGCAACCCAGACGCATCAGCGGCGTTGCAACCGAACAATTGACCATGTTCTCGCGATAGCTGCTCCTGCTATCAATGAAGATAACGAGTCGCTGATGCCCGAGACGTTTCACAATTTCGAGCGCGAGGGTCCCGGGGTGCAGGTGGACCCAGCCGTTGCGCGGGGCGGGTGCGGGCATCGCGCTCTTCCGCGCTCACTATCGAAACGGCTGCGGGGGCCGGCGGGCGCGCCGTCGGGCTGGATAAGCGCGGCGCGCCGATGGAAGCAAGTGGGCGAGACTTCGGCCGCCCGGCGTGTCGTTACCTCGTCACGGCGGCGTGGGAAGACCGCATTCTCGCGCTTCACGACGGCTCCGCACGTTAATCGTGGGGGGGGCTGCTCGTCAGCGGGAGCGACCAGGAGACCGATGAATCGCTGGCGCACAGCCGCCGCGGTGGTGGCCGGGAGGTCGCGATGACGGACCAGGTCGCGGCCGGGGCCGCGCTCAAGTGCTCGATGGGGACTTCGCCGTGCACGCTCGTCGTGTTGCCGGTGCGTCGGGTCAAGAACAACGGCGGGGCGAGTGGCTCCGCCAACGTCGACGACAACACGCTGCTTAGTGTCGCCACGTTCGGGATGTGCCAGTCCATCAACAACCCGTCCGTCGCATCGGCGACGAGCGCGGCTAACGGCGTGCTCACGCCGATGCCGTGTGTGCCCGCGATATCGGCGCCGTGGGCGCCGGGCTCGATCAAGGTGAAGATCGAGAGCCGGGCCGCGCTGATGAAGAGCGACACGTGCGCGTGCAGTTACGGCGGCTCGGTGACGATCGAAGCGGCTGGTCAGCTCAAGGTCACGACCGGCACGTTGTGACGACTGCCAATGGGAACTAGCCACGATAGCTGCATGAGAGAGTGATCGAGTGTGTCGGGGTTCATTGGGCCCCCTTGCGATTCGAAGCAGAAGACCACGTAAACCTGACAGAACGGATCCAACTGCTGGGGAGTGGCCGAAGGTTGCCGCACTGCGTGCAATACGAAGGCGCTCGACCAGCGCGGGGGACTAGATGCCGAGTGCACTGACCTATCCGGGTGTTTATATCGAGGAGATTCCGAGTGGCGTTCGGACGATCACCGGCGTCGCGACCTCCATTGCGGCGTTCGTTGGACGAACGCGGCGCGGTCCGGTCGACGAGCCGATCGTCATCACGAGCTACGGTGACTTCGAACGCAGGTTCGGAGGGCTGTGGTTCACGAGCCCGATGACCTACGCGGTGCGCGATTTCTTTGCCAACGGCGGCGCGCAGGCGGTGATCGTGCGCGGCTTCAAGGCCCAAGAGGCGAATGACGACGACGATGAAGCCGAGGTCGACCCCTCTGCAGGCAAGGCGTCGATCGCAGTCGATGAGGCGTTGACCCTCCAAGCGGTGAGCCAAGGCGCGTGGGCCAATGACCTCCGCGTACGCATCGATCACCAGGTAGCGCCTGGCGACGACTCGCTGTTCAACTTGTCGGTTGGGCTCGTGCGCTACGGCACGAACGGCAAGGTCGCGGAGGTCGCCGAGCTCGAGGTGTTTCGTAACCTCTCGCTGCGCGAGGATCACCGGCGCAGGGTCGACAACGTCCTCAAGGCGGAGTCGAAGCTGATCGTGACGGACGGATTCGCGCCGAGCGACGAGGGCCGACCGGCGGCGAGCGCGGCACCGGACGCGGAGCACGAGCTGTGGGGCAAGAACGAAGGCAACGAGACGAGCATCGGCGTCGCCGACGAAGCCCAGGGCTTCGATGGTGTGGCGCTCGACCAACAGGCGCTGAGCGGCGATACGGCCAAGGGCATCTATGCGCTGGAGCGCGCGGATCTGTTCAACCTGCTGTGCATTCCGCCGCACGATCGCGCGACGGATATCGAGAATCAGCTGATCGAAGACGCGGTCGCGCTTTGCAAGCGGCGCCGTGCGCTGTTGCTGATCGACCCGCCGCGCGATTGGGTCGACCGTGACAGCGTGGTGACCGCGGTCAATGCCTCGACGAATATTGGGACCGCGAGCGCCAACGCGGCACTGTTCTTCCCGCGCATTCGCAGGCCGGATCCCGCGCGGCCAACCGTGATCGCCGACTTCGCGCCGTGCGGCATGGTCGCAGGCGTCATGGCTCGCACGGACGTCGAGCGCGGCGTGTGGAAGGCGCCCGCGGGGCTTGCCGCCACCTTGGTCGGCGCTCCTTCGCTATCGGTGAAGCTGACCGAGGGTGACATCGGCTTGCTCAACCCCATCGGCGTCAACTGCCTGCGATCCATGCCGAACATCGGACACGTGGTCTGGGGCTCGCGCACGCGCGAAGGCGCAGACTTGCTGGCGTCGGAGTGGAAGTACATCCCGGTTCGGCGGCTCACGCTGTTCATCGAAGAGTCGCTCTATCGAGGTACGCAATGGGTAGTGTTCGAGCCTAACGACGAGCCGCTGTGGGGTTCAATCCGCCTCAACGTCGGCGCATTCATGCACTCGCTGTTCCGGCAGGGCGCGTTCCAAGGAGCGACGGCGCGCCAGGCCTACGAGGTGAAGTGCGACAGCGAGACGACGACGCAGGACGACATCAATCGAGGCGTCGTGAACATCGTCGTGCGGTTCGCTCCGCTCAAGCCTGCCGAGTTCGTCGTCATCAAGATCCAGCAGCTTGCGGGCCAAGTGCAGGCCTAAAGAGGACAACGCGATGGCCCAGTTCACACAGAATCCGAACCGGCTCGACCCCTATAAGAACTTCAAGTTCCGCGTGCGCTTCGGCGCCGACGTGGTGGCGGGCGTCAGCAAGGTCGGCGCGCTCAAGCGTACGACGGAGGTCGTGAAGCATCGCGACGGCGGTGACTTCTCGAGCAGCCGCAAGTCGCCGGGGCGCACCGAGTACGAGGCGATCACGCTCGAGCGCGGGGTGACGCATGACCGCGAGTTCCAGAACTGGGCTCGAGCGGCGCAGGAGTTCAACATCGTCGGCGGCTCGGAGGCACAGATGGGCCTCGGCAACTTCCGCCGCGACATCTTGATCGAGCTCTACAACGAAGCCGGGCAGAAGGTGCTCGCCTACAAGGTGTACCGCTGCTGGGTGTCTGAGTATCAAGCGCTGCCGGACCTCGACGCGAACGCCAACGCGGTCGCGCTCGAGCACGTGAAGATCGAGAACGAAGGTTGGGAGATGGACGACGGCGTCACGGAGCCCGCGGAGCCGACCTCGGTTCCGAGGTGATGCGTGCGAGCACTGGAGGCCAGAGACATGCTGGGGCTGTGGGACGCGTGCGCTGCGTTGCATCCGATTGACCGCACACTGGCGATGCTGTGTGCGGGATCGCCCGATGAGTCGCTCGAGGCGCTCGCGTCCTTGCCGATCGGCGAGCGCGAGCGCCGAGCGGTCGCCTTGCGTGTGACGACGTTCGGCGCGCTCGCCGAGGGCGTCGACGAATGTCCGGCCTGTGGCGTGAGCCACGAGGTCGTGCCGCCGCTGCGCGCGATCTTGGAGTCGGCGTCGGCGGTCACGGAGCCGGTGCGGCTGTCCTCGCGCGGCTACGAGCTCCTCATCCGCGTGCCAGATAGCCGGGACCAAGCGTCGATCACACACCAGAGCGGGGTAGCCGCCGCGCGTGCCGAGCTGCTCGAGCGGTGCGTCATCGAGGCGTCTCGCGCGGGCGAGCCGGTCGCGGCCGGCGAGCTGCCCGCGGAAGTCGTGGCCGAGGTCGCGGACGCGCTCGCGGCGCGCGACGGCAACGCGGAGACGCTGATCACGCTGACCTGCACGGGCTGCGGTGAGCTGTGGACGATCGTATTCGACGCGGGCGAGTTTTTATGGCGCGAGGTCGTGATCCGCGCGCGCAGGCTGCTGCGCGAGATCGACGTGCTCGCGCGCACCTATCACTGGTCGGAGGCCGAAGTGCTGACGATGTCGGCGCAGCGGCGTGAGGCGTACCTAGACCTAGTGGGGCCTGGATGAGCGACTTCTTGTCTCGGCTCGTGCAGCGCACACGTGGCGAGGCGGCCACGCTGAGGCCGGTCTCGCACGCGGTGACGGCGCCTGATCCGGGCCGTGCGGCGTGGGATGAGCAGAGCACCGCGCGCGAGGCGCCGCCGCTCGCGCGGCCGCCGCAAGGTGCGCGCCCATCGTTCGAGCTCGAGGAGGGGCCGTCGCTCGCGGAGCTCGCGGCGTCTCCTCAGGTCCAGCGCCGCTCAGCGTTCTCCACGCCCGGGAAGTGGACGGCGCCGGGCCAGCCGGAGCAAACGCCGGCGCCCGAGCCGAGCCTAGCGCCGCCCGCCGCGAGCGATCCGCGTGCGAGCCTGCGCGCGCCGGAGCTGCTGGAGCCTGCCCAACTGCAGGCGACGCGCGTGCGAGCGAGCGAGCTGACCGACTCGGCGCCGACGGCAAGGCGGGAGGACGCGCGCAGCGCGGTCGCGAGCGCGCCGCACGGCGTGCTCGACGAGCGGGTTGCGCTCTCGCTTGCGCCGCCGCATCCGGCCGAGGCGCGGGCTCTCGAACGTCGGCGTTCCCTCGCGGAACCGACCCGTGCCGAGCGCCCGGCTGCGACTGAAGCCGGGCCGCCCGTGCGCGGGCCGCTCGCCGAAGACCTGGCCTCCCCGTCGCCTACAGAAGATACTCTGGTGCCGCCCGCAGCGCGCGTCGCACAGGCTGGTCCGAAGCTCACGCGCGCGCGCGTGACGCCCGTGCAGGCCACGGAGCCGCCGCGTCGCGCACGGCGCGAGGACGCCGAAGCTTCGCTGCACGAGCAAAGCACGACCGTGGAGGTCTCCATCGGTCGCATCGAGGTGCGGCTGCCGCAGCGGCCGCGAGCCAGTGTGGATGAGGCGCCATCCTTTGCGCCGCGCCGCGCCACCGTCGGGCTCGACGCGTACCTCAGCCACCGCGAGGCGGACAAGCGGCGATGAGCAACGTCAACGCCATCGCTGTCGCCACCGAAGGGCTCAAGGCGCTCGTACAGCGATCCTTCGCGGAGGCGGCCCCTGCGGCGATTGCCGGCGCCAAGGTCGGCGCGGTGCGGCCAACGCAGATCGCCAACGACTTCGTTGGCGTAAACATCTTCCTCTATCGCCTGACGCCGAACGCCTCGTTGCGAAACGAGGACCTACCTTCGCGTCGTGCCAACGGCGAGTTGGCTCGCAGGCCTAAGCTCGCCGCAAACCTCCACTACTTGCTGACGTTCGTCGGCGACGAAGCGGGCCTCGAGCCGCAGCGCATCCTCGGCGCCGCGGCGGCAGGCTTGCACGCGCATTCGGAGTTGACGCCCGAGGACATCGAGGAGCTGGCGGAGAACGCGTCGGCCGGCAGTTACCTCCGGCTGCACAACGATCTGGCGCAGCAGGTCGAGCGCGTGCGCTTCACGCTCGAGCCGCTCAGCCTCGAGGACCTGACGAAGCTGTGGACGATCTTCCCGCAGAAGCCGTACGAGCTCTCGATCGCCGTGCAGGCCTCTGTGGTACTGCTCGAGGCTCCGCTTACGCCGGTGCCGCGGCGGCCCGTGCTGCGCCGGGGCATCTTCAGCGGCCTCGCGGATCCGCCCAAGCTCGCGTCGATCGCGCCGCTCATCACGCCGCGCACCGTGCAGGGCGCGCGCGCTCGGCTCACGCTGACCGGCGCGCAGCTGAGCGGCCAGGTCACGCGCGCGCGTATCGACACCGACGAGCCGGTGCCGGTGGTGTCTGCGACGAACGGCGAGGTCGTGGTCGCGATCCCGGACGCTCTGCGTGCGGGCATCCACGCCATTCGCGTACTGGTGGCGCAGACCTTTCAGAGCGGCGATACGACGAGGCGGTTCGAGCTCGAGTCGAACGCGCTGCCCTTCGTGCTGGAGCCGACCATTACCACCGCATCTCCAATCGCGGCCGCCGCCGGTGGGGCGATCGAGATCGCGGTGGAGCCGGCGCTCGCGCCGCGGCAGCAGGTACGCGCCATCGTCGGCAACGTTTCGATCCGCTGGACCACGCCGTTGCCCGGGCCGGGCGTACCCGGCGAGCACGCCTCGTTCGAAGTGACGTTGCCGCCCGAGGTCGAGGCGGGGTCTTGGCCGCTTCGAGTGGAGGTCGACGGTGCGACGAGCTCGCTGGTCGATCCGCCGGAGGGGGCTCCGCCGGACGCCGTGCCGTCGCCTTCGGTCGAGGTGGCGCCATGATGCCGCTGCCGTCCGCATGGATCGAAGCGAACCAGCGCTATGTCGTGGCCGCGCTTGCGGTGGTGCAGTGCCGCCTCGAGGCCGCGCTGGCGCGACTGAACGGCGAAGCGTTCGACGAAGAGCGTCTCGCGGCGACGCTTGCCGCACGAGCAGCGGCGGCTGCCATCTCGCCGCCACCCGCGCTGCTGCGCGTGCGCGAGCTGTTCGGGCTGTCGGCGTTTCAATACGAGATTCTCACGCTCGCCGCGGCGGTGGAGCTATCGAGCACGATCGGCCGGCTCTGTGCGCAGCTGCAAAATGACTCGCGGCGCGCGGCCGCGAGCTTCGGGCTGGCGCTCGCAGTGTTCCCCGACGCCCACTGGAGCGCGCTCGCCCCGGACGCACCTCTGCGCCGCTGGCGCCTCATCGAGCTAGGCGACGGCGGGCTGACCGACGCCACGCTCCGAATCGACGAGCGGCTCTTGCACGAGGTGGTGGGCGTGGGCGGCGTCGATGCCAGGCTGCGCGGTTGCGTGCAGGTGCCCGGGGAGGACGCGCCGCCGCGCCTGGCGAGCGCCGTCGACGAGGTCGCGCGCTGCCTCGATGGTCCCTCCTGCCCGACCGTCGTGCTGACGGGTGAGAGCGCGCCCGCGCGCGCTACCGTCGGCTGCGCGGCGCTGCAACGGATAGAGCTCGACGCGCTCGTGGTGCGTCCGGCGCGAGCGAACGCCGTCGACGCGTTCGTGACGCTGGTGCAGCGCGAGGCGATTTTGCGCAACGCTGGCCTCGTGATCGAGCACAGCGCCACCGACTCCGCGGAGCACGTGGAGCTCGCGCACGCCCTCACCGCCGGGGTCGCGGGCGTCGTCGTGTCGAGCGACGGCAACTTCGTCGTGCGCGGCGCGTCCGTGCACGTCGCGCTCCCAGCGCTCGACGCCGGTGGTCGACGGGAGCTGTGGGAGCGCTCCCTCGGTTCGGCCGCGGCGCAGCTCGGCGGGGTGCTCGAGGAGCTGATCAGCGAGTTCCGGCCCTCCGCGGAAGAAATCGTGCGGCTCGGCGATGAGTGGCGTTGTCGCGTCGAGGCTGGTGAGGCCGTGCCGGACGGCGAGCATCCACTGCGCGCTCGCTTGCGCGCCGACAACCGTGCGCACTTCGCCGGGCTCGCGCAGGTCATCGCGCCCGTCGCCGATGCGGCGGATCTCGTGCTGCCGGCCGCCCAGGCCGACACGATCGCGCAGATCGAGGCGCACGTTCGCTACCGCCAAGTCGTGCTGGACGACTGGGGATTTGCGGGTCGCGACGGGCGGGGCCTTGGTATCGCAGCCTTGTTTCACGGGCCGAGCGGCACGGGGAAGACGCTAGCCGCGGAGGTGATCGCGCGGCGGCTCGGCTTCGATCTCATCCGCGTCGATCTCAGCCAGGTGGTCAGCAAGTACATCGGCGAGACCGAAAAGAACCTGGCCCGCATCTTCGACGCGGCGGACCGCGGCGGGTGCGTGCTGCTCTTCGACGAAGCAGACGCGCTCTTCGGAAAGCGCAGCGAGGTGCGCGACAGCCACGACCGCTACGCCAACATCGAGGTCGGCTACCTCCTGCAACGCATCGAGGCGTTTCGCGGGTTGGCGATCCTCACGACCAACCTCAAGCAGGTGCTCGACCCGGCGTTCTTGCGCCGGCTGCGCTTCGTCGTCGCGTTCCCGTTCCCCGACGTAGTCGAGCGCAAGCGGATTTGGCAGCGGTCCTTTCCCCAGGCAACCCCCTGCGATCGGCTCGACTTCGATCGCGTGGCGCGCCTGCAGGTGACCGGCGGCAACATCCGCAGCATCGCGCTGCACGCGGCGTTTCTCGCTGCTACAGAGGACGCGCCCGTATCGATGCGCCACGTGTTGAGGGCATCGCGCGATGAGTGCGTGCGGATCGAGAAGGCCGTGACCGCGGCTGAGATAGGAGGCTGGACATGACCTCGCGCCGTGTCGTCGTGCACATCGACGAGGTGGTGATTGACGCCGAGCATGGCGCGGACGTTGCCTCGCTCGAGGCCGAGGTGCGCGCAGGCATCGCGGCCGCATTCCGAGCCGGCACGCCCCAGGCCTTCACGCGCAGCGCTTCGCTGCTGACGGCCGAGCACAACGACATGAATGGTGTGGGCGCCGCGATCGCCCGCGCGACGCCACCCCGGAGAGCCTCGTGACGACGCCACCCATCGCACCTCGCCTGCTCAAGGGGGCAATCATCGGGATGGATATCTACAACCCGCTCGCGAGCGTGGCGGTGTTCCAATACAACCCGGACACGATCTCTCGCAAGCTCACGGCACGTACGCCGCGTCGCGAGCTCGGCGCGCGCGCTGAGGCGCTCAGGCTGGTCGGTCCGCCGCGGGAGACGGTGACCGTGCAGGTCGAGGTCGACGCGGCCGATCAAGCTGGCGGCGCGGCGACGGCGGTGGGCGTGCACGCACCGGTCGCGGCGATGGAGATGCTGCTCTACCCGAAGAGCCTGTTCGTGATCCTGAACTGGGCGGTGATGCAAGGTGGGCTCACCAACATCGTCGCCCCGCAGGCACCACTCACCCTGTTCGTATGGGGACCGTCGCGCGTCGTGCCGGTGAAGATCACCGACATGACGATTACGGAAGAAGCACACGACAACATGCTCAACCCAATCCGCGCGCGGGTCGATCTGACCATGACCGTGCTCAGCTACTACGACCTGCCGCCTACGCACGCCGGCTCGGTTTTGTTCATGGTGCACCAGGTGACCAAGGAGCTGCTCGCAACGAGCAATACCGGGTGGAGCGTCGCAAACTTCGGCAGCTCGCTGAAAATCTTCTGAACGGAGGCCAGCATGTTTCAGCCCAGCAGTCGCTACGCCGGCGTCGAGATAACCGAGCATGCCACCACGGAGGGTCGTGTCGTACGCTACGTGCGAAGGCGCTTCATCCCGTTGGTGGCGCCGGTGCCGCTGGCGGAGCACATCGTGGTCGCCGGTGACCGCATCGACAACGTGACTGCGCGGCACTTGGCGGACCCTGAGCTGTTTTGGCGCGTATGCGACGCCAACCGCGCCGAGCGCCCCGACGACCTCACGCGAGATCCCGGCCGTGTCTTGATCATTCCGATGCCCACGTTGCGTTGAGTCCCCATGATCGATCTCCTCGGCATACAGCTGTTCCTCCAGGTCGGCCCAACGCTGCCCCTTCCGGCGCCGTTTGCCGTCATGGAGGCGCTGCGCGCGGTCGAAGTACGCATGAGCAACAACGGCCGCGACGGCTTTCAGCTCACCTTCGCGGTGGGGCGCGATGCGTTGCTGGACAGCTCGCTCATCGCGAGCGGGATGTTCGAGCCGCCCGCGCGGGTCGTGGTGACGCTGGTGATGGGCGCGATGCCGGAGGTGCTGATCGACGGCATCGTCACGAACCTCCAGTTCACGTGCTCACCGGAGGCGGGCGAGAGCGTGCTGCACGTCACGGGCGAGGACCTCACGCTCATGATGGACCTCGAAGAACACAGCCGGACCTTCGAGCTCCGACCGGACTTCGCGATCGTGACCGAGCTGCTCGCGCCGTACCTGGCGCGGTATCAGATCATGCCGGTGGTCACGCCGACCACGGGCGTACCGCTGCCTACCGAGCTCACGCCGACGTGGCAAGGCACCGACCTCGCGTGCATCCGCCACCTGGCGGAGAACAACGGCTTCGTGTTCTTCGTGGAGCCGGTGGCGCCCGGCGTGTCGCGCGCGTACTGGGGGCCCGACGCGCCACAAGGCTTGCCGCAGCCGGCGATCAACGTCGGCGAAAACAGCCACCGTGCCAGCGAGGGTCCGCTGTCCGGCTCGTACGACGCGCTCGGCCCCGCGACGCCGGTCGTGAACATCACGGAACCGAACACGGGCGTGCAGATCCCGGTCTCCATCCCGCCGATCACGGCCCTGCCGCCGACGGTGCGCGCCGCGCCTTCGCTGCGAACCTCCGTCGCCCGCAACACGACGGGGCTCTCGCCCGCGCAGGCGTTGCTCGAAGGCCTCGCCGCGACCGCTCGAAGCAGCAACCCGATCCAGCTGACAGGCGAGGTCGACGGCGTGCGCTACGGAGCGGTGCTGCGATCGCGCCGCTTGGTCGGCATACGCGGCATGGGCCTCACGTGGGATGGCCTCTACAACGTGGAGCAGGTCACTCACCGCATCCAGCCCGGAGAGTACAAGCAAGGCTTCACGCTCAAGCGGAGTGGATTCATTTCTCCTACCCCGGTGGTTCCACCATGAGCAACGCACGTAGAGAGTTCTGGGGCAAATACCGGGCGCAGGTGGAGAGCAACGCGGACGACTACAAGATTGGCCGACTCAAGCTTCGCATCCCCGACGTGCTCGGCACGCAGATCTCGGGTTGGGCGCTGCCCGCGTTTCCGCTCGCTTCGGCGGGTACGACGCCAGGCGGTGGGACGGGCCTGTTCTTCATCCCTCCCAAGGATGCTTGGGTGTGGGCGGAGTTCGAGCACGGCAACCCGAACCGACCGATCTGGACCGGCTGCTTCTTCCCGCCCGAGGCGCAGGCGCTGCCGATGACGATGGCGGCGCTGGCACCGCTGGCCGGCATCGATCCGAACAAGGGGGTGCTCAAGGTCGGCAAGTGGGTCGTGACATTCGATGGCGACACCTTGAGCGTCGAGCACCTGCAGCAAGTCGTCCCGCGCACCCGTCTGAAGCTGGACGGCCAGAGCATCAAGCTCACGACGGAGCAGGTACCCGGCGCGGCGGCGCCGGTGTGCGGCGTCGCCGAGATCAGCTCGAGCAGCGTCACCATAGACGGCGCCGCAATCAACGTGGGTTGAGCCATGAACATCGATCACCCTTTCCACTTCGATGCGCTCGGCGCGGCCGCGACAACGACCGCGGGCGATCACCTGCGGGACATGCTCGAGCAGTTGCTGCTCACGAGCCCCGGCGAGCGGGTCAACCGGCCGGACTTCGGCTCGGGTCTCTTGCGCCAAGTGTTCGAGCCCAACAGCCCCGAGCTCGCCGCGGCGGTGCAGTACACGGTGATGGCGTCGATCCAGCGCTGGCTCGGCGACGTGATCGAGCCGCACGCGGTCGAGGTCGTGGCCGAGGACAGCGTGCTGGCGATCACCGTCCGCTTCGCGGTGCGACGCACCGGCGAGCGCCGCGAGGAGCGGTTTCGCAGCGAGGTGCCGCGATGACCGAGGTGATCTGCCGATCCAGCGAGCGCCGAGCGGCGGTGCGCGCAACGTCCGCGCTTACCGGGATCGACGCAGTCGAATACCGGCGCTACGCCGATGACGAAGGGGTCGATTCGTCGCTGCCGGCGCGCCCGCGCTTGCGCGTGCGGCTGCTCGGCGGCGCTCCCGACGCGCTGCTCCAGCCGCGCGCGTGGCGCATCGAAGGCGGCCGGCGGATCCGCGGGCTGCGCGTTCGCGCCGCCGAGCTCGTAGCCGATCCCGAAGGTGATCAGGTCGTCGAGCTGGACTTGAACGAAGAGGGGGATGCCTCGACCTACACGATTCGCCTGATCCGCGACCGCGACCGCGACGAGGCGGCGCTCGAGCCGCTCGAAGGCGTCGACCCACGCTACGACCGCGCGAGCTTTACGTTCAAGCTCGATTGCCCCGCCACGCTGGATTGCGCGGAGCGCCGCAAGGCGTGCGACGGAGGCGGTACCGCCGGGCCGCTGCTCGACTACACCGCCAAGGACTATGCGAGCTTCCGGCAGCTGCTGCTCGAGCGTCTCTCGCTGGTGCTGCCGGCATGGCGCGAGCGCCACGTGCCCGACATCGGAGTCACGCTCGTCGAGCTGATGGCGTACGTCGGCGATCACCTCAGCTACCGCCAAGATGTGATCGCGACGGAGGCCTACCTCGAGACAGCGCGCTTGCGCCGTTCGATCCGCCGGCACGCGCGTTTGGTGGACTACGCCATGCACGAGGGCGTCAACGCGCGCGCTTGGGTGGCGGTGTGCAGTGACAAAAACGATCGCTGGCGCGCGGCCGACGTGGCCTTCTACACCCGCGTTGCAGGGTGGCACGCACTCGTCAGCGCCGAGTCGGTCGCGGAGGCAATCGAAGCCGGAACGCCGCTCGAGGTGTTCTTGCCGGTGAACGAGGCGCTGCGCGACGGCGAGCACATCGAGATCAAATCCGCCCTCGGTCGCATTCGCTTTTATACGTGGGGTGGCGAGGAATGCTGCTTACCGCGAGGGGCGACCCGGGCGACGCTGCAGATCGCGCCTGACCACGAAGACCCGAGCGCAACGGCGCCACCGCTCGGAGCCGGCGACGTCTTGATCTTGGAAGAGGTCCTGGGTCCGCGGACCGGCCGCCCCGAGCATGCCGATCCTACCCACCGCCACGCGGTGCGGCTGAAGTCGGTGACGCTTGCGCACGACCCCGTGGTCGAGGGCGAGCAGCGGCTCTACGATGTCGAGTGGGTGGCCCAGGACGCGCTGCCGTTCGCGCTGTGCTTGTCCTCGCTCAACCCGGACGACGGCTGCGAGCCGATTCAAGACGTCAGCGTCGCCCGCGGGAACGTCGTGCTCGTCGACCACGGGCGCGAGGTGAGCGACGACCTAGGTAGCGTCGAGGGCGAGACGCCGATCGCGACGTGTGAAGGACCCGGGCGCACCGCATTCACTACGGTGCGTGCCACGCGCTTGCGTCCGCAGCTGCCGCGAGGCCCGCTGACGTTCCGTGCGCCGCTACCGTCATCGAACGCGCTCGATCGCGAGGCTGCGCACATCTCTTTGCCGCCGGCGGCGAGCGTCATGTTGCGCTCGGACCCGCGCGCGGCGTTGCCCGCCTTGCAGCTCGCTACGCCCGCGCACGGCGCCGTGCCGGACCGCACATGGTGGCCCAAGCGCGACCTGCTCGAGTCGAGCGCCGACGACGTCCATTTCGTGGTCGAGATGGACGACGAAGGCGACGCACACCTGCGGTTCGGCGACGACGTCAACGGCCTTGCGCCCGAGCCAGGCACGGCGGTGAAGGCTCACTATCGGATCGGCAACGGCCCCGCAGGCAACGTTGCCTCGGAGTCGATCGTGCACGTCGCGGTCCGAAGCGGTACGAGCGGCCATGTCGGGGTGCGCAACCCGTTGCCGGCGGCCGGTGGCCAAGCACCGGAGCCGGTCGACGACGTCCGGCTGCTGGCGCCGGCGTCACTGCGCGAGCGCCGCGAGCGCGCAGTAATCCCCGACGACTACGCGAGCCTCGCGCTGCGCGATCACGAGGAGCTACAGCGGGCGTCCGCGGCCCTGCGCTGGACGGGAAGCTGGTACGAGGTGCTGGTGGGCCTCGATCCAAAGGGCGAGGAGCCGGCGACGCCGGCGCTCCGCGCGACCATCGAGCTGGACCTCGAGCGCTACCGGCGGATCGGCCACGACCTACGCGTAAGCGCCGCGAGCTATGTGCCCGTGCGCGTGCGCCTCCAGGTCTGCGCGAGTCCGCAGTACCAGCGCGCACATGTTCGCGCCGCGGTGCTCGAGGCGCTGGTCGGTCGCGACGGGCTCTTTCACCCGGACCGCTTCACGTTCGGGCAGACGTTGGCGCTCAGCGCGCTGGTCGCCGCGGTGCAGGCGGTGCCGGGCGTGATCGACGTCTCGGTGCTCGGCATGGAGCGGCTGTTCAAGGGCGATCAGGGCGAGCTCGACGCTGGGGAGTTGCGCACGGGCCCGTTGGAGATCGTGCAGCTCGAGCACGATCCTGCGATGCCGGAGCACGGCGTGATCGAGCTGTCGATCGGAGGTGGACGATGAGCTGCGATTGCACGTGTTGCGAGGGCGTGGGCCGCCTTGCGCCCGATCCGCTCGACAATCCGCCAGGGCAGGGCGCGCTGTCGTACCGCGTTGGTACGCACACCGATTTCTTCAACACGATGGTCGCTCGGCTGTCGGCGCTGCAAGCGGAGCAAGACTTGGGCGGGAGCGCCGCCAGCTCGCGCGGCGCCGAGGGCTGCCTTGGCGAGTCGCACCGCAGCTTCTTGCTGGGCGGCGACCCTGAAGCGGCCACCGCGTTGCTCGATGGCTGGGCGTGCCTTTCCGACGTGCTGACTTTCTACCAAGAGCGCATCGCGAACGAAGGTTACTTGCGCACCGCCACCGAGGAGCGGTCGGTGATCGAGCTCGGTCGGCTCACCGGCTACGAGCCTCGTCCGGGCGTCGCCGCCAGCGTGCACCTTGCCTTCACGGTCCAAGCGGGCTTCGACGGCGAGATCCCGGAGCGTACGCGCACGCAGTCGTCGCCGCGGCCCGGGCAGTCCGCGCAGATGTTCGAGACCAGCCACGCGATCAATGCGCAGGCCGAGTGGAACGCGATGGTGGCGAGCGGGCGCGCGACGGGCCGCTACATCCGCCGCGAGTACATCGTGCGGCCGCACGACCCCAGACACGGCTTCGGCGGCGTGCGTGCGACGGGGCGAATCGAGATCTTCCTCGCAGGCACCGGCCAGAACGTGCAGGCCGGCGACGTGGTCTTGGTCGCCGACCCAGCGCGCAAAGTCAACGAGAAGCCCAAGCCCGAAGAGGTGTATCGGGTAAGCGAGGCGTGGCCGCACCCCGAGACCGCGCACACGACGTTGCGGCTCGTGCCGCTGGATCGGGCCTGGATTCGCGGCGGCGAGTGGGACGAGGTCGCTGCGGACGCGCCCGACGTTCCCGACCCGCCGACACCGGAGCCTGCGCCGCCGGTTCCAGGTGTGCCACAACCTATCGTTGCCACGGCGAGCTTGGCGCGCGCGGGGCGGACGCTGGACACGCTCGCCGGCGGCGGCTTCGCCGCCGATGCGTCCGCGAGTGGCACACTGCTGCCGACCGCCGAGGCGATCGCGCTGATCGCGCCCGGACACCCCGACCTACGAGAATACCTCGCCGCGCTGGCGCACACGGTGCAGCCCGAGCCGGCGCCGCGCGTGTACGTCATGCGCGTGCGTGCGCAGGTATTCGGGCACGCGGTGCCGCCGATCCAAGAGATCTCGAGCGTCCTCGAGAAGAGGAAGACCACCTCGGTATCGGAGCCGCGAGAGCACGCGCCCGCCGCAGACGAGAAGAGCAATCGGCTCTTCCTCGCCGGCGAGCTCGCCGCGATTCGCGTGGGCACGCCGCTCGTGCTGCGCGCGCCGCCGGCCGACCAGCCCGACGCAGAAGAGCTCACGACGCACGTGTTCATGGTGGATGCGATCGAGGTGCAGTCGCGCCTGGCATACGGCGCGCCGGGCAAGGCGACGCTGGCCGAGCTGGATGAGGCCTGGTGGCAGCCGCAGGGCGCGAGCGAAGGGCCGAAGTCGGCGGACATCAAGCCGATCCGTCGTTCGCTCGCCTATGCCCAACCCGAGCCGCTCTCGCTCGTGGGTGAGCCGATCGAGCTGCCCGTCGGTGGCGACTTCATCGATCTCGACCGCGCGGTCGGCGACATGCCTGCTGGTCGTCTGGTCATCGTCGAGGGCGAGCGCGACCTGCCCGGCGTGACCGGCATTCGCGTCGCCGAGGTCGCGAAGGTGGCCAGTTGCAGCGTTCTGTTCAGCCGCGACCCAGCGCTGCTCCACGCTAAGGAGCCGCTCAGCGGCGACGCGCCCGAGGCCGCGGTGCGAAGCAGCGGCTACACGCGTATCACGTTCGCGACGCCGCTACGCAACGTGTATCGGCGCTCGAGCGTGATCGTGCGCGGCAACGTCGTTCACGCGACGCACGGCGAAACGCGTGACGAGGTCCTGGGCAGCGGCGACGCCTCGGTTTCCGAGCAGCGCTTCACGCTGCGTCAAGGGCCGCGGACCTGGGAGTCCGCGGCCACGCCGTCCGGCATCGCCAGCTCGCTGGCGGTGCGCGTGAGCGGCGTGCTGTGGCCCGAGGTCCCTTCGTACTCGCTGCTCGGCGCGCGCGATGAGGTCGTGCGCAGCCGAACGATGAGCGATCGCAAGGACGAGATCCGCGGCGGCGACGGTCGTCGCGGCGCGCGCTTCCCGACCGGTATCGAGAACCTGACCGCGCGCTATCGCGTCGGCATCGGCGCCTCGGGCAACGTCGATGTCGGCCTCATCAACGCACTCGTCACGCGGCCGATCGGCGTGCAGGAGGTCGTCAACCCGGTGCGCTCGTCCGGCGGCGCCGACGCCGACGACCGCGACGCCATCCGCAAGCGCATCCCGATCGCCGCGCGTTCGATCGACCGGCTGGTGTCGGTGACCGACCACGCCGACTTCGCGCTCAACTTCGCTGGCGTCACCAAGGCGACCGCGCGCGAGCGCCAGGGTACGGTCGAGATCGTGATCGCAGGTGGTGAGGACGTGCTGATCGAGGAAGGCTCGGACCTGTTGAAGAACCTGCGCGCCGCGCTCCAGGCGTACGGCGATCCGTTGCTCCGCCCCGTGGTCAGGGTGGCCAAGGCCGTGCCGATGCTGCTTCAGGCCTCGGTGCGCATCGACCCGCGCTACGACTGGCCGCAAGTCGAGGGTGCGCTCCGCGAGCGCATCCTGTCGCGTCAAGGGTGGGACGCGCGCGCGATCGGCGAGCCGGCTTACCTCTCGGCGGTGCTCGAACCGATGCAGTCGGTCGCCGGTGTGCGGAGCATCGACGTGGACGCCTTCGGGCCGCTACGCCCCGCCTCGCTGTCGGCTGCCCCGAGGTCGAGCACCGCGCCGGAACAAGAGGCGGCGGCGCGCGAACTCCTGCTCGAGCGACAGCTCGGGCTAAGTGAGCTGCTCGGCGCCCGTGACGCCGGACGGCGCACGTGGGCGTTCTCTGCTGACGCGGGCGAGGTGCTGTACTTCGCGCGCATCACGCCCGCTTTGCTCTTGTTGACGGAGGTGGCATCGTGAGCATCCCGAGAGCCGAGCGCCTGTACGCGCTGCTTCCCTACATACATCGCCTGCGCGACGCGGAGCGGGGCGGGCCGCTCCAAACGTTCCTGCGCGTGATCGAAGAGCAGGTGAACGTGCTCGAGGCTGACCTCGATCGGCTCTACGACAATTGGTTCATCGAGACCTGCGATCCGTCGATCGTCCCGTACATCGGCGAGCTGGTCGGCTGGACGGCGACGGCGCGCGCGGGCGAGCCAGGGGAGGTCCAGGGGGCGGAGGGCTTCGAGCTGCGCCGAATGCTGGCGCCGCGCGCCGACGTCGCGCGCACGCTCGCCTTTCGGCGGCGAAAAGGTACGCTCGCACTGCTCGAGGAGCTCGCGCGGGCGAGCGCAGGCTGGCCGGCGCACGCGGTCGAGCTGTACCGCCTGCTGTCGTACACGCAGCCGCTCAATCATCAGCGTCTGGAGCGCGGGCGCACCGCGCAGGTTCGCGATGGCGGCGCGATGGCGTTGCTCGATGGTCCGTTCGATCGGACGGCGCACACGGCCGATCTGCGCCGCGCCACGTCGTCGCACGGCCGCGGGCGCTACGGCATCCCCAGCGTCGGCGTGTTCGCGTGGCGCACGCGCGCCTGGCCGGTGACCTACGGTACGGCGTACTTGCAGGAAGGCATCGTCGATCGCGACCCGCGCAACCGCCGCAGCAGCGAGCGTGGTTGCTTTCACTTCAACGTGCTCGGCGTCGACACGCCGCTGTTCGTGCGGCCAGAGGCCGAGCCGAACGCGTTCAACATCTCGGCTCCGCACCACGTGCCCGGGCGGCTCACGCGGCGGCTCCTGAGCGATGAGCTCGAGCGCTACTACGGGCCCGACAAGAGCGTGTGCATCTGGCTCGTCGGCGCCGTGGACGGCGCGCCGGCCGAGCCGGTTCCGGCGAGCGAAGTGCTGGTCGCGGACCTTACCGAGTGGTCGTACGCCGTGCCGGAAGGCCGCACGGTCCTGCTCGACCCGGAGCTTGGCCGGTTCAAAGTGCGCAGGGCCCGCAGAGAAGGGCACCGCTTCGCCGAAGACACGATGAGCGGCGCGCGCGTCTCGTACCACTACGGCTTCGCGGCGGCGATCGGGGGGGGTGAATACGACCGGGAGCTCGTCGCCCCGCACGAAGATCATGTCACCTACGTCATCGGTGATCGTGAAGGTGAGCTGCCCACCTTGGCCGACGCGCTGGCGCGCTGGCGCAAGGAGGCGCCCGATCGAGCGATCATCGAGGTCGCCACGCGCGAGGTGCAGCGCGGCCCCGTCCGCATCGCGCTGCGCCAGGAGCAGGTGCTCATCTTGCGCGCCGCCGATCGCTACCGCGCCGTCCTGCGTTTGGTAGACGATCGGGCCGATGCGCGCGACACCTTCCTGCTCGCCGGCGAGCAGGGCAGTCGCTTCGTCTGCGACGGCTTCGTGATCAGCGGCCGCAGCGTCGCGGTCGCCGGCCCGCTCGCGCAGGTCGTGTTTCGCCACTGCACGCTGGTGCCGCCCGAGCGTAGCGCGCGGCAGCGCCCGAGCGGCCCGAGTGCGAGCTTGGTCCTCGACGGTATCGCCGGCGACGTGAGCATCGAGCGCTCGATTGTCGGACCCATCGCCGTGACCTCCGATGGTGAGCCGATGCGGATCGCCATCGTGGGCAGCATCCTCGACGCGGGCCACGACCGCGATGACGCGTTCAGCGACGGCCCTGCCGGTGGCTTTGCGCGCGCCATTTTGACGATCCGGACGAGCACGGTGTTCGGCAAGGTCACGACCCACGCCATCGCGCTCGCCGACAACAGCTTGTTCTCAGGCATCGTGCGCGTCGCGCGCCGCGCGCCCGGATGCGTGCGGTTCTGTCACGTGCCGCTCGGCTCGCGCACCCCGGCGCGCTACCACTGCCAACCGGATCTCGCGTTCGAGCCGTTGGGTCTTGACGATCACACTGGTCGTCGCGCGCAAGCGCACCGCGTGTGGCCGGTGTGGACCAGTCGGCAGTACGGCAACCCTGCGTATGCTCAGCTGAGCCGCGATGTCGCTCGTGAGATCGGACGCGGCGCCGACGATGAGGGCGAGATGGGCGCGCTCCACGACCTCTACTGGCCTCAACGCGAGGATGCCCTCGCCCAGCGGCTCGACGACTATGTCCCCGCGAGCGTCGACGCCGGCCTGTTCTTCGTGACGTGACCAAACACTGGAGTGAGACATGCAAGGCGATTTCACGCGCAACAGCGACGATTGGGAGGCCGCATACAGCGGAGTCCTCATGCAACAAGGGCGCGTCCAGCTCGACGCCGACTGGAACGAGCAGGCCGCGATCCAGAAGCGCGCGCTACGCCGCGCGCTCCGGGACCTGATCGGGCCTCACGCCGGCCCCGCGAACGAGCACGGTGAGCTCGGCTTCTTGGTGGAGGGTACGAACCAGGACGCGACCCTCACGATCGGCGGTGGTATCTACTACGTCGACGGCATCCGCGTGGTGCAGCGCGGTGGACCCGCGACGTTGTCACTCGCCCAGCAACCCGACGGTGCCTACGTCGCGTTCCTGGATGTGTGGGAGCGGCACGTCAACTCGCTCGAAGATCCGCGGATCCGCGAGATCGCGCTCGGTGGGCCGGATACCGCGACGCGAACGGAGGTCGTGTCCCGCGTGCGGCTACTGCGAATGGTCAATACTGCGCCGGACATCGAGAGCCCGGACCCGTGGGCAGATAACCTGATCGCAAAGCACCTGCGGCAACGACCTCGCCGCCGCCTGGCCGCGCGAGCGGCTACGGCCAGCCCCAATGTCGACCCGTGCCAGCTGTCTCCGGCGTCGCAGTATCGCGGGCGCGAGAACCAGCTGTATCGCGTTCAGATCCACGATGCGCTCCCGGAGGGGCAGACCGAGCCGATCAGGAACAAGGCGGACAGGGGTAAAGGCAAGGGCAAGCTCGCGGCGGTGCGGGAGCCTTTCGATGCTCGCGGTGATGCCGTGCTGTTCACCTTCAAGTGGTCGCGCGACAACGGCTCGGTGGTCTTCCCGATTGTTCGGATCGCCGCGCCCGAGTCGCCGGCGACCGCGGGCGATCGCGAGATCGAGATCACGGTCGAGCTCGGCAGCCTCGGCCGCGACGAGCGGTTTGGCTTGGTCGCAGGTGACATCGTCGAGCTCGTGAACGATGCGCTGACCCTAGAGACGCTCGACGACGTGCCGCTTTTCGAGGGCGGCCGCGATCCTGGGCGTCCGGGGCTGCTCGGTCGCGTGCTCGCGCCGATCGACCGCGACGACCTCACGGTGCGGATCGCCGTGTTCGCCGACGATCTCGCGGAGATCGCCGAGGGCACGCTGCACCCGTACTTGCGGCGTTGGGATCACCGGCCGAGCGCCAAGCGGCCGCTAGAGCGTGGCGCGATCCCCGTCCGGCAAGCGGACCTCGATCGATGGCTGCCGCTCGAAGACGGCGTGGAGGTCTTGTTTGCAGGGCCGCCCAAGGAGCAAGGCGTGCAGGAGGCGCCCGAGCAGCGGTCTGGCGACTACTGGCAGATCCCTGCGCGTGTCGCGAGCGGGGACGTGCTGTGGCCATCAACCGGCAGCGGAGACCCCGCGGTGAAGACCCCTCTCGCGATCAAGCCTCACGGCCCGCACCACCACTACGCGCCGCTTGCAATCGTGCTGCGCGGCGGCACGGGCATCGACCACGTGATCGGCGTGCGGCGGAGGCTCAAGCCGCTCTTCGAGACGGAGTGAGCCATGCTGGGCCCGAGCGACACCGCGTCCGCACTGCAAGATGCCTGGCGGTTCCGTGCGCTATGCGTCACGGGCACGAACGGCAAGACGACGACGACGGCGATGATCGCGGCGATCATCGCGGCGGCCGGGGAGCCGGCTGCGTTCTCGTCGACCGTCGGCGCTTGGGTCGGAGGCCGCGCCATCGACCTACCGCGCCGCGAGCGGCTCTTGCCGTTCCTCGCGGCCGCAGCCGAGGCCGGCGCGCGCTCGATCGCGGTCGAGGTGGTGTCCCTGGCGCTCGCCACGGGCTTTGCGCGCACGTGTCCGCCCGACGTCGCCGTGTTCACCAACCTGATGGAGGACCACTACAAGCTGCACGGCTCGCGCGAAGGTTATCTCGCCGCGAAGGCCAAGCTATTTACGAATCTGCGACCGCACGGCGCCGCCGTGCTCAACGCGGTCGACCCCGAGTCCCGTGCGATGGCCAACGCGGCGCCCGCGGGGACGGCGCTGCTCGCGTACGCGACCGGCGAGGTCGCCACCGCGAACGCGGCCCTACCGCTCGCGCTCCAAGCACGCAAGGTTAGTGCGGCGGTCGATGGCATGCACGTGAGCCTCGCGCCGAGCGCGCTCGGCGAAGCGCTGGGTGGCGCGCTCGCGCTGAAGGTGACCGGCGCGCACAACGCCAGCAACGCGCTCGCAGCCGCAGTCGCCGCGCACGCCGCCGGCTTTCCGGCGGCGGCGATCGAGCGCGGCCTCGCGAGCTTTGCAGGCGTCCCTGGCCGTTTTCAGATTGTAGCGACTCAGCCGCTCGTCATCGTCGACTTCGCGCACACGCCGGACGCATTGCGCACCGTGCTGGTGGCGGCGCGTGAGCTCGGTGCGCGCGGCCAGCTGACCTGCGTGTTCGGCTGCGGTGGTGATCGCAATCGCGAGCGCCGCACGCCGCTCGGCCGCGTCGCGGGTGCGTTGGCCGATCGTGTGATCATCACGACCGACAACCCGCGCAGCGAAGATCCCCTCGAGATCGCCGCTGACGTCGAGCGCGGCCTGCGCGAGGCGTCCAGCGGGTCGTTCGTCCGTGAGCTCGACCGCCGCACCGCGATCGAGGCCGCGATTCGCGCCGCGAGGCCCGAAGACGTCGTGTTGATCGCAGGCAAGGGGCACGAGACCACGCAAGAGGTTCGCGGTCGCGAGTTGCCATGGTCGGACGTCGAGGTCGCACGCGGCGTGCTCGAGCCCGCCCTCCGTGAGCACGCGAAGCCATCGGCCCGTTCCGAGATCGGGAAACGTCCAGCTGATCCGCATTGGAGGGGCAGTACGGATGCGGGCACATAGCGGTAAAGAGCCGGCAGAATCCAATCGACAGCGCCACGGCATCGGCTGGTGGCCTATCGAGTCGCTCGACTATGGCGAGGGCGTCGTCATCGAGCTCCGCCACGGCATCGTCGAAGCCAACGAGGTGGAAGGGCGTAAGCCATGAGCGCTCGGGCCGCCGCGAACGTCGGCTCGGGCGCTGCTCCGTCGCAGCGCGCGCACCCGTCCGCGCGCCCTATGGTGACGGCTCCAGCGCGCGAGACCTCGAGCGCACTTTTGCCTCGCGAGCTCGCGAGCATCCCTATCCTCCAGCGTAAGTGCGCGGCGTGCGAGGACGACGAGCATCCCGGCACGCTGCAGCGGTACGGCGATGGCAGCGCGCTCACGGTCGGCGCCGCGGACGACGCACACGAGCGCGAGGCCGACCGCGCCGCAGACGCGATCCTGAGCGGCCGCAGCGCCGATGTACACGGCCGCGTCGTTGCCCAAGCGCAGCGCGACGCGGGCGGGCCGGCGGGTGGCTTCACGGCTCCTGCCATCGTCGGCGAGGTGCTGCAGAGCCGCGGCGCGCCGCTGGCGAACGACACGCGCGCGTTCATGGAGTCGGGCTTCGGCCACGATTTCAGCAAGGTGCGTGTCCACACGGATGCGCGTGCCGATGCCTCGGCACGCGCGGTCAATGCGCTGGCCTACACTGTCGGCCACGACATCGGCTTTCGGACCGGGCAATACGATCCGGCAACGACGCGCGGTCGGCGGCTCCTCGCACACGAGCTCACGCACGTCGTGCAGCAGGGGCGAGCGAGCGTGCTCCAGCGCCAGCCGGACGGTCGCGCGGCGGCGGGGGGCGTGGTGAGCGCGGTGCGGATCTCGTGCGAGGAGCAGCGGATCATCTTCGAGGCAACCAGCGGCAGCTACGCCTACGCGATGACCGAGTGCAACATCCCCATCGGCAGCTACACGGTTGGCGTGCGCGTGAGCGGCGCGACGGTGCACTTCGATTTTGGCGACTCGGTCGGCGCCAGCGAGCAGCTTCGATTCGGCTTTCGGGTCGAGGCCGGGCAGGTCAACCCGACGACCCTGTTTCGTGGTCAGCGCCAGGTCGGCGTGTCGGTCGTCGGTCAGCTGCCGGTGGCGCAGGTCGCGAGCCCCGTCAGCGCGCCGGCGAGCGCGACCTCGGTCGCGGCTCGGCTAGCAGACTTCAAGCGCATGGTGAAGAGCGCGGGCAAGGCGCGCATGGCGCAAAACAGCCTGATGCTCGAGCAGTGGCGCCAGTTCCTGACGCGGCAGCTCACTCCGGACCAGGTGCGCTCGCAAACCCAGACCGAAGAGACGCGCGCGTTGGTCGACTTGGCGCAGCGGCGCGGCGGCATGGAGACGGCGCTCGCCGATCGGTGGCTGGACACCGCCGGGCCGAACCGGCGCTGGGTGATGCAGCAGCAGATCGAAGGCCGCTACCAAGCATGCACGGGCTGCCACGCGGCGGTGCAGGCCGACGACATGGATCGCGCTCGCGCGGCGGCGGGGTACTCGGAGCGCACGCCGCTACAGATCCTGCGCTCCGCGTCCGATGAGCCGGCGGCGCCGCGGCCGTCGTTTGCGCAGTTCCAGCCGATGACGTTGCCGTCGTTCGGGTTCGACAACATCGCGGAGGCTCAGCGCCGGATCAACGCGATCCAGCCGTACTTGCAGGCCCTAGGTCCGAGCGGCTACGGCGTCCTCCCGCCCGAGACGCTGGCGCACTCCGGCTCGGCGAGCGCGCTCGTCTCCGACATCGCCCAGCGGATCAGCGCGCGGCAGGCGAGCTACCGCGAGTTCAGCCGCCGCATCGACGCGCCGAGCTTCGACTACTTGGAGCTGAGGCCGATCGTGCGAGACCTCCTGCTGCTCACGGACGCCGAGGTTCGTCGCGCGGTCGAGGACGAGATCGCAAGCGCAGAGCGTTGGTCGATTGTGGAGTCGATCGTGGTCGGTATCGCCTCCATCGGCGTGTTGCTCTTGGCGATCTTCCCGCCGACGTCGATGATCGGCGTCGCCGGCGCGGTCGCGCTCACCACCGCCGTGAGCGCGCACCAGGTCTACCGTGGCTATCAGACCCATCAACAAGGTGAGCTGTACTCGCTCGCGCGCGGCGCCGACGACGTGATCGATCGCGAGCAGCAGGACGCAGCCGGCGCGCTCATGGCCGTCGGCGCGCTGAATATGGTGCTCGGATCGATCGGGCTGGCCAGCAGCGCGCTCAGCGGCGTGCGCCTGATCCGTGCTCTGCCGCCACCTTCGGGCGGGCTGGGCGCGATCGAAGGCATTGAAGGCAATGCCGGCGGCAACATCGTGCGCGTGAACGGGTGGGGCACGCGCAACCCGACGTACGTCGAGACCAACGCCAGCGGGCAGGTCGTTCGCCAAGGAACGCTCGCGTCGCTGCGAACGGGCGGCGCGCCGCAGGCCTCAGCGTCGAGCGGCGGTGCGCCCGCGATGGTGTACGGCACCGAAGGGGGTGCGGCTCGCGTCGCGGTGCCGGTGGCCGAGCCGGTGGCGCCGCCTGCTCCGGCGGTCGCCCCGAGGCCCGCCGCACCCGTACGTCCTTCCGCCCCGCAGATCGGCGGGTCACTCGCCGTGACCGCCGCGACGCGCATCGTGGGCGCCGTCGGGAGCAGCTTGCCGTCATGGGAGCCGAGCCTCGGCGAGTCGCACCCCACGCACGAGGAGGTCAACGACGCGGCGAACGAGACGAGCACGGATTGTGATGCGATCGCCTACGCGATCAGCGTGCTGATTCGCGACCTTCGCTTCCGTCGCTGGGACATGCAGCGGCGCGGCGGTGGCGACCGCACGCACCGCGCGACCTACGCCCTGCGCCAGGCATCTTTACAGCGGCTCATCGAGGTGGCCCGCGTGCTAAACTGCCCCTACGATCCGGCCGCCGACGTCGAAGTCAGGCTGCCTCACCATCATCCCACTCCGCACTACTGACCCCGTGATCCACACGTACTTCAGAGTCGAGCTCACGACGGCCAAGCGGGCCGGACCGCAGTGGCGCGCTGCGGCCACGATCTTCCGCGCGGATACCGACGAGCCGGTGCAGCGGCTCGCCGCCAAGGCGCCAACGGCCGCGGAGGCTGAAGCTCAGCTAAACGTTGCGGTCGCCGGCGCCCTGGCGGAGCTGGCGCCACCCGCCGACTGGGGCCGAGATCCAACCGTGCCGCGCTTGGTGCGGCGCTGGCTACACTTGCGCGACGAAGTTTACGGCATGGTCGAGCGCGCTGAGCAAGGAGCAGAAGCATACGACCGAAGCGAGCGCGGGCTGCTGCAGGCACAAGTCCGCGCATTGACGGACGCGCAACGCCTCGAGCTCGTCACGGCGACGGCGGACCAGCTCGAGCAGCTCGCCGACCCGAACGTCCAGGACATCTTGGCCGCGAAGGACGACCTGGCGAGGCTCATGGCGCAGCCATCGCCCGAAGTACGCGCAGCTCACGACGCCCTGCGAGCTGCGCTCGACGGTGCGGAGTGAGCGATGCCTTCACGCTGCGTACCGGAGGGCTACTCCTGATGGGCGCCATGATCGCGATCGGCTGTCGAGGCGGCTCGAGTACGGAACCTGAGCGGCACGTGCAACTCGTGCACCCGAACGGCCTTAGGGTGGTCGTTCCAGGGGGCATGGACGCGCGCGAGCGTGCGGCGGGGTTCGCGCTTACGGCGGGCCAAGCAACCCGTGCTCCATTGAGGGTCGAGGTCGACCTCGTCGACGCCGAGCCAGCGATCGATGCGGCGCAGGAGCGGTCGCTCGAGGGCGGCGCGCTCGCCCGGTTCGCGCTGTCGAGGTATAGCGGCGGATCGGGCGGCCAGGAGTATCGGTTCCGGGCGAGCAAGCCGGCCGGGTCGCGCTGGATCGCGATGACCGCGACCGTGCAAGCCGAGCACGGCGAGCCGAGCTTCGATGAGGCATGGGCGGTGCTCGCTGCGGCCCAATTGGAGAAGAAACCATGAGCACTCGCGCATTCGTCGAGAGTACGAGGGCGGAAGCTAGGAGCGGGCCGCCTGCCGCCAGGCGCGAACCGCCGGCACGCGCAGCGAGCGGCGCGAGGATCGAGCACGACATCGGACGGATATCGGTACTCGATGGGCTGAGCGAGGCGCCGGTGGGGCTGCGATCGAGCGTGCGGACCGAAATGGAGCGATCATTCGGGGAGTCTTTGCACGATGTGCGCTTGCATCGCGGCCCCGCGGCAGAGCGCGCGGCTCGAGCGCTCGACGCGCGGGCGTACACGGTCGGCAGCGACATCGTGCTCGGCGCGGGGATAGGCAGCCGTGAGCTCGAGAGCGCGAAGAGCCCGCTGCTCGCGCACGAGATCACGCACGTCCTGCAGCATCGTCGCGCGGGCTCGGCGGAGCATGGCGAGGCGATCGCGCCCGCGCGAGGCAGCGCAGAGCGCGAGGCCGGGCGCAACGCATCGCTGCATGCGCTCGGACTGCCGGCGGGGATGGTTCGCGCAGCCACGCCTGCCGCCGCGCTCACCGCGACGAGCCGCATCGTGGAGTACGAGCTTTCGTACGCGCTGGACGACTGGGCCGTGACGGACGCCGAGGAGGCGCGCATCCTCAGCGCGCTCGATACCGATCCGGTGCTCCCACGGACCATCGTCGACCTCAACGCGGCGGGCATGCTGTTCGCGCTGTTCGATCGCGTCGACGATCTCGATAGTCGGCGCCGGCTCCTGCAGATCTTAGGGCGCGGGCTGGATGCTGCGAGCAGGGCGCTGGTCGAGCCGCATGTGCGCAGGCTCGGGCCGGGCGCGGAGCTGCAGTTCAACTTGGGCCGCTACGGCGTCACCGCGCCGGCTCCGGCGTTCAACCCCGCGCCGCTCGAGGCGGCGGTGGTCGGCACGCGGCGGACGTCGCGCACCGGCTTCAACGGAGGCTTCCTGCGCGACGCGTTCACCGGAGTCGGTGCGACCGGGGTCATCCCGGTCACGCGTTACGTAGGCACGTTCCACACGACGCCCGGCGTGCCGCAGATCCCCCTCGAGGACAAAGCGCTGCTGGCCGCCGGTCACGCCGGCACGGTCGCCACGTACAGCAACCCGGTCGGCAGCTTGCCCGGTTATCTCGGCGGCCTCACCTCGACGCAGCGCAGGCAGCAAGCGGAGTTGCTATTGAGGCGTCCAATCGCGTCGGTCGAGGCGTCGTCTTACCGCGGTAACTTGCCGTCGCGCGCGCAGGTGATGACCGCCGCCGCGAGCGCGCACAACCTGCATGGCGCCCTCATCGCCGCCTTCATCCTCGCCGAGCAACGCGACCAATCGCAGGCCGAAGACGCAAAGGACTATCAAGGCGCGACGAGCATCATGCGCGGCGACACGTCGATCGGCCTCGGGCAAGTAGTGGTGTCGACCGCGCGCCGTCATGATCTGTTCGCAGACTTGGTCAGCGAACCGACGCGGCGCACGGACGGCTTGAACGATCCCTCGCGGCCGCTAGGGCACGATGCGACTGCCGACCTGCTCGCGTCGGACGAGTACAATATCTTCGCCGTCGCGCGCTATCTGCGCCTGGTCGCGGACCAAGGGGCCCGCATGTCGCTCGCCGCGTTGCCGAACACGGCGGCCCAGTATCCAGGGCTCGACCTCGCGGCCTACTCCGGCAATTCCGCGGCTTGGCCCGACGACAACATCCGCGCCCTGGGCTCCGAGTACACCTCGCGCCCGTGGGACGACGGCTTGGTCAGCGCGTGGGGCGACTTTGTCTATCAAGCCTATCTGGACGTCCGAGCAACGGGCCTGCTCTAGGCACGGCTGCGCCGCGAGCTCTTGGGCGCGGGCGTAGCGGACCGGAGGCTGGCCGCCCCGCGCCGTTCCTGAGCCATCCCCTCCCATGACACGAGCATCTCACGCGAACCCTCGTGCGCGGAGACGACCTGCCGAAGGCCTCCATCAACGGCCGCAGACGCTCCTCGCGCAGACTCGGCAGCGCCGGATGCCACGCGCCGCGCGTGCTGGTTGTTATTCACGCGCCGCGCCGCTAGCTTGCGGCTGGAGGCATTGGGTGAGTTACGGGAGCTACGACTGCAGCTGTGCGCGCCTGAGACCTCGCGATGCCGTTCACGCGCCGAGCGCGCCAATGAGCACGCATCGTCATCACCCAGCCTGGTTGATGCTTCTGGCTCTGCTCGTGCTCCACGGCTGCGCTGGGCCTCGCCGCGAGCTGCATCCGCTGAGCGGTGACGAGTTTACGCTCTTTCCGCCCGAGCGGAGCACGCCTCCGAAAGTGGCTTGCACCGGCGAGGTGAACGCGCGTTTGAAATGCTTCGTGAGCGAGTTCGAACGCCGCGCGGCTCGGCACGACTTGGGCGGCGCGCTCGCGTTCGTGACGCCGGACGGGCGCGTGCAGGCCGCGGCGCAGGGCGACTCACTCAACGGTGGCAGGGTGGCCTTCGACCAACGCACGCGGTTTCCCGCGGGTTCGGTAACTAAGTCTTTCATGGCGGCGGCAGTGGTGTCCCTCGCCCTCGAAGGCAAGCTCGACCTGCATCGTCCCATTCAGGCGTACCTGCCTGAGTTGTCGGGCGGCGCTGGCGTGGGCGGCGCGACACTGCACCAGCTGCTCACGCACACCGCCGGGCTCGGTAGCCAGCCGCAGTGCCGAACCGGGCGCGAGGACTTAAAAGACCTGGTGTCCCAATATGGTCGAGCGCCGCTCTGGGCTCCACCCGGCGCCGTCTACGACTACTCGAACCTCGGCTACAGCTTCGCGGCACTGGTAGTAGAGCGCGTCACAGGTCAGGATTTCGAGGACGCCGTGCGCGATCGGGCGCTCGTGCCCGTCGGCATCCCGGGGGCAGGTTTTTCCCTGAGCACGCTCAAGGTTCGGGGCCATTCGGCGCCGGGTGTCACTCCCGCGCCGCGCTGCCGCGCCATGTGGCCGTCGGGCGGGCTCGTGCTCAGCGCGCTGGAGCTCGGGACGTGGGCCCGCGCGCTCGCGCGACCCGACGACTCGCCGTTAGGGCGCGACCTGGTGGAACAGCTCACGGCGCCGCGCGTAGAAACGGGGCAACGGCCGCACGAAGTGTACGGGTACGGTCTGGTGCGCTCGCTACAGAGCGGCGAGATGATCCTCAGTCACACCGGCGCCTTGGAAGACTTCACCGCGTTCGTGGGGTGGTCGCCGAGGCGTCGTGTCGCCGTGGCCGCCTTTCTCGACTCCCACCCGCACGGGCCTTCGGCGATGGCGACGGGCTTCACTGGTCTGAGCACGCTGCTCGACCTGGACCGCGATTGGCAGGGGCCGGCCAAGCCCCTTCATTCGCTCGAGAGCTACGCGGGTCAATACGTCGACGAAGTCGGTACGCTGGGTCGCTTGCGTGTCAGTCTCGAAGGCGATGGACTGGCGATCGACTACCTGGATGGTCCGCCGCCGCTGTTGCCTGCGACTTTTCGCTTCGCGTTCGCACCAGGCGAGTCTCGCGCCGCCTACGTCGTGACGGCAATCGGCGTCGGCCGCCGCACCGCAACGGCCGGCCTCGATGTGGGGCACCCACCGTCGTCTGCCCTCGACTACCTGATAGTCGGCTGGAACCTTCCGTCCAGAGGCCGCGTCACCTGAACGGGGGCTCGTCGAAGGCGCGAAGTTTGCGCGAATGGAGGCGATGCCCCACGCGCTTCAGCTCGTCGACCGTCGCGATGCCGATCCGCATGTGCTCGGAGATGGCACGCTCGTAAAAACGATTCGCCATGCCGGGCAGCTTGAGCTCGCCGTGAAGGGGCTTGTCCGAGACGCACAGCAATGTGCCGTACGGCACTCGAAAGCGGTAGCCTTGCGCGGCGATGGTCCCGGACTCCATGTCGATTGCGACGGCGCGAGACTGATTGAATCGAAGGGCGGACGCCCGGACCCGTAGCTCCCAGTCGCGATCACAGGTGGTGACGACGGTGCCGGTACGGAGGCGTCGCTTCAGCGCGTCGCCGGGCTCCCCGGTCACGGCGCGAGCGGCCTCCTGCAGGGCTTGCTGCACCTCGGCGATTGCGGGCAGCGGCACCTCGGGAGGGAGCACGTCGTCCAGCACTTTGTCGTCCCGCAAGTAGGCGTGCGCCAGCACGTAGTCACCGATGGTTTGGGTAGAGCGCAAGCCTGCGCAATGCCCGATCATGAGCCAGGCCTCCGGGCGCAGCACCGCGAGGTGGTCGGTGATCGTCTTTGCGTTGGAAGGGCCGACGCCGATGTTCACCAGCGTGATACCCCGGCCGTCCTTTGCGACGAGGTGGTAGGCCGGCATCTGGTGCCGGCGCCAGGCCGAGTCGCTCACCGCGACGCCAGCCCCCGGTGTCCCGCGCTCGATCAGCTTCCCGCCCGCGCACGAAAGGCCTTCGTAGTCGTCGCTCTCCTCGAGCTTGGCGGCGGCGAAGCGCACGAACTCGTCCACGTAGCGGTGGTAGTTGGTAAACAGGATGTAGGACTGAAAGTGCTCGGGAGGCGTGCCCGTGTAGTGGCGCAGTCGGGCGAGCGAAAAGTCGGTTCGCAGGGCGTCGAAGAGGGCTAGTGGGCGATGCGGTGACTTCTCCGGGTCCCAAAGCCCGTCCACCAGCTCATCGCCGATGTGCGCGAGATCCGTGCTGGGAAAATATCGCCCGAGCTCGAGCGGTGTCAGAGAGCCCAGCGGCAGATCGGCCCCGTCCAGCACGTAGGGGAAGGGGATCTCTTGCGACGAGGGGCCGACCTCGACCTGCGCGCCGTAGTCGCTCATGAGCGAGCCGAGTTGCTCCAGCAAGTAGGGACGAAAGAAGTCAGGACGGGTGACGCTGACAGCGTGAACACCCGTTTGATTGAAGCGGGCGAAGGAGCGGTCGACACGGGGGACGTTGCCGCCGAGGCGGTGGATGACGCGAAGCTCGGGGTAGACGAAGTCCCCGCGTTGGCGACTCGCTGCGTCCGGCGGAGCGCCGCTCGTCGCGAAGCGCTCGATGGCCGCGCGCAACCTCGTAACCGACGAATCGTACAGGTTGGCCAGGCTAACGACGGCTGCCTCAGCGCTCGCTTGTGGGACGAAAGCGGTCATCCACTGAGCGTACAAGAATACGGAGGAGCCGCTACCGCGCCGTGATCGGGAGCGGGAGGTGAGCCGCCGGCCGGCCGCCAACGCCCGTACGATGCCGGCGGCCTCGCCCCCCTGGCTTCACGGCAGGTCCATGACTCGCTTCCAGTTTTCTGTCGTCATGGTGCGTCGGTAGTCGGCGAGCTGCGCGGGGTCGAGTAGCTCCACGAGGTAAGCGCCTTCGACCCAGAGCTCCACGACGTCGAACATCCCGCCGCGGCTGCAGATGCGAGCCTGCCAGCCGACGGTTTCGGCCAGCGTCATGATCTCGGCTGCGCTGCGCGGCACCGCCATCGCGAAGTGACTCTCACAGGCACGATCGCTCGATGCGGGCTGACTCGACCTCCAAGCTTGCTCGTGTGGTCCAGGGACCATGACCTGACCGCGCGGCGTCACCACGATCTGAAAACCATTGTCGCGCGACCAGCAGTTCCAGGCACTGGGACCGCCGGGTGGAAAGCGCAGCGCGCCGCCGTCCAACATTTGCGCCAGCACCTGGGCGACGAGCGCGCAGTCGTCCGCCGGCATGGAGACGTGGGCGATCACGGCTGCACCGCTCCCGGTTGTGAGGCTCGGCCGGAAAGCGCAGTCTCGAGCAGCTTTTCCAGAGTTACATGCCCGCGCTCGATGCGGTCCCCTTTGAGCGCGACATCCCCCGAGCCGAGGCAGGCCAACGTTTCCGCCATCGCCCGTGCTGCCTCGCGGGACATGAATTGCTGGAGCATGGCTTGTTGCTGCGCGGCTGGGACGTCCACCATGGCCAAGTTGCGGCCGATGGCGCTTCCAAGCAAGCTCGCCATTTCGGTCGGTGAATAGCTAGGACCGACGAGATCCACCACCTCCCTTTGCGGTGGCGACGGCTCGAGCAGCGCCGCGGCGGCAAACATTCCTATGTCCGAGCTTGCGATCGTGACGACCTTGGTGCCTCGGGAGGGCATCAGGTTGACGTAAACGCCGTCGCCCTGCGCGGCAGGTAGAGCCGCCAGCAAGTTGTCTTGAAAGTAACTGGCTCGCAGCACCGTGACCGACCCCTTGGTGTCCGAAAGCAGGTGCTCGAGATAGGCAAGGTCGGCGCCGAAGCCGGTGCCGGCTCGGTCTCCGAGGGCGGCGGTGGTCGAAGACAGCAAGACCACGCGCGCGACCTGCTCGCGGCGTACGACGCGAGCGATGTTTTCTGCCATCTGCCGACGCTGCGCGTGAAAAGCCTGAGCGGTCAGATCGTCGGGCAAGAGCGCGAACAACGCCCGCGCTCCCTTGAGGGCCGAGCTCAATGCGCCTTCGTCGGCGAGGTTGGCGGCCGCGATCTCCACGCCCGGCTCGGGGTTGAGACGCCCAGGCTGGCGCGTCACCAGCCGGATTGGCTCGACGTTCCTCAACCGGTCCGCGACGACTTTCCCAGTTTTTCCAGATGCTCCAAGGATGACAATCATGATGTGACCTCCGGGGCAGAGCTTGGGTCCCCCGAAGAAAATGCACCATTCGTGATCGCCGCTCATGGCTGTGCAAAATTGCACAGCCTGGGTTCGCGGACGCCGGGGTCGCGCGGCGGACTCGGCGCCTCACTTCATCAGGCTATTTTGCTCGGCCTCCACGCGGTTGTCCGAGCAAAACTTGCAACCGGCACCATAGAAGTAGTTGCGATTGGCGGTGTCGTTCATCAGATGAACGCGAAACCATGCCGCCGCGGCAGTGAGAGAGACGCCGCTCGTGCCCTGGTACACCCAGCTGCCGTGGTCGGCGTTCAGCTCGTTCACGAAGAAGGCGGGGTGTTCGGTCACCGACTGAAAGACCGTCTTTACGCCTGAGCACTGGACCGTCGTGTCTTTCCCCCCGCAGAAAAACAGCATGGGCGTGTGAACGCCGCTGAGGGCTCTCGTGCCGCAGACGGTGGCGAGGGCCTTGTAGCGTGGCTCGGACGCGGAGAGGCACGTAGACATGCCACCGTACGAGTGGCCAAGCTGGCCGACGTTGACCGTGTCGAGCCGGTGGTAGTACGGGCTGCTCGAATCCTCGGCCTGCGCGAGGATCCAGTCCAGGCCGGCAATCGTGGGGAGAGGATCGCCTTCCGCGGTGGCGGTGCTCAGCGGGGCGACCACCACGAACCCGTGCGAGGCGAGGTGTTTCACCATCGGACCATACTGCCCGCACCAGCGCCCAGCATTCGCATCCACCACGCAGTTAGGGGGATTCTGTTCTGGATTGTCGCGGTACCCGTTCGCCCAGATCAAGATCGGGTGACAGTAGCCGCTGTCCGCGAGATTGCTGGGACGGTAGACGTTGAAGCGTTGCCGGTCGCTGCCATAAACCGGGTCGGGTACGACGCCAGCAAGCGGCCCAACGTTCTTGTCGGTGCTCACTTGGAAGGGTCCAGCCTTCGTGGGGTCGGCCGTAGTCCACGTCTTGCCGACGCAGCTGCCCACCGCTCCTCCCCCGCCAGCGCCCGCGCCGCCGCTCGACGCTCCGCCGCCGCTCGACGCTCCGCCCCCGCTCGACGCTCCACCCGTTTGAGCTCCCCCGTTCGTCGCGCCAGCGGTCCCCGCACCCGCTGTGCCAGCGGTCGACGAGTCGCCGCCGACGCCGCTCGTTCCGCCACTCGAGCCGGCGGCAGCGCCGCTCATCCCTGCGCCCCCGGGCGACGCACTCGAGCCGCCGCCACCCGATGTACCTCCCGATGCTCCGCCCGCCAATGCTCCCTGACCTCCAGTGACAGGGGCCGTACCTCCGGTCGCGGGAAGACCGTCCCCGGAAGAGCTTTCACAGGAGACCGTGGACCAGATGAGTCCGAGCAGCAGTACTGAATGCCTCATTGAGATGCCCTTCATCCTTGGGAGCAAGCGCGTCACCCCTGCTTGCTCCGTGCGCGTGAAAGCAGCACGAGGGGTGACGGCCTGCGGCAGTGAGCAGACGGGTAGTCATACAACCAGCGGCCGTCGCTCCCAATGAGTGGCATCCGCAAAATTATGGATATTCCGACCACGTCTGACCCCGTGCGCGTCCACCCACAAAACTACACGGACGCGCGACGTGAAGTTGCCGCTCACGACACTGCGCGTCCGCCTCGACGGCGTAGGCGCAAATCGAGAGTCTTCCGCGTGCTGCAACGAGGAGAGCGCTGCGAGGTAGTTGCGGTCCCGAACGCGGCAAGGGAGCCCTCCTTCTCGCATTGGGGGCCGCCGAGAACGCAGCCCCACTAGCGCAAGGGTTCCGTAGCGACGCCAGGTGCCGGTGCGCGAGGACGGATACGCCCACCCGCACGTTGCTGGTGATGGGGTGAGGGGTGGACGCCGCGGCTTCGCTGGGTTGCTGGTGATGGGGTGAGGGGTGGGCGCCGCGGCTTCGCCGCGTTGCTGGTGATGGGGTGAGGGGTGGACGCCGCCGGCTTCGCCGGCGTGCTGGTGATGGGGTGAGGGGTGGACGCCGCCGGCTTCGCCGGCGTGCTGGTGATCGCGATCGTGAGCCGCCTGCGGCGGCGGTGGGCGTGTCCGCCTTCGGCGGGGTGATCGTGATCGTGATCGTGGTAGTGATTGAGATCTGGGACGCGATCACGATCACCCGTGCGAAGCCCGATCACGATCACCCCGTGCGAAGCCCACCTGCCCGCATGGGACGAAGCCCAGCGGCGCGCAACTTGCACAGGTCCGCGTGTGGCGCACTCGGACCGCGACGGACACGAGCATTTCTCGGCAATTTCCGAGGGTGCGCGCCGCCGAGGTGCACGACTTGTGCTGCACGTATCGTGCACCTCGAGGACGAGTTGCGCAAAGTAGGCGAGTTGCTTCGTCACCACCGGAACCAGTTGCAGGTTAGGGTCGGTCGAACGGTTCGGCTTTAGGAAGGACGTATAGTTATGCGAAAATGGGCTCTGCTTCTGGCTGCGGCGTGTGGTTCCTGTTTCCTCTCGGCTTGTTCGGCGGGCATCGAAGAGGGGGACGCAGGGTCCGCTTCCGAAGCCATCGTTCGAGCCAAGCAAAACGGCGGCCCGGATCAGGTGGTCATGCTGCTGTCGACGGTGTTGAACGGTCAGACTGGCGAGCTGTTCCAGCGCTCGTGCTCGGGCGTTTACTACTCATCGCGCGTCGTGGCCACTGCCGCTCACTGCTTGGACGCCGACCCTGCACGAGCGGAATCCGTGGTGCAGGTGCTGGTCTACTACGGTAACGACTTTGCAGCGGACTTCGCGCAGCTCCCACCCAACGGCGCGGGGTACGCGGTGCCTTCGCCGGGGCAGCCGTCGACCTTCGCGGCGGCGGACTCGTTTCAGACCCATCCGGACTGGGATCGCACGCGGATCTATCCCGACCTCGGCGTGGTCTATCTCGATCGCGCGTTGCCGTTCGAGCCGCTCCCGCTCGCACGCTTCCGCTTGAGCTCGCCCCAGTGGGATCGCCGCGAAGCGACCATCAGCGGCTGGGGCGCGAACAACGCCACGACCCCCACCACGGGCAGTGGCGGGCGCGTGCAGCGCACGGGTAAGACGCGGCTCTTGGGCTCGCCCACCCAGGCCGACTACCACCCGGAGGACCCGAACCCCGGCATCCTGCAACCGGCGGTTCGCCAGAACGTACTCAAAATCGACGGGCGTCCCCCATTTTCGAACGCGTGCTTCGGCGACTCCGGTGGTCCCCTCCTCGTCAAGGAGCGCGGGCGCGACCACATCGCGGGCATCGAATACTTCGGCGGGCTATCTTGCGAGGAGTACAGTCTCTACACGCGGGTCGAGCCGTTCTTGCCCTTCTTCGACGAAGCCGTCCGCCGCGCCGGTCGCGCGCCGCTGCAGCCGAAGCTCGAGTGCGTCGCCGAGAACCAGGATGGATCGTTGACGGCATTCTTCGGCTACGACAACCAAAACGGCGTCAGCGTGAGCGTGCCGTACGGCAGCGACAATTCTCTGCCGCAAGACGTGAACGGCTTCCGCCCCCAGCTCTTTCGGTCGGGCGAGCACCACTTCGTTTTCGGGGTCGACTTCAACCCCGGGCAGAAGCTCGTCTACAAGCTTGCCCCGTCGTGCGGAGCCAGCACGAAGCTGGTCGTGACGGACAAGTCAACGCGCTGCGGTGAGGAGGTCGCCCAGCAAGCCATCTGCGGCCAATCCTGTCGCGGGCAGCTGCGGTCCGGTTGCACGGGTCTGCCGAGCTACGAAGCGTGCATCGACGGTTGCAACGGCTTCTACGAAATCTTCGCGGACGCGGCGCAGTGCGCGTTGAACATCGACGATTGGAACCGCTGCTTGGCGAACACCACGCCCGGGCCGGACTGGATGTGCTTCGAAGAGAGCAGCCCTGGCGCCGCAGACGGCGTGGCGGACGTGGCCGAGTGCACGCCGTTCATCGACGCCTTCTTCGAGTGCGCATTCGGCGGCTGAGCCCGTCACTCCAGGGTCGCATAAACGATCCCTCGCCGTTCGCAGCGGCGTCGGCAACCCCGGGATGCTCAGCGGCGCGTCGCCACCGTCGACGCCGCCGCTGGGCCGCTCAGGGAAACCTTACGGCATGCTCGGCGAGACTTCACGCGCCGTCAAAGAGCTGCGAACCCGCGCTTCGTCTCGACCTCACCCGCGGAAGCACACGGCGAGCCGCTCGCCTGCTACTCGAGCTCGCTCAGCGGTACGCGAGCCACCCAATAAGCGAGATTGTAAACGTCCTCGCCTCCGACACTCCGCCTGGGACGCCCCAAAACGCTCGCATAAACGAACTCGTCGTCCACCGCCAGGTCCGTTGGGCGACCGAGCTCGACGAGCTTTCCGAGCATTTCGGTGCGCGCATCGAAGGCTCTGATGCCTGCAATGTTGCCGAATAGCACCTTGTCGATGCTGCTCGCGAATACGAGCCGATTCGTGTGCCCGGCTTGTGATTCTTGGACCAGGAGCCCGGACTGGCCTCCTGTCACGGCCAACCTCCCGATCTGCACGGGCGGCGGAGAAGACGTTGGCTGCTCCAACCAGTAGCCGACTTCTCCCGCCATCGCGAACCCCCACAGCACGTCGATACCAGAGTGTTCGACTCGCGGCTCGGTTCCCCAGGAGTCGAAGACGAAGAGCTGCGTTGGCGACCCGCAGACAATGCGCTCGCCGGTCTTGTCGAGAGTAGTAACTCCCGCACCTGGGTACTCGACGCCCACGACCGGGAGGACTTCCTTGGCGAACGTCTGCTTGTGGATGCGGGTGATGGCGGCGCATCCGGGCATAGCGGTGTAAAGGTAGGTATCGTCCGCCATGAGCGCGCCGCGCCCCACGTGGTCGAAATCCAGCGCGATGGCCCGCTGCGCCTTGGTGTCTACATCCACACGGAGCAACTCAGCGCCGTTCAGGAAGTACGCCGCCTCAGCATCCACGAGGAAATCCATCAAATCGCACGTGGAGCACTGCAAAAACAGCTCCGGCGTGACGTCAGAGCCGTCCTTTGCAGCGCGCATGAAGCGCCCGCCGTTCAAGTTCCAATAGACATGGCGATCGCCAATTGCCACGGAGTTTACCGCCCGACCGTCCTCGAATCCGGAAAAGTAGAGCAAGTACGGTGGCGGTTCGACCAAGGTGCTGCCGTCCGCCGGGTCGCAGCCGCCTCCGTTGCCAGCGCTGAAGCCCGCGCCCTCACCCGCCGTCGATGGCTCGCTGCCTGCGGCGCCTGAAACGTTCGTTGCTGCGCCACCTTCACCCTCGGGTGGTGACTTCGTCTGACAGCTGGCAAGCGCCAGCACGACGCCGCACGAGGCCACCCCGAACGGCTTGAGGACAGATCCCATTCGAACCCTCTTCTTCCTATCACCTAGCGAGCTCGAACCGCAATCAGCGCTGGCTTCGCCACCCCTCGTTGCCCCACGGCTGAAGTCGGCTCGGCCCCAAGGGCTGGCTCGACGCTCGAGGGACCCGTGGTGCTGGCACCGCTGGCGTGGGCGGTATGGGCGCTGCGCATTTTTTCTCGTGTCCGCTGTCGATCTCGAGGGCACTCGAGCGTCGACTCATCGAACTCTGAGAAAACGAGCCGCCAAGGCGCAGGAGATTCCCATGACCCAGCCCAAGTCCCGCAAGATCTTCGTCAACCTCCCCGTTTCCGACATCAAACGCTCCAACGCCTTCTTCGAAAAGCTTGGCTTCAAGTTCAACCCTCAGTTTTCGGGTGAGGACACCACCTGCATGGTGCTGAGCGAAGATGGATACGTGATGCTGCTGCAGACCGAGCGCTTCAAGAGCTTCATCAAGAAGCCCATCTCGGATGCTGCTCAGCAGACAGAAGCCCTGTTCTCGTTCAGCGTGGACAGCCGTGAGGAGGTGGACCAGCTCGTGAAAGTTGCGCTCGAAGCCGGCGGCTCCTCGGCCATGCCCCCGCAAGATCACGGCTTCATGTACGGGCACAGCTTTCAAGATCCCGACGGCCATCACTGGGAAGTCTTCTGGATGGACCCGAGCGCCGTCCAAAAGTAGGGTGCGGAGGCAGCAGCGTTAGCATCGGTCGCTCCGACGCGCGTCCGAGACCTTGTGCCCGCTGTTCAGACAGCGGGGCGAATGACCCCAAACCGGTTTGGCGGCGCGCTCCGGCGACGAAGCGACGTAGAGTGACCCATGAGCATCCTCGTTCTTATCATCGTCGTCTTGGTCGTGCTCGCGCTGGCTCTTTACTTGGTGGACTTGTTGCCCATCCCCAGCAGCGTGATCAAGCGAATCATCCAAGCTTTGTGCGTGCTGGTCGCGCTGCTGTTCATTTTGGATCGCACCGGCCTCTATCACACCGGCCTTTTGCGCTGAGTGGAAGCGACGAGAGACTTCGTCGTATCTAGGGGCCGGCGAAGCGCAGCCACGCTTGCGCAAGGGGGGCTGCGCCTTCGGTATGGGTGAGCGAGGTAGGGATCTGCCGACCCCTCCGCCACGCCTATCGGAGCCGTGAACGGACCTATGGGGTCGATCGCCTGGCAGGTATCGGCATCGTATTTGGGAGGTGAATACAGGCGAGCTTCGCCGGGTGGGCGGCTCGGGGCGGACCGTTACTGGCTCGGATAGTTTACTTTGAGGGCTGCCTGAAGGAAGATTGCGTGGCCGGGGGAGTATGGCGGCTCGGTGGTCCAAGGAGGAGGTATCGGCATGAGAGTGCTCAGCGGATGGGTGTTGGGGTCGTTGGTCGTGAGCTTGGGGAGCGGTTGTAGCGCGAGCGAACCTGCGGAAGAGCTGGGAGAGTTGGCCGAGCCTATCGAGCTGCACGATAGGGGCGCGAGCTTTGGACTCGCGTTTCAGCCAAGCGCTCCGTTGCAAAACGGGGAGGCAATGAGTGCGCTGCAAGCCCGGCTCACCCGTCGGTCTTTCGCGACGCAGGCCACGGGCGCGATCATCGCTCCGTACCTCGACGAGGCCGGTGTTCAAGTCATTCAGAATGGCGCGCCCGTGCGTTTCACCTGCGGCGCGACGCTCGTGTCCCCGAGCTATGTGATCACCGCCGCGCACTGCGTCGACGCGGACACCTTCAAAAAAGCGACGGATACGGTCTTGCTCGAGCTCTATCGGCCGACCCAGCGTCTGGCATTGGAGAGCACGTGGCGGCCCAAAACCCAGCTAACAGGCACCTTTCCCAACTACGAGCATGAAAGCTTTTCCGCCGAGGACGGCTACCTGGTCGACCGCTATTCTTGCACGCTCAGCGTGCGTTGCGGCTTCGGCTCGCTGAATTGCCCCAATACGTCGACGGCCCCAGACGTTGCCCTGTTGCGCTGCGAGGGCCGCCCCGGTGATCGCTATGGCTACCTCAACCTAGCGAGCAGCGATCGTCCTGATGCGGACGTGTACGTACCGTGGAAGCACGAGGTTTACGATATCGCGGCCACCGAGCTGTCGACTTCCGACAAGTACCTCCACTATGTGGAGTACCCGACGAGCTACGGCGACAATTACCACTACCTCGACCGCAATCAGCTGCTGCCGCTCGAAACCATACCGTTTCCCAACGGCGCGCAGCCGCGCAAGGTGTCGGACGTCAGCCAGCTCACGGTTTGGACGGACGCGCTCGGGTGTCACGGCACTTCGGGCTCGGGCTTCCTTCAGCAAGATCCGGCTACCGGGGCCTGGGAGCTGCTCGGACCTGCCGCGGTGGGCGGCTCGTCGTTTGGGAACCTCTTGTGTCAGCACCTGCCCGGCGTCGGGACCCAGCGGACGCCAGCTCCCGGCGGACAGCACCTCGGTTACTCGTCCCTGGTTCAGACGCGAACCGTGCTCGCCAATTCCACCGCAGCGTGGCTGGCTGACTGCGCTCCGCAGCCGCCAGGCCGCTTCAGCTTGGGGGGCCGAAGCGCTTGTGCGCGCGCCCAAACCGGGCTGGCCTTCGCGCCACGCGCCAACTATCGCGACCTGGATCCTTGGGCGTCGCCGACGCTGTCGCTCGCGACTGGCATCACGCAGGTAGGCGCCGTGGAGCTGGAGGCGGGCAAGAGCTATCGAGTCAGCGTTGGAGTCGCTGCTGCCACCGGTTGCGCTAGCGGCGGGTCTTGTCCGACGATCTCGGTTCGGGTCGGAGCCGCGGAGGTCCTATTCAGCCCGTTGCAAGTCGCCGCTGGGCAGACGGTGCTCGTCGGGGCCCTGTTCACGGCAGCCAGCGGCGGTTCTCAACCGGTCAGCGTCGTGGCGGAGGGGGGCAGTGGCGAGCTCGGCTCGCTCGATATCGCTGCGAATGCCGCCCCAAACGCATTCGATACCGGCTACGAGCGTGCGGAAGCGGCGCTGGTGGTACCAAGCGTGGACGCTCGGAAGGCCCTGCCCCTGCGTTTTGTAGGGGACGGCGCTCAGGGCTTCGCGGGGCTCCTCTACCCCGGGGAGCGCATGTTGCTGACACGGCCTGCGGTGGCGCTGCAGGGCACGCTCAGCATGCGCTTCAGCAGCCCCAGCACTACCGCATTCACGTGCGGCTTTGTCGACACAAGCGGAGCCGTGCTCGGCTCGGTCGCCTGCTCGTCAGGAGTAGCTGCGAGCTTCAGCCTGGTGAGTGGAGCTACGGCCGCGGCGTGGTTCATCGAAGGAGCACCGGAAGGCGGCGCGGAAATCGACAACGTGGCGCTGGTGGTGGACGCGCCCGCGCCCTCGCCCTGCAGCGACGGTATGAAGAACGGTACGGAGAGCGACGTGGATTGCGGCGGGAGCTGCACGGCAGATTGTGCGGTGGGTAAGGCTTGCGGTGTAGCGGCGGATTGCGTGAGCAACCTGTGCGCGGCTGGCAAATGCGTGGCAGCGCCGACCTGCAGCGACGGTATGAAGAACGGTACGGAGAGCGACGTGGATTGCGGCGGGAGCTGCACGGCAGATTGTGCGGTGGGTAAGGCCTGTGGTGTAGCGGCGGATTGCGTGAGCAACCTGTGCACGGCTGGCAAGTGCGTGGCGGCGCCGACCTGCAGTGACGGTATGAAGAACGGTACGGAGAGCGACGTGGATTGCGGCGGGAGCTGCACGGCAGATTGTGCGGTGGGTAAGGCCTGCGGTGTAGCGGCGGATTGCGTGAGCAACCTGTGCACCGCTGGCAAGTGCGTGGCAGCGCCGACTTGCAACGACGGTTCGAAGAACGGTACGGAGAGCGACGTGGATTGCGGCGGGAGCTGCACGGCAGATTGTGCGGTGGGTAAGGCTTGCGGTGTAGCGGCGGATTGCGTGAGCAACCTGTGCACGGCTGGCAAGTGCGTGAACCCGCCGGTCAGTAGCGTCGTAGCTACGCTCGCCTTCGCTTCACAGTGGGATGTGGGCTATTGCGCCAGCGTCACCGTCACCAACAAGTCGAGCGCTGCTATCGCGTCGTGGACCACGGTCATCCAGCTGTCTCAGAGCAATGTCAGCTCCGCTTGGTCCGCGAGCTTCACCACCGTTGGCGGCAACATGACCGCACGCTCGCTCGCCTGGAACGGGCAGCTCTCTCCCAACGGCAGCACCAGCTTCGGCTTCTGCGCGAACAAGACGGGTGCGAGCTGGCAGCCGAAGGTGGTCAGCGCAGCGTCCCCCTAGCCAGTGGCTCCGGTTGAGACGGTGGAGCAGCGGGGGTAGCCGTCGCGCCAAGATGGCGACCTAGACAATTTTGTACTAACGGCACGCCTCTTGCGGAGGAGCGCGACAATATGCCGTTCCCCGGTTCAAAATTGCTTAGTTCAGAACGAGACCTTGCTGCACGCCCCCTGTCGGCGCGCGCCGCGTGGCAAATATGTATTGTCAGTTTGGTCGCAGCGACGCCGACTGCCGCGCTCGCCTTCTCGACCGGCTCGGCGGCCACCAAGAGTTGCCATGAAGACATCACGAGTAGCGCTTGGAACACCGCGCGCGGGCAATACCCTGAGCAGGGTCGCGCACTCCCTGCGCGCGGCGAAGATCAAGCGCTGATTGACGACGTTCCGTTCAGCGTGCCGAAGGCGCTGAGCGACATCGGCGGTACGACGCTTCTGTTGGGCGTGCGCGACAACGACATCAAGGAGCACGGCCCTCTGGATCTGAAGAATCTCAGTCCGGAAGCTTCGGATCCTTTGACGCAGCACGAGCACTGCCTTCGCGCGCCAGATGAGGACGAGCCGGGCGGCTCGAAATCGGCGGTCGAGAAGTGCCGCAACTACATCCGCGAGCGCATGTGGGCGGCGCTGGATGGTCTCGATGCAGACGGCCAGCCCGACCCGGACAAGCGCGAAAAGCTCACCGTGACGCTCTCGATTCGAGGTCAGGTCGACGTTTACGTCCCGAGCTTCTTCTTGAACGCCGGGCGAGGTCTGCACGCGATGCAAGACAGCTTTACCCACACCTTCCGAAACCCTGAAGAACCGGGCAAAATTCGGGTGGTTCTGAACTGGGTCGACTACACGGAACACACGCTGGAAGAAGCGAAAGACGGCCCGCCCCACGCGTCCGAGCTGGACGTGTGCGACGACCCGGACGAGCTCCGCACGGAGCGTCACCAGCTCGCCGGCGAAGCGAGCGCCCTCATGCTCACGCATCTCATCGACCCGTCGCTTTCCATCGAGCAGAAGAAGGAAGCCATCGACGAGACGCTGGACAGCTACGTCGCCTACGACGACTCCGCGGACTGCAGCTTGGACAACAATTGGTGCGACGCGCCGGAGAAAAAGTACGGCTCACCCACCTTGGGCTGCAGCTTCTCAGGGCTAGCGCCCAGCTCGTCGAGCCTCGCGTTGTTCACCGCGCTGGGGCTCGCGTTCGTCCTCGGTGTCCGTCGTCGCCGCTCCGCTGCCGCCGTGCTCGCATTCGCATTTCTCTTTCACACCGGCACCGCGCGAGCAGACGAGCAGGGCCCCATCGACGGCCCAGCGGCCGCATTCGCCGGTACCAGTGACGCGGCGGTGCCTGGCAACGTCGACAAGGCGGGCGCGTTCTTCGGTCGCTTGGCGATCGGCGCCTCCTACGATAACGCCGCCTTTTCGACTGGCGCCGGACTTCATTATCAGCTGAGCCGCGAATGGGTGCTGGGCTTCGACGCGGAATGGAACCCGTACGTCGCGACGAACCCCGGTCGCATCCGCAAAGGCTCCGCCAACGGCTACCTGAGCCTCATCCGCCGCTGGCAGCTCAAGTACGAAACCATCAACGTGCGCACCACCGTCTCTGCGGGCGGCTCACTCCTGCTGTTCGATCTGGTCGGCGCGGACAAGTACAGCTTCGGTCCGTACTTCGGCCTCAGCTTCCTCGGCGTCGAATGGAAAGTCGCGCGCGGCTTCTACCTCACGTGCGACCCCACCTACATCGCGCTCCCCATCCCCAGCGTCACCGGCGTACCCTTCCTCTACGCGCAGTACCGCTTCATGCTCGGCGTAGAGTTTGGAGGCTGAGCCAGGTCACTCGATGGTTGCGTAAAGGATCCCTCGCCCTTCGGCCGCAACGTAAACGCGGCCGAAGAGCTTCGGATCGCCGATCACTTGGTGCACCGTGCCGAACTGGTGCTTGTCGTCGGTGAGGCGCTTCCACGTCGCGCCCTCATCTGTGGAGCGGAACACGCCGTCCGCTCCTTCTACCGTACCGAACACGTAAATCGTGGGATAGGTTGCGCCAGTCGCGGGGGCGCCGAAGCCGAGCCGGAAAGCGGCCGTGACCGCGGCCGGGGCGACTTGCGCAAACGTCTCGCCTGAGTCGGTCGAACGGTACAGCCCTTTGCCCGCATCCGAACCGGAGGTGTTGCCGTCCGCAACGGCGGCCCACACGTGACCCTCCTGACCGGGCGCGACCGCCAACTCGTAGTTGGCGGCGTACCAGTCGGCGGTGGCGTGGGGGATGATGCCCGGGCTAGGAATGAACGACGCGCCGCTGTCGAGGCTGCGGTACACGGCGCCGCTCATCACGTCGAACGCGTAGAACTTGTCGGGGTTCACCGTATCCGCAACCGGTTTGGCCGGCAGCTTGGGCATCTCCGACCGAATCCCGGTCGAAGGCTTCCAGGTCGCGCCCGCGTCCGTAGAGAACGAGGTCGCGGCGTTGACCGGTGACCAAACGATGGTGTCGCCATCCGCCGAGACCGCGATGTTGCGCAGGCCGCAGAAGTACTCGACGCAGTTGACGGCGCTGGCCGGGTACGTCGCAAAGTCCTTCCACGTCGTACCGCTATCGGTGGAGATGGCGCCGAACGGCGCTACGTCGAAGGTTTTGACGAGGGTCGTCGGTGCCTTCCACGCCACCGCGAGCGACCGCGTGGTGCCCTTCTTCGGCATGAACACGGGCGGCGACAGCGTGAGGTCATCGTGGCGAAATCCGTCCCGATCGCCCACCACGGAGATGAGCGGCGCGCCCGTGGGCGGGCTCACTAGCTGCAGCGGGACGAGCTCCTCGAGCCCCGCGTTGTCGAACGTGCAGGCGAGCTTCGTACCCAGGCCCGTGCACGAATAGACTCCTTGCCCGGTCACGAACGACAGCTTGCTCGCGTCCCCCGGATTGAGCTTTACGTCCGTCACCCAGTGGATGTGACTGGCGTCCACGTGCGGATAGGCTTTGGTGTCGATCACGCTTTCGACCGCAAGGGCCTTCCACGTTGCGCCCCCATCCTTGGACTCGTAGAGGTCTTCCTTGTTCCAGTTGAACAAGCTCGCGACGATGACGTGCTTCGGATCTGCAGGGTCCACGCTGACGCCGCCGTACGCGAAGGCCCACCCGGGCGGTGTCACCTCGGTCGGCGCAAGCTCGGTGGTCGTCATCACGTAGACGCCACCGCCTGCGCTCTCACTGTTGTTCGGACCTGCGTTGGAAGAGTACGTGAGGTAAACGGTGCTGCCCGACTGGCTGGCGCGAATAGCCATTTCGCCCGCCGGCTGCCCCGCCAAAGGCGCGAAGGTGGCCCCGCCGTCCTTGCTCACGAGGACGCCTGCGGCGGTGCTCACGAGCAAGGTCTTCGACGCCGTGCCGCTCGTGCTCGATGCGGGGTCCACGTGCACGAAGAGCACGTTCGTATCCGCCGCAAGGCCCGTCGCGACGACCTGCGTCCACGTGCTGCCGCTGTCCACGCTCTTCCACAAACCCGCCTTCGTCGTCCCCATGAAGAGCGTCGTGCCCAAGTTGGGGTCGACCACCAGCCGCTCGCCGGCGCCTCGCCCCTCCTCGTTCGCACCGACGTACACTCCCGCGAGCCCGCCGACGGCCGCGCCCTGTAAGTCGATCTGCTCCCAAGTTGCGCCCCCGTCCTTCGAGCGGAGCAGCGCGCCCTTGCCGGCCCAAGTAGGGTCGGTGTTGGTGCCGGCCATCGCGTACACCTTGCTCGGGTCCTGCGCGTCGAGCGCGACGGAAAGAATGCCGTAGTGATGGGCGTGGGTGCGTCCAATCCAATCGAGCAACGGAACCCACTCGGAGCGAGCGGCGTCGTAGCGGTAGAGGCCGCCCATGTCAGTGCGCGCGTAGAGCACCCCCGCGGCGGTCGGGTGGAAGACGAGGCCGGTCACGTACCCGCCGCCACCGATGCGCACGTTGCGCCACCCGCTCGCGTCCATCGGCAGCCCGGGCACACCGCCGCCCCCGCCCGTCGCGCTCGACCCGCCGCCACCGCCGCCGCCGCTCTGTGTCCCGCTCCCGCCGGTCGCGCTCCCGCCTACCGAGCCGGCCGAGCCCGCCGTGCCCGCCGTCCCTGCCGGTGAGCCACCCGCGCCCGCGCCCGGGGCGTTCGTCGAATCCCCGCCGCACGCGGTCGCCGACAGCAACAGACTCCCGACACCGACCAGGCCAACCCCGAAGGCGAAGCGACGAAACGGAAAGCGACGTGAACGAACCAGTTGCATGGGTAGGACATGCCAAAAGTCAGCGCGTCCTGCATGGCTTTTCAGTGGTCACCGACGCTCTTCGGCAGCGCCGGAAGCGCGCGGCGACGCGGATCCAGCCGTCCCAGAGCCGCTAGGGGTCGCTCACGCTGGTTGCGGCAACGGGCGCGAGCGCGACGGATTGATTGGGCTCCGAATCGGGCACCAACTTGGCGAGGAGCTTGGCGAGCTGGCGGCTGTCGATCGGCTTGGGCAGCACGCGGTCGGCGTGGCGCTCGATGAACGCGCGCGAACGTTCCGTGAGGCCGCCGCCGCTGATGAACACGATACGGTCGGCGAGCGACGGATACTTGCGCTCGATCTCCTCGAATACGTCCATGCCGGTGAGGTCCGGCATCATCAGATCGCAGAGCACGAGATCGTAGTCGCGGTCCTTGCTCAGCCGCTCGAGCGCGTCGCGCCCACTGCTGGCGACGTCCACGTCGTGGCCCTTCAAGAGGCGGCCCAGCGTGCGCGCGACCAAGACGTCGTCATCGACGACCAGCAGACGGCGGCGCGCCGTGAGGAGCGGTAACGAAGGTACGCTCTCGACGGCAGCCACCGCGGGGGCGGACGGGGGGAGCATGATGCTCACGGTCGTGCCTACGCCGAGCGCGCTCTCGACCTCGAGGCTGCCACCGATGGCGGTGACGATGCCGAAGGACACGAACAGCCCGAGTCCGCTGCCTTGTTCTTGGGGCTTGGTCGAGAAGAAGGGCTCGAAGAGTCGTGGCCGATCTTGCGCGGCGATGCCGCGACCATTGTCCGTGACCGTCACCGCGATGCGATTGTCCGCGCGCAGGCCGACGTTCACCCGAATCAACGAGTCGGCTTGACCGACTCGCTCTTCGGGCATGGCCTGGAGCGCGTTCATGAGCACGTTGACGAAGACCTGGGTGAGTCGTGTCGAGTCTGCCAGGACGCGGGGCACTTGCTCGATGTTCGTCTCGAGCCGCGTGCGGTGACGGAGCGCGCCCCAAACCAGCTTGATGGCCGCGTCCATCGCCTCGCGAACGTCGACCAGCTCGCGCTTCTCTTGGTCGGAGCCGCGCGCGAACACCTTGAGCTCGTGGACGATGCGGCGGATGCGGCTCGCTCCACTCGTCGCGTCGCGCACCGCCTCGAGCAGGGCCGGGCTGTGCGTCGCCTCCAGCTCTTTCGCAAGGTACTCGAGGTTGCCGACCACGTAAGATAGCGGGTTGTTGATTTCGTGACCCACGCTTGCCGCCAGGCGCCCCAAGGCGGCCAAGCGTTCGGCGCGGATCAGATTGTCGCGTGTTTCGCTGAGCTCGCGCGTGCGCTCTGCGACCTCGAGCGACAGCTCCGCGGAAAGCTGCTGCAAGCGACGCGCGTCGCCGGCCACGCGAAACATCATCTCGCCCGCGACCGAGAGCACGACCGCCAAGAACCCCAAGTCGGCGAGGTAGAGGTTGTCGAGCACGCCGAGCACGACCAGTACTTCGTTGAGCGCGGTGAGGTAAAGGATCGAGAATCCGAGCCAGTGGGCCCGCGCCCCCGGCACGCCTCGGCGCGCCTTTCGAAAGTACGTGACCGCCGGCATCGACAGGGCCAGCAGCACGAAGGGGACGACGAGCGAGCCGAAGGGCGTCGTGACGGGGATGCGATATGTCACCCCGGCCCAGTGCACGGTCTCTACGACGTGGCCGGAGGTCGTCATCAAGTTGGGAACGAAGGCGGCCGCCGCCAGCGCGCCCAGCCCAGCGAGCACGCCTCGGTCGAAGCGCCGGAGCGGCTCCTTGTATTGGACGCGGCAATACACGATCCACAAGGCGCAATGACAAAGCGCTGAGGCCAGGTTCAACCGGCCCACCCAGGGAACCCAAGGCGCGACGCCGGGCCCAGAAGTGAACACGGCATCTCCGCCGCTGTATGCGGCCGCCGAAAACGCGACCCAAGCGAAAGTTTGAAAGTGCTTCCACCCCGGAGCCCGCCCGAAGCCCAGCGCCAACAAACCGATCACGAGCTCCAGGGCTGCGGCTGCGATCGAGAGGACGGTAGCGAGGCTCATGACTTACGGCGGGCAAAGCCCCCCCGGGGGCAGCCGCCCGGACGACACTCTAGAGCAGCAAACGCTGCCTTCGAAGACCTCTGCGTTTAGTCACTTATTTCTTGCATAATTCGTAGGTGTTCTTCGTCGTCGGCGCGAAGCCGGCGTCAATTTTCCGACGCGGCGAGCCGGTACGGGCGCGCCGCTCTGTCGTACGCAAGCGACAACGTGTATCCAAGCGAGCCGTCGTATGCAGGCGACAACACCTCGGAGTGAAGTCGAAAGGGCGAAATCGACGCGCACGATCGAAAGTCCGACGCGGACTTGGCCGTAGCTCCGAGTGGCGTCGCAACACCAATCGCGGTGCGCGACCGCAAGTGAGCTCTGCCGAGCCCACTCCCGAAGACACCCAGACGCACCGCGCGCGACTGGGAACGGGGCACCTCTATCCGAAGGAGACCATTCGCATGTCCAAGCCGAGTCGCTCACCGCAGCTTCGCGTCGCTGATCGCGTCAACCTCGTCAAGAACACCGCCCGCGCGCTGACCAACCGCGGCATCTTTCACCTGACCGCAGAGAATCAACACTGCGACGGTCGCAAGCTATTGATCAGCGGCAAGAGCCTCGTCACGTTCGGGAGCTGCTCGTACCTGGGCCTAGAGACGGACGTGCGGCTCAAGACCGCATCGTGCGAAGCGGTCTTGCGCTACGGGACGCAGTTCCCGTCGTCGCGCGCCTATGTCTCGGCGCCGCTGTATACGCGGCTAGAGGCGGCTTTATCCCGAATCTTCGAGGGGCGGCCGCTCACGGTCGCGTCCACGACGTCGCTCGGCCACATGGCGGCGTTGCCCGTGATGGTCACGGAGCGAGACGCGGTGCTCTACGACCTGTTCGTGCACGCCAGCGTTCAAGCCGTTTTGCCGACGCTGCGCGAGCAAGGCAGCACATGCGAGGCGGTCCCACACAATCGGCTGGATCTGTTGGAGTCCCGCGCGCGCGAGCTCGCGGCGACCCACGATCGCGTCTTTTATCTGTGCGACGGGATCTACAGCATGCACGGCGATCACGTCGATGTACCTGGCCTGTACTCGCTACTCGATCGCCTGCCGCAGCTCCACGCCTACATCGACGACGCCCACGGCATGGCATTTGCTGGCCGACGCGGCGCGGGCAGCGTGCTGGGCGTGCACGGCGGCCACGAGCGGGCCGTCGTCGTGCTGAGCATGGCCAAGGCCATGGGCGCGGCCGGCGCCGTCATCGTGACCCCGACCGAGGAGCTCAAGGAGGCCATTTTCAGCTGCGGCGGCACCATGATCTTCTCCGGCCCGATGCAACCGGCGCTGCTAGGAGCGGCGGTCGCTAGCGCGGAGATCCTCGCCTCACCGGAAATCGACGCGCTCCAGGCCGAGGTCATGGAGCGGATTCAGCTCTTCGATGACCTCGCGCGGCGCGAGGGCCTGCGGGTGAGCGGCAGTCCGACGACGCCGATCCGCTTCATGGAGGTAGGCGCCGAGGAGACCGCCATGGACGTGGCGACCGAGCTGCAGAGCGCTGGCTACTTCGTGAACATCGCGGTCTTCCCGGCGGTCGCCCGCGGCCATGCCGGCATCCGCCTCGTGTTCACGCGCAATCATACGCGTGAAGACGTGGCCGGCTTGGTCGGAGCGCTCTCGCGAGCCGTCCAACCACGTCCGCCTCAGAACTCCGCTGCCGCGCTCGTCGTTGCGCCGGGGCGTACCTTCACGCTCAGCGAGCGGCGGCCGTAGAGCGGATGAATGAGGACGACCGTGTGCGAACCGACTGGGACTCGCACGACGCGCGGCGACATGCCGATGGGGCGGCCGTCCAGCACGATGTTCGAGGGGGGAGTGGACGCGACGTTGATGGTGCCGGCGTTGGCGCTGCCCTTCGCCGTGTCCACGACGTCCGGCGACGGCGGGATCTCCGGCAGGCTCACGCTGAGTGGAGCCACCTCTCGCGACACCTTCTCGGCCGTCGGAGCGCTCCGCGGTAGCGGGGGCAACGCCTCGAGCGGAACCGGCGCTTCGGCGCCGTCCGCGTCCGGCGCTTCATCGGGAGGTGACTCGGCGTTGTCGCGCGCGGCAGAGGCCGTCTTTTGCTCGTTCGCTTCCGCGATTGGAGGAAGCGGTGCCGCGGCCGCGCGCGCGGGTTCCTGCGGAGTCGGGCCATGCATCGACACGCCGCGCACCAGTCCGACGACCGCCAACGGCACGAGAATCACGCCGGACACCCACGCCGCGCGTCGGCTTAGTCTTCGCCGGGGCAACCGGCTAGGAAGCTCGTCTTCATCCTCCGCGATGAACGGGCCCGGGGGCTCGGACTGAGGCATGCGCTCGCTCTCAGGCGCGTGGGCGACGGGTCGCGACCGACGCGCGCCTGGAGCCGGGCCGATGCCGACGAGGGTGCGCTGGTCACTATCGAAGGCGTAGGGGCTAAGGAGACCCCCGGTCGGCGTGTGCGCGGGGTCGTCAGTAGAGGACGCGTTGTTGTCGTCCCAAGGAGGCAGCTTGTCGATGTCCATGGGGCTCCGGCTTTCGATCTTCATCATCGGACGTGTCCGCGGCTCCAGGCGGGCCGCGAAGGTACTCCCGGCCGTGTATCGTGAGGATTACGTTTACGCAGATTCTGCCTCGTATGACGCTAGAATGACGTTCCGGCCGCGCGTGCAGGGTGGCAAATACGCCTCAGTTGCCGTGCGCCGGCGGATGGACGCGTTCGAGCCCCGTCGCGATGACTTGCGTCCACGTGCTGCCGCTGTCCACGCTGTTCCACAAACCCGCCTTCGTCGGCCCCATGAAGAGCGTCGTGCCCGAGTTGGGGTCGACCACCAGCCGCTCACCCGCGCCGCGCCCCTCTTCGTTCGCACCGACGTACACTCCCGCGAGCCCGCCGACCGCCGCACCCTGTAAGTCAATTTGCTCCCAAGTGGCGCCTCCGTCCTTCGAGCGAAGCAGCGCGCCCTTGCCGGCCCAACTCGGGTCCGTGTTGGTGCCGGCCATCGCGTACACCTTGCTCGGGTCCTGCGCGTCGAGCGCCACGGAAAGAATGCCGTAGTGATGGGCGTGGGTGCGTCCAATCCAATCGAGCAACGGAACCCACTCCGAACGCGTGGCGTCGTAGCGGTAGAGGCCGCCCATGTCGGTGCGCGCGTAGAGCAACCCCGCGGCCGTCGGGTGGAAGACGAGGCCGGTCACGTACCCGCCGCCACCGATGCGCACGTTGCGCCACCCGCTCGCGTCCATCGGCAGCCCGGGCAC
>SECP01000042.1 GCA_004193285.1 Myxococcales bacterium | reverse complement strand
CGCTCATGGCTCAGCCCGCCGTCCCCACGTTGAGCACCGAAGGCGAAAGGCAAGATCCGCTCGGCCCGGTCCTGTCGCTGGGCGAAGGCGCGGTGTCGATGTCGATCTGCAGCTGCAGATTGTTCTTCACGTAGCCCGCAACGTTCCGCGAAAAGCTCTCGACGTCGAACAGGTTGGCGGCGGCGCGCACTCCGGCGGCGCCGTGCAGCAGGAGCGCGCCGCACAAGCCGATGATGGCGCCGACCCGCACCGCGCCTTCGCCCAGCGACAGGACCGGGCCGAGCGGATCTTGCCTTTCGCCTTCGGTGCTCAACGTGGGGACGGCGGGCTGAGCCATGAGCGCGATTACTTCTTCGGCTCGAGCGCGGGCGCCGGAACGCCTTCCGCGCTCGGCGTCACCGCGAAGGCAATCTTGGAGATGCCCGAGCGGCGCAGCAGATCCAGCACGTGGATGACCCGGCCGTGCTCGACCTTCTTGTCAGCGCGAATGACCGCGCGAAGGTCTTTGTTCTTGGCCTTGGCCTTCTTTGCCAGGGGGACGATGGCTTCGTCATCCCCCGCGGCTTCGGAGTCCACCCGCGTCTTGCCGTCCGCCGTGAGCTCCACTGAGAACACGGTCTGCAAGGCCTCCCCGCTCGCGGACTTGGGCAAGTCCATGGGCATGCCTTGGGAGACGATGATGCGAGCCGTCACCATGAAGATGATGAGGAGCACGAGCGTCACGTCAACCAGAGGGGTGACGTTGATGCCCGAGATCATTCCGTCGTCGTCGTCGCTCGAGCCGCCGGCCATGACTCAGTCGTCCTCGTCGTCGGCAGCTTTGGCTCTGGCCGCGGCACTCTTCGGCTTCTCTTCGCCCGAGAGGTAGGCGAGCAGGACGTTGGTGAGCGCCTCCGTGTTGCCGAGGACGGCTCGCGTGTGGCGCTGGTAAAAGTTGTAAGCGGCCACCGCGGGGATGGCGACGGCCAGACCGACCGCGGTGGCGACGAGCGCCTCCGCGATGGCAGACATGACCGCAGTGGGCGCAGCGGCGCTGCTCGCGGCCTGCGCCGCGTTCTGGCCCATGCCCTGCTTGCCGAGCTGCTCGAAGGCCTGGACGACGCCGATGACGGTGCCGAACAAGCCGATGAACGGCGCGTTGTTGCCCAGCGTGCCCAAGAACGCGAGGCGGCGCTCCAGCTTCATCTTCTGGAGCGCGGCCGCGCCGCGCATGGCCTTGTCCGCCGCCTTCACGCCGCGGTCCGCCTCGCGCAAGCCGGCGACGACCACCGCCGCCTCCGCGCTCGGCGACTTTTCGAGCAACGTGAGCGCGCCGGCCATGTCGTCGGTCCGGAGCTTGTCGCGCAGCGACTGAGCGAGCGTCGGGATGTCGTCCCGAATCGACCAGTAGAACCAACCGCGCTCGAGCATGATGGTGACGGAGGCGACGCTCAGGGCGATCATGAGCTGCATCACCCACGTCGCTCCGAAATTCGTCATCAGGTGCTGGAGCCACTCAACGAGATTCATCGGCGATCTTTCCTGGTCTTCTTCCGGAGGTAGGGGCTCGGTGCCGCCGGGACACCTAGTGCTCCGGAGCGACGTTGAAAAGCCGCCGCGTTGCTAGCACATTCCCGAAATCAGCACCCACCTTGCCCGCGAAGCATTATTTCTCGGCCTTTTGGCCGAGACTGCGACGCTCGGCAAAGCCAGCGCCGAATCCATGCTCGAAACGAAGGCTACAGCTCGTGAGGCATGAGGTCGTACGGCGACCGAAAGAACTGCTGTGGCGAGTACGCACGGAGGCACGAGACGCGGCGGGTGTAGACGTCCGCGTACAGATCCACCTGGAGCCCGAAGCTGCTCATCTCGCTCTGCTCCTTGAGCAGGGAGCCCCAGTAAGGGTGAAAGCGCTGGGAGATGCGCTCGGCGAGCAGGTCGTGCTCGGTGCCGATGCTCCGCAGCTCCGCGCGCACTCGCTCTAGGCCGCGCTTCACACGCAGCCGCTCCGCGTCTTCGCTCGAGCCGGGCGAAGGCGGGACCCGCGTCAGCTCCTTGTAGTGCGCCTGGAGGTAGCGCAGCTCGTCTTCGAAGCGGTCCCGCGTCTCCTCCAGCAAGCGCTGGCGAGCCAAGTCGTCGTGACAGGCTTCGTGGGCGGAGATCTCCTGATCCATCTCCTGGATGATCATCGCGGTTTGCCACGACGACTCCTTCTTGGAGCGCAGGATGTCGCCGTAGATGTGGTCACCGACGTACAGCACGTTGTTGCCGGTGATGCCCACCATGCGCTCGAACTCGGCGAGGTTCCCGCCCTCGTAGACCTTGCCGCGCTCGAAGGAGCCGCGCACGTTGCGCAGCACGTCCCCGTCGCGCTCCATGAGGGGCCGGCCCTCTTGGAACCAGCGCGGCTTCTGGGCGGCGCAGATGATGATCTCGAAGTAGTGGCGCCAGCTCGGGTACTCCGGCAGGGCGCCGCCGAGCAGGTAAGTCATCATCGTGTCCGTGTAGCTGAAGGGCGAGTTCGTCAGCACGAACAGCCTTTTGCCCGCTGAACGCAGCTTGTGGAGGGCGCGCGCGAGCTCCGGATCACGGTCGATGTATCGCGGGAGGTCCGAAGTGACCGCGCGGTAAACGGCGCCCTCGGCGTGCGCTTCGTCGATAGACGCGCGCACGTCGCTGAAGAGCTTGTCGAAGTCGACCTTCTCACCGCGGCGCTCGAGCTCCTCCACCACTGCCGCGTACGACGTCACCTCGCTCAGCGCGAAGAGGGTGTCGATCCAGTGGTAACGCGAGGTGTGCGGGCGGATGCGCTTGTGGTGGTAAAGCTCCGTGATCTCTTCGCGAGATAGCCGGCGCATGCCGTGGTAGCCGCGGTGGACCACCTTGTAGCGGTCCATCTTCAAGATGTGACCGTAGCGCTTGTCCACCAAGAGCCCGCGGATCGGGAAGCGCGTGTCGAAGCGCAGCTTCTTCAGGTAAGCCGGGTACCCGCGCTTGATGAGCCGGTCGACCATCAGCTCCACGCTGAGCGCGTCCATCTCCTCCTGTCGGTAGATGGCGAGCGTGTAGTCCATGTCGAAGCCCACCCAGTCGATACCGGAGAGCCTCAGGTCCCGGTTCACGAATACGCGATCCGCTCGGGGAATGCCGCGCGCGCTACCGGACGCGGGCCCACCGCCCGGCAGGGGTAGGAGGAGCTGGCGTGGGTCCACGAGTGCGCTGGCGGTCAATTGAGGGGGCCGACCTGTTGCGCCGGAGAGCCGCAACGAAGCCTAATTTTTCACTCCTTACCGCCACCTGTCAAACCCGACGGAAAGGGCCCCCCCGAAACTCCCCTCAGCGCGCGTCCCGCGTCCCGGGCGGCGCGGGCCGGGCGCCCCGGCGCACGCCGTGGCCGAGGGCAATACCCGCGAGCGACAGACGCGGCCCTTCCTGAGCGAAGCCGCCCGCGAGCCTGTCGTCCTTCATGAACAGGGGCGTATCGAGATCCAGCTCCTCGAATCCGCCCTGGCCGCCGGCGATGCACGCCGAAACGGTCATGGCCAGGCGCGTCTCGACCATTCCCCCGAGCATCAACCCGAAGCCGAGGCGGCGCGCTTCCGCGATCATCGACAGCGCGCCACTGACGCCGCTCTTGGTGAGCTTGAAGTTGATGACGTCTGCTGCCTCCTCCGCCCGCAGGCAGGTCAAATCATCCACGGAGCGCGCGTCTTCGTCCGCCGCCACGCGAATACCGGCCGCTCGCACGTAGCGGGAGCCGGCATAGTCTCCGCGGACGCAAGGCTGCTCGAAAAGCACGACCTGACTCTGGTTGGCGCCGAGGCCACGTACCAGCTCCACCGCGTGCTCGCCGGAGAGGCTGGCGTTGGCGTCCAAAAGCAGGCGTGCGTTCGGCGCGGCCGCGGCGATGCGACGCAGGCGCGCCAGATCGTGCTCGAACGGCTCGCCGCCGACCTTGACCTTGAGGGTCGCGAAGCCTTGTGAGGCCGCTCGCTCCGCCGCCGCGGCGGCTTGGCTCGCCCCGCCGGTGGGAATGGTGATGTCGGTGACGAGCAGGGACGAGCGCCCGCCGAAGTGCTGAAAGAGGGAGACACCGCGCTCGCGACAATCCGCGTCGAGCAGCGCCATCTCGAGGGCGGCCAGCGCGCTCGGCGCCTGATGAAGACGCTCCCTGACCGCGTACGGCAACAGAAGAGCTCCCGTCAGCTCGGAGCCCGCCAGCTGCTCTGCGACCGCGTGCAGTGCCGAGATCGCATCTGCCTGAGTTTCACCGTTGACGGCTGGGAAGGGCGCCGCTTCGCCCAGACCCCGTGTGCCGCTTTCCAGCTCGACTTCACAGAGCGCGTTGCTGGCGAGCTCTTGGGCGCCCGTCGCGATGCCGAACGGCTCTAACAGCTCCACGTCCCAGGGCTCGACCGTCACGCTGCGGATGCGCACGGGGGCAAGGTAACACCATCCGCCGAGCCGCAAGCTATGCTCCGTGCATGCAGCGCGCGCCTCTGCCTCGACCTATCTGCATACTCGTCACCGGCGACCCCGTGCCGAGGACGCGCGAACGCGTGGGGGGATTTGCGAACCTGGTGCGCGCGGGCCTTGGCGAAGCGTGGGAGCATGGCTTCGTGGAGGTAGACGCGCGCGAGGCGAGCGCGCTGCCGAGCGCTTCGAGCTTCTCGGGGCTGATCGTCACCGGCTCGGCGTCGAGCGTGACCGAGCGCGCGCCGTGGATGCTGCGGGTCGAAGAGTACCTCGCCTGCGCCGTCAAGGAGGGGCAGCCGGTGCTCGGGATTTGCTTCGGCCACCAGCTGCTTGGTCAGGCGCTGGGTGGTCTGGTGGAGCGCAACCCCCGAGGTCGCGAGATGGGCACGGTTGCGCTGTCGATCGTGGACGACGACCCCCTGCTGGACCGCAGCATCCAGCCGGCGCTCGTCCACGCCACTCACGTGGACTCGGTGACGCGATTACCGCCGGGGGCGAAGGTCCTCGCCACGACGGCTTTGGAGCCGAATGCGGCGCTGCGCTTCGGGGAGCGAGCCTGGGGCGTGCAATTTCATCCAGAATTCGACGAGCAGGTGATCCGCGAATACGTGCAAAGCCGGGCCGAGGTGCTCGAGCAGGAGGGGCGCAGCCCACCGGCGATGCTCGCGAGCGTGGCCGCCGCCGACGCGGGCCGGCTGGTTTTGCGCCGTTTCGTAGAGCACGGGCTGCGTCCTCGCTGAGCTGCTCGTTCATCGATTGCGAACGGGGCCGCCGGTGGTAGAAGGCCGCCCACCATGGGTTTTTCCTGCGGCATCGTCGGCCTCCCCAACGTGGGGAAGAGCACGCTCTTCAACTCGCTCTCCAGCGCCAAGGCGGAGGCAGCCAACTTCCCGTTTTGCACGATCGAGCCGAATGTCGGCATCGTCAGCGTGCCGGACAACCGGGTGGACGCGCTCGTCAAGCTGATCGAGCCGGAGAAGACCGTCTACACGACGATTCGCTTCGTGGACATCGCGGGCCTGGTGCGCGGCGCCTCCAAGGGTGAGGGCCTGGGCAATCAGTTCCTGAGCCACATCCGTGAGGTGGACGCGGTCGCGCACGTGGTGCGCTGCTTCGACGACGACAACGTCATCCACGTCGAGAACAAGGTGGACCCGGTGGCGGACATCGCGACCATCAACACCGAGCTGTGCCTGAAGGACTTGGACACGGTGACCAAGCGCTTGGACAAGGCGCGCAAGCAAGCCAAGGGCAGCGATCCGATCGAGAAGCTGGCGGTTCCGCTGTGCGAACGCCTCGTCAAGCACTTGGACGAGGGTAAGCCGGTGCGCACCTTCGAGATCGGTGACGGCGAGAAGGAACGCGGCATCGTGGACGACATGCAGCTCCTGACGAGCAAGCGCATGTTCTACGTCGGCAACGTCGCGGAGGGGGCGCTCTTTAACCTCGCCGCCGACAAGCATTTTCAGAGCTTGGTGCAGTTCGCGAAGTCGGAGGGCGCGCCGGTCGTCGCCATCTGCGCAGCGATCGAGGAACAGATTGCCCAGCTAGAGCCCGCCGATCGCCCTGATTTTCTGGAGAGCGTCGGCCTTTCGGAGCCCGGCCTCAATTCGGTCATCCGCACCGGCTACGACCTGCTCGGCCTCATCACGTACCTCACCGCGGGCAAGCAAGAGGTGCGAGCGTGGACGGTGCGCAAAGGGTCCACGGCGCCGCAGGCGGCCGGCGTCATCCACACTGACTTCGAGCGCGGCTTCATCAAGGCCGAGGTCATTTGGTGGGAAGACCTCATCAAGTACGGCAGCGAAGCCAAGTGCCGAGAAGCCGGCAAGCAGGCCATCGAAGGCCGTGACTACGTCGTCCGTGACGGGGACGTGATGCACTTCCGCTTCAACGTGTAGTCGTGCCGCGCCCTAGCGCTTGGCCGTGAGCCACGCGGTCAGCGACGTGACCTTCACCGGGCCGCCGAAGTAGCCGGCAAAGCGCAGCATCCATACCCCGAGGGTGAGCGACAGCACCAGGCCGGCGACGAGGTTGAAGACGCGGCCGCGCCAACGAATGGGTGACGCGCGCCAGGGCTCCCGCTCCGGTGCGCGCACCAACTCCAGCAAACCGCTGCCGACGAAGAGCACGAAGAGCGGCGTGAGCAGCCAGACCAGCGGGTGAAGGTGCAGCGCCGCGTGCACGTCACCCTGGAGGAGCGCCAGCGTGGCTCGAGTGAGACCGCACCCGGGGCAGGGGACACCAAAGCTGGAAGCCAGGGGACAAAGCGGAAAGTCGACCCACACCGCTAGCGCGACCAGCGCCGACAGCACCGCCAAGCCGCTCAAGGTCACGAACCGGCTCACGGCGCGTAGAGTAGCCACAAAAGACGAACGGCGCCGGGTGGCGCCGCTCGCTTTTGGTGCACGCTGCTTTCGACTAGCGCGGCTGACCGCCGCCCGCCGCCTGCCAGACCTCGTTCAGGTCCGACGGGAGGAAGTACGCGGCGAGCAACAAGTAGAGAACGGGGTGCGGAACCTGGGGGTTCGGAACGCCCGCCATCTGCTTGGCCTCGAGCACCTTCGCGGGGAGACCCCAAAGGAGGACGATGTTCAGGATCGGCACGAAGAGGAGGATCGGGTTGATGTCGTCCTTGCCTCGGAACGCCTTCAGCTCGTTGAGCATCCCCCACATCTGGATGATGGCGTAGACGAAGCAGATTGAGCCGATGACGAGCACCATGATCGGGTTGCGCGTCTGACCAACCGGGCCGCGGGCGCCGCCGCTCGCGACGATGGGAGCCGCCCCGCCCGGCATGCTGCCGTACCCGCCCATTGGCCCCGGCGCGGGAGCACCGTAGCCGCCGGGCGCCGGTGCGCCGTAGCCGCCGCTGGCACCGGGCGGAGGACCGCCGTAGCCGCCGCCCGGCGGACTACCGTAGCCGCCGGCGGGAGGAGGACCACCGTAGCCGCCGCCAGGAGGAGGACCACCATAGCCGCCACCAGGAGGAGGACCGCCGTAGCCACCGCCAGGAGGAGGACCACCGTAGCCCCCACCAGGAGGAGGACCACCGTAGCCCCCGCCAGGAGGAGGACCGCCAGCGCTGGGATCTGGCGCGCCGTAACCGCCCGGAGCCGGTGGGGGCGCCCCATAACCGCCAGGGGCACCGGGCGGCGGACCGCCGAAACCGCCTTGGGGAGGCTGGCCGTACGGGTTGAACGCTCCGGCATCAGCGACCATCGTGCCGCCGAGCGGATTCACGGGTTGGTCCGCGATCCCAGGAGGGGGAGCAGCAGGGGCGCCGGGGGGAGGACCGTAGGGGTTAGGCGACGCCGCAGGAGCGGCGGCCGGCGGCGGAGCGTAGCCACCGGGAACACCGGGGGGAGGCCCAAAACCACCGGGAGCCGGACCACCGGGAGGAGGACCGAAGCCACCCGGCGCGGGGCCGCCCGGCGGCGGACCGAAACCGCCCGCGGGAGGAGGAGCCCCCTGCGGCTGAGGGGCGCCGAAGGCAGGAGGAGCGACTCCGAGCATCGTCCCTTTGAGCTGCGGACGCGGCGCACCGGCTGGAGGTGCGGCCGGTGCGGCGGCCGGAGGCGGAGCCGCGGCCGGAGGCGGAGCTGGCGCAGGAACGGGAGCACCGGGGGCCGGGGCACCGGGCGCACCTGCAGGCTTGAGGCCCGCGGGCGCGTTCATCATCAGCATCGTGCCCTTGAACTTCGGGGCAGCGGCACCTTTCAGGCTGAACCCGCACTTCTTGCAGGTCGTCGCCGCTTCTTCGTTCTCGGTCCCACAGTTCGGACAAAACACTCGAAGTACCTCCCTCAGAGGTTTGATGGGGAGCCGAGCCTACTCGTAAGAGCGACAATTTCTCAAGGGTGACGTAGGCCTATCTTCTAAGCGGCCCCGCTGCTGCCTCGGTTCGCCGCGTCCACTCGTTTCCGTTTCCGATCCGCTGGATGGTAGGCCGACGTTCTCCGGGTCTCGGTCTGCGAGCGCCTTCTGACCGGCGCGGCCGAGCTGGCGCTGCTTCGAACGAATGGCAGCACCGGGTTTTACGGCGGCGGCGACCAGCGCGGGTACGTTCCCGGGGTTCTGCCTTGACACCCCGCTTTGCGGATCACTACGGTTCGCCTCGCCGCCCGGCCCCCGGGCGGCATTTCCTCAGAAATTTCACGCAACCAGAGCTCGGCGCCGGCGCACGAGCCAAGCGACGGAAACGTTAATGGCATTCGCTCTCAACGCAGAGCAAGAGCGGCAGCTCGAAGACATCCTCTCGCGTTACCCGAACAAGATGGCGGCGTGCATTCCCACGCTGCACCTCTGTCAGGAAGCAAACGAGAATTGGGTTTCTGAAGACGTCATCGCGTTCGTCGCGAAGCGTCTCGAGCTTTCAACGGCGCACGTACAGGGCGTCGTCACCTTCTACACGCTGTTCAACCAGAAGAAGCCGGGCAAGCACCAAGTCTGGGTTTGCCACACGCTGAGCTGCGCGCTTCGTGGCGCGGAAGATCTGGTCAAGCACTGTGAAAAACGCCTCGGCGTACACGTGGGCGAAACCACCAAAGACGGGCGCATTACCCTGCGCACCGCGGAGTGCCTCGCTGCTTGCGGCACTGCCCCGGTGATGCAGGTGGACAAGCGCTACCACGAGAACCTCACGACCCAAGAAGTCGATCGCATCCTCGACCGCCTGATCGCGGGAGGTTGAGCGAACCGCCATGATCAAGCTGACCAATTACCTGAGCCACTCGTACGGCAAGCCCGACAGCTGGAAGCTCTCGGCTTACGAAAGCACCGGCGGTTACCGCGGCGTCCGCAAGGCGCTCGGCATGTCGCGCGACCAAGTCATCGAGGAGATGAAGAAGGCGCACATCCGCGGTCGCGGCGGCGCCGGCTTCGACTGCGGCACGAAGTGGAGCTTCATGCCGAAGGAAGTGAAGAAGCCTCACTACCTCGTGGTGAACGCGGACGAAGGCGAGCCCGGTACCTTCAAGGACCGCTCCATCATGGAGATGAACCCGCACGCCTTGGTGGAAGGGTGCATCATCGGCGCCTACGCCATCGGCGCACACGCGGCCTACATCTACGTGCGAGACGAGCTGCACTTGTCGAAGGAGCGACTTTGGAGCGCCATCCACGAGGCGCGCGCCAAAGGCTACTTGGGCAAGACTCCCTTCGGCTCGAGCTACGAGATGCAGGTCTACGTGCACACCGGAGCGGGCGCGTACATCTGCGGCGAGGAGACGGCGCTCCTCAACTCACTGGAGGGCCGTCGCGGCGAGCCTCGGCTCAAGCCGCCGTTCCCGGCCCAGTACGGCGCGTTCGGTAACCCGAGCACCGTCAACAACGTGGAGACGATCGCCATCGCGCCGACCGTCTTCGAGGTGGGAGGCGACCAGTTCAGCCAGCTCTCCGTGCTGCACGGCATCAACGACGGCGGCGCGCGCCTGTTCGGCGTGAGCGGCCACGTGAAGAAGCCGGGCCTGTACGAGGCGTGCGTGGGGCTCACCCTGCGTGACCTGATCTACGAGCTCGGCGGCGGCATCCTGGGCGACCGCAAGCTCATGGCCGTGATCCCCGGCGGCTCGTCTTGCCCCGTGCACTTGGCGGACGAGGTCGTAAATTCCAAGGACCCGCGACTCGAGCCGTACAACGGTAAGCCCCTCCTCGATCTGCCGCTCGGCGTGGATACGTTCCGCGGCGCCGGCAGCATGCTGGGCACCTGTTGCGCCACCGTGCTGAGCGACAGCGCGGACCCGGTGCTCGCGCTCCACAACGTGATGCGCTTCTACCGCCACGAGTCGTGCGGTCAGTGCACGCCCTGCCGCGAAGGTTGCGGCTGGATCGAGCGCATCTTGAACAAGATCGTCGAGGGCCGAGGCAGCATCGCCGAGCTCGACCAGATCTCGGAGATTGCCTCCGACATCACCGGTAACACCATCTGCGCGTTCGGCGACGGCGCCGCGACGCCGGCACTGCACTTCGTCCGCAAGTTCAGGCCGCAGCTCGAGGACTACGTGAAGAACGGCGGCAAGTCTCAGACCGGAAGGCTGACGCCATGACTGCAGGTAACGTCTTTTTCGCGCTCTGCTCGATCGCGGCGCTCGTTGGTGCGCTCTGCACGGTGCTGGCCAGGAATCCCATCCGCGGCGCGATGGGCCTCCTGCTCACGATCGTCGGCATCGCGGGGCTGTTCTTGAAGCTGAACGCGCAGTTTCTGGCCGCCATTCAGCTCATCGTCTACGCGGGCGCGGTCGTCGTGCTCTTCGTGTTCGTGATCATGCTGCTCGGCCCGGACGCCGGTCATGTTCGGGACACCGGCGCGCCGAAGGCGCGGGTCGCGCGCGCGCTCGCGGGCGTCCTCATGGCCCTCATCTCGCTCGTCACCCTGGTGCTCGTGCTCCGCAGCGCGGCCAAGCCGACTCGTTTCGGCTTCGTCGGGCCGCAGCACGGCAGCGTGGAGGCAGTGGGCACACAGCTGTTCACCAAGACTCTCGTGCCGTTCGAGCTCGCCACCGCGCTGCTCATCGTCGCGGTGGTCGGCGCCATCGCCGTCGCGCGTAGCCGTCACCAAGTTCGCAAGGAGAAGCAGAGCCCGAGCGTGACTCGTCGTTTCTTCCACGGCCCGCTGCACCCGCGCGACGCCGGGCGCCCGCTCACCGGGGAGGAGCTGTAATGAACATCCTCGGCAACGTGGTCGAGCACTACGTGCTCCTCTCCGCGATCATCTTCACCATCGGTGGCATCGGCTTCTTGGTGCGCCGCAACGTGCTCGTGCAGCTGATGAGCATCGAGCTCATGCTCAACGCCACGAACCTGACCCTGGTCGCCTTCAATCGTCGGCACGTGCTCGACATGAACGGCCAGGTCTTCTCCTTTTTCATCATCGCCGTGGCCGCGGCGGAGGTCGCCGTGGGTTTGGCGATCGTGCTGTCTTTTTACCGCTTGAAGCAGTCGGTGTTCAGCGACGAGGCGGACCAGCTCCGTCACTGAGGATCCCATGCACGCCTTAGAAGAGATCTTCCCCGCTTCTGACTTTACGCTCCTCGCGTTCATCGTCCTTCTTCCCCTGCTCGGCGCCGCCGTGAACGGCATCTTCGGCAAGCGACTCGGTCGCGAGGCCGTGACGCTGATGGGCCTGGGCTCGGTGTTCGTCGCCTTCTTGTTCTCCGTCGTGACGTTCTTCTTCCTGAAGAGCCAAAGCGGGGAGGGGGAGGGTGCCAAGCTCGTTTGGAAGGGCTGGGAGTGGATGAGGCTCTCGCTCCCCATGGGAGCGGGAACCACCTCGCTCTGGGTCTCCTTCTCGGTGGACGCGCTGAACGGGACGATGGCGCTCATCGTCACCGGCATCGGCTTCCTGATCCACCTGTACTCGTCCGAGTACATGAAGGACGACCCCGGTTTTTACCGGTTCTTCACCTACCTGAACCTGTTCATCTTCTCGATGCTGGTGCTCATCTTGGGCGACAGCTTGCCGGTGCTGTTCGTAGGCTGGGAGGGCGTAGGCCTTTGCAGCTACTTGCTCATCGGTTTCTGGTTCGGTGAGGACAAGAACGCAGCCGCGGGCAAGAAGGCGTTCATCACCAACCGCATCGGTGACTTCGGCCTCCTCGTGGCGATGGGGCTGCTGCTCTATTACTGCGGGGCGCTGGACTGGTCGGGCATCGACGGCGCGCGCAACAACCTGCTCACGCCGGTGCAGATCTGGCCGCTCGGGGACCACGTGCCGCTCGCCAACGTCCTGCCGGACGGGTGGGCCGCGTGGATCAACACGCCGCGCACCGCCTCGGCCGCGACGCTCGTCGGCTTGTTCTTGTTCCTCGGCGCCGCCGGCAAGAGCGCTCAGCTCCCCCTCTACGTGTGGCTGCCGGACGCGATGGCCGGCCCCACGCCGGTCAGCGCGCTGATCCACGCCGCGACCATGGTGACCGCGGGCATCTACCTGGTGTGCCGCACCGCCTCCGTCTTCGTGCTGAGCCCGTTCGCCATGTTCGTGGTCGCGCTCACCGGTGGCCTCACCGCCGTGCTCGCCGCGTCGATCGCGTTCGCCCAGAACGACATCAAGAAGGTGCTGGCGTATTCGACGGTCAGCCAGCTCGGCTACATGTTCCTGGGCGTCGGCGTCGGCGCGTTCACGGCCGGCTTCTTCCACGTGCTGACGCACGCCTTCTTCAAGGCTTGTATGTTCCTCGGCGCGGGCTCGGTCATCCACGCCATGCACGCGCGGATCCACGACACGGACGCGTCGCAGGACATGCGAAACATGGGCGGCCTGAAGAAGTACATGCCGTACACCTTCCTGACGTTCGCGGTGTCTTGGGCGGCCATCATCGGCATCCCGGGCACGAGCGGCTTCTTCTCGAAGGACGAGATCCTGCTGAAGGCGTACAGCTCGTACATTGCTACGCCCGTCGGCGTGCAGGACTCCTTCGAGTGGCCCAAGTGGGGCGGCACCGTGCTTTACGCGCTCGGCTTCGCCGGCGCGATCATGACCGCGTTTTACATGACGCGGCTGTTCATCGGCACGTTCTTCGGCGAATTCAAGGGCTGGACGATCGTGAAGGGGTGGAAGGAGCCGGCGCATGCGCACGGCCACGACCATCACCACCACGACCCAGACGAGCCCCTGGAGGGACCGGTACCTCACGAGTCGCCCTGGCAGATGTGGGTGCCTCTCGCGGTGCTCGGCTTCCTGGCCCTCGTCGGCGGCTTCCTCAACCCGGGCGCGCTCGAGCTGTTCGGCTCTCACTTTCTCCCGCTGCATCACTGGCTTGCTCCCGTCTTCGAGAAGGCGGAGACGAGCGTGCGTGTCATCGAGGGCGCCGAGCACCTGCTCGCGACCTTCCTTGGGCTGGCTCTCGTCGCGGTCGCGATCGGCGCCGGCGGCGCGTACTACGTGTACGTCCAGGCCAAGGGTGAGCCCGCGCGCGCGTTCACCGAAGCGTTTCCGGGCTTTCATCGCCTGGTTTACGACAAGTGGCGCGTGGACGAGCTCTACGAGGAGACCGTCATCGGCGCGGTGGATTCCCTGGCCGAGTTCGGGGCCTGGGCCGACAAGTGGATCGTGGACGGCATCCTCGCGAAGCTGTCCTCGTTCATCGTCCGCAGCGCCGGTAGCGTGCTGCGTCAGGTGCAAACCGGGCGCATTCAAGCCTACGCGGCGGTCATGGTCGTGGGCCTCGGTATGGTCGGCTGGTTCCTCATTGCGCCCCACGCGAGCGCGAAGGTGCAGGCCGATCACGCGGAGGGCGCCTACAGCGTCGCCGCGACGCCGGGCCTGGGCTACTCCTACCGCTGGAACGGCGAGGGGGACTTCAGCGACAAGAGCAGCCTTTCCTTCCAGCTGGACCGCGACAAGACGCGCACGGTCGTGCTCGAGGTGAAGAACGCCTTCGGGCAGGTCGCGGAGCGCAAGTTCGAGCTCAGCCGCCCCCGTGAAGACAAGAGCGGCCTCACCACGATCGACGTCAGCCGCGGCGCCAGCGGCGAGCTGCAGGGCACCCCACGCCCCGCCGGCAGACCCGGTGGGCTAGCTCCTCCCAATCAGCCGGGCACGCCCCCGCTACCCCCCGGTCACCCCGTGGTCCCGCAAGGTCATTGAGTCATGCACCCCTTGGAACGTGCCGTTATTGAGTTTCTGCCTTACCTGCTCGCCTTCGCTGCGGGCGCCCTGGTGCCTCGCCGCCAGGGCAAGGCCGAGCGGTTCGCGATCGGCATCACCGCCGCGCTCTCCATCCTGTTCGTGAAGAGCTTGTGGCCCTCGATCGCGGGCGAGTCGGATCCGACCACGGAGTGGAAGGGCCTGCTGACCCTCATCGTGTTCTTGCCGATCTTCGGCGCGATCGCGCTCTTGTTCTTGCCGCGCCAGACGCCGGTGCTCCTCAAGCGCTTCACCTTCGGGGTGCTCGCGGCGGACGCGTTGGCGTCGCTCGCGCTCTTGAGCCAGCCGATGTCTCGCGGGTGGCACTACCAGCAGGTGGTGGAGTGGGTGCCCTCGCTCGGCATCCGCTACCACGTGGCGGTAGACGGCGTGAGCATGTGGCTCATCTTGCTCTGCACGTTCAGCACGCCGGTGGCGCTGTACGTGTCGTTCAACGCCATCACGACTCGCATCAAGGACCTCTGTTTTGCGTTCTTGATGCTGCACGGGGCGATGCTCGGCGCCTTCGTCTCCCTGGATCTGTTCCTGTTCTTCGTGTTCTGGGAGATGATCCTGGTGCCGATGATCGTGATGATCGGCGTGTGGGGCGGAGTCGAGAAGATCAAAGCCGCCTACAAGTTCTTCATCTACACGATGGTCGGCAGCATGCTGATGCTCGCCGCCATCCTGTACATGGTGTGGACTCACACCAAGGTCGCGGGCTACCCCAGCTTCGACTACCTCGCGCTCTCCCGGCTGGTGCTGCCCCACCACGCGGCTTGGTTCTGCTTCTTCGGCTTCTTGGCGGCGTTCGCCATCAAGGTGCCGATGTTCCCGCTGCACACCTGGCTTCCGGACGCGCACGTGCAGGCTCCCACCGGCGGCTCGATCATCCTGGCCGCGGTGATGCTCAAGCTCGGCACTTACGGCTACATCCGCTTCAACATGGGCATGCTGGGCGGCCCGGCGTTCATGGCGGGGGCAAACCTCGCCGGCGTCGCGATCGGCGGCGGCATCATCTACGGCGCGCTCGTGGCCTGGAAGCAAGACGACGTGAAGCGCCTCGTGGCGTACTCGTCCGTCGCGCACATGGGCTTCGTCATGCTCGGCTGCTTCGCGGCCACCCAGGCGGGCCTAGAGGGCGCCATCCTGCAGATGCTCAATCACGGCGTCTCCACCGGCGCGCTCTTCCTCCTCGTCGGCGTCATCTACGACCGCCGCCACACGCGCTTGGTGCGCGAGTTCGGCGGCCTCGCCAAGGTCATGCCGATTTACGCGGCGCTGTTCGTGGTCGTGACCATGTCCAGCATCGGCGTCCCCGGCACGAACGGGTTCGTGGGCGAGTTCTTGATCATCATGGGCACCTTCGTCTCGCAAGCGCTCGGCGGTAACGCCAAGCTGCAGGCGGGGCTGGCCGCCGCCGGCGTCATTCTCGCCGCCGTCTACATGCTCAGCGTGGTGCAGAAGATGTTCTTCGGCCCGCTCAGCAACCCGAAGAACCGGCGCCTCAAGGACATGACCCCGCGCGAGATCATCGCGATCGCGCCGCTCATCGGCATGATCTTCGTGATCGGCTGGTTCCCCAGCTTGTTCACGAGCCGCATGACGGAAGGCGTGGAGGCGGTGGTCGATCGCTACGTCGCCCATCGCAACACCTGGCTGGACTCGCGCGGGGCGACCTTCGCGACGCTGTCGCCCCGTCGGGGCGGCCCGCTCGAGCGCGGCTACCCCGAAGATCCGAAGAAGAAGACCGACGCGCAGGCGTTGAACGTGGAGGCGCCATGAGCGTTTTACTTGCAATCTCGCCGCTGCTGGTCGTCGCCATCGGCGCGCTGCTGTTGATGTTGACGGAGGCCTTCGGCAAGCCCGCGAGCCCCGAGGGTTACGGCCCCGGCGGCTTGGTAGTGGACTCGGGCGCGGGTCGCGCCGGCGAGCTCGGCCTCGGCAGCGCGGTCGTGCTGTTCGCGGGCGCCATCGCGTCGCTCGCGGTGTGGATGGTCGGTCCGGACAAGTTCGAGAAGCTGGACGTCCTGCTGCCCTACCTGGTGGTGGACCGCTTCACGCTGTTCTTCTGCTTCACGCTCTGCCTGGGCGGCGCGCTCTCTTGCTTGATGGCGGGCGGCTACCTCCCCGAGCACAAGCTGGAGCGCGGCGAGTTCTTCCCCCTCGTCATGTTCTCCACCGTCGGCGCTATGGCGCTGGCCGCTTCGGGAGACCTGCTCAGCCTGTTCATCGCGCTGGAGACGATGTCGCTCGGCGTTTACTGCCTGATTGGTCTCCGCCGCACCAGCGCCCGCGCCACCGAGGCCGCGCTCAAATACTTCCTGCTCGGTAGCTTCGCCGCCGCGCTGATGCTGTTCGGAGGCGCGCTCCTTTACGGCGCCACCGGTCACACGGATCTGAAGGGCATCGGCGAGGCCGTCGGCACCATCGGCAAGGCCGGTAGCACCGTCAGCCCGACACTGGTGCTCGTCGCCCTCGCGCTCAGCATCGCTGGCCTTGCTTTCAAGGTGAGCGCGGTACCGTTTCACATGTGGACGCCCGACGCCTACGAAGGCGCGCCCACGCCCGCAACGAGCTACATGGCCGTCGCGGTCAAGAGCGCCGCCTTCGCGGTGCTGCTTCGCGTGCTGATCGTGGCCTTCGGCGACGAACGGCTGATGAGCTGGGGCGCGGGCTGGCCTCCGGTCCTCGCGCTCATGGCGATCGTGACGATGACCGCGGCCAACGTCATCGCTGGCCGGCAGGACTCGGTCAAGCGCATGCTCGCCTACTCGTCGATCGCCCACGCCGGCTACGCCCTCGTGGGCGTCGTCGCCGCGATGCGCTCGGAGACGGGCGTCGCGAGCGTGCTCTTTTACATGATGAGCTACACCGTCTCGACCGCGGGCGCGTTCGGGGCCCTCATCCTCTGCGGTCGCCGGGGCGCGGAGGCCGTCTCGTACGAGGACCTCGCCGGCATCGGCCGTCGCCATCCGCCGGCAGCGCTGGCCTTCTCGTTCTTCCTGCTCTCGCTCGCGGGGGTACCGCCGACTGCCGGTTTCTTCGGCAAGTTCTACGTGTTCAGCGCCTCCATCGACGCGGAGCTCTATGCGCTCACGGTCATTGGTCTACTGAACAGCATCTTGGGCGCCTACTACTACCTGCGCGTCATGGTGTTCATGTACATGCGCGAGCCGGAGCCGGGCGCTCCCATCGCCACGCCGATGAAGTCCGGCATGGTCGCCTCGGCGCTGGTCATCGCAGCGGTGTTCGTGATCGCCATCGGCGTGTTTCCGGACACCCTCCTGGAGATGGCGCGCGCGGCGGGCCTGCGCTAACTCAGCACGCATGCGTCGCGGAAAGCAGTGGTGTGGAGCGAGCCTGCTGGGGCTCGCTCTGCTGGCGGCCTCGGCGTGTCGGAGCAAGGCGCCCGCTGGAGACGCCACTCCGGCCAGCTCGGCGAACGCGCCGCCGAGCTCCAGCGCGTTCAAGCCCGCGGCCCCCGTGGCCTCCGGCTTGCCCAACGCCAAGGACCTGGTCAGCAAGGTCGTCAACCCGCAAAATCAGCGGGAGTACACCGGGCCAACCGGGACCGTGAAGGGCATCGTCACCGCGAGCGGCGATCAAGCGCCCCCGAGCCCCCAGCACCTGGCGAAGATCAAAGGCGCGTGTCCGGAAGGGCGCGCCGCCTACTCGCACCTCTTCCGCGAAGGCATGATGCGCAGCTTGGCGGACGTGCTGGTCGCGGTGACCGGCTACCAGGGCTACGTGCCGGAGAAGCAGCCCAAAGTGCTCGTGGCGGCGCGCGGCTGCTCGTTCAGCACTCGCACCGTGGCCATGACCTTCGGCCAAACTTTGGACGTGGTGAGCAAGGACGGGGAGGCTTACGTGCCGACTCTTCTCGGGAGCCGAATGGAGGCCCAGCTGTTGGCCCTCCCGGGTGGCGGCCCCTCTACGCTGTATCCGCCCCAGCCCGGGCACTACTTCCTGAGTGACTCCATCAAGGTGTTCATGATGGCGGACGTGTTCGTGGTGAAGTACCCGACTCACGACGTCACCAGCTTGGACGGTCGCTTCGAGATCAGCGGCATCCCGGTCGGCAAGGCGCGCCTCAGCGCGATGCTGCCCGCCACCCGCGCGGTCGTCGAAAAGGACATCGAGATCAAGGCGGGCGAGCCGCTAGAGCTCGCTATCACCTTGCCATTCGACGCCAAGGCGCACACCGCTGCTCCTCCGTCCCCATCGGCGGCGCCGGCGGGTTCTGTCTCGGTCCCTGCGCCTCCCTGAGGCTCAACGACGATCGACGAGCTGAGCGGCTCGCGCGCTCACCCGTCGTGAAACGAGCGCCGCGAGAGCGTCAAGCACGTCCGGGCTCGCAGGGGTGCCGGGGCCGCGCGCCGCCGCGAGCAGCGCGTCGAAAGCGCGGTGATCTTGCTGCAGATCCGCGGCGGCTAGCGCGACGACGAGGGCGTCGCCGTTGCCCGGATCCGCGCCGAGCAGGAGCTCTGCTTCGCGTCTGGCCGTGGTGAGGTCGCCTTCGCGAAGGGCGACGAGCGCGACGGGCAGGCCGCGCGGCTCGGTCGCGGCCGCCGCGCGCTGCGCCAGCTCTTCCAAGCGCCGCGCCGCGCGGAGCTGCCGCGCCTCGTCGCGGCCTCGGAGCGCCGCCTCGCGTAGCGCCCGCCACACCGCGACCGAGTCGGGCGCATGCGTAGCGAGCGCGTCGCGCAAGCGCCAGGCGAGCGTGCGGTCCTGGCGCTGCTCGGCGATGTCCGCGGCCAGTAGGCTCGCCTCGTAGCGCTCGGGATCCAGTCGCACCGCTTCCAGCGCTGCGGTTTGCGCTTGAGCGAGCTCCCCGCGCGCCCGCCGGCAAAGGGCGAGCTCGTACCAAAGGGGCCCGTAATCCGAGGCGGCGCGCGCCGCCTCGGCGAAGGAGCGCTCTGCGAGCGCGTCTTGGCGCAGCTTGCAGGCGAGCGCGCCGATGCGGGTCCGCAGCTCGGGCCCACGGCTGTCGATGTCCAGCGCGCGCTGGTAGGTGGCGAGCGCGTCTGCCCACTGACCGCGTGCTTCGCGCAGCGCCGCGACGGCATAGAGCGCGTACGCTTCGGGCTCGATGAAGCGGCCCTCGGTGGTGACGCCATCCACGCTGCGCACGACGGGAGGCTCCAGCACGCTGCACCCGAGGCCGAGCAGGCTCACGACGAGCAGGAGGCGCTTCACGTCAGCTCGGCCAGGGCGGCGCACAGCTCGTCGTTCTCGGCGGGGGTGCCGATGGTGACGCGCAGCTGGTGACTCAGCCGCCCGCCCCGAGCGTGAAAGCTGCGCACCAAGATGCTGCGCTCCTTCAGTGCCTCGTACAGCTCCATCGCCGGGCGCTCCGTCCGGAGCCAAAGAAAATTCGCTTGGCTTGGCGTGATTTGCAGGCCTTTGAGCTCACCGAGGCGGGCCGCGACGCGACCGCGCTCCTTGACCACCTCGCCGGTGATTCGCTCGATCTCGGGGACGAGCTCCGTGAACGCGAGCTCCGCCACGCGCTGAGTGGGCGCGGGTACGTTGTAGGGGAGGCGCACTTTGTCCAGCTCTGCCACGACGTTCGCGCGGGCGAGCAAGAAGCCGAGCCGAAACGCCGCGAACCCCACCTTGGACAGCGTGCGCAAGATGCACACGTTCTCGTAACGTCGGTACAGGTCGAGCTGATCGCGATCCGAGTAGGCGATGTACGCCTCATCGACGACGAACAAGCTCCGCGGCGCGGCCGCGATGACTTCCTCGAGCCGGTCCTGCGAGGCGAGGTTTCCGGTGGGGTTGTTGGGGCTCGCGATGAAGACGATGCTCGGCGGCGCCATCTGGATCGCGCTCTTGAGCGCGTTCACCGAGAGGTCCCAGCTCGCGTCCAGCGGCACCTCCAGCACGCGTAGGCCGCGGCAGCGGGCGCTCATGCGGTACATCACGAAGGACGGCGTCGTCGTCAGCACCGTGGGTTGGTCGGCGGGGGGCAGGGGACGCACGAAGGCCGTGAGCAGTAGGCTAATCACCTCGTCGCTGCCGACTCCGGGTAGGACCTCTGCTGGGGACACGCCCAAGCTCTGCGCGATGGCCGCGCGGAGCGCCGCGAGCGAGGGATCCGGGTAGCGCTCCCATGCGCCTTCTGCGAGCACGGCCGCGATGCGGGCCTTCGCGGCGTCGCTCATCAGGGGAGGCGCCTCGTTGGCGTCCAGCCGTACCCTGTAGCGGTGCAGGTCGGGCAAGTAGGCCGAGAGCTCTGCGAGCTCAGGACGTGAAAGCGCGTCGATCGAGAAACCGGACATGTGGCAGGGGCGGAAACCTACCACGGCCCCCCCGCGTCTGGCATGCTCCGGCGCCCCGCCGAATCCACGCGATGTCGTTCGAAGCCGTGCTTGGGCAAGAGCCCGCCATCAAGACGCTGGAGCGTGCCCTCCGCTCGGGGAAGGTGCACCACGCGTACCGCTTCGAGGGGCCGCCCGGAGTGGGGAAGAATTTGGCCGCGCTCGCGCTGGCCCAAGCGCTGCTCTGCGAAGCACCCACCCCGCTGGCATGCCAGCACTGCTCTGCGTGCAAGCGGGCCCAAACCTTCTCGGAGGAGCCGCCCCACCTGCCCGCTCATCCGGATTTGTTGATCGTGGAGCGGGGCATCTACAAGGGCGTGCTCCAGGCCAGCGAAGCGAGCGGCATCAGCATCGAGCAGGTGCGCCGCATCGTGCTGTCGCGCGTAGGCTTTTCACCGCACGAAGGGCGCGCCGTCGTCTGCATCGTGCGCAGCGCGGAGGAGCTCACTACCTCCGCCGCCAACGCGCTGCTGAAGACGCTGGAGGAGCCGCCGTCGCGGACGTTCTTCGTCTTGCTCACGAGCAAGCCGAGCCGGCTGCTGGACACCATTCGGTCGCGTACCTTGCCGGTGCGGTTCGGGCCCTTGCCCGACGCCGTCGTCTCCAAGCTCCTCGCGGCGCGGGGGCTGGACGAGAAGCTCGCTCAGCTGGCTCATGGCAGCATGCAAGAGGCGCTCGCCTCGGCCGACCCAGAAGAGCTTTCGCGCCGAAGCTCCTTCTCGGAGCAGCTCCTGGCTGGCCTGGACGCGCCGGACTTGTCGGGCGCGCTCGCGTTCGCCGAAAAGCTGAAGCTGGAGCGCGCGGAGCTCACGGACTTGCTGACGCACCTCGCCCAGGTCCTGGCGCTCCGCGCGAGGGCGATCGTGGCGGAGAAGCCAGAAGACGCGCGCCGAGCGGCGCGACGACACGAAATCGTGCGCAGCGCGCTTGCCGACATCGAGCGCAACGTCGGCCCTCAGCTCGCGCTCGAGGCGATGGTCGCCAAGCTGCGCCGCACGTGAGCGCGTCAGGTCAGCGCGCGCTGCCACGCGCCCGCGCGCTCCGCGATCGCCGACGGGCTGTCACCGGCCGCTAGTAAGTCCGATATCACTGCCGCGACCACGCCCAAGCGCCCGAGCTCCCTCGCGACCTCCAGGGTGAGCCCGCCAATCGCTACGAGCGGGACGCCCGCTGCGCGGGAGAGCTCAGCCGCCTGGGCGAGCGAGTCCAGGCCGCGCGCCGGGTCCGCTCCCGTTTTGGAGCGCGTCGGAAAAATGGGGCCGAACGCCGCGTAGTCGGGCTTTTCTGCCAGCGCGGCCGCGAGCTGCTCGTGATCGTGAGTGGAGACTCCGACCAGCAAACGGCCGGGCAGGCGCCGCACGTCGCTCAGCGGCACGTCGTCTTGACCTACGTGCACTCCGTCTGTCTCCGCCGAGAGCGCGAGGTCCGGTCTATCGTTGGCGAAAAGCCGTGTGCCCGCTCGGTGGCAGAGTGGCTTGAGCGCGGTCAAGAGCTCGAGCACCGCGCGCGGCGCTTGGTGTTTTGCGCGGAGCTGCAGGAGCGGGGGGCGCGCGGTCAACACCGCCTCCGCGAAACGCAGCGGCGAGATGTCTCGCTGCGACAACGCGTCGAGGTCCACGATGGGGTATAGGCCGCGCAGCGGGGTCATGGTAGCGGCAGCCTATGCGCGCTTTTACTTTCGTCGAGCTCGGATTCTTCGCCGCGCTGCTGGGCTGCTCCGGGCGCCAGACGACGATTGGCTCGAGCGTAGGGGAGGACCCTCCGTCGTACGCGTCGACCGAGCCGGCCAGCTCGGCCACCGCGGCGCCATCGGCCGCAGCGTTGCCGCCCAAAGTGCCGGCAGGCACGGCCCGGCCCACGGAGCCGGAGCCGCCCCCACCGCCGGACCCCGCCTTGGTGAAGGCGCTGGTGGAGAAGACGGGGGAGAGCGCTCCCACCGACAATCCTCTGCACCTCCGGCTCGAGGTGCAACCCCGACCCGCCGGGGAGCTATGGCTCATCGCGCTGGTGAACCGGGGTACGGAGTCGGCGCGCGTGCGCTTCGACCTGCGCCGCCTCACGTTGACTCTGACTCCTCCCGAGGACGAGAAGAAGCCCCGGCCTCGATGGCAAAAGAAGCCCGCACCGGTGGTGTGCAAATTGCCGGACGGCTTCGGCGGCCAGGTCGCCGATGAAGAGCCGCGCACGCTCGAGCCCGGTGAAGGGTTGGTGCAGACGTTCGACCCTCGCCTCTACTGCATCTCGCCGGCGGGTGACTCGCGCCTCGCCACCGGGCAAGTCGTGACACCGAAGCTGGGCTACGCGCCCAAACCGCCGCGCGTGGTGTGGAAGCAAGGAAAGAAGACGGAGGTTGCGTCGCAGCAGGTAGCGCCCTTCATCGCGGAGCCGACGACCTTACCCGCGGAGATTTTGGCCGAGACCGATCCCCGAACCAAAGAGCTCGTGGCTCCGGACGTGCGTGTCACGGCGGAGATGACCGACGCAGAGGCAGAAGAAGACGCGACTCAGCCGTTGAAGCTGCGCCTCGTTCACGGGTCGGACGCGACGAACGAGCTTTCCGCGACCGCGCTCGTGGAGGTCAGGGCCCGCGCCAAGACGCAGCTCTATTTCCGACGCGAGCTGGTGAGCTACATCGTGCATGGTCCGGATGGTATTCGCGGTTGCGACCCTCAGCCGGATGATCGCGCTCCCGATCGGCAGGCGTACACGACGCTGGCGGCCGGTCAGAGCATCTCTGCGACGAGCTTGCTCACGGAGCTGTGCCCGAAGTTCACCTTCGGCCGGCCGGGCCTCTACCTGATCAGCGCGCGGCTGGACGCCGAGCGCACCGGCGCGGAGTTCGGCCTGAGGGCCTTCACCGGCCGTCTCGAGAGCGCTCGTCAGGCCCTCGTCCGCATCCGCGTCGGGGAATTGCCTGCTTTGCCGCCCCCGGAGCCGCTCCGCGTGAGAGTGGGACAGTAGCCTCGACGCAGGCTATCATCCCCCGGCGTGTCCCTGGAGATCGGCTCGATCGTCGATCGGCGCTACCTACTGAAGCGCGAGATCGCCCGCGGCGGAGCGGGCGCGGTGTTCGAGGCGGAGCACCTCTACACCAAGCGCTCGGTGGCGCTGAAGCTGCTCGTGCCGGAGCAGCGTTCTGCGCCAGAGCCGCGCGCCCGCCTCCTGCGTGAGGCCCTCGCTCTGTCGGCGGCTCGCCATCCCGGCGTCGTGGCCGCGCTCGACGCGGGCGAGATGGAGGATGGAACACCGTACCTGGTGCTGGAGCTCTTGGAGGGCCGCAGCCTGGAAGGCATCCTCGCGGTGCGACGGCGACTCGGCGCGGCGGAGGTGGCGTGGCTCGGCGTGGCCATCTGCGAGGCGCTGTCCGCTGCTCACCGCCGCGGCATCATTCACCGCGACATCAAGCCCAGCAACGTCTTCGTGGCGCGCGACGAGCAGGGCCGCGAGGTCGTCAAGCTTTTCGACTTCGGCGTCGCGAAGGTAGCCACCGAGAGCAACAAGCTCACCCAGAGCGGGGCCTTGCTCGGCACCCCTGAGTACATGGCGCCGGAGCAGCTGCTGGCGCGCGAGGTCGACGCGCGGGTGGACGTGTATGCGCTCGGGATCACGCTCTACGAGTGTCTGGCGGGGGCGGTACCGTTCGAGGGCAACTTCGGGGAGGTGCTGCTCAAGGTGTCCACCCAGCCGCTGACGCCGCTGCTCAGCAAGGTGTCGGAGCTACCCCCGGAGCTCGCGTCGGCGGTGGAGTGCGCGCTCGCGCGCGAGCCCGAGGGCAGATTCGCCGACGCGCAGGCGTTCTCCCTGGCGCTGCGCAAAGCGGCTCCCTCCGGCACGCCTGGCTCCTTGCTCGGCATTCGCCAAGGCCCGCCGCCCCTGCCGCTGCGGCCGGGCGAGCGCGCGACGTCCCTCGCGGGCGCGCCGCGGTCGCTACCAAACGCGGCGCCGCTGCCTTCTACTCGGCGCAAGTTCCCCCGGGCGCCGTACGTCACGCCCGTTCGCATTGCGCACGGCGGTACCTTCCTGGAAGGGCGCAGCGAAGACGTCTCCACCGGTGGCCTGCTCGTGCTGGCGCCTCAATCCTTCGAGCAGGAGGCGCTGGTGAAGGTGCGCTTCGCGCTGCCGACGACCGGCAGGGTCGTCGAGGTGGACGCGACCGCGCGCTGGGTCAAGGCGGCTCGCGTCACGGGCGCGGTAGGGCTCCAGTTCATCTCTCTACCGGCGGACGCGCGCGACATCATCGAGCGCTACGTCACGATGATGGGCGGCGAGTAAGCGCCTCAGTGGCGGTGGGCGCGGTACACGGCGAACTTACCCTCGCGGTTCGAGGAAAAGTAAAGGTCGCACAAGTCAGCCGAAAAGCTGGGGTCGACGTCGTCATCCGCGCTGTTGACGTCTTCCATCAACAGGGCAGGAGCAGGTGGCTGGCCGCTGGAAGGTTGCAGCAGCGCGGTGTAGATGTCCTTCTTTCGGGCGCCCACCACGCACCCCGGCTCGAGCCGAGTCGTGCTGAACACGAGCAACGTTCCGTCGGTAGTCACCCACGGAGTCATGTCCGGATCGACGGGCGGGCTTTCCGGTGGGAGCTGGGCGGGGTCCAAGGGGGCACAGCTTTGACCATCGCCGACGCTCAGCTTCACGTCCACGTCCACCGCGCGCGCGCCCAGCTCGAGCGGCGCGGTGACTAGCCGCGGCCTGGGAGCGGGAGCGAGCTCGCTTTCCCGGTTCGTCATCCAGAAGGCGCGGCCGCGGGCCGGCGAGGCGTGCAGCGCGACCGCGGCGCTGAAATCCCCCGCGCCGCTGTTGAAAGGCGGCGGCGCAAGGTCCGTGCTTTGCAGGCCGTCGCTCCAGGAACCAACCCGCAGCGCTCGGACGTCCAAGACCGCGCGGTCGAACAAGAAGTTATACTGCGTGAGCTTCTCGCCGGGCAGGCTCGTCACGGGCTCCCGCAGCAGGAGCGGCGCGCTGTCCTTCGGATCCGTGGAGGCGACGTCGCCGCCGGCGCTGGTCGATGAATCCGCGGTGTAGCGCATGCCCACGCCGTCGAAGCGATAGACGAGGTCGGTGCTCGTGGCACCGATGCGTGGGAATCGCGACCCCACGCCATTATCCGAGACGGTCGCGAGCCGCACCGGCTCGTCGAAGGCGAGGCGACCCAAGTTGGTGCAGGGTAGGCAATCCATGGAGCCTTCCAAGCAGTAGCTCCCGGCGGGGCACATGCACGAGGTGGAGCCGCTGCCGCCGCGCCCACCGCCCCCGGAAGCGCTCCCGGCCGCGCCGCTCGAGCCAGCGGTACCGCCGCTCGGAGAGCTACCACCGCTGCCGGCCTGCGCCTTCGTCCCGCCGCTATCGGTACCAGCGGCGCCGCCCTCCGGACCCGCACTGAACTCGGTGCCGCCGCATTGGCTGAGCCCCAGCCACAGCGCGCCGCAGGCAACGAGCGAGCTTCGCTCCAGTACCTTCCGCAAGCCCTGCATCGAGCCGAGTACGATAGCCGGGCTCGGCCTCACGGGGCAGAAGATTTCTTGCGACGGAGCTCCGCGAGCTCCTCTAAGTTGGCTTTTGCTCGCGGATCTTCGGGATCCAACGCCAGTGCACGGCGGAAGGCGGCTTCCGCCTTGTCTAGCTCACCCCGCTTGGCGAGGGCGGTTCCGAGGTTCAGCCAGCCGCTACCTAGCTTGGGGTCGAGCTGAGTGGCGCGCTCCGCGGCCGCCACTGCCTTTTCCAGGTTGCCGGAAAGCTGGAGGGCGTAAGAAAGATTGGCCACGTAGGTCGCTCGTTGCGGCTCCAAGGCCACTGCTCGATCGAGCGCGGGCAGCGCGCGGTCCAGCCGATTTTCTGCGAGATATGCCGTTCCTACGTCGCTTTGATAGCGCGCCACGTTGGGCGCGAGCTGCGCGGCGCGCTCGAACGCTTTGACCGCGTCCGCGCTGCGACCGAGCAGCAGGTAGGCGGCGCCTAAATTGCCCAAGCGATCCGGACTGTCGCGGTCGAGCGCGGCCGCCCGCTCGAAGTACGGCAAGGACTCTCGAGCCTGACCGAGCGCGACCAAAGCCACCCCAACCGCAGACTGAGCTTCTGCATGGCGAGGTAGCCTCTCCGCAGCTCGAGCGAGAGAGCCCGACGCGTCACTCGCCTTGCCTTGAATCAGCAGCAGGTGCCCGCGCTCCAGCAGCGCGGGGCCGAAATCCGGATCCAGCTTGAGCGCTGCGTCCAGCTGCTTGAGCAACGGAGGAATGCGCGCTTCGTTCGGCGCCGAAGCGTAGTCTAGGGGCAGGTTCGCTTCGGCCACGCTCACCCGCACGAGGCCGACCTTGGGCGCCGGGTCTTTGGGGGCGAGCTGCTCCGCCTTCCGGTAGCGTGCGCGCGCCTCCTTGTACTTCTCGGCAGCGTACGCCGCGTCCCCGAGAGACAACTGCTCGTCGGACGGCTCGCCCGTGCCGCGCGCCAGTCCGTCTGTCACCGCTGCCTCGACGGGTGCCGGCGCGGGCGCCGCGGGCTTGACCGGCGCCTTTGCAGCCGTGCCCGCAGTCGGCGGGAGGGGAGAAGAGGCAGGAGGCGGAGTAGTGACCGTGCTGAGCGGGGGCGGACTCGGCGCTGGCGGCGCCGGCATGCCGCTCTCGCCGGTGGCGGGCGGGGCGGCAGTGGTAGCTGGAGCCACCGCCGGCGCTCGACCCGAGCAAGCGGCGCACACGACCCACAGAGCCCACTTGCCCCTCATGGGCGTCGCCCCGTGCTGCCGTGCACCACGGCGTAGGCGTGAGCCATGATGGTCTTCGCCGCGTCAACCCAGCGCGCGCTCTCGCTCGGCGGCGTCAATCGTACGACCTGGGGCTCTTGGACGACCTCTACCCGGTTGAGGAGCTTGGCGGCCGAGCGCACTGCATCGGGCAGGTCCTGGTCTTCCTCGAGCGCGCGCACGTGCTCCACGTAAGTGCGACCCCACTCTCGCCAGGAGACGCACAGCGCGCCGTTCAAGGCCATGCCCGCCGCCCGTCGCAAGCTCAGCACCGCCGCGCGGCGATCGTGGGCAGCGAGCAGCTGCTCGGCGCGAGACAGCTCCGCGAGGCCCTGGCGAATCCACGCCTCGGGCGAGAGGCGAGTGAGCCACTCCGGCCCCGCCCCCGACCCGACCTCACGGAGCATCGTGCTTCATCGAGTGATCCTTGCCGTCGTAGCGCAGGAGCACCTTCTTGCCGTCGGTTTGGGTCGCGATGCACACTGGCCGGCGCCAAACCCGCACGAGGCTGTTGAGCGTCTCTTTCGCGTAGTCAGCGCGCAAATCCACGCCGCGGTGGTCGTGCGTGAGCAAGAGCTCGCCGCGGTTATCGAAGTTGCCGTCCTCCACGTAGATGAACGGGTTGCCGAAGTTCGTCAGCTGCGCCAGGAGCTTCTCTTTCACCGCGCGGAACTCGCGGGTATCGATCTCGAAGCGGTCGTTGCGGTTCGACCAGTTGAAGGTGAACATCTTGTGCTCGATGGCGAACTCGGGCGTCAGGAACTCGTCGATGAACGTGACGTCGTTGTAGAGCGCACGCACCTCGAAGACCTTCTCCCGGCCCAGGCCCAGGCGGAGGTCCCAGTTCTTCTTCACGTCTAGATCCGAGCAGTCTTCCCACTCGCGCCCGAACTGGCCCTTGTTCCACCGCTCCTCGATGCTGCGGAAGAGCTCCACACCGAGCTTGTACGGGTTGAGCCGCCCGCCGCTCGTCGCCATGACGCCCGCGTTGTTCTCCGCGTAGTCCACGATCTCGCTCCAGTCGCAGACGTCGTTCGTCATCATGCGCGAGTGCCAGAAGCTGGCCCAGCCCTCGTTCATGATCTTCGTCTGCATCTGGGGCACGAAGTAGTAGGCCTCGTCGCGGATGATGCTCAAAATGGCGCGCTCCCAGCGCTCCAACGGGGCGTTCTCGAGCAAGAACGCGAGCACGTCCTGCTCGCGTTGCGAGGGGAAGCGGCCGCGATCCTTGTCGCGCTCGGCCTCCAGCTTCTTCTTCTGCTCTTCGATGTACTCGGAGGGGTTGATGAACTCCTCCATGTAGTCCTTCGCGCGGAGGCGCGGCACCTCGATCTGCCCGGGCTCCTCGTCCGGCCGGGACTCACGCCGCCGCACCACGAAGCGTGACCACGGGTCAATCAGGTTCTCCAGCGACAAGCAGGTGTCGATGAACTCCTCGACCTTCGGCACGCCGTAGCGGTCCACGATGCGGCGCACCGCGGAGCCGTGGTTCGCCATCTTGTCGACCCACTTACGGTTCGGCGCGTAGCTCTCGCCCGATTTCCTCATCGGGTCCGTCACCGTCTCGCCGGCGTCCAGATCCGTGGCCCGAAAGCTGAAGTTGTTCTTGAAGAAGTCCACGTGACCCATCACGTGGCACATCACGAGCTTTTGGTCGGTGAGGCTGTTGCCCTCCAGCAGGTACGCGTAAGAAGGGTTGGAGTTGATGACCATCTCGTAGATCTTCGAGAGGCCGTACTCGTAGCTCTTGCTCAGCCGCTCGTACTCCATGCCGAAGCGCCAGTGCGGGTAGCGGTTCGGGAAACCGCCGTACGCGGCGATTTCGTTCATCATGTCGTAGCTGAGCATCTCGAACACGATCGGAAAGAAATCGAGCCCGTAGCTCCGGGCAATCTTCTCGATTTTTTCTTGTTCGACCCTGAGGTACCGCGGCAGCGACGTATTCGTTGCGAACTGCGCCATCTGCCTCAATCTTTACATACCTGGGGGCCCCCGGCGCGGCTTATTACGGCCCGGTAAGTCGCGGAAATGGCGCTCCGACCGCGCTCTCGGTGGGGCGAGCGCGAGCCAAGGTGAGCGAGGGAATGGTTGTCGTACTGGGAGCGTAGGAGCAGTGCTGGCGCGGGAGTTGCCGGCTCCGAGACCGGGGAGAGTCGCATGTCGATGCATGAATTCGAGGATTTCGTGGAGATGGCGGTCAAGCGCCTGGCGCAGAGCGGGCTGTCGCGGCAGCGCCTCCGCTCGCTGTACTTCAATCTATTCGAGCTCGAGGCGAGGTTCGATACGAGCTTCACTCACTTTCGCACGATGGATGAGCTGCTCGCGGCGCGCTACGTGTACTGCCTTGCTCCTTCCGAGCACCCGTCGTTCGCCAGCTCACCCGACTACTTTCGTGGGCTCTCCACGTTTTGCTTCGTGGAGCCGCCGGGGGCCGAGCCGGGAGTAGGCGGCGGGTATTTCAAGCCTCCGCACCTGTACTGCGACGCCGGCTCCGCGCTGTGGCGCAGGCTGGTGGAGCAGGGGCGCCTGGGCGGTACGGACGCGGAACCGCCCGAGGTCTTGCCGAGTCAGGAGGCAATCGAGGAAGTGGCGCGCGCCGCCGAGCAAGCGGGGGACGTCGTACTCGTCGCGTACGCGTACCGGCTCTTGCTTTGGGACCTTCTGGACCGCGAGGTGGCGGAGCTACGAGAAGACTTGGCCGTGCTCAGGCTGCGCGACATCGCGCGGCGTACCGGCGCGTTGAACCTGAAGTTCGAGGTCGGCGCGCTGCGCGACCCGACGCCGGCCGATCTCGCAGAGTCGGAGCTCGTCCGCTTCTGGTTCGACATCGCCGACGCTCGAGCGGAAGAACGCCGCGCTTCAGGCTCGAGGCTCCGGGCCGTGCGTCCCGTTTCGCGCAGCCGCCGCCCGGGGTAGCGCGGCCTACTTGCCCTTGCCGAGAAACTCTTTGATCGAGCCGACGATGGCGTCCCGGTCTCGAATCTCGCTGACGATGACCGAGTCTTCCGCGCCGAAGTGCTCGCGTAGGTCCTTGATGAATTGACCGGAACCGTAAGGGCTCTCGACCTGGCCGTACGCGAACAGGTTCACCTTGGGTAGGATCTCTCGCTTCAGCAGCTCCACGCAGGTGAGCGTGTCGTCCATCGACCAGTTGTCGCCGTCCGAAAAGTGAAACGGGTAGATGTTCCACTCGTCCGACGGGTAGTGCTCGTCGATGAGCTGAGCGGCCAGCTTGTACGCGCTGGAGATCATGGTGCCGCCCGACTCCCGCGTCTTGAAGAAGGTGTCGCGATCCACCTCACGCGCTACCGCGTCGTGAATGATGTAGCGGCTCTCCAGACCTTGGTACTGACGACGGAGCCAGGTATCGATCCAGAAGCTCTCGATGCGGACGATTTCCTTCTGCTCGTCGCCCATCGAGCCAGACACGTCCATCATGTAGATGATGACCGCGTTGGCGACGGGCTCGTGGTCCTCTTTCCAGCTGCGGAAGCGCTTGTCTTCTTTCTGGGGGACTACGATTGGATTTTGCGGGTTGTAGCTCCCGGCCGCGATGGCGCGACGGAGCGCCTCCTTGTACGTCCGCTTGAAGTGCCGAAGGGACTCCGGACCCACCCGGCGAATGCCGGTGTAGCGGTCCTTGGCCGCGATGATGCGGCTCTTGCCCTTGTTCTCGATGGCAGGGAGCTCGAGCTCTTCGCCCAAGATATCCGCCAGCTCGTCGAGCGTGACGTCCACCTCGAGCGCGTGCTCGCCCGCATCCTTGCCGGCCTGACCGGTGCCGTCGCCCTCTTCCTCGGACTCGCCGCCGACCGGATCGCCGGCGTCACCTGCGCCCTGTCCGACGCCGCCTTGCTGCTTGTCGCCGAAGGTGAAGCGCGGAATCTCGATGTGCGGAATCGGGATTGAGACTAGGTCTTTACCTTTGCGCCCCAGCATCTCCCCCTGGGAGATGTAGCGGCGCAGATTCTGGCGAATCTTGCCCCGGACGATGTTGCGGAAGCGCGAATGATCCTGGTCAATTTTCAGCGACATTCGAAGCCTTGCGACCTCGCAGTCTTGCACACCGGGGCCACCTTTGCAGAAGCTTTTCCGGCGCCGGCTCGAGGCTTGCCCTTTCGCCCGGATCTTGCGGCGAAAGTTCCTGGACGCGCCGGCTGAGCGGCTGAGCGCCGCCCGCGCTCACCTGGCGACGGCAGACGCTGCGCAGCGCGCCGCCCACCTCCAAGGAGCGGCTCACACATCCGGGTGAGGAAAAATCGCCTCGGCGTTTCCGCCATGTTGCTCCGCTGCCCCTCGACGACAGAGTCGCCGTTGATTCTCAATTTGGGCGAACGGCGCGAGTGCTTTGCGAGTCGGAAGCGCCGCGGCGGCGTGTTAAGCACACAGGCGGATGGCAACTGGTGAGCGCTTCCTCAAGTTTCGTTGCACGGGCTGCGGGAACTGCTGCAAGGACCCGATCTTGCCGCTCACCGATCAGGACGTCGTACGCATCGAGCAGCGGACGGGGGTGGAAGCGAAGACCTTCGTGCGCTGGGTCGATCGCAACGCCATCGAGATGGACGACGAGCCAGAGGCGTTCGTGCGGCTTCGTCAGGGCAAGCGAGTGATGGTGATGCGTCAGGGCCGCGGCGGCTGCCACTTCCTAGGCAAAGACGACCGCTGCACCATCTACGGCAGCCGGCCGCTGGGGTGCCGCATCTTTCCGTTCGACCCGACCTACAACGAGCAGGGCAAGCTGCGTCGCCTGAAGCTGATTCAAGCGACGGACTGCCTTTACGAGCTGGATGGCGGCAACGACTGGAACACGGTGCGGGAGTTGCACGAACGCCACGATGGGGCCACGACGCGCTATCACGAGCGCATCGCGGAGTGGAATCGCACCCAGGCGAGCCGCGTGCGCCAGGGCAAGCGCGCCCAAACCGCGCGAGATTTTTTGACGTTCCTCGGCGTGCTCTGAGCCGCGCCGAAAAGTCTGATAGCTTTCGGCGCGTGCCGCCCGAAACCAACCACAAGACCTATTTGGTGCTCACCGCCTTGGGGCCCGATCGCCCAGGGCTCGTGAGCGAGATCGCGTCCGCCATTCACCGCGCCGGCGCCAACTTGGAGGACAGCCGGATGGCGATCCTGGGCGGCGAGTTCGCCCTGCTGTTACTGGTCTCCGGCACGGAGGCAGAAGCTGGCGCGGTGGAGCGCGCGGCAGGCCCGCTCGGGGAGAAGCTGGGTCTGCGGCTGATCTCGAAACGTACTGGACGCGCTGAACGCAAAGCTTTCATGCCGTATCGCATCACGGTCTCGGGCTTCGATCGTCCGGGCATCGTGCTCCTGGTGAGCGACATTCTCGCGAAGCGCGGCATCAACGTGGCGTCACTCGAGTCGCGACTCTCTTACGTGCCGGAGAGCGGTACCCCCCTGTTCGTCCTCGAGGCCGAGCTGCAGGTTCCGTCCGAGGTCGTGCTCTCCGAGCTCCGTCGCGAGCTCGCGGCGCAGTGCGACGAAGAAAATCTGGATCTGTCCTTCGAGTCTGCGCGACGCAGCTGAGCGAAAAAAGCCGCTCGGACAAGAATTTCCCGTGCGATTTCCTTTCGCTGCGGGGAGCCGGAGGCTACCTTTGGGCCCGATGTTGTCTCGACCGAGAAGGAACCGAAAGAGCGCCGGAATGCGCGCCATGTCGCGCGACACCGTGCTCTCGCCGAGTAACTTCGTGCTGCCGCTGTTCCTTCAAGAAGGGGAGGGGCAGAGGACTCCCATCAAGTCCATGCCGGGCCAGTTCCGGCTGAGCGTGGATCTGGCAGTGGAGCTCGCTCGTGAAGCATTCGGCCTCGGCGTCCCCGCGGTGGACTTGTTTCCCGCGCTGGCGGACGACGTGAAGGACCCGCGCGGCAGCGAGAGCGTCAATCCGCAGGGGCTGATGCAGCGGGCCATCCGCGCGCTCAAGCGCGAGCTGCCGGAGCTGGTGGTGTGCACGGACGTCGCGCTGGACCCGTATTCTTCGGACGGCCACGACGGCGTGGTGATCGACGGCCGCATCGACAACGACGTCACACTGCCCATTCTGGCCGCCATGGCCGTCTCGCACGCCGAGGCGGGGGCGGACGTCGTAGCCCCTTCGGACATGATGGACGGGCGCGTGCGGGCCATCCGCGAGGCGTTGGACGACGCCGGGCACGACCAGGTTTCGATCCTGAGCTACTGCGTGAAGTACGCGTCCTGCTTCTACGGTCCCTTCCGCGAGGCACTCGACTCCGCGCCCAAGAGCGGAGACAAGAAGACCTATCAGATGGACCCCGCCAATTACCGAGAGGTCGAGCGCGAGGTGCGGCTGGACGAAGCGGAGGGCGCCGACATCTTGATGGTCAAGCCGGGGCTCCCCTACCTGGACATCGTTGCCAAAGTGCGGTCGCTGTCCTCGTTGCCGGTCGCGGTCTACCACGTGAGCGGTGAGTACTCGATGCTCAAGGTCGCGGCCGAGCGCGGCTTGCTGGACTACGAGCGCGGCTTGCTGGAGAGCCTGACGTGCTTGAGGCGCGCGGGAGCGGACATCATCTTCACGTACGGCGCCATCGACGCGGCGCGCCTGCTCGCGGCTCGGAAATGAACGGCGAGAGGCCGAGCTCCCCCGTGCACGACGTGGAGGCTTCGCGGCCCGGTACGGAGACGCGCGTGCGCCCCCGCGCCGACAGTGAAAAGACTCTACCCCCGAGCGCGCCGGTGCCGGCCAAGCGCCGCGCCTTGCTGCTCGTGGAGGGCGCGGACGACGAAGAGCGGCGCAGCTACGACGCCGTGCTCACGGAGGACGATCTCGAGGGGGAGCTGCAGACCTTGCAAAAGGCGGATTCGCCGGAGCCGCCGCCGACGTCTTCACTGAGCCAAAAAGAGAACCTCACCGGCCAGCTGCTCGATGGTCGCTACCAGATTGACTACGTGCTCGGTATCGGGTCGATGGGCGTGGTCTACGGCGCGCGTCACGCCGCGGTGGGCAAGCTCGTCGCCGTGAAGGCGCTGCGGGCGCACCTGGCGAGCGACGCGGAGGCGCTGCAGCGCTTCAACGCCGAGGCCACCGCCGCTACGTCCATCGGCAACCAGCACATCGTCGAGACCTTCGACTTCGGTCGCCTGCCGGACGGCACCGCTTACCTGGTCATGGAGTACCTGGAGGGTCGACCCCTCGCGGACCTGATCGAGGGGTGGGCGCCGCTGCCGCTGCCGCGCATCACGAAAATTGGCGTCCAGATCGCAGAGGCGCTGAACGCGGCCCACCTCGCCGGTATCGTTCACCGAGATTTGAAGCCGGACAACGTGTTCCTCTGCGAGCGCGAAGGGGACCCGGATTTCGTCAAGATCTTGGACTTTGGCATCGCCAAGTTCGGCGTGAGCCAAGCGCGGCTCACCCAAGCCGGCGCGGTGTTCGGCACCCCCGCCTACATGTCGCCGGAGCAAGCTTCCGGTAAGACCACCGACGGCCGCACCGACGTCTATGCCCTCGGAGTGATGCTGTACGAGATGGCCTGCGGCCTCGCGCCGTTTCAAGGCGAGAGCGCGCTCGCGGTGCTGTCCATGCACTCGAACGAAGAGCCAGAGGCGCTTTCGTTGCGCACGCCGGAGGTCTCGAAAGAGCTAGAGGCGATCGTGCACAAGTGCCTGCGCAAAGATCCGGATGCGCGCTACGCGAGCATGGCCGAGCTGGCGGCAGATCTCTCGCGGCTGGCCGCCGGCATGCCCGTGCGCGCGGAGCCCGCGCCGCCGTCCTCGCCGGTGGCCTCGCGAGAGGAAATCGTCACGCTGCCGGACCTGGATTCGAGCGCCGCTCCTCCCCCTGTTTCGCACAAGGGTGGGGGCGGAGTGCCGTTCCCGCTCGTTCTCCTGCTTCTTCTGGGAGTGGCGGGCGGCATGTTCTGGATGCTGCGGCACCGCGCGCCGACCGTCATCACGAAGGTGACGCAAGCCGAGCCCAAGCCGCTCCCCCCGCCGCTCCCTTCCGCAGTCGAGGTGGACGACGGCGCCCCCGAAACCGAGGTTGCGCTCGTGCTGTTCCCGCTCGACGCGCGCGTGCTGCTCGGCGACAAAGATTTGGGGCAAATGCCCGTAAGCGTGAAGGTCAAAGACGGCCGCCCGGTCAAGCTGCGCATCGTGCGCGACGGCTACTGGACTCGGAAGCTCACGGTCGATGGCAGCAAGAAGCGCGTCGTGGTTGGCCTGGTGAAGCGAGACGCTTCGGCCAAAAACAACGAGGAGCCGGAAGCGGAGGACGAGCCTTCCGGCGCGCTGCCCCGGGCGGTGCCGACCGCCCGTTGAACGCGCCTCACGCTTCTAGCCCGAGCAGTCGCAGGTAGCACTGCCGCACCGTCTCCGTCACCGCCAGGTAGCGCTCGAACAGCTGCTCGCCGGCGCTCTTGGTCGCGCTCCGCTGAAAGCCCATCTGGCGGCCGATTGCGGAGAGGCCGAGCGCGTGCGCGTCGACCCAGTTCGTGCCGTCCCCGCGGTGGACGTGAATTCGCTGCTCCAGTCGCCGTAGGAATCGATACGCGTCCCGCAGCGCTTCGTAATCCGGGCGGGGCAAGTAACCGCGCAGGGTGAGGAGCTCCAAAGCCTCCCCCGTGTCCGGGGTACGCACCGCTTCGTCGCCGCCGTGCTTCATCTGCAGCCACTGCGCCAAAAACTCGATGTCGAGCAGCCCGCCGCGACCTACCTTGAGCTCCTTGCGGGTTGCTCGCTCGCGACCGAGCTCCCGCTCCATGCGCAGGCGGAGCCGGTGCATCTCGGCGGGGGCGGGGGGACCACCTTCGTAAGCGGCGAGCGTGGCGATGCTCATCACGCGCGCGCCGAGCGACGCGTCTCCCGCGCAGAACCGGGCCCGAATCAGGGCCTGTCTCTCCCAAGCGGCGCCGCCACCAAAACCCGAGGGGCGCGAGGCAGCGCCGTCTCGTTCGGTGAGTCCGTGGTAGCTCGCGAACGCCCGAATCGAAGCTACGAGGAGGCCGTGGGACCCGGACGGCCGGAGGCGAGTGTCCATGACGTAGCCGGGGCCTCCCGCGTGCGGCTCGGACAGCATGCGGATGATGCGCTGGGCGTAGCGCGAGAAGTACATCGCCGCTTCGTCCGGGTTGGGGGCGGCACTCGGCTCGTACAAGAACATCAAGTCCAGGTCCGACGCGTAGCCGATCTCTCTCCCGCCGAGCTTGCCCACTGCCAGCACGCACAGGCCCCGCGCGTCCGCGAGTAGGTAACGCACCACCGCGTTCATGATCTCGTCCGCCAGCGCGGAGAGGGTGCGCGTCGCCTGGCGCGTGCCGATCGAGCCGGCCAGATCCGCGATCGCTACCTCCACGAGGATGCGGCTCTTCACCTGACGCACGGCGCCGACGATCGCCTCATCGCGTTCCAGCGGCTCCAGCCCGTCTAGCTGGCGCATCACGTCTTCCAGTTGATGCAGGACGGCGGCATGAACGTCGCTCACCGAGCCCTGGCCGAGCAGGACGACGTCCAGCAGCTCAGGGCGAGTGACGATCGATTCGCCGACGAAGCCGCTCGAGCCGAGCACCGTGAACAGCCGCGACAAGGCGCGGGGATCGTCGGCGAGCGCGGTGACGTAGGCTCCGGGGGCCGAAATACGCTGAAACACCGAGCGCAGGTAGCGCGCGGCCTGCTCGGGGTCGGGGCACTCCAAGAGCGCGGCCAAGACTCTGTCGGCGAGGTCCGGGTGCTGTTCTTGCGTGATGGCGCCCAGCAGGCCGTCCGGGCGCCGCGCGAGCGCGCGCAGGTGGTCCGGCACCTCCGTACTGGCGAACAGGCGCTGCGCGGCTCGGCCCAGCGCTTCCGGCGCCGAGGCGTCTCCTTCGCGGAGCCACGCGACGAGGTTGCCGTGCCGCGGCCGGTCACGGCGCGTTCCGGGCGTGAGCGACGCGAACGCTTCGCCGACGCGGTCGCGCAGCGCACCGAGCTCCGCCTCGAAGGCGGGGGCGTCCGGGTAACCGAGGGTGCGCGCGAGGCGCTCCCGCTCCCGGTCGTCGGTCGGCAAAAGGTGGGTCTGGATGCCGGTGCTCCACTGAATGGCGTGCTCGGCACGGCGCAAGAGCACGTACCCCCGTGCAATGTCGCGCGCCTCGCGGTCGCTCACGAAGCCGCGCAGGCGCAGGCGCTCGAGCGCGTTGAGCGTGCCCCGCACGCGCAGGCTCGGCTCCTGGCCGCCCCAGATGAGCTGCAACGTTTGCACGAAGAACTCGGCTTCGCGGATGCCGCCGGGGCCTAGCTTCAAGTCGCGCGCGGGGTGCATGGATAGCTCCGCGCGCGACCGGAGCACCATATCCGTGAGCCCTTCGGCGATGTTCGGATCGACTTCACGCCGGTAAACGAAGGGCGAAATCACCTCGCGCTCCAGCGCCTCGCCCAAGCTCACGTCACCCGCCACCGGCCTGGCGCGCAGCATCGCGGCGCGCTCCCACAGTCGTCCCCACGTTTCGTAGTAGCGTTCGAAGGCGGAGAGCGAGTTCACCAGCGCCCCCTGGGAGCCCTCTGGGCGCAGCCGCAAATCGACGCGGAAGATCATCCCTTCCGGCGCGGTGGCCTCGATGTGCGACACCGCGCGCCGCACCACCCGCGTGAAGTACTCGTGCGGCGTGTGCTCGCCCTCCGCGTCGTCCGTGTCGTAGACGAACACCACGTCGATGTCGGAGCCGGCGTTCAGCTCCAGCCCACCGAGCTTGCCCATGCCCAGCACGCACAGCTTCGCGGCCGAGCCATCCGCGTGACGGGGCGCTCCCCGGCGTCCCGCGACATGGGCGGTCGCCTCACCGATCACCACCTCGATCACCGCGTCGGCCAGCTCCGCCAGCTCACGGGCAGTCTCCGGTAGCTCGGCCCCTCCGAGCCGCGGCGGTAGTGCTTCGCGGAGGGCGATGCGCACCTTTTCGAGCCATACCGCGCGCTGCAAGGCGCGCTGCCACTCCTCGCCGTCCCCCTGGTTCGCGACCGCTTCGTTCAGTCGGCCCAAAATATCCAGGCGTAGGCGCCGCGTGGCGAGTCCCTCCCGGGAGAGGCTCGCGATGGCCTCGAGGAGGGCGGGACGCTGCGGTACCAGCACCGGATAGGCGGCCCCCAGCACGAGGCCCAGCTCCGCTCCCGGCACGCCGGAAAGCTCACGGGAGATGCCCGGCGCCCGCTCGGGGTCGAGGTAGAAGGCGAGGCTGCGAAGGTCGTGCGTCATCCCGGGCTTCTGGCCGAACTGGCCGTGCCAGCATACCTCCCTTGTCCCGGGCCCGACCAAGCTCTAGGGAAGAGGACACATGCGCTTTCTGTGCGTTTCGGACATCCACGGTCACGCGGCAGCGCTCCGCGCCGTGATCCGCGAAGGTGAGGCGCTCGGCTTCGACCAGCTCATCGCCTGCGGAGACCTCTGCTTCCCCGGGCCCGAGCCGCTCGAGGTTTGGAAGCTCCTCGTTCAGCACCGCGCCCTGTGCACCCAGGGCGTCGGCGACCGCGCGCTGGCCGCCATCGATCCGGAAAAGCTCAGCGCTACCGGCGAGGCGGAGCGGGCGCGCATCGATCGCCTGCGCAAGGCGCACCGCGAGCTCGGGGAGATCATCGTGGCGCGGCTCGGCCAGCTTCCGCCCATCGCGCGGCTGCCCATCGAATCCGGGCACACCCTGCTCGTGGTTCACGGCTCCCCCGCGGATCCCACCGAGCCGTTCGACATCAACATGTCGGAAGACGAGATGATCGCCCTGCTCGGAGACGAGCCGGGGGACATCATCGTCTGCGGCGGCAGTCACGTGCCGTTCGACCGGACGGTCGCGGACGTGCGCATCGTGAACGTCGGCTCCGTTGGCGAAGCCCCCGCCGGCGATCACGCCTCCGCCGTCATCGTGACCACGTCGCAGCTCGGCATCTCGGTCGAGCAATTCACGGTCCCGCTACCCGCCCCCGCCGCTAATTAACGACCGTCGTCGCGGCGCGGAACTGTACCGAATCAAGTCGCAGCGCGGAACTGTGCCGAATCAAGTCGCAGCGCGGAACTGTGCCGAATCAAGTCGCAGCGCGGAACTGTGCCGAATCAAGTCGCGGCGCGGAACTGTGCCGAATCAAGTCGCAGCGCGGAACTGTGCCGAATCAAGTCGCAGCGCGGAACTGTGCCGAATCAAGTCGCAGCGCGGAACTGTGCCGAATCAAGTCGCGACGCTTGACGATTTCTCGCGTGCGCGGCGACGGTGGCGGCGAGCGGGGTGCGCCGTTGCGCCGGCGACGTGAAAAGAGCGACGGACGCGCTCGTTACGGAGCGGCGACCAAAATGAATAGTGCTCGCAAGGCGCTCAGTGCGCGCCGCGAACGGCCAGCACGAAAGCGGTCACGAGCTCCGGATCTTTGACGCCGGGCACGAGCTCCACGCCGCTCGCCGTGTCCACTCCCCAGGGCGTCAGAACGCGCACGGCGGCGGCGACGTTCTTCGGCGTGAGCCCGCCCGCCAAGATAAGCTTGCGCTCCCGCGCGAGGTCCGTGACGAGCTGCCAGTCGAACACCTTGCCGGTGCCGCCCGAGGCCCCCGAGACTTTCGTGTCCACGAGCAGGCGCTCGCCGGGGAAGCTCGCGGCGCGGCGGGCGTCAGCAGCGTCTTCGATAGCCACCGCTTTGAACGCCTGAGGCAGCAGGCGAGAGACGCGCGCGGCCGGTTCTTCGCCGTGGAGCTGCAGCCACTCCATGCCGAGCTCGCGAAGCTCCTGGACTTCGAGCTCCGTCGGATTCGCGACCACCGCGACCAGCTCGATGCTGCCCTTGACCGCTTCCACGATCGGCCGCGCCTGCTCGAGCGTGACGCGTCGCTTGGAGCCGTGCACGAAGTTGAGACCGATCGCGTTCGCGCCGGAGCGAGCGGCGTGCTCGGCGTCGCCCGGGTTCGTCAGCCCGCAGATCTTCGTCCAAGTCATGGCTTCGGCTCGGAAGCGTGACCCGTCAATCTATCTTGAGCAATTCCTTGACCGTGGCGATGACCTGCGGAGCCTGAATGGGCTTCGTGATGTAGGCGTTCGCCCCGAGCTGGAGCGCGCGCTGCCGATCCTCTTGCGACCCCTCGGTCGTGATGATCACGATGGGGGTGTCCTTGTGAATCGGATCACTGCGCACGCGCTTGACCAGCTTCAGCCCGTCCATGATGGGCATGTTGATGTCGGTCACGATGATGTCGTAGCGGGCGGAGGCGAGCTTGCGCAGCCCGTCCACGCCGTCGTCCGCCTCGGTCACGCGCAGGTTCCGGACGCGCGCGAGGGCGAACACCAGAAGCTGCCGCATCATCGGCGAGTCTTCGACAATCAAGCAGGAGTATTCGGCCATGTTCGTGTCAAACGCTGAGGTCGAGGAAGGCTTCGAGTCCCGGTAGCTTTCGATCCGTATGCGCGAACAGGCTCGCGCTCACGAGCGCTGCCGCGGCATGTTGCCCAAGCAGCTTGAATAGCTCGAAATCTACCGTGTCGAAGCGTTTTTTTTGCGCGAGGGTGGAGAAGATGGCGATGACGCCGACGGTTCTGTCGTCCACGGTCAGGGGGATGATGGCGGCCGGTCGCTGGACCGTTCCCGCCGTCGGGTCCAAATCGCTCACCGAGGCGGCGCCACGGAGCAGGGCGCTGCCGAGCTCCGAATCGGCGATTTTGACCGGCGTGAGGGCGCTCCCGGCGACTCCCTCGTAGGCGATCGGGACGAGCTCCGTGTTTTCGCCGTTGGCAAGGTACATGCAGTACCGCTCGGCCCCCACCAGCTGGGCCAGGACCTCTTTGATTCGCCGCGTCACTCCGCGTGGTGAGAGGCTGCTGTGGAGCTGGTTGGACGCCACGAAGAGGTTGGCGAGGTTCGCGAACTCGCTCTCCACCTCCTGAACGCGCGCGGTAAATTCGCTGCTCTTGGCCTCGGCGCGATGAAACCGCGACAAGAGCTCGCGTTTTTCATTCTCCAATCGGTCGATCTTGGAGAGCAGGTCGCGGATGGCCTCGTCGGCCTCCACTTTGGCGCGCAGCCCCGCGTTCTCGGCTTCCAGCTGCTGAAGGCGAGCCTGGAGCTGCTCGAACTCGCGCAAGAACTCCTCCGTCAGCTTCGCGCCGCCGCTGAACTTCTTCAGGAACTGGTCACGCTCACTCTTGAGATCCGCGGTCGGTCCGTCACTTTCCGTCGGTCCGTGCTTCCTGTCCTTCGTCATGACGAGTCTCCAAGTATAGACTTCAGGTGAGGGCCCTTCGCAAATCGCGCTCGAGGAGACACGAAAAGGCCGCTCTTTGGGCACGATTACGAAGTGGTTACATGTAGTTAAGTCGTTAAATAGTCGCCGCACGGCCTGCTTGTCGTAGCCAAAGTGGGGATAAGATGGAGGGGTATGACCACGCAGGATCCGGCCAGCATCGATCGGTTGCTCGACGCCGGCGATCTCGAGGGCGCGCGAGCCGCGCTCGCCCCAGTGCCTCGGAGCGACGAAGCGTTCAGCGTCGTGCGCGTGAAGCTCGACTTGTACGACGGCACCTTGCCACCGCTCGCCGCGATTCAGCAGCTCGTGCAGCTCATGCGCAAGCATCCCGACTTTCCTGGCGCCAAGGAGCTGTATCAAGAGGCGTCCAACCTCTCGTTCCAGACGCGCCAGTCATCGCCCGCGCATTCGCACCCGCCGCCCCCCGTCGGCGAAGACGAAGAGTGAAAAGCTAGGCGCCGAGCTCGAGCCACTGGGCAAGCTCGCCCGTGACCAGCCGCGGCGCGCTACCGAGCGCGGCCAGGTTGCGCGAGCCGGTGAGTAGCATCGCCGCGCGCAGCTCGACCTCGATGCCTTCGAAGAACGCGCGCGCGCCGTCCGGCCCGCCCGATTCGAGCGCTTGCAGTGCGCGCCGCGCGATGCCGCCCGCGCTGGCGCCGAGCGCGATGGCCTTGGCAATCTCCAGGCCGGTGGACATGCCGCCAGTCGCGAAGATGCCGCGAAAACCGTGCCGCGCGCACAGCGCGACGCTTGCGGCGGTGGGGATGCCCCACTCCCAGAACGCCTGACCCAGCGGGCGCCGTGCTTCGGAAGCGCGGTGAGTTTCCACCGCTACCCAGGACGTGCCGCCGGCACCGGAGACATCTACGTATTCGACGCCAAGCGCGCGGACCCGCGCCGCCACGCTCGCCGACAGCCCGCAGCCAGTCTCCTTCACCACGAGGCGCACCCCGCTCTGGAGCAGGCGCGAGAGGGTGTCGAGACCGCCTCGGAAATCGCGATCGCCGTCGTCCTGAATCAGCTCTTGCGCGGGGTTCAAGTGCAAGCACAGCGCGTCCGCGCCGACGCCGTCCACGAGCCGCTTCACGTCGTCGCTGGACATTTGCGCGGCTTGCACCAGCCCGAGGTTCCCGAGCACGAGCGTGGTCGGCGCTACGTCACGCACGGCGTAGGTGGCGCTCTTGCCAGGGTGCCGGTGCATGGCGCGCTGGCTCCCGAGCCCGAAGGCGTAGCCGCGCTCCTCCGCGATCTGGGCAAGCTCCTTGTTGATTCGCTCGGCCCGTTCGCTCCCGCCCGTCATCGCCGCGATCAGGATGGGGGCGCGCAGCTTTTTGCCCATCAGCGTCAGCGAGGTATCCAGCTCGGCGACGGCGAGCTCCGGCAGCGCGTCGTGCACGAACCGCACGTGCTCGAACAGCGTCGTCGTGCGCTTGAAGCCGACATCTCCCGAGATGGCGAGCTCGAGGTGATCGTCTTTGCGGCGGGAGATGTCGGCCATGTGCGCCCAGTATGTCTCACGCGGCCGTGAAATGTCGGGCGAAGCGAATGTTGATGGCAGAGCGGAGGCCCTGCACTACGCTCCGCCCGCCATGGCTGCGCGCCGCCCTCCACCTCGTAAATCTGCGCCTGTTTCGCCTCGTAACGAGCGCCCCTTCGTCGCGCTGCTCGCGAGCGTGAAGCCCGAGATAGAGCGGCGGCTGGAGGGCTTTTTGGACGCGCGGGTCACAGGCTCTCGGCCGCTCGGCTCGGAGGTTCAGGCCTTGGCGCGGGAGGTGCGGCGCCTCTCCATGTTGGGCGGCAAGCGGCTGCGGCCGGCGCTGGTGGTGGCCGGTCTCCGCACCGTATCCTCGACCGCGAAGCTGGAGGCCGCGCTGGACGCAGGGGTCGCGCTGGAGTTGCTCCACACGTACTTTCTGATTCACGACGACTGGATGGATGGAGATCGGGTCAGGCGCGGGGGCCCTTCCGTCCACGTTGCCCTCGCGCAGCGCTTTCGCTCCGAGCACAAGGGCAACGCCTCCGCCATCTTGGCGGGGGACTACGCGGTTGCCCTGGCGTGCGATGCGCTCGCCAAGGTCAAGGCAGAGCCGAAGCGCTTGCGCGACGCGTTCTCCGCGTTCGCGGAGATGCAGCTGGGCGCGGTCGCTGGTCAGCAGCTGGACATGGTGGGGCAAGGTAAAGACGTAGAGCTCGGCTACGCGCTGAAAACCGGCAGCTACACGGTGGAGGGGCCGCTGCGGCTCGGGGCGCTGCTCGCCGGTGGTAAACCGTCGACGCTCGCGGCGCTCTCTCGCTACGCCAGGCCCGCTGGGGTTGCCTTCCAGTTGCGGGACGACTTGCTGAGCTTGTTCGGTGATCCGGCGCAAACCGGCAAGCCTCTCGCGAGCGATCTGGTGAGCGGCAAGCGCACGCTGCTGCTGCGACTGGTGCTTCGGCGCGGCAAGCCGAAGGAGCTGACGGTCATCCGTCGCGTTCTGGACAAGCCACGCGCCCAGGAGCCCGCGCTGCGCGCCGCTCTGCGCGCGGTGGAGGCGACGGGCGCGCCGGAGCTGGTGGAGAAGCGCATTCAAGAGCTGTCCGAGCAAGCGCTGGCGGAGCTCGCCGGTGGCGGCGTGAGCCCCGCGGGGCGAGCTTTGCTGACTGACGCCACCCAGGCGTTGTGCTCCCGGCGAACATGAACGGCACGGGTCGCGGCAATGGGAAGACGCTGCTGCTCGGTGAGCACGCGGTGGTGTACGGCATGCCCGCCATCGCCGCGGGAATTCGGCTGGGCGCGGTTGCGAACGCGACTCGCAGCGAGGCCTTCGCGCTCCGGGTCGGCGAGCACACGGGCGCGGAGCTGCTCTCGGCGCTGGAGGCGGCGGCGGGTGCGCTCGGCGTCGGGCCCCATCGAGTCGAGGTCGACGTGAGCGTGCCGCTCGGCTCCGGCCTCGGTGGCTCGGCGGCGATTGGGGTCGCGGTGGCGCGCGCGCTGCTCGCGGCCTCCGGCGAGGCAGAGTCGCCGGAGCGCGTCTTGCGGTCGGCGGGAGCGTGGGAAAAGGTCTTCCACGGCAACCCCTCCGGTGTGGATGCTGCGGCCGCGTACGCGGGCGGGTGCATCTACTTCACGAAGGTGGGCGGGATCGAGCCGCTGTTCGTGGCCGTACCGCTTCGTCTCGTCGTGTGTTTGGCGGGGCCGCCGGCCAGCACCAAGCAGATGGTGGAGAGCGTGCAGCGGCTCGGTGAGCGCCGCCCGGACTTGCTCGCCAAATCGCTCTCCGGCATCGAATCGCTCGTCAAAAATGCCAGGCTCTGCATCGAGGCCGGCGACATGAGCGGTCTCGGCCAGTTGATGAATTACAACCAGATGCTGCTCTCCGGTCTGTTCCTGTCCACCCCCGAAATTGAACGCGCCTGCGCCGTCGCGCGCGAAGCCGGCGCGCTCGGTGCCAAGCTTACCGGAGCCGGCGGCGGCGGCGCGGTGATCGCGCTCTGTGAAGATCCGGCGCCGGTGGAGGCTGCGCTGAAGAGCGACGGCTTCGCGGCCTTTTCGACGGAAATCGACGCTTCACTCCAGCCGGGAGTCGGGTCGTGACCGAGCAGCGCGCGGTCGTACGAGCGCACGCCAACATCGCGCTCGCCAAGTACTGGGGCAAGGCGGACATCGCTCGGAACCTGCCCGCGGTTCCAAGCTTGTCGCTCACGCTGGAAAACATGCGCACGACGACGGAAGTGTCGTTCTCGTCCGAGCTCACCGCGGACGAGCTCGAGCTGGGCGGTGCCCCGCAGGGCGGCAAGCCGCTGGCCCGCGCCGCCAAGCTGCTGGGCGAGGTGAGGGCGCTCGCCGGCATCCGTACGTTCGCGCGCGTACGCTCGCACAATGATTTCCCGACCGCATCCGGGCTCGCCTCGAGCGCGTCTGGCTTTGCGGCGCTCGCGCTGGCCGCGGTGCACGCGCTGGACCTTTCGCTTCCCATCGAGCGCGTGAGCGCGCTGGCCCGCGCGGCTTCGGCGTCGGCGGCTCGCTCGCTGTTCGGCGGCTACGTGGAGCTGGGAGCGAGCGCGGAGTCGGCGGCGCGCGTGGCTCCACCCGAGCACTGGCCGCTTCGCATGCTGGTCGCGGTCACGAGCGAGGCCGCAAAGGACACGGGGTCGACGGATGGCATGCAGCACACCGCGCTCACGAGCCCGTACTACCCCGCCTGGGTGGCGGACGCGCCGCGCCTTTTTGCGGAGGTGAAGGCGGCGGTGCTCGCGAAAGATTTCGAGCGCCTCGCACCGGCCGCGGAGCAGAGCGCGCTCGCGATGCACGCGTCGATGCTCGCGGCCAGCCCTGCGCTCGTCTACTTCCGTCCCGCGACGCTCGCGGTGATCGAGGCCGTGCGCGCCGCACGCAAACGCGGCGTGGCCGCCTGCTTCACGATCGATGCCGGGCCCCACGTGAAGGTGCTGGTCGAGCCGCAGCATGTCGCGGCGCTGAAGCAAACCCTGGAAGGCGTGGAGGGCGTGCTCCGCGTTCTGGAATCCGCGCCCGGTCCGGACGCGGCGCTGCTCCGTGAGTTTCCGAGATGAAGGCGAGGGCGCCCGGAAAGGTCGTGCTCTCCGGTGCCTACTCGGTATTGCACGGCGCTCCGGCGATCGTCTCGGCGGTGTCCCGCTACGTGACCGCCGACACGTCCCGCCCGGCGGAGCTGCTGACGGACGAGGTGAAGGCGGCGCTCGGAACCGGGCAAACTGCGCCCTGGTTCGACGCCTCCGAGCTTCGTGAGCGCGGACGCAAGCTCGGTCTTGGCTCCAGCGCCGCGATCCTCGTCGCGAGCTTGTATGCGCTGGAGCGTGAAGCGTCTCCCGTCTCCGAGCTCGAGCTGCAGCAGCAGTTGTTCGAGCGCGGCCTTGCCGCGCATCGCCTCGCTCAGGGAGGCGGCAGCGGGGTAGACGTTGCGGCCAGCACGTTCGGCGGCACGCTCGTCTACCGCTTGCCGAGCCCGGGCCGCCCAGAGCTGACGCCGGGCGAGTTACCGGGAGAGCTCAGCTTGGAGGTGTGGACCTGTCCGACCTCCGCCTCGACTCGCGAGCTGCTCGGCGCGGTCGCCGAGCTTGGCCGGAGTCAGCCATCTGCCCATCGGCATTGGCTGGAGCTGCAAGGGGCGGCTGCTACCTCGGCGGCGGCAAGCGTCCAGTCCGCTGACTCGGACGGCTTCATCCGAGCGTTGCGCGGCCAATTCGCGGCGCTCTCCGGATTGGGCCTCGCGGCTGGCGTGCCGATCGTCACCGCGGAGCTCGCGGAGCTGGCGCCAGTTGCAGAAGCGGAGGGGGCGGCGCTGCTCCCGGCAGGGGCGGGTGGGGGAGACATTGCGCTGTTCGTTGGCGTGCGTCCCTCATCGGAAACGTTGCGCGGTGCCCTTGGCGCCCGGGAGCACCACCTGCTCTCGGCGCGGCTCTCCGCGCCTGGTGTCGGGCTTTGTCCTAGCGCGGTGTAGGCGTTCGGCGGCGGCGCTGGATCCGACCTAAATCTTGTGTTCTCTTGATGCGATCGATGACCGCTCGCACCTTTGCGATTGGCGACATTCACGGCGAAACGTCGCATCTGTTCAAGCTGATGGGCTGCCTGCCGAAGCTCACTGCGCAGGACACGCTCGTTTTCGTCGGTGACTACATCGACCGAGGGCCCAACTCGGCGGAGGTCGTGCACTACGTGCGTACCCTCCACACTCGCACGGACGCAAAGATCGTGTGCTTGCGCGGCAACCACGAGGACGCCTGGCTACGCGTGTGCGAGCGTGGCTGGGACGAGTTCGTCACTCCGCCCGGCAACGGCTGCTTGGCCGCGCTGCGTTCGTACCTCGGAGGCGCATTCCCCAAAGAAGGCGAGCTGCCGACCAAGCAAGAAGGCATGCCCCTCACCACCGGCAGCTTCTTCCCGGACGAAGTCGTGGACTGGTTCAGGGCGCTACCGTACTGGTACGAGGACGACCACGCGATCTACGTCCACGCTGGCGTTCCCCGCATCGGCGGAGACTTCGTGCACCCCAGCGCGGCGCCGGATCCGCAAGTGCTGCTCTGGCTCCGGGACGCGGACTTTTTCCAGAACTACCGCGGTAAGATGATCGTGTTCGGACACACGCGCACCGAGTACCTACCGCCCGAGCTCTCTGGCTACACGCCGGAGGATCCGACCGATCTGTGGGCCGGGGAAAACTGCGTCGGCATAGACACCGGCTGCGGTAACGGGGGTTTTTTGACCGCGCTCGAGCTGCCTGCCATGAACGTCTACGAATCGAGATGAGCGGCTCCCGTCTGCCCGGCTTCTACAAACTGAGCGTCGCAGAACGACGCGCCCTCGTGGCCGAGCGGTCGGGGGTGGACCCCAAAGTGCTCGCGAGCGCGCTGGACTCGGGCGGCATCGACTGCGCCACCGCCGACAAGCTCGTGGAGAACGTGCTCGGCACCTACGCGCTTCCGTTCGGTGTCGCACTGAACGTGCAGGTGAACGGTAAGGACCGCCTCGTGCCAATGGTGGTGGAGGAGCCGAGCGTCATCGCCGCCGCCTCCAACGCGGCGCGCATGGTCCGAAATGCCGGCGGCTTCACCGCGGAGATGACCGAGGCGCTGATGATCTCGCAGATCGAGCTGCGCGGTCTGGCGGACGTGGAGCTCGCGCTACGTCTGTTGACGAACGAGACCGAGCACCTCCTCACGGTCGCGCGGGGCGCGGTGCCGAACCTCGTGGAGCGAGGCGGCGGGCCGCGCAGCATCGAGCTTCGACCGCTAGTAAACGGCCGCATCGTCGTGCACGTCCTGGTGGATTGCCGCGACGCAATGGGCGCCAATTTGGTCAACTCCATCGCGGAGGCGGTCGGTCCCGTCGCAGCCGGCATCACCGGAGCCGAGCTCGGCCTCCGCATCCTTTCCAACTTGAGCGACCGCCGCGCAGTGCAGGTGTCATGCCGGGTGCATCCGGAGGACCTCGTGCTGTCGCGGCCCAAGGCGCCATTGGGCGGGGACAGCGCGCCGCCATCCGTCCCCACGGGCGTGCTCACGGGCGACGCCATCGCCGACGGCATCGTCGCCGCTTCCGAGTTCGCGGAGGCGGACCCCTACCGGGCCGCAACGCACAACAAGGGCATCATGAACGGCATCGACGCCGTCGTGATCGCAACCGGCAATGACTTCCGCGCGGTGGAAGCGGGCGCTCACGCCTTCGCCGCGCTCTCCGGCCGCTACCGGCCCCTCTCGGTGTGGCGCCGCGACGGTGAGGCCCTGGTCGGGGAGCTCACCCTGCCGCTCGCTCTGGGCATCGTCGGCGGCACCTTGCGGGTGCACCCCACCGCCCGGCTCGCGCTCAGCCTCGTGCGCGTCGAGTCGGCGGACGACCTTGCGCTGATCGCGGCGTCGGTCGGCCTGGCGTCCAACCTCGCCGCCCTGCGCGCTCTCGCGACGGAGGGCATTCAGCGTGGCCACATGTCGCTTCACGCACGCTCCGTCGCGGTGGCCGCGGGCGCGCAAGGGGCGGAGGTGGAAATCGTGGCCGGTCGGCTGAGCGAGGACGGCAGTATCACTTTGGAAGCCGCCCGCCGCGCCCTTTCCGCGATGCGCGGCAGCTGACTTGAACCGCAGCCGGCCTCGCGGCATGGTCCGGGCGTGTTCGTCCGACGCCTCCTCCGCTCACTCGTCGGGGTGACGCTCGCCGCCGCGGCGCTGGTCAGCGCCTCGGAGGCTTCCGCTGGCACTCGCCGGCGCGCGCCAGATTGGGGCCTCTTCGGGCAGCGTGACCTCTCCGAGCTCAGCTGGCTCGAAACGGGCATCCATCAGCGCCGCCCGTTCCGGCTCGCGCCGGATCCTTCACTCTCCTTGCTCACCCACTACCTGACTCCGGCGCAGAACCACGTCGCCGAGTGGCGGACCTTCTTCCGGGGTGACTACGGCTTCGCCAGCTGGAGCTCGCGCATCTCGCTAGCTTGGACGCTCGGAGACGCCCCCGAGCCAGAGTCGCTCAGCATCTCCATGCGCGGCCCTTGTCCAAAGTGGCGCGCGCCTCGCCCCGTCCACCTCGCGCGCTACGACGGCGCCGAGCAGGTCACGCTCCCGCTCATCGATTGCGACGGCGGCGTCGCCCCCGACGCCATCGACGTCGTGAGCGTTCTTTCGCGCGCGCCCGGCGTCGCGCGTCCGACTCTGCCGCTGCCGTTCGAGCCGAGCGAAGACGCCGGCCCCGGCGAGTGGCTGCCGAGCGTGAAGCTCGTCGACCCGCGCCTCATCTGGGTGCTCCAGCAAGTCGCGCAAGCCTTCCCGCGCCGCACGCTGTACATCATGAGCGGCTATCGCTCGAACGGCCATAGCAACCACAGCAAAGGCAAAGCTGTCGACCTCTTCGTCTACGGCGTGCCGAACGAACAACTGTTCGCCGTCTGCCGCGGCCTGCGCGACGTCGGCTGCGGCTTCTACCCGAACAACAAATTCGTCCACATCGACGTGCGCCCCTACGGCACCGATCGCGTCCTCTGGGTCGACGACTCGCTCCCCGGCACGCCCTCCCGCTACCTCGACGGCTGGGACGGCGTCCTCGAGCCCGGCCGCGCCTGGACCCCCGGCTAACCCCCAGCCGCGCGCCCGTACGCCTCCGAACACTGCCGAATCAAGCCGTGCGGCAGTGCGCGCCGCACGGCTCCGAACAGTGCCGAATCAAGTTGTGCGGCAGTGCGCGCCGCGCGGCTCCGAACAATGCCGAATCAAGTCGTGCGGCAGTGCGCGCCGCGCGGCTCCGAACACTGCCGAATCAAGCTGTGCGGCATTGCGCGCCGCACGGCTTCGAACAGTGCCGAATCAAGTTGCGCGGCAGTGCGCGCCGCGCGGCTCCGAACAGTGCCGAATCAAGTCGTGCGGCAGTGCGCGCCGCACGGCTCCGAACACTGCCGAATCAAGTTGTGCGGCAGTGCGCGCCGCACGGCTCCGAACAGTGCCGAATCAAGCTGTGCGGCAGTGCGCGCCGCGCGGCTTCGAACAGTGCCGAATCAAGCTGTGCGGCAGTGCGCGCCGCACGGCTCCGAACAGTGCCGAATCAAGTCGTGCGGCCGTGCGCGCCGTGCGGCTCCGAACAGTGCCGAATCAAGTCGTGCGGCCGTGCGCGCCGTGCGGCTTCGAACAGTGCCGAATCAAGTTGTGCGGCCGTGCGCGCCGTACGGAGCTGGTGGGCAGACCAGCTGGTCTGCCCGTAACTGGGCCTCCCCCGCATTCGTCGTTCGCCGGCGAATTCTATTGCGTGACGACGTGATTTCTTCCGGGAATTTCGTCGGTCGCGATGAGGCCACACCGACGCCACAAAGAGCGCAATAGGTCCGAGCGCGCAGGGACCGTCACTTCGCGTGGTGCGAGCGGCGGTGGGTCGAGACCGGAGAGCGCCAGCCAACCATCGAACTCCGCGGCCGAGCTGCACGGGTCGTAGTACCAAGGTGGAAGGCTGAGCCTGCGCGCCTTGTATAGGTGGCGTTGCTCGTTGAGCAGCACGTAGGCGAGGACGTTGCGCACGTCGCGAGGTGTTTTCAGCGCTCGCGCGAAGTAGCGGCGAGAAAAAATGCGGCCGCGGCGGTCGAGGGCGCGGTTGAGGCGGCGCGCGATCCGGACTGCGAGACCTTGCACGCCGCGCGCGAGGTGCGTTTCGTTCGTCGCCTCCGTGACCAGGTGCACGTGGTTGCCTTGCACGGAAAAATGCGTAATCCGAAAATCTTCGCGGTGTTTGCCCGCCGTCTTGGCGAGCAAAAACGCGCGCTTTACGACTTGCAGGTGCTTCCGCTTGCGGAGACTAGGCAAGCCCGCGACGACGCGCAGCGTGACGTGCAACGGATGGCTAGCGAAGTGCCTCGCCCGCTTGGCGTGCGAGATCCTCGCCGACGCCGCACTCGGTTTTCTGCCCGCGCCGACGCGCCTCCCGCCCCATTTCGCTTTGCTGTCCCCCGACATGAGGAATGCATAAGCCGATTCGACATCGCCGCAAGTGCGCAACAAGCACAACGCAACGACGCGCGATGGCGGGTCGATGAAATACGATCGCAGGCAGCATCGCTGCGGCGGAAAAAAACGGGGGGCTGCCGCGCCGCAGCCCGAATTGCAGAAGCTTCCGTGCCGTCGTTCGGTCTCGACCGGCGGCTCCATGAAGCACCGCGCGGCGACTTGAAACGGCAGAGTACGGCGGCGCACGGTGCGGCACTGCCGCACAACTTGAAACGGCAGAGTACGGCGGCGCACGGTGCGGCACTGCCGCACAACTTGAAACGGCAGAGTACGGCGGCGCACGGTGCGGCGGCGGTGCCGCACAACTTGAAACGGCAGAGTTCGGCGGCGCACGGTGCGGCGGTGTGCGGCGACTTGAAACGGCAGAGTTCGGCGGCGCACGGTGCGGCGGTGTGCGGCGACTTGAAACGGCAGAGTTCGGCGGCGCGCGGTGCGGCGGTGTGCGGCGACTTGAAACGGCAGAGTTCGGCGGCGCGCGGTGCGGCGGCGGTGCGGCGACTTGAAACGGCAGAGTTCGGCGGCGGGCGGTGCGGCGGCGGTGCGGCGACTTGAAACGGCAGAGTTCGGCGTCGGCGCGGTGCGGCGGCTTGAAGCGGCGGAGTTCGGCGGCGGGCGGTTGACAAAACGCGGACGGCCGAACCGGGGTGAGCCGGCTCGGCCGTGAGCGATGGTGAGCGCCGATTAGGAGACGGTTGGCGGCGCTTCGAGGCCTTGGCGTAGGAGCTGGAGGAAGGTTTCGTAAGCTTCCTTCACCTTGGCTTCTTCGCCCTCGAGGTACTCGGTGACCGAGAGGCCGTTGAGCACGGCGAGCGACAGCGTTGCGAGCGCTTCCGCGCGCGAGGCGCCGCCCTTTTGGGCAGCCGGGCCGAGGGCGTCACGGATGACGCCGCGCGCGTCGCGGTGCAGGCCGGCGGCGCGGCGCTTGAGCTCCACGTCACGGCGAGCGGCGCTCCACACCTCGATGTTGAGACCGGTGCCGGTCTTGTTGTTCTGGACGGCGTCCCACAGGGCACGCAGCGCGTCCGTCGTCTGGGCGACCGAGCCGTCGCCGTTCTTGATCGCCTCACGCAGGCGGTCCAGGTAGCGGTGATAGGTGTAGCTCTGGACCTCGTGGATCAGCGCTGCTTTGCTCGCGAAGTAGTAGTGAACGATGCTCTTGCGGAGCCCGAGCTCCTTGCCGATCTCGGCGAGCGTCGTGGCGGTGAAGCCTTTCCGGGCGAAGCACTTGGCGGCGGCCGACAGGATCGACGCCACGCGGGGGTTCTCCCAATCGGCCGAGCGCTGCTGGGGCTTTTCGCCGTTCTCTTCGGCAGGCTTACGAACGATCGGCGTGCTCAAAACGGTTTCTGTCGTAGTCGTCATGTTTTTCAATGTACCGGCCAGCCGGTATCGGGCGGTTTCTACCAGGGCGGCCGGTCGGCGCCCTCTCCGCGGCCGGCTTCTTCGCCCACATCGGGCCGCTCGTCAAGCCCGCGTTCCGCCAGGCTAGCCTTTCGCCTTTTTCTTCTTCGTTTTCGCGGCTTCAGGGCTGCCCGGCCCGGCGGCGTCCGAGCTTTCCTCGGTCTTCGGTCGGCTCTCCCAGAAGGGCATCCCCGCCGCTTCGGTCCAGCCCTTTTCGCCGAAACGGCCGGCCTCCCGCGACTCCCGCATCACCACGGTGCGCTCGGCCCCGGGCTCCTCCGAGTCGCTTTCGCCCTGCGTCACGACCAGGAGCTCGTCCGCGACGTACTCGGCGTGCTTGTCGTCCTCGGCCTTCACGCTGTCCTTGGCCATGTCCCCGGTGCCGACCCGAACGATCTGGGACGTGGGCGGATAGGTGTCGTCCCAGCGCTCCCGGACCGCGTGGGCGCCGTCTCGCACGATCCGGTACCGGCGGAGCTTGAAGCCAGCCACGCCGCGCTGCCCGAGTCGGCGGACGCCGTTCGGCAGAGCTTTGTCTGGCCGCTCTACCTCGTCGTACGGAATGGCCGCGTCGATGCGGCGAATGAGGGTGACGGTACGGGTGCGCTTGGGGCCGAGGATTTCCGCGCGCACGACGCCATTTTTCACCGTTTCATGCAGGACGACGGGGAATGGAAAGGGGTTTTTTAGACGGAAGTTGATGGTCGGGTACACCACCGTCGCGTCTAGACCCATCTTGATATACGAGCTCGGCCGGGTGTGCGGGTAGCGCTCGACGATGCCTAGCCCGGCGAAAAAGGCGGCGCCGTGCAGGGTGCCCGAAATTTGGCAGGTTCCGCCGCCAATGCCGTCGACCAGCTCGCCCTCCGCGATGACGGTGGCCACCTTGTAGCCGTTGGCCTCGTCGCGCGGGCCGACGATGTCGTTGAAGTCGAACTCCTCGCCCGGCAGAAGCACGGTGCCGTCCAGCTTGGAGGCGGCGAGCCGGAGATTGTAGGTGCGGGCCTGCATTCGCTCCGAGCGGTCGTAGTTCGTTTCGAAGAAGCCGAGCACGCTGTCCAGCTCCACCTTGCCGAGCTCGGCGGCGATCCGGCGCGGGCGCCGCTCCAGGTAGGCGAGCTTCGCGGAGCGCTCCCCCCGCGCCAGCGCGGTTTCGATGGCGAGCATCGAGCCGTCGATGTCCAGCAGGCGGCCCATCACCTCCGGAACCATCTTGCGCGCCTCCAGGTCCATGCGCGCGTCAGCGGGCACCCGGTCCGTCTCGTCCTTGAGGCGGCCGAGCGCAGCTGCCGCGCGCGGCCCGTTGAGCGAAACCGGAACCGGCAAGGTGAGGGGACCGGTCTGCCCGGCCGCGCGAAACCCGCGCACGAGCACGCTGGTGCGGTCTTTGGCGTGTCGGACCAGGTTCGCAAGCCGAACCTTGTCGATTTCCGCACCAATTTCGCCCAGGTAAACGTCTCGCTTGGTGCCGTCCGGCAATTCCAGCGTGAGCTTGCCGGCGACGTAACGGCGCGCTCGTTCCAGGGCCTGCTTGGCCGCGGTGTCGTCGGCGTTCAGCTTTTGGCCGAGGAAGGCCAGCTCCGGGAGGGGCTCGTCGCTTTCGCCGGGGCCGGGAGCGCGCGGGAGGAGCACGAGGCCGGCTGCGAGCCCGGCCACCACCGCTACCGCGATCGACAGCACATTCCTGCTCCTGGGCAGCTTGACGAGCTCGGCGAGGCGCTTCACGTGCGCTGTCGTATAACACCGTCGATGCCCTCGGACGAGCACGCCCCCAACGCGCTGGCGCAGAAGCTGGCGCTGCTGCCGGTGCAGCCGGGCTGCTACCTCTTCAAGGACAAGCACGGGGCGGTGCTGTACGTCGGTAAGGCGAAGAGCTTGCGCTCGCGCGTGCGCAGCTACTTCCAGGAAGGGGGGAGCGACGTGCGCGCTTTCATCCCCTTTTTGCGGCGCCACGCGGAGGACCTCGAGACCATCGTCACCGCCACCGAGAAGGAGGCGGCCGTCCTCGAGAACAGCCTCATCAAGGAGCGGAAGCCTCGCTACAACGTGAAGCTGCGGGACGACAAGGAGTTCCTCAGCCTGCGTTTGTCGCGCGAGCACGCTTATCCGCGGCTCGAGCTGGTGCGCAAGCCGAAGAAAGACGGCGCGACGTACTACGGGCCGTATCATTCCGCCACGGCCGCGCGGCGCACGCTCAACCTGGTCGAAAAGCATTTCAAGCTCCGCACGTGCACGGACCGCGAGCTCGGGAGCCGCAAACGGCCTTGCCTGCAGTATCAGATTCAGCGCTGCCTAGCGCCTTGCGTCTTGGACATCGACAAGGCTCTTTACGCGCAGCAAGTGGGCGCGGTGGACCTGTTCATGGCCGGCCGCCACGATGAGCTCACGCGCGAGCTGCAAGAGCGCATGAGGGTGGCGAGCCAGAGCTTGGAGTTCGAGCTCGCCACCATCTACCGCGACCAGCTCGCGGCGGTGCAGTCGGCGCGAGAAGCGCAGCGGGTGGTCGTGGTGAGCGACCGCGATCAAGACGTCCTCGGCATCTACCGCGAGGGTGACCTGACGGAGCTGTGCGTGATGGTCGTGCGTCACGGCCGGATGGTGGACACCGCGACTTTCTCGCTCAAGGGCGTCGAGCTGCCGGACGACGAAGTAGTGAGCACCTTCCTCCGCGAGCACTACGGCGAGGGCGGCTCCGGCGAAGCGCACGTGCCGGACGAGATCATCGTGCCGACCTTGCCCGAAGGCGTAGACGGCGTCGCGGAATGGTTGATGGAACGCCGGGCGGAGGTGGTCGACAGCCGTCGCACCAAGGTGGAGGTACTAGCGCCCGCCCGCGGACCCCGGCGGGCCCTGTTGGAGATGGCGAGCGACAACGCCAAGCACGCCTTCGAAGAAAAGCGCCGCGCCGCGGACGACATCGACCAACGCCTCGCGCGCGTGCAGGAACGGCTCCGGCTCCCGACTTTGCCACGCCGCATCGAATGCGTGGACATCTCGCACCTGGGCGGAGCGGATACGGTCGGCGCGGTGGTCGCGCTCCTCGACGGGCAACCGGACAAGAAGCGCTACCGCTCGTACATCGTCCGCACGGTGGGGGAGGGGGATGACTACGGCGCCATGTTCGAGGTGCTGTCGCGCCGCTTTCGGCGCGGCAAATTGGCGAAACAGAAGGCCGAAGCCGAAGCCGCGGAAGCGGCGCCGGCCGAGGTGGAAAACGAATGGCAGCTGCCGGACCTGTTCGTGGTCGACGGCGGACGAGGCCAGCTCGGGGTGGCGCTCGCCGCCGCGCACGACCTGGGCTTGCACGACCTGTGCATCGTCGGTCTCGCGAAGGAGAAGGAAAACGTCGCGGGGGACAAGCTGGTGGACCGCGTCTACCTGCCGGGGCAGAAGAATCCGATCCCGCTTCGTCCGAACAGCCCGGAGCTGTTCTTGCTGGCGCGCGCGCGCGACGAAGCGCACCGCTTCTCGAACCGCGGGCGCACCAAAGTCGGCAAGCGGCGCCGCTTCGAGTCGGAGCTGGACAGCATCGTGGGCATCGGTCCGAAGACGCGCACTTCCTTGCTGAAGACGCTCGGCTCCGTAGCGGCGCTGAAAGAGGCAACGGACGAAGCGATCTTGGCGGTGCCGGGCGTGACCCAGCGGCACCTGCAGGCGCTGCGCGAAGCCTTCGCCCGGCGCGCGCAGCCGGCAACTGCAGTTGCCGAAGCCACCGAGGTTGACGGCACGGTTGCAGAAGAAGCCGTGAGCTAGTCCAGAAAACCCGCGTTTTTTTACGGCACGCGCCTTGCTGAGTGGTGGGCAAGGAGTGTGGAGCGATGCGTAGGGCCTTGCTGTTGACGGGTGTGAGCGGTTGCATCTCCGTGCTGGCGTCGGCGTGCCTCGACCGCCCGGTCGTCCCCACCGAGCCGCGCACGAGCAATCTGTATGTGGAGCCGATCCGGACGGAGGTGATCGACAAGCTCGATCTCCTCTTCATGATCGACAACTCGCAATCCATGGGCGACAAGCAGCGGCTCCTGGCCGAGGCGGTGCCTCAGCTCGTGGACCGCCTCGTCGTGCCGCGCTGCGTTGGCAACGGCATGGTCCAAGCTCGCGGAAGTGTGGACGAGAAGTGCCCGCCGGGAATGCAGCCGGAGTTTCGCGCCGTCCGCGACATTCACGTGGCCGTCATCACCTCTAGCCTCGGCGCTCACGGCGCGCGCAACTCCTTCTGTTCTCCCGGCGATGCAGGGCATCCGGACGACCGAGCGATGCTGCTGCCCAGTGTCCGCACCGGCCTGACCAGCTACCAGGGGAGCGGCTTTTTAGCGTGGGATCCGGACGGCAAGCTCAATCCTCCCGGCGAAACGAATGCGCAGAGGCTCGGCACGGATTTCGCCGAAATGGTGAAGAGCGCCTACGAGGACGGGTGCGGCTACGAAGCTTCACTGGAGGCCTGGTACCGCTTTCTGATCGATCCCGCGCCGCCGGCCGCGCTCGTCGTCACCGGAGCTCCTCCGAACGAGCAAACGGTCGCGATGGGCGTCGACGAAGCGCTGCTCGCGCAGCGTCAGGCATTCTTGCGACCGGACTCGCTGGTAGCGATCATGATGCTGACGGACGAAAACGACTGCTCCATTCGCGACGACGGCTGGGGTCACATGGCCGCCGATACGCACAACGACAGCTTCATGTGGCGCGGCAACTCGGCCTGCGCCAAAGACCCGAACGATCCTTGCTGCCTGCCTTGCGTCGCGGCCGCTCCGGAAGGCTGCATCGCGCACACCGCGGACCCCGTTTGCCAAGGGGCCGCTGGCGGGCGACTCGGCTCGAAGGAAGACGCGCTCAATCAGCGCTGCCTCGAGAACAAGCGGCGCTTCGGCTACGATTTCTTGTACCCGACGTCGCGCTACATCGCCGGCCTCACGCAGAAGAAGGTGCCGTCACGCGCGACGGGAGGGCTGGTCGACAATCCTTTGTTCGCTCCCGGTCCGACCGGGGTCAGTCGGGACGTCGGTTTGGTGTACCTCGCGGGGATCGTCGGCGTGCCTTGGCAAGACATCGCGGACGACGCGAGCCTCACCGGCGGCGGCCTTCGCTACCTCACCGCGCGCCAGCTCGCGGAGCGCAAACGGTGGGACGTGCTGGTCGGTGACCCCGCCACGAATACGCCGCCCAGCGACCCATTCATGCGCGAGTCGCTCGCGCCGCGGAGCGGGACGAATCCGATCACGGGCGACGCGATCGCGCCGGAGACGTCCACGAACCCGCGCCAAAACGCGATCAACGGTCATGAGCAAAAACCGAACGGGACGGACCTGCAGCTGGCGTGCACGTTCGCGCTGGACCCGCAGCCCTGCGCAGCGGATGGGCGCTGCGATTGCCGTCCGCCCAGCGAGGAGGATCCAGTGAATGCCCCTGGGGATCTGGCGAGCAACAGCCCCCTGTGTCAGCCGCCCGGCGGCGGGCCCGCGGAGCCCACGCAGTACTTCGGCAAGGCGTACCCCGGCCTTCGTCCCCTGGAGGTGCTCAAGGGCATTGGGGACGCCGCGATCGTGGCGTCCATTTGTCCGAAGGTTCAGGAAAAGGGTCAGCCGGGCTACGGCTACGAGCCCGCCGTGGACGCCCTCGTGGACCGCCTGCGCGACGTGCTGAGCGGCCGCTGCTTGCCGCGCCCGCTCGCGGTCGCCAGCAACGCGAGCGGCGAGCTACCGTGCGTCGTCGTCGAGGCCGCCGCGGTGCCGCAAGGCGGCGCGTGCAGCTGTGAGCTGCAGAGCCGCTCACCGGCCTCCACCGAAGCGTCCGCGCTCGTTCGAAGCCGGCTCAAGGGTCGACTCGAATGCGACGCGCCGAACAAGCCGGCCTGCGAGTCGCTTTGCTTGTGCGAGCTAGCGCAGTCCACCGGCGACGCGCTCACGCAGTGCCTGAACGATGTGCAGGGGCCGGACGTCCCGGGCTACTGCTACGTGCACCCGTTCGGCGATTCCCCGAGCGGCAACGCGGATCTGGTCGCCAACTGTGAGGAGGGGAAGAAACAGCTCCTGCGCTTCGTTGGCAAGGACACCCCGCGTCCGGGAGCGACCGCCGTCATCGCCTGCCTGGGAGCGACCCTACATTGACCTACCCCGCGCCCGCAGCGTGCTGAGAGCGTGACCGCGGTTGGCGAGCGGCCACTCGGCTGCCAACCGCGTTGCCACTCGGCTCAGGCCGTCAGCTCGAAATTCGCGGTTTCAGTGTTGGCATACTGGTTGCTCCTTCGCGACCCGCATGCCGGCGCCCGTTTGTGCTTTGTTCCTGCGGTTTCGCAGCGTTGACAAATTGGCTCGCGGCCCCGTAACCTCCGCTCCGCCGCGCGCCCCCTGGGCGTCAGGCTGCCGCAATCTAGCTCTATTCCGCGGGTCAGCCGGTGCAAGGTCTGACCTGTCGGTAGTCGGTCCACTCAAGGAGTTCTTCCAATGATGCTGAAGCGCAACTCGTCCCCGTCCCAGCGCAGCGCCTGGTCGCTGCTGCGGGCGGGCCTCGCCGGGCTGGCCGTCATGGTCGGCGGCGCGGCCGTCACCGGTGGCTGTCTCGATCGCCCCGTAGCCCCCGCTGTCCCCCGGACGAGCAACGTCTACGTGGACGAGATCCGGCAGACCGCGGTCGACAAGATCGACCTGCTCTTCATGATCGACAACTCCATCTCGATGGCCGACAAGCAGGCCATCTTGGCGGACGCGGTGCCCCTCTTGGTGGAGCGCCTCATCACCCCGCTTTGCGTTCGTCCGTGCACGGCGCAGGACAACTGCAGCGAGGCGCAGGAGAAGGACGGCATCTCGGTGATGGCGAACGCGCCGGACTGCCCCACGGGCAGCGCGCCGGAGTTCAACCCGATCAAGGACATTCACGTCGGCGTCGTCACCTCGAGCTTGGGCTCACACGGCGCCAGCGGCTCGGGGGACGTCTGCACCAAGCCGACGGACGACGATCACGCCCGCCTCCTCGGGTCCATCCGCATGGCGGCGCCGAACGGCGACCCCATCGTCCCGTACGACGGCAACGGCTTCCTGAAATGGGACACCACGGATCCCCCCAAGTACACCCCGAAGGGTGACTCGGCAGGCGAGGCCTTCATCGCCAAGTTCACGGACATGGTGGCGAGCTCGGGCGAAGGCGGCTGCGGCTACGAAGCCTCGCTGGAAGCTTGGTATCGCTTCCTCATCGATCCCGAGCCCCCGTCCGGCGTGGCGGTAGACACGAACACCTCGCTCTCGGCGGTCACGGGCGTGGACGCGACCGTGCTCGCTCAGCGCGCGGCCTTCCTCCGTCCGGACTCGCTCGTCGCCGTGATCATGCTGTCGGACGAGAACGACTGCTCGATCGTGGACGAGGGTTACGGCTGGCTCATCGCCCGCACTCCCCAACCGGGCAAGACGCCGACCATGTACCGGTCGACCTCGCAGTGCCTCGCCAACCCGAACGACGCGTGCTGCCAGTCCTGCGGTGAAGGCGCGGAGCGCTCCGGTTGCCCGTCGCTCAAAGCGGATTCCGAGTGCGTCAAGGGCGCAACCCTGGCCGCGGAAGACGACTCTCCGAACCTGCGCTGCTGGCAGCAGAAGCGCCGCTTCGGCTTCGAGCTCCTCTACCCGACCAGCCGCTACTCCAGCGGCTTGCGGGACAAGCTCGTCCCCCTGCGCAACCGCACGCTGGTCGCCAATCCGCTCTACACGACGACGGACGGCACTGCCCCGCGCGACCAAGGTCTCGTCTTCCTCGCCGGTATCGTCGGCGTCCCCTGGCAAGACATCGCGGACGAGGAGACCCTCGGTACGCCGGACACGCTCCGCTACATGACCGAGGCTCAGCTGGAGACCGCCGGCCGCTGGGACGTGATCCTCGGCAACCCCAACGCGGACACGAATGACGCGCCCGTCGCCCCGACGGATCCGCTGATGATCGAGACGCCGAATCCGCGTACCGGCACCAACCCGGTGGTCAATGCCGCGCTCGTCGGCGCGGACTCCACGAACCCGACTGCCAACCCCATCAACGGCCACGAGCAGTTGAACATGGGGAACAACGACCTTCAGTACGCGTGCATCTTCCCGCTTTCCGCTCCGGTGGATTGTACGGAAGCTCGCGAGGCGGAGGGCAAGGGCTGCGATTGCTTCATGACGGAGCTCGGCTTCAACCGGCCGCTTTGCCAGCCCCCCGGCGGCGGCGCGCCGACCATCACCCAGCACTTCGCGAAAGCCTACCCGGGCACGCGTCACCTGCAGGTCCTTCGCGAGTACAAGGACAACTCGATCGTCGCCTCCATCTGCCCCAAGGTCGTGGATAACAAGGCGAAGCCGGACTACGGCTACAACCCGGCCGTCAAGGCGATCATCGACCGCTTGAAGGAAGCGCTCAAGGGCAAGTGCCTCCCGCGCCCGCTCGTGCCGAACGACACTGAGATGGCCCAGGGCGGCTTGGAGCCCGGCCAGGTGCCATGCGCCGTCATCGAAGCCGCCCCGCCGAGCAACGGCGCCTGCGGGTGCGACGCGAACACCAACCGTCAGTCGGTGGAAGATCGCCCGCAGCTGCGCGAAGCGGTGCTCAACAAGCTGCGGGCATCTCAGACCTGCGGCAACGGCACCGGCCAGACGCCGTGCGAGCAGTTCTGCACCTGCGAGATCGGGCAGCTCGAGGGCGCTCAGCTCCAAGACTGTCAGAACAACCCGGTACCGCCGACGACGCCTGGCTACTGCTACGTCAATGCGGCTCCGAACGAGCCCCAGGTCGGTAACCCCACGTTGGTCGCGGACTGCTCCGCGGACAGCAAGCGCCTGCTGCGCTTCATCGGCGACAACACGCCGGCGAAGGGCGCGATCGCTCTGGTTGCGTGCTTGGGCGCTTCGCTCGGTTCGCAGTAAGAGGGCCGAGTCTGGCTTGGGCTAGGCTGCGGGTGTGCCGTAAGATGCGGCCGCCCGCAGCATGGACGCCAAGAAGACCATCCTAGTCGTCGAGGACGAGCCTCAGCTCGCCCTCGGCCTGAAGGACGCCCTGGAGTTCGAAGGCTTTCGGGTGCTCACTTGCGGGACTGGACGCGAAGGCGTCGCTCTCGCAAAGACCGAGCGCCCGCACGCCATTTTGTTGGACCTGATGCTGCCGGACATCAACGGCTATCAGGTCTGCCAAGAGATTCGGCGCAGTGACGGCGTCGTGCCGATCCTGATGCTGACGGCCAAGAGTCAGGAGGCCGACAAGATCCGCGGGCTGGACGCCGGGGCGGACGACTACGTCACCAAGCCTTTCAGCGTAGGCGAGCTGGTGGCCCGCATCCGCGCGATTTTCCGGCGCACTCAGCCTCGCGCGGAGGTTCAGTCGATCACCATTGGCGAGGCGCTCGTCAATCTGTCGGCCCACACGGTGCAGCGCGGCTCGACGAGCGAGTCGCTCTCCTTTTACGAGGTGGAGCTCTTGCGGTTGCTCCACGAGCGCGCCGGGCAGCCTGTGAGTCGGGACGAGATCTTGAACAAGATCTGGGGCCTGGAGGCGACGCCGACCAACCGCACCATCGATAACTTCATCGTGAAGCTGCGCCGCAAGGTGGAGCGGAGCCCGGACAAGCCGGAGCACATCCTCACGGTGTACGGGTTCGGCTACAAGCTGACGGTTTAGAGCAGCGGGAGCACGTTGCGCGGGTCGCATGCGACCGTCTTGGCGTTCTGCACCAGCTCCCCCGGGCCGAGGTTCGACAAGCTCACACCCTCGCGCGCACGCCGCACCTCCAGGTGAAGGTGCACGACGCCCGGGCTACCCGAGTCGCCCACATAGCCGACCACGCCCCCAGCCGGCAGTGTCGCTCCCGGTGCCAGCCCGGAAGCAGGCTTCTCCAGATGCCCGTGGATCACCAAGTAGTCCCGAACGCCGGACCCTTCGCGCACCGCGTGGTGAGTGACGACCGAGTTACCGAACAACTTACCGACGAACAGCACGTCCGCGTCGCCTACTTGGTGCTCGAGTGGCACGAGCGAAACCTTGGTTCCCCGCTTCTGCGCCAAGTCCACGCCGCCATGGCCGACGGCCTTCATCTCGGCTCCGCGCCGCTGCTCGTCGTCGGGCAAATCCAAGTCGTAGCCGCTGGTAACGAAGGATTGCTGTGGTAGCGGAGGCACTGGTAGCTGGTATTTGCGGTAGTCGCTCGGGCGCTCGGGCCGCCTCGGAATCTGGTCGTAGGCGCGGAGCCGCCCGGAGCGATCGCGGTGCGCGGCGCGGGCTTCAGTGAGCGCGGCACCCGCCAGGGTGACGTCCGGCACCGGCACACAGACGCCCCCATCCGGCAGCGTGCGGGCAGGGCAGGCAGCCGCCGAGGGAACAGGAGCGGCGCCTTTCTTTGCCGGACCGCTCACCGGAGCTGCGTGCGCGCTGGGGCCCGCCTCCGTCGCAGTCCGGCTCGCAGCCGCTACGCCGCGCGAGGCGAGCGCCAAACCGAGGCACGCCGCATAAGCGCGCGCCTGCGGCCAGCGCGGCAGAGCAGGCGCTGGGGCAGACTTAGCAGCCGAAGGAATGCCAGACAGACTGCGAGCTTAACGCGCTAACGCGGCGCTAGCTTCCGAGAAAAAGGTCTGTTACGCCGGTGAATTCGTGTATCAGACGGAGAAGCTGAGCCCCGCGGACGCCGCGATCCTGGAGACGTTCGTCGTCCCGCGTTACCTCTCGCTCTTCGGGGAGCTTGCCCAGCAGATGCTGGTGGTCGGCGAGTCGGCGCGCATCGTGCACCTGGGGTGCCGCACCGGGTACCCTGACCTCAAAGTCTACGAGAGCTCGGATGGCGCGGACATCGTGGGGGTGGACGCGTCGCTACCGGCGCTAGAGCTGGCGCGCAACAAGGCCCAGGTCATGGGGGACGTGCGGATCGAATACCGGCCGTCCTCGGACGGCGGTCTGGAAAACGAGGAGGGGCTCTACACCCACGCCATGACGCTCCACCCTTGCGTCGGCGCGGACGCGCGGCTGGCCCTCCTGAGCGAGATGGAGCGGCTGCTCTGTCCCGGCGGGCAAGCGGTCATCGCGCTGCCGCTCCGCGGCTCTTTTCAAGAAATCGCGGATTTGTTTCGCGAGTACGCGCTCAAACACGACGATAGCGAGTTTTCCAAGGCGGTGGAGGCGGCGCTCCTGGCGCGGCCGAGCATCGAGTCCTTGTCGGAGGAGCTCGAGCAGGTGGGGCTCTCGGACGTAGACGTGGAGATTCGTCAAACTAGCCTCACGTTCGACAGCGGGCGCGCCTTCGTGGAGGATCCGGTCAGCCGTTTGCTGGTCCTGCCCGAGGTGAAGGCTTGGATAGGCGTGGAGGACGTCGCCCGGCCGCTCAACTACGTTCGGGACGCGATCGACAAGTACTGGTCCGAAGGCAAGCTGGAGCTGAGCCTGAACGTCGGCTGCGCCAGTGCGCGCAAGCCGTGAGGAAGAGGCAGCTGAACGTGCGCTCGCTCCGTTGCTCCGCGCTGCTCGCGCCCGCGCTGCTCGCGTTGGCTTGCGGCCAGGGTACGCCGCCGCGCGAGCTCCGCGTCGAGCTGCCGGAGGTCGTCACCTCCGCGGATCCAGTGCTGGTGCACGCTCGCGCGGTGCAGCAGGACGGCGCGAGCGCCGAAGCCAAAGGCAAGCTCGAGTACCGGGTGACGCCCCCGGACCTGGCCCAGGTTCGCAGCGGGGGTGCGCTGATCTGCCAGCGCACCGGGGAGGGGAGCCTGGCCGTGACGCTGCTCGGGGTGGAGGGCCGCGCCAAGCTCACGTGCAAGCTCGCGGCGCGCATCGAGGGCCCCCTGAAGCTCAAGATTGACGCCACGGCGGGCGAGTCGGACCCGCCCTGGTCAGTCGTGGACGCCGCCGGTAAGTCGCTGGACCTACCTCTGAGCTTGACCTCCGACCGGGCGAGCGTCGTTCAGGTGCGCGGCGGCCGCCTCGTGCCGGGCGGCGTCGGAAAAGCGACCCTCACTGGGCGCTCGGGTCAGGTGAGTCGGCAGTTCCCGGTCGAAGTCGTGCGAACGCTCTCGCCCGAGGTGCTGCCAATCGACCAAAACCGGCGCATCAGCTACTCGCTGGACGCCGGGAAGTACCGGCTCAGCTTGAAACTGGCGAGCCCGCACCGCATCACGGTGGACTGGCTGGGCGCGCCTTACTGCGCTTACCGCGGAGACGGAGCGGAGCACGTCGCGGAATGCACGCTGCAAAACAAGGGCAGCGTCTCGTTCGACAACCCCGCGTTCCTTCTGCGCGGCGACCGAACGCCCTCCACCGAGGGTGTGACGCTGCAAGAAGTGCCGTAGCTACGGACGCGAAGCCCGGGCGAACGACGACTTTGCCCTGCTTCGCCCCCGAGCGGCGCCGCGGAGCGTACACGCGCGTACGCGCGCGCACGGACGCACGCGCCCACCCACGCGGGTGAGACCGCGCAGAACGTGCTTTGCAATCGAATGTGTAAGCTGCAGTATTAGCGACGCTCGCTGCGCGCCGTTCGCGTGCGTGTCCCCACTTCACACTCGTCTCGAGGCATCCGCATGAGAACCTGGCTCGGCTCCATCATATTCGTCCTATTGGGAACGCTGGCCGTCGCGCCCGGCTGCGGTGGAGACCCTCAGGTTTCGAACGACGGCGAGGGAACGAACGGCGGCGCGACCTCGGGCGGCAAGGGGCCGGGCACCGGCACCGGCGCCACCTCCGGCAGCCTCGTCATCGGGGACGGCGGGACGGACGGTTCGGGCACCTGCCCTTCCTCGTGCGAGGACCTGAACGCGAATTGCGGCTTCGTTACGGACGAGAAGTGCGGCGGAGTCGTGGAGTGCGGCGACGGCTGCCCCAAAGGTGAGTTCTGCGGCGGGGACGGCCCGAGCCGCTGCGGCACCGGCACCAACGGTGAAGCGGGCGCGTGCAGTGGCGATTGCCAGTCCTGCACCCCCAAGACGTGTGAGGACCTCGGCTTCACCTGCGGCCCGGCCGGCGACTCGTGCGGCGGCAAGCTGGACTGCGGCCCGAGCACCTGCGCGGTTTTGGGTCAGACGTGCGGCGGTGCGGGCAAGCCCGGCCAGTGCGGCTGCACGGGCGCGTGCGCGGACATCCCGGACTGCTCGGAGGAGCCGAAGAAGACGACGTCGCTCACGGGCAAGGTCTACGACCCGGCCGGTAACAACCCGCTCTACAACGTGTTCGTCTACGTCGCGAACAACCCGGACGACCCGGATCTGAAGTCCTTTCCCAAGGGCATCACTTGCGACGTGTGCGGCGCTTCGGCCGCGGGCTCGCCGCTGCTCAGCGAGGGCGACAAGTTCGGCACGTTCACGGATGTGGACGGCAGCTTCACGCTCAAGAACGTGCCGGTGGGCAAGGGCGTTACGGTCGTGATTCAGCTCGGGCGCTGGCGCCGCGTGTTCGAGCTAGATATCGACAACGCGTGCGATGAAAACCCGGTGCCGGACAAGACGCTCAAGATGCCGAGCAAGCAGTCCGAGGGTGACATCCCGCTGATGGCCATGGTCACCGGCAAAGCGGACTCGCTGGAGTGCGTCCTGCGCAAGATGGGCATCGACGGCTCCGAGTTCACGAACCCGGCCGGCAACGGCCGCGTGCAGTTCTACCTGGGTAGCGGCGCCGACAACAGCAAGGCCCACTACGGGCAGAAGATCGATGGCGACACGCCGATGCAAAGCGAGCTGCTCGCGGACGACGGCACCGGCCAGCCGCTGATCAACCAGTACGACATGACCATCTTGGCGTGTCAGGGCGGCGCCTACGCTCAATCCGCGGCTGATCAAGCCACGCTGCGCGCTTACGCGTCTGCCGGTGGCCGCGTGTTCACGACCCACTACAGCTACACCTGGCTCACCAACAACGACGAGAACACCTCTCAAAAGGGGCTCGCCGACAATTGGAGCGAGGTCGCCACGTGGAAGGTGGACGAAGACGATCGCGCCGAGAGCGCGAACGGCCACATCGACCTGGTGAGCAACCCGAAGGGCAGCGCGTTCCAAGGCTGGCTGGAGGCGGTAAACGCTTCTGTACCCGGCTCCGGGATCGCGAAGGTGAACGTCATTCGCCACGACGCAGACGCCATCTCCTCCGTGGAGGGGCAGACCCAGCAGTGGCTGTATCGCGACGGCGTGAACGCTCGTCACTGCGGCGTGACGCGTGATGTGTGCACCAGCCAGGCCAGCTGCGGCGCGACGAAGCTGTGCAGCGAGTCTCGCGTGGACTGCAGCGCGAACGCCAACGCTTGCGCGGCGCGCGTCTGCCGCAACAACCCGAGCCAAGCGTGCACCCAAAACTCGCAGTGCAGCGGCAACAACAACTGCATCGAGAACAAGTGCAACGCCAACACGTGCACCGGTACGGACTACACGGGCGAGGACATCCCGCTCCATTTTACGTACAACACGCCCGTCAACGTGGTGCAGGACTTGACCACGGATCCGCCGACTCTCCAGTGCGGTCGCGTGCTGTTCAGCGACTTTCACGTGGCCGATGCGGACGAGCACGACAAGGTGTTTCCGGCCGAGTGCGGCAAGGCTTGCACGCTGGACACCCAGTGCGCCACCGGCGGCAAGTGCGTGAGTGGCCGCTGCCTGGATCCGATGACGGCGCAGGAGAAGGTGCTCGAGTTCATGATCTTCGACCTCGGCTCCTGCGTGCCGCCGCCTACCTCGTGCGTACCCAAGACCGAGTGCCCCGCGGGCGAGGACTGCGGTTACGCGCCGGACGGTTGTGGCGGGCTGATCTCGTGCGGTGAATGCGCCAAAGGCGAGTCGTGCGGCGTCGGCAACCCGCCGGTGCCGAACAAGTGCGGCAAGGGGACGCAGACCTGCGTGCCGCTCACTTGCGCCGCCCAAAAGAAAGAGTGCGGCCCCGCGACGGACGGCTGCGGGGAGAAGATCGACAGCTGCGGCGAGTGTGCCGCTGGGCAGCTGTGCCTGATGGGGGCGTGCAAGAGCGTCAACTGAGCCGCCCCTAGGGCCCGGCTCGGGTAGAGAGGTCGGCGGCCGTGCAGGGCGCCGACCTCGCTGCTTTTTGTGCCCCTCGAAAAATCTGGGGCCCCCTTGCGCCCCCGAAAAGCGATGCACATTCTCTCGCTTGCCCGAGAGAGACGCTGCCGGAAACGGCGCAAAGCTCGCTCCGGGCCGAGCTGGCCGCTTGAGGCCCCCGCCTCCGCGCGCCTGCGGACACAACCCTTTTTGCCCAGGAGAACCCCCCCATGCTCACTCGTTTTAGCGACTTCAATGACTGGCCCAGCTTTGGCTTCGCGGAATTCGGCCGCGCCGCCTACCCCCACACGCAGCTCCGCCGCGAGCTGGACCGCCTCTTCGGCGACTTCGAGCGTGCGACCAATCAAGGCTCCGCGCTGGGGTTCGAGGACGACGGGAAGAGCTTCGTGCTGCGCGCGGACGTGCCGGGGCTGACCGAGAGCGACTTCGAAATCAGCGTCGCCAACAACACCGTCACCCTCAAGGGCGAGCGCAAAGTGGAGGCGCCCGAGGGCTACTCTCAGCATCGCCGCGAGCGCAGCGCGGTGCGTTTCGCCAAGAGCTTTCAGCTCCCGGCGCGGGTCGACGCCGACAAGGTGACCGCGACTCTCAAGCACGGCGTGCTCACGCTCACCCTGCCGCGGGCGGCGGAAGCGCAACCGCGCCAAATCAGCGTGAAGGCTGCCTGAGCCTCCAGGAAAGGATTTTTGCCATGTCGTTTTTCAACGTGACTCGTTCAAAAGAAGACAAGCTCGCAAACAGCAACCCTGAAGAGGCGGCCACCGCCACGCGGGCCCGCCAGCTGGCCTTGCCCGTCGACATCTACGAAGGGGCCGACGAGCTCCTGCTCTTGGCCGATCTACCGGGCGTCGAGCCCGACGGATTGACGGTGAGCTTCGAGTCGCCGGAGCTTCGTATCGAGGGCCGGCGCGGGGCCGGTGATACCGCGGCCGTTTACAGCCGCACGTTCCGGGTGAGCGAGCAGGTGGACCCGAATGGCATCAGCGCCGAGCTTTCGGCGGGGGTGCTCAAGCTGCGGCTCGCCAAGGCGGCTCACACGAAGCCGCGAAAGATCGAGGTCCGCGCGGGCTGATATTTGTCCTCTCCCGCGGCAAAATCGGGCCGGGCCCCTGATCGAGACGGCGCGGCGCGGTGACTACCGTGCCTGCGCCGTCGCCTTTTTTGGTGGACGGCGCTAGGGTCGGGTCCGTTTCCCATGGCCCATTCCCTTGCAGGCAAACCTGCCCCCCCAGAGCTCCTGATCGACGTCGACCGCCTGACTGCGGCGTACTACGACAAGCAGCCGGACCCAGGGAACCCGGAGCAGCTCGTCAGCTTTGGGACCAGCGGCCACCGCGGCTCACCGGAGGACGGCAGCTTCAACGAGCTCCACATTCGCGCGGTCACGCAGGCCATCTGTGAATACCGGGCCAAGGCTGGTTACACCGGCCCCCTCTTCCTGGGTAAGGACACGCACGCCGCGTCCGGTCCCGCAGAGCGGACTGCGCTGGAGGTGCTGACCGCCAACGGGGTGGAGGTGCTGATGCAAGATCGCTTCACGCCGACGCCGGCCATTTCTCACGCTATTCTCACCTACAACCGCGGGCGAAGCGCGCGCTTGGCGGACGGCATCGTGGTGACTCCGTCCCACAACCCGCCGCGAGACGGCGGCTTCAAGTACAACCCGCCCCACGGCGGCCCCGCCGATACGGACGTGACGGACGTCGTGCAAAAGCGGGCCAACGAGCTCATCAAGGCCAAGGGCCATGGCATCAAGAGCGTACGCTTCGAGGCGGCGCGCGTCGCTTCCACCACGAAGCAGCACGACTTCCTCGGCGCCTACGTGGCGGACCTCGCGAACGTCGTGGATCTAGACGCGATCCGCTCCACGCGGCTTTCGCTCGGGGCGGACCCTCTCGGCGGCGCGAGCGTCGACTACTGGGAGCGCATTGCGGACGACTACGAGCTGGACCTCACGGTCGTAAACCCCAAGGTCGACCCGACGTTTTCGTTCATGAGCGTGGATCACGATGGCAAGATCCGTATGGACTGCTCGAGCCCATTCGCGATGGCCAAGCTGCTCGAGCTCCGCTCGCGCTACCAGGTCGCTTTCGGCAACGACCCGGACTCCGATCGCCACGGCATCGTCACGCCTACTGCTGGCTTGCTGAACCCCAACCACTACTTGGCGGTCGCGATTCAGTACCTGCTCACCCACCGCAAGGGCTGGAAGAGGACGGCCAAAATCGGCAAGACCTTGGTGAGCAGCCTGCTCATCGATCGCGTCGCGGCGGACCTCTCGCGTGAGCTCTCCGAGGTGCCGGTTGGGTTCAAGTGGTTCGTCTCCGGGCTCCAGGACGGCAGCTTCTGCTTCGGTGGCGAAGAGAGCGCGGGCGCCAGCTTCCTCCGCTTCGACGGCAACGTGTGGACGACCGACAAGGACGGCATCATCCTCAACTTGCTCGCGGCCGAGATCACCGCCGTGACCGGCAAGGACCCGGGCCAGCACTACGCGGAGCTCACCGAGCGCCTCGGCACCCCGTTTTACACGCGCATCGACGCCGCCGCGACGCCGGCCGAAAAGGCGAAGCTCAAAAAGCTCTCGCCGGACGCGGTCAAGGCATCCGAGCTCGCGGGTGAAGCCATCACCGGCAAGTTGATTCAGGCCCCGGGCAACAGCGCGGGCATCGGCGGCCTCAAGGTCACGACGCAGAACGGCTGGTTCGCGGCGCGTCCCTCCGGCACCGAGAACGTTTACAAGATCTACGCCGAGAGCTTCGTCAGCGCCGAGCACCTCGCGCGTCTGGTCGAAGAAGCGCAAGTGCTCGTCGGCAAGGCGCTGGCTTGAGCGCGCCGGTCGGGTAGGGCTGCCAGCGTCGCAGCCCACCCGGCAGAAGCTTCCGCTTCGCGCTAGGCCGCTCTCAGCGGTCAGCGTCGGCGGAGCCATGCTCAGGGATCAGCGAGCTCCGGCAGAAGGCCGAGCCCGCCCTATGTACGCGCGCGTCTTGACACTATCGACCGATAGGCACATACGACTATCAGTCGATAGGACGGAGGTCGCATGGACGATTCGGTTGCCCGCTCACGCGCTCGCTACCCGCTGCACGCCTGCTTCTTGGTGGCTGCCGCCAGCCTGCTGTTCTTCTTCAACCTGGCGGTCGGCTTCTTGTTCATGGCGCTCGTGCCGCCTCTGATCCCGGTGTTCGTCTGCATCCTGTTCGCGGGCGGCTCCCTGGTCGGTAACGCCCTCAATTACGCCCGAAGGGTTTCGATTCGAGAACCTGCCGCTATGCTGCGCGGCAGGCATGAGCAAGAAGTCGGTAGCCGCACCATCGCCGCGCGCGCGGCGTGAGTCCTCGGGCGCGACCCCGGCGCGGCGTGACGAGGTGCTCGACGCCGGCCTTACCCTCATCTCCGAGCTGGGCGTCGCGGGAGCATCCTTGCGCAAGCTGGCGGCGAAGCTGGGGATGAGTCAGCCCAGCCTGTATCACTACTTCGACAGCAAGGACGCGCTCGTTCAGCAGATCATCGAGCACTGCGCGAGCAACATGCTGCAGGCAGCGGCCCACGTGCAGTTTCCGCGGGGCATCGAGGACATTCCGCGGTTCGCGCGTGACGCCGCCCTGGCGCTGTGGGCCACGGACCAGCACCCGCGGTTCGTGCGCTTCATGTTCGTAGTCGCGCTCGAGAACCCGGAGCACCGCGCGCGCATCCAGCGCGTCTTCGAGGAGCGGCTGTATCCTGGGTTCGGCGTGCTCGCCAACGCTTACGGCCGCGATCCCGCCGAGCGCGAGGATCTTCGGCTGATGGTGCGCAGCATCGTTTACGCCATGGGCCTATCGCTCCTCGAGGAACGGGCGCTGTTCGGCGCCCCTGGCCCCAGCCCGGACCTGTTGCGCATGGGGGACTTCATCGTCCGCGCGAGCGAGCGGTTGCTCGCTTCCCGCGCCAGCTTGGGCCCGATCGCGGCTCCACACCCTCCCGAAGCGGAGTAGCCTCGGGACATGGCCGAGACGGTTTTCAGCAAGATCCTCCGCGGCGAGATTCCTTGCCACAAGCTCTACGAGGACGACCTCGTTCTCGCCTTCTTGGATATCGCGCCGCTCGCGCCCGGGCACGCGGTCGTGATCCCCAAGGAGCCGGCGCAGACGCTCGACGAGCTGTCGGACGACTCCGCCGCCGCCCTGGGGCGGGTCCTGCCTCGGCTGTGTCGCGCCCTCCAGCGCGCGACCGGCACGCGCGACTACAACGTTCTGCAAAACAACGGGCGGCTCGCGCATCAGGCCGTCGATCACGTGCACTTCCACATCATTCCCAAGCCCAGCGACGCGCAGGGCTTGGGAGTGAAATGGCCGACCGGCTCGCTGGACCACGGCGCCGCCCAAGAGCTGGCCGCGCGCGTGCTCGAGCAGGTGTAGGCAGCTCAGCTGCGCAGCTGGCGGTAGCGGCGAATCAGGCTGTTGGTGGACTCGTCGTGAGCGAGCGGCGGCTCTTCTTTGCTCGAAAGCTCGGCGCCAATGCGCTTGGCCAACACCTTGCCGAGCTCCACGCCCCACTGGTCGAATGAATTGAGACCCCAGACGACGCCCTGCACGAATACCTTGTGCTCGTACAAAGCGACCAGCTTGCCCAGCACGGCGGGCGTGAGCTCTTTGGCCAAAATCGTGCTCGTGGGGCGGTTGCCCTCGAAAGTCTTGTGGGCGATCAAGGCGTCCGGCACGCCTTCCGCCTTCACCTCCGCGCTCGTCTTGCCGAACGCGAGCGCCTCGGTCTGAGCGAAGAAGTTCGCCATCAGCTGGTCGTGGTGCTCGCCGAGCGGGTTCAGGCTCTTCGCGAAGCCGATGAAGTCGCAGGGAATGAGCTTCGTGCCCTGATGAATCAGCTGGTAAAAAGCGTGCTGGCCATTCGTGCCAGGCTGCCCCCAGATGATGGGCCCGGTTTGGTAATTCACGCGCTCGCCGGCCAGCGTGACGCTCTTGCCGTTGCTCTCCATGTCCAGCTGCTGGAGGTACGCCGGCAGCCGCCCCAGGTACTGATCGTAAGGCAGCACCGCGTGCGACTCCGCGCCGAAGAAGTTGTCGTACCAGATGCCGAGGAGGCCCAAGAGCACCGGCAAATTCTTGTCGAACGGGGCGGTCCGAAAGTGTTCGTCCAGCTCGTGAAAGCCGGCGAGCATCTCGCGGAACCGGTCCGGCCCGATCGCGACCAACACCGAAAGGCCGATGGCGGAAGGGTAGCTGTAGCGGCCACCGACCCAGTCCCAAAAGCCGAACATGTTCTCGGTGTCGATGCCGAACTTCGCGACCTCGGCCGCGTTGGTGGAGACGGCAACGAAGTGCTTGCGCACCGCGGCGGCGTCCCCCAGCTTCTCCACGAGCCAGCCGCGCGCAGTTTGCGCGTTCATGATCGTCTCGATCGTCGTGAACGTCTTGGAGCAGACGATGAACAGAGTCTCCGCCGCGTCCAGCCCCTGCACCGCTTCCGCGAAGTCGGTCGCGTCCACGTTGGACACGAAGCGGAGCGTCAGGCCGCGATCCGAATACGCGCGCAGCGCGTCGTACGCCATCGCGGGGCCCAAGTCCGAACCGCCGATGCCGATGTTGACGATGTTCTTGATGCGCTTGCCGGTGTGGCCGAGCCAAGCTCCGCTCCGCACTCGCTCGGCGAACTGGCTCATCTTGTCGAGCACCGCGTGCACGTCCGCGACGACGTCTTTGCCGTCCACCAGGATCTGCTGACCGCGCGGAGCCCGCAGCGCAACGTGCAGCACCGACCGGCCTTCGGTCGCGTTGATCTTGTCACCACGAAACATCGCGTCGATGCGCTCGCGCAGCCCGACCCCCTCGGCTAGGGCCACCAGGAGGCCGAGCGTCTGCGCCGTGATGCGGTGCTTGGAATAGTCCAGATACAGGCCCGCCGCTTCCAAGCTGAAGCGCTCGGCGCGCTTCGGGTCATCTCGAAAGAGGGTGCGTAGGTGCGCGTCTTTCTGCTCCTCGTAGTGAGCGGAAAGCGCGTGCCATTCGGGTCGGGCGGTGAGGGCGGTGACGGCCATGGCCCGGATCCTTTCCACGAAGCGGCCCGGGACGGAAGCGGCGCCTCAGCTACTTTCGTGCGACTGGGGGCTGACCTCGAGATCCGCGACGATGGGCAGGTGATCGGAGGCGACCTTGGCCAAACCGGTGCGGACCGGGTGCGCGGAAACGACCTTGATGCCGCCGCGAATCCAGAGGCCGTCCAGCGGGCGCAGCGGCAGCGCCGCCGGAAACGTGGGCAGCAGCTTGCCGGCGCGCACGAAGCCCTTCGGCTCCAAGAAGCGCTGACCGAGCGACGCCCAAACGTCGTTAAAATCTCCGCCGACGATGAGCGGCGTGTCGTGATGCAGGTGCGCGAAAGGGTCGCACTCCAGGAAGCGCTGGAGCTGCGTCGCGCGCTCGCTCCCGGAGAGCCCCAGGTGCAGGTTGAAGACGACCACGCTCCGCGTGCCGTGCTCGAGCTTCGCGTGGGCGCGCGTCTTCACGAGTCCGCGCTGCTTGCGGCGCCCGATCGTCAGGTCGATTCGCGTGGAGTCCGTCAGTGGGTAGCGGCTCAGGATGGCGTTGCCGTAGCCGCCGACGCGAAATCGGTGCTCTGCGCCGAAGGCGACGTGCTTCATCTCGAGCTTCTCGGCCAGCGCCTCCATCTGCAGGTCCATCCCACAGCGGGGCATGCCCTCCGCCACTTCCTGAAGTAGGGCGATGTCCGGCTGTAGGTGGGAGAGCACGGAAACCGTGCGGTCTAGGCGGTATCGGCGGTCCACACCGCCAATACCCTTGTGGATGTTCCAGGTCACGACGCGGAGACGCATGGCGTGAGCTTGACAGCATAGGCTATGCTTTGGCGTCTCCCAAGCCTTCGCGCTGCCTTATTGAATGACCGAGTCTCCGTCCTCCGACTTGTCTGACTTGTCCGGCACGGTGATTGCCGGCAAGTACCGAGTCGAGCACCTGCTGGGGCAGGGTGGCATGGGCTCGGTGTGGTCGGGTCGACATGTCACGCTGGGGCAGCTCGTCGCGATCAAGTTCGTTCACCCCAAGCTCGCCGGCAGTCCCGAGGCGCGGCGGCGGTTCGACAACGAGGCCAAGGCGGCCGCGCGGATCAAGAGCCGCCACGCGGTGGCCGTGCACGACCACGGAGTGACAGAGGCAGGGCAGCCGTACATCGTGATGGAGTACTTGGAGGGGGAGTCGCTGGAACGCGCCATTAGGCAGCGTGGCAAGCTGCCCTTCGCCGAGGTCGCGCAAATCGTCGCCCAGAGCGCGCGCGCTCTCTCGGCCGCGCACGGCGCGCATGTCGTGCACCGCGACTTGAAGCCGGACAACATCTTCCTCGCCAAAGACGACGACGGCGGGCGGCACGGCTACAGCGTCAAGCTGGTGGATTTCGGCATCGCCAAGGTCGTCCAAGACGACGCGGAGACGGGCGCTTCCTCGACCCAAGCCGGCATGGTGCTCGGCACGCCGCACTACATGAGCCCGGAGGCGCTGACGGCTTCCGCGCCGGTGAGCTCGGCGTCGGACATCTGGTCGCTCGGTGCGTGCGCTTTCGCCGCGCTGTGTGGGCGCGTTCCCTTCGAAGGCGACGCGATCGGGGACGTCGTGCTCAAGGTCTGCGCGTCCCCGCTCCCGGTGCCCTCCAAGGTGGAGCCGGCGCTGCCTCGCGCTTTCGACGCTTGGTTTGCCAAGTGTTGCTCGCGCGACGTGAGCGCGCGCTTCAAGTCCGCGGCAGAGGCAGCGGACGCGCTGCTCAGGCTCGAGGAGTGGAGCCGCGCCGAACGCGAGAACGTCGTCTATCAATTCCGCCCGTTGCAGCCGAGCTTGGCGCTCATGGAGCTCGACCTGGAGCCGGCGCCGTCGTCGCGTGGGCGCATGCTGGCCGGCATCCTCGTCGGCGCTTCTTTGATGCTCGGCGCGCTCGGTTTTTACGTCATGAAGCGCACGCGCGAAGCGGACGAGCTGGTGCGGAGCAGCATGGCGCGGGCCACCGCCTCCGCGGATGCCGAGAGCGCGCGCCGGCTCAAGGCGCTGAAGGAGGCCGAGGACGCGCTGTTCATACGGGAAAAAGCGGCCTCGGCCGCCTCCGCGAGCGCGCGAGCACGCGAGCTTGCGAGCCAGACCCGGCCGGCCCGCAAACCCAAGGTGCCCCCCGTGCGCCCGCAAAGTCCGTAGACCCGTGATACCGGTCGCAAGCGGTGTTATACCGAGCGACCCGAGGTCCTCGATGATTGACGACATCTTGAGCGAGCTGAAAGCTTCCGCAGAAAAAGCCAAGGAGGCGCTGCGCCGCGACCTCACCAAGCTCCGGACCGGGCGCGCCCACCCCGCCATGCTGGACATGCTGCGGGTCGACTACTACGGCACCCCGACCCCCATCGCGCAGATGGCGAGCGTCGGCGTACCGGAGCCGCGCATGCTCACGGTCAAGCCGTGGGACAAGTCGGCGGTGGTGCTCGTGGAGAAGGCCATTCGCGAGAGCGATTTGGGCCTGAATCCGCAAACGGATGGGGACTTGATCCGCATCCCGATCCCGGCCCTCAGCGAGCAGCGTCGCAAAGACCTGGTCAAGATCGCGAAAAAGGCCGGCGAAGAGTGCAAAGTGGCCGTCCGCAAGGCGCGCCACGAAGCGCTGGACATGCTGAACGAGCTGAAGACTGGCGGCGGCGCCAGCGAAGACGAAGTCGAGCGCGGTAAAAAGAAGGCCGAAGAAGCCGTCTCCGAGGCGGGCCAGAGCATCGACCAGATCATCGCGGCGAAGGAAAAAGAAATCCTCGCGATTTGAGGCTGCTTTCAGGCGGCCCCGGCCCTCGTTCAGCGAGCGGCCCGCCGGCGGGCCCCCCAAGCTAAAGCGAACAGCTTGCTCGAGCGAGGCGGGCCCACACCGGGCCCCGGCCTTTGCTCGGTGCGCTTCGTACAAGAAGCGCGGTCGCTTGGCGTGCCCTCAATGTACGCATCCGCGAGCCGCGAGCCGTGAAATGGCGCGGGAAGAGGCCCTCCGGCGAGCCTCGTCAAAAAAAAGGGCCGGGTTGACACATTAGCCCCTAACAGAAAGCGCGATGCGCTAGGCTGTTTCGAGGGCAAATGCGCGCGGTTGCGGCCGGACTCACTGACGTAGGACTCCAGCGGGATCACAACGAAGACAGCTTCGCGATCCTGCAGGATCACGAGCTTTACATCGTTGCCGACGGCATGGGGGGACATCGCGCGGGCGACGTCGCCAGCAAGCTGGCGACGGAGGCGATCGTGGACTTCTTCCGCGCCACCGCGGCGGAAGACTTCACGTGGCCCTTCCACTTCGACTCGCGGATGTCGGAGGAGGAGAACCGGCTGCTCACCGGTATCAAAATCGCCAACCGGCAGATCGTCGAGCGGAGCTCACGGTCCCGTGAGTGCCACGGCATGGGCACCACCGTCGTCGGCGCGCTCTTCAGCGGTCGCAAGGGCAAGATGTACATCGGGCACGTGGGCGACAGCCGGGCGTACCGCGTACGCGGCGGGGAGATCCGGCAAATGACCCGCGATCACTCGCTGGTCAACGACTACCTCTTGGCAATGCCAGAGCTCACGGAGGAGCAGAAGAGCGAGCTCCCCAAGAACGTCATCACGCGCGCGCTCGGCATGCAGGAGCACGTCAGCGTGGACCTGCAGGGCGACGACGCCACCATCGGGGATTGTTACGTGCTCTGCTCGGATGGCCTGAGCGGCATGATCGAGGATTCGGAGATCCTCGACATCGTCTCCAAATCGCCGAGCATCGAGGAGGCGTGTCGCAAGCTCATCGCGCTCGCCAACGAGCACGGTGGAGAAGACAACATCACGGCCGTGCTCGTCCGCATCGAGGAAGAGCCGAGCCCCGGGGGCACGCAGAAGGTCAGCTTGTCTGACACGCTCCCGACGACGCTCACTGCCAGCACGCGCCAAGGCGACACCAAGCCGGACGACGCGCATGCGGACACGCCCCCCGCGGGCGAGGCCAAGCCCAAGAGCTGAAAAACGCCGCCGGGCCATCGCCCGCGGCGTCTTCCACATGCTCCGTCGCACGGCGCGGGAGACCCCTGCGCCGTGCTCCACGCGGCGTTCCTACTTGTTGCAGTTCTCGAGCACGAACGTGCCGCGAGCCGCGCAATAATCCGAAGGCTGCCGCTCCACGGACGAGCAATCGAAGGTCGCCCAGATGTGCCCCGGAGCTACCTCGTAACGGGTGCCGCCGGCGTTGGATGCGTTGATGGTGCAGCTGACCGGGGGCGAGCTCAGCGAGCCAGAAATCTGCGAGCTGCTCCCGATCGTGATGCTCGCCTTGCCCTTGAGCGTGGCGTCCAGGGTGCCGGACGAGATATCCAGGGTTTTACCGCCGGAGCTGATGCGCCCTTCGAAGAAGGAGCCGTTGCCTTGAACGGTGCAGGCGACTCCCGCTCCGTCCTCGCCATCGATGACCCAGTGCAGGTAGGTCTGGTCGTCCAGCGTTTCGTCGACAGTCGTCGCCGGAGGCACGACCGGCACCTCGAAGAACGTGGACGCACCCGAAGGACAGCTCTTGCCGGCGGGCGCAGGAGAAGCGGAGGTAACGCGCGTGTTGAAGGCGCCCTGCGCCGGCGGCGCCACCGGATCGCTGCAGCCCAACGCACAGATCGCTACCAACGCCGAAACAGACCACCGCGACGACAGCTTCATCGGCAGCTTCTCCTCTTGATTCGATTTTAGGGGGTGAATGACGGGGATCGAACCCGCGACAACCGGAGCCACAATCCAGTGCTCTACCACTGAGCTACATCCACCATGATGGGTTTCCTGCGATTCGTCTCTGAATTCTTCTTTTATTCGCGTCCTTGGTGATTCGAGCCGGCCAGCTACCTTGTAGTTCTGCAGGAAAAGTCGAAAACGAGGTCGGCCTGTTCGAGAGGCGGGGTTGGTAGCACAGCCTCCGCGCGTGTCCCAAGAGAAACCAGCTCCGGCGCGTCGACTTTCTGTATTTCCCCGAACCTTCAGAGGCAGCTTCCAGCGAAAGTGAAACCTCTAGGGGAGCTTCCAGTAGGAAGCCTGGGTCCGCTGAACCTGTCGCAGCGCCGCTTCCCCCTCCGAGCTCAGCGCCGGATGAGAGCTAGAAGCGGACGCGGAGGACGCGGAGGACGCGGACGACGCGGACGACGCGAGAAGCGCCCTCCCGACCGCTTCGCTGGATTCGGTGAGCGCTTGCAGATCGTAGCCTCCTTCCAGGACCAAGCCGAGCGGGCAGCCCGGTGGGAGGTGATGCATCAAGCTCGTCGTCATGTGTCCGTAAGCGGCAGAGCTCAAGCCCATCGCCGCCAGCGGGTCGCGCGCGTGGGCGTCGAAACCGCAGCTGACGAGCGCCAAATCCGGGGAGAACTGCTCGATGATCGGGAGCACGATGCGCCCGAAAGCGGCCTCGTACAGGGCGTCCGCTCCGCCGGCGGGGAGCGGCAGGTTCACGGTCTTGCCGCGCCCTTCCTGGCTCCCAATGTCTCCCTCCGCGCCCGTGCCGGGGTAGTTGGGGAACTGATGGAGCGAGATGAACAGCACGCTCGGGTCGTCATAGAAGATCGCCTCCGTGCCGTTGCCGTGGTGCACGTCCCAATCCAGCACGACAACGCGGCGGCGCCCTCGTGCGCGAGCGTGCGCGGCCGCAACCGCCACGTTGTTGAGCAAACAGAAGCCCATCGCGCGGTCCGCGAGAGCGTGATGCCCCGGCGGACGCGGGAGGGCGAAGCCGCGCGTCGCCGCGCCGTCTACCAGCGCGTCCACCAGCGCCACCGCGGCGCCGGCGGCGCGGAGCGCAGCGGGTACGGAGCCCGGAGATAGATAAGTATCGGAATCGAGCAGTCCCTGTTTGCCGGCCAAATGGCCGAGCTGGGCGACGTGCGCCGAGTCGTGCACGCGCGCGAGCTGTTCGGGGGTTACGTCCGCCGCCGAAAGCCGCGTGTAGCGAGCGCCCGCACCCAGCGCCGCTTCCGCTCGCGCGAGGCCCTCGCGCACCGCCAGCAAGCGTTCTCCCCGCTCGGGGTGCTCGGGGGGCGCCACATGAGCGAGAAAGAGCTCGTCGTCGACCAGGCAGACGGCAGCGGGCCCGGCAGAATCGTTCGAATCGCGACTCGTCTCGGCAGTCATCTGTTTGGGCTTTTCGAGAAGGGGTGAAGTGGTGTTAACGTCTCGGATCACGCTGGCCGCAAGCCGTCAGCGTTAGCAGAAAGCGACGGCCCGCCTGAGGGGCTGCCCGCGCAAGGGGCCACGAGAATGCGTTCCAAGATCATTGCCGTCAACGCAGGTATCGTCATCGTCATCACGATCCTGTCCTACGTGCTGCTCCAAACCTCGTTGAAAGAGGTCGTGGCCAACCCGAGCCAGCGGAAGAAAGAGGTCGCCCAGGCCCTCCGCGCCGCCTCCGCCCAGCTGGCGCTGGACGCGCTGCGGCTGGAGCGGTGGCTGGAGCGCAGCGCCAACTCCGAATCCACGCGCAACGTGCTGGCGCTCGGCACTCCGGAGGCGCGGAGCGAGGCCGCGACCGCGGAGGCCAACCGCCTCCGTGACGCCGCGGTGAGCGAGCCGATGTTCGCCAAAATGGCGCCGTCTCTCGTCCTGTTCGTGGACGCGCAAGGCGTGGCGGTCGGTCGCAACGGCTCCGCCCTGATGCGAGGCGAACAGGTCACGCGCGACTATCCCGCGCTCGCTGAATCCATCAAGCTCGGCACCACCGGCAGCGCGATCTGGATCAACAAGCAGCGCCAGGAGCAGATGCTCGCGAGCTACGCCCCGCTGCGCTCGGAGTCGGGCGCGCTCGTGGGTGCCATCGTGATCGGGACGCCGCTCAGCGACGAGCGGCTCACCCGCACCAGTGATCTGACCAGCGGTCAGACGCTCATGTTCGCGCTCGTCAGCGAGGGGAAGCTCTCGATCATGGCGGACAGCGCGGCGACGCCGGAAGAACAAGCGGCCGCGACGGACCCCAGCGTCGTCGCCGCTGCGCGCCAGGCGGTGAGCTCGGGCGCGGTCGCGGCAGCGGACAACGCCCTACAAGATCGCCTGTACGGCGCCGCCGCGGTGGACGGCTACGGCAAGACGGACGCGGTGTTGATCGCAGCGCTGCCGTCCTCACTGGTCGGCAGCGTGAGCGGCTTGCTGTGGCCGGTCCTCGCGATTGGTGGGCTGGGCCTGGTGCTGGTCGTCGCGGGCGGCGTACTGCTAGGAAATTACATCTCGGGGCCGATCTCGGAGCTCGAGGACGGGCTGCTGGCGATCATCAATGGCCAGTCGGACTTGCGCTTTCAGCTGGAGCACCCGGAGCTCGGGGGCTTGGTTTTCCGCATTAATTCGCTGCTGAATGCCATGATGGGAGTCGCGGAGGACACGACGGACGATCAGGGCCGTCCCTCTCAAGGGCCGAGCGCCCAAGGCTTCCAAGACCCCGGCTGACCAGCGCTCGGGCAAGGCTCCGCGCCCCCCCTCGGCGAGGGGGCGCCGGGACGCCGTTTAGGGCTCGGGCAGCAAAGTCGGTGGAACTCGGCGCGCGCCGCGGTATACCGTGGCGCGTTTTCCGTTCACCTGAGCACGTTCGAAACATATGGGTCTCTTCGATTTTCTGGGCAAGAAGAAGCAGAGCGGCGGAGAGGCCTCCGAGCGCGAGGTTCAGCGCTTCGAGCGCATCGTTGGCAGCAAGCTGTCACAGAACATCGATCGGCAGGAGGCCATCGAGGCCCTGTCCAAGATGGCGACGCGCGCCAGCGCGGCCGCGCTGCTGAAGCGATTCGACTGGGTCATGGATCCGACGATCCTGGACTCGGAGGAGAAGGAAGCGGCGCTCGCCGGAGTCGTGCGCTCCGGCGAAGAAGCGATCGAGCCGATTCGAGCGTACTGCCGCAAGTCCGACAGCCTGCTCTGGGCAATCAAGGGCCTCGCGAAGATCGTCCCGTCCGACCGCCTCGCCGACGAGCTGCTCGCGCTGCTGGACCAGTTCGATACCGAGTACATTCGCAACCCTGAGCCGAAGATTCAGCTCATCACGGAGCTGTCGCACCACCCGACGGAAGACGTGCGCATCGCGGTGGAGCCGTTCTTGAACGACGCGAGCGAGCCCGTGCGCTTCGCGGCGGCGACCACGCTCTTTGCGCTCAACCTGCCGGAGAGCACGCAATCGCTCGTCGCCGCGCTGGAGACCGAAGAGTCGCTCCGCATCAAGAACCGCATCGCGCAGGGCCTGCTGGACCGGCGCTGGCCGGTGCCGGAAGAGCAGCTGACGACCTGCAAGCAAGCTTTGCCCAGCGAGTACCGACTCGACGGTTCGCTCATCGTGCGGCGCTGAAGCACCGTTCGCGGGGCGGGGACGGAGGCCTGAGGCGCAGGACTTGCCGCGCCCCCGAGTCAACGGACGAAGCGTGTTCGGCGAGCCCACAAAAGCAAAACGGCCGGAGCATGCTCCAGCCGTCTTGCCGCTTTGCCCGTACCGGCGCTACTCGCTGACCTTGTACTGGGTCGGCAGGTAGAAGTTGAACGAGACGGTCATCATCTGGTTCACGCGAAAGCGCTGGTCCGCGTCGGTGATCTTGTTGTCCGGGAACTGGTTGTCTTTCCCGGTGCCCGCGGTGTCGAACCCGCCGATGTTCCACGAGAAGGGGAGCACGCGGTACTCGAAGCCGAGCGCGGCCCACTTGTTCATGTAGAACGAGAGACCCAGCGCGGCGGTTGGCGCGATTGCGGTGCGCGTGGCGGTCTGGAACTGATTCGCACAAGGATTGCAGTTCTTGCGCTCGGTGAGCCCGACGAATGCCGGCCCCGCCGAGAGGTAGAGATCCGTATCCATGTAGACGCTCTGGAACAGAGCTAGCTTGCCGCGGAACGGCACCACGGTGATCTGCGGGGCCGCAACCCAGTCCATCTTCCCGAGCTGGTCCTTCAGGTCCGGGCCGAGGTTCACCTCGGTCAGGCGCCGAGAGAGGCTCTCCGGCGGCTCGTTCGTGCGGCGGTTGGCGTTCACGCCTTGGATGTTGTCGGTGAGCGCGGTGGAGAGCTTCAGGCCGCCCCAGCCACCCCAAGCACCGATCGCGAGCCAGTCAGTGATGTTGAACTGCAAGCGAGCGCCCAGCAAAATGGTGCGCTGGTACTCGTCGAGCAGGGTGAAGCTGACGGCTGGTGCGATCTCCAGGCGCGTCTGCCGGTACAGACGGAGCTTGCGTACGGCCGGTGCGCCCGCGAGCGGGCCCGTGAGGTAAAGCTCCTGCGCCTGCGAGTGCTCCGTGAAACCGAGCAACGCGAGGCCAGCCGTGAGAGCGGTGAGGAGGCGCTTCGTGAAACGGGGATTTCTGGTCATCTTTCGTCGCCCTTCGCCCATCACTTCGGAAGCCTGTAGTCGAACGAGAACGGTACGAAGATGGAGAGACCCGTCTGTAGCTCCACGTTGTTCGTAAGCTTGGACCCGCTGTCCAACCAACCGCTCTGGGTACCCGGGTTGACCTCGTCTACCCGCAGGTTTTCGAGCTTCTCCGGATAGATGTAGTCTTTGACCGCAACGTTCAGCGCGAACCAGCGCGTGAAGAAGATGCGCAAACCGATGCCGGCGTCGAACGCGAGCTTGGGCTTGTACTCGAAGTTGCGGTTGTCGGGGTCGATGACGGCGATCGGCCGGGTGCTGAGAGCGCCAACGCCGCCGAGCACGTAAGCGTCGTACTCGAAGATGAAGTCACCCAGACCGGAGAACTTGCCGTACGCAAAGACGTAGCTGAAATCCAGCGAGGCGCCCCACTGGTACTCGTTCAGAGGCACTGCGACGCGCGCGGCGCGGCGGACTTGGCCGTTGAACTTGCTGTCGTCGTTGAAGGGGCTGTAGTACCGAAAGTTCGCGCCAATCGCGAGGACGTTCGTGATGTAGTAGTTGATCCCGATACCCGGGCTCTGGTGCTGCACGAACTGGTCGTTCAGCGACTTGACGTTCCACCAGGGATTGAACTCGAAGCGGCGTGCACGCATGACGTACACCTGCTGCACCGCGTAGATGCTCTCCTTGATGGGGCGCGCGGCCTCCTTTTTCATGTCGAGCACGGGGCAAGCCGCGGGGTCAATCTTACAGATGTCCCCGACGCCTTCGCCTTCCGCGCCGAGATCGCCTTCGCCTTCTGCGGCGGGTGCGTCAGCAGGGGCGGCGTCAGCGCCGGCCGCAGCTTCACCCTCTACCGCAGCGTCAGCTCCTCCGGCATCGGCGTCTATGGTGGCTCCAGCTTTCGCTTTGCCGCCCACTTTGACTTGGGCGAACCCAGATACTGGGAACGCGCCGAGGGCCGCTATGAGGAGCCCGATGCAACTTTTCTTCATCGATGCCTCTTACGCTTCCCCTACGACTACCATTGACGTAAATACCGAAAACTATTGGTAATTTCCGCCAATCGGAAATGCCGGGGGACTATATCACGCCAAATTTCAGACGATCAACAAGCAAAAAATTACAGTGTTGGGCGACCCGCTCAATGCACTTCTGACGCGTCACGACCAAGCAAGGCTTCTACGAAGTCCTCGGCCGAGAACTCGTGCAGATCGTCAGGACGTTCACCCAAGCCGACGTAACGGACGGGTACACGGAGGCCGTTGGCGACGCCCAGCACGACTCCTCCTTTAGCGGTACCGTCGAGCTTTGTCAGCACGATACCGGTCAGAGGCAGCGCCTCCTTGAATTCTTTTGCTTGCGCGAACGCGTTCTGACCGTTCGTGGAGTCGACGACGAGCAAGATTTCGTGCGGAGCGCCGGGCAGAGCCTTCTCGGCGGTCTTGGCAATCTTCTTCATCTCGCTCATCAGGTTCGACTTCGTGTGCAGTCGACCCGCGGTATCCGCCAAGACGACGTCAGCGCCAACTTCTTGCGCCTTCTTGATGGCGTCGAACACCACGCTGCCGGGGTCCGCGCCGTCTTTGCCGCGAACGACCTCGCAGCCCACGCGCTCTCCCCAGACCACCAGCTGCTGCACCGCGGCTGCGCGGAAGGTGTCGCCGGCGGCGAGCACGCACTTCTTGCCGGAGGCACTGAGTTTGGTAGCGAGCTTGCCAATCGTGGTCGTCTTACCCGCGCCGTTGACTCCGACCATCAACACCACGGTGGGCTTGGCTCCCAGCTCGAGCGCGCCTGCGGATCCTTCGAGGATTCTGAGGCACTGCGCCCGGAGCTCCGCCCAAACGGCTTCCGGATCCGACAGCTCGTTCTTCGCGAGGGTGGCTTTGACGTGCTCGAGCAGCACAGCTGTTGTGTCGACGCCCACGTCCGAAGTGAGCAGCACATCTTCGATTTGACCGACCAGATCCGCGCTGAGCTCTTTTTTTCCGACGAAGAGCGCGCGCAGCCGACCGAAGAAACCCTCCGCCTCGCGCGATTTGGCGAGACCGCGACGGAGCCCGCTCACGTCCCGCGCTTTGGGAGCTACGGGGACGGGGGCGGGCTCCGTCGCGGTCTCGCCAAATCGCGCGAGGCGGAGGGTTTCTTCGGTCGGCTGCGCGCGCTCTTCG
>SECP01000102.1 GCA_004193285.1 Myxococcales bacterium | reverse complement strand
CTTCTCGACCTCCAGAAGTCTCCTTCTAGGGCCGGTCCGAGCGCGACCGGGATGCCTTGCGGCCTGCTGTCGACTGCCGCCGCTGAGGGCCGCCGTCGAGGGAGCGGCTATATGGTCCACTTCCTCGAACCAGGCAATATTTTTCGAACCCTTTCGATCGATTTTTCAATCTTATCCACAAGTTGTGGATAAGTGGGGGGCGGCTACTCCTTATAGTGATCCCCTTCAGCCGCCTGGCCGCCGCCGCCGATTCGGGTCCGGCTCGTCGCGCGATCGCCTCCGGCCTGACCGCGGGGTGCCCCGAGCCCGCCCGCGCGCTGCCCTCCGATCGACCCCGCGCGGTCACGGGGTCGCGCCGCTCACGCCGAGAGGGCGGCCGCGTTGTCCACGAACCACGCTCCCAGCGGCTCGCGGACGAGGAATACCTCCGCCCCCGACGCCAGCTGCGCCAGGTAGCCGCGCTCGCTCCGCGAAAGGTCCCGGTCTTGGTAGCGGCCCAAGATGACGATGGGGCTCCAGGCGCCGTTCAACCAGACCGCGTCTGGTCGGCGCTGAGGCTGCGGGCCACCTGGAAAGCGCACCTGAACCCGAGCCCAGGTCGCCTGGCTCCGGCCGGCGGGCAGGATCAGGCCGGCTTCATGCGCGAGCTCCCGCTTCGCCTGGGTCAGAGCTCGCGGCGACACGAGGAAGCTCCTCCGGGGCAGGCAGAGCGCAATGGCGTAGCCGTCCGGCATGGCGGCCATGAAGAAGGTCCGGCGCCCGGAGCGCACCGTGAGCTCGCCGACATGGCGAAAGCCGGGCACCTTCGCCTCGTGCACGACCGCGAGCACGAGGCGCCACTCCGCCGCCGCGACCTTGATCTCGTAAGGGGTGAGGAGCCCTGCGTAGTCTACGGTTTCGCCCTCCGCGTCCACGAGCGCCGCCGCAAGGGCTCCGCTGTCGTCGCACAGGCGCGCCAGGATCGCGCTGAACGCCGAGTCGCTCTGATCACGCAGGGCGCCTCGACGCAGTCGCTTCATGGAGACAGCTTGACGCGCGCCGTCAAGTCGTCGACGGCGCGCTCCACCTGAATCGGCGCGCCCGCGCGCAGCTTTTCCAGCAGCTCGCGCCGCATCTTGCTGCCTCGACGCGCTTGCACCTCGGGGGCAAGCAGAGCGGCCAGGCCTTCCCGCGGCGTCGTGACCCCGGGCATGCGCTCCTCCACCAGGATCAAGTGAAAGCCGAAGCTGCTGGTCGCGATGGGGCCGAGCTGCCCGACGCCCGGGATCGCATTGGCGGCGCTAGCGAAGGCTTGATCGAAGCCGCCCCTCGGCGCCAAGCCGGTCTCGGTTCGCGCAAAGCTGCGGCCATCTGCGGTGACGAAAGGTAAGGGCTCCGCGTGAATTTCGAATCCTTCCCCCGGAAAAGCCTGCGCGATGCGGATGAGCTCTGCGCCCGTAGTAGCGGCGGCCAGCGCGGCGCCTAGCTTTTCGGCCACCAGACGTGCCTCGGCAGCGCGCTCCGGCTTGTCGTTCAGCACGACAGCGTGGGTGGTGCGCACGGCGTCTGGACGGTCCAGATCTAGCCAGCGCTCGCTGCGAATCTCCTGGAGCTCGGCGTCGGTGGGCTGGGGAAGAGCTTTCACGTCGCGCGCGAGGGACTCGAGCAACGCGCGCGCCAGGGCCGCCCGCTCGATGCTACGCACGGCCCCGGGTGACAGCTGCTCACGCGCCCCCGCCGCGAGCACCGCGTCCACCACCGCGAGCTCACTCGCGGCGCGAGGCGAGACGCCGCGCTCGGCGATGCGCGCGATGGTAGAGGCCGAAACCAGCTCCGCTCCGCTCCGAGCGACCACGCCCGGGGGAAGAGCCGAGCTCGCGGGCGACGTGGTCGGACCGTTCGAGCTACAGCTCAGCGCCAGCAGCGCGAGCCCGCAACGAGACCTCATGCATCCCCGGCCTTGGGACGCAGCATATCCGTCGCCGCTTTGAGGCAGAGCGCGCCAACCGCCAGCAGATAGACAGCGACCAGATCCTTACGATCGCCGAGCGCTTGGACGCCGCGCGCGAACGCGACGCCGCCGCCGAGCACCAGCAGACAGGCCAAAAAGTCCAAGACGCGCGCCACCGACGTGAGCGTACCGCGCCTAGCGAAGCGTGAGCCAGATCAACCCGAGGCCGAGGGCCAGGATCAGCCCACCGATCGGCCAAAGGGCTCGAGAGGCGCGGGTCCGCCACGCCGCGTGCTGGTGCGGCTTACCTACCCGGAGCGCGAGATCCGCGCTCGCACCGACCACCAGCAAGCCGCTGCCCACGGCCAGCGCGTGGGCGAGCAGCGCCGCGCCTGGCCTCTGCACCCCGAAGGCCAACGCGACCGGCACGAGCGACACGGCGATGCCCAGCGCGAGCACCCAGGCGCCCGCTTTCACCGGCTTGTGACGCGGCTGAAGCGGCGACCCCGGGACCAGGTTATCGATCAGTAGTACGTCCAGGCTGCGGGGCGCGGCTCCCCACGCCAGCGCGTGCAGGAGGAACCCCAGCGCGCCCAAGGCGCCTCGCACCGCGTCCAACTGATCGGCCCGCAAGAGCGGCCCCAGGAAGGCCCACGACGCGAAGCAACACGCCATGAATACATACACCCCGAGGACCCGGCTCGCCCTCGGCCGCGGGCCGGAGAGCGCATAGGAGCCCGCCAGCGCCAGCAACGCGAGCCCCGCGGCGGCTCGCGCCGAGGGCGAGGCGCCGCGCTGCAGCGCCGGTGTCAGCACCGTCGCGAGCCAGCCGTAGAGACCGGGCACGACTCGCGAGGCCTCGGCCAATAGCAGCCGCCGACGCTGCTCGCGCAACCCTTCCGTCATGCCGTCGCTCAGCGTGCGAGGCGCTCCACGAAGTGCAAGAACGTGAGGACGGCGTGACCGGTACCGCCCTTCGGGTAGGCGCCGCGAGCGCGCTCTGCCAAGACAGGGCCGGCGATGTCGCAGTGCACCCACGGCACTTTTCCTACGAACTCCCGCAGGAAAAGCGCGGCCGTGATGGAGCCGCCGTAGCGATCGCCGGTGTGCTTGAGATCGGCCACGTCGCTTTTGAGCTGCTCTCCCAGCTCGTCCAGCAGGGGCATGCGCCAGAAGAGCTCGCCCGCATCCTTCGCCGAGGCCTCCAGGGCTTCGGCGAGCTTGTCGTCCGTCGAGTAGAAGGCGGAGCAGGTCTTCCCGAGCGCGACCAACGCCGCGCCGGTCAGGGTCGCGGCGTCCACGATCACATCGGGCTTCAGGCTCACCGCGTAGGCGAGGGCGTCCGCCAAGACGAGGCGCCCTTCTGCGTCCGTGTTGATGATTTCGACCGTCTTACCGTCGAGCGAGCCGAACACGTCCGCCGGGCGGTACGCCGCGCCGTCCGGCATGTTCTCGGCCGCTCCAACCAGCACGTGCAGCTCGACGTCCGGCTTGATGACGCCGACCGCCGCCATGAGCCCGAGCACGGCGGCGGCTCCGCCCATGTCGCTTTTCATCTCGCCCATTCCCGCCGCGGGCTTGATGCAGAGGCCGCCGGAATCGAACGTGAGCCCCTTGCCGACGAAGACCACCTTCTTCTTTTTCTTCTTCGGCACGTAGCTGAGGTGGATGAAGCGCGGCTCGTTCGTCGACCCCTGCCCAACTGCGTAGTGGAGCAGCATACCGGCGGCGAGGATGCCTTTTTTGTCGAGCACCTTGACCTTGAAGCCGTTCTCCTTGGCGATCCGCTGGGCGATCTGCGCGAGCGTCTCCGGGTACAGCTCGTTCGGCGGCTCGTTCACGGCGTCGCGCGCGACGCACACGGCGCGGCCAATGGCGACGCCGGTCTCCAGCTGCTTCTTCTGATCGGCGGTGACTTTGCCGGCCACGAGGACGGTGACCTTGGCGAGCTCGGCCTTGGGCTTGCGGTCACCGGTGAAGTAGCGAGAAAATTTGTAAGCCCCGAGGATGATTGCCTCACCCACCGCGCGCAGCGAGGGCGCCGGGTCCGGCAAGGCGAGCGCGATGCTCTTCGTCGACGATGATTGAGCAGAGCGTACGGCGGCGGCGAGCAGGCTCCGGACGCGAGGCGCGTCCAAATCCGCCTTCGGACCGAGACCAACGACCAACAAGCGGCGCGATTTGACGCGCCCGAACGTCGGCACGTCTTGAGTCTGCTCCAGCTTACCGTCGAAGTCGCTAGTCTTGAGGTGGCTGAGCAGGCCGCCGCCCAGGGCATCTTCGAGAGCGAGCAAGGCTTCCGAATTGGCCACTTGCCCGGCGAAGACGCCGACGATGAGGGCGTCTGCCGCGGTGTCTGTCGCCACGCCTTGAGCCAGCTGAACCGATAACGTCATCGGCGAGCACGCTAAAACAGCGATCTGGATTCGGCAACAAGCGGGGCGCGGTTTTGCTCGTCCGCGGCCCCTGGCCTATCCTTGGCGCATGGCTCGCTGGCTTCGTCGCGGCTTCGGATTCGTCGTCGGATTGGGAGTCTGTTCCGTATCGCTCGGCGCGGAGGCGCAGGCGCCGTCTGGCGCCTCCTTTCCCGCGGATCCTCCGCCCCCGGCCGCGACGAAGCCAGCGAGCCATGCGCCAAGGATAGGCCAGGGGCCGCGGACGAGCAAAACCGCGCCCCGCTTGTTGCCGAATCCAGATCGCTGTTTTAGCGTGCTCGCC
>SECP01000041.1 GCA_004193285.1 Myxococcales bacterium | reverse complement strand
GGCAGCTGGTGCGGCGGCGCGGCGGGGGGACCTGGGGACGATACGGGAGCTTCTGCAAACGAGGCTGCGTGGCGGCAGCCCCGCGAGATCAGCGCTTTTTGGCGAGCTTTTCGACCGGCTTTTGACGGAAACAGGCGTCGATGTGGTCGTTGACCATGCCGACCGCTTGCATGTGCGCGTAGATGATGGTGGACCCGACGAAGTTGAAACCGCGCTTCTTGAGATCCTTGCTGAACGCGTCGGAGATGGGTGTACGCGCCGGGACGTCCTTCATGGAAGCGCGATGGTTTTGGAGCGGCTTGCCGTCCACGAAGCGCCATTGGTACGCGCTGAAGCTGCCGTACTCTTCCTGAACGGCCAGGAACGCGCGGGCGTTCTTGACGGCGGACTCGACCTTGAGTCGGTTCCGCACGATGCCGGGGTTCTGAAGAAGCGCGGCGCGTTTCTTGTCATCGAAGCGCGCGACCTTCTGCGCGTCGAAGTCGGCGAAGGCTTTGCGGTACGCCTCGCGCTTACGCAAAATGGTGATCCAGGAGAGCCCGGCCTGCGCGCCCTCCAAGACGAGAAACTCGAAGAGCCGCTGGTCGTCGTAGACGGGCACGCCCCACTCGGTATCGTGGTAGGTCACGTAGAGCTCGTCTTCACCGGCCCAGCCGCAGCGAGGCTTTTTCGAGGCATGCGCAGCGCGCTTCGTGGGGTTCGTCATGACGCCCAGCCCAAGCTAGCAGGAGCTCGCGCCGAGACCGCTTTCGTTTGTTTCCGGTCGGTGGAATGCTCGAGCGGTGGCGCGCGGCTGGTTCTATCGAGCGCGGGTGACGGTGCTGCTCTTGGTGCTCGGCGGAGTGCTGCTGTGGGCTGGTAACGACTGGTGGCAGCGGCGGCAGCGCCGCGCCTGGCAGCGGCCGCTTCGGGTCGCGTTGATTCTCGTGGAGCGCGAGCCCGTGCCGGAGCGGACGCTTCGCTCGCTTTCGAGCCGCAGCTTCGATCTGGAGCGACGCTTGCGAGCGGAGTTCGTGCGCCACGGCGGCAGCAACGTCGAGCCGCTTTCGCTCCATGTGTCGGGGCCGGTCAGCGCCGCGAGCGACCCGCCCAGCGCCGGGGCCGGCGACGTGTGGAGCCTGGCGCGTCATGCACTCGCCTTGTGGCGCTGGACGCGCGATTTGGACGCGCGCGCCGGTGTGGAAGCGCGAGCCTATGATTCGCGGGTCTACTTGGTGCTGCGGCCGTCGCGCCCGGGCGAGCCGCGGGTCGTGGAGGGCGAGAGCGAGCAAGGCGGGCGCGTGGGCGTCGCGCGGGCCGACATCGACGAAGAGATGCAAGATTTTGCGCTGTTCGTCGCCGCGCACGAGCTGTTTCATACGTTGGGCGCGAGCGACAAGTACGACGCGAGCGGCCACGCGATCTTCCCCGCCGGCTTCGCCACGCCCGCGAAACAGCCGCTATACCCGCAGCCCGGCGCCGAGCTGATGGCCAGGAATGTTCCGATCGCGCCGGGTGAGGAACGGCCGCCGGAGACGCTCGGCGAGCTGTTCGTCGGTGAGGAGACGGCGCGGGAGATAGGCTGGGTGCGTTAGCGCAAGCAGTCGTCCAAAGGGTCGCCGCTGTCGCCGCAGGGGCGCTTCTTGGGCCGGGTGTTGGCCGGCGTTTGCGGCGGCTGCGGTTTGACTCCGCTCGGCGGGGCAGCAGCGGCAGCTGCGGGTCGAGACTCCAGGAAGCGAACACGTTCGTCAAGCGCTTCCACCTTCGCGCGCTCCCGCTGGAGCGCTTGCTGGCCCGCTTGCTCGCGCACACGGCTCTCGGCGACGAGGCTCTCGTAACGCTGCGCTCGCGCGGCCTGAGCGGGACGAACATAGCCTAAATAGCCGGCCACGACGCTCGACAACACCACGAACGATGCGCCGGAGCTGAGCCAGGCGATGGCCTTGTACCGCGCGGTACGCCCTTCTGCTTGGAGCCGCGCGAGCAGTAGCTCGTGCTTCCGCTGCTCGTCCGCCTCGACGAGACGCACGCGCGCTTCCGCTTCGACGCGCGCCCGCTCTACGGTGGCGCGAGTCATCGCTTCGCGGCGCTCGTCCTCCAGCCGCTCGCGCTCGCGCTCCAGAGATTCACGACGGCCACGCGCCTCCCGTTCGCGCTCACTAGCGAGACGCCGACGCTCCGCGGCTTCCGCGATGCGCTGCAGCTCGTCTTCGCGACGACGCTCGGCCTCGCGCGCTTCACGTTGCACACGTTCGCGCTCGGTCTCGAGCAGGCCTTCGATGGAAAAGAGCAAGGAGCTCTCACGCAGCTCGTCCATGTCCGCTCCGACCCGCGCCCCCGGGAGCGCCTTGGGTCAGCGGTACAGCTCGACGTCGTCCACCCAAAGGTCGAAGGCGACATTCGCCGGAAAGGTCAGCTGCAGATCGACGACGGCGCTCAAATCTTGCTCGAGCTGAGGCCGGCCAAAACCGACTTGCTTCAGGCTCTTGAGCGGCAAATCGACCAGCACCCACTGGGAGCTCAGCGGAATGTCGGCTCCAAAGTGATCATTGCAGACGGTGCAGGGCCCGCCGGCGCTCGTGGCGGTGGTCGTCAGATTCAGGCGCACTTGCTTCGCTGCGCCCGGCCCCATCATGGCGCTGGGGCTCGACCGCACCCACATCCGGATGCCGCGGTAGCCGCTCAGGTCGTAGCGCTCGCCGGAGCTGAAGCTGGCGCCCACCAGCGCGCCCCAGCTGAAAAAGGGTCCGCCAGAAGTGTGGAGCGCGTGAGTGCTTCCGCCGCGGGCTCGCTCCAACGGGGTCGGTAAGAGGTCCGCTCCTGCAGGCGGAGTCTGCACGCCGCGCCCATCATTGGAGACGTACCAATCGCCCTTGCGCCCATCCAGCTCCAGGATGGTGCTGTCCTCGTGCTCGAAGTCGTCCAGCGCGCTCACCTCAGCGGAGGTGGCGGGCGCGCCGCCTTCCGCCGCAGCGCCGCCTTCCAGCGACGGCGCCTCCCCTGCGGCGGAGCCGCCAACCGCTGCCGGCGTTTCGCTCCCACCCGCGCCGGCTTCGCCCTGCGCCGCGCCGTCCAAATCACCGAGCGGGTAGTCCTCGAAAGAGACCAGGCAACCCGGCAAGCACAGCGCTAAGACTGACCAGCGTGGAAGCAAGACTTGGCGAGCGTAGCTCGGCGCGCGCTCAAAAGCTGCCGACGACGCCGAGAAAACCGGTTCCGGTTCCCCAGCCCAGTTGGGGAGCCAGGGTCACCTGGTCGCGCCTCGTGAGCCTCGCGCTCGCGGTAGCCGGCGCTCGCGGAGCGGTGAGCAACAGGTAGGCGCCAGTCGCGAGCCCCAGTGCTCCCACTGCGAGCCCAACCCCGCTCACCACACCGAAGGTCTGGCCGGACTCGTTGGCGTCGCGCCCGGTTTGGTCGCAGACGCGGCGGGCGTCGTCACAGTGCTCGTTGGCGGTGCTCTTTTTGCCGAGCGTGACGACGCCAGCGACGATGCCAGTGAGGGCAGCGGCGATCCCGACCCCGCCCACGACATAGCCCGAAGTGCGGCGCGCGCTGCCGCTTTCGTCCGCGGGCGGCCTTTCTGCGCGGGGAGGCTCCAAGCGGATCGGTACGACGGTGGTCTCTCGCTCCCTCAGCGTCACCGTGCGTCGTTCCTCCTTGCCGTCGGCCATCAACACCAGCTCGTGCGCCCCGGGGTCCAGCGGCAGCGGCACGTCGAAGCTGCCTTCGCCGAGCTCCACGCCGTCCAGCCGCAGCCTCGCGCTGCGTGGTGTGTCGGCGGCGCGCTGGAGCGTCACGTAGGAGAGCCGAGGCTCGAGGGCACGGGCGCGTTGCTCGGCGATAGGACGCCGGTCGTCCTCCGCGCCAAGCTCCGCGAGCACACCGCGAAACAGACTCCACGCGGTCGCGAGGCGGCCGCGGCGCTCTTCGCAGTCTGCCAAGTTGAAGCGAGTTCCGACCGCTGGATCCAGACGGTCGCTGTCGCGGAGCCGCGCGCATGCCACCTGGTAGTCGCCTGCGGCCATGGCGGCCCGAGCCTGCTCGAACAGCGCCTCCGCCGCCGCAGGGTTCTGCGCCGCCGCCGGCGCAGGGAGCAGCATGGAATGCACCAAGAGGGCGGCGAGAACGAAGCTACGTCGAGGCAAACACTTAGGACTTTATCAAAAGCCCAGGCCGAGCACGATCAGGTGTCGCATCGGCGTGTACAGGTAGGGAAACAGCTGCGAGGCCGCGATCCAGCCGAGGAACTGATGGCCTGGGATCTCGCGCAAGCGGTCGTAGAGTGAGCCGATGTAGCGGGGCGACAAGCCCTCCGCCACGCCCGCGCCGTCCAGCGGCGGGAACGGAATGAGGTTGAAGAAGCCCAGTAGCAGGTTCAGCATGAACAGCTGCGAAAGCAGGTAGGCCACCGCCGCGAGCGGCGAATTTTGCGGCACCCCTTCGCTCAGGTACACGAACCCTGCGTGCACCCCCGTACCGCTCAGGTGGTAAACGCCCGCCTCGATCAGAACCCGCAAAATGACGACGGAGAGCAGCGCCAAGCCAAAGTTGGCCGCGGGCCCCGAGAACGACATGAGTGACTGGCGAAGCGGGTACCGCTTGCCCCAGCGAGGGTCGTACGGCACTGACGCCCACCCGAGCGGGAACCCCATCCAAATGATGCCCATGATTGGCATGACGACCATGCCCCAAGGTGAGCGGAGGATGTGCGGCGTGGGATCGAGCGTCACGTGGCCGAGGGACGACGCCGTATCGTCCCCTCCGCGCTGCGCCGCAAACGCGTGGGCTGCCTCATGACATGTCGTGCTGAACACGAACATGAGGTAGAGCGCGACGTAGGCCGGGATTCCTTCCATTGCGGCAACCATAGCGTGTTAATCTTGGCCGCCATGTCTCCCGTCCCGCGCCGGGTTTTCGGGGTGCTTCTGCCGATGGGGGTCGTTGTCGGTCTCGCAGCCGGCAGTGCGCTCCTCACCGGGTGTGGCGGGGCCCCGACCCGCCTGGTCACGGTGCGGGCTGGCGCGGGTGAGGGGCCGATCGAGCTCGAGGTGAAGAACCTCTCGGACGCGGCCATCAACAACTTCTACCTGGCTCCGTCGGAGCGCATTCCAGAGCAGCTGGATAATCAAGCGCCGGACTCCGAGTCGATTTGGGGACCGGATCTGCTGACCGGAGCGATCGCTCAAGGCAGCCGGGTGCCCGTCGCCGTCTCAGGTCCAGGCCGCTGGGATGCTAAGGCGACCGATCGCGACGGCCGCTACCAGCACGTCTCTGGGCTGAAGTTTGCGGCTGGCGGCCGTTATATTCTGGAGCTAAACGAAGGTGGTTGGCGCGTTCGCTAGGCGCCTCGGGCTCCGGAATCTCAGCGTTCGCCGGCTCAAGGGATCGATGCGTTACCGAGGGCTCTAGCCCACATCGCCCTGCTCTCCTTTGAGCTGTTTTCCTGCGTCGTGAGTGCATCTTTTTGCATAATGCATGCATCATTCACTTTGTATGCAATACAGCTGAGTCGATAAATGGGCTGGATTCGCGATCTGATGGAACAGGCACCGATTCCGGTGCGGAGCCTCGGCGACCTGTCGCGCGCGACTCTGCGTTCCAGTGATTGGCCGACCGACACCAAGATGCAGCCGCGGTCGCTCGCCGCGCTCTTCAGCAAACTGGACCGCGATCAGGAGCTGGACTGGCTGGGGGACCGGCCCGGCGCGCAGGTGGCTCTCGCGAAGGCGTTGGGTGCCTCTCTGGACGACATCCGGGCGCGGGTCCGGAGGCGCCAAGAGAGCTCGCCCGGCCAGGTGCTTCGGCTGCGCGCCCTGCCGGCCTCCCGCGCCCTGTCGTTTCTGGAGGAACCACTCTTTCCCGGCATCCCGGCCGAGGCGCTGGAGCCGGCGACCTTTGATGGCGTCTACTGGGTGGCGGCGAGCGGTGCCGGGCGAAGCCTGGTCGGCCGCTGGCTCGAAGCGCGCGGCTTGGCCCGCTTCGTCAGGGCTGGGACGTGGGCCGAAGCACGGCTGAAGCTACCGGCCCATGGCGCCGTGTTCGTGGAGCTGGAGGCCCCGAACGACTACCCGGAGGGGGATGCGCCGCCGGGCGTCCGGCTGTGCGTGGCGTCGCCGCTGGAGCCACCCGCCGGCTTGGGTTTTCGCGTGGTGCGGAGCCCCGAGCCTGCGGAGTACCTGGCTGACCTGGTGCGCTGGGTGGGCGAGCGCCTACCGCAAGACGGCCGATTCGAGCCGGAGCCGGTCTTGGCTTGGCTGCGGGGGGAGCCGCTTGAGCGCGGCATCATCGACGGCCCGGGCGCCGTGCTCGGGCTTTGTGGCTTGGCCGACGAGCTGGGCGCCCGCTCGCTGTCCGAGCCGCTGGAAAAGCTGGTGCGCCGCTTCGCCCAGGCACGCTTCGCGGCCTCCTTGGATCCAGAGGCGCAGCACGCGGCGTTCTTCCGCAAGAACGGCTACGGCACGCTGGTCGCGCTGGTACGGCGGCTGCTCGCGGAAGACGCGCTGCCTTGGGACGCGCCGCGAGCCCGAGAGCAGTGGCTCGCGCTCGTGCCGGAGGAGCTGCAACGCGAAGCAGACGTGGACTGGCTGAAGCTCACCCTCGGCACCGGTCCAGGAGCTCTGCGACCCGCGGACCTGGAGCGCGCCGCGCGCAAGTTGCCGCCGGGCGCGTTCCGCGTCGTGCGCTGCCTGGAGCAAGCGGGCCTGCTCGAGCCCGTGGGGGACGACGCGCTGCAGCTCGGCCCGCGCTTCGTGGCGCGCACGCTGCTGAGCGAAGCCGTCGACGCGTTGGTACAGGCGTCACCCATCGAGTGGGGCACGGCCTTGCTGGAGGGCTCGGCGCGCGCTGACGTGGAAGCGCGAGTCCTGGAGCAAACTCGCGAGAGCGGTGGCCGGAGCCTGGAGGGCCTGTTCGAGGCCTCCGATCCGGACAATTTGTTCTACGTCGGGGCCTTCGAGCTCGGCTTCGTGGCGGCTGGGCTCGCGCTGCTCGCAGGCGCGGAGCTTCCGCGCGACCTGCGCGAGAGCTTGTTCGAGGACCAGCTCGAGCTGATGCTGGAGCTGCCGGGCGAGCTGCCGGTCCCGCGCGTGCTGCGCGGCACCGAGCGACAGCGCGCGGAACGCCACGGTTTGTGGCTACTCGCAGCGCTGAGCCTGTCGGAGGACCTACCGGCGCAAGCCAAGCGGCACTCCTTGCTGCGTCCGTGGCGTGGGCAAAACCTGGACCCCCGCTTCGGCCAGCTGCTGGACGTAGTGGAGGCCGCGTTGGGGTCGCCTCACCTGAGCGATGAGGCCGCGCTTCGTGTCTTTTCACTGATCGGCCGGCTTCGAGCCCACGCGGGCGCGCTCGTGAGCCTGGAGACGCCGCACGCGCTCGAGCAACCGACGGTCATCGCGGAAGAAGTGGCGCACGGCGTGCTCACCTGGCCGACCGCGGTGGGTTTGGACCGCGGGCGTCCCGGGCTGCTGCTAGGCGCGACGCGGGCCGCGGCGAGCCAGTTGGACGTCCCGTGGTCGGACGTAGCGCGCGCGGTGTGGCTCGCGTGGGACGCGGCCGAGCGCCCGGCGGAGGGAGCCGAATTTCTGCTCCCGGAAAACGATGCGGGAGGCGCTTTCTGGGCCCACATTCCGCGCGAGCTGCTGAGGCCCATGCTGGCCGACGCGCGAGACAAGCCCATGCCGTACGAGCAGCTGCGCGAAGAGCCATGGGCCGCCATCGAAGCGGCGGTGCTCGAAGGCTCACTACGACCGAGCGCGCCGATGGTGCAGCACGCGCCGCTCGCGGTGCTCGACAGTTGGCTCGCACGCCGTGGCCTCGAGCCGTTCGAGGGCCCGGCGTTGCGGGCGCTGCTCGAGCGACTTCCGGAACGCATGCTGAAGCTGCTGAGCCTTCATTTCGAGCAGCCGAGCCCGGCAGAAGCCGAGCAGCTCTTGCCGCTCATGACCGAGCTCCCGGCGGCGCTGCTCGCGGACGTGCTCGCAGCTGCGAGCGGCAAGCCGCTGTGGCGACTCCCGGAGCCAACCCTCGTAGGCACGCGGAAGCTGCTGCACCGAGCCGTGAGTGAAGGCGGCGCCCTGGGGCGGAGCGCCTACCCACTGCTGGCCGAGCTGGAGCAGAAGCTCTCCACCGCGCGCCGCTGAGCGGCTTACCAGCCGCCCTTTTCCTTGTCGTCTTCCGGCTTGTCTGCCGCCGCAGGCGTGGCGGGCGGCTTCTTTTCCGCGGCCTTGCCTTCTTCCTCCGGCTCGGCGCGATCGGGCTCGGCGCGCTCCGGCTCGGCCGTCGTCTTGTCCGCGCCGCCCTTTTCGGGGCAGCCCATCAAGCTGAACGAGGCTGCGACGAGGGCGAAGGCGGTGAGCACGTTGCGGTACGACTGCGAGCGCATGGGCGGCAGTTTGCCGGCCTTTCGAGGGCTCTGCAATGGTGTAGGATGCGCTGGGCGCGCCGTGCACGGCTGCTCCCACGACTCGCATATGGCTCGCAAACGTTACGTGATCGTGGGCGACGGCGCGGCTGGCCTCACGGCGGCCGAAGAGATCCGCCGCCGAGCGCCAGACGCGGCCATCGGCGTATTTTGCGACGACCCGAACCCTGGCTATTTTCGCGCCGCGCTCACGAACTTTCTGCTCGGTGAGCTGCGCGAAGATCAGCTCTGGGCGGTGGCACCGAACTTCTACGACGCCCACCGCATCGAGCGCGTCTTCACGCGCGTGTTGCGGGTGGAGCCGCAGAAGCGCGAGCTGTGGTGCAGCGGTAACCCCGCGCCGCTACCGTACGACGCGCTGCTCGTGGCCACCGGCGCGCGCTCCCGGCCGCCCAGCTTTCACGGGAGCCACCTGCCCGGCGTGCTCACGCTCCGCACCGTGCAAGACGCGCGGCGGGTGGTGGATACGTTGCGCGGCAACGTCAAGCGCGCGGTAGTGCTGGGCGGCGGCGCCCTGGGCCTGGAGTGGACTCACGCGCTGCTGGAGCGCGGCGTACAAGTCACGCTCGTGGAGCGCGCGCCTCGGTTCATGCCGCGCGCGCTCGACGCGGTAGCCTCGGACTTGCTAGCGGCGCGCCTGCGCAAAGCCGGCGTGGAGGTCGTGCTGGGCGAAGAGGTGGCGCGCGCGGAGCCAGGGCCGACGGGCGCGGTGGCCGCGCTCGTCACCAACACCGGCCGTCGCCTCCCGTGCGACTTGGTCGGCGCCGCGCTCGGCATCGTGCCCAACAGCGACCTGCTCGAGCACGCCGGCGTGCTCCGGGAGCCGAATGGCGCGGTCAAAGTCGGGCGAACGCTGCGCACCTCCGCGCCCGACGTGTGGGCGGCGGGTGACGTCGCGAGCGTGGAGGGTGAGCAGCTCGGCCTCTGGGAGCCGGCGCGTCACCAGGGCCGCGTCGCCGGCGCGAACATGTGCGGGGCGCAGGAGCAGTACCGGCCTGGAGTCCACTACTTCGCCACGCGCCTGTTCGATTTGGACTTCGCGCGGCTCGGCGAAATCGACGACGGCCCGGGCCGCTCCGTGCTCGTGGATTTCCCGCGCGGCACCGGTCACATCGCGTACCGCAAGCTGGTGCTCGAAGGCGGCAAGGTCCGCGGCGCGCTGCTCATCGGTGAGAAGCAGGCCAAGGTTCGCACCATCGGTCGCGGCCTCAAGCGGCTGATCGACGAGCAGGCGGACGTGAGCTCGGTATCGGCGCGCCTGCTCGACCCGAGCTTCGACGTGGCCGGCTTCTTGGGGACGCAGCAGCTCGTGGCCAAGCCGGAGCCGCGCCCGGAGCCAACGCGCGCCGTGCCCATCGCGTCCGCCGCCAAGCTGCGCGGAACGCAAGCGATCAACATCACCTCGGCGCTGGCCGGTATGAAGGCGCAGGTCGGCACGGTGGCGCTCCCCTCCGAGTTGCTGGTTCAGCGCACCTCGCAGCTTCCGCAGCGTACCTCGCAGCTCGCGGCCGCCGAGCCGCGCCGCACGAAGATGCTCTCCATCGGCCTGCCTGCGGAAGCGGCGGCAGAGCCTCCACCCGGAGCGCAGACAATCGAAGCGCGCTTCGAGGTAGGCGGCCATGTTCTCCCCCTCACGGGCAAGCTCTGCAGCATCGGCACCGCGCCCGAGTCCACCGTGCGGCTGAGCGATCCGACCGTCTCCTGGCTGCACGCGCAGGTGACGCAGCAGGGCAATGCGCTCTACCTCCGAGATGCAGGCACCCAAACCGGCACCTGGGTGAACGGGGTGGCGCTCGCCGAAGCTCACCCGCTGCGAGATGGGGACCGGATCCAGGTCGGCCGCACCCAGCTCGTATTCCGCTCCAGCGTGCTCGGCCCACTGACGGTCGGGGGCGAAGCGGTGATCAGCCTGCCGCGGCTCGAGCTGCGTTCCGGCCCGGGCATGGGGCTCTCGTTCGTGCTGGCCACCGAGCAATGCACCATCGGCAGCGGCGCGAGCGCGGATTTGCAAGTGTTCGAGCCCAGCGTCGCCGCGCAGCACGCGCGCGTGCGCGCCGCGCACGGTGTGCACTACCTCTCGGATCTGGGCAGCGCGAGCGGCACCTACGTGCGCGCCGCGCGCTTGCCGCCCGGCCAAGAGCTACCCCTGACGGACGGAGAAGTGGTACAAATCGGGAGCGTCGTGGGCATCGCCTACACCCGCGCGCCGACGCGCGACCGAGTGGCTGCGTTTCGACCGTTCGCGAAGGTGGAGGTGGTGTCCGGGGCTGGCGCAGGCCAGAGCGCCACGTTCGCGGAGCGCGCGCTCGTCGGCAGCGCGGAGGGGACGCAGCTTCGGGTGCCTGGCGCAGCGCACGAGCTCGAGCTGCTCCTGCATGCGGGCGCCTATTTTACGCGTGATTTGTCGGGTGGGCGCACTTTCAAGAGCGGCGCCCCGCTCGGCCCGGAGTGGGCGCCGCTCCGCGGTGGAGAGCTCTTGTTGCTCTCGTCCGGCAGTATGTTGCGCTTCGAGGAGCCATGATGCTTTCCGCCGATCAACTGCTGCTTGCGTCGGTCGAGCGTGAGGTGCTCGCGTGCATCGGCTGCAACGACTGCCTGCTCGCTTGCCCGGTCGTCGAGTCCCGTCACGTCACGATCGCGGAGCTGAACGGCGCCGTGCACTTGCCGACGATCACGGACGCCAACGTGGCGCGGTTCGTGACCGCTTGCACGCAGTGCCGCCAGTGCGTGCCCGCCTGCCCGGCGGACCTGAACCGCGCGGACATGGTGCTGCTCAACAAGCTCAAGGTCGAAGACAGCGTGCCCGATCACGAGCTCACGTTGCAGGCGCGAAGCACCGCCTTCGCGAGCGGCATCACGCTGGACGGCTTGTCACAAACGCTCACCGGGCTGGCGCTCTTTCAAGGTGCGAGCGCGGTCGCTCTGCGGCGCTTCGTGCTCAAGTCCACGCTGCGGCTGCTCGTTCCTGGAGAGCAGCTGTGCCAAGAGGGTGAGTTCCACGAGCGGCTGTGCGTCGTGCTGTCCGGCACCCTCGAGCAGCAGAGCGCGGGTCCCGGCGGCGTCGCCATTCAGGTGCTCAAGCTGGCGCAGGGCAGTTTCTTCGGCGAAATGGGGGTCCTTTCGGACTCCGCGGAGCCGTTCACGGTGGTAGCGCAAGAGGTCTCCATCGTGCTGGAGGCACCGAAGATTGCGGTGATGCACTTGATGGAGCAGGCGCCGAGCGTACGGGCTTCGCTCGACGCGCTCTACGAAAAGCGGGCGCTGTGGAGCTATTCACGTAACCCGGGTGGGCTCGGGGTGCTGCCGGAGGCGGCGGTGGTGGAGCTGCTGTGGTCCGCCCGGCTGGAGCTCCTGCCTACCGGGACCGTGCTCTTCAACGAGCAAGAAGCGCCACGTGACTTGTTCCTCGTGCGCAGTGGGTTCTTGCGAGCGAGCCAGCGCGAAGCGCCGCCCGCGGGAGCGGCCCCTCGCGAGCGTGTGCTCACCTACTTCCGCGAGGGCAACGTGTTCGGGATCTTGCCGCTGCTCGAGCGGGAGCCGATCATGGGCTACACGGTGCAAGCCGCGAGCCGCTCGGAGGTGATTCGTGTGCCCGGCGAAGCGCTGGCGGCGCTCTTCACGCGTTACCCTCACGCCCACGCGGCCCTGCGCCAAGCGGGCTTCGAGGCCGAGGCGCTGGCTCGCAACGTTGCCGTCGGTCTGCGCCCGGCGCAGCCAGGGCAAGATCTGGCCGGCACCCGCCGCTCGCTCGCGCCGGAGATGCTGGTGGAGGAGGGCCTGGCGAAAGGCCGCGAAATCCTGGTCATCGACCAGGAGCAGTGCACCGCCTGCAGCAACTGCATCGACGCGTGTGAGCGTCGTCACGGCAACAGTCGGCTGCAGCTGCGCGGGATCCAGGCCGACAATTACATGTTCCCCACCGCCTGCCGGCACTGTGAGGACCCGGCCTGCCTCCTGTGCAGCGTGGACGGCATCGTTCGCTTACCGAGCGGCGAAATCAAAATCGTTCCCGAGAACTGCATCGGCTGCGGTTCGTGCGCGCAGCGCTGCCCCTACGGCAACATCAGCATGCACGCGGTGGAGAAGCCCGAGCGCGGCCTGTGGGTGAGCTTGCTGGACTTCTTGGCCACCGGCAGCTTGCGTGAGCGAGCCCTGGAGGCCGTGGATCCGAAAGCCGCGCGCGTCGCGGTCAAGTGCGACCTGTGCGCGGAGTACTCGGACTACGCTTGCGTCACCGCTTGCCCGGTGGGCGCCGCGTTCCGTATCGACCCGGGCAAGGCGCTGCAGAGCGCGGCGCCTCGTACGTCGCTCGCGGGTCATCGGCCGTGAGTCGCCCGCTTCACAAGCGCCGGAGCTTGCTCGAGCAGCAATGGCCGTGGGTCGTCACGGCGGTCGCGGCCGCGCTGCTCACCGCCGCCCTGGTGCTCGCGGTAGACGGCGGGTTCCTCGCGGATTACGCGATGTTTCCCGCGACTCTGCGGGGCTACACGCTCACGGGCCTTGCGCTCGGCGTGAGCAGCTTGGCGCTCGCCCTGCTCACCTTCCTCTACTCGCTCCGCAAACGCAGCCTGCAAGAGAAGCTCCCGGTCGGCACCATGGCGGGTTGGCTCTGGGGCCACGTTTACCTCGGCCTCTCCTGCGTCGTGCTGGCGCTTGCGCACGCCGGGTACGGCACCATCGGCCTGCAGCCGACGCTCGGTCACGGCCTCCTCGTCTGCTTGCTCGTCCTGGTCGTGAGCGGCCTCGTCTGGCGCCTGGTCTACGCGGTCGTCCCCGCGAAGGCGGCGGGGGACGTCGGTCACTACTCACAGTCAGCGAGTCATGCGCGAGCGCAAGCCGCCCTCGTCGAGATCGAAAAGCTGAGCGCGGGGCGGTCGCCGCCGCTCCAGCAGGTGGTGCAATGGTTACTCCAGGTCACCGCCAGCGATCCGGAGGTCGCCCACGCCGCCCGGGGACTGCCGCCCGAGGATCAAGCGGTGGTGCCCGAGCTCGTGCGCCTATCACGCCTTCGGCACCAGATGCTGCAGCGCGAGCGCCGCCAGGCGAAGTACCGCCGGCGCCTGCAGGGGCTGCGGGTGCTTCACGTGCCCATAAGCCTGCTTTTCCTGGCACTTTTGCCGCTTCACGTCGTAACCGCGCTGAACGTGCCGGCGCAGCTCGCGCCGAGGAGCGGCGTGCTCGGCAGCACTCTGGGCGGCTTTCACCCGTCCAGCGCCTGCCGCAGTTGCCACCAGCGCGCGGTCGACGAGTGGCGCACCTCGATGCACGCTCACGCGCTCACCAGCCCCATCATGATCGCGCAGACCAACCTCGCGAACCGGGAGACGCTCAAGAACACGAGCGCGCCAGACCCTCAGAACGTGTGCGTGAACTGCCATGGCCCCATCGCGACCGCGCTCGCGCAGTCCCCGCTTTTGCCCTTCACTCCCGAGGGTGTGCTCGCCGACGCGGACCTCTTCAGTGAAGGCATCACGTGCTCGGTGTGTCATCAATGGCAAGGTGAGCCTCACACCGCGGGCGGCGGGCTCACCGCCTTTCAAGATGGCTTGAAGCCAGGGCGCACCTTCTTCGGAAGCTTCGGCGACGCGGTCGGCAACGCGTACCACCAGAGCGAAGCCGCTCCCCTCTTCCAGAAGGACAGCTCGCAGCTCTGCCGCAACTGTCACTCCGTTCAATACGATCGCAACGGCGACGGCAAGATCGAGCGCGGCACCGACCTGGTCCTGCAGACCCTGTACGACGAGTGGGCGGACTACGCGAAGGCGGGCGGCTCTGGCTGCGTGGACTGCCACATGCCGCTCGTCGCTGGTTCTCGCGCCGCGGAGACGGCGCTCATCCCGTTCGAGCAAGACGGCGATGCTCCGGCGCGCCAGCTCCGCAGTCATCGCTTCGTTGCCGTCGACTACCCGCTGGATCTGCCCGCCGCGCGCGATGAGAGCCGCGGCGAGCGCGAAGCCCTGCTGCGGCGCGCTGCCACTCTCCGCATCGTGCCCACGTCCGTGAGCTCCACCGGGGCCCGCGTGAGCTTCGAGGTCTCGCTCCAAAATACCGGCGTGGGCCACAACTTGCCCGGAGGGTTCGCGTTCGTTCGTCAAATGTGGCTGGAGGTAACGCTGCTCGATCCGCAAGGCCGCGCGCTCGCCGCCTCTGGCCTGGTGCGCCTTCCCACGGACGACCTGTGCGATGCTTCGCTCACGGAGGCTCCCAGTGAGCTCAGGCCTTTCGTCGCCGGCTGCACGACCACGGATCGGCAGCTCGTGAGCTTTCAACAGCAGCTGCTCGACAAGATCGAGCTCCTGCGCGACGCGGCTGGCGGCGCCGTGCTGGATCTGCGCCGGCAGCCCCGCCTTCGCGCCGCCCCTGGCTCCAAAGAAGTCGTCGTGCAGTACCTGACGGGCGGCCCCGTCTCGCGCGTGCGCCCTTCCACCGGGCAGCCCACGCCTCCACTCATCGTGGGGGAGCAGCGCTCGTTCCCTTACGTTCTGGACGCGCCCGCGGGCTCCCGTCCCCAGCGCATTCGGGCTCGGCTACTGTTTCGCGCCGTACCGCCCTACTTTCTCCGAGCTCTCGGCAAGACCCAGACCGCGGCCGATGGCCCGAGCTTGGAAGCGCTCGTCGGCAACCTCGAGATCAACGAGATGGCCCGAGTGGAAGCGCTGCTGCCAATCGTGAATTGAGCTCGAGCAGCGCCCGCTTGCATCCAGCATCCCGCTTCAGGCGACGACCCCAGGCGACGAGCGCCGACGTCGGGTGAGTTGCGGGCCCAGGGAGAGCAGGGCGAGCGCCGCTACGATGCTGCCGAGCTCACGCGCGGTCCCGAGGAGGTCGTGCGTCGCGGCGACGCGGAAGCCAGCCCCCATGGCGGGTAGCCCCATCGCGAGGTAAGAGACGATGAGCAGGACGGAGAGCACGCCGGCTCGCGCGTGCAACGGCGCGGTGGGCACGAGGTCGCGAATGGCTCCTTGGAAGCCGGTGCCAAAGCCCACGCCCGAGATCGCGGCTCCTGCGAAGAACCCGAAGCGCGAGCCGACCGCTATCGCGAGCAGGGTGACGAGCACGCCGACGAACAGAGAGGTCGTCCCGACCAGCATCAGCACGCGAGCGGGCTTTTCCCGCAGGGCGAGCACTGCGGTAGCGCCGCTGAGCGCGATCACGAAGAGTGAAAGCCCGCCGAGCAAAACCGAGCCGCCGCCGAAGAGCCGCCCCAGCAGTGCCGGTCCGAGCGAACCGTAAAACCCGACGAGCGCCCACGACGCGACCAGCAGCGGTAGGGCCACGAAGAAGGCCGGTCGGAGCTCCACCGGCAGGCCCAGCTGAGGACGCAAGGAAGCGAGCGCCCCGGGTCGACGCTGACCGGGCTCGACCATCGAGAAAACGCCGAGCACCTGCGCGGCGAACACGCCGCCGAGCAGGTAGTAGACGAGCTGTTCCGGTGCGGGCAGGTAGCGCACGAGCAAACCGGAAGCGATGCCGCCGGTTGCGGTGCCGAGCATCGGCGCCACCGCGTTGGCGACGGTGCCGCGCTGCCGATGCAGATCCACGAGCCCCGCGCCGATCGCGCTGAGCGCGCCGCCGGTGGAGAGCCCCTGCACGACGCGCACGAGCACGAGCTCGGAAGCGCTGGCGACGTGACCAAACCAGAACATCACGAGCGCTTGCAGCGATACCGCGACGAGCAGCACCGGGCGACGCCCGATGTGATCCGAGAGCCGGCCTAGCGTCAGCAAGGAGGCGAGCACCGCGAGCGCGTAGATGCCGAATGCGACCGTGGTGGTGATGGGGGAAAAGTGCCAGCGCGCCTGATACACGGCGTACAGGGGCGTCGGGGCGCTGGAGCCGGCGAGAAACGACACTGGCAAAGACGCCAAGAGCCAGAAGCTGGCCTCCTCCGATAACCGGACCCGCCGAGCCGAGGTCGGAGGATCCAGGGGCCGGGCAACAACGAGAGGCGAGGAAACCATTGGAAATGTCCTATACGGACAGGTCTGTCTATCCGCAGCCTTGTCATAGACAGGTCTGTCTGTTACGTCAAGGCCATGTCCAAGCCGGCGGCGGGCCCGCGCGCCCGATTACTGGAAGCAGCGGACAAGCTCTTCTACGAGGAAGGCATTCACACCGTCGGTATCGACCGTGTGCTGCAGCAGGCGGGCGTCGCCAAAGCCTCCCTCTACAGCGCGTTCGGAAGCAAGGACGCGCTGGTGGCCGAGTACCTTTCGGCTCGCCTCGCGCGCCGCACGGAAGCTCTACAGGGAGCGCTCGCCGGCATCGCGGAGCCACGCGAGCGCATCTTGACTATCTTCGACGCGCTCGCCGCCCGTGTCGCCGAGAAGAGTTTCCGCGGCTGCGCCTTCTTCCGCGCCGCCGCCGAGGGCGAGCCAACTCCCCGGCTCGACGCCGTGCTCACGGATGCCCGCCGATGGATGCACGACCTGTTCCGTGACCTTGCGAAAAGCGCGGGCGCGCAGGACGCGGAGCGCCTCGCGACGCAGCTGGTGCTGCTGTACGACGGCGCAATCGTGGTAGCGCAGATGGATCGCGACTTATCGGCGCCGCTCGCCGCGCGAGAAGCGGCGAAAGCGCTGCTGGACGCGCGGCATCTGTAACGGTCCGGGAGCGCCTTGCGGCTGGGCGATAGTGCGCGCATGTTCGGTGCGCCGTGAGCTGGCCCGAAGCAGACGTGGAGCAGTTGTGGCGCGCCGCCGGCGTGGCCTTCCGCTACTTCGACTGGGTCGCGACGCTGCTGTGGGCGGCAACGGGCGCCGTGCTCGCGGCGCGGCGTGGCTATGATCTGACCGGCATCTTCGCGATCGCCCTCGTCTCCTCGTGCGGCGGTGGTCTCCTGCGAGACGCGCTGTTCCTGCAAGCGGGTCCGCCCATGCTCGTGCGCACGCCCACGTACGTGGTGCTCACGCTCATCGCGTCGCTCTTCACCTGGCGCGTCGGTGAGTCCTTACACGGTCGCGTACCCAAGTCGGTCACGCAGCTCACCGGGCTCGCAGACGCGCTGGGGCTCGGTGCCTTCGCGATGGTCGGCATGCGGCTGTCGCTCGCCGCCTCCATCAGCGTGCCGGGGGCAATGCTGGTGGGGGTCGTCAACGCGGTGGGCGGCGGCGTGCTACGCAGCGTCTTGCTTCAGCGCACTCCGGTGGTGTTTCGCCCGGGTGAGCTCACCGCGCTCGCGGCCTTCGCGGGTACCCTGCTGTACGCTGGCCTCGCGCTGGGGCTGCATGTAGACGACAACGCCGCCGGCTTCGCGGCGATCGCGCTCGTCGTTGCGCTCCACTGGGCCTCCCGCCGCTACCGCCTGCAAACACGCGCCGCCTGGAGCGCGGAAACGAGACGACGGCGCCGCAGCTTGTCCAAGTAGCTAGAAAGCAAAACGGCGCAACTCCGAAGAGGTGCGCCGTTCGAGGCCCTGAGGCGAGCCTGCTGCGAGCTGCGGACTACGCGGCGGAGGCCTTGGCGACCTCGGTTTGCGCGTACTTCTCGAGCTTGCGGCCGTCCGCGTAGAACGAACGGATGCCTTCGCTCAGCTTCTCGACCGCCATTTGATCCTGGTTGTGCTCGAAGCGGTAAGCCTTTTCGTCCAGCGTGACGCGCGGGATGTCCTTGGCCTTGGCCGCCTCTACCGTGAGCTTGCGCTCCAGCGTACCTTCGCGCTTCTGCAGCTGCGCGAGCAGGTCCGGGCTGATGGTCAGGAGGTCCGACCCGGCGAGCTCGACGATCTGTTCTACCTTGCGGAAGCTCGCGCCCATGACCTGGGTCTTGTAGTCGTACTTCTTGTAGTACTCGTAGATGCGCTTCACGCTCGCGACGCCGGGGTCGTTCTCGACAGAGGGCTCTTGCCCCGTGGACTTCTTGTACCAGTCGTAGATGCGGCCGACGAACGGCGAGATGAGCGTGACCTTCGCCTCTGCGCACGCGACGGCCTGCGCGAAGCTGAAGAGCAGCGTGAGGTTGCAGTGAATGCCTTCTTTTTCGAGCTGCTCGGCGGCTTTGATGCCCTCCCAAGTGCTGCCTAGCTTGATGAGGATTCGCTCGCGCTCGACGCCGGAGTCCTCGTACAGCTTGATGAGCTCGCGCGCCTTGGCGATGCTGCCGTCACGATCGAAAGAGAAGCTCGCGTCCACCTCGGTGGAGACGCGGCCGGGGATGATCTTCAAAATCTCGATGCCGAAATTGACGGCCAGCTTGTCCATGAACAGCGCGGTTTGCTCGCTGCCCGCGCTCGCCTTCTTGGAGGCATAGCTGAGCGCCTCTTCGACGAGGTGCTTGTATTCCTTCTGCTGCGCCGCCTTGAAGAGGAGCGAAGGATTGGTGGTCGCGTCCTGCGGCTTGTACTGAGCGATCGCGCCAATGTCGCCGGTGTCCGCGACGACGGTGGTGAACTGCTTCAGTGATTCGAGCTCTGACATCTCATTTCCTCGGGTTGGTTTTAGGCCAGAATCTTCCCCCCAGGTGCGGCGCGGCGCAACGCCCGTGATCGATTTTGCAAGCTCCGCGCATGAGGCGGGGGTGCGACGCCGCCACGTCCCCGCCCTCACGCTGCTGCTACTGGGCGAATTCGGCTGCTCGGCGCGACGTCACGCCCCGGCCTTCGCGCCGAGCAACGCGCACGCCGCCGACGACGTGAAGGCCAGCAAGCCACGCACGCTCCACATCGTGGGGGATTCCACCGCGGCGGAGCTCCCCGCCGCGGGTGGGCGAGTCGGTTGGGGCGCCGTGCTCGAGTCCGAGCTCGAGGACGTACGGGTAAACGACGCGGCGCGCTCGGGAAGCAGCTGCAAGCGCTTCCGCGACGAGGGACATTGGGCCGCGCTCCTGGCGCAAGTCGCGCCGGGCGATTGGGTACTCGTTCAGTTCGGGCAACACGACGGTGAGGCCGATCCAGCGCACCCCCCCGCCGCGAGCTTTCGCGAGGACTTGCGGCAGTACGTGACGGAGACGCGCGCACAAGGAGGCGTGCCGGTATTGCTCACGCCTATCGCCTGTCGCCATTTCGAGGGCGAACGCGTCCAGCCGAGTCACGGCGACTACCCGGACGCCGCGCGCACGGTCGCTCGCGCCACCGGGACGCTCCTGGTAGACGCAATGAGCGAAACGACGCACCTGCTGGAGCGCTACGGCCCCGCCGCGAGCACCCGGCTCTTTGCGCCCGCGAGCACGACGCAGCTCTCGGCGGAAGGAGCGCATGCCGCCGCGCGCTTGGTCGTTGCGGCGCTGGTGAGCGCCGGTTCGGGGCTCGCGTTACGTCCGCATCGGCCCGCGCTCGACTTCTTTCCGACCCGCTCCGCCCCGCGCGGCGCGGTCGTCGTGTGCCCGGGCGGTGGCTACACCCACCTGTCGCTCGAAAAAGAGGGCTCTCGCATCGCCGCGTGGTGGAACGAGCGCGGCGTGCACGCCTACGTGCTGCGCTATCGCCTGGCTGATTGGGGGCACCCAGCTCCGCTCGAAGACGTCCTGAGCGCCGTCCGTCTCGTGCGCGCGCAGTCCTCGCCGCTTGGCTTTGCCGCGCGTCGTGTGGGGGTGATGGGCTTTTCAGCCGGCGGGCACTTGGCCGCCTGCGCGTCTTGCCTCTTCCAAACCGACGACGAGCGGCCGGATTTCTCGATCCTTTCCTATCCGGTCATCACGTTCGAGCCGCCCTACGCGCACGAGGGCTCTCGCCGCGCGCTGCTCGGCCTCGATCCGGATCCGCAAGTGGTGCGGCGCCTCTCGCTGGAGACGCGCGTCACCGCTCGCACACCACCCACGTTCATTTGGCACACCCGAGACGACGCGAGCGTCCCCGTGCAAAACTCGCTCTTGTATGCGGACGCCCTCCAGCGCGCCGGCGTCCCGCACGAGCTCCACGTCTATGACGCGGGGCCGCACGGTCTGGGAATGAATCCAGACTACGAAGCCGGTCGAGAATGGCCCAAGGCATGCGCCGCCTGGCTAGAGACGCACCGGCTCCTCGAACCGGCTAGCTGAGCCTTCACTTCAAGCGCGCACGAGCTGGAAACGGACGCCATCACGCCCAGCGACGTACCTCGTCAGGGGCCGTACACCCCGCAACGGCTGCTGCAAGGCGATCGCGAGCGCGCGCCCGCGCGCGAGCTGGATCCCCCCCCACCCGTCCTTGGCACGCTCAGATCACGATCGGCACCCAAAGACCGGAGTGTAAAAACCGGCGAGACCGGCGCCCGCCCACCTCTGGTGGAAACGGACGCCATCACGCCCAGCGACGTACCTCGTCAGGGGCCGTACACCCGCGACCGCTGCTGCAAGGCGATCGCGAGCGCGCGCCCGCGCGCGAGCTGGATCCCCCTCACCCGACCTTGGCACGATCAGATCACGATCGGCACCCGAAGACCGGAGTGTAAAAACCGGCGAGACCGGCGCCCGCCCCACCCCAGGTGGAAACGGACGCCATCACGCCCTACGCGGAGCCCATGGCAATACAAACCAACCCGAATTCGGTCCGCCTAGCGGACCGAATTCGGAGGCACGATGCTGGTGCGGGGGCCGCCGATCGGCGGCACGTACACGCCCCAGATATCGCGGGCGTAACCCAAGATCGTTCGGTCGCTCGAGAAGCGGCCCATGTGAGCCACGTTCAAGATCGACTTACGGGTCCACGCCACCTGGTCGTGGTACGCGGCCTCCACGCTGCGCTGACAGTGCACGTAGCTGAGGAAGTCCGCGAGCACCATGTAGGTGTCGCCACCGTAGAGCAGCGAGTCGATGACGGGCTTGAAGCGGTTGGCGTCGTCGGGCGAGAAAGTCCCGGTCGACACCGCGTCCAGCGCCGCGCGCAGCACCGGCTCGGCATAGTAGAGCTGCATCGGGTCGTAGCCAGCTTCGCGCGATTGCGCCACTTGCTCCGTGCGCAGCCCGAACAAGAAGAAGTTGGCGTCGCCCACTGCTTCGCGAATCTCCACGTTCGCGCCGTCCAACGTGCCGATCGTGAGCGCGCCGTTCATCGAGAACTTCATGTTCCCGGTGCCGGAGGCCTCCGTACCCGCAGTCGAGATTTGCTCGGACACGTCCGTCGCGGGGACGATGAGCTCGGCCATCGACACGCTGTAGTTCGGCACGAAGATCACGCGCAGGTGCTGGCGCACCGCCACGTCGTTGTTGATCGTCTGCCCGACCGCGTTGGCCAGCGCGATGATGCGCTTGGCCATGTCGTAACCAGGGGCAGCTTTGCCTGCGAACAAGAAGGTGCGCGGCGTGACGTCGAACGGGGGCTTCTGCCGGTACTGCAGGTACAGCGACACGACGTGGAGGATGTTCAGCAGCTGGCGCTTGTACTCGTGGATGCGCTTCACCTGCGCATGGATGAGGTGCGTGGGATCCAGCTCGATGCGTAGGTCACGCCGGAGCGCGTTGGCGAGCCGCTCCTTGTTGTACTGCTTGATGGCGCGCCACTCCGCCTGGAACTCCGGATCGTTGGCGAACGGCACGAGCCGCTCCAGCTGATCCAGATCCACCTCCCAGCCGGGGCCGATACGGTTCGTGATGAGCGCGGCGAGCCTGGGATTGCACTTGAGCATCCAGCGGCGCGGCGTCACGCCGTTCGTCTGGTTGATGAACTTGCTCGGCTCCATGTCGCAGAAGTCCGAGAACAAGAACTGCTTGAGGAGCTGCGAGTGCAGAGCGGAGACGCCGTTCACCTTGCTGCCGCCGACGATGGCCAGGTTCGCCATGTTGACGCGCTTCTCCGCGCCCTCCTCCACGAGCGACATGCGACGAATGCGCTCCTCGTCCCCCGGGAAGGCCTTCCTCACCTCGGCGAGGTGCTGAGCGTTGATCTCGTAGATGATCTGCAGGTGGCGGGGCAGCACGCGCTCCATGAGCCACACCGGCCAGCGCTCGAGCGCCTCCGGCAAGATGGTGTGGTTCGTGTAGGCGCAGCAGCGCTTGGTGAGCGAAAATGCGTGGTCCCACGGCATGGCGTGGACATCCATCAAAACGCGCATCAGCTCCGCGACCGCCAGCGCCGGGTGCGTGTCGTTCATCTGGAAGATGGCCTGCTCGTGCAGGTTGTACAGATCCGAGTGGTAACGCAGGTGCCGCGTGATCACGTCTTGCAGGGTGGCGGAGACGAGGAAGTACTCCTGCTTGAGGCGCAGCTCCTTGCCTGCCGGCTGCTGATCGTTCGGGTAGAGCACCCGCGTGATGTTCTCGGTAGCGCTCTTCTCCGCGACTGCCTTGAGGTAGTCCCCGCGGTTGAAGTACGAAATATCGAAGTCGTTCGTTGCCTTGGCCGACCACAAGCGCAACGTGTTGACCACGTTGTTTTTGTAACCGGGGATCGGGATGTCGTACGCCATCGCGTTGACGTTGTCCGTGTCCACCCACTCGTGCACGAGGCGGCCGGTGCTGCCCGTGTACTGAATGACGCGGCCGCCGAAGCGAACCGCGTAGGTGCGCTCGGGCCGGGCGATCTCCCAGGGGTTACCGAAACGCAGCCACTGGTCCGGCGACTCTTGCTGCAGCCCGCCCACGATGTCTTGACGGAAGATGCCGTAGTCGTAGCGCAGGCCGTAGCCCATGCCGGCGATGCCCAGCGTGGCCATGGAGTCCAAGAAGCACGCCGCGAGGCGCCCCAGGCCGCCGTTACCGAGCCCTGCGTCCGGCTCCTGCTCCAGCACCTGGTTCAGGTCGATACCCAGGCTGGCCATCCCCGTGCGCATCTCCTCCAGCACGCCGAGGTTCACGAGGCCGTCTTCCAGCAGACGGCCGATGAGGAACTCCATAGAGAGGTAGTTCACGATCTTGGGCTGCTGGCGCTCGCGACGCGACCAAGTGCGCGTCCAGCGGTCGAACATCCGATCGCGCGCGGTGCGAGCAGCGCTGATGAAGTGGTCGAGCCGCGTTGCCGCGCTCGGGTGCTTACCCTGCGTGTGCTGAACGTGGTTGACGAACGCTTCTTTCAGCGCCTCGGAGTCCAGCTGCAACTCATCGACGGGGATGTTGTATTTCGCAGAGTTCGACACGTTGGGACTTCTAACGAAGGGCGTCTCGGGTTGCAACGGGTGCCTCCTATTCCATGCGGACTGCAGCGCACTCCGCATTTCCTTAGCGTTTCCGCGGGCCGCGCCCCTCGCGCGATTGCCCTTTACAGCCGGCCAAAAGCTGGCCACAAACCGCCGGGCATTGGCACTCATCGACCAGCTGAAGCTGCCCAAAGGACGGATTTCTGGCCGCGCGCTCGGCGCGCTCGTCACCGCGGTACGCCATACCCCGGCGCGCGGGCCGCTCACGCAACTCTTACGTGCCGATTTGGGGATCGATCGCGTACGGGCCCTGCCCGCATCGGCGCGCGCGGGTCTTCCTCTCACCGCCGCGCCCGTCCGCGCCAGGCCGGACCACGGCCGAGCGAGCGAGCAACTCTCCGAGCCTTCTCACCTGGGCTTGCCGCGCTCTGCGGCCGCGCTGCTCGCCGCCTACCGCGCCGGGTCGCACGACCCACTGAGCGTGGCTCGCCGTGCTCTTGCCGCGGCTCGGCAGCTCGCCAACCAATCGCCGACGCTCGGCCCGCTCACGGGCTACGACGACGAGAGCGCGCTCACCGCCGCCCGGCAGAGCGCTGAGCGCTGGCGCGCCGGCACCCCGCTCGGAGCGCTGGACGGCGTGCCAATCGCGATCAAAGAAGAAGTGCATCAGCGCGGCTTCCGAGCGCGGCTCGGGACCAGCTTCGTGCCGCATGACCCGAGCACGGTGGACGCGCCGGTGGTGGCGCGGCTTCGCGAGGCGGGCGCCATCGTGCTCGGGCAAACCGCGATGACCGAGCTCGGGCTCTCACCGCTCGGGAGCAATCATCACCGGCGCATGCCGCGTAACCCTCATGATCGCAGCCGCCTCGCCGGCGGTAGCTCGACGGGCAGCGCAGTCGCGGTCGCGACCGGCATCACCCCCGTATCGCTCGGCTGCGACGGTGGCGGCTCGATCCGAATCCCCGCGAGCTTGTGCGGCGTCTTCGGTCTCAAGCCGACGTTCGGCCGCATTCCCGCCGTGGGGATGGGCTTCGACGTCGCGATGGGCGGCCCCGGCGCGACGAGCGTGGTGCACATCGGTCCGCTGTCCACCAGCACCGCGGAGCTCGCGAGCTTCGTGGAAGCCGCCAGTGGCGCTCACCCGGACGATCCGATCTCGGCCATGGCTCCTCCGCTCGGTCCAGGCGAGCTGCTGCAGGCGCGCCTCCGCGGCGTGCGCGGCTTGCGGATTGGCATCGACGAGGCCGAGTGGGCGGCGGCAAGCTCAGAGCTCGCGCGCGTGTGCCGGACGGCGCTCGCGGCCTTGGAGCAGGCGGGCGCGACGCTCGTGCCGGTGCGCATCCCGAGCGCTCCCCACGCCGCCGCCATCGGCTACCTGACGCTCGGTATCGAAGCCTTCGCAGCCATGAAGGAGCTGAGCGCACGACACCTGAGCGCGATGGGGCTCGACGTGCAGCTGGTGCTCAGCGGTATGGAGACGTTCCGTCCCGACGACTACGTGGATGGCCAGCGCTTGCGCCAAGGCTTGCGCCGGGACGTGGCAGCAGCACTGCGCGAGGTGGACCTGCTGGCGCTGCCCAGCACCGCGCTCCCTGCGCCGCAGATCTCGGATGCGGAGCTCCGCGGCGGCTTCCTCGATCCCCCGCTCTTGGACGGCATGTGCCGCTACGCCTTCTTGGCGAACTTGACCGGGCTGCCGGCGGTGTCCGCCCCCGTGGGCAGCGATAGCAACGGAATGCCGGTCGGGCTGCAGCTCATCGGCGACGCTTGGGACGAAGCGTGCGTGCTCCAGGCCGCAGCGGCGCTCGAGCGCGTCGGCGCAGCGAGCGCCGTACCCTGCGAGGCCGCCGTGGACCTGCTGGATTAGCTCAGCCGTTCGCCTTCTCTTTGGCGAGCCACTCTTTGATCTCGCCTTCGATGACCGAGAGGGCTTGGCCCTGAAACGGCTTCAGCAGGAACGGGACGTCCAGGTCCAAGTCGATGCTCTTGTCTTTCACCTCGACAGAGCCGTTCAAGCTCATGCCCTTCACGCTGAACGAGATCTGCGCGCGCGTCGGGGTCGTCCAAGTCGTCTTCGGACTGTACTTGGCGAACTTCTCCGAATACGTGCTGAGCGCGGACTCAGTCACCTTCTTCGCGCGCTCTTGCCCGAGATCGTGGGACACCGTGTGCTTCATAGTATTTTGGCCAGCTATTAACGCGAAATGGCAGAGGACGCTAGCTTTGCCAGTTTGCGCATGATGAGCGCGAGCCAGAGCAGCACCCCTGGAACTGCCCCGAGAAAAATCGCGCCGCTGATGGCCAGAAACAGCTTCGCCAGCGCCCACCAGCTGCCGGGCGAGCCCAGCAGCGCCGCGGCCAAGCAAAAGAGCGCCAGTGCGGGCACGTGACCGCCGCATGGCCCTGACACCGACAGGACCGAGAAAATCTCGAGGACGAGCGAGAACAGTACGTTTCGAAACAGCACCAAAGACGTGAGGATGCCGAGCACGATCAAAAGCGCCCCGACGAAGGCGCCAATTCCCAGCAGTCGGTAGGCGCTGCGGCATGTCGCCACGGCTACCGCCGGCCAGAGCGTGTACACGGCGCAAATCAGCACACCGATCGTCAGCAGCCCGGCCACGTCCCGAGCGCTGCGGGACTCGTTGACGAGGGTCAGCACGAGCAGGGCCGCGGTGAGCACACCCCAAGCGATGCCAAACGTCTTGAGCGCGACAATGAGCTCGAGCTTCAGCGCACCCCACACGTGTCGGAGCACCTTCACTCCTTCACACGTAGCACGATCTTGCCCAGGCTCTGGTTTTGCTCCATCCGCTCGTGGGCGGCGACGACGGCCGAAAGTGGGAAGATCTGATCTAGCCGAGGGGCGAGCCGGCCGTCTGCCACCGCCGGTAGCAGCTCACGCCGAAAGCGCTCGACGAGCTCGAGCTTTTCTAGCGTGCTGCGCGTGCGCATGACCAAGCCGCGCACTTGCTGCCGCTTCATGAGCAGCCGGCCCAGATCCAGCGCCCCCGTTGCGCCGCCCAAGAGGCCGATTGCGACCAAGCGCCCGCGCTCCGCGAGGCAGCTCTGATGACGCGGTAGCGCACTGCCGCCGACGAAGTCCACGATCGCATCGACGCCGCGCCCGCTCGTCGCCGCTCGCAGTGCCTCCACGAAGTCCTCTCGCTCGCGATCCAGCGCGAGGTCGGCCCCGAGCGCGCGAACGGCCGAGAGCTTGGGAGCGCTCGCGGAGCCGATCACGAACGCGCCTCGTAGCTTGGCGATCTGAATCGCGGCGCTGCCCACACCGCTGCCGGCGGCGGTCACGAGCACACTTTGCCCGGCGCGCAGCTCTGCCTCCACCAGGAGCGCCTCGCTGGCGGTGAGGAAAGCCTCCGGCACCGCCGCTGCGTCCTCGAGCGAGAGCCTCTCCGGCACTGGCAGCGCGATGCCCTCGTGCACGACGACGCGCTCCGCGTAGCCGCCTCCCGCCAGCAGCGCCATCACCCTGTCACCCACCGCCGCGCGCGTGACGCCTGGCCCCACTTGCACGACGACGCCGCTACACTCCAGGCCGAGCAGCGCGCTCGCACCTGGAGGCGGCGGGTAAAGGCCGCGGCGCTGCAGCAAGTCAGCGCGGTTGAGCGCGGTCGCGTGCACGTCTATCAGCAGCTCGTGCTCGCCCGGGGTCGGCGCCGGTACCTCTGCGAGACGCAGCACCTCGGGGCCGCCGCTTTGCTCGAAGACGACGGCTTTCATGCTACCTCAGAGGGTCGTGAGGTGCGCGGCGCCAATCACGCCTGCGCGCTCGCCCAGCTCGCTCACCAGGAGCGGCACCTCGCCCGGCGGCTTGCCAAACACGTTTTCGCGCAGCCCGGCGCGGATGTGCTGCTCGATCAAATCGAACGAAGCCGAGATGCCTCCCGAAAAGACGATCGCGTTCAGATCCAGCACGTTTTGGATCACGGCCAAGCCCTTGCCGAGCGCGCGCCCCATCATCTCGAACGTCTTCTTGCCCGCCTCCTCGCCGCGTCGCGCGCTGACCGAGATGGGCAGCACCTCGGTCGCGGTACCGCCAAGCTCCGCGAAGCGCCTCAGGAGCGCCTTGGTGCCCGCAAACGCCTCGATGCAGCCGCGCTGGCCGCAAGCGCACACCGGCGCGTCCGCCGAAGAGTCCACGTTGTTGTGGCCTATCTCCGCGGCGAAGCCGTTGGAGCCAGGGTACAGCTGCTGCCCAATCACGAGCCCGCCGCCGACGCCGGTTCCGAGCGTCACCATCAAAAAGCTGGGGTGCTGGCGCCCGTGACCATACAGCTGCTCACCGAGCGCGGCGGTGGTGGCATCGTTCTCGACCGCGATGGGGCAAGAGAGCCGCTTGGAGAGCTCCTCCCCGATCGATACGTCCTCGAAACCGGGCACGTTGGCGAGCCGCCAGCAGCGCCCCTCCGAGTTCACCTCGCCCGGGATCGCTACCCCAACTGCCTCCGGCTTGGGCGTGAGAGCGAGCACCGTGCTGGCGATCGCATCCAAAATCTCCGTCGGGCCCCGGTCGAGGCGCGTCGCGGTGGATGTGCTCCGGACCACCTCTCCGCCGTCCACGAGCCCGGCCTTGACCGCCGTACCGCCGAAATCGACTCCAATAAGCATGGGCGGCGGACAGTAACCGAGCCGCCGCCAAATTCAAGGTTGAGGGGGCGTCGCTCCGAGGGCGGCCAGGAGCGTTTGCTCCTGTGATACGCTCGTGAATTCCGGAGACGTAAGCGCCTTGGACAAGCTCTCGGTCAGCACCCTCAATATCTGGAACAAAGCAGGGCCCTGGGCAGAACGGCTCCCGCTCATCAGAAAGCAACTGCAAGAGCTTTCGCCGGACGTGCTCGGTTTGCAGGAAGTGCTGCGCTTCATTCCGGACGAGCAGAACCCGCCCGCGCCCGCGCCAGACAACTGCCAAGCGGTCGAGATCGCGGAAGGCCTCGGCTACAACGTGGCCTACGGCGTCGCGGCGGACTATTCCGGCGGGCTCAAGTTCGGCAACGCGCTGCTCACCCGCTACAAGATTCTGGACAGCCGCACCTTCCGCCTACCGGGGGCAGACAGCGGGGAGACGCGCTCACTCCTCTATACGGTGCTGGAGACCCCCTGGGGCCGCTTGCCCGTCTTCGTGACCCACCTCAACTGGAAGCTGCACCACGGCATCGTGCGCGTCAAACAAGCCGTGTACATCGCCGAGCGCATCCTCGTGCTCTCGCCCGTAGAGTCGGACTTCCTCCCTCCGATCTTGATGGGCGACCTCAACGCCGCGCCCAGCGCGGACGAGATCCGCTTCCTGCGCGGTGAGCACGTGCTGGACAACCGAAGCGTGTACTTCGCAGACGCGTGGGAATACGCGCAGCCCGCCAGCCCCGGCTACACCTACGCTCGCAGCAACGAATACGCGCTCAAGAACGGCGAGCCCAACCGCCGCATCGACTACATCTTCGTTCGTGGTCCGGACAAGCAGATGCGCGGCGAGCCCAGCAACGTGCGCCTCGCCTTCACGGAAGCCGTCCCCGGCTCCACCGGCACCGTGTGGGCTTCGGATCACTTCGGCGTCGCGTGCGACCTCAGCATGGCGCCCAAGTAGGGGCTGCCCCCGCCTCGCAGCGCATCACGGCAGCGCTCCCGTGCCGTCACTCGGCCGCTGGACTGTACGGCGGTAGCTGTGCGCCTCCGACTTCGAGACGAGCGACAGGCCCATCGAAAGGGAGATACGGGCGCTTTGTCTCTCGACGTCCGCCCACGTGGGCGGACTCGAGTGACGACCCACAGGTCTGCTGCGCGCGCATGCTGCCAGCCGGCGGCCGAGCTGTTTCCGCCTTTAGCGTGCGATCCATGCGCGCCGTCTCAAGCAGTTGCACCACCTCCGGCGACACCGCGTGTGGATGCGAGCGCGGTGCCCGTGACCGATCCACGAGACCCTGCACGCCACCAGCCCCGTAGCGCTCCCTCCATTTTTAACCGTATTTTATGCTGATTCCGAAGCGCTCACAGAGCTCGCCAAAGCTCTCTTCGGCCTCCCGCATCGCTGCCACCAACTTCATCCGCTCGTTCATAGGTGACGTCTCCTTCAAAGGCATGCCCGCCAGGCTTCACGTCATTGCAAAACGTGTCACCTATGTACCCGGTCCGATTTGGCACCTATGTACCCGCTCTAAACCTCCGATTTCGATTGACGATATTTTTGCGACCTCTTCGCGGCACGCGGCGCTGTCCTCTCATCTTGTCGTTTGCGACGAGCCGCGTTCGCTCTCGCGTCGGTTCATGAGCTGGAGCAGCTCGAAAGTCGTTCCGACCGTCAGAGTCGCGGCAGCGGGGCACTGCGCGGCTTGAAAATCATCGTGCTACTTCTGAGCGATGCTGAATGCGGCGCATCCTGGTGAAGCGAAGGCATCGTGGCAAATCGCGCATCAAGCGCTGGAGGCTCACGCGAAGACGCGCGCGCAGCTCGACTTCGAGGAAGGCGCTCTGCTCCTCGCCGCGCGCCGGTCGAACGTGCACGGGCACTTCGGTTACGGCAGCTTCACGGAATACGTGGAGCGCTTGCTCGGCTACGCCCCGCGCGTCACGCACGACAAGCTTCGCGTGGCGGAGGCCCTCCAGCGTTTGCCGGAGACCGCGCGTGGGCTACGACGGGGCACGCTGAAGTACAGCCACGCGCGTGAGCTGACGCGGGTCGCGACGCCCAAAACCGAGGGCATTTGGCTAGAGAGTGCGAGCGGGCTCACCGTTCGCGAAGTGGAGAAGCTCGTTTCTGGTCGGCGCCCGGGCTCGCTGCCGGACTCGCCGGTCGAGCCAACGCAGCAGCGGCACGTGCTCCGCTTCGAAGTATCGGGGGAAACATTGGCCAGCTTTCGCGACGCCATGGCCATGCTGCAGCGAGAAGCGGGTGAACACCTCGATGACGACGCTCTGTTGCTTTTGCTCGCACGTCACGTTCTGGGTGGTCCTGTCGATGACGGCCGGGCGAGCTACCAGGTGGCGCTGGAGGTTTGCGAAGGCTGCCAGCGAGCCAGGCAGGTTGCTGACGGTGAGCTCATCGACGTCTCCCCGACCGTCACCGCCATGGCCGATTGCGATGCGCAGCGACTACCGGACGCCCACGTGGGCGCCTCTCCGCCACATTCACCGACGCGTGCGACTCAACAAGTGCCGCCTGCCGTGCGGCGCGCGGTGCTGCGTCGCGACCGACATCGCTGTCGCGTACCGGGCTGCACCCACGCACGATTCGTAGACATTCATCACGTGCGGTCCCAAGCGGACGGCGGCGACCACCGTCAGGAGAACCTGGTCACGCTTTGCGGCGCGCACCACCGCGCAGTTCACGAAGGCACGCTCCTGGTGACGGAGGATGAGAGGCAGGAGCGGGTGTTTCAGCATGCGGACGGGACTCCGTACGGCGGCGCGCCGTCTTCCCTGTCGTCCTGGGGGCATCGCCAGGCATTTCAGGCGCTTCGGGGCCTCGGATTTGGCGAAGGCGAGGTGCGGCGCGCGCTTGCGGAAGCGCGGCGCGAGTTGGTGACGGAGGCACCGGTCGATCAGTTGCTGCGCCACTGCCTGGAGCGGCTCACCGCGCGCGTCTGCCAGCGTGCGTCGTGACGCTCAGGATCGGGCGCCGCGACACTGATCGCCAGGCGCCGGGGCGCAGGGCGCTCTAGGTCGAAAAGCGAGAGAGCTCTGGCTCGTCTACGTTTTTCACGCTGCTGCGTAGCGAGCCGTCGCTAGCGGACAAGGCTCTCGCTGGTGCGAGGGCTCCGCGTGTGCTCTCGGAATGGCGTCGTTGCTCCAAAACGGCGAGGCACGCGGGGTGCGAAGCCCGGCAGCGGCTGGTTGCACTGCCACCGCACCGTGAGGGCGAGGTAGGCCGGCGATGGACCAGCAAAACGACGAGTCAGGTCGTTGAACACCGCCAGCTATCGAGCCCATGACGCCGCAAAGCAAGAGCCTCTGGTCACGCCCGGCAGCCCTACTCGCCTGCGTCAGACAAGCACGCTTTTGAGCTTGATGACGCCCTCCACGTTGGGGCGCACGCGGGCCTGGCAGGCGAGCCGGCCTTTCCCCCCCAGCAGCGGGATGAGGTCGGCCTCTTCGGCGTTCGGCGGCTCCAGCAAGTCTTCGCCCTCGAGGACCTCCACCTGACACGTGCCGCAGCTTGCGGAGCGGCAGGAAAACGGGATGGGGGCGAAGTAGTGATCGCAGATGTCCACGACCTCACCCCCCTCGGGCACATCGATGCGCTTTTCTGCGCCGAAGCGATTTGCGACGAAGACGAGGGTGGCCATGGAGCAGGCTGAACATGGTCGGCGTTGGCCCCACCGTCAACAATGTGTTTTGCTGGGCCTTCGATGAGCACGCCCTCGGAAGACGACCCCTTTGGGTGGGTCGGCGCCACCGTCGACGGCAAGTACCGCGTCGATGAAGTGGTCGGGCACGGGGGCTTCGGCATCGTGTACCGCGCGCACCACCTCGGCTTCGAGGAGAAGGTGGCGCTGAAATGCTTGAAGCTGCCCAAGGAGCTGCAGGGCGGTGACCGCGACCGCTTTCGGGACAGCCTGGTCGCGGAAGGGCGACTCCTTTTGCAGCTGTCGCGTGCCACCACCGGGGTGGTGCAGGCGCTGGATGTCGGGGCGGTCGTCTCGCCGAGCAAGATCTGGACCCCTTATCTGGTCCTGGAATGGCTCGAAGGCACACCGCTCGACCGAGACTTGCTGCAGCGTCGCCAGAAGGACGCGGGCGGGCGGAGCCTGGGTGAGGCGCTCGAGCTCTTGGAGGGCGCGGTTCGCGCGCTTGGCGTTGCGCATGGCATGGGCATCGCCCACCGCGACATCAAGCCGGCCAACATGTTTTTGGTCGAGGTGGCGGGCAAGCGCACCATCAAGGTGCTGGATTTCGGCATCGCCAAGGTGCTGGCGGAGTCGGACAGCGTGACCCGCGCGTTCGAGGAGACGGGCGGGACGGTGCAGGCGTTCACCGCTCGCTATGGCGCGCCGGAGCAGTTCAGCCGCCGCTTCGGCGCGACCGGGCCATGGACAGACGTGTTCGCGCTCGCGCTGGTGTTCGTAGAAGTCGTGCTCGGCTCGCCAGCGCTGGACGGCACGGACGCGGCGCAGCTCTTCGTGGCCGCTTCGGACAAGCTCGTCCGCCCGACGCTGCGCGGCCGCGGCTTCGATCCGGGCGACGGAGTAGAGGCGGTGCTGGCAACGGCATTGTCGGTGGATCCGCGCGAGCGCTACCCGAACGCGCAAGCATTTTGGGACGCTTTGGTCGCCGCCACCAAGCATGAGCCAGAGCGGCTCACCCTCCGCCCTCCCAAGGTGGACGACTCGCGCCCTACCCGCGAGATCAGCGGCAACTCGGGGCTCGCCGCTGCGCCCTTCTCGATGAGCGGCGGTTTCTCCGCTTCCAGCCCGGACCGCAGCGCGCCCCCCAGCTTCGAGCCCCCCCGGGAGGCCGCGAGCGCGCCGACGGAGCTCAGCTCCTCGCAAGGGGTCCGCGCGGACACGCACCGCCCCACCACTCCTCCCAAAAGAAGCCGGCTCGTCAGCTTTCTGGGCGTCGCTTTGCTAGCGGCGGGCGGCGCCACCGCGGCCGCCATGTACCTCAGTCAAAAGCCGCATGGCGTGGCGGTGCCGGAGCCCTCCGGCGCGGTGGGGGCGCCCCGCGGCAGCGTGCCGGCGCTGGACAGCTCGCAGGCTCCGCAAATCGTGACGCCGCCCGCGCCGCTTCTACCGCCGCCGCCCGCGAGCGTGAGCGGAGCCGCCGCTTCTCCCCCACCGCCGGCCCCGGCTACGCCGGTGGGCGCACCATGGCCGGGCGCGCAGTTCCGACAAGTAGCGGCGGGAACTTTGGAAGGCAGCGGGCTCTGGCTCGAGGGCTTTCGGGTCGTGAGGCGTCCGGATCCGGCGCTGAGCTTGGACCGCGCGTTCCGCGCTTGCGGAGAGATCGGGCTCAGCTTGTGCACGGAGTCACAGTGGCAGCTCGCGTGCGCAGCGCACCCGGAGGTCGCCAAAGATCGCTCGCTCACCGACAGCGTGGACGCGAGCGGGGTCGTGGAGCGCGGCGGAGGCGCCTGCGGCGAGCGCAAGGTGGTGCCGAGCGGCAGCGAGCAGGACATTGGCCTGTGCTGTGAGCGCAGCATCGGCATGGCCAGCAAGAACTTGCAGTCCAAGTTCATGTCCTCCACGTCGAACGTGCTCAAAAAGCTAGAAAACGCTCTCAATCAGCATGACTCCGCCGCCCTCTCGGATTTGCTCGACGACAAGGTAAAGCTGGACGGCGTGGAGCGCAGTAAGGCTTCCGTCGTCGCGCTCTTGGCCCAAACCTTCAAAGCGCAGCCGGACTTGATCGTCATCCACGAGAGCTGTGAGATTTCGGTTCAGGCAAACAAGGTAGTGAAGCGGTCCAAGCGCGGTCGCAAGCTCAGCACCTCCACCACCTACGAGACGACGAGCTGGACCGCCGCGTGCCAGCAGATGCGCCATCAAAAAGCGGAAGCGACGCTCGGCAGCGCCGAGTACGTGTTCAGCGCCGCGAGCAAGCTGCGCGGCATATCTGCCAAAAACCAAGCGAGCGAGTGATGCGAGCGGTCGTGCAGCGGGTGACGCAGGCAGAGGTGCTCTCCGAGGGCGAGCTGACCGGCAAGATTGCTCTCGGCTCGTGCGTGCTGGTCGGCGTCGGCAGCGAAGACGACGCGGCGGACGCGACCGCCCTGGCGGACAAGGTCGTGAATCTGCGCATCTTCGAGGACGACGCCGGCAAAATGAACAAGAGCTTGCGGGACGTCGGGGGCGCGGTGTTGGCAGTATCCCAGTTCACGCTGTTCGGCGATACCAGCCGCGGACGACGACCGAGCTTCGTGGGCGCGATGGAGCCGGTGCGCGCGGAAGCTTTGTTCGAAGCCTTTTGCACGGCTTGCCGAGGCTTGGGCGTCCGCGTGGAGACGGGCCGCTTTCGCACCCATATGGCGGTTTCGCTCACGAACGACGGCCCCGTGACCCTCCTGCTCGACACTCGAAAATGAGCCCACCCTCCAAGCCTCCGCGGACCGATTTGGCGCAGGTGCCGCAGTGGGCACGGCAGCTCACGCGCCTGTTGGACGGCGCAATCCGGGTGCCCGGGACCGACATTCGCGTCGGCCTGGACCCGATCTTGGGCGCGTTGCTGCCGGAGCTGGGCGATGCGTTGACCGGCGTGCTCGCGCTCACGCTACTCGGAGTCGCTTACCGCGAGCGGGTGCCGAAATGGGTGCTGCTCCGCATGCTGCTGAACATCGGGCTGGACTCCTTGCTCGGCGCGGTCCCGCTCGTCGGTGACGTGTTCGACTTTGCGTTCAAAGCGAACGACAAGAACCTCGCTCTCATCGAGCGCCACCGCGGCGACCCAGCCAGCCCGGCGACGCTCGGGGACAAGCTGGTCGTCTCCGCGGCGGTGCTGCTCGCCATCGCCCTCGCGCTCCTGCCGATCTTGGTGGGCGTCGCGCTATGGCGCCTGCTGCTCTCGAACGCGCCTTGAGCTCAGGGCCGGGGCTCGAGCTCGAGATGGTGAAACTCGGCGCGGAAGCCAGCGCCTTTGGGGCTACACGCATAGAGCCCGCACGAAAGCTCGATGCTTGGCGTCCGCTCCGTGAGGTGCGCCATACGGATTTGCTCCCAATGCTGACCATCCAGCGAGCTGTCCACGATGATGGCGGTGGCCTCGGCGCGGGCGCGGAACCAAAACGTGCGCTCCTGTTTGCCCATGGGCTGGGTGGACCAGTCCGAATAGCCGCCGTTGGTGACGACCGCGCCGAGGCGGCTATGCGGCTCGTCCGGCTCGAGCTCGACCGAGGCCTTCAGCCAGCAATCGGCTGAGATTCGCAGCATGAGCCCGGCTTGATCGTACTGGTGCACCGGAAAGCAGGTGACGGCGGTGGTGAGCACGAAATTGCCGCGCGCCATGACGTGCAGGAAGTGCCCGCTGTCGACCCGAAAGCCGTAGTGAGTCCGCTGCCAGAAGTCGGTTCCGGCCTCCGGCTCCACGACGAGCCGGCCCCGCGCGGAGTCGACGCGGTAGCGCGAAGGCTCGTTATGCCAACGGAGACGCCCATCCAACGCGGGAGCGTCGAAGCGCGCGAGCAGGGGTTCGGTCATGGGGCGAAGCTTTACAGCGAAACGTCGCCGCCGACAGCCGCTTCCAGCCGCGTCCAGCGCGGCTTGTTCGACCCCGTCTCGCTGCGACCGCCGGCTGCCTTTTCCAAATCCACGCGCAGGGTCCGCACCTCGCCCGGCTCCACCGTGAGCACCAGGGCGCGGGTCTCGTAGCCGGGTTTGCTCAGACTGAAACGGCGTTCACCGGCGTCCAGCAACACGCTGATCGCGAAGCCGGAGGCACTGGCAACGCCCCGCTCGGGCTCGAGCTCCACCGACGCCCCGAGCACGTTGGTCTGCACGTTCATTCGCGCGATACCTGCGGCAGCGCCTTGCAGCTGGCGCAGCGCGAGCACCCGCCTCGGCTCCGGCACGCGCTCCGCGTCGCTCGCCAAGAACTGCTCGAAGGCATAGGTGGCGCGGGCCAAGTTGCCGACCTCTCGTTCCAGCCGCCCGATCTCGAGTAAAAGCGTGGGGTCGAAGCTCAGGGCGTACGCCTCGCGGAGCTGGGAGAGCGCCACGTCCGGCTGGCGGCTGAGCGGGCCATTCGTGGCGCTATCCGCCAGGGCCCAAGCAGCGGCCATATTGCGGGATGATGCCGCTGGCTCCGCCATTTCGGCGGGCGGTGCGTGGCCCATCAGCAAGGCGAACCCCGCCATCAGCCCTACTGTAAAGAGCCGAGATAGCGTCCGGAGGCGGTGGTCGAGCCTCACTCCAGGATCAACGGCCGGGCGCGGGAAATGTTTCACCCCATCGCAGCCATTGGCTCGCGCGCACCCCTGCCTACAGCTGGTACAGCATCAGGTAAACGACAACCCCGCTGACGGAGACGAACAGCCACACTGGCAAGGTCACCCGGGCAATCCGTTTGTGCTTGTCCACCCGGCCCTTGAGACCCCGGGAGACGGTCACGAGCGCCAGCGGCACGACCGCGGCCGCGAGCAGCACGTGCGGGATCAGAATGGCGAAATACAGGTACCGAAGCGCGCCCGAGCCCTTGAACGGGACCGACCCTACCTGCGCGTGATGGATGACGTAGCAGACGAGGAACACCGCCGAGACCCCCAATGCGGAGAGCATGCAGGCGCGGTGTTGCGCGATCTTCTTTTGCTTGATGAAGACGAACCCGAGCACCAGCAGCAATGCCGAAATCGAGTTCAGAATCGCGTTCACGGCGGGCAGCAGCATCGGGGTTGGCCCGTCATAGCGCTTTTCGAGCGCGCTAGGCCCAAAACGTTACTTCTCGCTCGACGACGTGCTCACCCACCGACCCCGACTCCGCTTGCTTCAAGAGGCGCCAAATTTGCGGGCCCATGAAGTCCAGCTCGGTAGATTGGAAGCGCTCTCCCCCGAAGCGACGCACGTTGTCGCTCTGGGCTTTGAGCATCACCGCGTCCTGCCCGAAGATTTTGAGCGCGATAGGCTCCAGCACCGCCCGCACCGCCTGCTTGGGAAACGGCGTCTTGAAGTACACGACGCCGTAGAGCCGGGTGTGGAAGTCGGTCACGGGGGTGCAGAGCGCGGTCACCAAGAAGTGGGTGTTCTGCCCGAGCTTGTATTCGACCTGCGCCACGGAGGGCAAAATGAAGCGGTCCCAGTGCTCGATGGTGCCGCTGCCGGGCGACAGAATCTTGCCGGCGATGCCGCTCGGCCGAGGCTCGCCCAGGTACTCGGTCTCGACTCGATCCGGCGAGCGCCGAACGACCGCGCGAATCTGGTTCTTCTTGCCGCCTCGGAACAAGCCCCGGTGCAAGAAGGCGGTGTGCGGAACGTCCAGCGCGTTTTCGAGGGTCGCGTGGAGCGTCCCCTCCGCCTCCACTGCCCGTACGATGCGCGCGTAGTGGTCGTCGAAGCTCGGGGGCCGGAAGGGAGGTGTCTCCGGCGTGATGCCAGGCTCTGGACATACCCAGACCAAGCCGTCCTGCTCGACGAGCGCGAGCGCCTCCGCACGGCGCTCGCGCGCGCTGTCATCGACCAACCCCGGAATCTTTTCGCACACGCCGTCGCAGCCGAACTGCCAGCCGTGATAGGCGCACTCCAGCCGACCTTCTGCCACCACTCGGCCGAGCGAGAGCGGCACGTTGCGATGCGGGCAGCGATCGATCAACGCCGCCGCGCGGCCGTGGGACCGAAACAGCACGATGGGCACGCCGGAGACGACGCGCGCGAGTGGCCCCGCGCCGAGCTCTTCCGAGAGGCACGCCACGTAGTAGTAGCGCGTGAGCCTCGCGACGGAGACGTGTGGTTTGGTGTGGGGAGGAGAGAGCAGGGGGAGCAAGGGCAGGCGCGAATCCATTCAGCTATTCCAGGCCTTGCCGCACCGCGGCGTGGCTCTCATAGTGTACATCGTTCCGAAACCTTCGAAGGAGGCTGCAGTGGAGAAGAAAAACGTGAGCTTCATGCGCTCGCTGTGCATGGGCCAAATCGAAGAGGACGTGATCCTCCCCTTCCCCAGCCTTTCGGAGTCCGAGCGCGAGACGCTTCAGACCGTCGTGAGCTCGGTGGGCCAGCTCATGGGCTCGCACGAGAAGGACTTCCGCGGCTGGGACGAAAAGGCGGAGCTGCCGCCGGAGTTCATCGCCGAGCTCAAGGAATTCGGGCTGTTCGGTCTGGTGGTGCCGGAATCCGAGGGCGGATTGGGGTTCGGCGCCGGCGCCTACTCGCGCGCCCTTCAAGAAGTCGGCAAGTACGACGCTTCCGTCGCGGTCACCATCGGCGCCCACAGCTCCATCGGAATGCGCGGCTTGCTGCTCTTCGGTACCGACGAGCAAAAGGCGCGCTACTTCTCGAAGCTCGCAACCGGGGAGATGATCGCCGCGTTCTGTCTCACCGAGCCCGGTTCCGGGTCGGATGCCGCGTCGATCAAGACCACCGCCGTCCGTGACGGCGATGACTGGGTGCTGAACGGCAGCAAGATCTGGATCACCAACGGCGGCATCGCGGACTTCTTCACCGTGTTCGCGAAGACGGGCGGCGTGGACGAGCGGGGCAAGCTGTCGGCGTTCATCGTGACGCGCGACATGCCCGGAGTCTCTACCGGCCCTCACGAGCTGAAGATGGGCATCCGCGCCAGCTCGACGACGACGGTCACGCTGGACGGCGTCCGCGTGCCCTCGGCCAACTTGCTCGGTGAGGAGGGCAAGGGCTTCAAGGTAGCGATGAACATCTTGAACTCCGGGCGTACCGGCCTGGGCGGCGGCTGCGTGGGCGGCATGAAGCGCCTCATCGCGCTCTCCACCCAGCAGGCCAAGGGCCGCGTGCAGTTCGGCAAGCCCATCAGCGAATTCGGCCTGATGAAGCAAAAAGTCGGGCAGATGGTCGTCGACTGCTACGCCACGGAGGCCGTCGTGAGCATGGTGGCAAGCTTCACGGACCGCGGCTTCAGCGAGTACCAGGTGGAAGCCGCCATCAGCAAGGTGTTCGCCAGCGAGTGTCTGTGGCGCACGGTAGACGAGGCGCTGCAGATTGCCGCCGGCAACGGCTACATGTGTGAGTACCCGTACGAGCGCGCGATGCGCGACAGCCGCATCAACCGCATCTTCGAGGGCACGAACGACGTGCTTCGGCTCTTCATCGCGCTCACGGGCATGAACGACGTGGGTCAAGAGCTGCGCGAGCTCGCGGGGAGCCTCAAGGGCGTCTTCAACGATCCCATCAAGGGCTTCGGCGTGATCTCGGAGGCGGCCCTGAGGCGCGCGGCGCTGGCAACCGGTATCAAGCGCGAGGGCACCTCCTTCAGCAAGCTGCACGTCTCGCTCACGCCCTTCGCGGCGCAGTTCGAGGAGCACACGCGGGACCTGGCGACCGCCACCGACCGCATCCTGCGTAAGCACGGCAAGCAGATCATCGAGAAGCAGCTTGCGACTCGGCGCCTGGCAGACATCATGATCGATCTGTTCGTGCTGTCGTGCGTGATGTCCCGAGTGGACAGCGCGATTCGCAGCAAGGGCGAGGACGCCGCCAAGCCGGAGCGCGAAATCCTGACCACCTTCGCCGGTCAGGCGCGCCGCCGCATCAAAACCACGATGGCGGAGATCGACGACAACGAGGACGAGGCCATCAAATCCTTGGCCGACCACGCCTTCGAGCTCGAGCGGTTCGGCTGGGACACGCTCTGAGTCCACCGCTCTGGCCCGCCGTCCCGCAGGCCGGCTGGCATGAAAAGGGGGCCCCGCGTCCCCAAAACCAGCATGACCACCGGCCAGGCCCCTAACTGGGGCTTGTCTCCGGCCAAGTTTCGGCATGTATCATCGGCCGAACGACGTGAAAGCGACCCTCTCCCGCTCGGAAGCTCTCAAGTCCAAAAAGGCCAAGGCAGAGCCACGGCCCTCCAGCGTGGTGTTGAAGAGCAAGAAGGAAGCGCTAGCCGCTCCCCCCAAAGCCTCTCGACCCGTGTCTGCGACGGTGGCGAAGCCGAGCGGCCGCGCCAAACCGGCGGAGCCCCCGGCGTCGAAGGCCGCCATCAAGACCCCGCCCCAGGCCGCGTCGGCGCCCAAGGCGGCCGCGCCCAAGTCGCCGCTCGTCTCCCCCAAGCTACGAGGTGACAAGGCTTCGCTCACCGCCGCCCTGCCGAAGGCAAGCAAGGCCGCGGTTGGAACGAAGGGTCGCGCCCCCGCCTCGACGAAGTTGGTCGATTCATCGCCGCCCTCGGTTTCCAAGAAGCCCGTCCGCAAGAGCATCAAGGAAGCGGCCGGCGTGAGCACGGACGCGGTCGCTCGGCGCACGGGCAAGACGTGGGACGACTGGTTCGAGGTGCTGGACTCGGCGGGGGCCGCTACCCTGGATCAACGCGGCATCGTCGCGATTCTGGCGCAGAAGCACGGCATCGGTCCGTGGTGGCAACAAATGATCGCCGTCGGCTACGAGAGCCTGCGCGGGAAGACCGACAAGCCGGTGGCAGTGGACGGTTTCCAGATTTCGGAGACTTGTACGCTGAGCGCCCCCGTCGCCCGCGTCTTCAAGCTGTGGAACGACGCGAGCGAGCGCGCGCGCTGGCTCGCGGATGATCGCTTCGTCGTGAAGAGCGCGACGCCGGGCAAATCGCTCCGGGCTCGCTGGGGCAAGGGCAACAGCCAAGTCGCGGTCTCCTTCCAGGAGAAGTCCGGCAAGACCGAGGTCGCGGTCGAGCATCAACACATAGAGTCGCAGACGGCCGCCGAGCAAATGAAAGCCTACTGGCAGAAGAAGCTGGGTCTGCTGGACGACGCGCTCGGCGAGCGGCGCTAAGTCGGTCTTCGACGCACTGCGTGACGACGAGCGCAACCGGTTGTCGTCGCGCAATCTTGGGGCCCAATGTGGAACCGGTTGCACATCCCGAGCGCGTGAGCTATCGCTTCAGGACTCGCGAGTTATCGATGGCACACGTGCGAAGCGCTAGGTGGAGGCACACGTTCGGCAAGGGCCTGCTGATCTTGGCGCTGCCCACGGCTTGCGCCGTCGGCACCGAGCCGGACGCGGACCCGATCGAAGGCCAGGCGGGCACGAGCGCGGAGGCGGGCACGAGCGCGGAGGCCGGCAGCTCGGGCTCGGGAACGCTTCCGACCGCGGGCACCAGCACGACGGGTGGCGGCGGCTCTGGCGCGTCCGGTGGATCCGCGAGTGGCGGCAAGGGCGGCACTGGCGGCTCCGGCGGTAAGGCCGGCAGCAGCACCGGGGGCTCGAGCTCCTCGGGGGCCGGCGGCAGCGCGGGCGGCACGACGGGCGGCGCTGGCGGCGGCGGCGGCGGCGGCACCGGCGGTGTCTGCGGCTGCCCCGCGCCGAAGCCCTGGGTAGACAACACCTCCATCGCCCTCAAAATGGGTGACTGCGTCACGGTGGATACCGCGACGTACGCGTACCTCGGGACCACGACCCAGCAGTACGCGAACCTCGAGTGCAACCCGAAGATGCAGGCCGCCTGGTGCACCGGGCAGCAGTTCATCTTCATGCTTTGCCCCTGAGCCACTCGCCGGCTGCTGGGGGCCGCGGCCACGGCGCTCCGCCGCCCCGCGCTACCGGCCGTCCACCGCAGCGGTGCTAGGCGCTTCCAGCCGGAAGATCGCGAGCGCGGCCGCCGTGGCGATGCCTGTGCCCCTCGGGCCGGAGCTCGGGGTAAGCCAGCCCGCCAACGGAGCGGCGTGCTCCGCCGGAGCGTGCTATTCGGAGCCTACCGCGCCGACTTCGTTCGCCACGTTCGCGTGAACGACGACGGCGTGCCTACCCTGAACGCCCTGCTCGGTCACCGGCAACGCCTCGTCCTTCCCCGCTCGCGAGCGGAGGGCGGTGCGGACGCCATGGCCTTCGGGCGCCACGACGACTCGAAGACCACGCGCGCTCCCGGCAAAGCCTACGTACCTCACCGTTTCTAAGCGCAAAGGACGTAGGCCGCAGGCGCTCGCCCCCACGGATTGGCAAGACCTCTGGCATTGGTAGCTCGACGAGGCGCGCCCAACACCTCTGGCGCGGGAGAAAGTTACGGCTGAGCCACCCCATTTTCCGCAGAATTGTGCTTTTTATTCCACGGCCTGCACGTTACCTTCCCGCGCGCTCCGCGACCGGCCGGCGCCGTGGGCACTCCCTGCGTGTGGAACTGGTTCCGGTCCGCATCAAGCCGAGGTACAGGCCCCGTGACACGACCCTGTCGACTGACATCATGAGGATCCGAGAACTCTCTACGAAGCTGCCCGCGACCCTGCTGCTCACCGTGGCTCTCGCCAGCGGCGCGGTTGGGTGCAAGCACAGGACGGACGAGGGCTCGACCGGGCTCCCCCGAGCCGAGACCCTTTACGTGGCCGGGCGGCAGTGGGGCGAGCCCACGTCGTTCAACCCGCTGCAGAGCAGCCCCGCGTGGCCCGTCAACACCATCAACCTGATGTACGAGACCCTGCTCTTGTACAACCCCCTCACGGGCAAGATGGAACCGCTATTGGCGGAGTCCTTCCAGCAGCTGGACGACCGGGTGGAGGTCACGCTCAACCCCGCCGCGCGCTGGAGTGATGGCAAGCCGGTGACGGGTTGGGACGTCAAATTCTCGTTCGACCTCGGCGAAAAGAACAAGAGCCTGCCGATGGCGCCAGTCTGGCAGTACATCAGCGAGGTTCGCCTGCTGGGCGCCGACGGCCAAACGCTGGAAGACAAGCCAAGTAACGCGAAGGACTACCCGCGCCGGCTCGCGTTCGTCCTCGCCGAAGGCAAGGTCAACCCCCTCGTCGTGCTGGACGCCCTCCAAGACGTCCGTATCCTCCCCCGTCACGTTTTCGAGCCGCTGATTCAGAAGCAGGGCCTGGACAGCGCTTCCAACCTCAAGTTCGACCAGACGCCGGTCATCAGCGGCCCGTACCAGCTCAAGCAGTACAACAGCGAAAAGATCGTCACCGAGCGCCGCCCGGACTACTGGGCCAACCAGGCGCTCTACGGCGGCAAGCTTCCCGCGCCGAAGTACGTCGTTCACCCCATCTACAAGAGTAACGACCACTTCAGCATCGCGCTGCAGCAAGGCCGGCTGGACATGTCCAGCACGTTCGTGCCGCGTATTTGGCGCAAGGCGGAGAAGGGCGTGGGCGCCTGGTTCGACCGCGCGCCGTACTTCGCGGCGTCGGCCATCCCGATGCTGTTCCTCAACGTGAAGCACGGCCCCTTGGTGGACCCGAGCTATCGCCGCGCGATGGCTTTCGCCGTCAACTACACGGACATCCGCGAGCTCGCGGCGTCCGGTTACAGCGAGCCGCTGCAGCCCGGCATCATTTTGCCCTTCGGCCTGGAGTCCAAGTTCTTCTCCGCCGAAGACGCCAAGCAGTACGGCGCAACCTACGACCCCTCGCGCGCCAAGCAAATCCTGGCCGAGGCCGGGTACAAGTCCACCTTCAACGACAAGGGTGACTTGGTGGAGACGCGTGACAAGAACGGCCAGCGCGTGCCGACGGTGTACGTCAAGTCACCGACGGGCTGGAGCGACTGGGAGTCGATCGTTCGTATCGCGGTGCGAGGCATGCGCGAGGCCGGTATCGACGCGCGCGAGCGCTTCATCGACGCGAACATCTTCTGGAACGACCTGTTCAAGGGCGAGTTCGACCTCATCATGAACACGCCGGCGTCACCGCCCAGCCCGTCCAAGCCTTGGTCGCGTTTCGAAACGATCATGACGACCCAGGATTTCGCGCCCGAGGGCGAGAAAATCTACAAGAACATGGGGCGCTTCAACGACCCCAAGGGCCCGGGCTACATCGCGCGCATCGACCAGCTGCTCGCCACCATCCCGACCATCAAGGACGAGCAAGAGCTGATCAAAGCCTACCGAGAGCTGAACGTCATCTTCATGCAGCAGCAGCCGACCATCCCGCTCATGTATCGCCCGGACCAGTTCTACGAGTACTCGACGCGGCACTGGACCAACTACGCGACCGCGAAGAACCCTTACCTTCCGCAGCAGATTCCGGGTGAGCGCCTGGGCACGCGGATGTTGTGGTCGCTCAAGCCCGTAGCGCAAAAGTAACGAGCCGAAGATGCTGAAGAATCATCCCGCCCTCAAGCACATCCTCGGCCGCGCCGGCTGGTACTTTCTCACCTTCTTGGTCGCCGTCACCATCAACTTCTTCTTGCCGCGCCTCGGCAAGGCCAACCCGGTCGACGCGATGATGGCCAAGGCATCGGCCGGTTTGGACACGAAGAGCGCGAAGGCCAAAGAGGAGCAATACCTCAAGGAGTTCGGCCTCGTTCAAGTGGACGAGCAGGGCAAGGTGCTTCGCTCGGCGGATGGCAAGCCGCTCCGCACCTCGCTCGGCTCCCAGTTCGCGAGCTACGTGGGCATGAGCCTGCAGGGGGACCTCGGCGGTTCCATCCTCCAGCATCCCAAGCGCGTGAGCGAAATCATCAAGACCGCGCTGCCGTGGACCTTCGCGCTGCAGCTTCCGACCATCGTGGTGGGCTGGCTCATCGGCAACGTGCTCGGCGCGCTGGCCGCGTACAAGCGCGGGATCTTCGACAAAGTCTTCTACCCGATCGCGCTCCTCATGAGCGCGGTTCCGGCATTTTGCTTCGGGCTACTCCTGGTTTACCTGTTCGGCATCAAGCTGGAGTGGTTCCCGGCGCTCGGAGGCTACGACGAAGGGCTCACCCCCGGCTTGAGCTGGGAGTTCTTCCAGAGCGCGGCCTACTACTACGTGCTGCCGTTCCTCTCCGTGTTCCTCCTCGTGGTGGGCGGGCAGGCCATCGGCATGCGCTCGATGTGCATCTACGAGCTTGGCACGGACTACGTGAAGTACGCCAAGCTGCTCGGCGTCCGAGAAAACCAGATCCTGTTTTACATGTTCCGAAACGCCATGCTGCCTCAGCTCACCGGCCTCGCCGTTTCGCTCGGCACCATGGTCGGCGGCGCGCTCATCGCGGAAATCATCTTCAGCTACCCCGGCCTGGGCATGACCATCCTCACTGCGATTCAGGGTAACGACTACCCGGTCATCACTGGCTGTTGCTTGCTGGTGACGACCACGGTGCTCGTCGCCAACTTCAGCGCAGACGTCCTCATCAGTCTTTTGGATCCGCGTATTCGCGCCGTGCAAGGAAGCAAGTAGTCTTGAAGCTGTTCAAAAACCTGCTCAAGCAGCCGTCCTTCGTGTTCGGCTCGGTGCTGCTGATCGCGACGCTCCTGCTCGCGCTGCTCGGCCCCGTCGTCTACAACGTGGACACCAAGACGCGCCTCGGGCTGGCCTTCACGGAGCCGTCGTCCAATGCCCTGCTCGGCACGGACCACCTCGGGCTGGACATGGTGTCCTTGCTCATCCAGGGGCTCCGCAGCTCGCTTTACGTGGGGCTCGTCGCCGGGCTGCTCGCCACCACCGTCGGGACCATCATCGGCGTCTACGGCGGCTACAAGGGGGGCCTCATCGACGACGTGCTCACCGTCCTGACGAACTTGTTCCTCGTCATTCCCAGCCTCATCGTGCTCATTCTGATCAGCTCGAGCATGGAAGAGGGCCGGAGCCTGACCCTCATCGCTCTGCTCATCGGCGGGACGACGTGGACCTGGAGCGCGCGCGCCGTGCGTGCGCAGGCTTCCAGCATCCGGGCGCGGGATCACGTCGCGCTCGCGCGCATCAACGGCTACAGCACGGCCGGCATCGTCGGCTTGCATATCTTGCCGTACCTGCTCAGCTACATCTTCATGGTGTTCATCATCCAGACCGCCACCGGCATCCTGGCCGAGGCGAGCATCAGCCTCCTCGGCCTGGGGCCGTACGACACCATTTCACTCGGCAAAATTCTGAACGAGGCCAAGAACAACGAGGCGCTGACGGACGGCGCCTGGTGGGCCTTCATGCCGGCGATGGCCCTCATCACCGCGGTGGTGCTCGCGCTTTACGTGCTGAACACCAGCCTGGAAGGCGTCTTCAACCCGCGGCTCCGTAAGTGACCATGGCTACTCCGATCTTCGAAGTCGAAAAGCTACGCGCGCATTACCTCACCCGCTTCGGCACCAAAGTCCAAGCGGTGGACGACGTCTCCTTCAGCTTGAAGGAAGGCGAAATTCTCGGGATCGCCGGCGAGTCCGGCTGCGGCAAGACGACGCTCGTCAGCGCCTGCATGGGCCTGTACATCCCGCCACTGCACCTCACGTCGGGCGACGTGAAGGTGGACGGCAAGAGCATCATCGGCATGGATGTCGAGCGCAACCGGAAGGACGTGCTCGGTAAGCTGGTGTCGATGATCCCTCAGGGCGCGCTCAACTCGCTGAATCCGACCCGCAAGGTGAAGGATCTGGCGACGGACATGATCCTGAGCCACGACGACAAGGCCGACAAGAAAGAGATTCAGGGCCTCCTCCGCCAGCGCTTCGAGAAGATCGGGCTGGACGCGAACCTCGTGCTCAACTCTTACCCGATTCAGCTACCCGCCGGCATGAAGCAGCGCGTGGTCATCGGCATCTCCACCCTGATGAACCCTCGCGTGGTCATCGCGGACGAGCCGACCTCCGCGCTGGACGTGAGCACGCAAAAGTCCGTGATCCGGCTGCTGTTCGACCTGATGGACCAAGGCATCATCGGCAGCATGCTCTTCATCACCCACGAGCTGCCGCTCCTGCGCCACGTCTCGGCGCGCATCGCGGTGATGTACGCGGGTGAGTTCGTGGAGCTCGGTACGACGGAGCAAGTCATCTTCGACTCGCGCCAGCCGTACACGCGCGCGCTCATGGGCTCGATGCTCAGCGCGGAACCGGGCCACAAGGCAGATAAGCCGGTCGCGATCGAGGGCGCTCCCCCCAACCTGGCCTACCGCATCACCGGTTGCCGGTTCGCCGAGCGCTGCCCGGAGGTGCGACCGGACTGCAAGCAGAACGAGCAGATCATTCGCATCGTGAAGGCGCGCGAAGTGAGGTGTCAGTATGCCGAGTGACAACGTCAAGTTCGAGGCGAGCGGGCTCTCACGCATCTACGGCCACGGCAAGAAGATCAAGCACGCGGTCGACGACGTCTCCTTCAAGATCTACGACAAGGAAATCGTCTCCGTGGTCGGTCAGTCCGGCTGCGGCAAGACGGTGCTCGCGAAGATGCTGCTACGGCTGGAGAAGCCGACCAGCGGCAAGCTGCTCTACGAGGGCAAGCCCATCGAGAGCTCCGGGGATCCACGCCAGCACTGGCGGCAGGTGCAGGCGGTCTTTCAAGACCCGTTCTCCTGCTTCAATCAGTTCTTCACGATTCGCGCGCAGCTGAAGAGCGCCTTCAACCTGTTCGAGCAAAAGCCGAGCGAGAAGGAGATCGACGAGCGGGTCGACCAAGCTCTGCTCGCGGTGAACATCAAGCCGCGGGAGCTGGACGGAAAGTACCCGTTCGAGCTTTCGGGCGGCCAAATGCAGCGCATGCTGCTGGCGCGCATCTTCATCCTGCGCCCGCGCGTGCTCGTCGCCGACGAGCCGACGAGCATGGTGGACGCGTGCAGCCGCGCGAACATCCTGGACTACTTGATGAAGCTGAAAGAGCAGCTGGACATGACCATCGTGTTCATCACGCACGATGTTCACCTGGCTGGCTACGTGTCCAACCGCATCTTCATCATGCACGAGGGCCGCATCGTGGAGCAGGCGTCGCCCGAGGACATCACCTCGCGGCCGCAAGACGCCGTAACGAAGAAGCTGCTGGACGACATCCCGGACATTCACAAGACCTGGATCGACCGGCACGCACCGGCCTGAGGCTCAGCGAGCCGCGTTCAGACGCGCCCTCGCTGCTTGCACGAGCTGCGGCCCCGGCAAGCTCATGTCCAGGGCCAGCTCTGCGCCGGCCCGCTTTTCCAAGCTGTGGCGTGCAAAGTAGCGCACCAGCGGGTACTCGCTGCCGAGCAGCGCGAGGGTCGCCTCCAGCGTATCCGGCACTTGCTGCGCGGCCGCGATGTCTGCGGCCAGCGCCTGTTCGTGGGGCTTACCGCCGATGAGCGTGATGCGCACAGGGTTCGCCCTCAAATCCTGTCCGTAGAGTCGGCGTAGCCGCGCGCGATCGTAGCGCTTGCCCCACCATTTCTCCATGGTGGCCGTGATCTGCTCAACGCTGCGCTCGGCGTGGCAGAGCGCGCAATCGAGCGGACGATCGCCGAGCACTCGTGCCTGCTCCGTCGGCGAGCCGATACGATGGTACCGCGTGAAGTCATAGGCCAGACCCATGTTCTTCTTCGGCATGTGGCAGCTCAGGCACGCGCTGCCTGCGCCGTCGGCACGGTGGTGCGAGTGGCGTCCGAGAGCGAGAGGGCTTTCGAGCTCTCGGTGGCAGCTGGTGCAAACGCGGTTGCCGCGGACGGTGCCTAGCTCTTCGAGCCGCGCCTTCGAGTCCTCCCCGTGCGGATCGTGGCAGGTGCTGCAGGTCATGGCGCTAGCGCAGCCGCCGAGTAAGAAGTCGCGCGCCTCGCCAGAGTTGGTGGTGCTCCCGCCGGGGGATGTGCGGCGCTCGCCTCCTTCCCAGGTGAAGGGGTACTGGGAGAACAGGACGGTATGGCACTTGGCGCAGGTGCGATTTTGGTCTTGCGCGCGCGTGGGCCTACCGCCGCTCGCCGTCTCCACGTGCATGAAGGAGCTGCGTAGCGCAAAGCTCGGATCGAAGCGGTGCGGCGCCTCCGCGTGGGCGCGCGAGCCACCGTGACAGCTCTCGCAGCCCACGCCGAGCTCCACGAGGTGCGCCTCGCCGAATCGCTCACGCGTGTTCGAGATCGCAATCTCCAGCGCGTGGCGCTCGTTCTCCGGCAAGGAGCCGCGCGCGCCCAAGAGCGCGAGCTCGCCGGCCAGCGCCTGGCGGAGCCCGGCCGCGTCATCCACCACGTAGCGAAAGGCCTTGCTCGCGGGCAGCTCGTTGCTCGCCGAGCCCTGGTAAGAGGGCGCCTTGGCGCCGTAGAGCTCGTCGTAGAGCGCGACGACCTGCGGCGCGGTGTTGTGACACAGCACGCAGGCTCGCTGCCAAACCAGGCCCGCCTCCAGGCCATGGCGCTCCCGCACCATCACCGAATAGCCCTTGTAGCGCAGGGTTCCGTCGAAGCGCAGGTAAGAGACTGGCAGCACGCGCTGCTCCTCCAGCGCCACGCCGAACGGGGAGCTCGCAGGGACGAGCTCGCCGACGAAGTCCTCCCGGTAGCGGCCGCCGATCACCTTGGTGACGCGGTACAGCTCGTTCTGCTCCCCTTGCGAGAGACCGACGAAGCGCTTTCCCTCGTGCGTCTCCAGCCGCGCCACCGCACCGCCGAGCGCAAGCTCCCGCCCGTCGAACGGCGCGGAGAGCTCCGTGCTCGCGACCTCCCGCGTCATGCGGTGCATCGGCGAACGCAGCCACGCCTCGTAGATCGAAGCATGGCAGCCTGCGCAGGCCTGCGACCCGACGTAGTCCGCGCGCAGCACGTTGCTGAGCGGCTCGCGGCTCTTGGCTTCCTCCTGGCGGCCACGGGAAGGCGCCGTGCCTGCTCCTGCGCACGCTAGCGCCGTGAGGCACGCGGCCAGCCAAAACCCGGGACGCACGAGCACCCCGGGAGCTTACACCGGAGAGGTCAGACCGCGGCCACCGTGACGCTCGAGCCCAGCTCGGCTGCTGGCTCCCGCGCGAACATCTGCTCCACGAGGTGCTCCGCGTCCGTTTTCACGCCGGAAAACCGGCCTGAGCCCCAGGTGTGCAGCCACGGCAAGCCCAGAAAGAAGAGCCCCGGCTCGCGCGTGACACCGCGAAGGTGAGCGACCTTGCCCCGTTCGTCGAACACCGGCGCTTTCACCCAGCTGAAGTCCGTATGGAAACCGGTCGCCCACACGATGCTGGTGATGCCGCTCGTCGCGAGGTCTAGCTCGGCGGGCTCTTCGCTGGGTTCCCACACTGCCTGATACTCCGGCTCCTCGGGCGCGGAGATGCCATGGTCGGCGATGTGCTTGTCGATGGCGCGGTTGATGCTGCGGTACACGTCGTCCGCGCGATCCAAGTGTTGCTTCAGCTTGGGCGCGAAGCGCAGCTTGCCGTCCTCGAGCGCCAAGGCGGGCCCGTAGAGCTTCATGCCCTCGAGCGCAAAGCGACGCAGGTCCAAATCGTGGCCCCCCGCGCGCCCCGTGACGTAGTGGTTCGCTCGCTCGCGCAGCTCCTCCGGGTTGTTCTGCTCGTGGATGGGCACCTCGTAGTGACCCATCGCCTCGAGCCACTCGACGACGTCCTTGCCTCGGTGACGGCGGGCGCAGCGCGGCGCGCTCCCCACCGCGAGGTGCACTTTGCGCCCCAAAAGGTGCAAATCTTCCGCAATTTGGCAGCCGGATTGGCCGGTGCCGACCACGAGCACGTCGCCGGGGGGCAGCTGATCGGAGTTTCGGTACTGGGAAGAGTGGAGCTGGTGCAGCGCGATGTCCTCCGCGTAGCGCGGGGTGCGGGGCCGGTGGTAGCCCCCGGTCGCGACGACGACCTGCTCGGCAGTCAGGTTCCCCTCGGAGGTTTCGATCTCGAAGCCCCGCGCGGCGTGCGACCGCCGCACTGCCTTGACCCACACTCCCTCCCGCACCGGCAGCTCGAAGCGGCGCGCGTAGCTCTCGACGTAGGCCACGATGTCGTCGCGGCCCATGAAGCCCTGAGGATCGTCGCCGTCGTAGGGATGGCCTGGCAAACGGCATTGCCAGTTCGGGGTCACGAGGCAAAACGAGTCCCAGCGCTCGTCACGCCACGCGCTCGCGATGCGCTTTCCCTCGAGCACCACGTGGGAGACGCCCCTTTGCTTGAGCAGGTAGCTCATCGACAGCCCGGCTTGGCCGCCCCCGACGACGACGACCGTGAAATGCTCCGCCTTCTTGGCGCGGGCATCGCGCGCGCCGTGCCGGGTGAACGAGAGCACGGATACTTTACCGGAGCGCTCTCCGGCCGGGATGCTGGACTCGGTCTGCTCGATGTCGCGCAGCTGGTCGAGCGCGGAGCTACATTCGAAGCCGTATTTGGCCAGAACACGCTCCGAGGCGATGGTCAGCGCGGTCCGCGCGCGGTGCACGAAGTCGTCCAGCGCGTAGCTCTGTCCTTCGTGCAGGTAGTCCTCGATCACGTAGCTGGGCGAGTAGCAGTCTTGGACTTTGCCGTTCGGCCATTTCACACGAAAATTCATCTCAGGCATGGTTGGTTTCCTCGTAAAGTTCGAAAGCGGAGGCTCGTCGCTCGAGCAAGCCGCGGTACAGGCGCTCGTGCTCGCGGGCCACGGTGTCCCAAGAGAATCGACGCGCAACGCGGGTGCCATTGCGGCTCAGCTCGGCGCAGCGGTCGGGGTCGTTCCACAGCTCGTCCACCGCGGCGGTGATGCTCGCAGTGCACTCTGGGTCGACGAAGCGAGCGCTGGACGCGTCCAGGTATTCGGTGAACGGCTCGCGCGCGGAGACGACCACGGCCGCCCCCGCGGCCATGGCTTCCAGCACGCAGAGGCCGAATCCCTCCTGGAGCGACGCGCAAAGCAAGACTTGGCTCACCTGGTAGAGCGCGGTGAGCTCGCGCTCCGACACCGCCCCGAGCTGGACGATTCGCTCGCGCACGCTGGGCTCGAGCGCGTCCAGCCGCTGCGCGAACTCGAGGCGGTACGAGTCGTGCTCCCAGATGCTCGAGCCGCCGGCGATGAGCCAGCGCGCGGTCGGGTGCTGCCGAAGCACGGGCACCATCGCCTCGAGCGCTCGCAGCGTGTTTTTGCGGGGCTCGACCCCGCCCACGCTGGCGACTACCAGCTGACCCTCCACGACGCCGAAGCGCCGGCGAGCCCAGTCACGTAGCTCCACCCCGCCCGAAAAGCGCTCGAAGTCCACGCCATTGCCGATGATGGGGCAAAGGCGGGATAGCTCCCGCTGAACGTCGCGCTGGCTGACGCGGCTCACGCACGCCACCGCGGCCGCGCCTAGAATTGAGCCGCGCTGACAATCCTGGAGGTAGCGGCTCTCGAACTGCTCGTAGTGATGGAGCGTACGAACGATGGGGCCGAACCTCGTCCCGAGCGAGAGGAGTCCGCTCGCGACGAGGCAATCTTCGGCATGGTAGACGTCGTGGCGGGGCGAGAGCGCGGCGACGCCCCTGGCAACCTCACCGATGCGCTGGGCTATCAGCGCGTCCACATCCGCCGGAGCCGCTTCGGCGCGCAGGTACCGGACCGAACAGCGCAACTTGCGAAACAGCTCATCGCCGGATTTGGAGAGCGCATACAGCGTGACGTCGTGACCGCGCGCGCTGAGCGCTTCCGCCAAACAGCAGGCGTGCACCACGCTGCCGCGCGGCTTGGTCGAGTACGTGAAGAGACCGATGGAGGTCACGGGCTCGCCCCGAAGCCGGTGAGAGGCCGCTCGCTCAGGTCCAAGTACAGCGCCGACTCCCCCGCGTGCTCGAGCCGCAGCTGCTTGGTATCGTCGACCGTGCCCACCGCCGCGCACGCCACCCCCACGCGGTCGAAACGTGCGCAGATGGCGGCGACCGCGCTTTGCTCGGCCGTGAGCACGAACCCATAGCTGGGGAACGCGGTAAGCCAGCGCAGAGGGTCGACTTCCAGCGGCGCCGGCACCCGTGAAAGCTCCAGGCGAGCGCCGACTCCGGACGTCTCCAGCAGCATCGCGAGCGAGCCGCAGGTACCGGCCATGCTGATGTCCTTGCCGGCGCCGACCAGCCCCGCCTCCGCCAGCTCTGGCAGCACCGCGAGCCCGGCCCGCAGTTGCTGCGCGGATGCCGTCGTGGCCGCGTTGAAGGCGCCCGCGAGCCGAAAGCTGCCGCGGAGATCTACCGCCATCAGCAAGGTCTGCCCCGGCTTGGCGGCATGGCTGGAGATGAGTCGCTGGGCGCGACCGAGCACCGCGACGGAGAGCAGCGTGGGCCCGTCCACCCGCGCGGTGTGGCCGCCCACCACCGGTACTCCGAAGAGCTCACTGGCCGCCTTCATGCCCTCGAGCACGCGCTCGTTCTCCCCGCTCCCCATGAACAGGGCGTCCACCACCGCCCAGGGCCGGCCCCCCATGGCGGCTACGTCGCTCAGGTTGACCATGACGGAGCAGAAGCCGGCAAACCACGGATCAGCGGCGACCAGCTCCGGCCTCATCCCTTCCGCCGCGAGCAGCGCATAGCCATCCCCATCGGGGAGCGCCGCGGCGTCGTCGCCGTTGAGGATGGGCTCGCGCGACGGAAACCAAGCGCTCCGCTGGGCGGAAGCGAAGACGCGCGCCGGCAGTTGAATATCGCGCTTCAACCCGAGCTCTGCGCGTCCGCGCAGCTCCTCGGTCAGAGCCGCGAGCGCACCGCTGGCGACCTTCACGCGACCCTCGCTTGAACGAGCCGTTCGCTTTCGAGGCGGGGCGGGTAGCAGGCCAAATCCGCCTGCATGAGCTGGTGGGCGAGGCCTCGCACCTCCACGACGCGTAGGGCTCGAAAGTGATGGCGCTCGAAGTAGCGCACGTTGGCGAGCTGCACCGTCGCGAGGAACCGCTGGCAGCCGAGGCCGTGAGCGGTGGAGACCGCAGTCGTGATGAGCGCGGTCCCGATCGCCCCGAAGCGGCGGTATTCCTTGCGGACTCCGAGCCGTCCGCCGTACCACGTGCCCGGCTCGCTCCTGAAAATCCGGACCACTCCCACCACGTCGTCCGCCATCCCCGCGATCTGGCTCTGAGCGACGATCGGCAGCGCGTGCGCGTCGTGCTCATCGAAATCCGAGCCTTCGAAGAGCCCCTGCTCCTCCGCGAAGATCTCGCGGCGCAGCGCCCGGTAGCCGGCAACCTCCCAAGGCTCGGTGGCGACCTGCGCCACCACGCGAGCGCTCAAGCTCGGCCGCACGGGGCGCCCCCACGGGTTGACGCGATCAAGCACGACCCACCTCCCGCGCCTTCAGGGTGGAGCAGGCACCGCAGCGACCGCAGCCGGCTTTGATGTCTGCGCTCTTCAGCTCGTGATCGGCCAGGATCGCCGCCACCCCATCCAGAGTGTCGCGCAAGAACAGGGCATCGGGCGGCGGCTCGTGCTCCAGCGCGGTGCCCGAAATCGGCACGAACGGCACGACGAAGGGGTAGACGCCGGCCTTCACGAGCCGCTCACTCATCTCCAAGATCTCTTCTCGGGTGTCTCCCAGACCGGCGAGGATGTACGTCGAGACCTGGCCGCGACCGAACACCCGCACCGCTTCCGCGAACGCGTCGAAGTAGACGCTGACCGGTACCTCCGCCTTCCCCGGCATGATGCGGCGGCGCACCCGCTCCGTGACCGCCTCCAGATGAAGGCCCAGGCTGTCCACGCCGGCCTCCTGGAGCCGCCGGAACCAGGCGAAGTCCTCGGGCGGCTCGCACTGAGCTTGGATCGGCAGGCCGGAAGCCGCCTTGATGGCGCGCGCGCACTCGGCCAGCAGCGCGGCTCCGCGGTCCGGGGTGCGGGGAGTGCCAGTGGTGAGCACCACGTGTTTCACGCCGTCCAGCTCCGCCGCCGCGCGCGCCACCTCGGCGAGCTGCGCGGGCGTCTTCTCGGGCACCGTGGACTTGGCCGCGAGCGATTGACCGATCGCGCAGAACTGGCACGCTGTCTCTCGGTTTCCGTAGCGCGTGCAGGTTTGAAGCACCGTCGTGGCCAGCACGTCCGAGCCGTGCAGCGTGGCGAGCTTCCAGTACGGGACGCCATCTTCCGTCTGCAGCCCGTAGAAGCGCGGCTGTTTGGGAAAGGTGATGTCCGCGATCGGCTCACCTGCCCGGAGCAAGGTCGCGCCGTTGCCGTGAGCGCTGACGCGCGCGGTGTAGTGCGAAACCGCCGACGGCAGGGTCAAGATCGGCACCATCACGGTCTGGTGGTCGAGGGTGATCGCCTTGTGATCGGAGGGGCCAGCGCCGCCGGCGCGGCTGAGACCGGGTCCGCGATCGTCCTCCCAGCGCACCCCGAAGGCTTGCAGCTCGGAGAGCAGCTCAGGAGTAGGCAGGCGGCGTCGAGTCGTCTTCGTGGTGGCTGTCAGGAGCGGCAGGGAGCGGTTCATGGCTCGTTCCAATCGCGTTAAGAGCGGTTTTCTTGTCGTGAAGGTGCGGCTGCGAACGCCGGTCGATGAGCACGGAGAGCAGCTCCGGCCGGCTGTAGTGGCCAACGCTGTCCATCATGCGTTTGCGCTTGGCGAGGAGCGCGAGATCCAAGTCCGCGATCACCATGCCCTCCCCTTCCGTGAGGGGCGGGGCTAGCAGGGTGCCCTCCGGAGAGACGATGGCGGTGAAGCAACCACCGCGCAGGGCTCTCTCGAGCTTGGTGTCCCCGGCGACGAGCGCCACCTGCTCCTCCGTCAAGAAGCCGGTGGCGTTCACCACGAAGCAACCCGACTCGAGCGCGTGGTGACGGATCGTTACTTCGATCTGCTCGCGGAAAATGTCTCCGACGAGCGAGCCGGGAAAGGCCGCCACGTGAATCTCTTCGTGGTCCGCCATCAGGGCGTAGCGCGCGAGTGGGTTGTAGTGCTCCCAGCAGGCGAGCGAGCCAACGCGGCCCACCCGCGTGTCCACCGCGCGTAGCCCCGAGCCGTCGCCCTGACCCCAGATCATGCGTTCGTGGTAGGTCGGGGTGATCTTGCGGCGCGCTTGCACGAGCCGCCCGTCCGCGTCGAAGAGCAGCTGGGTGTTGTACAGCGTGCCGTGGTCCCGCTCGTTCACACCGATCGAGACCACGGCGCCGGCCCGGCGGGCCGCTTGCGAGATCGCTTCGGTGCTCGGCCCCGGCACCACTACTGCCTCCTCCATGAGCAGCAAGTGCTCCGCCCCGATCAGGGCCGGGGCCTTGATGAAGGAGAAGTAAGGGTAGTAAGGCACTACCGTTTCGGGGAAGACGACGAGCTCGGCGCCCTGCGCCGCCGCTTCGGCAATCTTGTCGCACACCTTGCTGGTCGTGCCTTCACGGCTGAACAGCACGGGGCTCAGTTGCACGGCGGCGGCGCGTACTTTGCGCGGCATCTCTACACCGTCCAGGTGTCCAAGATGAACGCGTTGTCTTTGCGATGCAGCAGAATCAGGTCCAGCACGTCGAGCGGGTTGATCGGCGTGATGCCTTCGATCAGCGCCTTTTCCCCGTGGCCATAGAGGGCCTGCAGCGCGAACCGGCAGGCGTAAACCTTGCCGCCCTCGGCCATGAACTTCTTGATCTGCCCGTTGAAGTTGAGGTGGCCGGGGAACGCCTCGTCACCGAGCTTGGGAAAGCCGCGCTGCACCCCGAGCGTGACGCCAGGGCCATAAAGGAGCACGGAGGTCTCGAATCCTTTGCGCTGGAGCCGCACCGCCTGCAGCAGGTTCACCAAACCGATGGAGCCTTCGAAGGCTACGGTATGGAAGGTAACCAGCGCCTTCTCCCCTGGCCCCGCCTTGACGTCCTCGAAGACCTTCTCTTCGTAGTCCACCAGGAAATCGCCGGACTTGTTCATGGGAGCTTCGACTTTGGGCATTGCTTTTGTTCTCTCCGAAGGGTGGTTGCGCAGGCGGCCCCAACCGGCCGTGCCTGCGTGCAAGGAGGCATTGCGAGCCGCATGCCAGCGGGCGCGGCCTCGGGAGGTCCCCGCAAATCAGGCAAGAAGCGCGGCTTCGTTCACGGGCGAGAAACACGCAGCAATTCGTGAGTCGCAAGTCTTGGTGAGACTGCTCGCCAATCTCGCGCAGCCCCAGCCCTCGCGAGTTTCCGAAGCGTTACTGCTTCGTCAGCGTGGCCGCTCGAGGCCGAGCTGCTTCATGCGATACGTGAGCGTGCTGGGGCTGAGCCCGAGCAGCTTGGCCGCGCCGCGCTGCCCCGCGATGCGGTAACCGCAGCGCTGGAGCGCGTTCAGCACGTTGCGCCGCTCCAGCTCTCGAAAGGCGCCTTCCCCCAGTACTTCGCCGCTGCTCGGCTCGTCGCGAGGCGCGGGTGGTGGCTCGACCGCGGTCGCGCCCCCCAGCTCGAGGCCTAGTCCCCGCTCCGCGCGAGTGCTCAGCACCACCGCCCGCTCGATGATGTTCTGCAGCTCGCGCACATTGCCCGGGAAATCGTAGGCCAGAAGCGCGCGCTCGTCGTCGGCCGAGAGCTCCCGCTGGGGGAGGTGCAGCCGATGGGCCGTCGTCCGCAGGAAGCGGCGCGCCATGGGCAGGATGTCGGCCCGGCGCTGGCGCAGCGGCGGCACCTCGATCGGCAGGACGTTCAGGCGATAGAACAGGTCGCGTCGAAACAGGCCCTTGTCCACCTCTGCATCGAGGGGACGATTGGTGGCGGCGATCACCCGCACGTTCACCTCGCGGGTGCGGTCGTCCCCCACTGCCTCGAAGGTGCGCTCCTGCAGGACGCGTAGCAGCTTGCCTTGCAGCTCGAGCGGTATCTCACCGACCTCGTCCAAAAAGAGCGAGCCGCGGTCGGCGAGCAAGAAGCGACCTTGCCGGTCCCGTGCGGCGCCGCTGAAGGCGCCGCGCACGTGGCCGAAGAACTCGCTCTCGAACAGCTCACGCGGTACGCTCGCGCAGTTCACCTTCACGAGCGGGCCGTCGCGCCGGGCGCTGCTGTCGTGCACCGCCGCCGCGATGAGCTCTTTGCCCACGCCGCTCTCGCCGAGGATCAAGACCGAGGAGTCCGTGCGGGAAACCGCCTGAACCTGCGACAAAACTCGCTTCATCTCCGGGCTCTCGGCGATGACGTCCCCGTGCTGTAGCGCGCTCCGCACTGCCTCGCGCAGGTAGTCGCGCTCCCGCTCCGCGCTCTCCTTGAGCCGCGCGATCTCTTCGAAAGCCCGCGCGTTGGCGATGGCGACCGCCGCGTGATCGGCGAAGACGCGCAGCCAGTCCAGATCGGACTTCTCCAGCCTCCTGCGACTGAAGAACGCCACGACCCCGAGCACTTGACCCTTGAAGCACAAGGGCTGCCCGGCAAAGCTTTGGATGCCCTCCGCGTCCGCCCAGTCCGGCTGCACCAGCCAATCGCGCGGGCCACGCTGCAGCAGCAGGGGCCGGTTGTTGGACGCGATGTAGCCGACCTTACCGTAGGAGAGCAGAATCTTCTGATGAGCTCCGTCGGTGCGGTTCCAGCGCCGCGTCGGGTCCACCTTCGAAGCGCCGATGCTCGCCTTTAGCTCCAGGTAAGGCGGCTCGTGCTCGGTGTCCCGGAGCAGCCAAACCCGAGCGAGGGCGACTCCCTCCCACATCCCGAGCCCCTGCACCATCTGCATCAGCACGGAGTCCGGCGAGCGCGCTTGCGCCACGGACAGCGCGAGTGACTGAAGCGCGTCCAGCTGCATGCGCCCAAGAGCCTGGGCGAGCCTCCGTAACGGCGAGGTTTCTAACTCACGAAACCTGGAGACCAGGGCGGCGGGGCAGCAATGAGCCGCGCTTCGCCAATGCTCACAGGCTCTCCACGTAGGTGTAGATGAGGTTCAGCTCAGTGTCCGTGATGCGCGTCGCGGAGAACGCGGGCATGTATTCACGCCTCATCTCGAATTCACCACCGTGGGCGCCTTGCCGAACCAGAGTCTTCAGGCCGTTCAGCTCGTTCAAGATGTTGCGGCCAGTGGGGCCGCCTTTGCCGTCCGCGCCGTGGCAGTTGGCGCAGTAGTCCAGAAAAAGTGCTTGCCCGCTCGTCGGTTGCGGAGGCTGGTCCAAGTAGTCCCAGATCGCCTCGAGGTTGGAGTCCGAGAGCTTGTCGGCCGCGACCGGCAGCATGGGCGCCGGGAAAGTGGTCATGGCTCGGCCGTGCCGCGTCACCCAAGCCGAGTAGTCGCGCACAGGGTGCTGGAGCTCCGGCCCGAGGGGCCCGCCGACGCCCTGGTTACCGTGGCATGCTGCGCAATTGGCAGCGAAGAGCGCGGCGCCGTCCATCGGGAGAGCGCCCGAGCTCCCTGCGCTCGCGCCTCCAGCGCCCGCTGAGGCGCCGGCGCTGCCCGCAGCCGGCGCTCCACCGCTGCCGCCCGTTCCGCCCGTTCCGCCGCTGCCGCCCGTTCCGCCGCTGCTTGCGCTACCCGCCGCGCTACTAGCCCCCGCCGCACCGGCCGTCGCTCCTCCGGCGCTGACGGCGCCCGAGCCGCCACTCGCAGAGCCGCCATTTGCGGCCGCCCCGGCAGCGGTTCCAGCGCTCGGAGCGGGCGGGAGCGAGCTCTCTTCACCCCCCGAGCAAGCGGCGACGAGCGCAATGACGAGGGCGGGGGCAAGCTTGAAGTTGAGATTCATGTCGCCACTACGGGTGCCACCACCTCGCCTCGAGCATGCAGCCAAGCGCGCATTGCTCGACATTCGCTGCACCCGGCAAAATTCAATCGCGAGCGCCGCTACGTGGTCGTTCGCGGACTGATTTTTCTGACCTCGGTGCACTCCAAGCAAAGGAACTTCTGACTCATGCAATTTGAACCTGAATCACGCCCGTCGCTCCTCCTCCTTGCGTTGGCCATTTGCGGAGCAGCCTTCGTCGGCGCGTGTGGTAGTGACCTTGGGGACTCCACCGGCAGCACCTGCCCGAGTGGCTCGACTTTGACCTACGAAAATTTCGGCAGCTCCTTCATGCAGAGCTACTGCCTGGCGTGTCACGCGGATGGCGGGCCCGAGTCCCCCAAGCTCAGTACCTTGGCGCAGATCGTAGCTCATCGTGACGAGGTCGATCGCGCCGCCGCGGCGGGACCGAACGCCGTCAATACGTACATGCCGGAGGGGATGTCGGTTCCGGAGTCCGAACGACGGAAGCTTGGCGAGTGGCTCGCTTGCGGCGCCCCCGAATGAGCTGCAGGTGTCATTAGCGGCCTCCATCGTCGTGCTGGTCATCGCGGGGAGCGCGGACGACTCGGTCGCCGCTTCGGTCGAGAGCGCCGCGCGTGCGGTTCTCGGGGAGGACGGGCGAGTCGAGTTGATCGCAGTCGGGAGCGATCCCCCGGACACGGAGAGCGCGGAGCGCGCAACCGCTTTCGATGGCGTGGTCGAGCTCAGCTGGTCCGCGGACGGGAGCCGCGCTCGTCTTCATTGCTACATGGCGCGCGAGCGTCGCTGGGTAGACCGCGACATCTCGTTCGGTGCGCCGCGAGGCGGCAGCGAGCGGGACGCGTCCGAGCGCGGGCGCCTGCTCGGTTTCGCCGCGGCGAGCATGTTCGTGGAGCTCGTCGAGCCTGTCACGCAGCCGTCCCCATCGAGCTCGCCATCGGTTACCGCCCCTTCCAGGGGCGAGCCGAGCCCAGAGAAGCTGCCATCATTCCACGGGCGCGCCATCGAGCTCGCGGGGGCCGCGGCCGTCGGCATCGGCGGAACCGCTTCAGGGTTGGGAGCCACGGCCGGGTTCCGGTGGCAGCACGCTGGGCCGCTATGGGCGCGGCTATTCGTCGCCGGTCGCACCGGCACCATCCCGGAGGCGCAAGCGACGACGCGCGCAGCGCAGCTGGGGGCCGGGCTCGCGTTGTCTGCACTGGACGAAGCGTCGAGCGCGTGGGTGCTCGGCGCGCGCGTCGACGCCTTCGCGGGCTTTTTGGAGGCCTCGCACTTCTCCGAGGATGACGTCCAGCCGGACGCTCGCAGTCGCTGGCTGCCCGGGTGCGATGCCCTCCTCGAAGCGGGGGTACGTTTGAGCCAAGGTACCGGTATCTTTGCGGCGGCCGGGGCCGAGATCATGTTCGGTAGGACCGACGTGTACACCCACGGAAACCGCGTGGCGGTAGTCGCCCCGCTGCGGGCAGTGGGTGAGCTGGGCTTTCGAGCGGGATTTTGACGTTGCCTGCCTGATCTCTCGCGGCTCACGGCACCCCTTTCAACGTCCGCCCATGTCGCCCGCGCTTCGTCCTCCGCTCATGCTGGTGCCGCCGCTGCCGGCTCCGGAGAGCTTGCGTCCCGACCCGGGGCCGGACGACGAAGAGCTCATCGCCGGGCTCAAGGACCGAGACGCCGCGATCTCGAACGCTTTTTACGAGCGAGTCCGCCCCATCGTGGATCGCACGCTCCGGCGGCTGCTGGGCGCCCAAGATCCCGATTACGAGGACGTCGCCCAAAAAGCGCTGTTCGCGCTGGTGGACACCATCGACCGGTTCAAGGGCGAGTGCCCGTTAGACGCGTGGATCTCCGTCGTCTCCGCCCGCGCCGCATTCCGCGTGATTCGTCGCCGCCGCGCGGACCGGCGAATGTTCGCGCCGGACGAGCTGGACGAATCGGCGGGCGTCGCTCGCAGCCATGCGGGGGTCGTGGTCGCCCGCCAAGCCATCGATCGAATTCGCAGCACGCTCGACAAGATGGACCGCGGTCGAGCCTGGACCTACCTGCTGCACGACGTCTACGGCTACGATTTGAAAGAGGTGGCGCAGATCACGAGCGTGACCGTCAGCGCGGCGCAGAGCCGTTTGGTACGCGGGCGCCGCGAGCTGCACCAACGTATCGAGCGCGACCCTACGTTGAAGCGGCTCCTCCAGCAATCGGAGGACGAATGAACGCTCCGCGCTACGCCGTGACCGCCGCGCGCTTGCTGAGCAAGTACCTCCCGAGCGCGCGCTCCGCCGCTCCCGATAGGCAGCGGAGCCTGGCTACGATTCGCCGAGCGATCCAGGCGCGCTCCCGCCGCCTCCGGCTGAGGCTTGGCGCTGGCGTCGCGGCCGCGCTCACAGCCGCGGCCGTGACGATGCTGTTCGTTTCTTGGAAAGCGCGTGATGCTACCCAGATCTCCATCAGCGTCGCCGCGGCGGGTAACGGGCCGGTAACATCGAGTGGCTCAGCTGAGCCGCTGTCCGGCGGCCTCGAGCTGCTGCCAGGCCAGAGGCTCGAGACGCCGGTGGACGGCGGCGCCACGCTGCGTCTGTCCACCGGCACCGCGATGGTGTTGGCAGGCAGCACTTCATTTCGGGTGGACAGTCAAGGTCGGGACGAGCGGTTCTCCCTCGAGCGAGGAGAGCTGTCCGCGCACGTCGCGAAGCTCAAGGATGGCCAGCGGTTCATCGTGGAGACGCCGGACGCCGAGGTGGAGGTCCGAGGCACTCGCTTCCGCCTGCGTGTCGTGACCGGTAGCGAGCATTGTGGGAGCGGCTCTCGCACGCGCCTCGAGGTAACCGAGGGCGTCGTCGAGGTGCGCTTCGGCGCCAAGGGCGAGCGCGTCGTAGCGGGTGAGCGATGGCCGAAAGATTGCGCGCCACCTGGCGACGCCGAGGGCGTGTCAGCGGCCCCAGCCTCGAGCAGCACACCTCCAGCGCGCGGGGGCACGGCCGCTCCCGGTCTCGCAGCGCCTTCATCAGCGGCTCGCGTAGTCGCCCCCGAAGGCGCCCGCCCCTTGGGGCGCGACTCGGCACTCAGCCTGCAAAACGACTTGTTTGCGCGGGGAGTCGCGGCGCGGCGGCGGGGGGACGTGAACGGCGCGCTGCGCGCCTATTCCGAGCTGCTCCTCCAGTTTCCGAACGGCGCGCTCGCAGAGAACGCGACGGCCGAGCGCCTGCGTCTACTCGCAGCGCAGGGGGATCCACGCGCCAAGGGCGAAGCCGAGCGGTATCTAGCTCGCTACCCACGCGGGTTTGCGGCGGGAGAGGCGCGTCGCGTCGCAGGAGGGCCCTGATTGTCGAGGGCGGCAAGGCTCTTCATCGGTCTCGGTCTCATGGCCTGCAACGGCAGGTTCGACTTCGACGTACCGCCCCCCGAGGGAGGTCGCGGAGGGTCCGGCGGCGATGGCGGCGCGAGTGCCACCGGCGCGGGCGGGGCGAACCCCGGTGGGTCTGGGGGCGCCGTTGGCTGCGGTACCCGGCGCGAGTGTCCGGACGTGCTGCACTGCTCGCAAGGCAAGTGCGTCGAATGTGGCATCGACGCAGACTGCTCTTCCGCCGAAGCTCCGCGTTGTGACTCGTCGCGGCGCCGCTGCGTGGCCTGCCTCCTCGACACGGATTGTAAGGTCGGCTTCACGTGCGACGACCTCGCCAACCGGTGCCTTCGGGTCTGCGGCGAGAAGATGGCCTGCCCGCCCACGGCCCACGGCTGCGACGAGGGCCGTGGCGTCTGCTACGAATGCGATGCCGATCACGAGTGCAGCGCCTCTCCATTGGGCCCACGCTGCGCGGCGGATGGAAGTGGGTGCGTGCAGTGCCGTGTGGACGGGGATTGCACCGGCCAATTTTGTGATCCGCTGACGGGGCGTTGCGTCGGGTGTCGCGACGGTGGCGACTGCGCCACTGGGCTCTGCGACCCCGGCGCGCACGTCTGCCTTCGCTAGCTCAAAGCCCCGGCATCTCCGGCAAAAGGACGGATACGGCCGGGACCCCGCCGCGCTCGCCGATCTCCACCGTCCCGCCGTGCAGCTCCACCACGGAGCGGGCGAGGCGCAGGCCCAGGGCGAGCCCACGGTGCTGCGTCTCGGCGCGGCGCGGGTTCGGCTTGAGCAGCGCCTCCAAATCCGGATCCGGCCGGGGGAGCTCGATGTCGATGCGAACACCGCCCCCGGGCACGGCGCTGCCGTGGACATGCAGCTCGCCGCCGGTGGTTCGGCGCAGCGCGTGCGCAACGAACGTGGCCAGCGCGCGGGGGATGCGCACCGGGTCCACGCGCACGAACGGTAGGTCCGGGTCCCAAGAGGGAACCACCGCCGTTTCCGTGCTGCTGGCGAGATCTCGCCCTTTCATCGCGGCTTCTTCGAGCAGCGCCGGCACCTCCGCGGCGTCGAGCAACAGGCTCAGCTGACCGGCCTCCACGCGCGCCGCATCCAGGATGGTCTCGATCAGCGCGAGTAGCTCGCGACCACGCCGGTCGATGAGCTCCAGGCTCTCCGCCTGCCCCGGCGAGAGCTGGGTGTGGCGTACCAGCTCCGTGAAGCCCAAAATCGCGTTGAGCGGGCTCTTGAGGTCGTGGCTCACGCTGGCGAAAAACAACCCGCGCATGCGCGCGGCGGCTTGGCGAGCGTCGATGGAGCGTTCTTGCGCCTTCGCGAAGATGCGAAAGCGCGCCGCCAGCTGCTCGATGGCGCGCCCCAGCCGCGCCACCATGCGAAACCGCGCCGCGCGCACCACGCGCGTACCACCGCTGAGCACCGCTTCGGTACCGAGGTCTCGCACGTCGCGAGTGGCGGCGCGTAGATCACGGCCGAGCGCGGTGCCGAGCATGGTGCCGAGATAACCGGCCAGCGCCGTCATCATCAGCGCGACGCCAACGAACGCGAGACCGAGCACACCCTCGGTGGTCCCCAAGAAGCGCACCTCCGCGCTGCCGTCGTCGAGCGGGGTCACGACGGTGACGATGCCATCCTCGCCGCGAGTCACGGCATAACCTTGTCGGTAGTCGCGGACGGAAGCGTCGAAGCCCAGTGCGCGCCCTTGCTCGATAGCAGCCTCGAGCCCTGCCCGCGCGACGGGTCCGGGGCGCTCCTCGAGCGCGGCGCGGGCGAGCACCCTCGCCGTCTCTTCCCGGCTGCGCTCGTCCGCGCGACGCAGGTGCGCCCCGACGATCAGCGCGGAACCGAGCGCCAAGAACGCGACCGGCATCGTCACCGCCGCGATCATGCGACGGGAAACGCGCTCCACGATGAGCCCGCGCTTCTCCGCATCTTCCACGACGTCCCGCATCTTGTCGGGGGGCGCGAGCTCGAGCGCCTGTGAAAACGCCGAGCGCAGCAGGCCGAAGAGCGGTAGCGCGGCCGCCGCCACGATCACCGCGCCCAGCAAGCACAAGGTCACGCCGGTCGTGAGGTCGAGCAGCTTGGGACGAAACAGCGTCGTGGAGACCAGCGCGCACAGGAGCGAAGGCACGGACCAGCCGGCGAGTACCTGCTTCGGTTCCTCACTCATCTCGAGCAGCTCGTGGGACTCCACCGCGCTCGAGCCCACCGCAAGCGCGCGCAGGGCGAACCGCAAGCGCCGCAGGCGCCAGCCGCTGCGCACGATGCCGAGCGCGCCGCCGGCCGCGATGCCGACGCTCAGGGTCTCGATACCTTCCGTCGCGACGGGACCGCTCAGCAGCAAGAAGTGGGGCGCCAGCGCGGCCAGGAGCCCGATGCTGCCGACCGTGAACGCAAACTGCCAACCGAGCACCCGCGTGATCAGGCGAGCCGCGGCGCGGTTCACGAAATCGGCTCCGCGCGTGGCCGCGACTTGGCAGGGGGCGGAACCGGGTCCGAAGTGCGCGTCTCGGGGGGAGGCTGCGACGGGAGCACGATCGTGAACAGCGAGCCGCGGCCGAGCTGGCTCCGCAGATCGATGAAGCCGCGATGCATCTGCACCAAGCGTCGAGATATCGCCAGGCCGAGCCCGGTGCCGACGCGCTGGCGTCTGGCCTCGCCAGTCTGGAAAAACTCGCGAAAAATCGCCTCGTGGTCCTTGGGCGCGATGCCGGGCCCCGTATCCGCGATCGCGATCGACACGCCGCCGTCACGCGGCTCCACGCGCACGGTCACGCTCCCTTTGCTCGTGAACTTGAGCGCGTTGTTCACCACGTTGCCGATGATCTGTCGCACCCGGCGCGGGTCCGCGTAGGCCGTCGCCGGTTTGCCGAACAGCTCCAGCGTCAGCCCCTTGGCGTTGGCGACGAGGCCCGCTTCGCGCACGACCTCCTGCGCTATCGGGTACACGTCGATGGGGCGCGAGCTCAGCCGTAGCTCGCCCGATTCGAGCGCCGAAAGGTCGAGGATGTCGTCGATCAGCGCGCGCAGGTGCTCGCCGCTGCTCCGAATCACGCTGAGGTTCTCCCGTGAGTCCTCGGTCAGCGGCCCATCCACCTCCGCGAGCAGCACGTCCGTGAAGCCCAAGATCGCGTTGAGCGGCGTACGCAGCTCGTGGCTGAGCGCGGCCAAGAAGGCGCTGCGCTCCTTGTCGTAGGCTTGCGCGCCGGTCAAATCTTGCCGGTACGCCTCCTCCGCGGCCGCGAAGCGATCCACCAGCACGTTGAAGGAGGCCGCGAGCAGCCCCACTTGATCCACGGACCGCACCGGCACCGGCTTCCCTGCGGGATCCGCGCCTTCTTGAGCCATTTCCTCGATGCGGCGCTCGACGAACGTCACGTCCGAATAGACGTCACGCGCCAGCGCGAGCGCCACGAGCGCGGCGGCGCCCACGAGCAGCGTCGCCAGCAGCGCGACCGACACGACCAGGGAGCCGCCCGCGAACGGAGTCTCCGGGGCGACCACGAACGAGAGCACCGACAGAGGCTCGGAGGCTTCGACCGGAGCCGCGAAGAAGCGCGACCGACCGAGCTGGGTCACGGCGTCGCCTTCGCCGTCCACGAGGAGCTTCAAAATGTGCGCCTTCGCGGGCGGGCCCTGGGTGCCGTCCACGATCACTTCGCCGCTCTGCTGCACGAGCAGGAGCTCGGCCCCGGAGCGCCGCGCCGCTTGCTCGACCAGCGCCGCGCGCTCTTCCTCAGGCGTCGCGCGCAGCCGCGCGGCCACCGCCACCGCCAGCAGCTTGGCCCGCAGCGCGGCGGCCTCGTCGCTTTGGATGCCGAGCTCGCGGGTACCGAGCGCAGCCATCAGGAACGCGGCCAGCACCCCGACCACCACGACGAGGCTCGGCGCCAGCACCAAGAACGGCACTTGCCTCCGCCGAGCCGGCAGCTGGCTCATTCGTCCTGCGAAAGCTTGGCGAAAACGGCGTGATCCAGCCAGCGCGACTGCACCAGCTCCGCTTGCCGCGCGATGCCCTCGAAGCGGAAGCCGAGCCGCTGAATCACCCGCAGGCTCGGGAAGTTGTCGGTCGCGGCCGCGCAGCGGATGCGGTGCATCGCCATGCGCGAAAACGCGAACTCCACGGAGGCGTTGGCCGCTTCCGTCATCAACCCCTTGCCGGTCGCGTCGCGCCGCAGCCAGTAACCGAGCTCACACGAGCGGTGCAGGTGCACGCACGAGTCCAACCCCACCACGCCGAGGAGCTCTCGCGTGCTCCGGTCGCGGATGGCGAAGCGAACCGCGCGGCCGCCGTCCCAATCCGCGACGCAGGCTTCCGCGTAGCGCACGCTCGCCTCGCGGGTGCTGTTGAACGGCACCCACGGCAGCCACCGCTCCAGGTGCCAGCGCGAGCCCTCCACGGCATCCCACAGCTCGTCGCCGTCGCTGATCTCGATCGGCACCAGGTTGAGGCGCGGGGTCTCCACCGGCTGCCGGCGGATCTGAGCGCGCGCCGGGATGGAGAGGAGGTGCGGCACCGTGTGAGTCTCATCGTGCTCGGCGCGGCTCATTGACACTCCGTACGCAGCCCGAAGGCTTCGAAATGGGCAGATTCGTAGTCACGGAAGGCGACCAGCCACTGGCCGGGCTTCTCCCCCCGCGCGACGTCCGGCTCGGGCTGGAAGCCGTTCACCCGCGCGAGCACACTGGCCTTACCCAGCCCGTCGCGGCCGAGCTCCGCCAGCTTGAGGCGCGAGTCCTCGTACCAAGCGACGAGCGTCTTCTTGTCCGTCGTGACGAGGGTGGGGCGAATGCCCTTAGGAGAAAACTCGCGATGCCAGAGCGGCTCGGCCTTGTCGCGCTCGATGTACGCCGCGTACGCGCCGGCGTTGTCGTCGTCCCAGACCACGGTGCAGGCCTTCTCCAGACACGCGATGCGCGGCGTCGTGTTCTTGCTGTTCGCCCGAGAGAGGGAGACGAGCGTTCCCACGCTGCTGTCGCCGACCGGCGGTTTCTTCTTCTTCTTGTCGACCACCAAGCCCGTGCCCAGAGCCGGGTCGTTTTGCGGGACGCGGAGCAGCAGGATCTGGTGTTTGTCCGCGCCGCGGTCCACCGAGAGCACGACCTGGAGCGCGCCGTGCGCGATGACGGCGTCGGGGCTGGAGGCGGTGTTGCCGCTCCGCGGCGCTCCCACCACGTCCGCCAAACGCGTGATCTTTCCCTTGATTTCCAGCTTGTCGTCCAGCTGGCGCGCCATCACGTTCACGTGACCACGCGCGCCGTCTTCTTCCCAAAGCGCCCAGTAGCCGGCGTCGGTGGGGGTGAGGCTCGGGTGCAGCTCACCCCGCTTGCTGTCCGAGATACGGCGGCCAGGGCCCGCGATCTTGCCGTCCGCCTCCAGGCGCCGCACGTACACGCCCGCGTCGCCCGCGTCGTCCCAGTAGACGAGCGCCGCGCCGCCGTTCATTGGCACGAGCTGAAGCGAGCGCACGGACACCGCCTCCGGGGTCACCGGCACGGCGTCGGAGACGCGGCGCATCGCGCCATCCAGCAGCACGACATGGCCCTGCCGCTTCTTCGGATCCACGTGCGTGTCGACCCAGCCGTACAAGATGCCGCGCTCGGTCTTGATGAGCGTCGGCCGAGAGCTCGGCTCCGAGATGCCGAAGGGCCGCGGACGCGCCAGCGCATCCACTCGGCACGAGCCGCTCCCCTCTTCGACGACGATTGTCGCTTGGGACAGGAGGGAGCGAGCCGGCGGCTGAGAGCCCGCCGCGAACGCGGCCTTGAAGCGCTCCAGCGCGTCTTTGGCGGAGCCGTTCGTGAGCAGGTCTTGCGCCTCGAACAGCAGCTTGGTGTACGCGTCCGCGTCCGCGTTTTCCCCGGACTTCCCCCCCGATTTTGGAGTTTTTCCGGCGCCGACGGCGGCGCTGGCCTTGCCGCTAGAGCTCGTGCTGGCCGCGCTCTCGCCGGGGGGGTGGAGCACGTAGAGCCACGCCGCGTAGCCGCCCAAGCAAACGAGGGCCACGAACATCAAGATCGAGATCGCCCGGCCCGAAGAAGCCTCCGGTGCCTTGTCCGCGCCGGCGGCACCGGCCGGGTCTGGCGCGCGCACGGTCTGCGGTAGCGCGTCGTGGAAGGAGCCTGCCGCGTCCACCTTTGGCGCGCGATCGTTCGACCCCATCAGCTCGTCCACGACCATGCCTTCGTGATCGCTGGAGAGCGAAATGCCGCGCGCGGTGGGAGCCGCCGGAACGAGCGCCTTCGTGAGAGCATCGGCGAGCTCGCGCGCGGTCTGGAAGCGCTTGTCGGGATCGCGGTCGAGCGCCTTGAGGAACCACTGCTCGAAGCTCGGCGGCAGATCCGGGCGCAGCTTGTTCGGCCTCGGCAGGGGTGCGCTCGCGATCTGCGCCAGGATCATCGCGACCCCTTGGTCCACGCTCCACACCGTCTGGCCCGTGAGGCACTCGTAGACGATGCAGCCGAGGGCCCACAGGTCCGCGCGATGGTCGACCTCGCCCTTGCCCTTCGCCTGCTCGGGGCTCATGTACGCGGGCGTGCCGAAAAGGGCGCCTTCCCGCGTCAAACGCACGGTTGCCTGGTCGTTGCCGGTCGGCTCGTAAAACTTCGCCAGGCCGAAGTCCACCAGCTTGGCGAGCAGCTTGCCCTCCTCGTCCTTGGTGAGGAAGATGTTCTCGGGCTTCAGGTCGCGGTGCACGATGTTCGACTCGTGCGCCTTCTGCAGCCCCCGCGCGGAGTGCGTCGCGATGCGTAGCGTGCTGTCGAAGTCCAGCTGCCGCGCGCGCGTGAGCAGATCGTAAAGGCTCTCACCCTCGAGCAGCTCCATCACGAGGAAGGGGCGCTCCTCGAACATGCCCGAGTCGTAGACGTCGCAAATGTAAGGGCTGCGCACCGCAGCGGCGGCTCGCGCCTCGCGCAGGAAACGTTCGCGAACGATGCGCGAGGTGATGAGCTCCGCGGCGAGGATCTTCACCGCGACGCGCTTGCCGATGTCGACGTTCTCGGCCTCGTACACCGCCGCCATTCCGCCCCGACCAATTTCCCGCGTGACCCGGAACTTGCCTTCGAGCAGCGTGCCGTCCGGGACCTTGGACTGGTTCTGTGTGACCATGGGAGATGGGAGGCGCTGAACGGAAGTAATGCGGGGCGGCCAGCAGCGCGAGGTCCGCGCCGGCTCGAAGCGAAAGGGAGCGTAATACTACTGCTGACGGATTTCGGGCACTTTGACTTATCGGCCTTCTGGCCTAATCGAACCCCGAAGGTCGCCTAAATTTTCGTCAAAGTAGCGCGTCGAGCGGCGAGACTTCTATGCGAAACATTCAGGAAACACGGACCCCGCTACTTGCTCAGCTCGGGCTCGCACTGCGAGCAGCAACACTCTTTGGCCCCCGTTTCGTAGTGGCGAGCGGGCAAGAAGACGAGCGCCTGGGGCTACACCCCCCCAACTGTATGGAGAGCTGAGATGAAGAAGGTCGAGGCGATCATCAAGCCTTTCAAGCTGGACGAAGTGAAAGATGCCCTCTCCGAGGTCGGCATCCAGGGCATGACCGTAACTGAAGTGAAGGGCTTTGGACGCACGGGCGGTAAGAAAGAAGTCTACCGCGGCTCGGCCTACGTCGTGGATTTCGTGCCGAAGGTAAAGCTCGAGATCGTGGTGCCGGACCAGATGGTGCATCAGGTCATCGACGCCATCGAGAAGAGCGCGAAGACCGGGCGCATCGGCGACGGAAAGATCTTCGTGATGCCGGTGGACGAAGCCGTGCGCATCCGCACCGGCGAGCGGGCGGAAGAAGCCATCTGACATATCACCGGGGGTAGGCCTAGTCCTCGGCCGCCCAGCGGGGCGGCCAGCGCCGCGCGGAGCCGTTCGCCGCTGGTCACAGCGGTGGCGGCTCGCGTTCGAGGAGCTCGAATCGAGGGAAGTCTAGGGCGCCTGCCGCACGCAGAGCGACGCCCTCGCTCCCACTCGTCCCGAACCGTAAACGGAAGACAAACGTTGGTTGGGGCGTTGTAGGCTCCCGCCCGGAGGCCGCGATGGATGCGAAGCAGGCGATAGAGCTCGGCAAAAAACACGCTGCCGTGATGGTCGATCTCAAGTTCGTGGACTTGATCGGCAAGTGGCAGCACACGTCGGTGCCCTTTCACCGCCTGAATTTGGACGCGTTCGAGGACGGCTTCGGCTTCGACGGCTCGTCGATTCGCGGCTTTCAGCCGATCAACCAGAGCGACATGCTGCTCATCCCGGACGCAGGTACCGCGGTGATGGACCCGTTCACCAAGCACCCGACGCTGTCGCTCGTCTGCACGGTGCAGGACACCATCACGCGCCAAAACTACTCGCGGGACCCGCGACAGATCGCGCTCAAGGCCGAAGCGTACCTCCGCAGCACGGGCTACGCGGATACCGCCTATTTCGGGCCTGAGGCCGAGTTTTTCATCTTCGACGACGTGCGCTTCGACGTGAAGGGGCACGAAGCTTTTTACTCGATCGATTCGGTGGAGGCGCACTGGAACAGCGGGCGGGAAGAGAGCCCGAACCTTGCTCACAAGATCCGCGCGAAGGAAGGCTACTTCCCGGTCCCCCCGCAGGACACGCAGATGGACCTGCGGACCGAGATTTGTCTCGAGATGGAGAAGGTCGGCATCGAGGTAGAGGTGTCGCACCACGAGGTAGCCACCGCCGGCCAAGGCGAGATCGACATGCGCTACGACAGCTTGCTCAGGTGCGCGGACAAGCTGATGTGGTTCAAGTCGATCGTCAAAAACGTCGCCTACCGAAACGGCAAGACCGCCACCTTCATGCCGAAGCCGCTGTACGGGGACAACGGCAACGGCATGCACTGCCACCAGTCGCTGTGGAAGGACGGCAAGCCGCTCTTCGCCGGTGACAGCTACGCGGGCTTGAGCGAGATGGCGCTCTACTACATCGGCGGCATCCTGAAGCACGCTCACGCGCTGGCCGCGCTCACCAACCCGACCACGAACAGCTACCGGCGCCTCGTGCCCGGCTACGAAGCGCCCGTCAACTTGGCGTACTCGAGCCGCAACCGCTCGGCCGCGATCCGGATCTCCACCTACTCGCCTTCGCCGAAATCACGTCGGCTCGAGCTGCGCTTCCCGGACCCGTCGACGAACCCGTACCTGGCATTCAGCGCCATGATGATGGCGGGGCTCGACGGCATTCAGAACAAGATCGATCCTGGGCAGCCGCTCGACAAAGACATCTACTCTCTCTCCGCCGAGGAGCTGAAGGACGTGCCGCGCATGCCCGCGTCGCTCGAGCAATCGCTGGACGCGCTGGAGGCGGACCACGACTTCTTGCTCAAGGGTGACGTCTTCACGAAGGACGTCATCGAGATGTGGGTGGACTACAAGCGCGAGCACGAGGTGCAGGCGTCGCGCCTCCGCCCCACCCCGTTCGAGTACCACCTGTACTACGACATTTGACGACATGTAGTGCCACTAGCGCCCAACACGCACGTTGGGTGCTTCGAGCCTAGGGAGCGGTTCTGCGCCAGAATTCCCCTCCCGGAGCGGCCGGTCGAACGGCGCCCCACCGGGACCTACCAGGCCACACCAGGCCACACCAGGCCACACCAGGACCGAGGCGCGCTCGCGCCAAGTCTGACGCAGCGCTCTTACTTGTGGTCATTGTGTTTGGCGTAGTTGGAAGCATTCGAGCGTTTGGTATGCTGAAGGAACCGCCCAGTCCCAAGCCGCGGTCCTTCTGCTTTGCCCGAACCCGACGACAACTACGAGTCCACGCTCGAGGTCACGATCTCGCGCGACATGGGCACGCTCATCCGCGTAGCGGCGGAGCAGCGCGCGCTGCTCCTCGTGCTCTCGGGTACTCGTTTGGGCCATCGCGTCGTGCTCGGTGATGCAGCGGTGGATGTGGGGCGTGGCTCCGGCGCCGGCCTCATTTTGGATGCGGATTCCGTGAGCCGAAAGCACGCGCGGCTAGAGCGCTTCGGCGGAGGCCACAAGATCGTGGACCAGGGGTCGACCAACGGCACCTACGTCAACGGTGTGCGCATCAAAGAGCAGATCCTGAAAGATGGCGATCGCATCGGCATCGGCAAGGCGCTGTTGAAGTACCTCGCCGGCGGCAATATCGAGGGCGCGTATCACGAGGAAGTTCAGCGCCTCATGCGCTTCGATCCGCTCACGAACGTGTTCAACAAGCGGCACTTCGACGAGAGCTTGCGGCTCAGCGTATTCACCGCTTCTGGCGGCGCCAAAGCGCTGTCGCTCATCGTGTTCGATCTCGACCACTTCAAGAAAGTGAACGACACCCACGGCCACATGGCGGGGGACTCCGTGCTCTGCGGCGCGTCGCAAGCAGTGCAAGCGATCCTCTCGCCAACGGAGCTGTTCGGGCGCGTGGGCGGTGAAGAGTTCGCGGTGCTGTGCGAGGACACGGAGATAGCGGTGGCGCGCGAGCGCGGAGAGGCCATCCGTCGCGCGGTCTCGCGCGAGCCCTACACGTTCGAAGACAAAAAGCTGCCCGTCACCGTGAGCGTCGGAGTCGCGCAGCTCGCCTCGGGCGAAGAGGCGGAAGGCTTGTACGAGCGCGCGGACGCGCAGCTCTACGCCGCCAAAGCCGCCGGCCGAAACTGCGTGCGTCCCTGATCGGGACGGTCCTCCAAAACGCCAAGCGCCCGTCCGCGGCACCGGCGCCAAGCTCATCCGGGTCGACGTAGTGACGGCCCGTGAGGTCTGGCTCACAGTGGTCGGTCCCCCGTCGCTACGGCAGCCTCATCGCAGACGCTCGGCGTCGTCGGCCGTCGGCCGCTCGTCGGGGCTCGGGGAGGCGCTTGGGAGGAGAGCCATTAGCGATGTGGAATTCAGCACTTAGGTCCTCGTCGACGGCTGAGCCGCTCTGCTCTCCCCGCCCTGTAAGCGGCAACTCGTCCGCGGGAGCGCGATTTTCGGCGTTTTCACAGTGCAATGGTCAAGCATTCTTGACCATTGCACGGTTCCGAAGCATGGTCAGTCATGCTTGACCATTTTCAGCGACGGCAGCCTGACTGGTTGGACCGTCAGCAGTTTCCTTTCCGGTCTCGCTGGCTCGATACCAGCCAGGGCACCCTCCACCATTTGGACGAGGGGCCGGAGGACGGTCAAGTCGTGCTGCTCGTCCATGGCACGCCGAGCTGGTGCTTCGAGTACCGACACCTCATCGCGGAGCTTTCCCGCACGCGGCGCGTGATCGCTTTCGATCACCTCGGCTTCGGTTTGTCGGAGCGTCCGTCCGCGTTCGACTACACGCCTGAAGCGCACACTCTGGTGCTGCGCGAGCTCGTCACGCGGCTCGCGCTCGGCCGCTTCTCGCTCGTGGTGCACGACTACGGCGGCCCCATCGCGCTCCCGATCGCGACGGAAGAGCCAGAGCGTATCGAGAGCCTGGTCGTGCTCAACAGCTGGATGTGGCCGCTCGGCGAGGATGCGGAGCTCGCGAGGGCAGCGCGCTTCGCGGGCTCTCGGCTCGGGCGCTTTCTGTACCGCTGGCTCAACGCCTCGCTGCGCTTGCTCATGCCCCGCGCCTACGCCGACAGACGCAAGCTCACGCCGCAGATCCATGCGCAGTACCTGGCGCCTTTCCGCGAGCGCGACGCGCGCGTGCGCGTGCTGTGGACCTTGGCGAAGGCGCTCACGAGATCCGCACCGAGCCTGTCGCGATTGTGGCAAAGCCGAGCCGCTCTCTCGCAGCTCCCCGCGTTGATCGTCTGGGGCTCGGACGACGAACTGCTGCCGCCGCGGCTGCTTTCACGGCTTCGTGAGGGGCTCCCCCAAGCGCAGGTGCACGCGCTGAGCGGAGTAGGGCACTGGCCCCAGGAAGAGGCGCCGGATCACGTAGCGGCACTGTTACAAGGCTTTTTGCCTGGGCGGACCGGCAGCGCGGGGTAAGCTCGCGAGCGCTTGAAGACGATCGATCCCCGAAAGTTCGAGGACCAAAAGCGCCAAAGCGTCGCTCAGCTTTTGTTCAAGTGCGCTCGGCTCGTCAACGAGCGCGCCATCGAGCGCGTCAATCGCGAGTCGGGGCCGAGCCCGCCGCTGCGGGCTTCGCACACCGCGCTGTTCCCTCACCTCACGTCCGAGGGAGTGCGGGGCGCGGACCTCGCCAAGAAGCTAGGGGTCACGAAGCAAGCAGTGAGCCAGCTCGTGGCGGAGCTCGAGTACTGGGGCGTGGTCGAGCAGGTAGAAGACCCGAAGGACGGGCGGGCGAAGCTGGTCAGATTCACCCCCAAGGGTGAACAGGGACTACTCCACGGCCTCTCCGTGCTGAGCGCGCTCGAGACGGAGCTCGGTGACAAAATTGGAAAGCGCCGCATGCAGGAGCTGCACACGGCGCTTTTGGCCCTGGAAGGGGCGCTGCTAGAAGAGGACTGAGCGTTACGCGGAAGCGCGGGCGCGCTTGCCGCCCTTGGCCGGAGGCGCCTTCTTGCCGGGCGCCTTCTTGGCCGGCGACTTGTCGGCCTTGCCGTTCGAAGCGCCGTTGGAAAGGCCGTGGCCCTTCAGCAGGCTGCCGCCCAGATCCGCAGCGAGCTCCTTGGCGCGGCTGGTCTTCTCCCACGAAAAGTCCGAACGACCGAAGTGGCCGTAAGCGGCGGTCGGGCTGTAGACCGGACGCAGTAGATCCAGCTCCTCGATGAGGGCGCGGGGGCGGAAGTCGAACTTCTCCGCGACGTAGGCCGCGAGCTTCTCGTCCTCCATGATGCCGGTGCCGAACGTCTGAACGTACACGCCCATCGGCTTGGCGACGCCGATCGCGTATGCGACCTGCACCTCGCAGCGCTTGGCGAGACCGGCGGCCACGATGTTCTTCGCCACGTAACGCGCGAAGTAGCACGCGGAGCGATCCACCTTGGAAGGGTCTTTGCCGCTGAAGGCGCCGCCGCCGTGGCGACCCATGCCGCCGTAGGTGTCCACGATGATCTTGCGGCCGGTGAGGCCGGCGTCGCCGCAAGGGCCGCCGATGACGAAGCGACCGGTCGGGTTGATGAAGTACTTGGTGTTCTTGTCCAAGAGGTGCTTCGGCAGCGTCTTCTGCACGACGAGCTCCATCATCGCCTCTTTGAGCGTCTTGTGCTTCACGCTCTCCGAGTGCTGCGTGGAGAGGACGACGGTCTCGATGCGCTTCGGTACGTCGTTCTCGTACTCGACCGTGACCTGGCTCTTGCCGTCCGGCCTCAAGAAGTCCACCTGGTTCTTCTTGCGAACCGCGGCCAGCTGCTTGGCGAGCTGGTGGGCGTACATGATCGGCGCCGGCATCAGCTCCGGCGTCTCGTCGCACGCGTAGCCGAACATCAGACCCTGGTCGCCGGCGCCCTGCTCCTTGAACAGGCCTTCACCCTCCGTAACGCCCTGCGAGATGTCCGGAGATTGCGGCTCGATCGCCACCAAGATGCCGCACGTATCTGCGTCGAAGCCCATCTCCGAGCTGGTGTAACCAATCTCGCGGATCGCGTTGCGCGCGACCTTGCCGAAGTCGATCGTGGCCTTGGTCGTGATCTCGCCGGCCAGCACGACGAAGCCCGTCTTGCACAGCGTCTCGCAAGCCACACGGCTCGTCTTGTCGCCGGCCAGCGCGGCGTCGAGCACGGCGTCGGAGACGGCGTCGCTCACCTTGTCTGGATGGCCTTCGGTGACGGACTCTGAAGTGAACAGATAACGACTCATGAGATGCTCCGGCGCTCTGCGCATAGCCCAGGACCCAACCGGCCCTGGGGCAAAACCGCGCGGACCCTAGCATGGAACCTCGGCCGTGGAAGCCCAGGATCATGCCGAAAACTCCGCAGCCTTTGGCGGTTTTGCGAGCTCAGCTCTTCTTCGGAGGAGGCGTTCTACGCACCGTGACCCGGATGACCCGGCCCTCGCGGAGGAGCGTGAGCTTCACCGCATCGCCCACCTCGCCTGCGAGCGCGCGGCGAACACCTCGCTCATCCAGCTCTCGGACGTCGCGCCCGTCAATCAGTACGAGCTCGTCTCCGGGCAGAAGTCCCGCTCGCCCGGCGGCGAGGGCCGGCGGCACGTCACGCAGGACGAGCCGCTGGTCGGGGGTCTGGCCCAGCACCGCGCCGATCGTCCCGCGGTCCGGCGCGCAGGCGCCCAGGCTCCACCAACCGGCGAAAGCGACTGCCATCGCGCGGTGCGTCACCGTGGCCCCAACATAGCGGCCGATAATGCTGCGTCTCACGCGGCGAAAAGCTAGCAGATGCCGTTGTGCTTGACTAACGGACGCTCGCGCGTATCCTCCCGCTCCCTTTGCCGATTTAGCTCAGTGGTAGAGCAGCGCTTTCGTAAAGCGCAGGTCCCCGGTTCAAGTCCGGGAATCGGCTCCAAAGAAGGAACGGGCGCTCCTCAGCGCCCGTTCGCACGTCAGGGGTACACGTGCGGTCAGGGCAGTAAGTCGAAGCGATCGACGAAGGCTTCGAACGAGTCGCTGCGCTCGCCGCGGAGGTCGAAGCCGAACGCCGCCTCTCGGCCCTCGCTCGGCGCGAGCTCGCCCGGCACGTGATAGCTGGACTCCGCTTTCACCTCCGGCGGCTGCCCTACCGGGTCCGCGTGGGACACGCCGGCGGCGAGGGCGCGGACGCGCAGGCCCAGGTCCTTCTTGGCCTCGTTACTGGTGTTGAAGAGGCAAGCGCTGCCGCTCTGCCGCGCGGGCTCGAGCTGGAGCTTGCACACTTTGACCGGCGACTGAGCGACGATCAGGCGGTTGAGGTACGGCGCTTCGTCCTCACGGAGCGCCTCCCGAAGCTCGAGCACCGCGTCACGCGCGCGGGGATCACCGAGGAAAGTGAGCATCATCGCCGCGTGCAGCCGCACCGGGCGGTGATTGGCGGTGAGCAGCTCTGCGAAGGAGTTGGCGGGCGCGGCGTCGTCGCCGAACGGGCCCACGTCCCCCGGTACCGGGCTATGCACCTCGAACTCGGTGCCCTGCCCTTCCACGCTCCACTTGATGGCCTGTCCGGGTCGCAGCGGCCCCTCGTAAAAGAGCGGGCGGGTGACGACCGAGTAGCGCTTGTTGGAGGGCGGAGGGTCGCGCTCGAAGAATTCGACCAAGAGCGAGACCTCCGGCACGTCCGACTTGCCGTTGTTGACGACGCCCAGCTCGAGCTCGAGGTACTTCTTGTTCTTGCGCTCGTCGTCGCCGCGCCCCCTGCGCACGCGCTGGGAGAGCGTGAGCAGGCTGAGCCGCGGTATCGGCGTCTGCCACAGCGCGGAGTCCGAGCGCACGCAGCGGCACGGCTCGCCGAGCCTCACCGAATCCCCACTCGGGGCCGCGACCTCGGCCGGCTTGGGCGAGGCCGTCGTCGCAGCGGCTAGCACCGGCGGCGCGGGCGGCGCCGCGCGCTCTCGCTCCTCGTCCTCCTCCGCCGCTGCGGGGACGCGCCGGGAAGTGCCTTCGTCCAGGACGATGACGCGCGTGGTGAGCAGGGTGCCGAGCAGCGCCGCGGAGAGAGTGATCACGATCGCGGTCGCGGTGCGCGGTAGCAGCCGCTCGAAGTAAAAGACGAGCGGCGGGCGCGGCGGAGCGGGAGCCGGAGCCGCGCGCGTCACCGCGGGGCGGAAGCGAGAGAGCTCCGCCAAGAAGAGCTCCCGAGCGACTTCGCCGCTCAGCTTCGGCACCGGCGTCGCCACGAAGCGGTCCGCCCAGAAACCGACCGCCACGACCGCGAGCGCGGTGAGCACGGCAGCCGAGAGCGCGAGCGAAAGCGAGCCGGAAGCGCCCGAGCCCCGCGCGCCCGCGAACGCGGCCAGCGCGGCGGTGAGCGCGAGCCCGGCGCTCGCCACGCGAACCACCAATCGCCGCTTCCGCGACTCCTCGGGCGGGAGCTCTTCGTAGCCGCTGGTGAAGTCGGCCAAGGTGAGGCGATTGAGCGGGGTCAGGCTCGAGTCCACCTCGAGAAAGAGCTCTGCCCCCTCCAAGGTCGTTTCCCACACCGCGGACCAGGGCACGTTCATGTCCAGCCCGCTCGCGAGCGCGCCCGGAACGTAGCCGTCATTCAGCGCGAACACGCCGCGGTAGCCGAGGAGCAGGCCCTGCTCGGCGCACTCGAGCTCCACCGCGCCGGCCGCGTTGCTGCGCTCGCTACTTTTGGCAATGGCCCGAAACCGCATCCTTTGGCGGGGCGGAGCCTAGCGCGGCTGCTCGGCGCGTCCGGTCGAAAACGTGATAAACCGGGCAGGATGCCGGTTTCCGTGGAGCGCGTCGTCGAGCTTTCGAGCGAACGGAGCCAGCTTTGGTGCGCCATTGGTGACACGGAGCGCATGAATCGGGCCGTCGGGCTGGGGCCTCTCGCGGTGAGCCCGAACGAAGGCGCCAGCGCCGCGCGTTACGTCGTGCGCACGGTCTCGGGCGGGTTCCCGCTGGAGTACGAAGAGCAGCCGTTCGAGTGGGTGGAAAACGAGCATTTTCGCATCCACCGCAGCATGCGCAGCGGCGTCTTGCTCTCGATGACGAACGAGTTCTGGCTCACCCCCCGCGCGGAGGGCGGCACGAGCGTTCGCTTTCGTCTCTCGGTCGAGCCGCGCTGGCAGGTGCTCGGCCCGGTGTTGAAGCTGGAGCTGCTGCGCTTCGCCGGCCGCATCGCCTCTGAGCTGGGGCGCGTGGAGCAAGACGTGAAGGCGGGCCGCACGGCGTGCTTCCGCACCGGTACGTCCGCGGTGGACGAAGCGTCGCTATCTCGCTCCGCGCGCGCGCTGGAGGAGCACCTTGCTCCGGAGCGGCGGGAGCTGGGACAAAAGCTGGTGGAGTATTTGCGCACCGCGCCGGATTCGGACGTCGTGCGGATTCGTCCCTTCGAGCTAGCCACCCTCCTGCAAGCCGATGATCGGGAGACGCTCGCAGTCTGCCTGCACGCGGTGAAGGCCGGCCTGGTAGAGCTGCACTGGGAGCTCGTCTGCCCCAGCTGCCGGACGGGCACGGAGAGCACGGATTCGCTTTCGGATCTGCCCGCCGCCGGGCACTGTCAGCTGTGCGACCTCTCTTTCGAGCTCGAGCTCGACCGCGCGGTGGAGGCCACCTTCCGTCCCAAGAGCTCGCTGCGCGCGCTCGCTTCTGGCCCGTATTGCATCGGCGGGCCATTCCGCACTCCGCACGTGGTGACCCAGGCCTTGCTGGATCCGGGAGGCAAGGCGGAGCTGCGGGCGCCGGAAGAAGCCGGACGCTACCGCCTCTTCCTCCGCGGCGGCGCGACCACTGCGCTGGAGGTCGCCCTCGGCGGAGACGCAGAGCTCGTCGTGCAGTCCACGGATACGGGGCTCAGTTTGGCCAAAGCCACCCTCGCGCCCTCGGCCCGGCTCGAGATACAGCACGCAGGGGAGAAGCAAACGCACGTGAAGCTCGAGCGCTTGGTCTACGCCTCGCGCGCCGCGACCGCCCACGTCGTCAGCACGCTCCCGGAGTTTCGCCGGTATTTTTCGAGTGACTTGCTGCGCCCGGGCACCACGCTGCGGGTCGCTCGCGTCGCGCTCTTGTTCACAGACCTGACCGACTCGACCGCCCTCTACTCGCGCGTCGGCGACGCCAAGGCGTTCAAGGTCGTGCACGAGCACTTCGACCTGTTGCTCGGTATCATCTCCGCGCACCGGGGCACGCTGGTCAAGACGATCGGCGACGCGGTGATGGCAGCCTTCGTGGAAGAGCGGGACGCGATCGCGGCGTCCATAGAGATGCTGGAGCGATTCCCCGAGTTTCGCGGCAGCCTGCCGGAAGCGGGGCGGACCTTCCTCAAGGTCGGCGTGTACGCCGGGCCCTGCTACGTCGTCACCGCCAACGGCATTTTGGACTACTTCGGGCAGACCGTGAACACGGCCGCACGCCTCCAGGGCGCTGCCGGCGCGGGCGAGGTGCTGCTCGTGGAGGATCTCGCGGACGAAGCGAACGAACAAGGCTGGCTCGGGTCGCACACCCCGAGCGAGCGCTTCGAAGCGTCCCTCAAGGGGTTGGACGCGCCGCTGCGAGTCGCGCGCATCCACGTGGATCGCTCGGAGCGCTAGCCGACGCGCATTAAAAAGCACCCCGGATGCTCAGGATTCATCCGGGGTGCCCCACCGCGTCGCCAGGCGCTACCCCAAGATGAAAGCGCATGACGGCACAGTGCGTCATCAAGGGACCATGTCCCCGGTTTCAGGAGCTTTTCGCGGCGCTTTCCGCGAAGGATGCGATGCGCTCGTCCAAGAGCGGGAGGTCGTTGTCCAACGTGGCCACATGATACGAGCTCAAGAGCTCCAGGACCGTTACCTGCTCGCGCGCGGTGCCGACCAGGCCCGGTAACTGCTTGGAGTTATCAGGAGGCACACTGTGGTCATCACGCGAATAGATGACGAGGAGCGGGGCCGTGAGCTGCCGGAGGCGAGCGCGCACCTCCGGTATCGCTCGCACGAGCGAGTTCCCGGCCGCGGCCGCGACCATGTCGTAGGCGTCTTCGTCCCCACCCTTTTTGATGTCGTTCTTCTTCAAGCCGGCGGCGCTCGCGGGCGCCATTGGCATCACCTTCTCGATCCAGGGGCCAAGCTTCACGACCGCGCCGCCGCGATCCAAAATCTGCGCGTTGATGGTCACGACCCCCGCCAGGGGCTCGGTCGCGCCCAGATCCAGCACCAAAGTGCCGCCCATCGACAGACCGACCGCTACCTGCGCGGCCGTGCGCGACCGCAAGCGCTCGAGCGCCGCCTTCGCCTCCGCCCGAAAGTCCGAGTAGCGGAAGGGCAAGAGGTCCCGCGGCGTCGTTCCGTGACCGGGCAGGCGCGGCATCTCGATCGCGAAGCCGCGCCGTGACAGCAGCTCCGCGAGGGGCCGCATGGAAACCGGGCTGCCCGTAAACCCGTGCATCAACAGGATACCGATGCGCGCGAGCGCGCTGCTACCGTCTCGCGAGAGCGGCTCCGCGCCGGGGCGGATGGGCGCGGTCAAAACAGGCTCCCCTGGTTGGTGCCTTTGGGCGGCATGACCTTCTTCAGGTGCTCGTACGCGCGCTTCGTGGCGACGCGGCCGCGCGGCGTGCGCCCCAAAAAGCCTTGCTGGAGCAGGTACGGCTCGTACACGTCCTCCACCGTGTCGCGCGGCTCGGCCAAAGCAGCCGCGATCGTCTCGACCCCGACCGGGCCGCCGTCGTAGTGGTCGATGAGGACGCCGAGCAGCCGGCGATCCATCTCGTCTAGCCCGGCGTGGTCGATACCGAGCCGGTCGCAAGCGATGTCCACGATCTTGCGATCGATGACGCCGGTGCCCTCGACCTCCGCGAAGTCCCGCACGCGCCGCACCAAGCGGTTGGCGATACGGGGGGTGCCGCGCGCGCGCTCCGCCAGGGCGAGGGAGCCGCCGTCATCACACTCGATTTCCAGCAGCCGCGCGCTACGCGCCACGATCTTCTGCAGGTCCGAGACGGGGTAAAAATCGAGCCGCAGGGTTACGCCGAAGCGCTCTTGAAGCGGCTTGGTGAGCAGCCCGGTGCGAGTGGTCGCGCCCACGAGCGTGAACGGCTTCACGTCCAGCTGGATGCTCTCTGCGTAGGCGCCGTCACCCATCATCACGTCGATGCGAAAGTCCTCGATCGCAGGATACAGGGCCTCTTCTACCGTCGCGCTCAGGCGGTGAATCTCGTCGATGAACAGGATGTCCGCGCGCTGCACGCGCGTGAGCAAGCCCGTGAGCACGCCCTTGTGCTCCACCCCGGGACCGCTCGTGACGAACAGCTCCACGCCCATCTCCTTCGCGAGGATGTTCGCGAGCGTGGTCTTGCCCAGCCCGGGGGGGCCGCACAGCAGGATGTGGTCGAGCGGCTCCTTGCGCCGCCGGGCCGCCTCCACGTAAACCCGCAGGTTCTGCTTGTGCTGCTCCTGCCCGACGAACTCGTCCAAGGAGCCAGGGCGAAAGATTCGATCGAAGCGCTCCTCCTCACCGAATACGCCGCCGGCGGAAAGCCGCGAGGCCATCTCGTCGCCAGCGTCGTTGGCAGGTGTTTTTCTCGCGGCCATGAGCGGCGGAAGCTAACACGGCGCCCGAAAGCCGGCGAACCACGCCCCGCGCTGCTGATTTTGGTGCGCCGCCCCGTAGCAGGGCGCGTCCGCCGCTCGCCGTGCTTCTGTGGCTCAGCGCCGCGCGGCCGCGTGAGTCGCCGCGCCGCGCATGCGAGTCCTCGTCACCGCTGCCGGCCCAAGCGTGGAAAGCGGCCGGTCTCGCTTACCGCGAGCGCTTCGGAGCTCCGCTGCGCCTCGACGCGGCGACTCACGAGCCTGACGGCTGAGCCGAGCGACGCCACGTGAGCGCTGCCGAGCGAGCTGCGGCTGAGGCAGCCCCTCGACCCAATCAGCCACCCGGCGCGTCTACCTTGATGCCGGCGCTCTGGAATTGACCGATGAGGTTGGCTTTGTCGTTCGCCTTCGCGAGCGCTTCTTCGGGCGCGACCACGCCGTCCTTCACGAGCTTGAACAAGCTGTCGTTCATCAAGCACATGCCCTGCTTGCGGCCGGTTTGCATGATGCTGTTGATCTGAAAGACCTTCTTTTCGCGGATGAGGTTGGCGATGGCGGGCACCCCGAACATGACCTCCAGCGCGGCGACTCGGCCGCCGCCGATCTTCCGGCACAGCATCTGCGCGATCACGCCCTTCAAGCTGTTGGCGAGCATCACGCGGATCTGCTCCTGCTGCTCGGGCGGGTACTGGTCGATGATGCGGTCGATGGTGCTGGGCGCAGACGAGGTGTGGAGCGTGCCGAACACGAGGTGGCCCGTCTCTGCCGTCTCCAGCGCGATCGCGATGGTCTCCAAGTCTCGCATTTCGCCCAGCAGCACGATGTCCGGATCTTCGCGGAGGGCGGCGCGCAGCGCTTTCTTGAAGGAGTCCGTGTGCTCGCCGACTTGGCGCTGGTTTACCAGGCACTTCTTGTTGGGGTGCACGAACTCGACTGGATCCTCGATCGTGATGATGTGATCTTGGCGGGTTCGGTTGATGTAGTCGACGAGCGCCGCGAGCGTGGTGGACTTGCCAGAGCCAGTCGGCCCGGTGACGAGCACCAAGCCCTTCGGCAGGTGGCACAGGCTGAGCAGCTCCTTGGGCAGGTTCAAGTCGTCCACGGTCAGGATTTTGCTGGGGATGACGCGCATGACCGCGCCCATGCCGCGCAAATCCACGAACAGGTTGGCGCGGAAGCGCGCTTTGCCGGGGAGCTCGTAGGCAAAGTCCGTGTCGTGCGTTTTGTCGAACTCTTCACGGTTACGCGGAGGCACGATGGGCATGAGCATGCGCTGCACCTGCTCGCCGCTCAGCGACTCGTAGCCTTGAACGGTGCGCATCTCACCGTCCACCCGCATCATCGGCACGGAGGAGGTAGAGATGTGAAGATCCGAGCCTTTGAGCTCCAGCAGCTTGTTCAGCAGCCGGTCGATGTTCGCGGTCGAGCCGTCCGACAGCGCGTTGTCGTACGCGAGCGAGGCGGGGGGCGGCGCGGTTCTGAGCGGAGGCGGCGCCGGCGGCGGGCCGAAATCGTCGTCGACGTCCAGCCCGATGCCGGAGTGGATGGCGGGCATTGCTCCGAAGGAGGGGGAAGGCGCGATGGGCGCGCGGGCGGGCGGCGGTGCCGGCGGCGCGGCCACTCTTTGACGCTCCGCTTGCTGAGCCAGCGTCTCACAGCGGTCGAGAAAGAAGGAGACGTTGACGAGGCCGACCTTGATCTCCGCCACCGCGCGCACCGTGCCGCGCCCCTCGAGCTCGAAGTCCCACTCCGCGAAGCCGGTCGTCATGTGGCCGCGCGCGGCCGGCGTGAGCACCGGCGTGATGAGCGCGCTGATGCTCTGGCTGGTTTGAGCTTCCCCTTTCACCTCGCTCTCGCCGGCGGGGACCACCACGATGGTGCGCCGCCCGGGGATGAGCCGCACCTCGCGTGCTCCTACCAAGAGTGCGCGCTTCAACAGATCGGCAATGGGTTGGCTCATCTTGCTCTCGCCGCGACCACGAACGATCTACGAGTATGACAAAAACCTTGCCGAGCGCCTACGGCGATTGCCAGGCGCTCAGGGGTGAACGTGCACGACCGTGCCCCGCTCTTTATTAAGTACGCCGTGCCAGGACGCAGGGACGGAAGGGTCAGTCCACTCGAAGAGCCACGCGGCGTCCTTGGGGGCGAGGTTCACGCAGCCGTGGCTCCTGACCTTGCCGAAATCATCGTGCCAGTACGCGCCGTGAAGTGCATAGCCCTTGTGAAAATACTGAACGAACGGCACGTCACGCAGGTTGTAGGAGTCCCCCTTGTCTTCGTCGCCGTCCATCGTGGAGGCCACTTCCTTCTGGTAAATCATGAAGGTGCCGCGGGGGGTGGACTCGGTCTCGTTCGGGTCACCGAGGCCGGCGCGACCGCTGCTGATCAAGGTGGCGTAAACGGGGGTGCGGCCCGCATAGGCCACGAGGGACTGCTGCTTGATCGAGATATCGATCCATTTGCGGTCGCCGGTCGCAAAGCTGGGAAAGGACTCGCGCGGCTCGATGCGCCGCATGGTCGCCTCCGCCACCCACGTGCCGTCGCGCGTCTCCAGAAAGCCGCCCGGCTTGGTCTGGCCGGTGAGCTTGACCCCCTCTCGATCGCCGAGCGGCGGCCCCGCCGCGAACAACCCTTCCGCCGTGCGATTGAACCGCTGACCATAGCGCTCCTTGCTGAACGCCACCGGCAGGCCTTCGGTCGGGCCGATCTCGACGCCGTGAAATGCGCTCTCCCGCACCAGCTTGATGCGGTCCAGCGCGATCACGTCGAGCTCGGTGGTCAAGCCGAACAGCCTCTTTTCCCACTCGAAGCTCCGGGCGATCGCGAAGCCGCTGTCCGCCGCGGCCGCGCCCGCGTGGGACACGTAACGGAGCGGCTGCTTCACTCCGTAAGGCTTGGGCAGCTTCGCGTCGTTTTGCAGAAAATCCGGGGGACCTAGCACCTCCCCCAGCGCCGCGAGCAAGCCGGAGCCTCGGATGCGCTCGCGAAAGTTGGCGGCGCGCCCCGAGACGTCCATCCCCTCCGACTCGTTCATCTGCTTGGAGGAAGGAAGACGAAAGTAGAGCAGCGGCGGCGTATCGCTACTCATGGCGTACGTGTATGGCAGCCCCTCACCGCGCCGGGCGCGGCTCTGCGAAGCCACGATGACGGGGTGCGAAAGGTCCGCCGTGGCGCCGAGGCCCAGGCAGACGAAGCCGCGCGGATTGACCCGGTACCAACCGCCCTCACAGCCTTCGTTGACGATTTTAGGGCCCCGCGCGGCCACGACCGCGCCCGCGCGCAAGTAGCCGTAGCGCGTGCGGTTTCGTCCCGTATCCGTGTAGACCCAGGTGCGCCAGGCGACGCTGCCCACTTTGACGACGTCCGCCCCCGCCTCGTCGAACGGTAGGTTGTCGGCGGTCGTGCCCTCGCGGGTCGCGCCCGTCGCGCGGGGCTTGGCGCTGGGGGCGGACGTCGTCAAAGTGGGCAGCGTCGCCTGGCGCACCTGGGTCTACACGGATACGGGACGAA
>SECP01000040.1 GCA_004193285.1 Myxococcales bacterium | reverse complement strand
TCGGCCACCGACAGCTTCCCGGCCCCCTGAGGCGCTATGCCGCACTAGCCACTTGGCCGGGTAGCGCCGAGCGGCAAAGGGGCGCCTCGCGACCCATATTGGAGATCCCATGACCACCACCTTCAACAAGCGATCGAAAGAAAGGGCCCGGCAAGACAAGGCACGCGAAAAGGCGGAGGACCGTGCGAATCGCAAGGTCGAAAAGGCCAATCGCGCGCCGGTCGAGCCTGGCGAGGATCCGGATCTCGCCGGCATCGTGCCTGGCCCGCAGCCGCTACCCGAGTGGGTGAGCGAGTCGTAGGCGACTGAGGCTCACTGACACATGAACTGCTGGCCGACGTCCTTCAAGTTGGTGTCGCCGTACGAGAACGTGATCGTGTTGCCGTTCACGTCCGTGGCGCGCACCGTGTAGGGCGTCTTCTGCCCTTCCGCCACCCAAGCGTTGCCGCCCTGGGTGTTGCCGGCGCGCGCCGCGTTCTTGCCGTTGAGGGTGACGCTCTTCATCGGAAAGAGGCCGTTCTCGATCACGACCGGCTGCCAGTTCGCGTTCTGGTTCGGGTGGAGGCGCGCCTTCACGTTGCCGCTGGCGGGGCACTTCACGTACTTCCACGAAACGCCCTTCAAGTTCTCCATGTTGCCGTTCGGCTCCAGCTGGCGAATCGCCTTGCGGCTCAAGTCGATGTGGCCCTTCTGACAGAGCGGGTTGGTGCTGACCGGGCACTCGTCCACGATCGTGAGCACGACCTTCCTGCCGCTGTAGCTCGCCTCCACGCACGCGCCGCACGCCGCGCCCTGCTGGTAATCCGTCGTGTTCATCGCGCCGAAATAGCCGCCGTCACCGGTCGAGATCCCCTCGACCGTGTCCCAATCGCCGTCACTGCCGCTACCCTTGTGAGTGATGACGTAAGTGCACGCGGGAAGAGAAGTGCCCTGACTGAAGTCGTAGCGAGTGACGCTTCCGTTGTTCGCGCTGGGCCAGAACTCGTCCTTGCATTGGCCGACGACGGTGGGGCTCCCACCCGAGCCGCCCCCGCCCGCCGCGCCGCCGCTGCCACCGGAGCTGCTGCCACCGGGGCTGCTGCCACCGGAGCTGCTGCCACCGGACGTGCCGGTTCCAGCGCTTCCAGCGCCGCTGCCGCCTTGGGCGACTGAGCCGCCATTGCCGGCGACGCCCACCTGCCCGCCGCTACCACCGACGACTCCGTTACCGGCGATGGGCGAGGTGCCCCCGACGACGCCGCTGCCGCCCACCGCACCGCTGCCCCCGGCTCCGCTGCCACTGGCGCCGGCTTGCGGCACACCAGGCGCCACGCACAGACCAGCGTTGCAAACGAGGCCGGCCGTGCACTCCGCCGCCGTCGTGCACGGCGGCGGGTCCTCGCTGCTATCGCATGCGGAGAGCGCCGCGGCGGCGGCGAGCGCGAACGTCAGGAGAGAACCGAAGCGGAGCTGGTTGTTCATGTCGAGGGGCGCGCTGGGTGGAGGAGCGCGGAGGACCGAACAATGGCATGCAGCTCGCGGCGCCGCCGCTCACTTGCGCTGGTCTTCAGGCGACGGGCGCGTCGATTGTCGGCTGCTTGCGAACATTTGCACGGAACCTGGAACCGCTCCCAGTTTCCGCCGTGCGTCAAGACGACCCAGCCTTGTAAAGAACGCGCATCGCTCTGTTTTTTCGAGTCGCACGCCTGTTCGTTTCCGGAAGCCGCATCGCTCGGTCACGATCGGCGGTGCTGACGCGATGGACCGGAAGCATGTCCCTGCGTTGGCTTCTCTGGGCGCTACTGGTCCTACTCGTCACCACGACCACCGTCGTCGTCCGTAGCGAGCCGAGAGCCGCCGTGGCTTGGACCGAGCGCTACCCACGTATCGAGACGGACGTAGCCGCGGGCAAGCCGCTCACTTTGCTGGTCGTCGTTCCGCTGTGTGATAGCCGCGTCATCGCGTGCGGCGGTCAGGGCGCGGGAGATCCAGGCTCGCTCGACAAGAACCTCTATTGGGGTCGAGCGTTCGGGGCACGTCGCTACTTCGACGAGACGGCGAAGCAGTTTCGGCGCGTAGCTCGCTCCGGGCCGGAGGGCTCACTGCTCGAGCAGCTGGTGTACCGGCGCTGGGTCCGCGGCGCGCGCTGGGGCGTCGCCCATGAAGTGGAGCAGCTCGTGGTGCTGCGGGCCATCCATGGCCGGCACATCGACGAGGCAGTGCGCGACTTCTACCGCTTTGCGACCGAGGGCGCGGAGGTGACGTTCACCGAAGACGGCGCCGTTCGGCGCGCGGCGGTGCACGTCGCTGGCTACGCCGGTCACAATCGCTTGATGGACGGCGTCAGCTTGCAGCAACTCGTCGGAGCGTCGCCGCCGAGAGCGGAGCGCGCGGCGCTGCCTTCCTTCGTGTTCGCGTGCCGTTCCGACCCTTACTTCAGCGCGGCGCTACGCGAAGGAGGCTCGAGTCCGCTCGTGATGACCCGCGATCTCATGGCCCCGGAGGGTTACGTGATCGAAGCCATGGCGCGCGGCCTCGGGGACCGCGCAACTCGGCAAGAGCTACGGCAGCGCGTGGTCGCGGCCTACGCTCGCTGGCAGCGTATCCCGGAGCGCACTGCCGGCAGCGTCTTCGCCCGGAGCGACCCCTGAAGGGAGCTACACCGCGCGGACGGCTTTGAGGGCCGTCGCGATCGCAGGCCAGTCCAGCTCGGGCGCGCTCGCAGATGTTGGCAATGAGCCCCAGGCCTCCGCTACGCCGCGGAGCGCGAGCTCTCGGCTTCCTTCCGTCGCCTCGACCACGGACTCTCCGCGGTCCGTGCGCGCCTCGACGCGCCAGCGAGAAGGTGACTCGGGATCCGGAAAGAAGATACGAACCGTGAGCCGAGCGCTGTGGCAAGACAGCTCGTAGGTCATGCTCATGCGCTCGCGGTACTGCTGGGTGATGCGGGCGTTCGACACGGGCTCTGCGCCCTTGTCTCGCTTGCGGCCCTTGGGCTCTTCCTCGTGCGCGTGAGTGATGACCATGGAGCGGCCGAGGAGGAGGGTGCCGTGCAAGTTGGCGGCGGCGCGCTCCGCGGCGGCGTTAGTGGACATCCGGACGTAGGCGGCGCTGGTGCTATGGTACGCGCCGCGCTCCGGAGCCATCTCCACGTCGATCACCTCGCCACACGCGGCGAAGGCCTGTCGTAAGCTGGCGAGGCTAGTCGTTTGCGAGAGATTGCTGACGTAGAGCTTGCTCATCACCAACCGTGGTTCTTGGCGCGGGACTGGCCACCACCGCCGCCGCCGCCGGGCCGCTCTTCGGCCTCGTTGACCTTCAACGAGCGGCCGTCCAAATCGGAACCGTTCATGGCGGCCATCGCGGACTCCGCCTGGTCCCGCGAGCCCATGGTCACGAAGCCGAAGCCGCGCGACTGGCCCGTCAGACGGTCCGCAACGAGGTGCACGTCCACCACGTCTCCATGGGCGGCGAAGGCGTCCCGCAGGGACTCCTGAGTGGAGCCGAAGGAGAGGTTGCCCACATACAAACGATTGCCCATTGTCATTCTCGAGACTGGCCCGGACATTCAGAGCTGCTGCGACCGGGCCGGGGCCGCGCTAGCGTCGACGTCGACGGCCTCGGCCCGAAGCGCGAGGGTCGTTTGCCGAAAACCAGAGGAAGGCGCCGCCGGCCTTCGAACACGTCTTCCGCTTTTCGATCCTCGGGCTCGCGCGTTGCGAGCGGTGCGGTGGCGACTCGGACAGAAGCAGGAGCCGCTCCGCCGCGCGGATCGAACACGTGCTGGAGCCACCGGTTGATGGCTACCTTGAAGCGCGAAATGTAGACCTTTTTCCGCCTTCGGTCAAGCCACGCGACCGACCCGGAGCGGCCGCGCTGCCGAACTTGATTTGCCCGGTATGAATTCCGAGCGCACTCCCCGAAGTTGCTTCATGGTGTCAGGAGGTATCTCGCGCCTACGGGCGCAAACCGCACCCTCAATCCCTCAGCTCCCCCGCCACCGAGCCCACTCGGCCTCGATCGCGAATCGCGCCCGGCGGCGACAACCACTACGCAAAGCCGGAAGGTCCCATGCCCATATCCCTGAACAAGCGCTTGAAAGAGAAGGCGCGCCAAGAAAAAGCCCAGGATAAAGCCGTCAGGCGCGAGCAGCGCAAAGTCGAGAAGACCACGCGCACGCCGACCAACCCCGGTGAAGACCCGGACATCGCGGGCATCGTCCCCGGTCCGCAGCCGATTCCCGAGGAATTCCTCTGACGCTGCTTCCGCGCTAGCGCATGGCGGCTCGACCTTCGCGAGCCGCCTGATGCAGCGCTTCCGTTCTGCTTTCCACCAAACCGAGACCCTGCTCTCGCGCGGGCCCGATCACTACGGGCTGATGCGCCTGACGGAGCAGCTAACCTCGGACCCGCGCCGGTAAGCCTACGCCGCCAGGTAGCGCGCTCAGTTGGGAGGCTCGGGGTCCATGAGACCGATCTTCGCGTCGAACATCATATCACCGTGCTCCGGGTCGCTGATGACGATGCTGTAGTCGTTCGGTAGCTCCACCTTGAGCGCCGCGGGAACGCGCGGCATGGGCGCGATGCCCTTGTCCTTGCCCACGAGGCTGAGGCTGATCGTGTCCGCGTCTTCCTTGCCGGGCATGAACTGAACCTTGTGCCACTTCAGTAGGTTGCCCTTGTAGCGGTTGTAAGTGACCCACCAAAACTGGCCGTGGGCGTCTTTCACGAACCGCACCGACTCGACTGGGATCTTCTCTCGTTCTTTGGCGAGGCAACCACGGACCGAAGCGGGGTCACCTTCGCTTTCGCACTGCGCCTTGGCGGTCTCGCCCTTCGCAGAGCCGGAGAAGTTGAAGACGTAGACGACGTTGTTGCCGGTCAGGAGATCCATCGGCGGGCGGCTCGCTTTGCGCAGCCCGTCGCGCGCGTCTTCCGCCGGCTTGGGGCTCTCTTTCACGGGCTCCGCGGCCTTGCCTTCGGCAGGCACCGCCTTCGGCGAGGGCGCAGGCGAGGCGGCGGGCGCCGCTTCACTCGGTGAATTGGCAGCGGTGGTAGCGGGCTTCGGCGCGCTCGCGCACCCGACCACGGCCCAGCACACGACGGAGAGGATCGCGGACAACCCAGTCTTACGGCTTCCCATACATTCCTTGTTGGAGGTCCAGCCAAGCAATGCGCTCGGCTTCTGATGATCGGAGTACGTCCAATCTCGACTTACGATGATACCTAGCGCGCGCGCAGCGGCCAGCGCGTCCGCGCTCCGGGATGCAAGTAGCGAGCATCACTCCTCACCGTGTGGGACAAGCCCTCAGGTGTCGATTACAGCGGAGCCGCCCGGCGCTCCGACCTCCTGCCACAACCGGACAACGTGTCTTGGATCTGGCTACTGTGACCCCACCGCTATTCCACTTGGCACTGCGGGTCGTCGCCGTCGGTATTGCCGTCCTCGTCGTTGTCGATACCGTCGTTACAGATCTCGACGTTGCAGTCGTCCACCACGCAGTCGCAATCGTTGTCGATGCCGTCGCCGCAGATCTCTTCCACGCTGCACTCGCTGCAACCTTCTTCGTCCGCGGTACCATCGCAATCGTTGTCCAAAGAATCCCCGCACTGCTCCACGCAGCGGCACTGCGTGTCCTCGGAAGCGTGCGTCCAAAACGCGCGGTGGTTGCCCTCGGCGATCGATTGAAATGGAGCCCAAAACGCGGCGTAGCTCGGGTCGCCTTCCGCGCTCGGGTCGATGGCGGCGATCCAGATTTGATCTTCCTTGTCGTCGGCGGGGCGCACCACCGAGTAGGCGCGAACGCTAGAGAACGCGAGCCAGAAGACGCCCTGCTGGGTCGAAGGAGCCCACGTCGGCATGGTGTTGCCGCCCCCGAGCACGCCGTCGACGTTGCTGATGCGCTGGTTGACGCGAACGAGCGAGATGTTGCGACCGGTGCCGACGTCCAGCAGCCTCAGCTCCGCACTCACCGCGTCCTTGGACTTGCCTTCGGCGTGAACGTACGCGAGCAGCTTGCTGTCGGGGCTCCACACCGGGAAGAAGTTATTGTCGTCGTTACCGGTGCTGGCGACGATCACCTCCGCCTCGCCCCACGCGCCGTCCGCATAGGGCAAGACGGCAATCGAGCCCGCTTCAATCTCCTTGTTGCCACCTTTCGTGCCGAGGGTGAGCGCGACTTTGTCGCCCGTCGCGGCCCAATCCGGGTGCGTGGCCATTGCGCCCGCCGGGGTGGCAACGACGCCGGAATCATCGCCGATGGTCGCGCCCGTATCCGAGTCGATCAGGGTGAGCACGCCGTCCGCGGCGACGAGCAGCATCTTTCCGTCGGGCGAGAACGTGGTCCATGCGGCGGCCATGCCCTCGGCCATCATGCCGCCGCCCATCCCCGGCTTCGGCATAGCCGGCATTCCCGGCATCATCGGGGTGGCTTCCGGGTCCGGCTCGGTAGTGGCCAGGGGGACGAGCGTTTCGCGTTCGGGCACGGACACCTCGCGCAAGCGCTCGCCGTTGTAACCGACTGCGAGTCGCTTACCGTCGCGGGAGAGCGTGTGGCACGCCGCGCATGACTCGGAGTCCGAGCCGGAGGGATCCGTGTAAAACTTTTCCGGCAGCGGGCTGCCGACGGTAGCCCGCATGATGCCCTTGGTCCCGGTCGACCAGTAATAGATGGCGCCGTCCACCGCTGCCTCGCTGAATAGCGCTGCGTTCGGCTCGGACCGCCAAGACTCCTCCGGGCTGGACGTGTCTAGCCCCGTGACAGTCAGCTTCACGGACGCGCCGCGGTTCGACTCCGCGATCCAATCCCACTGCTCGTCAGTGGGAGTCCAGGTGAGCGACGTCGTGTAGATGCTCACGGTCGTGTTGGGGCCCTCGAACCGGAGCTCGAAGAGGTCGCTCCCGCCCGCCGTCCAATCGTGCCGAATGCGCGACACGTTGATGGGGAACATGGTCTCGTGTGAAGGGTAGACAATCGCCGGTTGGCGTTTGGCGTCGCTTCCGGGCTCTTGCGGCGTTGAATCAGCGAACTGCGCGGGTGCGTCCGCCGGAGCGTCGTCCTCGACGAACGTTTTGTCGCCGGTGTGATTCGCGCAGGGGTCGGCGCCGCACGGGCTGCCACTTTGCCCGTTACCGGGGCCGTTCGAGCTGCCGCCGTTGCTGGCCCCATCCGCGCGCGGAGTTTGGCCCATGTCCACCTCCGTGCTTCCACCGCAGGCCATGAACCCGGCGATGAGGACGCATGACGTGAGCCTGAGCACGGGGGCGAATGACATGAAGCTCGGAGGGCTACTGGAGCAACGCCCCAATTTGCTTGCGGTAAGGGGACTGCGGGAAGACTTGCTCGAAGCGGCTGGCCCGAGACAAAGCGGCGGTGCGACGCCCCAGGCCGACGAGCGCCGAGATCGCGATGAGCTCGCGCTCTTGAGTGAGCTTGCCGTTCGGGTACGTGCGAGCATGACTCTCCGCGAGTTCCAGGGCGCGCGCGGGCGACGACTTGAGCGCGAGCCGCGCGTCGCGCAGCAGGGCGATCTCCGTCGGGACCGTGAAGGCGCTCGGCGCCTCCGGCGAGGCGGGGCGATCGGTCGAGCTGCCGACAGACGCGCGGGTCGCCCTCTCCGCGCGGCTAGGCTCCGGCTCGCTCGTGGCGGTGGCCGCGCGCGCTGACGGCTGCGGGCTGCCTGCGAGCGGGCTTGCAGTCGGGGTGGCCGGGTCCGGCGCAGCGACGTTTGCCGGCGGCTCCGGCACGGCGGTCCCGATGCCTGAGGTCGAGGGGCCGCGGCGGGGCGCGCTCGGGACCGGTTCGGTGAAGCCCACCGCACGCGGCGAGAGCTCGCTCGGTGCCTCGCGAGGAACGACTGGGGGCGGAGGTGCGGGCTCGCGCATCGCCCACCACAGGCCTACGCCTGCGACCGCGGCGCCGCCGCCGAGGGCCCACTTCTTCCAAGCGCCGCTCCCGATGCTCGGGGGAGCCTCTGGGGAGGTGACGGTGATGCCGCGCACCGCAAGCCCGGAGGCGAGCGACGCGAGCTCCGTGACGTCCGGCGTGTTTTCGCGCAACCCGGAGACAGCGCGCAACAAAGCGGGGTCTCCCCCCTCGCTCAGACGCGGCAAATCGAATTCCGACTCAACCTGCTTCACGAACCCCTCCCTTCGGCGCGTCCGGCGAGTGCAGCTTCGCGCGGAGCGCGTCGCGCGCGGCTTTGATGCGCGAGTACACCGTCTGCAGCGGGACCTCGAGCGCCTCCGAAACCTCCGCCAGCGTGAGCTCCTCCACCTCGTACAGCACGAACGCGGCGCGCTTGCCCTCGTCCAAATCGTCGAGCGCTTCCAGCGTGCGACGGAGCTCGCGAGCCTGGTGCACCTTGTCGATCTGGGGTGCGTCCTCTGCCCGCTCGGGAAGCGGCTCCGTCGGCACCTCCCGGCGCACGCGAGCGCTCCGCCGGTAGTCCGAAGCGACGCGCACGCAAATGCCGTAGAGCCAGCCACGGAGCGACCGGCCGTCGAAGTCGGGGAGGCGGCGGTGAACGGTGAGCATGACTTCCTGGCACAAGTCCTGGGCGTCGTGACGCGGGACGCCCAAGTTCATCAGCGTTCGCCAGAGGAACTGCGCTTGCTGTTCGAAGATCTCCGGAAAAGTGGCGAGGTGAGGGCGAAGCGCCGGCGCGCGTGAGGCCTCGGATTCGTCCACATCCAGGCATGGGGGCTCGCTCGCCGTTTTCTGATCCATGAGCGCGGCGGGCTGTCAGTTCAGGATGATGCCAACCCCAACGCTCGCCATCATCACGAAAGAGCCTACCTCGAAGGCCAACTGGCGCTCCCCGCTCACGTCACGGTAAGCGTAACGATCGGGTGACACTGGAAAAGACAACTGCACCCCACCTGCCAGGAGGTAGCGCTGACCGAAGATGCGGCCGCCACGTACGGCGAGCCCAGGAAGCGCAACCATTTGCGAATCCCTGCGCGCTCCCACCAGCCCGCGGCTCCGAGCGCGAAGGCGCGCGACGTGGAAGCTGCCGCAGACGCTCCACCAAGCCGCGCCGTCGATACCCTGCCAAGGGCAAAGGCTCGCGCCGGCGAGCAACACCGAAACTTCGAGCGACCCGCCCTCCAGCGTTTGGCGGCGCGGCGCAAACACCGCCGCGTCCAGCCCGAGCCCCCAGAAGCCGCGGGGCTTGAACGTCGCGGCGAGACCGCCGCCGAAAGCGACCTCTGGGGTGGCTCCGAGCGCCACCGCACCAAACCCCAGGAGCGTGGCGTGTGCGGGCGACGGCGGCGCGCGCTCCAGGCTCGGCGCGGTGAGGATTTCGCCCGAAGCTTCCGGCGGTGGCGGCTCCGGCGGAGGGGGTGGAAGCGGAGGCTCCAGTGGCGCGCTCGGAGCAGGGGGCTCCGGCGCGTCCACCATCAAAGCGATGACGAGCGTGAGCTGCTCGTCGAGTGAAGCGCAGTCATCACCCGTGACGCGGCGCTCGCCCCAGGTGCGCCCTTGCGCGTCTTCCTGGCTCACGCGCGCTTCTACGCGCCGCTTGCCGCGGTCTTGCACCCTGGAGAGCGCGACGCGCACGATCACGTCTCCGCGTTCGCCGAACACCTTTTCGCCCAAGTAAGTCTCGACGCCTTGTCGAACCTGCGCGCCGCGTTCGCACCCGACCTCGAGCGAGCCACGATCCCACATCAGCACGGCTTGAGAGGCGTCCATGCGCGCGTTCGGTGCTTATCACGGATGCTGGAGGGGGTCCTACGAGCGGCGGCGCACCGCCGTGGTTGCGCCGCCCGGCAGAGGAGAACGAAGCTCCGCTGCGCGACCGCGCCAATCGCGAATCAAACCGGCTCGCTGGACGACGCGTGGCTCCGGCCGCTCTGGTTAAATCTTGGGCGGCTGGCGTCGGCTCACGAAGACGCGGAAAATCCATGTCAGGATGCGACTGAGCGCCCGTGGGAGGGCGCCGGGATCAGGGATGCAAACGCCGAAAGCCACCGCCACGCGCCAGTTCGATGGGTTGGTCCTCGTCTATGTGAGGCCCGACCGCGTCGAGGAGCTCCGAGCCCTACTCGCGCGGCTCGGCGAGCAGACGACCGCACGCATGCAGGGGCAGCTCGTAGCGAGCGCGGTGGAGCTGCCGTTCGAGAGGTTGCGCACCGTCCACTACGCCCGCTTGGCTCTTATCGATCGTAACCCCGCAGACCGGCTCGACCGGGTGCGCCCCATGCTGGCGTTCTCGACCAACTTCGATGGTCCGGAGGGGGAAGCACAGTGTGCTCCCGCGCGCGCCCTCGACCATCACGTGGAGGAGCTGGTGCGTGAGGCGACCCCGGCCCTCGAAGCCCTGTTCGAGCACTGCGAGGGGTTTCGGAGAGGTGAGCTCCGGGCGTACCTGAAAGAGCATCGGCGCGGCGCCAGTACCTTTTACGTCGGCTCGTCGGGTCGGAGCCGTGACCAAATCTTGTGGGAGGCGGAGCTGCGCCGTCGGGTGGACGCCGCGCTCGACGCGGGCGGATTCGAGAGCAGCGCGCCGGAGGAGGTGCGTGAGGAGGTGCTCAAACGTCTGGCCGCCGAACCTGCCTACGCGCCGTTTCTGGACGCCAGCGGAGACCTGGACTTGCCGCCCTTCCCGGCGCAGCCCGATAACGAGCCGCTGGTGGCCGCATGGCTGAGCCGCTTGGTGGGCTTGGGGGTCCTCGTGTACCTGCTCACGGTGGTGGCGCTCTGGCTGTTCGCGCCGATGCCCGCCCGCTTCTTGCAGCCCGACGGCTGGGGGTACGCGCTGCGCAGCGCCTCCGCCGTAGGCTTGGGGCTGCTGCTACTCGGCGGCTTCGCGGGCGCGCTGTACTGGCGCTTTCGTCACCTGGAGAGCACGGATCCCCAATTCCAACCGGAGCTGTCCCCGAAGACGCACGAAGACTTTCGCTTCGCCTCGGCGGGCGAGAACCACTTCTTGCAAAACCAGCTCACGCACGTGGTGCGGATCAAGCCGGGGCCCTTACGTTGGTTACTGATCCGCGTGGTGTTCTACGCGCTGCAAGTGCTGGCCACGCTGCGCTACAACAAGGGGCAGCTGGGCGGCATCCCGAGCATTCACTTTGCGCGGTGGGTGCTCATCCCGGGTCGGCGCGTGCTTTTTTTCAGCAACTTCGACAGCTCCTGGCCCAGCTACTTGGGTGATTTCATCGACCAGGCCAGCAGCGGGCTCACCGCGGTGTGGAGCAACACGGAGCTTTACCCCCGCACCAAGAATCTCCTCGCCGCCGGCTCGCGGGACGCCGCTCGCTTCTTGGCGTGGACTCGTCAAAATCAGCTACCGACGCAGGTTTGGTACTCGGCCTACCCGGGGCTCTCCATCGTGAGTGTCAACGCCAACACGGAGATTCGCCGTGGGCTGAGCCGCATTGGCCGCACCGAGGTAGATGCGACGACGTGGCTGTTTCGCTTGCGCTCGGTCGATCGGGTTCGCGCCGATCACCAGTACTGCGAGCGGGAGCCGCCGCTTTCTTCGACGGAGATTCAGGGCATCATCCTGCACGGTTACGGGCACATGCCGGAGGCACGCTACGTGCTGCTCAACGTGCCGGAGTCGGGCCCCGACCCCAAGCTGTTCGATTGGCTCCGCCACCTGAAGCTCACGTCCGCTCGCGACGGCTCTCGTGCGGAGGATGCGCGACAAACCCGTGGCCACCTCCTCAACGTCGCCTTCAGTCATGACGGTTTGAAGGCGCTGCGCGTGGACGACACCCTTTGCTGCCGCTTCGCGACTCCGTTCGTGCAAGGGTCCCACGACGAGTACCGCGCTCGCGTGAATGGGGACGTCGGTGCCAGCGCACCGGACCAGTGGCGCTGGGGCGGCGCCCGCACCCCCGTGCACGTGCTGCTCCTCATTTATGCCAAAGACGCGGAGTCCGTGACGCGCAGCGTGGAGCACTACCTGAACGAGACGCAAGGCTTCCTCGAGCACGTCGCCACCCTAGAAGGGACGACGCTTCCCGGCCGCAAGGAGCACTTCGGTTTCCGCGACGGAATCGCCCAGCCCACCGTGCAGGGTAGCGGGCGCGGCGAGCTGCCGGACAACACCATCGCCGCGGGGGAAATCTTGCTGGGCCACCGGGATGGCTACGGCAACGTGTCGCAGAGCCCAATGAGCGCGGCCGGCTTCGCCTTCGGGCACAACGGCAGCTACCTGGTGTTTCGTCAGCTACGGCAAGACGTGCCGGCATTCTGGCGGTACACCGCCGCGCAGCACGGGGACCCCGTCACCATCGCCAGCAAGATGGTCGGTCGCTGGCCGAGCGGGGCGCCGCTGGTGCGACACCCGGAGAGCGATCCGGCCATCTCCCGCTTCGAAGACCAGAACGATTTCTTCTTCCTCTCGAACGACCAGGACAACGACCGCTACGGCGCGCGCTGCCCGTTCGGGGCGCACGTGCGACGTATGAACCCGCGCGACTGGCAGCTCGGTCAGAACCGCGAAGAGTCCCTCAAGCTGAGTAACTTGCACCGCATCATTCGCCGCGGCCGGCCTTACGGCAAGCCGCTCACGGATTCGATGACGCCCGAGAGCCTGCAGGCAGAGCCGGCGGACAGCCCGCGCGCCGTACAGGAACGAGGGCTGCAGTTCTTGTGTTTCAACACCAACATCGAGCGGCAGTTCGAGTTCGTGCAGCAGCAGTGGGCGAACAATCCAAACTTCGCAGGTTTGAACGGCGGCCCCGACCCGGTGCTCGGCATGTCTCGCAGCGCGGCTCAGCTCGGCATGGATACGGCGAGCTTCGTCGTGCAAAGCGACGTGAAGAGCGGGGTCGTCCCCCGCTGCACGGGCTTGCAAAGCTTCGTGCGCGTGGTCGGTAGCAGCTACTTCTTCATGCCGTCTTTGCCGGCGGTGAAGCTGCTCGGCGAGCGCCTGGGCCGCGGCCTATCCGGCGAACGATTCGAGGCGACGCCGCCCGACGAGCAGCTGTTCATCGACAGCCTCATCGATAGCTTGAAGCAGGGTTTGCGTCGCCAGTACACCGGCAGTCAAACTCGTCGCGACGCGCACCCCAAGATGCACGGCTGCGTTCGCGCGCGCTTCATCGTCGAAGAGGACCTGGAAGAGGACCTGCGCGTCGGCTTGTTCGCGACGCCGCGCAGCTTCGAAGCTTGGCTACGCTTTTCCAATGCGAGCGCCGAGCTGCAACCCGACATCAAGCCGGACCTGCGCGGCGCCGCGCTCAAGCTGATGGGCGTCCCCGGCGCCAAGCTGATGGACGGCGAGGAGCACTGCACGACCCACGATTTCTTGCTCGTCAGTCACGCCACCTTCCTCGCCAAAGACGTGCGTGAGTTCGCAGGCCTCGGCGCCGCGATCGCTGCCGGCAACCCTGCATCTTTCTTCCTGCGGCACCCGCGCATGGCCGCGCGGTACCTCGCCTCCGTTGGCAAGCACGGCAGCCCCCTTCAGCCGTCCTACTTCAGCATGGCGGCGTACCTATTCGGCGATCGGGTGGCGAAGTACCAGCTACGGCCGAGCCGGGCGGAGGCGGCCCCCCTCCCCGCTGCGCCCTCCTTCGATTTTCTGCGAGAAGCCCTGAAAGCCCGCCTCCTGGCAGGCAGCTTCAGCTTCGATTTCTCGGTCCAGCTGCGCTCGAGCCCCGCCCCGCGCGACGTGGAAGACACCACGCGTGCCTGGTCGGAGCCGTTCCGCAAGGTAGCGCGCGTCGAGATTTTGCAGCAGGACTTCGATACTCCAGCGTGGCAGGTCTTCGGGGAGAACCTCTCCTTCAATCCCTGGCGGTGTCTGCCCGAGCATCGCCCCCTCGGAGGGATCAGCCGTGCACGCCGTCAGGTGTACCGAGCCCTCAGCGCGTTTCGGCACGATCGCAACGCGGCCCCGCGGGCAGAGCCAACGAGCTGGTCCGAAAGCGGTTAAAGCCCGTCAAGAGCGCACTCCGTAGGCGGAGGTGGCAGTGAGACGGCAGACGGACGAAAGTTTGAACGCGTGTTAGACCATCTACAAGCGTGAGAGATTGCCCCCAGGTTTGGTTGGCCTCGGCCGCCCTCGTCTTGACGACTGCTTGTGGCGACGCCACGAGCCCTCCTCCCTCCGGGGAGGCCGGCGGCGCCGGTACGGGCGCTAGCGGCGGCTCGAGCGCTGGCACCGCGGCCGGCGGGCAAGCGGGCGGCGTCTCCGTCGGCGGCGCAGGTGCGAGCGGGAGCTCCGCGGGCGGGAGCGGAGGTACGGCCGTGGGCGGCGCAACTGCAGCCGGCGGCACGGGCGGCTCCAGCGGCGCTTCCGTGGGCGGAGGCGGAGCGGCGGGCTCAGGCGGAGCGGCGGGCTCAGGCGGAGCGGCGGGCGGTACTGGTGATTCGCTGCCGTGGCGCCCGCTGGGTGTGACGGCGCCGAAAGCCAGGCACGAGCACTCGTTCAAGGCGAGCGCCGCCGACGCGGAGGTGAGCTTCAACGACGAGACGCAGATGACCATCTTCGACAACCGCGCCCCCAAGCTGGTCGGCAAGCTCGTGCTGCCGTTCGGCGGCTTGGGGAGCACCGCGGGCACCTTCGGGGGTCAAGGCGAGTTTTGCGCGCGCCGCGGCTTTCACGTCTTGGCGATCGCCACCTACGAAGACTTCGACATTCTCCTCGGTGACCCGGACTTCTTCGGTGACGCGCGGCGCACCGTGTTCGAGGGTGAAAAATTCACGAACAAGGGCAAGTTCGCGAACATCGAGATGGGCCCCGCGGATGGAGTGAGGCGCCGCACGCAGAAAGCGCTTCAATACCTGCACAAGACTTACCCGGAGGAAGACTGGGGCTACTACCTGGAACAAGACGGCACCGTGCGCTGGTCGGACGTCATCTTCACCGGCATGTCCCACGGAGCTAGCAACGCCGCCCGCTTCGCGATGTTGGTGCGCGCGTCACGCGCGGTGTCCATCGCCGGGCCGCGGGACAACGTGTGCACCTCACTCAACGAGTCGAACTGTGGCGGCGTCGTCGCGACGTGGTTGGGGGAGGAGCCGAAGACACCGCGCGACAGGTTCTTCGCGATCACCGGCAAGACCGACGACCAGCACACTCAGCACCTCTTCGCAATGCAAAGCCTTGGTTACTCCGGCGCTCCTGTAGAGGTAAGCGGCGCCCAAGCGCCCTACGGCGGTTCGCACCGGCTCGTCGCCGCGGGCGGCCATAGTGAGTTTTGCGGACAGGCTGCCTACGACGAAGCGTGCAACTACGCCTTCGACGTTCCGATGGAGAACCGCGCCGGCGTGAAGTGAGCGAGCGGGGCTACGTCGCCCCGTCGAGCCATGGAATCCCGAGCGGAGCCGCGGAAAGAGCAATGATCTCGCCGCGGTTACCCAAGTAGCGCGGCGCTGCCCTACACGAACCCCGAAACCGGCCGTTGAACAGGAACCGGAGTCATGGAGCCGCGCGTCAAAGGCAACGCGTTTCGTACCATCGACCACTGCTTCACGGAGCTGTGGGGGGCGGAGGCGCGGGCCCATGCGCTGCGACTGCTCTCGGAGCCGCTCCGCCGCGGATTCGAAGAGCGGCAACTGCTAGCGTCGAATTGGTACCCCATCGCTTGGTACCGCGAAACATTCGCGGCTTTCCGGGAAGCGCAGCATGCAGGGCTGGAGCTGCCGCGCGAGCTCGGGCGCCGTGGAGTGAAGCGGGATATGAGCTCCGTCTACAAGCAGGTCCTGCTGAAGATGGTCTCGCCGCAGGCGCTACTGGGTCTTTCACAGCGGCTGTTCAACAACTACTACGACACGGGCGTGATGAAGATAGAGCAGTCCCGAGACGGCTACGTTCACGCCAAGTGGACCGGCTGCGAGGGGTGGGACGAGAACTTATGGGCGGAGCTGTCCGGCTCGTGCGAAGTGCTCCTGGAGATGGCCGGAGCCAAGCACGTTCGCCTCCACGTCCTGAAGGGCGGACGCAGCGGCGACAGCGCGTGCGAGATGGAGGCGCGCTGGGCTTGAGGCGTGGGAGTGGCGAGCGTCTGGCGCCCGGTGATTTCCCGCGCTATGGCGGACCGTAACCTCGCGTTGGCGCGCTTGCCGGTCCTCCGGCGGCGGTCGGGTCGCTCGCGCAGCAAGTAGAAGGACGCGCAGCATGACCTCCATCAAGCCCGAAGTTTGGCACGCCCCCAGTAATCCGCAGAGTTTCCAGCCCGAGCCCGGCCTCACCCGGCGAGTCCTCGCGAGTAGCCCCGCCCTCATGCTCGTGGAGCACCGGATGGAGGCAGGCTGGGTCGGCACACTGCATCACCATCCGCACGAACAGCTGGTGTACGTGATCAGCGGCCGGCTCGCGGTGCGCTGCGGCTCCGCGGAGCCGTTCGAGGTCGGTGCCGGCGGCAGCTTCGTGGTCGGCGGCGACGTCGAGCATCAAGCCTCGGCGAGTGAGCCGTGCCACGTGCTGGATATTTTCACGCCCGCGCGCGAAGACTACCTGTCACCGAGCGGCTGACGCATTCAGGCGCTGAGCGGCCACGGCGCCGGGGCTGGCCCTGCTTGCCAGTTGTCGTGGCGGCCGTCCCAGTGGATGAGCGAGGTCCGTGAAACGTCGAAGTCATCCAGGCAATTCAAGTTGACCGACACGAAGTCGCCGCCGAGGACCTCCAGGCGGCCGCTCCCGAAGCAATAGACATGGCAGCGCGCGCAGAAGAAGCGACGCCCAATCTCCGGCGTGCGCGTGAAGGAGCTCAGCTTGGACTCCGGGCTCAGCAGCTTGAACGCGGCGGGCTTCACGATGCTGCCGACCGCGCCAAGCTTCGTGCACAGAGTGCAGTTACAGCGCGAGCCGGTGGACCAGTCGAGGTCGACGTCGAAAGTCACGTCGCCGCAGAGACAAGAGCCGTGGTGCTTGGTCGTGTTGTTCATGACGACCACCCTGCCGGACCCGCGTGACAGCAGTTTGTCAGTGATTATTGCCGCCGTGGACACCCACCCGGGGGCCGGATTCAGTCGTCGCGGCAGCAGAGCACGCCGCGCTGAGCCAAGTCCGACTCGATGGCCCCGCACACGTTCTTATAGCCGTTGTACACGCCGAACCACGCGTTTGGCCTGGATAAATGCAGTTGCCGTTCTGCTGCACGCAGCCGTCACCACAGCAGGCCGCGCCGTCTCCCGCCTCCGAGCAAGGATCGCAGAACTGATCGCCGACCGCGGCCACGAAAGCGCCTGGCTGCGCTGCGCACTCTTCCGCGCTGGCTTGCCCGCTGATCTCCCCCGGACCATAGGGCGGCGCTGCGCAAACATGCCAACCTTCTCCGCACGCGTCGGAAGGCACCGCACATGCGCCCAGCTCGAAGCCGCAGCGGGCTCCCGTCTTCTCGGCGCGCAGCGAAGCTCGCGGCCACCTGGCAGTGCAGCCCGCCAAACGCGGCCAATCGCTCGCGGGCAAGAAGCCTTCCCGCGTGCCATCGCTGCAGCCGCTGAGCGAGACGCACCCACTCGCCTCCTCGACGAAGTCTTTGCCACAGGCGGCAGGAGCCTCCCCCGCCGCGCCTCCGAGCGCCTCCCCGCCCGTGCTGGCACCACCGTCTTCGCCGCCAGCTCCAGCAGCGCCACCGAGGGCTGCTCCGCCAGCGCCGGCTAGCTCAGCGGACGCCCCGCCTTCTCCGCCCGCGCTCGTTCCCGCAGCGGCTTTGGGGAGCTGCGCGTCGCGGATGAAGAAGTCGTCACTCGGCGCCATCAACGAGCAGGCGCAGAAAGATGTCCAAGAACCGAGGGCGAGGATCGCGGCTCGGCGGCGACGCGCGGCGAGTTGAGGGGACGGCGCTCTCATCGACGACCCTGCAACTACTACCACGCCCCCGATGGCCGCAAGCGCGCGGCGCTGGTCGACTTCGGGCGCTGTCGCAAAGGACCACGCCGCTCGCGTGACGGCCCCGTGACCCGTGAGGCGAACCGAGCGCGCCTCGGACGCGCTCGGCTCGACTGCTCACGGCCGGCTCAAGGAGCGAGCCAAAGGCCACGTCGGAACGAACCGAACGTGCCCACGTAGTAGTCAGGGTTGGTCACCGGCGCCGGCAGGTTGACGGTCGGGGACTGATCGGCGCGCTCCGCCACTTGGCCGCGAATGAAGTAGCGGTACCACTCCACCCAATCGCGCTCACCTTGGCTCCCGTCCGGCTGGAAGCCGTGCACCTCTGCGCCGTGCAAGCCGCTGAGTCCGTTGTAGCGCCCCAGCACGGACTGGTGGTGCGATTCGTAAGAGTGAAGTAGCTCATGCAAAATCACCGCGGAAGGGGCGTTGGGAGCGAGCCCGGCGCCCCAGTGAGCTTGAATCTGACCGCAGCGCCCGCCCATCCCGGCGTCGCCGCGGCCGATCTCCACCCCGCGCTGCTCGTCGAAGTTCGAGAGGTGCACGACCACGACGTCGTACTGCGACAGAAGGTTCGAATACTTGGCGGCCCCGAGCACCTCGCAAGCATGATCGGGGAAGGAGTCGAAGGTCGTCCCTACCATCTCGAGCTGCTCTTCCGTCGGCAGCAGCGTGATGTTCCACGTTTGTAGGCCGTAGGAGAATGGCTTCACCCAAGAGTCGCGCGTCGCGGCAAACTGGCTCGCGAAGCGCGCGATTTGCGCGTCCGAGAGGACCGCCAGCCCCCCGGAGTCCAGCGCCCGTGCACGGCGCATCGGCAGAATCGCGATGCGCGCCGCGTACTGCGTAGCGAGCGCCGGCTCGTCTCCCAAAGTGACGCTGAGGTTCTGTCCCGCGACCACCGCCGTCTCTTCGTAAAACTTGCCAGTCAGCGCCGAGGGCACGTCGTTACTCACGCCGAGGCCGAGGCGGTGCGTGCCGGCGGGTAGCTTCAGAGTGGCAGGGGTCGTCAAGCCCGTGTATTCGTCGTCGACGTACAGCTTGCCTGCCGCCGGGCTCGCCACCGTGACGGTGCCAGCGGGCGGTAGCGTGAGCGCCGGCAAGTCGATCACCTGATCGAGGATGACTCCTCCATCCGGCCGAGCCTCGCAGCCGTCGACCTCACAATTCACGTTCACGACGGTGGTGCCGTTCAAACGCAGCTGAAACTCGAGCGCTTGCGGCCCTCCCGTGTTCACGGCGAAGAGGCGGACTTGGTTTTTACCACCAGAAAACCAGCTGCTCACGTTGCGCCAAGCGCTCGCTTCCCCGGCCGGCTGCCCCCAATAGCCGACCGAATGCCTGAGCCCATTGACCTCCAGGAAAGCGAGGTCGTCGACCACCGGGGTGCGGATTTCGATGATGGAGCTCTGCTCGGGAGTCGCGCCGACGAAGCGCAAGTTGTCGAACGCCACCGGAGCCGCGAACCCGGGCGCGTTGACCGCGATTTCAATCGTGAGGTCGCTCGGCTGCGACTGGAGCGCGGCCCGAATCGCGGCCGGCACGTCGTAGGTGAGGGAGCGATAAGAGCCGCTCGCCAGGGAGCTCAACGCCTTCGCGCCCAAGTCTCCGTACCAAATGCCCTTCGAGGGAGCGCGGACAATGAGCCGTACGTCACCCCATGAGGCCGCCGCCGGCAGCCGGACATCCAGCGCGAGCTGCGACGTCACGGCGCCCGGGCTCACTGGCTTCGAGACGATGCTCGAGTAGTGAAAACCCGCGACGCCCAGCGCGCGCGCTCCCTGCGAGGCGGGCGTGAACGCTTGCTTCGTCCCGCCCGAGACCGTCCACTGGGTCAAATCTTCGAAACCGAGCACATCGGTCGCCGACAGCGCCTGGAGCTGCTCGGCAAATGCCTCCGCGTCACCATCCTCCGCCTCGAACCCGGCCGAACATCCATTGAGGAGGGCGACGGCCCCGATCCAACCAATCCAGTTTTTCATCGTGCTTCCTTCTCGAAAGGCCAACGCCGCTCTGGACGCTGCCTCCCTGGGAACGAAGCGAAGCGGCCCCAAGTCGCACGCCGCGCGCAAGAATCGTAGAAAGCGCTCGAGGACCCCGCCTCAGGGCCGGAGGCGCCTAGCGCCATCGACCCCAGCGGTGACTCAGCGGTCTCGCTCGAGCTCGCTGAAAAAGCTTTCCAGGCGAGAGGCGAAGCGCCCCGGCGCCGTCAAATGGGGAAAGTGTCCACCGTCCGCCCACACCTCCAGCCGGGCCTGGGGGACCAGCGCCGAAAGCCAGCTTGCGTAAGCTTGGGTGGGCTCGCTGCCATGCAAGGACAGGTAGGGAGCTTGGATGTGCTCGAAAGCACTCTGCACCATCGAGGCGAGCTCCTGTGGGCTAGCGAACAGCGGCTGCCAGATCCCGAGTAAGACTTCTCGCTCGAGCCGAGCGCGCGTCTGCCTCAAACTCTGTATTTGCGCTTCGTCGAGTGCCCCGAGCCCGATTTGGCTAAGGATACGCAGCACGATTTCGCTGGCGGGCAGCTCGTGCAAGTCGTCCTTCAGGCGTTGAACGCTCGCGGCGAGCCCGCTGAGCTCCAAGGGTTGATCGATGTTGATGACCCCGAGAGTTCTTCTTCTCGCCGCGTAGGCCGAAACCGCCACCCCTCCCAACGAATGGCCGACGAGCAGCGGGCAGTCGAGGCGCTCGGCGTCCACGACCGCGCCAATGTCCCGATGCAAGCCGAAGGGGTCGTAGTCGAGGGCGCCCGTGCTTTCACCGTGGCCTCGAAGGTCCAGCGCGATCGTTCGAAAGCGGCTCGAAACGGTCGAACGCAATAGCCGCCAGATGTGCCTATCGTCGCCGAGACCATGCACCAACACGAGCGGGGGGCCCTCTCCCTCCGCGTCGTAGCGAATCCTCGCGCCATCCGAGGTGAACGCGTTCTTGCTCATGGCAGCCGCCCTGCCCCGCGCGCCACCATGAGCACTTTGCTCAGTAGCTCGGTGCGCGACGCAGCGCCGGAGGCGCGGAACAAGGACGTGACATGACGCTCCACCGTGACCTCTGCGCACTGCAGGAGCTGAGCGATCTCCTTGTTGCTTCGCCCTGCGACGAGTTGCTCCAGAACCGTCGCCCTTCGTCCGTGTAGTTGCCAGCGCCGGCACGCTTGCCCGACCTGGTCGGCGTGGGCGATGTGGGAGTCCACATGGAGCGCGAGCACGTACTCGGGGCAGCCAGGAGCGGCGAGCCGCGTGAGCGCGAAGGACGGATGCCGCTTTCCGAGAGCCAGTGCTTCGCGCAGGGCCTGGAAAAGCTCTGCCCGGTCCTCATCCACCAGCTGCAGGCCCGCCGCGTTCGCGGCCTCGATGCGGCCGTGCTTGGTCAGCAGCAACGCTGGCTCGGTGATCGCCGCGAGCAGCCCGTCCACGAGGCCCAGATGCGGCGCCCTTGCTCGAGCCGCTCTCTCCGCTACGAGTCGCGCGCGCATTGCGGATGCGAGTGACTGTAGCCGTTGCTCGTCCGCTCGACCGAAGCGACGGTCGCGAACAGCGCCGAACCAAGCGAGGAGTCGTGGACCATGGCAAAGGAGAATGCGCACTTGGTCCTGCTGGCCCGCTCCGATCGCAGACCACACCCGCCGGTGCGCTTCCGAGGCCCCGCTTTCGATCGCGAGCAGGTGCTGAACCGTCAGCGCTCGATTGCGCTGTGCGCGTTGGACCGCGAAAGGGTCGTAGGCAGCGAAGTGCGGCTTGTCCGTCAGAGACTTTTTCACGTGCTCGCGGTGCGCAGCCGAGCGTGCACTGGCCGCTTCCCCTGTCCACAAGCCGAACTCCAAGTCCCACCCTTGCTCGGTGCACGTGGGGTTGTAGATGAGCGTATTTTGAGCACCAAGCAGCTCCCGGACCTCGTTCAAAAAGGGCCTGAAGTCGAAGCCACCGAGTGCATCGAAGCGCGTGAGCTCGCGGGCCACCTCCACCCAGCGCTCTGACTGCCGCATGACTCGTTGTCTCACCCTGTTGCAACGAAGGGCAATAGCTCGAACGGGTGAGAGTCGCGCGCGACGTTCGACGCGCGGCTCGATGACGCTCGCGCGCACGGCGCGTGGTGAGTGAGGGTTCTCCCTCGTTGCGCGGTTCAACTGAATGGGGCACTGCAAGGCACGAGGTGCTGGCCCGCTTCGCGGCGCGAGGGCGCTCGTCGATGACGCCGAGGAAACCCTGCCGCAACAAGCGACACCGGGTACGACGCGCGTCCATTTTCTTTCGAACTGCAAAAGGAGACATCGCATGGCTGACTCGCTTACTTCCGTTCACTGGTCCTCGGCATGCAGAGCCCTGCTGAAGCGAGCGCCTTCGCTCGCGCTTCTGCTTCCAATCGCCGCCTGCGGCGGAGGTCAGTCGCAAAGCCAGATGCCGACCGCGCAAACCACCGACGAGGTCGTCACGTTCACGGTTCCAAGCGTCCGGGCGGTGGAGGCGGGCTCTGAAACCCAGGATAAGAAGCAGGTGATCGTCGCGCTCATTCCGCGCCCGTTCACGGTATCCGACAAGCCACTCAAGGAGTGCCTCAAGGGCGTCGAGGAGTCCAAAGGCCTCATGGGGCTCGTCAACATCAGCGACGGTTCGACGCCGAAGAAGCCCTACGTGGTCACCACCCGCACGGGGATGGACTACGAGCCCAAGACGCTGTCCTTCAGTCTTCGGATCACGAACCGCTCGGAAAAGATCATGCGATTGGGCGACCTTTACTTGAAGGTGAACATCAACAGCCAAGAGGTCGAGGTATCCAAGCTGGATCTCGACGCCATCAAAGCGGGCGTCTTGCTCAAGGGTGAAGGCAAGGACTTCATCGTCTCGGTGCCGTCGTGGAACTCCAAGTCGGCCGAGGCAACGGTGGATTTCAGCTTGCAGAACGTGCCCATCGACGTAGATCCCAAGGGCGTCGTGGCGGAGACGGGCGATTTTAGCTGGACGTTCAAGGCCCAGAACGAAACCAAGCAAGCAAAGACCACGAAGACGGTGGAGAACTTGATGCTGGACGCCGCGGAGGCCTCGACCCTTCACTGTCGCACCGGCGCCGTCGCGGCCAACTGAGCCAAGGAGCTCGAGACCACTCGGCAACGGGGACCCCGTTCATCACGGCTCGGCGAGCCGCTGGCCGTCGAGCGCGGTGATTTAAAGGGCTTCGAGGGCAGACGTAGCGTGGTAATTCAGGGTTCGCCCCGAATGCCCGCAAAGCGCACGTCGCCCAAACTCTCCTCGGTCGATTTGAACTTGCTGCTCGCGCTCGATGCCTTGGTGCGCGAGGGCAACGTCACGGCCGCTGGGCGCCGCATCGGCTTGAGCCAGCCGGCCATGAGTCACGCGCTTTCACGTCTGCGCGAGGTGCTCGGCGATCCCTTGCTCGTGCGCGAAGGCAGGGTCATGCGGCTCACTTCGCTCGCAGAGCGGCTCGCGCCACGGGTCCAGCGTCTGATCGGCGAGATTGACGCCACGCTCCTCGGTCACCAAGCCTTCGAGCCGGAGACCGCGACTCGCACTTTTCGCATCGCGACCAACGACTACTGCAGCGCGGTCCTCATGCCGCCTCTGCTGGCACGAGTTCGTCGTCTCGCACCGGGAGTCGAGCTCGAGCTGCACGCGCACAAGGGTCGAGCCCCAGCGGCGGAGCTCGCGCGAGGCGAGCTCGATCTCGCGGTGGGCACGTTCTTGGAGTCGGAGTCGGCGCTCGAACGTCAGGTTCTCCTTCGCGAGACCTTCGCTTGCTTGGTCAGGCGCGGCCATCCGCGCGCCAAGGGCAAGCTCAGCGTGCAGGATTACGCCGCGCTGGATCACGTGCTGATCACCGCGCCGGACTATGGCGCAGGCGTCGTCGATTTCGCGCTGGCCGAGCAGGGCCTACGCCGCCGAGTGGTCGCTCGCACCCCGCATTTCCTCGTCGCCCCCGCGCTGGTCGCCGCCACCGACGCGGTCGTGACGTTGCCCTCACGCCTGGCGCGGTTCTCCGCCGGCCCGGGCCTTCGCTCTTTCGCCCCGCCACTGCCACTGCCGCCGTTCGACGTGCATGTGCTCTGGCACAGCGCCGCCAGCAAGGACGCGGCATCGCTCTGGCTCCGCGAGCAGGTGCTCGCGGTGGCGCGCGCGCTGCCCGCCTCGCACTAGTCATTCGGCGCGCGAATGGTCACATGACCACTCGCGATTGGGCAACCACCCGCAGCGTGCTCATGCTCGGACTCGAGGTCATTGAGAATGAGCCAAACCAAAATTCACCGCATCGAAGGCAGCGTGATGGCCGTCAACTCCTACCTGGTCGAGTCGAGCTCAGGGGTGGTCGTGGTAGACGGCATGTTGACCATGACGGACGCGCGCGCGGTCAGACGCGCGATCGATCAGCTCGCCAAGCCCGTTCTCGGCGGCATCGTCACGCACGCCCATCCTGACCACTACGCCGGCTTCGCCGAGCTGCTTCGTGGGCTGGACGTACCGCTGTTCGCGACCTCTGCCGTGCGTCGAACCATCGAGCGGGACGACGCCGTCAAAAACGCCATCGTCGGCCCGATGATGGGCGACGAGTGGCCGAAACAGCGCGTGTTTCCCGATCACGAAGTCGCGCCTGGAACGGACGTCGTCATTGGCAACCTGCGCTTCACGGTGGAGGACGCGGGCGGCGCCGAGTCCCCGGCGGACTCCCTGTGGCGATTGGACGAGCGCACCCTGTTCGTCGGCGATCTCGTCTATTCCGGCATGCACGCCTACTTGGCAGACGGCTACGCCACCGAGTGGCTCACCTACCTCGGACAGCTCGAGCAGCGCCTGCCCGAGCGCAGCACCCTGTATGTCGGCCATGGCGAGCCTGGAGGTACCGAGCTCATCGCGGCGCAAAAGCGCTACGTTTCGACGTTCGTCGCCGCGGTCGAGAAGAGCCTCACCCTGCCCGAGTCAGAGCGAACCGCCGCCGTCGTCGCCGAGATGAAGCGGCTCTTACCTACCGACGCGCTCGCCTTCTTGATGGAGCTCAGCGTGGCGCCCTTCGCGGCAAAGCTCCTCGGCGCCTGAGCCCTGGTGGTGCGCGTGGCCGCGCGTCACACGCTCGGCCCGACGACCTCGCGCCGAGTCAAGAGTCCAACTACCGGCGGCACCCCGCTGATTGTCGCCGGGGTCGACGACTGAAAGCGCACTGAGGGCTTCGCTTCGGCTGCTTTTTTGCGTACCGTGGGCGCGTGGTTTTGGGCTTGGACGCGGTGGTGGTCAGAACCCCGTTCGAGGACTTCGTGGTGAAGGTCCGGCGCTCCGGCTCGGCCATCAATGGCGAGGAGCGGCGCCTGGCTGATTGGGCCGCTTCCCAATTCCGCCAGGGCATCGAGCTCGGTGACTCTGGCGTGGCGACCGCCGCAAGAGAGCTGCTCAGGCGTCTGGAGGGAGGCGAGTCCGCGTTCTCCGACGGGTTCGGCGACGCCGAGGGGCCTGCATTCGGGGGCGCCTCGGCTGGCTCTTTGCCGGAGCTAGCCTTTGGCGGCCCGGTTGCCCATCTGGAGAACGCGCTGTTCGCCGGGCGTCTCGTCGTCGAACGCACGCGGATCAGCTCTCTGACCGAGCACCACGAGCTCGAGCCGCCGGAGCTGCCGCCGCTCCCTCCCCCACCGCCGGAAGCCAGCACTCACACGTTCGAGGTCCGCTTCGTCGACGAGGTTGGGAAGGCCATCTCCGGCATCGACGCCGAATTCACCGCCGACGGCCCCCAGACGCGCGCCGCCAACGCCGCTGGCATTGCCCTCCTGGAGGGCGTTGTCGCCGCCTCCGCCAACGTCGCGGTTCTGGATCCTGACGCCCTGGCCAAGGTTTTGGACCCTCGGTGGGAACAGTTCCGTCCCGGCAAGCCTCCCAAGGAATCCAACACTCGAGAAGTCGTGTTCCGCGGCGCGGAGCTCGGACCTTTCGATCTGAAAGCGGAAGTGCCCAATACGGTGGTCATCAAGCCACCTCTCGGCAAGCTGTTCGTCGAGCTTTGGGACCACACCGGCCGCGTCAAACACGCCAATCGAACGTACAAGATCACGGGGCCTCAAGCCTTCGAAGGCACGACCGACGGAAATGGACGGCTGCTTCACGAAGGCGTATTTCCCGGCGATTACCAGCTTTCCTTGGGGCTCGACTTTTTCGAAGAGGGGGACCCCGATAGGACCATGGACATCGTGGAGAGCGCGCTCGTCACGCTCGAGCCGAACGATGGCCAGCCGCAAGTCCGTTTGATAGCGGCGGTACCGCGCTCGGTGCTCGCGGAGCTGAAGCTATTCTTCAACACCAACAAAGCCTTCTTGCTCCCGACCGCCTTGCCGAGCGTGCGCCTGTTGCGCCGGCTCTACGAGGAAAATTCACCCTGCAAGCTGCTCGTCGTCGGCCATGCCGACACCGCGGCCGGCCCCGCTTACAACGACGCGCTCTCGCTCGAACGTGCTCGCGCGACGGTCGCTTACCTCAAGGACGACGTCGACGAATGGTACGCGTTTTACGGGGAAGGCATCGCCGCGCCGAAGCGCTGGGGCAAGGTGGAAGACCGGCTGATGATCAGCGCCATGCCCAACTTCGCCGGCAAACCGCGCGCGGAGGACCCGGTGCACTGGTACCAGCGCACGCGCAAGCTCAAGGTGGACGGCGTCGCGGGTCAACAGACACGGCAGGCGTTGATCGCCGAGTACATGTCGCTGGACGGAGCCTCGCTTCAGGACTTCGTCGGCGAGATCGACGCGATCGCGCACGGGTGTGGTGAGAACTTCCCGCTCGAGGACGACGGCAAAGGTCTGGATGCGGCTCCTGCAAACGGCAAGCGCGACCCGCTCGACCGGCGCGTCGAGCTGTTCTTCTTCGACGACGAGTTCGGCGTCACGCCGCCCCCGCCCGGGAGCAACTCCAAGCCTGGGAGCAGGGAATACCCTCTGTGGCGCAAGCGGGTGGTCGAGAAGCTGGTGCTGCGTCCAGAAGACAACGTTGGACCCAAGGTGCAGTTCGTCGAGCTGCTGGACGCTCACTTTCGCACCGACAGCGCGGTCGTGCTGCCGGAGGGTGAGGACCCGGATCAGCAGGGGCAGCACGACGCCTTCAGCGCGGCCGGCTTCGTCGCGACGGTGCTACGCGTCAACGAGGAGCAGCCAGGTCGAGGCCTCCTCGTCGCTGGGCACACGGACACCGCCGCCAACGACACCCACAACGACGAGCTGAGCCGCTTGCGCGCTCAGGTCGCGCTCTCGCTCGTGGAAGGTAACCGCGACACCTTCAAGTCGCTCGCGAATCAACGGCACAAGCCGGCCGATATCAATCAAATCCTTTCCTGGGTATCGAAAGCCTTCCGCGATCTGCGCTTCGACTGCGATCCGGGGAAGATTTCAGACTCGGTGGACTCGCGCGTGGTGCGTCGCTTCCAGGAGGCCTTCAACGTCAACAAGTCCAGCTTGGGGTCCGCCGCGGCCGATGTGGCGGTGGACGGCGTGGTGGGTGAGGAAACTTGGGGAGCCTTCTTCGATTGCTACGAGCTCGAGCTACAGCGCGCGCTCGGTGAGGATGCGGCGGGCTTGGCCGCGCTGCGCGCTGAGCTCCGCTTCGCCGACGACACTCGCAAATCTCTGGGGTTTGGTGAGCATTTTCCCATCGACGAGCTGGGCGTGGACAACTTCCGCAGCCAAACCAATCGGCGCGTGGAGGTGCTGTTCTTTGGTCCGGGAGAAGAGCCGGACTTGGCGCAAACCGAGGCTGACGTCGAGACGAGCGAGGTTTATCTGCCGGGTCACTATGCGCGGGAGTCCGTGCCCACGCGCAAGACGGCGCGGGTGGCGCGCGTTTCGTTCGTGCCAGCGTCGTTTCAAAATTTCCGTCTCGGCCAGGCCCCGTTCTCCATTCGAACGAACGCGGGGGTGTTGGTGAAAGGCACCACGGACGCCGCCGGGACCGTGACCGCCAAGTTACCGGCGGATACGTCCAGGTTCTTGCTCACGGTGCAAGACCCCGCACCTCTGCCCGAGTTTCAAACCCTGTTCGAGCAGCAATACCAGCTCGGGGTGCTATCCCCTGCGGATACTCCGCACGGCGCAATCCAGCGTTTGCGGATGCTCGGGCTCTGGGTGGGACCCGAGCTGGTCGTCTTCAGCGAAGGCACCACGGACGCGCTCCGCTACTTTCAACTCTTGGCGGGCCTGCCCTCTACCGGCTCGCTCGACGCCGCTACCGCCGCCAAGTTGGAGCAAGTGGCGTTCGAACCGATTGCAGGGTCGTCATGAGCGCGCGCACCGATTTACCACCCAAGGTCGTCGCTCTCATCGACAGGTCCTTCGTCGACCGCATCAACAAGGTCCCGAACTCCGAGGTCACGCGCATCAACAGGCCCTCCTCGCCCGACAGCTTGCTGCTGAAGGGTAAGAACCTCGTCCTGAACAAGATCGACAACATCCAGGTTTCCCCCAACTCCTATTCGGGCGGCAACCTCGACAACGCCTTCGAGAAGGCGCCAACCTCGGCGGACGACGTGCTGGAGCGCTGCTTCACTCCTCGCGACCTGAGCAACATCACCAAGCTGTTCGAGCGGTGCCGCGACCTGGTACGCGGAGCGAGCGTCAGCAGCGACGCGATTTGGGACGGCCTACTCTGGATACGGCGCGGCTGGAGCACCAGCTCGTTCGGATTCGACGTGGCGTATCAGGACCGAGTGCTCCAGCGGCAGCTCTACGATCAGCTCGTCCTCGAGAAGAAGCTGGTGAAGGACGGCCCTACCACTGCCGCCGAGCACCCGGGCTGCTCCTGTTGGCGAGAGTTAACGAGGCGACCAGGCAGCAGCAAACCGATCGACCAAGAAGTGTTGCACCTCCTGATCGGTGACGGCTTGCTCCCGAGCGGCCCGCTCCCGGGCGTCACCCCGACGGATCAAGAGAGGTTCGACTCGATGCACATCGACTACCAGTCGCCGTGCAAGTCGACGAGCGTGGACGTTTGCGAGATCGATAGGTCGCTTGGCGGCGCAGTCGTGCACGGCGCGCAGGTTTTCCTGAACATCGGCGTGCCGATCAGCCCGTTCTCCTTCCCTGACTTGGACGCTGAGCTTCAGGCCGCGGAAAAGGTCGGCCTACTCTCGCCGTCTCAGTCGAGCGAAGCTGCCAAGCTACGTGGCGAGTTCGCCAAGCTCGGTCGCACCTGGGCCTGCCAGGGGTACGCCGGTGAGGCGGAAGCTCAGCGGCGGTTCGACAAGATGGATGAAATCCGCAACGCAATCCAGCGCGACGCATTCATCCGCATCATGCAGTCCGCGGCGAGTGGGCCGTGACGCAGGTCAAGAGCGCCATTCCTCCGTGGCCCGTGGTCCTTTGCGTGTTCGTGGTGGTCGTCGTTCGGGCGGTGAGCTCCCAGCTCAATTATCGCTTCTGGGTTCCGTGGCAGGAGTCAGCCATGGAGGTCGGGATGGGGCTGTCCCTGTTTGGCTTTTGGCTCTGGCCTCCGCACAGGGGGGTGGGGCTCCGGCTAGCGACTCAGTTGGGGCTGATCTACCTCCTGCTGCTCGGTCCGTGCGCACGAGCTCACGAGGATGACTCAGTCGCAAAGTGGGTGCTCTTGCATCGGCCCATCCACGCCTTCTTGCTGAGTCATGGCTTGGCGCGCCTGCTCGCTCGGCTTCGGCTCGATGCCAGCCTGCCCGTGTACGAGGTGCTAGGCCCCACCGCTGTCTTCCTGTTTTGGGGGTTGATGATTCCCGCGGGTTCGCACGCTTTGCCAGACAACGCTCCGAAGGTGTTGACGGCGGTGTTGCTCGTCGTCCCCATCGCGACTGCCATGCTCCTGAGCTTCTACTTCAGACGCGGCGCTGGCGTCGGGCGGTGGTGGCGCAAGCTTGCAGGTCTCTCCGTGCGGTACTGGAGCTTGCCCGCGCTGTTCCTATTGGGCGAGCTCAGCGCGGTACTTTTCGGCGTCTGGGCGACCCTAGATTGACGCCGCGGAGCTCAAGGGCTGGCGCGAGCCAGCAACTTGGCGCGACTCACGACCTTTTGGCGCTCGTTCACCTTGTCCGCGTCGGTCAAGAAGATGTCGTCTCCGCCAAAGCGCAGACGCCAGTAGCGAATGGGGGTGTGGAGCATGGCGGTCGCGCCGACGCCCGGCTCATTTCGGCGGATGGCATTCGCGTCGATCACGCCGTCCAGGAATTGAATCTTCGCCGATGAAAGCGAGATCGCGTACGCCATGCCATGGTGGAAGAAGATGCTGAAAGTACCGGATGGGATGGCGGGTGAGCGATTGACGCCGTCCTTCCCCACCGCCTTGGCGTCGTAGCGGAAGCTGCTCGGGCTCGTCATGGTGAGGGTGACGCTTTGGTTGGCGGGCACCATCGGCGCGCCGGCAACTTGGTAAGGCTGCCCGGGGACTCGTGGGTCGGAGCTCACCTGACTCCAGCCAAACACCGGCTTGACGGTGTTGCTCGTGGCCCAACGCCAGTGCGTGTGCAGGCAGTCGTGCTCGCAGAAGGGCGCCATGTAAATGCGATCCAGCCCCACCCCCGGGTGAACGGCGGCCCGAGGGCTCGTCATCGTCGGAGCCACGTGGATATTGTCGAAGGCTCCCTGGCGGGCGACGCGCGGAGTGTTCCGCGCCGTGTAAGCCAGCTGAGTGGTGTCCAAGACGGATACTGCGCCAGCAATCGAACCACCCTTCTCCAAGGGGTCGACCGCGCGGACCGCACCCGTGCTGGCGTTGACGGCAACTTCGTACCAGGCGAACAGGTCGTCCCAGTAGGGTGAAGGTGCTCCCGGCCCGAGCTCGATGAGATTGTTGTTGTCGGCGAACAAGGACGACTCGATCGCCAAGTTCATGTCTGCGTGGATGGAGTGATCGAAATCTTTCTCGATATCTTTGATGGTGTGTGAGGCGGGGCGCTTGACGTGAATGGAGCTGCTGCTCTCCGCGATGTCCCGGTTGGCGATGATGAGCACGTGGGGCCAAACCCGCCCCGCTCCCAAGAGCCCGCCTGGCTCGAAGTCGGCGCGCTCTTTCGCGGTCACGAAGCTGATGCACACGATGACGCGCAGCGGGGCGGCCACCACGCGAGCCTTTTGGCCTTTGCCGATCGTGACTTTTGCCGGCTCGTTCCCCGGTGCCGGCATGAAGTCGAACGAGTCCAGCGCGTCTTCGGGGATGACGGAGGGTGCGGCGCTGGCGCCGCCGTTGAAGTCGTACCCGAAAGTGACCGACATGCTCAGGTCGATCTCGGCCGGGAGTGGGTAAAGGAAACTGGCGCCCGACCCGAGCTTTCCGGACCTGAGGTAGCCTTTGCGGAGCAGGAACTGGGGCGTCAAAGGCAGGTCGATGGCGGTCCCTTGCACCGTGACGATACCGGCTCGTTCAACGGCGACCTCGGTGGCGACCACCATGCGCCCCTTGCCCATCCCACGCGAAATGCACGTCAGGTTCGTGATTCGGTTCGGCGTGGCGCCCGCGTCGTGGTCGAAGTGCCATACCGCACGCTTCACCGCGTCATCGTCATCGATCTTGCCTTTGGGAATGACCGGCTTCGGGAACGGAACGACGCCTTGATCGGCCAGCTTGGCCGACGCCCCCGCCTGCGAAAACATGGAATACCGAAGTACCTGATCCAGAGTCGCCACCGCGCGCCCGTCCTTGAATGGTTCCCGACAACTTGGATCGCGTAACGGTTCCCCGTTGTCAATCCTCGTGCATGGAGCGCCCGAGCGGTTGACGCGGCTCGGGCGCTCCGGTAGCCGGAGATCATGCGCCAGCTGCGCGTGCTCATGCAGCCGATTCGGACGGAGGGGCCAGGTGGTCGGGCCATCGTTAGCGGATTCGAGCTGGGTTTCAGCCCGCTGGGGCGGGCGACGGGTCCTAACGTCGACCAAGCCAGCGCGGTGCTCGAGCTTAGCTGCGTTCTCGTCAGCAAGATTCGCGAAGACGAACGCAGCCAACCCTCCCCGCTCGCGACTCTCAGCGGAACGCTCGCGGCAGGCGCTGGCGGCGTGGACTTTGCGCTGGCCGCGCCGCCACAGCAGTCGGGCAACTTGACTGATCCGGTGGAGAGCGGCGGACACCGTCGCCCTCGGCGGCGCCTGCTCCTTCGCCTCCCGGATACGACGGAGCTGCCGCTACTGCTCCCTGACTTGGTGCAAGTTACATCCGGTCTCATGGAGGTCACGGCCAAGCTCACCGTCAACGGCGACGTCCACGCGGATATCGACAAGAACGAGGTGCTGGACGTTCCGCTGCTGCCCCTCAGGCTCACCCACGCCGTGTTCGAGCTGGTGGATGGAGCAGGCAAGCCTCTCAAGCAAGTACCAGCCTCCTTTCAATCGTCCGAAGGGGAAACGCTCGAGGCCACGACGGACGACTTCGGGGAGGTATTTTTGGACGGAGCTCGAGGTCAAACCTACTCCCTCTTGGAGCTCTTGCCGGCGGACGACGATCGCGTGGCAGTCGTCGAGACTCGGGTCGACGAGGGTATTGCCGTCGCTTGAGCATGCCGAGTCAGAGCTCCGCTGAGTCAGAACGACGATTCCGTTCGGCGCGGCGGCGCGATTGGCTGTGGGTGCTGGGATGCCATGGTGTGGCGCTCGTCCTGACGGCGTTGGTGCTGGTCGGCTTGTGCGCGACGCCGTCCCGCGATGTCCCGTTTTCGCTGTATCCGCACCTCTTCTATTGGACCATCGGGTCCACGCTGGTGTTGAGCCGAGTCGTTGCGGTGTTCTGGCTCGTCGGCTGGGCGCTAGGCCCGCTTTGGTTCTATCGCGCCGTAAGCTACTACCGGCGGGGCGCAACCCGCTCGCTGCTCGCCGCAGGGCTTCGTGGCCGCTGGGCGTCAACCACGAAGCGGGCTACCCGCTTTCGGCTGGCTCTGCGTTACGCAGTTTCGCCGACCTGGCTGCTCATCGCGCAGCGGCAAGTAACTGAAGGTTTCGAGCCCGTGGAACCCGATCGAAAGCCAGGCCGCATCGGCGTCGTGCCAGGCGCTCTGGCGGTGCTGACCATCAGCCTGAACCATTGGCCCGTGTTCACGGGTGTGGAGCTTGCCCTCTGCGTCGTCCCCAAGTGGACGATCACCTTGCCCTCGTGGGCCGGCCCCTGCACGTTCGGAGCGGCGCGCGGCCGGCAATCGCCATCGAGCCCTTGCCGCGAGCTCACCCCGTTTCCTTAGCGCCGCGGGCAGGACCTCGACGGGCGCTGCCGTTGGACGCGCAGTGGAGCCGAACGCGGCGTAAACTGCCGCGCAAGCATCAATGTTCGACGAAGAACCCAAGAGCGCCGAGCGCGAGCAAGCGCTGAGCGGCGGCAACATGGGCGGCGCGGTGCGCGTGGGCGCCACCGTTCGAAAGCCAACGAAGCGGCAGTCCGCCACCGTTCGGCGCCTGCTGACCCATGTACGCGCCCAGGGCGTGACGTGGGTGCCGGAGCCGCTGGGAACGGACGAGCAAGGGCGAGACGTGTGGTCGTTCATCCCTGGGGATGCGATCCACGATCAGCCCCATTGGCTGTGGTCGACCGACATCCTCACCACGGTGGCCAAGCGGCTCCGCGAGTGGCACGACGCGACGGCCAGCTTCGAGCGGCGCGCTGCGGATGTTTGGTGGTGGCGCGGGAAGCGGCCGGCGGAAGTGATCTGCCACGTGGATTTTGCTCCCTACAACCACGTGTTCGTCGATGAACGGTTCGTAGGCGCCATCGACTTCGACATCTGTTACCCGGGACCGCGGCTGTGGGACCTCGCGTACACCGCGTACCGTTACCTCCCGCTCACGCCCCACGTGGACGAATCCATCGTGGATGGCTCGACCTGGGGCCGTACTCACTTCATGCCCGCAGAGATAGACCAGCGGCTCAACGCCTTTCTGGACGCCTACGCGGGCGACGCCGCTCACCTGCGCTACGCGGCCTCCGCTCTGCTCGGCCACGTGCCACCGCGCCTGATCGCCATGGCGCACTGGTGCGGCCGTCAAGAAAGTGAAGCCCTCGTCCGCAACGGCCTGACGTACCAAGCACACGCGGCCTGGCTCGCAGGCGGCGCGCGCGGCCCCGCGGATGTCGTGGAGGTTCGCAACCTCTAGCCTCCGAGCTCTTTGGCAAGCGGCCCGGACGCAGAGGCGTTTACGATGGGAGCCGCGCTGGCGTAGGACTGAGCTAAGCCCCCTCCCTGTATTTTTCTCGCAACTAGGGCGCCGCGTGACCGAAGGGGCGGGCATGCCTGACCCCATCTCATCTAGCGGCTCCTTACGGTCGGAGAGCCCAAGCTACGACCCCTATGCGGACGACGCCGGCCTGGTGAGCCGGGCGGACGCGCCGAACAGCTCGCAGGCTCAACCTGGAGCAGCCAGCTCGCAGCCGGAAGCCACGACCAGCTCCCCCGCAGTGCCAAAGCTGGTGAGCTCGGTACCGCCCTCGCCGTCGGTGTTGCCACCCGCGGCGCCGCCTTCGCCCCGCTCGTCAGCCAACAACAACGCAGAGCGCACGAACGAACGGCTCGGGGTCGCCGCCTACATGGACGCGGGTAAAACGGCAGCGGGCGACTCGGTGTACGTCGGCGTGGCGCTGCTCAAAGGTCGCGATCCGTCGGGCGCCGCGGTAGAAGTCATGAGCGCCTCCGTTCAGGTGGGCGCACAAACCGAGGTTCAGGTGGGCCTTCAGCGCGTCGCCGGCCAGATGGGTGCGTTGAGTGGCAGCGTGGAGACGTTCACTCTGCGCGCCAACGCCGGCGTTCACAATGACGACGGAAGCGTGGGCTTGAACCTGGGCGCCAGCGCGACCGCAGTCGGCTTCGAAGGGACCGCCGGTGGTGCTAGCAGCGTCACCTACGGAGTCGCAGCCGGCGTGGGGGCCGGCGCCAGCGTCGGCGTCCGCGATATCGACCGCGACGGCAAGACCGAGCTATGCGCTCGGTTCTCGTTTGGTCCGGTCACGGCCGGCGCGTGCATGGAGAACCCGCTATGAACCCGTTGTTCCCCGGAGCTCCACCGACCGTCCCGCCAGCGCAGCCGCAAAAGGCGAGCGGTCGGCGCATGCCGCTGCTGATTGGCGTTGGCTGCCTGGGTGTACTGGTGATGGGCTGCCTGTTCATCGCCGGCATTTTCGCGGTCAGCTTCGCGGCGCTGCGCTCGTCGGACGCGTACGAGCTTGCACTCGCAGCAGCGCAGCATGATCCCTCCGTCACCGCGGCGCTGGGCACCCCCGTGCGCGCCGGCTGGTTCACGACTGGCCAAATCAACGTCTCTGGCGCGAACGGCGATGCCAATTTGGACATTCCGCTCTCAGGTCCGCGCGGCTCCGGCACGCTCGCCGTCAGCGCCCATAAATCCGCCGGCAAGTGGACGTTTAGCACCTTGAACGTCCGCATCTCAGGCGCCCCCGCGCCGCTGGACCTGCTGCCCGCTGCGGCGCCATAGCCCAAAGGAGCAGGTGTTCATGCAGCCGTCGCTATCACGAGCTCCATGGCTCGATCACTCGTGGGGGTGCGCGAAATTCCGAAGGAGCGCGGCCCAGAAAACGGCGGAACGACCGCGTCATGTGCGCGTGATCGGAGAAGCCAGCCCCGACGGCAGCCGCCGCGAGCCCTGCCGGGCGGACTCCCGCGTCCAGCACATGCAACACGCGCTGCCAGAGCGTGTGGCGCCGCAGCGGCATGCCCGTCTGCTCCGAGACGAGGTGTGTGAGTCGGTCGAGCGATAGCCCGAGCGACTCGGCGAGCCCCCGGAGGTCGACGTCCACGTCTGTGCGTATCGCGGCAAGCGCCGTGGTCACCCGCGCATCCAGCGAGGCCGACGGAGTGGGCGCAGCGAAGGTCAATCGAGCCACTTGGTCGATGAAGCAGCCAACGTCCACGCGGCTCGACCTCATTGCCTCGTGGAGCAGGCCAACCAAGCGCTCCGCCTGCGGGCCACCCACCGAGTACGCTGCGCCTGTCTCGCGCCACGGAGTTGCCCTCGAGCCAGGCTCCAAGAACACCGCCGCCGACCAACCGTGGGCGCCGGTCGCGTGCTGAACATTCGGGGGGATGACGAGAACTCGAGCCTCTCCGTAGCCCCCGCTATCACGCTGCTTCACCCATACCGGAGCATCCAAGCCCACGTGGACCTTCCACGCATAGTGAGCATGCTGCGTCGTCCGTTGCGACCGACTGGTGTGGACGGCGCCACCCTTGACGACACACGCCTCGCCGGCTTCGCCCGATTCGTTCAAGCCGCTCCCGAACATCAGCCCCATCCTGCTCATTATGCACGCTCTCACGATGGCCGCCTACGTCTCAGCCGCTTTCGTCCTCTTCGCCAAGCTCGTCTTCGTCGTCTCACTGCAAGGCGCCAACCGCCTGCGCACGGGCAAGTTTCAGTATGCTGAGGACGCCGCTCATTGGAACGGCGAACAGGTCGCGGACGAGAGCGACCTAGTCGTTCGCCCCCAGCGAGCACTGCGGAACGACGGCGAAGGACAGCCCTACTTTCTGGTCTTCGGCGCCGTTTATGTTGCGCTCGGCGCGACGCCCTGGGCCGCGTGGCTTTACTTCCCAGCCTATGCGCTCACTCGCGCCTTGCACACCTGGTTCATGCTGCGAGCCCAGCAGCCCCACCGCAACCGAGCCTTTGGCGCCGGTCTCTTCATTCTGGCAGCGCTGGCGGTGCACTGCGTGGTCACCGCGCTCTCACGTTTGCGCGGCACCTAGCCTTCGCGGAGAGGCGCGCGCCACGCTGGCCGGGCTAAGCTGCCGTCGTCATGGTACACGCGCTGGCTCTCACGATAGTACAGCTCGGTTGGTCGGCGCTCTGGGGCATGTTGCACGCGCGCATTCGCAAAGGTCGCCGCTACGCATCGGGAAGGTGCCCAGCGGCGGCAGCGCCCGACGCCATCTACCGGCGCTTGAATCCGCTCCTGTTCGGGGCGCAGCTCGCGGTCAGCGTAGCGTGCTTGTGGAGCAACTCGCCCTGGTTGCTCCCGTTTCATTCGCAGCTCGAGCTGCGCTGGCTGGGAGCCGCACTGCTCATAGCCGGGCTCTGGCTCACCCATTTCGCGCTCCGACACCTCGGCGAAAACTATTCACCCTGCTACGACTCGCTCTTGCCGCGAGCGCTCGTCACGACTGGGCCCTACGCGTGGATTCGCCACCCGATGTACCTGGCGAAGCTGCTAGCGGGGGCTGGGACCGTACTGCTCAGCGGGTCCCTCTGGCTCGTGCCGAGCGCTCTGTACCTGTTCGTGGTCACGGTGCGCGCGCTGCGCCGCGAGGACGCTGAGCTCATCGCGCACTTCCCCGGCTACGCTACGTACGCGGCCAGGACCCGTCTGGTCATTCCGTATTGTTTGTGACGCCGCCGGAGACGGCTGATTCACGAATCCTCCTGCGCCTCGCCAGTGCGGGTGGAGGCCATGCCGACATCCTCCGCCGAAGCCCAGTTGCGCTTGCGAAACTTCAGAAGCCGTAGTGAATTATGGGTGGTTCGGCACAGACGCGAGGTCAGGAGCGAGGTTTGATGCTTGAGGGTGGGTGCTTTTGCGGTGCGGTTCGTTACAAGATCGATGGTGTGCTCGGTCGCGCGAGCGCCTGTCACTGTTCGCGCTGCCGTAAGGCGTTCAGCGGCGCATCGTCGGCCTACGCGGAGCTTCCTAGCGGTAGCACCTTGAGCTGGGTCCTCGGCAAGGACAGGCTGGCCGAATACGTCGGTCCGACGGGCTGGGGCCTCGCCTTCTGTCGGGTCTGTGGCTCGACACTGTGCGGCATCTTCGAGGGGAAGGTGCACGGTGTAACGCTCGGAACAGTGGAGGGTGACCCTGGTGTTGAAATCGAAATGCACACGTTCGTCGGTTCCAAAGCACCCTGGGACCACATCGGTGGTAGCGCTCCTCAGTTCGACGCGGAGCACCCAACGTCAGCTGAAGGTTCGGAATTTGGGTAGCCGAGGGAACCATCGATTGATTCGCCGCTAGGGGCTGGGTTGAAACGAGTTGCGCTCCGCCGACAGGGCGGAACTTGCTGCGGGGTTCGAGGATCAGGTTTTGGTCGTGGGAGGAATCGTCATGATGGATACGTTCGAAGCTTATCGGCCTTCACTCTTCACGTTGGCCTATCGAATGCTGGGCGCGGTGACCGACGCCGAGGACGTTCTTCAAGAAGCACATCTGCGTTTCGCCGCGCACATCGCCAACATCGAGCACCCGAAGCGGTGGCTGGAGCAGGTGGTCACGCGCCTGTGCCTCGATGAGCTGAAGTCAGCTCGCGCGCGACGCGAAGAGTACGTTGGGGCATGGCTGCCGGAGCCCCTCGAGACGGACGGCGCGATGCTGCAGGGCACGCCCGTGGATCCGGAATCCATCTCTCTCGCGTTCCTCATGCTTCTGGAGCGGCTTTCACCCCCAGAACGAGCTGCGTTCGTCCTCATCGAGCTTTTCGAGTACTCCGCGGAGGAGGCCGCGACCGTGCTCGAACGGCAAGCGCCGGCCGTGCGCCAGCTGCTGCACCGCGCCCGCAGTCACGTGCAAGCCGCAAGGCCGCGCTTCGCGGCGTCACGTGACGCACACCTCGCGATCTTGGGCGCCTTTTTCGCGGCCGTCCGGACGGGTGACGTGAAGAAGGTCGAGTCCTTCCTCGCCCAAGACGCGCGCGCGGCGCTGGACGGCGGCGGGCAGGTGAAGACGGCTCTGAACGTCATCCACGGAGCGGAGAGGGTAGCGCGGCTGTTCATCGGCCTCTCGAGGAAGATCGACCCCGATGTAGAATTTGAGGTTCGCCACATCAATGGCTGGCCGGCGCTCGTCGTTCTCGATGGTGGAGTGCCCGCTAGCGTCACGGAGGTCGAAACGGACGGCTCGGTCGTGTTCGGCGTCTGGGTCTGCAGGAACCCGGCCAAGCTGAGGGCACTGTCACGATCTGGAGGGCTACCTCGTCTCTCTGAGCATGGCTGATTTCGTGTCGACGCTCGTCAATGTCGTGGCGGACAAAATCTGGACCTTTGAACGCCCGGTTTGGTTCAGCGGGATACGTCAGCGCGCCCGCACCACGATCCTACGTCTGGAAGACGGCAACTTGCTGCTCCACAGCGCGGCGCCGCCCACCGACGCCGTGAGCGAGCAACTACGCGCGCTCGGCCCGGTGCGGTGGTTGATAGTGCCCAATTCCTTTCATCACCTGGGGACGCCGGCGGCAGCGAGGCTTTTTTCTGAGGCACGAGTGGTGGGCCCGGCGTCGGCCGCCGCCAAGAACCGAGCGCTGAAGCTCAACCTGGACATCCACGACGCGGAGTTCCAAAGACAGGTTCCCGAGCTGGAGGCCCTGCAACTAGCAGGTGTGCCGTTTCTCGACGAGACCGTGCTCTATCATCGGCCCACGCAGACCCTGTTGGGCGCGGACATCGTGCTTTGCGCCAACGCCAAGGACCACTGGAGCTGTCGCTTCGCAGCGCGCGTGACCGGTTTCTATGAGCGAGTACGCGTCCCGCCGGACGTTAGATGGTCGAAACCTGACAAAGCCGCGGCGGCTCAGTCCCTGTCCGCCATCTTGAAGCGACCAGCTCGGCGTCTCATCGTTGGCCACGCGGACGTGATCGAGGAAGGCTGCCGCGACCAGCTCGCCCAAGCCTGGCGGTTGGAAGGGGTAGACGTTTAGCTTGCGGAACGAGTTAGTCAGACCTCCGTCAGCTCGCTTACGAGCCCAGCAGGCCGAGTAGTCAGGCACCCACCGACGCCCCAGCGCCGGAGCCGCCGGAGGGCCCCCGCGTCGTTCACGACGAACACCCACACGGCATCGCCGGCAGCGCGAGCTTCTTCGACGAAGCGAGGCGATACGACTTGCCAACCGGCATGGCGCTCGGGGACGACCCACACGTGGCCGCGGGCGGCCCACCTTCCGAGCCCAAGGCGCCCGAACAACAGCTTGCCCCAAGCTTCGCGCTTGGTAGCTGCCGTGCGGAGCGCGGGTTCCGACCGACGCAGAGCCTCGACCACTCGGCCGTGCTCACTCGCTACCCACAAGCGCTCGCGCTGCTCGGGCCGAATGCGCGCGAGGCAGCGTGAGAGCGTGGCAACTGAAGTGACGTCGTCATCGTGCAAATCCAACAGCAACTGGCGGTCACCCGCAGCTTCCAGCACTTCGAAGAGGCTCGGCACCCGCTCGGCGTTCGGACCCGCTTTCAGCCGGCAGAGCTCACGTAAGGTGTGCTGACGTGCCGAGCCTCGGCCGCCAGTCGTCCGCTCGAGGGTAGCGTCATGAAGAGCCACGAATTCGTCGTCGCGGCTGAGCCGCAGGTCGACTTCGACCGCGACCTCACAACCGTTCGGAGGTTGAACGCCAACCGCGCGCGCGATGGCTTCGCACGTATTTTCCGCGGCTTCAGCCGAGCCCCCGGCTTTGGCAATCAGTAGAAAGGTCGACACGACCGCGAGTCTCGGGCAGATCTCGGGCGATGTCGTTAACCAGGGATAACAAAGCACGGGCCCGAACCCAGCTGCGTCAGTCTCTCGGGCAGCTCGCCCCCCTCCCTGCGAAGGAGCTAGCTCACCTGGAATCCCGGCTGACTTTTCGCCGCCTGCGGCGCGGCGAGTACCTGACGCGAGCGGGCGATTGCGCAGCTCACGTCGGCTTCGTTGTGAGCGGGCTCATCCGCAAAGCGCATGCAACCCCGCGCGGCAAGCAAATCGTCCGGGGGTTCGGAGGGCCCGGAGCGGTGGTAGGGGCCTACGTCTCGCTGCTGACCGGCGCGCCGTCCTACCTGAGTGTGGAGGCGATCATCGACAGTGAGCTATTCGTGCTGCGCTGGTCGGAGCTGGAGGCGCTGTACGCCCGGCATGCCTGCTTTCAGACTCTCGGGCGACGCTTGGCAGAGCTCACCCTCCTCGAGCGAGAAGAGCGCGCCCACGAGCTGCTCACGCTCAGCGCCGCCGAGCGCTACGCGCGCTTTCGCGAAACTCACCGAGCGCTTTTGCCCGACCTTCGGAGCTATGACATCGCCTCGTACCTCGGCATCACGCCGGTCTCCCTGAGTCGCTTGCGGGCGCGCGCAGCGGCGACCACGGAGCCGAAACCGCAACGGGCGCCAACGCGGAGCCGAGTCGGCGTCTGACCGACCTCGCGGTGACTGCCCCTTCCACCATGCGGCCGTCGCCGAGCGGTCGCGTCATCGTACCGCTCGAAGCGCGCTCAACCGTCACGGATTCGGCGGGTGCGACTCGTCCAGCGAGAGCGTGAAGGTGCCGCGCGCAGGCGCGTCGAAGCCAGGCTCCTCCGTGGACATTCCTTCGACGACGATGAAGTAGTGCCGGTCCGTGCGCGCGACGAACTCGGCGGACCAGGTATCGTCCCAAGTCGCCCACATACCGCCGCCTTCACGCTGCAAATCGAGCGGCGTCGGCGAGCTCAAGCTGCTGCTGTACACCGTCACGCACGCGCCGATACCAAGAAGCGTGGGGGAAATGGTGGCGGTGACCAGGCCTGACCACGAGCTCGGCTGAAACGTGTACCAAACCGATGCACCGCCGTCGTTCCCACAGTGGTGAGGTTCGCCGAGCTCCTTGGTCGCGCCCAAGTTGTCGCCCGCGATGGGCCCGATCGGTAGATCGCCAGGCAGCCCCACCGCGTTCGCCAACGCGTCGTTCGTCGGCGCGCCGTTGATGCGGAGTCGAACGACGCCACGCTGAGCTTGGCCGCCGACGACTTTGCCGCTCACGGCGATGCGGAAGGTAGTGTTCGCTTGAGCTTGGAATTGCACCCCCGAAGGGCCCGGCCCGGACGCGTCGTCGTTGGCGGTGACCTCCGTGAGCGTATCGACGCTGCTGCCGGTGTAGACGGCGAGCACGGTATCGAAATCCGAGCCGGCAGTCGTGACCGTCGCGGGGCCGGTGTACGGCGCGGTCCAGCTGAACCAAACCGAGCCTCCCTGCGGCACCCCCGCATGCACCGGCTCTCCCGCTTCGAGCGTCACGCCATAGCTGCCGGTCGTCGTCAGCGCCGAGATGCCGCTGAGCGCGCGCGCCGCCGAGAAGTCGTCCGGAATGGCGCCAATCATCGCGATCGCGGAGCTCGCGACGTCGAGGCGAGTCCGCGCGATTCCCACACGTGGATCGTTCACGAGTGGACCGTTGTTGAGCAAAATCGGCTCGATGAAGGAGCGCCCGACCGGCCTCATGGCGCTGAGCACCGCGAAAGCCCCCGCAACCTGCGGCGCGGCCTCCGACGTACCAACCGCGGTTCGCCCGAGCGCGGTGATGTCGGCACCGGGCGCCAATATGGAGACCAACGGACCGGTTTGGGAAAAGCACGGAACCGCGTCCACCACCGCTGCCGCGTCCGCGCAGTCCATCGGTGGCTTGAAGTCCGGTGTGACCGCCGCCGAGTCGTAGACCGCGCCCACTCGCATTGCGCCAGGCGTACAAGCGGGCCAGGCCACACCAGTCTTGAAGACATTGCCGTTCGAAGCGTCGTTGCCGGTCGAGACGACGGGCAACACGTCCAGTATGCGCAAAATCCCGAACGGAACTTGATACGGATTGCGCGAGATCCCGCGCCACTCGCAGGTCCTCGTCCAATACTCTTTGACGCCGAAGCTCAGGCTGAGGGCCCGGATGTTCGCCGAAATCGCGGTATTGATGACGTTATTGACCGCCGTCAGCGCATCTTCGTCGTTGATCATGCCGAGACGACGCGACACGTCGAACACGTGGAGGTTGGCGGCGGGCGCCACCGAGAGCGCGATTTGAGCCATCGAAGAACCGTGCCCGTGATCATCCGGCGAGCCGTCGTTGGGGCTCACCTCGACCGAGCGCACCACCCGGCAGCCCGGCACGCCCGGAGCCGAGCAGGTCCCGAAAGCTCGATCGGAGAAGTTGACCCCGGTGTCTAGCACCGCGATGCCGACTCCCGCCCCGCGCAGACCCCACTGCGTCGTCTCCACCGCGCGAATCAACGGCAAGGCCTGCCCGAGGTGCAGATCATTCTCGTGCATGATCGTGACGCCCGCGACGAGCTCGCTACTGGCGAGCCGCTTCAGCTGCTCTTCCTTGACGATACGCACCATGAGCAGGGGCAGCGAATCGAAACTCTGCCGCACCTCGATCTCGCGCAGCGCCGCGCTCAGCCGCTCCTTTTTCGAGGCAAAATCAGCCTTCAGCGCGGTGAGCCACACCCCCTTGCGATGCTCCGGACGCACGCCCGGCAGCTCCGGCAGCTTCGGCAGCTCCGCCTCGAGCAGCACGAACGCGTCGACCGGCTTGCCGCGTCGAACCGCAGCCAGCAAGCGCTCGTCGATCACGCCTTCGCCTCCGGGCAGCTTCTCGTCGAGCTTCTCGTCCGGTTCGCTCTCCTCGGACTCTCGAGATTTTTCGGTGTTCTCGGGGTCTTCGGTTCTTTCGGTCTTCGCGGATTTCGTGCTGCGCTCGAGCGCCTGCGCCCGCCCCGAATCGGAGGCCCCTGGCGTCGTACACCCCGCCAGCGACAGACAAGCTGCCAGCACCCCTGCGACGCGCATAGCGCGGTCCCCCAAGCGCCCGTCGTGCAGGTTCCACATATCTGTTGGCGCCCCTGACTAGGCCGCCGGGCACCGCGACACAATGAGTATCGTTTCGCGGCCTCGCCAGAGTCGGCGGGGTGGGCGACCGAAGCGCACGAGTCGGGCAAGATCGAGACGGGCTTCGAAGCGAGGCGCCTGCTATCTCGAGGGCGCGCGCTCACGTATCAGCCGGTAGCGCGCCGCATCCAACCCTTCAGCAGTCGAGCGTGGCCTGACGTTCCCACGGGGAGATTTGGGCATGATGCTCGTGCCATTCGCGCTCTTTGAGCTTCGTGTAAGCTTCGATGAAGGGATTGCCGAGCGACTTGCGCATGGTGTCGCTGGCGCGCAGCGCGCGCAGAGCATCCAGCAAATTGAGGGGCAAGCGGCGCACTTCGCTCGGGGGCAGCGGATCCGTGTACATGTTGTTGTCGAGGCGCGGACCAGGGTCGCGATGTTGAAGGATGCCGTCCAGCCCGGCCGCGATGACGGCGGCTTGGAGTAGATACGGGTTCGTGGCGCCGTCCGCCAGCCGGAGCTCGAAGCGATCGACGTCGGGAATGCGAATCATGTGCGTGCGGTTGTTGCCGCTATAGCTGATGGTGTTCGGCGACCAAGTAGCGCCGGAGAGGGTCGGAGCGCCGTTGATGCGCTTGAAAGAGTTGACGGTCGGATTGGTGATGGCGCACAGCGCCTCGGCGTGGTGCAGCACCCCCGCGACGAACTGATAGGCGGCGCGCGACAAGCCCAGCTCGCCGTTGCGATCGCGGAACAGGTTCTCGTTTTTGACGATATCCCACAAAGAAACGTGCACGTGGCAGCCATTGCCGGAGAGATTCGGAAAGGGCTTGGGCATGAAAGTGGCGCGTAAGCCCTCCGCTTCCGCCAACGTCTTCACCATGTATTTGAAGAATGCATGCCGATCGGCGGTCACCAGCGCGTCGTCGTAGGTCCAGTTCATCTCGAATTGACCGTTGGCGTCTTCGTGATCGTTTTGGTACGGCCCCCAGCCGAGCGTGAGCATGCAGTCGCAAATCTTCGTGATGAGCTCATACCGACGCATTAGGGATTGCTGGTCGTAGCAGGGCTTGGCCTGTTGATCGGCAGCATCACCAATCGCACTGCCGTCGCCGCTGAGCACGAAAAACTCGCACTCGACTCCAGTACGCACGGCGTAACCGAGCTCGGCCGCGCTCTGAATTTGACGCGCCAGAACACGCCGGGGCGACTGCTCCACCGGTTTGCCGTTCATGACCAAGTCGCCCGCGACCCACGCCACCTCGGGCTTCCACGGCAGTTGAATCACGCTTCTCGGATCGGCCAGCGCCAACATGTCCGGATCCGCGGGCGTCATGTCCAGCCAGGCCGCGAACCCTGCAAAACCGGCGCCCTCCGCCGCGATGCGATCGATGCTTGCGGCTGGCACCAATTTGGCGCGCTGCACGCCGCGCAAATCACTAAAGGACACCAAGAAGTAGCGAATGCCTTTTTCCGCAGCCAAGCTCGACAAGGTAGTCATGATGCTTCCTCAGGTAGGCGCCTCCAAAGATCCTTCAGGAAGGCGAGATGCAGGCTCGAATAGCCGTGCCGCGCAACGTGGGTGAGTTGCGGTGCCAAGCGCTCGTGCGCGCGGGCGAGCGAGAAGAAAGGCAATGCCGGATAGCGGTGGTGATCCGCATGGTAAGGCATTTCCCACATCAAGTAGCGCACCGGCCAAAGGGTATGAGTAGTGCGCGTGTTGCTGAGCATGTCGGGTGTCTCGCTGCAGCCCATGTGCTCCGCCAACAAAACCGCGCGCAGCAGCGGTTGCGCGACCGCGACCGGCACGAGCCAATAGATCACGAAGTAGGGCTCGCCCAGCCAAAGACTGGCGCCAAACGCGGCCGCGTAGACGCCTAGCTGAGCGCGCACCGAGCGAACGACGCGCGGCGCCGTCACTTCGTTGAGAAAGCCGTAGGAGCTCGTCTTACCGGCCGCGAGCCGGAAGTGCGTGCGGAGCTTGCCGAGCCACCACGGCCCGCCGCTCAGCTGCACGAAGTAGTCGAGCACGCTCGTCGGCTTTGCATCCTCGAGCTCTGGATCCTGCCCCGGCAGCTGCGTGAAGCGGTGGTGCCAGCCGTGATAGGGCCGATAGAAGGTGCTGTTGTAGAAGGACAAAAGACCCGCGAACCACGCCACTGAGTCGTTGAGAGCACGGCTCTTGAAAGCCGTACGATGCACGGCCTCGTGCATCGTGGCGAACATGGTCACGAGCGTGAAGCCGAGCGCGATGGCGCATGGTGCTAGCAGCGCGAGCGTCGCACCGCGCTGGCGCGCGACCGTGTACAAGCCGCCCGTAACTCCGATGGCCAGCATATGTCCCGAGAGCCGAAGCAGGCCCCTGGCGTCGGAACGCTGTTGCAACTGACGCAGCTCAGCAGGCGCTATCGGAGCGCCGCGCTGGTTCTCGATCTCGAAAAGCGCATCGACTTCTGGCATGGCGCGCGGGCGCGAGCATGAACCGGCGACCCTCCCCTGTCATCGGTCATGCGCGCTTGACCAAACATGCCTTCACTACGAAACCCGGCGCACTCGTGCGGAAACACGAGCGCCACTCAGATGCCGGTAACGAAACCAGTCGTTCACTGAGCAACGACCTCCGCTCACTTGAACCAGAGTCGAGTCCGGCGCGCTCCTGGAACGAGCGAGCACCTAGCTCACGGGCACCGTCCCGCCGTCGATCACGTACTCCGCCCCGGTGATCGAGCTCGCGCGATCCGAGACGAGAAACCCGATCAGCTCGGCGACCTCGGCCGGACGCGCGGGGCGCCCGAGCGGAATCCCGCCGAGCGAGCGCATCACCAGCTCCTTCGCGCCGGCCTCGTCGGTCCCGTTCTTAGTCGCGATCTCGCGCATGAACTCGACGGAGGCCTCGGTCTCGACCCAGCCTGGCGACACGCGATTCACGCGCACGCCGTGCGGCGCGACCTCCTTCGACAGGGCCTTGCTGTAGTTCGAGAGGGCGGCCTTGGCCGAGGCGTACGCGGTCGTCGCCTCATGGAGCGGCAGCTGCCGCTGGATCGACGTCACGTGCACGACCGCGCCAGTGCGGCGCTCCCGCATCCCGGGTACCAGTGCCCGATCGAGCCGCACTGCCGCCAGAAGGTTCAGGTCTAGCGCCTTCTGCCACGCGTCATCGTCGAGGACGGAGAAGCCGCCCGCCGGCGCCGACGACCCGCCCACGACGTGGACCAGAACGTCCACCTCGCCAGCGGCGTTCGCGACGCGCTGGCAGCCCTCGGCCGTCGCGACATCGGCGGCGATGAAGCCCTCGCCGGTTCCCTCACGCGCGGTCGTCAGCACCGTCGCGCCGGCCGCCCGCAGCCATGCGACCACCGCCTTGCCGATGCCCTTCGTTCCGCCCGTCACGAGCGCGCGCTTACCGTGTAACTCTTTCATCACATCTTCTCCTTCCGTGGCGACGACCCGATCTCCAAGGCGGCGATCCGCTCGTCCTCGATCCGGAACGCAAAGGTGAGCGTGATGGGGCTGCCAGAGAACCGGCCCGTCACTTTCGCGCGAACGTCGTGCACGTCGCCCTTCGTATTCACCTCCAGCGGCTCTGCGACAGCCTGGTACTTCGCTGTCACATCACGCCACCAGGCGTCGATGGCGGCGTGCCCGATATGGCGATGTCCCTCGTCTGCCACGACGGCGTCGCGCGCGAACGCGTGGAGCGGCGTGGCGCCTGTCGCGTCGAAGTAGGCTCGAATCGATGAGTGCAGTTTCATGACTCGAGACGTAAGCCCCTGCGATTGACCGCACAATAGGGACAACTTAGGATGCGCCATCCCGATTTTCTGGATTATCGATGTACCGGCCTGGCCTGAACGATCTGGACGCCGTCCTTGCGGTGGCGCGCAGGCGCTCCTTTCGCGGCGCTGCCCTCGATCTCGAGATGTCGACGACCGCGCTCAGCAGCGCGATCGCGAAGCTCGAGGCTCATCTTGGCGTGCGCCTCTTCAACCGCACGACACGCAGCGTCTCGCTCACTGACGCGGGTCGAGCGTTCGTCGCACAGGTGGCTCCGGGACTCGAAGACATCCGCGGCGCGATGGACGCGGCTCGCTCCCAGCAGTCAATGCCATCCGGCATGCTGCGCATCAACACCTTTGCGACTGCGGCACGCGAGCTCCTCGCGCCACTGGTGCTGGAGTACCTCCGCCGCTATTCGGACGTGCATGTGGACGTCGTGACCGAAGGCCGACTCGTCGACATCGTCGCCGACGGGTTCGACTTCGGCGTACGCATGGCGGACCTCGTGCCCACCGACATGATCGCCATTCCGCTTGGGAAGCCCCAACGCCACGCCATCGTGGCAACGCCTTCGTACCTGAAGCAGCACGGTCGCCCGCGCGTCCCGCCGGATCTTCTCCGGCATCGGTGTGTTCGGGTTCGCCTGCCAAACGGCAGCCTCTTCCGGTGGGAGCTTCGTAAGCGGGGGCAGACCGCCCTGATCGATGTAACGGGTCCCATCACCCTCGACGAGGCCAGCCTCTCGCGGATCGCAGTCCTGGACGGCATCGGGCTCGGCTTCTTCATGGAGCCGGACGTGCGCGCCGACATCGAAGCCGGGCGCCTCATTCGCGTGCTCGAGGACTGGACGCCGGACCTCGCCCGGCTCTGCCTCTACTACCCAGGCCGGCGCAACGCGTCGGCCGCTCACCAGGCATTCGTCGCACTCGCGCGCGAAGTTGCCACTGCTCGGAAGTGAGCGGGGCCAACAGCTTTCCTCTTCCTACTTCGAACTTTCTGCGAGTCGCTCCGCTTCCGGCGCTCGCAGCCCGTGGGGATAGCGTTCAAGGTACGCGCGCGCCGTGGCTCGTGCACCCGCGGCGTCACCCCGGCGCGCGCGTGCGACGGCGCGCAGGAACATCGAATCCTCCTGACGTGCATCCTCCGGATGACGGCGCTCGAATTCCTGAGAGAGCCGCTCCGCCTGGCCATAGTCGCCCGCGCCAAAGGCCGCCATGGCGCGGGCGAAATGAACATGGTTCGTGCCTGCTGCCTGCTCGTCCGACGGCGGCTCGAGGGCTCGCTTCGTCTCGGGCAGCACCGTTTGCCGCGCGGTGGCCGGTGACCGCTCGCTCGGCGCCGCGGCTGCCGGTGCTGGCGTTAATTGCGGCTCCGGCGCAGGCACGGAGCGAGGAGCCGCCGCTCGCGCTGCCTCGCGCTCGGATGTCCAGCTTTCTCCCGCTCCGAGCGAGATCGGGGGCGCGGCGCGCAAGCGCAGGGCGACGCGCCCCTCCGTCACCTCCACTCGCCGCGTTCCCTCGGGTTCCACGTGCACACTAAATTGTGTGCCGATGACCTCGAGCTCACCGTCAGGCAGCTCGAGCACGAAGCGCTGCACGGCAGTGAGCTTGTCGACTTTGAGCATGAAGCTCCCGCTCCCGAGTCGTAGGCGAAGCGCCGCGCCCTTCTTGAGCGTCTGCCAAGACGCGCCGGCTGAAGCATCGAGCCGGTAAGTTGGCGCGACGAGCGCAGCGTCGTGTGTTCGCCGAAAGCTCGCGTCTCAAGACTTGGCAGCACCTCCGCGGCGGTCCTCAGCAGGCCTTGGAGGCCCAAGACCTCATCACCAAGTTGATGATTACCCCTGACAGCGCGGAGTTTCCGCTGGAAGCTCACGGGCTGGGCGACTCACCGGATGGGGCGCTGGTTCGCTCCGCCTTTCCAGAGTTCGCGCGTGATCCGCTCGAGGCCCAGGCGGCGCTGGCATTCCTTCTCTTGAAATACCGCTTGAGTGTGAGCGTGACGTTCGGGCCCGGCTCCAGCGCCGTGATCAACGCGGACGGGGCCGAGAGCGAGGGAGATCCCTACGAGGAGGGGGCGGACGACGACCCCACCGCCGGGGGCGGGTTGCCGGAAGGCAGCATCCCCAACCCGCCGCTGTCATTCGACTTCTCTCATTCGGAGCACCGTGGCGTGCAAGCCCTCATGTGGTCTCGCGTGCTCGGGGTTGCAGATCGATTGATTGGGCTTCTGAAAAGTGAAGAATGGAGCAACGGTCAGAGCTTCTGGGATCGCACGATGATCTATGTCGCCAACGATTTTGGTCGGTCCAAACAGCGACCATCGGGTGCCGAGCAGTTTGGGACCGGGCACGACTTGAACGACGGCGCGCTGATCCTTTCGCCTCTGGCCAATGGTGGCCGCCTCCTCGGCGGCATCGACGCGGACACCGGTATGACCTACGGGTTCGATCCCGCGACGGGCGCCCCCGATCGCGGTCGTCAGATGACCGAGTCCGAGATTTACGCCGGCACCGCTCAAGCGCTCGGGGTATCTCTGGACGGCGTCACGTTGCCGGACATGCGAGCCATGCGTCGGGGCTGAAGGATTCGAAGCAGCCGTGCCGACGGCTATCAAGAGCCGCCGTCGGAAAAGGCGCTTTTCGTGATCGTCGGCAGTCGCGGCCACTATTAGTTGAGTATGCCTGCTCGCGTTCGCGCTCCTCGCCTCACAGCCCTGTCGATCGCAATCGCTTCGGTTTACGCTGGCGGCCGGGCTGACGCTGCTTCATTGCGGTACCGGGCTTCTGTCGATTGCCCGACCGAAGCCGATTTCGTGCGCGCCCTCGAGTCCCGCGGCGGGCAAGTGACCCAGGATGGGGTGGGCCGTGAGCGAATCTTGAACGTCGCCGTTACCAGAAACGCAGCAGACTATGTCGGCACCCTGCGGCTTGAGGGCCCGCAAGGCGCCTCCAACGAGCGTACCGTTCACGCAACCACTTGTTCGGATGTGATCGACGGGCTCGCCGTGGCAGCGGCACTGGCACTTCCGGCGTCCCCGCAGCCGGTCACCGGCTCCCCTCGAGCAGCCGAAGTTGCTGGAATTTCACGTCCAGAGGCGGTCACGGCTCGAACGCAAACGCTGCCCGCAACGGACGATCTCGACCGGCCGGACGAGCTGCGTCTAGCACCCGCCTTCACCCTGACCGGGTTCGGCGGGCTCTCGGTCGGCTTGCTACGGTCGACACCATTGCCTCGCTACGAGCTGTCGCTAACGTGGGCCAGTCTCGCCCGACGAGGGGGGAACGGTCGAATCGTTGGTCCCCTCATCAGACTGGGCCTCAATCTCTACGGTAGCGGAAGCTACGAGACACCCGGAATGACCACGAAACTCGGCGCGCAGGCGTTGACGGTCGGTCCCTGCTACGCACCTGTGTACAGCGATCGGGGGCTCGTTCTGCTGGCGTGCCTTGATCTCACCGCGGGCTTGGTCGGCGCGTCGACTGTCGATCGAGACACCAACGCGAGCCATTCGGAAAGTCTCGGCTTTGGTAGTATCGGCGCCGGGTTGCAGGCTGTTTACAACGTCGGGCGACACTTTCACATCGCACTCCGGGCAGGCACGGAGGTGCAGGTCGCGCCGCTCGTATTTCGCGACGCAAACGGCAGCGAGCTGTTTCGTTCCTCGCGCTTCGGCGGTCACGCCTCGTTGGGCGCTGGAGGGCATTTTTAGCAAGCGCCAATGGTGACAAGCTCGTCGCCCCCGCGCCCCGAGGCGCTCTGGGACCGCGAAGGTCTCGCCTCGGAGGCGCGCGATACGCCCGCTGTGTGCGAGGCTGCGCTTTCGCTGCGCGCCCTGTTCGAGCGGCACTACTCCACCGTCGCCCGCCTTTTGCGTCGTTTTGGCGTTCCTAGCGCGCAGAGCGACGACGCCGTGCAAGAAGTCTTCTGGGTGGCTTCCCGGCGTCTGCTCGACATCGCGCCGGGCAAAGAGCTGGCGTTTCTTTACGGAGTGGCGTTGCGCGTCGCCGTCAACGTTCGCAAAAAGCAAGACCGCACGACGACGATAGATGTAGGTGAGCTACGGAACCTCGCCGGTGACGCGCCATCTCCGGAAGAGCAGGTCGACCAGCGCCGGCGCCGGCACTTGCTCGACGTCTTGCTCAACCAGCTGCCCATGGAGCTTCGGACCGTGTTCGTATTGTTCGAGCTGGAGGGCATGCCCGTCTCGCAAATTGCCAACCTAGAAGGCATCCCGCTCGGTACTGCCAGCTCGCGCCTGCGCCGAGCGCGCGAGGAGTTCGCGGCCGCTACTAAACGTCTGCACGCCAAGCTCACCAACCGAGGCGCGACTTGATGTCCAATCTCGACACCGAGGCAGAGCTGTCGGATGCGGAGCAAGACCTCGCGCGGCAACTGCTCGAGTCTGCCGTCATCGACGAACCCTCACCACAGGACAAGGAGGCGGCATGGCTCCGATTTTCAAGCGCGGTCGTCCGCGTAGCGCAGCAAGCGTCAGGGCCAGACGCTGCTGACTTAGCGCCCGCGACCAGCGCTCCAAGCAGGATAGTCCCCGTGAGCTCAGCGGTCCGATGGCTGCTCCTCGGAGCCGTGTTAGGTAGCGCGGCCACCGCGGCGTGGCTGACTCCGGCGCGTCACCCAAGGACGACGAGCACGATGAGCGCCGCGTCGTCCCCTAGCATCGCGCTCGCCAGCAGCCAGCCCCCCGCTCCACCTCGGGCGGTGTCGGCCAGCCCGGCTCCGTCGCCGACCCCTCGAAAGCTGCTGCCCGTCGTACCGGTGCAGCAGCGTGGCCCATCACCAATCCCGTTGCGGGGTTCGACACTTGCGGAGGAAGTCGCGCAGCTCGACGCAACGCGCATGGCGCTGGACGCGGGTGCGTTCGCCGAGGCAAGACGATTGCTGGCGAACTTTGCGCGCGAATTCCCGGACGGAGAGCTTTCCCTCGAAGCGCAGGTCATGCACATCGAGCTGCTGGGCGCGAGCGGCGACAAGGCAGGTGCGCGGCGAGCGGGGGCCGCCTTCCTCGAAAGGCACGCCAACGACGCTCACGCTGAACGCGTACGGCAGCTCATTGAAGCAGCACGAGAGTAGCGGCGACGTGCGAGGAGGAGACTCGGGGACCAGGTCCCGTCGTGTGGCTGGGGTTGAGTGGCACGTAGTCCAGCGCGTCGCTGCACGGCAGTACGCGGGTGGGCGGGTTGAGAGCTTCGGGCCCGCTAAAGTGGATCGTCCTGCCAAAGTCGGCCCGGCCTGCTCACCTCTTTCATGTAGTCAGCGAAGGCACGCACTGCGGGGGCGAGCTTGCGCCGACTGGGAAAGACGATGCTCACCTCGACCGGCGCGACCTGGTATTCGGGAAATAGGCGGACCAAGCGCCCGCCTTTGATTTCTGGACCGCAGATGTAGCCCGAGAGCAGTCCGATCCCAGCACCATGGATGATTAGCCGTTGTGCCGTGAGCGCCTCGTTGACGCAGACGCGCGGGGTAATTTCCTGCTTTACGGACTCCCCTGCGCCTGAGAAGACCCAGGGTCGAGACCGCCCACTCGGACCAAGCATGTCTATCGTGTCATGTTCCTCCAGCTCCGCGATCACGGTGGGCGTGCCATTCCGGGCGAGATAGTCGCTAGAAGCGCAGCAATAGCGTCGCATCTCACCCAGCTTGATTGCGACAAGCCCCGAATCCGGCATCGGTCCCAGCCGTACCGCCACGTCGATGGCTTCAGCGACCAAGTCGGCCTGCCGGCTCTCGAGGTCTAGCGCGATGTTGATTTGTGGATAGCGGCGCAGGAACTCTGGCAGTTCCTCGGCGAGCACGTTGATGCCGAACCCGATCCCTGCGCTGATCTTGAGCAACCCTCGCGGTGCGGTCCCCATGCTGCCGACGTAGTCGACGACGCCATCCACGCTAGCGAAGACTTCGGCGCAGCGCTCCAACAACGCCGTGCCGGCCGGTGTCATGGTCACGTCACGCGTGGTCCGCTGGAAAAGGAGCACGCCGAGAGCCGTCTCAAGCTTGGAGACGAGCCGGCTGACGTTCGACTTGGGGACGCCGAGCGCGCGCGCTGCGGCAGAAAAGCTTCGGAGCGTCGCCACCTTCTCGAACATGCGTAAAGCGTTGAGATCGATCATTTCTCACGATTGCCCCGATTTCTTGAACAGTGTGACCCGTATTCGGTGCTCGCACCGCTTGACTCGTGAATGTTATGGGGTCTTGCCAAGGGACTGTACCGATGAGCAAGACAATCCTCGCAGTCGGGGCTGCCGGCGAGTTCGGCGGTCTCGTGGTTCCGGCACGGGCAGACCGTGGCGCAACGGTCCGCGCCTTTGTCCACGATGCTTGCGGTATTACATCGCGCCGGTAGCGCTTCCCGACGAGCCTGAGACCGGCATGGCCTGGAAAGGATCCCGAAACACCGCGCCGCAAGGTGGCCGTGCCGTTGGCGATCTACGCGACGGGGAGGCCAACCAGCCGCTGACCGCAGGAGCAAGAACAGAGCCGAGCAACCTTGGAGGGTGAGCGTTCTTACACCCATGTTCCATCACCACACTCGAATGGAGAGACCACATGAAACGTATACTGTTCGTCGGCCAGAAGCCTGAAACCGTCGACTTCTCGGACCCCTCCTTGCCGCCGGGGTTCAATGCCGAAAAGATCAATGCGGGGATTGCGCTGGGCGTCTCGAAGATCGAGGAACGGGGTTGGCAAGGCGATACATGCATGATCACGCCGGATGCGGCCGGAAGCGCCCTGCTGCAAAGTGCGCTGAAGGGCGCCGCCTACGATTGTGTGGTGATCGGCGGCGGCCTGAGGCTGCCCCCCAAAAGCCTGGCGTTGTTCGAGACCGTGGTGAACATCATCCACAAGGCCGCGCCGAACGCGACCATCGCTTTCAACACGCGGCCCGAAGACACCGCTGACGCCGCCGCCCGGCAACTCGAGGGTGGCTGAAGGGTACGCGAGCACAACGAAAGTGGGCGACTGGTATGATTGTCATCACTACACCCACGGGTGCTATCGGCCACCAGGTCCTCGAGAATGTCCTGCACGGCGGCGGTCCGGTCCGCGTGATCGCGCGGGACCCTGACCGCCTCCCCGTACACGTACGCGAGCGCGTCGAGGTTGTGAAGGGCTCGCACGGCGACATCGACGTCGTGAACCGCGCGTTCGCGGGAGCCGACGCCATCTTTTGGTTAGTGCCGCCAGATCCCAAAGCCAAAAGTGTCCACGCCGCCTACGTAGACTTCACCCAGCCTGCCTGCGACGCAATCAAGCGCCACGGCGTGAAACGGGTTGTCGACATCGCGCCACTGGGACGCGGCTTGCCGATCGCTGAGCATGCCGGGTTTGTCACCGCATCACTGGCGATGGACGACCTGATCGCGAATACCGGCGTGGACTTTCGGGCGCTGACCATGCCGTCGTTCATGGACAATATTCTCATGCAACTCGGGCCGATAAAGACCAAGGGCATTTTCTTCTCGCCTATCGACGGCGACCGCAAGCTTCCGGCGTGCGCCACCCGCGACATCGCCGCCGTCGCGGCCAGACTGCTGCTCGATTCCTCCTGGAGTGGGCAAGACCATGTCGCCGTCCTCGGCCCCGAGGACCTGTCCTTCAACGACATGGCGGAAATCATGTCAGAAGTGTTGGGGAAACGCGTGCGCTTCCAACGAATACCCTTGGACGTTTACAAGGCGAGGTTCGTTGAGCTCGGCATGTCGGAGGCGATGGCGCAAGGGATGACAGACATGGCCGCGGCCAAAAACCAGGGGCTCGACAACGCCGAGCCGCGGTCGTCCGAGAACACGACGCCCACTAGTTTTCATCAGTGGTGTGACACGGTACTGAAGCCTAAATACTTCCTAAGCTAATTGAACAACCGCACACCGTGCAAAGGATAGAAGAATGCTTCTTAGTGGCAACACCATCCTCATCACCGGTGGGACCAGCGGCATCGGCCGCGCGCTCGCCGAGGCGTTTCATCAACGCGGCAACCGAGTGATCATCGCCGGCCGCCGCCAGGCGCTGCTCGACGAGATCAGCGCTGCCCACCCGGGTATGCAGGGTATGCCACTCGACGCCGACGACGCTCGCGCCGTCGGCGCGTTCGCGCTCGAGATCGGAGAACGGTTTCCCGACCTCAACGTGCTGATCAACAACGCTGGCATTTCCAAACCCGAAGACTTCACTGCCAATAGCGTCGATCTGTCGGCGGCGCGTGCCATCATTCAGACCAACATCCTCGGCGTGCTCGAAATCACCGCGGCACTTTTGCCCACGCTCGAACGGCAACCGGCCTCGACCATCATCACGACCTCCTCCGGCTTGGCCTTCATGCCTCGCGCGAATTTCCCCACCTATTGCGCCAGCAAAGCGTTTCTACACTCCTGGCTACAGTCGCTTCGCTTTCAGCTCCGGAAAACCCCCGTGGAGGTGCTTGAGTTGATCGCGCCCTACGTGCAGACGGAGCTCACGGGGCAGAGCCAGGCAGCCGACCCACATGCCATGCCATTGGCCGACTATGTCGCGGAAGTGATGCAGATGCTCGAGCAGCCAATCCCGCCCAGCGGCGAGCTCCTCGCTCGGCGCGCCGAAGCCCTGCGCTGGGCAGAAAAGAATGGCGAATACGAGCAGCTGTTCTCGGCCCGCAATGGCCGATGAAGGCTTTCACGTACCTATCAGTCGACCCATCCAACGATGGCTTTCGTCACTTGGCGCAACCCGGCAGAAGAATTCAGAACGCACCCCTGGCTCTCACGCCCGGAGACGAGAATCTCATCGCCCGAGCCAACCAGGCGATTGGAAGACTCGAGGGTATACGTTCGACCCTCCCGGACGCGAAGCTGTTCACCTACTTCTACGTCCGCAAGGAAGCGGTCCTCTCTGCGCAGACCGAGGGAACGCAGTCGTCGCTGCCCGGACCTACTTCGCTTCGAGAGTGGGGTGATGCCGGGCGTGCCACTCGATGAGGTCGAGGAGGTCTCCGACTACATTGCGGCGATGGAGATGGGCACGGTTGCGTTGAGCACGGGCAGATCGAAGTGGAGACGGCATCCCAGTTGCTTGCGCTCGTCGAGGCAGATCGAACCCGCATCCGCGGCGAGCTGAAGACCTCGGCTAGCTCCGCGCTCCCGCGTGCTCGACGCGTTGGCACGACCTCCCGTAGCGACCGCAAAGCAAGTGGTTGAAGCAAGCCGCATCTCGCTACCGACCGTGCTGTCGACCCTCGCCGCCTTTCAAAAGCAGGGCATCGTCGCCGAGCTCACTGGCGGGAAGAAGAATCGCGTCTTCGCTTACTCGGGTTACCTTGATGTAATCAACCGCGGTACCCGAGCTGGGAGCGCCCACACCGCGGCCACCGACCACCGAAGGCGCGACGGCATCGCGCCTGTCGGATGTTGCCTCGCCGCAACGGCGTTAGCGCACCCGATCGCTTCCACGATGACGCCCACCTGGAAACCGTGCGATTCACTTTAGAACTCGCGAACGGGCCCAACGCTCCGCTCGATGGCAGAAGTGCTCGAGATCCTTAGAGAAAAACCTTCGCCATCCTTGCGGAGATGCGTGGTTCTGCTGACTGGCGCACCCGGCATGATTCGAACATGCGACCCTCGGATTCGTAGGACGCAGGGCGCGCCGTCAGGGGTAGCCAGGGAGCGCCTTCCCGCTCAATCAACCGCGAGGGACGAGCCCAGAACCGGCGTGGTGAGCGGCCCGAACCTAAACGCGGTGCCCTTTGCTCGGGTGGCGGATGCGGCGCTGGGCGTGTACCTCTACGGCGTGGCGCGGGAGCTGGCTGCGCCGTGGCTCAGTGAGGCGTAGGCGGCAGCCGGCAGGATCGCGATCCGCGCCGCGTCGGTCCTCCGCGGTGTCGCCTTCCCCCGATCGGAGGTCGACCGACTTCGCCTCGGCTGCCGGCGCCCTTCGCCGCCCTGCCCGCGGCCGCGTCCATGGCGAGATGGACGAGCAACGTCAGGGGGTCACAGATGACCCATCCCGGCGAGGGTTGGGACTGGTTACACGTAAAGCGGTGTGACACGCACCAGCGCAGCCCGAAAGGGCTCATAATTTTACTGGTCACCGGGGTTGCCCTAGTATTTCGGCAGCCTGGCCGTACTGGCTGGAAGGACGATCCAATGAGTTTGAAGATTATCGACTCGCATGCGCTGGCTGGGCTGCCGCGCGAGGTTCGTTCGCTCATTCGGCGCGGCGTCTACTCGCTCTACACGTTCTCGGCGACCGATGGCGCAGCATATCTGCTCGCGACCAATCGGAACGAATTCTACTTGCTGTCTTCTATCGGCACGCCGCTATCGAGCGGTGACGTGGCGAGCCTCGACGATCCTCGGATCGGAGAAGCCGTCTCGTTTTCCGATACAGAGCCCGCGCCAGAGATGAATTTTCACCTCGCCTGATTCCCGCCGCAAGTGATGCCAACGACGGTAACGGCGGCGAACAGCTTCTGGGTCTTTCTTTGCTGCTCGCAAGAGCCACGGCACCTCCACGACGTTCTCTTTGGCGTATCCGTCTTGCGAGATAGGGGTGTCCCAGATGCTCGCATCGCGATATTCGTAGACCACGACCAACCGGACGCCCATTTGGCCCCATACAATGTGGCCACGATACCCTTTGCCGAGCTGGCACCGCGACTCGCCGTCGCGCCCGCCAGCGAGGTTGTCGTTGCCGTTGTCGCGGGTCACGGTGCGGAGCTCGGCCTGGTTCCAAAGGGTGCCGGCGCGCCTTTTCAACCCGCGGCCCTCTTTGCGGCCATCCGCTCCGTTCCAGAAATGCAGGTGGGCGTCGCTGTGCTCACTCAATGCTTCGGCGGAATTTTCAACTACACGGATGCCGACACCAAGCCGCCTTTGGTCGTCATGGGCGGTGCGAGCCTGAATCTCAGCCTAAGCATGCCGGTCCGGCTGAGCGGTCCACTGCTGCAGGCGTCAGGCGCGCCGGGGCTCAAGGAGTGGTCGGCCAACGTTTTCTCTTACGACTTTTTTGAGTGGGTCGGCGCTCCTCGCGACGTCGATGGTGATGGTGCCGTCACCATCCTCGACGCCTTCAAGTACGCTGGTGCGAGGTCCAATGGTAGGGTTCGAGAGTCGAAGATGATGAGCTTCGTCGGCGCACAGAAGGGGGTGCTGGCGACACAAGCGGCGTTTGATTCGCTTCAGGCCGCCCTGAAGACGACGCCGCCTTCGCCTGATCTGCCGACGAAACAGCTGACATTCGACGCGGCAATTACCCAGCTGCAGGAGCAGGTCGAATTCTTGTACTCAAACCACGAGCCGTGGATTTTGAACGCTCGGTTGGCCCGAGCCCTCGCGTTCTCGCTGTAGGGGGCGAGCTGGAAGCGCGCACTCCGCGAAGTGGCATCGCCTGCTCTCATTCGCCGCAAGCGGTGCGTTCAGCGCCCGCGGTTCCCTGTCTAAAATCCCTCATTGCGAAGCGCATCGGCCGCGTCGGAACGGAAGATGAGCGTTGCGGGCTGTCCGCCCTTCGAAGGGAAAAGGAACACGCCGCCGCCCGCGAGAGGCCACGAAAGCGAAGGTTCGCCCTTCACCTTGTTGCTCCAGGGCCTCCATACTCCCCCGGTCTCCATTTTCGATGGGTCGCCGTACTTCTCGCGTATGCGGTCGGCGCCGTGTGCATACGTGTTAAGCCAAAGGACAATCTCGACCACACGACCCGCGGCCAGCCGCAACGCCACCTGGCGTTTGGTAAAGTCGAGAGCAACGACCTGATCGGGGCAGGTCACGAACGCTCCGTCAACCGCGAGCAACGTGTTCCATCGTAAGCCTTGGCGATGCAGCTCCACCTGATCCGCCGTCGTACAGGCGAGTTGCAGCTGAAGGAGCGAGCTACCGAAATTGAACCCGGCCACACTCTTCGGGAACCGCAACGAACCTTGCACGTCGGTTGCGGGCGCGACCGCAGGTGGGCTCACCTCAGCCGGCAGCTTATCGCTTTTCGGGAGGGCTGTTAGTTCTGCGAAGCGCTTCATCGGGAAGGGCAACCGAGCTATGGTAAGGAGGAGGCTGAGCGGTTCTCCGCCCGCAGCGAAGTTGAGCTGTTGCCCGCCGTCGAGATAGCCGGCGACAACGCCAATCACTTGGCCGTGGTCATTGAGAACAGGGCCACCGGACGACCCGGGTGAGATCGGCGCGGTGAGTTGCAGCAGCGTTTGGCCGTTGTCCAGCGACCTCACCGCGCTCACGACGCCGGTCGACACCGTGAAGTCGAGGCCACGCGGAGTGCCGATCACAGTCACGGGCTGGCCCGCGGCAATGGCCTTGAAGTCTGCTAGCCTGAGCGGGCTGAATCGGGCCCCGGCGACGTGCAGCAAAGCTAGGTCGTTGCCCCTGTCGAAAGCCAGAGCCCCTGTTGCGCGGAACGAGTCACCATTCGTCGCTCGGACAGTGATTCCCTCCGTTCCAGCGACAACGTGTAGAGCAGTCAGTATCTGATCCGGAGCAACCGCGAAGCCTGTCCCGGTGCCCTCCGACGTCGTGACTACCGCAACAGATCCTCTCGCCAGCGTGGCGATCTCCGCTGGGGTCAACTGCCCAGCCGTAGCCGGCGAGGTCCCCGACCTCGCACCTTGCGGGCGCGAGCGCCACGGGTCGGACGAAAGGGTTGGGTTGGCTGTTGCCCATTTCTGGGCCGGAGCGCGTGCGGGGGCACAACTCGCACCTGCGAGCATCACGGCCAAGGCAAGCCGCATCCCGCTGGTAGCAGCCGAGGGCATTACCTCCCATGCTCGCCTCCCCCGATGGGTTCGTCAACGGACAAGGCCCGCTTGTCCCCTGGATTGACTCGGAGAAATCCCGGTTCAGCCAGGGTATTTAAGTGCTCGCCGCAGGCGCGGTGCGTCGGATACGCTGGGCGGCCAACAGAGCCCTGACATCGGCAACGGTGCGGGCCTTGGTGCAACGACGGCCATCTCGCATGCCAAAAGTGAAGAACGCCCGCTCGCCCAGCAACCTGCCGCCGAACGAGACCGCGGCCGGCCTGGCGGAGCTGCGACTGCACGCAATTAAAATGTGGCAAGGGTTCGTCTTCTCGGAAGATGCGGCGGAGTCGGAGGCCTCGAACAATGCGAATTGGCAGGCTTGCACCGTGTGTGGGGGGCATTGGACGCCTCACGCTAGGCGGGCTGACGAGGACAACGCGATAGGAGACCTCTGCGGCTTCGACATCATAGGCGGAATGAACAGGCTGATCGTGCGTCGACACGAACTGCACGGGACGGTCGGGGCCAAGGCTTGCAATGACGCCTACGCCTACCTCTACAGAAATCTTCGGACGCTCGCGCCGGAGCGATTGTCGGAGATGAGTCTGGTCGAAACCCTGCAGCCGCTGCGCGCTGCCCTTGCGGCGTTCAGAGCCGCCGCTGGCGCGGCTAAGAAGAGCTGCGGATGGCGAGCCCAATGGGCAGCCGTTGAGCGAGCGTGCGGTCTAGCTGAGACCCTTGCGGGCGAATTGGAGAATGTCGACGGGGACTGGGCCTTCGACTCGAAAGGCCGTTCCCTTCCTGGAACCCGAAAAGCCAAGGGGCGTCCGAACAAGCAGTTGCTCGCGGAAACCGAGGGGTACCTGCGCCGGGGTGGCGTTTCCCAAACCGACATTGCGAAGATGGACCTAGACGGTGGTCTCGAAGCCACCGTCGCCAGGCTCGGTCTCGTGGATACGCGTGCTGGCGTCGTTGAGACCGCGCCCATTGGGCCGAAGCAGAGGGCACAATGGAGGGTAGCAATCCAGGCGGCTGAGAGGCGTGTGCGGGGCCGTGCGGCGGAGCTTCGGAAGGTCCGGAGCGCGCTGGACGATCTGCTCGACTCGGCGCCGCTCGGAGCGTCGGAATAATGGTCGGGATTTTAGGGCGTCTGGGGTGACGCCAGGGCCGGGCCTAAAAGAAGCCCGTGACCGACATCAAATACCGCCAACGTCGAGGTGTGGTCCCGCCTGCCGAGCTGCGCGTGCGGGTCGCGGGCCTCCTTATGAGTCTCGGACCTCGAGGGGCTGCCAAAACGCTCGGGGTCCACCGTGAACAGCTCATCTCGGTAGCTGCCGGCGTACCGGTACTGGCCGGAACGATCGCGCTTGTTGAGCAGCGACTCAGGGAAGGCGGGAGCACTTGAACCCCGCAATTCCGCGAATCCGGCGGGGCGACGGTCGCGCGCACGCCCGTGGAGCCCCGCGGCTGACCCAAAACGAAGACCGGCCCGAGACCGCACGCATTGTGGTGCTGGGGGCGGACGCGGTGGCTGCGCTTGTGGTGGACGCGGTAACGGACGCCCTTGAGCGAGCCGCGCCCGGCGCTGGCCCGCAACTGCTTGACCGCAACAGCCTGGCGCGCTCCCTGGGGGTTTCCACGAGCACGGTGGATCGGCTCGTCCGCACCGGGCTCCCGTGCCTACTGGTCTGCGAAGCTAGACGCTTCGAGCTAGCAGCGGTTCTGGAGTGGCTTCGCGCCCGAAGCGGGGGCCCCCCATGAGCCGCGGAGAAGAGGATACCGCCTATGACTGGTTGGATACCCACTGCGAAGATGAAGGGGAAGGCGAGCTGGCGGAATCTCCGACGGTCGTAGCCCCGACAAATTCCGGGAGCATGCGGAGCCTCAAAGTCGCACCGGCAGCAGCGAACAGCCAACCCAGTGGGGCCACTATCGTTCAGGTGTTGGACGGCTGGCTTCGCGAGGGGTCGCTGATTCACGAGCCTACGGGTATCGCGGAACTGGACAAGTTGACCGGGGGCGGTCCGGTCTATGGCACCCGTTGGTACCTTGCCGGCGCTCCCGACGCGGGAAAAACGGCGCTACTGATTCAAGTCGTGCATGAAGCGTTGCGACGCGGGGTCGTGGTGGGCTTGCTCGCCGTCGACGAGGACCCCGACGATATCGTCACCCGCTTCGCCCAACGCGGCGGCCATTCGCGAACGAACTGCGAGATTCGTGACCCGGCCGTCGTAGCCCAAATGCGCGAGGCGCTCGGCAATCTGCCCCTGCGCCTCTACGACGCCAGCTGGACCATTGAAAGCGCGGCCGCCGACTTGGCCGCATTTGCCAAACAGCGCGCCCAGAGCGATCCCGCGGGGCACCCGCGGGGCCCCCGCGCAATGCTCGCCATTGACTCCTTGCAAACCGTCACATGTGCCGCCGACGTCCAGGCCGAGGCGAACGGAAGGGAACTGCCCGAAGTGTCAGCGGTGACGGTCCGCACCCGGGCGATTCGCTCCGTTGCGACAAAGTTCCGACTGATAGCCATCGCGACAAGCGAACAGGGGCGCGGCTCCTACCGCTCGAACGACCCCAACCAGCAGACTAGCGCGCTGGCATCGGCAAAATGGAGCGGAGCCGTCGAATACTCCGCTCGAGTGCTGATCGCGCTTCGTCCAGTGCCGAACCACCCCGACTTGGTTGAACTCGAAATTGCCAAGAACAAGCACGGTCCGCGCGATCGGAAATTCCATCTCAAGATTGACCGAGCTACTCAAACCCTGCGGGCGGTACCCCACGACGCGCCACAGCTGGTTCGAGCCGACCGCGATGATGTGGCTAAGGGGCGCGTGGTTACCGACGCCGCCAAACTTGTTCGAGTGTTGGAGGCTAAGGGCGAGCTCAACGCGCGGGATCTCCGTTCCGAGGTGCTCGCTGCAACCGGGATTGGGAGTGACCGCGCCCGTGCGGCCCTCGCATTGCTCGGGGACGCTGTGACGAGCCGGCCGGGCCCTCGCAACGCGAAGCTCACGTCGTTGGACCCGCAACGGCTACCGACTGAGGTGCGCCGGGCACTCGAGGAACGGAAATGACCAGCGTGCCGCGTGTGCCCGGCACGGTGCCCGGCACGGTTCTGAGTAGTGTGTGTGCGGCTCCCTTTGGGGGGCCGGCACAGTCACACTCAGATCCGCTCGCCCCGTTCTCTGCGTTTGCGTCGGCGGTCCGGCACAGACTCGAGGCAGGCAGCGAGACGTATGGCAATCGGAGCTTCACCCGCGATCCGGCCGAACTAGTCGGCGAGCTACAGCAGGAAGCGCTCGACCTTGCGGGCTGGGGCTACATTCTTTTTTTTCGGCTCGAAGCAATGCGGGAAGCCCTTGCCGAACCGAGCGACAGAATACCCGCGCGCGCGGAGGACGGGGGTCAGGATGGCTAGCGTTCAAACGGGGTCGTGCTCAACCGGCATCAAAACGGCCGCGGGCAAAGTGCGTCGCGCCCGTGGAAGCGCCTTTGAGTGGCCGGACGTGCTGCGAGCCGTCCAGGGTCCAGAAGCGCGCCACAGAGTTTTAGCCAACTACCAGGCCGCAGGATTTCGGCCGGATGATTTCGGGCACGCAGTAACGGCGCGGAAAGCACTCTGCGAGGCGCTGGTGCGGACTGAAGACTGGCTAGAGCTGAGCCGTCCGCGCTCGCCCGAACGCCAAGCCGTGAAGGCTCTTCGCAGTCCACTCGAACGGGAGCTGTGGCCGTGAGAGGGCCGCCCCAAGGCGAATTGGAGCGCTGCCCCGGAACTGGGGCGCGCGTCGACGCCGCTCCCCCGCTCGGCACACCTTCGGCGTTTGAAGCCGCCGCTCCGTTGGACGGACCAGCGCAATTGCCCCCGAAGTCGCCCCTCTCTCCAGTGTTTGGGCACGGCGCTCGGTCCCCGGGCACGAAACAAGTGTCACTTGTCCGGGAAGGCGCGCAAGAACGCTTGATAGTGCGCTTCGAGGTCGGCCGCAAAAGACGCCGGCACCCCCTGCCAAGACGTTTCTCGTTTGAGGCGTGCCAAAGCGACGCGGTCGACTTGCTCAAGATCGGGCTCCGCGAGCGGTCGCAGCGCGAGGCGGTCTTCGAGGTTGAGGACTTGGGTCTGCCGCGATTCGGCAGTCATCTTCATCAGCCACACTGCGTCGTCCTGCCGAACAACGTCGTAAAGGACAGGGTCAGCGCCGCCCATGGCCCCCTCGAGACGGGTGAATCGGAGGACCATCGCCTTGAGGTCGAGTTCCCACTCCTCGCGAATCTCGTGAGAGAACCGAAACCAGCGCAGCGCCCGTGCGTCCGCTTCTGCTCTCGCGGCCGCCCTCGCCGCGTCGCGCCGGGCGTAGACCTTGGCAATCAACACAACGAGGACCAGAGCTGCAAGCGAGCCCACGAACGCCATCGGGGCGGAGATGAACGTGGCGGATCCTTGGAGTCAAGCCTGGGGGGCCGCCCGTAATGGCTTGGCGCAGGGGCCATGGGAAAGGCATGGGCGCTCCGCGCATTGAGGTTCTACCTTCGGATGAACTCCCGTCCGCTTCGCTGCCGCTTTCGGGCCGTTCTGACCGAGACGCCAACGGGCGCTTCGTCGCCGGCAATACGGCTGGCGCTGCTAAGCGTGTCAGGCCTGGCGTGAGAGGCGCGCTCGGGCCCCATGGCGCCGACCCGCGTTACCGCCCGTTCGCGCGCTGGGGAGCCCGCTACGGGGCGCATCGGCGCCGGGAGCTGGCGCGGGCGCACGGCGGCTCCATCAGCGCGGGCGTCGGTGCGCTCGTGGAGTCCGCCGCCCATGCCATGGCCGCAAGCCGCTTCGTGCAATCGCTGGCTGCCGAGGCTGGCGACGCGGAGGCTTTCAAGCAGGCTGCGTCCTTGGCCTGCATCGCTCGTCAGCATGAGCTCGCCGCGTGGGAACTGGCGGCACGGGAGGCAGCGTGCCGCCCCGTAGTACCCCTAGCGTCGCTGCTGGAGAAGCTGGGGGGCAGCTCTGATGTTTAGCCGAACTTCCCCCCGCTCAAGCCCCCGTACCCCGTCGCATCTAGGGTCCGGACGAGCCATTTTCGGCGCGTGCGCGGAAGCTTCGGCGGGGCAAGCCGTTGCTCAAGGTTCTTCAGTCGCCCGGATACTGGCCAATTCGTCGATGTCAGCAATCGGTTTAGGCACGGGCGTTCGGGCAGAGACGTTCGCACGCCCCTCGCGCGCGCGGGTATCCGCTCCGGCTATGGGCAAAGCGTCCCCATGTCGCACCCTCTGCACCTCTCCGCGCGTTCACAAGCGGCTCGCCAGCGGTTGGAGTTGTTCACAGCCCGCACGTTTTCGTCTCCGGCTTTGGCGCCTGCTTCGCGCGCTTCAGAGCAGTTCCAGGCGGCCCATCCAGCAAACACGATCGCCGCCCACCGCCACCAGTTGCTTGGTGTCCCTTTCGTCATCCGCCGAACGATACCGGCAACCCGGGTGCCGACACCAAGCGAGATGGATGGGCATCGTCTTTTTGCCCTGCTACTCTGAAACAAGTTGTCCCCGCGCTGCGCTAACAGCCGGGGACGTGGCCGAACCACTGGAGGTGATTCGACATGGTCGACGATAACACGCGCTCGAAACCGAAACGGCACGCTGGGGGACGCCCCCGAACAGGGTCGCTGGTCTGGCGAAAAACGGGATGGAGCGCCCGCTACTGGACGACGGTGGATGGCGAGTACGTTCGGCTTTGCGTGCCGCTCGGCACCGACAACAAGGCCGTAGCCCGCCGCAAGCTCGCTCGCCTTCTGGAGGCCGAGGGCAGCGTGACCGCGGCGCAGACGCGGCGCATTGAGACGTTCGAGGAAGCCGCGCGCGCGACGGTTGCCAAGCAAGCCGAACAGGGTTTGGCCACGTGGAAAGATCGGATGCGCCGGCTAAGCGCTTGGGCGTTCCCCGCATTCGGGCCGATGCCGATCGACACGATTCGACCCCCGCATGTGCTCGAAGCGCTCGAAGCTTGCCAGCGAGACGGGCGCAGCCGACGCACGATCATGCACCTCAAGATCGATATCTCGACCGTGCTGGACGAGCTGTGGCGCGAAGAACAGATTCCCGAGAACGTTGCTCGCAAGGTGCGGGTTCCGAAAAACGCACGCGTGGACGAACGACGGCGCGTAGTGCTGGCTGATGAAGAATTCGAGGCGCTCATGTCGAGCCCACACCTCGGCGCCGAGCTGGCGACGATGGCGTTCACTTCACGGACGTTCGGCGGCATGCGAACCAGCGACTTGCACGCGTGGGATTGGAAGCACGTCGACACGTCGACTTGGCTAGACGCGCATGTGCCGCGGCCGAAGACGAAGTCGAGCGACCGTCTAGCGCTCCCCGCTCGGTTCGTGCCGGTGCTTCAAGCGTGGTGGCAGCAGCATGGCTCCCCAGTCTCTGGCCCTGTCTTCCCCGTCAGGCGCGGTCCGCGCGCGGGCAAGCGCAAGCAGGGCAAGAGCTCGTATGCGGAGCACCTTAGGGAAGCGCTCTGGCAAGCCGGCATCGTTCGTCCCCTGGATGGCTTCGCTGAAGCGCGCGACGCATGGCAGGCAGCGCAGCGGGCGCTTGAGCAGGCAGCGTCGAGCAAGGCCGAGCGGACCGAGCTGGACGCGCTGGGTGCGGCCGCCGAAGCCGCTGAAGCGAAAGCCCGCGGGCTGTGCCTGATTCAGGCCGGGTCCGAGGATTTCAAGCCACTCGACTTCCACAGCTTCCGGCGCGCCTTCGCGACCGGGCTGGCTGGCTCGGGCATGAACGTTCAGCAAGCGATGGCATTGGCTGGGCACCGCAACGCATCGACCCACATGCGCTACGTGCGCATTACCGAGGTGCTGGATATTCCGGAGGCCGCGCTGCCCCGGCTGACTCGGGCACCGACCGTGCCCTTTGCTCTGCTGGCTGCATCGCAAACCAGCGTGTTTTCTGGCGCACCCGGCATGATTCGAACATGCGACCCTCGGATTCGTAGTCCGATGCTCTATCCAGCTGAGCTACGGGTGCGTTGGGGACGCGGTTGATAGCACGACGAACGGAGATGCGAGAGGAAAACGCATGGCGTCGTGACGGTTTACTGCGGCTGGAGTCGAACGCGGGGCCGGGAATGACCCCCGGGAGTGAAAACTTTTCAGAGTCAGGCGGGGGGCCCTGACACGCGAGCCAGAGGTCGAGGCGCAGAATGTAGGCGGAAACGGCGGAGGCGGGTTCAAGCCGTTGAAATTGCTCGGCTTCAATACAGGGTCAGAACTGGCACGGAGACTGCTTAAGGGCTGGTGACCTTCGGGATGCACCCCAGAGGTTACTTGCCTTACGGCCGATGCCCGCACCGCGGGCGCTTCCTTGCTTTTGCTTCAGCGCTTGTCGCTTCCTTAGAAGCTTCTCTTCACTAACTTTTCTCAGCTTAACTGACGTGCCTAGGACCCGGACGAGCTTCTCGCCGGGTCTTTGCACTTTGTGGGGTCAGCGAGCTGGAACCGCCAGCTGCTGGGGGTCAACGCTGCGCGGCGCCGATCGATTCCACCGCGGAGGAGGCGGGCGGGGGCGGTGAGCGGCGACCGAAGAGGTGGTCGGCCGGGGCCATGTCGTGGCAGCGGAGACAGGCGGATTGGCTCGCGGTCACGAGCGCGCCGCGGGCGTCGATGACGGCGGCGGACCAGGCGCCGCCCCGCTTTTCGAGTAGGTAGCCATCGACCACCTGACCGGCGGGGGTCTCGTGCCAGGCGAGGACTCGCGCGCCCTCCGGCATGGGAGCGGCCGCGGCGAGAGCCAGGTAGGCCGGGAGAGCCGTCGGGGGGTCCACGCGGACGTGTACCAGCGAGCCGTCCCGGCGATGAGCGAGCGAGACGACGGCGGGGCCCGCTTCCGGCCAAGCCCGCGCGGCATCGAGCTCCGGCCACACCTGGCGAGGCAGGGCGGCGGGCGCAGGCGCTCGAGGGGCGTCGGGCGGCGCGTCCGAGACGCCGACCAGCTGGGCCGGCGGGGCGGACGCGGAGGCGGACCCGCACGCGCTGAGAGCGACCGCCGCGGCGCCGCTCAGCAATGCAGCGCGAAATGGGGCGTTAGCTGCGAGCACGGGACGACCATGGTACCACGGTGAAGGGTCGTCGTTGCCGGCGGGCCCACGTGGTCATGTCGTCATGAGGAGCCTCATCGCATCGATTGCCTGTGCGGTAGCGCTGAGCTGCGCGGGGGCGCGCCAGCCGGCCGCCGCGCCTGCGCCGCTCAGTACTGCGAGCCGCGCCGAGCCAGCCCCCCTCGAGGTGGCTCCTCCGAGGGCGGCTCCCACGCCTAGCGCTGCAGAAGAGGGCCCTCGGGCCGTCGCCGCGCCAGGGACGCCCGGGTGGCTCGGCGTGGAGCTGGCCAAGCGCGAGGATGGCGGCTCGGGTGTGCTGGTGCGCGCGGTGATGCGCGGGTCACCCGGTGAGCGCGCGGGCCTGCAAGGAGGAGACGTCGTGCTCAGCGTGGACGGGCAGAGCGTGGGGCGACCGATCGAGCTCCGCGACGCGATCGCGACGAGCGGCGCTGGCAAACGCGTGAGCCTCGGCGTGCTGCGCGGCGTGGCGACGCGATTGTTCGCCGCGGATTTGGAAGCCGCGCCGAACGACGACGAGGTCATGCGCCGCAACTACGTCGGCGCCCGGGCTCCAGATTTTGGCGCGCTGGACGCGGTGCAGGGCAGCATCACGCCAACGCTTTCAGGCTTGAGCGGGCGCGTCGTCGTGCTGGAGTTTTGGGCGAGCTGGTGCGGGCCTTGTCATGTCATGGCCCCCACGCTGCAAGGCTGGCACGATCGCTATTCGGCTCAGGGCGTGACCGTGCTCGGAGTGACGAGCGAGCCAATCGACGTCGCGAGTCGGAGCGCGGGCGAGATGGGCATCGGCTACCCACTCGCGCGCGACGGGTCAGGCAGCATGGTGCGCGCGTACCGAGCCTACGCGCTGCCTACACTGTTCGTCATCGATAAGCGCGGCCAGGTGCGAGACGTCTTGATCGGCTACAGCACCCCGCGGCTTCGGGAGATCGAAGCGCTAGTAAAGAAGCTGATCGCCGAAGGCTGAGCGGCGGGCTAGCCTTGGGGTCCATGGATGACTCCGACGTCCGGGCCGCGCGAGAGCGAGCCCAAGCTGGCGGCGCCCCTAAGTACCATCAAAAGAACACCGAACAAGGCAAGCTGTTCGCTCGCGAGCGCATCGCGCGGTTGACGGATCCGGACAGCTTCGTGGAAGACGCGACGCTGGCGAACGCGCTCGCGGATGAATTGCCGGCGGATGGCGTGGTGACCGGCATCGGACACGTGAGCGGGCGGCTCGTCGCGATCATGGCCAATGATTCGACGGTGAAAGCCGGTTCTTGGGGCGCGCGCACGGTGGAGAAAATCCTGCGCGTGCAAGAGTCCGCGCAGCGCCTCGGTTGTCCGCTTTTGTATTTGGTGGACTCGGCGGGGGCGCGCATCACCGATCAGGTGGAGATGTTCCCTGGCCGGCGCGGCGCTGGGCGCATCTTCAAAAATCAGGTTGCCATGAGCGGGCGCGTCCCCCAGGTGTGCCTGCTGTTCGGGCCCTCCGCGGCGGGTGGCGCCTACATCCCCGCGTTTTGCGACGTGGTGGTGATGGTGGACGGGAATGCCAGCATGTACCTCGGCTCGCCCCGCATGGCGGAGATGGTCATCGGTGAGAAGGTGACGCTGGAGGAGATGGGCGGCGCCAAGATGCACACGGAGGTCTCCGGCTGCGGCGACCTTCTGGTCAAGACGGAGGACGAAGCGATCGCGTTCGCCAAACGCTACTTGTCGTTCCTTCCGCAGAGCTTCGAGCATGCGCCACCGGCAGCGGAGCCCAAGCCAGTGGCGGCGGATGCCAAGCCCATTGCCGAGATCGTGATCGCGGACGAGAACAAGGCGTTCGACATGAAGCAGGTCATCACCGCGGTGGTGGACGACCAGAGCTTTTTGGAGCTGAAGCCGCGCTTTGCTCGCGAGCTGATCACCGGTTTTGCTCGCATCGAAGGCAAGGTGGTCGGCATCGTCGCCAACCAGCCGAAGCATCTGGGCGGCGTGCTCTTCGTGGACAGCGCGGACAAAGCGGCCCGCTTCATCTGGCTGTGCGACGCGTTCAACGTTCCGCTCCTCTACTTGGCGGACGTGCCCGGCTTCATGATCGGCACGAAGGTGGAGCGCCAAGGCATCATCCGCGCCGGCGCAAAGATGATCGCGGCCGTCAGCGAAGCGACCGTGCCCAAGATCTCGGTCATCGTACGCAAGGCCTACGGCGCGGGCCTTTACGCGATGTGCGGGCCTGCCTTCGAGCCGGACGCTTGCCTTGCTCTACCCACGGCGTCGATCGCGGTAATGGGCGCGCAGGCGGCGGTGAACGCCGTGTACTACAACAAGATTCAAGAGGTGCCGGCGGGGCCGGAGCGCGAAGCCTTCGTCGAGAAGCTGCGAGCGGAGTACCGGGAGGACGTGAACCTCACGAAGCTGGCGAGCGAGCTCGTGGTGGACGAAGTCGTGCCCTTCGAAGGGCTGCGACGCGAGCTCAGCCGCCGCTTCGCCATCTACGCGAACAAGACCGAGGCGCGCCCGCCGAAGAAGCACCTCGTGCCGCCGATGTGATGAGGCTCCCCGTCCCTCTCGCCGCCGCGCTCGTGCTCTGTAGCTCGACTGCTCATGCTCAGCTCGAGCTGGGAGCCGCGCTGCGCGCCCTGCAGGCGAGCGGGAGCCCCACCGTGCCGAGCGCGCTGGGCGAGCGCGTGCCAGTGTTGGCGGAGTACCCTGCGGATTCCGGACTATCGGAGCTGCTCGTGGCGGGGCGCTACCGCCCGCTTTGGCTGGGGCCCAGCGAGCTCCAGGCCTTCGTCGGTGAGCATCCACAAGTGAAGCTGCATTGGGCGCCGCCGCGCTGGCCCCTCATGGATCAGGCGCAGCGCTGGGTCGGCGCGAAGACGTTCCGCACGGAGACGGGCTTCACCGGCAAAGGCGTGGTCATCGGCATCGTCGATACCGGGCTGGACGTGACGCACCGGGACCTTCGAGGGGCGGACGGCGCCTCGCGTATCCGCTTCTTGGTGGATATGTCGCGCCCCCCCGGCGACCGCCAGCCGGAGCTGGAGGAGGAGTACGGCTGCACCGGCGACGCCGAATGCGCCATCTACAGCAACGAAGATCTGGACGCGTTGATGAACAACGGGGTCACGGGGGACGAGCCCCGCGACGCCTACGGGCACGGTACGCACGTCGCCTCTCTGGCCGCCGGCAATGGCCTCTCCACCAAGAGCGCTCGTTACGCCGGCATCGCTCCGGAGGCGGTCATTTTCGGCGCGCGTGTGAGCCGCGCGGGCGATGGCGCGATCCGAGATCCGGACATCATCACGGCGACGCGCTTCATCTTCGAACAGGCGGAGCGGCTCGGCATGCCGGCCGTGATCAACTTGAGCCTGGGCGGCGATTTCGGACCGCACGACGGCTCCTCCCCCCTCGAGCAGGGGCTAGCGAGCTTCGTGGGGCCGGAGCACCCGGGGCGCGCCATCGTGGTCGCAGCGGGTAACAGTGGCGGCCTCTACGCCGGCATCGGTACCGGCGAGCCGGAGCCTTTCGGCATCCACACCGAGGTGCACGTCCCGCGCGAGAGCCCGGTCGAGATCCCGATCATGACGCCCACGGTAGGGCTTGGTGCGCGCAAGGGAGGAACCGTTTACGCGTGGCTCGGCTTTCGACCGGGGGACGAAGTGTCCGTCGCTCTCGACCAGAAGGGCGAAGATTGGATCCCCGAGGTCAAGCCGGGGCAGGCCACGACCTTCACCAAGGGTGACGTCAAAGGCACGATCTTCAACGGCCCGAGTCAGAGCAGCATTCAGGTCGGCGAGCACAACGCAGTCGTGATCATCGATGGTGACTTCGAGCCCGGCGCGGTGTTCACGGTGCGGCTCTCCGGGCACGGCACGGTCAGCTTGTGGTTGCAAAGCCAGGGCGGCGCCTCCCCGGACATCAGCACCGGCGCGCTATTACCGAGGGGTGAGAAGCAAGGCACGATCAACATCCCCGCTTCGCACCCCGACCTCATCGCAGTAGGCGCGACCGTGAACCGCAACCGCTGGCTGGACTCGCGCGGGCAGCCATTTTTGGTCGGTGAATCCGACGGCAGCGATCGCTTGCTGGAAGAGGACTCCACCGCCGTCTTCAGTGCGGCGGGCCCGAACGCGCTCGGCGCGATGAAGCCGGACATCGTCGCGCCGGGGATGTACGTGGTGGGGGCGATGTCGGCTGACGCGGACCCGCGGAGCAACGGCGGCCAGGGCGTGTTCGCGAGCCAGGGTCGCTGCGGCGCGCCGGATTACGAGTGCTTCGTCACGGACGACGACGAGCACGCGGTGACGAGCGGCACCTCCATGTCCTCACCGATCGTGGCCGGCGCGGTGGCGCTCTTGTTCGAGAGCCGCCCCGAGCTCACCCAGGGCCAGGTGCGCGCGCTGCTCCAGGCCGGCGCTCGGCAGCCCAGCGGCGCGGTGCTGGCCGAGCAGCAGCTCGGGCCCGGTGTGCTGGACCTCAACGGCACGCTCGGCGCGCTGCTGGCGGAGGATTCGCCGCTCGGGCGCGAGCCTGCGGGCAAAAGCCGCATCGCGCTGGCCGCGTCCTACATTCGTCCGGACGTAGGCCAGCCCCTGGAGGGCCTGCTGGAGCTGCGGGACGCGGCGGACAGCATTGCGGACGGCTTCGACGAGCGGCGGCTCGCCTTGGAGGTCGTCGGCGGAAGCCTTTCGCGGCCCCCGGCGCGCCGCGCTCCCGGGCTCTACGGCTTCGCGGTCACCGCGCCGCCCGGGAGTGGCGGCTCGGAGCTACGGCTCGCACTTCGCTTCGACGGCCAGCTCCTGGCGAGCCGAACCGTGCCGGTGGGCGTGGATCGCTGGGTCGCGGAGGGTGAGCCGCTCGCGCACGGCGGCTGCAGCACCGCGCCAAGCACGCCCAGAGGCTGGCTCGCCTATCCGGTGCTGCTCCTCGCCGCGCTCGCTCGGCGCCGCTACATCGAGACGAGGTAGACGGTGCACGCTGCCGGCTCGAACGGCTGAATGTCGGGATCGAACGGGTAGGCCAGATCGATGCCGCCGACGTTCACGCCTGCGATCAGGATGGCCTTCGCGCTGTCCAGCCGTAGCACGCGTGCGTCGGCAGAGCGCGAGCGCTCCTGAAACGGAACGTCGAAGCGCCGTACCTCGCGCCCTTCGCGATCCACGAGCAAGATCCGCCACTGGAAGGCGACCGGCGCCTCCCACTCGGCGCGAAAGCCGATCGCGGCGCCCATCGGCGCGTCGTCCAGCTCCAGCCAAATGAGCTGCGCGCCGCTGGGTGCAATGGGCGAGCCGGAGAGGACTCGGCGCGGCAACGTCGAAAACGGGATGACCCAATCGAAATGGGGGCGCGCGAAGGAGCCCGCAAACGCCAGGGACGGAAAGCGCGTACCGTCGTCGCGATCGCCGGCGAGCGCGCGGCGCAGCGCGAAATCCACCATCAAGTCCGTGTAGCGCGGTAGCTCTTCATCCAAGCTGTGCCGCAGCACGTCGAATAGATCCGGCTCGTTGTCGAACAGCGCGGCGCCCGGTGAGGTGCGGCTCGCCGCCGCCGAGAACATGGAAGCGCTGAGCAAGCCGGGCGAAGCGGCGCTGCGCGTCGTCTCCAGCAGGTCCAGCAGCAGCGCGTAGCCGCCCGTCCGCGAGAGCGCCGCCTCCGGGTGGCGCTGCGCGTCGTCCACCGCCTGCACGTCCAGCGAAGTCTTCACGCCGCCCACCCACCAGAGCTCGAGCGCAAAGGCGCGGCGCGCTTGCGGCGACTCTCCCGCGTCCAGCGCGCTCGCCACCGCCTCTCCGACGCAGAGCGACATTTGTCGTTCGAGCAGGGCGCCGCTGGCCCCTCCTTCGCAGAACACCGGCGCACGATCCCAGCGCCCCACCTCGAGCGCATCTTGGGTCACCGCCAGGTCTCGTGGCTCGCCGGAAAGGAAGAAATCTAGCGCATCGCCGAGCGGCGCCGGAACGCCTAGCGCCAGTACGGTGCGCTCGTAAGCCGTTTCGAGCGCCACCAGCGCGCCGGCCAGCTGCGGCTCGGCCGAGAGGGTGAGAGCGTGCACGCACACCGGTCGCTCGAAGGAGCACAGCGCTGCGATGCTGAGCGGGCGCGTCTGCGTCGCGGGTAGCTCCGGCCCGGTCGGTAACCTCGGGTCCAGCGGCGCCTTGACCACAGGCTTGTTGACGGGCCCGCCGAATAGCAACGGCGGGTCCCGCTTGGGCGGCTTGGCGGCGGCAGGCGCGGTCAAGCCGTAAGCCACCAAAGCCGCCGCGAGCTTCGACCAACGAGCCATCCGCCTACGGAGTCAGCCAGCCGAGCGGCGCCGTCAATCGCAGACTGGGAAGCAGTGGTTTTCCGGCGAGCACGCCACGCCTTCGGCGCAGTCCCCGCAGTACTCGAGGCCGCCGTCTACGGCGTCGTTGGAGACGTAGCCACAATCGAGGCTCTGCGCCTTGCAGACGCTCTCCTTGCAGGAGTTCTGAATGCAGCTCGTCGTGCCTTCACATTGCTCGCCGCACGGTACGAGGTTGCCGCAGCCGTCCTCGGAGAAGCCGCAGTTCTTGCTGCTACAGGTATCCGCATTCGGGGTGCAGCAGGTGCCGTTCGGCTGACACTCACCGTCTTCGCAGGGGGTGCCGTTGCAGTTCAGCTCGTTACCGCAGCCGTCATCGACGACACCACAAAGGCCGTCGCAGTCGGTCTTGGGAGCGCAGCACGTATTGCCGTAGCAAACCTGAATCCCTTCGCAGGAGTTGCCGCAGTCGACGGTGCCACCGCAGCCGTCGGAGGCGACGCCGCACACGCCGCTGACGCACGCGGTGATCGGCGAGCAGCAGTAGCCCTGGTAACAGACGCTGCCCGGGTTGTTCTCGTCGCAGTCGTCTCCGCACTGAGTCGGCGTGTTGCAGTCGTCCAAGACCTCGCCGCAGCGGTTGTCGCAAACGGTGGGGCTCGGGGTGCACTCCGCGCACAGCGCACCCGGACCGCACTGGGTTCCGGCAGGACAACCGCAGACGACGTAGTCGCCGCAGCCATCGTTGGTGTATCCGCATTCGAAGTCCACGTCGTCGCAGGTCAGGGGCTGGCAGCATTCCGGCTGGGGCGGCGCACCACCGGCGCCGCCCACCGGCTCCAGCGGCGACTCTCCGCCTGCTCCGCCGGTCGCCACTGGTGGCTGCCCGCCCTGGCCAGCGCTGGGCAGCGGCGCCTCGCCGCCGTCCCCGCCTCCGCTGCCTCCGCTGCCCCCGGCAAGCTCGGGCGCTCCGGCTTGACCACCCGCGCCCGCTTCATCGCCGGCCGTGCGTTTTTTGCCGTCGTCACTGCCGCAGGCAGAGGCGAGCGCCAGCGTGACCAACAAGCATGAAGAGATTTTGCCGAATGCGCGGAGCATGACCGCGCACCGTACACCAAAATGTCACGCGACGAGCACGTTGAGCACGGCGGCCATCCGTTCCGCCTTGGCTTCACTGGCGCAGCGCAGGACCTTGCTCACTTGCTCGCGCAGAGCGCCGATAGAGTGCGAGGCAGAGTCGGGCTCCAAACACGACATCACCGCGTGTCCCGAGGCCGAGTCCGCGAGCGAGCAGCCGCACGCGAGTGAGCCGAGGTACGACCAGCAATCGCTCCGCGCCTCTCGCAGCTCCGCGGCGGTGGCTTTTCCTTCTATAAACGCCAGCGCCAGGTCGAGCTGTCCGGCCGCGCTGGGCGGAGCGCTATCCAGCACGAGGCGCGCCAGACCTACTTGTAGGCGGTGCACGGTGGACGGCGGCGCGCCCGCGAGCGCGCCGAGCGCCGCCGTAATCTCCGAGGAAAGCCGCTGGTCCGCGTCCGGCATCGCTCGAGTTTTGGCACCGCCGGCCGGTAACCGCACGCGTTCGACGACACCGGAAAAAACCCTCGAGAATTGACAGTTTGTAGCGGCCCCCGCCTATACTGACGGCTCCGCGAGCGCACCCTAGGGCTCGCGAAAAGCCCCATGGCCACCCGCTATAACCCTTCAGGCTCAGTGAGCTTCGATCTCGTTCGAGGCCGCGTGGATTGTGGAGGCGACCACGTGCTCGTCCCCGCGGACGCGCTGGTCGACCTGTGCCGCAGCGCGGGCGACGAGGCGGTCTCGGATTTCGGGCGCCGGCTCGGCACCGCCGCGGGTCGTCGCGTCGCGGACCGACTGGGGGACACCTCCAGCGCAACACTAGAAGAGGTACTGGAGCACTTGGGCGGAGAGCTTGCGCTGCTCGGCCTCGGTTCGCTCGGCCTCGAACGCTGGGGTCGCGCGCTCGTGCTCACGGTCGACGGCGGCCCCTTTGGCCAGCAGCTGGACCGCTTGCTCGGAGCGGTGCTGGAAGGCGCGCTCCAGCGCGCGTTCGGTCGGGACGTGCATGCGGCCAAGCTGGTGCGTGACGACCGCCAGGTGCGCTTCCTCATCGGTAGCGCCGCGAGCGCCGGCAAAGTGAGCGAGTGGCTCGGCTCGGGCCTCAGTTATGGGGACGTGCTCACGCGTCTTCAGCAAAGCGCGGGTGCGGCATGAACAACGAAGAGCAAGTCTCCAAGCTCCAAGGCCTACTGGCTCGCATTCAGCGCAACGCAGCGCTCCCGCGCAGCGGCGCTCCGCTCCCGCCGCCCGCTGCTTTCGCCCCGCCTCCGGCGATGCCAGCCGCGCCCCCCCCTGCGGCCGCGCCAGCGCCGGCGCCGGCTTACGTCTCGTCCGTGCCGGCGTACGAGCCGCCCGCAGCCGCTTACGACGAGCAATCGATCGACGAGCTCCTCGGAGTCTCCGAGCCGCCGATGGACGTGGACGTGGACGTGCCGCTCGACACGCTGCCGCCGGTAGCGGCAGAAGCCGAGCCCATTCCGCTCGTCTCGGTCGCCACTCACGAGTCCGCGCCACCGCCGGAACCGTTCGATGCGGCCTTCAGCCTGGATTCCGAGGTTTCGGAGGTGCGCGTCTCGATGGCGCCGCGCGACTTCGGTCCGGAGGTCACGGTCGCGGCTATCGAGGCGGAAGCCGAGCCGATCACGGCCGAGGAGCTTTCGGAAGAGGACTTGGTGGAGGTCACGGAGGGCACGCCTCCTCCGTCGACGGACGTGGAAGTTCGTTTCGAGGAGGAAGAGGACCAGCCGCCCGCTTCGTCCCAGCGCCAGGTCGCCTCCAGCATGGACGAGGCGCTCGCCGCCGCTGCGTCGCAGGTCGAGCCCGAGCGCGAGCCTCCCTTCAAGACGCCCCCGCCCGAGTCGGGTCCCCAGGTAGCACCGCCGCCTTCCCTGACCGCTCCCGCGGCCCCCGACGTGGACGCACTGCTCGGTCAGGAGCTCGAGATCCCAACTCGCGGGGACGTGAGCGCGCCCGTGGTTCCGACGCCGGAGCAGCTCGGCCAGACGATCGATCTGGAGGAGGCCGCAGGGCCTTCGCTCGAGCTTGCGGAGCCGCCGCAGTCGACCACGCCTCCCGCGTCCGAGGAGCTGGAGGTCGCGCTGCCGGGTCGCGAGGTCGCGGGCGGCTACGCGGAAGACCTGTTGCCGCCGCCGGAAGCGCGCGACGAGCTGGAAGCACACCGCCGCCGCTTGGAGGAGGACATCGCGCCGCCGCCGGAGTCGCTCGCGACGCTGCCTTCCGTGCTGCCCGGGCCGGCACCGGAGATCGTGCCCGTCGAGGGGGCGCCCCTGGCCGCCTCGCCCATCGCGGCGGAAGTTGCGACGACGCCGGAAATCATCGCCCGCGCCACGCCGGAAGGTACGGCGGAGACGTTCGCGTCCGTCCGCGAGCCGTTCCGGCCCAGCACGTTCGTGCAGTTGCTGGACGCCTCGCTCTCGCTCGGCGGGTGAGCGATGCGGCTCGCGACGCTGCATGACGGCTCGCCCGACGGGCGGCTGCTCGTCGTGAGCCGCGACGGGCAGCGGGCGATGGACGCCCGAGCGGCGGCCGGCAGCCTGCGTGCCGCGCTCGATGACTGGGAGCGAACTTTGCCGTCGCTGCTGCGCTTGGAGCTGGAGCTGGACAAGGGCTCGCCGGCTGCGATGGCCCTGGATTTGGACGCGCTGGCGGCGCCCCTCCCGCGCGCCACCGAGTGGGTGGACGCGTCCGCGTACTTGAATCACGTGCGCCTCGTGCGCCAAGCGCGCGGCGCCGCCGCTCCGCCGACGCTCGAGTCGGATCCTTTGGTCTACCAAGGCGGCTCATCGGATCTGCTCGGTCCTCACGCGCCCTTCCGGCTCGTGGACGAAGCGTTCGGATTGGACTTCGAGGCGGAGCTGGGAGTCGTGCTCGGCGAAACGCCGCTCGGAACGCAGAGCCACGACGCGGCGCGCCACGTTCGGCTGCTCGTGTGCCTCAACGATTGGACGTACCGCAACCTGGTTCCGGACGAGCTCGCCAAGGGCTTCGGCTTTTTCTGCTCCAAACCAGCCACCGGCTTTGCGCCGTTCGCGGTGACGCCGGACGAGCTCGGTGACGCCTGGCAAGACGGCAAGCTGGCCGGCACCATGCACGTGGGCCTGGACGGCGCCCCGGTAGGTGAGACCGAGACCGGCGAAGAGATGCACTTCTCGTTCTTTCGCCTGATCGAGCACATCAGCCGCACGCGTCGCTTCGGTGCCGGCACCATCTTGGGCAGCGGCACCATCTCGAACTCCGCGGTCGGCCGCGGTATCAGCTGCTTACAAGAGCGACGCGCGCTGGAGACCATCCAGGGCGGCGCCCCTAAAACCCCCTTTCTGAAGGCCGGCAGTCGCGTCACCATCGAGCTCAGGCTCGCCAATGGTCGGGCCCCTTTCGGCCGCATCAATCAGCAGGTCATCAGTTGAAGCTCTGGAGCTACTGGCGCAGCAGCTGCGCTTACCGCGTGCGCATCACGCTGGGCCTCAAGGGGCTTCCCTACGAGTACCAGCCCGTCCACCTGATTCGAGACGGTGGGCAGCAGCATCGCCCCGAATTCAGCGCCGTGAACCCGCTGCGGCAGGTGCCGGCGCTGGAGGTAGACGAGGCGAACGTCACGTTGGTCCAGTCGATGGCCATCATCGAGTATTTGGATGAGCGCTACCCGAAGCCGCCGCTCTTGCCACAAAGCGCGCTGGATAGAGCGCACGTCCGCGCGCTCGCGGAGCTCGTGAACTCCGGGATTCAGCCGCTGCAGAACACGAGCACCTTCAACGAGCTGAAGAAGCACGGCATCGATCACGAAGCCTGGGCGCGGCTCTTCATCACCCAGGGCCTCACGGCACTGGAGCAGCTCGCCGCCGCCCGCGCTGGGGCGTTTCTGTTCGAGGATACGGTGAGCCTCGCGGACGTGTACCTGGTGCCACAATTGTACAACGCGCGACGTTGGGGCGTACCGCTGGACGCGTTCCCCTCGCTCACACGCGCGGACCAAAACGCACAAGCGCTGCCGGCGTTCAGCGAAGCCGCGCCCGAAGCGCAGGTCGACGCGGAACCGACGTAGCGCTCTTCGGTGTCCGGTGGGACACTAGCCGAATGCCGCAAGTAGAACCGCTCGGCATCCTCGGAGTCGAAGGCGTTCACTACTACGTGCGCGACCTGGAGCGCAGCCGAAGGTTCTACGTAGATCGGCTGGATTTCCAAGAAATCGGCGCGAGCGGTCCGGAGCTCACGCGCGCCGGGCGCCAACGCTCGGTGGCTTTTCAGTCTGGCTCCTACGTCGTGATTTGCTCGACGCCGGAGGGCGCCGGAGGGCGAGCGGCCCGCTTCCTCAGCCGTCACCCGGACGGCATCGGCACGGTCGCGTTCCAGGTGGAGGACGCCGAGCGTACCTTCGCGCTCCTAGAACAGCGCGGCGGCACGCCTATCGGTGAGATCGAGCGCTTCCAGGACGAGCACGGCACGCTGAAGACTTTCTCGATCACGACTCCGTTCGGCGACACGACCTTTCGCTTCATCGAGCGGCGCGGCTTCCGCCCCATCCTGCCCGGCTACGAGATGTCGGGCGCAGAGCGCGGTGCTCCCGGCGCGACCGGCGTCCAGCGCGTAGACCACGTCACCAGCAACTTTCAAACGATGATGCCGGCGCTACTCTGGATGGAGTACGTGCTCGGCTTTTCCCGGCTTTGGGACGTGCAATTCCACACGCGCGACGTCGCGCGCTTCGAAGTGAGGGACGGCTCCGGGCTGCGCTCGGTGGTGATGTGGGACCCGCGCTCCGGCATCAAGTTCGCCAACAACGAGCCGTATCGCCCGAATTTCAAAGGCTCGCAGATCAACGTCTTCCACGAAGAACACCGCGGTGACGGCATCCAGCACCTCGCGCTGGACGTGGCGGATATCTTGAGCAGCGTGCGGCGGCTTCGCGCGCGCGGCGTGGAGTTCATGCGCACGCCGCCCGCGTACTACGACGCCCTGCCGGCTCGGCTGGAGTCGCTGGGCATCGGCGCGCTGGAGGAAGACCTGCAAGAGCTGCGCGAGCTGGAGGTGCTGGTGGACGGCCACGGCCACGGCTCCTACCTGCTCCAGATCTTTTTGAAGGACTCGGCCGGGCTTTATCAGGACGCCGGCGCGGGACCCTTCTTTTACGAGCTGATTCAGCGCAAAGGGGACCAAGGCTTCGGGGCCGGCAATTTCCGAGCACTCTTCGAGAGCATCGAACGCGAGCAAGAGGTACTTGCCGAGAAAGGTGGTTAGTCATGCTGGAGCGACGCGAAAGTGGGCGACTTCCGGAGGCTCCTCACACCCAGCTCACGGCCGAAAACGGCCGCGTCCTGTATGAGCACTGTCTGACTCGGCAGGGCTTCGAAGGGCCGTATACGATTGCTTACCACCAAGAGCGGCCGCACGAAGCGCAGCCCTCTTCCCACGCGCCGGTGGAGCTACCGCCCGCGGACCGCAAGCCGGAGCGTTTGCTGAGGCGTCACTACATCACGCCTTCTAGCCCGCTCACCTTGGAGCCCTTCCCCCGGCACCGCGGCCGCGTGCTGGAGAACGCAGACGTCGCCATCAGCCTGGCCATGCCGACGCGGAGCGACCCGTTTTACTTCGCCAACGCGGACGGCGACGAGCTCTACTACGTGCATGCTGGCTCCGGCACCCTGCGGACGCAGCTCGGTGACGTGCGGTACCGCGCCGGAGACTACGTGTACGTGCCTCGCTCGCTCCTGCATCGCTTCGTCTTGGACGAGCCGCTCCAGCACTGGCTCGTCCTGGAGCTGCGGCAACCGCTCGGCTTGCCGGAGGGCTACCGCAACCGAGTCGGCCAGCTGCGCATGGACGCGCCCTACGGGCATCGGGATTTTCGGGGGCCGGTGCTGGAGGCGCCACGGGACGAAAACCTGCGGGATTTCTGGGTAAAAACGGACGGAACTCTGCAGAAATTCGAGCTCCCCCGCTCACCGCTGGACGTCGTTGGTTGGGACGGCACCTTGTACCCGTTCGCGCTGTCGGTCGACGCGCTGCGCCCCAAGGTCGGCAAGGTGCACCTGCCGCCGCCGGCGCATGCCACTTTCGAGGCGCCCGGTGTGCTCATCTGTACCTTCGTACCGCGCCCCCTGGATTTCCACGAGCGGGCGGTGCCGTGCCCGTACCCGCACTCGTCGGTCGACGTGGACGAAGTCATCTTCTATTCACGCGGCAACTTCACCTCGAGGCGCGGGGTCGGCCCCGGCAGTATCTCGCACCATCCGCGCGGCATTCCGCACGGCCCCCATCCGGGCGCTTACGAAGGTAGCATCGGTGCGAAGCAGACGGACGAGGTCGCGGTCATGCTGGACTGCGCGCTACCACTCACGCGTAGTGCGTTCGCAGAGAGCCTGGAGGACCCGCGGTATCACGGCAGCTTCGTCGCGTCCGCCGGGAGCCACTCCACGGGCTGATCGCGGAGCCACGTGCGCTGGCGGCGCGCAAAAACGCGCGTCGCCCGGACGATTTCTTCGGCGTCGGGGGCCTTTCCCGCGCAGACGGCGGCAAAAACCTGCCGGTACCCGACAGATTGCATCACGCGCGCCTCGCCGAAGCCGCGGTCACGGAGCGACCGCACTTCGTCGCTCCAGCCCGCCTCGAGCATGGCGTGCACGCGGCGCGCAATGAGCTCGTCGTGCTCGGCGCGCTCGCGAGCGACGCCCACGAAGCGCGCCGAAAAACGCGGCTCTCGAAAGCCGTGCGCGGCCTGCACCTCGCTCATCGGTTTGCCGGTGAGCTCGAACACCTCGAGAGCGCGGCTCACGCGCACGAAGTCGTTCGGCGCGAGCCGGGCCGCGCTCGGGGGATCCACCTCCGCGAGCTTCCGGTGGAGCGCGGCACGTCCTTCGCGCTCCGCCCATTCGCGGTGACGCGCACGCAGCGCTTCGTCGGCGCGCGGCGCGTCCGCCAATCCGTAGATCAGCGCACGCACCCACAAGAACGTGCCCCCACAGACGATCGGCAGCTTGCCGCGCGCCCGAATCTCCTCCACGAGTCGCGCCGCTTCCCCCGCCCACTGCGCGGCGTCCCAATTCTCCAGCGGCTCCGCTACGTCCACCAAGTGGTGCGGCACCTGTAGCTGCTCTTCGCGGCTCGGCTTGCCAGTGCCAATGTCGAAGCCGCGGTAAATCTGCATGCTGTCGGCGCTGATGATCTCGCCGCTCACAGACTCGGCCAGCCTCAGGGCGAGCGCGCTCTTGCCCGAAGCCGTGGGGCCCACGACGCACAAGAGCTCGCTCAACGCCGGCCCACCTTGCGTTCGAGCTCGGCGTAGCTCAAAAACGTGACGACGGGGCGGCCGTGCGGGCAATGCCCGGCAAAATCTGCGTCGTCGAGCGCCACGAGCAGCGCCTTGGCCTCGTTTGCGGAGAGCCCGTCACCAGCGCGAATCGAGCCATGGCAGGCCATCGTCGCGAGCGCGAGGTCCACCGCGTCCGAGAAGCCGCGCCCGCCGCTGCGAGAAACCTCGGTGAGCAAGTCGCGCAGGAGCCGTTCGGGGCTGGCTCTGGACAGCAGGCGCGGCACCGCGTGAATGCTGAGCGACGTGGCGCCGCGCGCTCGCACGTCCAGCCCCACCTCCGCGATCTCTTTCTGTCGCTCCTCCACCAGCTCCAGCTCGGCCGCGGTCACGTCCACCACTTGCGGAAAGAGCAGGGCTTGCGAAGGCACCGAGCGCGCCTCGTACTCACGGAGCAACCGCGTGAAGGTGACCCGCTCGGCGGCGGCGTGCTGATCGAGCAGGTAAATGCCGTCTTCCCCCTCGCACAGCAGGTACGTCATCCGCAGCTGCGCGATGAAGCGCAGGCTCACCCACGGCACCTCCGCGCGCGGACGAATCGGGGCCGCGGTGTGCTCACGCACGGTGCTGACCACCGGCTCCGCGATACTCGGCAGGGGCTCGGCGGCTGCGCGCGCCGCATGAGTCATGAGCAGCGCCAGCGGTAACTCGCGGTCCGCCCGGAGCGCTGGGCGCTGGGGCAAGTCTTCTTTGAGCGCGACGATGGGCGGGTCCGGCGTCTTTTGCGGCGCCGAGCGGCCCCAAGCGGCGCGCGATACGGGCGGCAGCGAGAACGCGCTGACCAGCGCCTTCGAAAGAATCTGGTACACCGCGTCGCTCGCCGCGCGCGGATCCGCGAAGCGGACCTCCGCCTTTTGTGGGTGCACGTTCACGTCCACCAGCTCCGGCGCCAAGTCGATGTAAACGACGCCGCGCGGGTAGCGCCCGCGCTCCAGGACGCTGCCGTAAGCCTGCGCGATGGTCACCAAGATCGCGCGGTCGCGCACGGGCCGGCCGTTGACGAGAATCGAGAGTCCGCCGGCACCGGCGCGCGCCTGCTCCGGTCGCGAGAGGTACGCTTCTACTCGCAGCGGCCCGCGCTCACCCTCGCACGTGGCGACCTCTTCCAGCTCCGAAACCTGACGAACCCGTTCGGCGCGCTGTGAGGCGCGCAAGAGCTCGCGCACCTTGCGGCCGTCGCGCGTGAGCGTGAAAGTGATGTCCGGCCGCGCCAGCGCCGCTTGCTCCACGGCCTCCGTCACATGGCCAGACTCCGTGCCGGTGGAGCGCAAGAACTTGCGGCGCGCCGGCACGTTGTAAAACAAGTCGCGCACGTCGATCTGGGTGCCGGTGGCCATGCCGGCCGGCTCCGCCAAAACGTGCTTGCCGCCTTCAATCTGCAGCAGGAGCCCCACGTCAGTCTCTCGGGCGCGCGTGCGCAGCGAAAAACGGCTCACGGAGGCGATCGTCGGCAGCGCCTCCCCGCGGAAGCCAAACGTCGCTACGTGCGTCAGCTCCGCGAAGCTCTTCAGCTTGCTGGTCGCGTGCCGCTCCACGCAGAGCCGCGCGTCCGCCTCGTCCATGCCGACCCCGTCGTCCGACACGCACAGCCGGGTGATACCGCCGCCTTCGATCTCCACGTCTACGCGCGTCGCTTCCGCGTCCAGCGCGTTCTCGATCAGCTCCTTCACGGCGCTGGAGGGCCGCTCCACCACCTCTCCGGCCGCGATCTGGCTCGCCAGCTCGGGTGGCAAGACGGCGACACGCGGGCGGGACATACCCGCGACTATATCAAGCCGGCGCGCTCGGCGGCTTCCGCCACCCCGCCGCCGTGCCAAATGTCGGCTTCCAGCCTGAACTTCGCGGCCGCCTGCACTTCTTCCGGCGCTTGCGCCATCGCGTAGCTTTGGCCAGCGCGCTGCAGCATCGGCACGTCATTGAGCCAGTCGCCGACGGCCACGACGTCGTCCACCGTGCCCCCGTAGTGCTGGGCGAGCCAAGCAATGGCGGTGCCTTTGTCCACGCCGTCCGCGCGAACGACCATGCCCCAGGACCCGGCCAGATCTGGCCGCCGCACCTCGAACACGATGTCCTGCAAGCCGGGCACGCCGTGGAGCGCGCGATCCATACCCATGATGGCTTCTTCCGTGCCCATCAACACGAGCGCGGCGACGTTCGTCTCCGACCGCCACACGTCCGGGTGCACGACATCCGCCACGCGCTGCCGCACGTCCGACCACGTGCTCAGGTAGTCCAAATAGCGGTCGCCCCGGGCGTCGTGAATCACGCGGTCCCCGGAGAACATGAACGCGGCCGGCCGGAACATCGCCAGCGCCTCGCGGACGTACGTTCCGGCCTCTTTGCCGATGGCGGTGCAGCTCAGCTCACCGCGCGAGTGCAAGTCGAAGATGTGGCTGCCGTCGATACACGCCACCGGTCCCATCAGCCTGAAGGTGGCGGCAATCTCCCGCGTGCCCGAGAACATTCGACCCGTGCACAGAGCGACTGGCACTTGCTTGCGCAGCAGCTCCTTGATGGCGCGGGCGTCGCGAGGGTGCACCTCACCGCCCGCTCCCACCAGGGTGCCGTCGATGTCAGTAACGAAGATCTTCGTCACTGCGGAGCTTGGTCAGCTCGCCGTGCTGACGGGCGCGACCGGGTAAACCGACACGCGCTTCTTCGTCTTGCTCTCGTGCTCGTAGGCCACGACGCCGTCGATCAGCGAAAACAGCGTGTAGTCTTTACCGAGGCCGACGTTGCGACCGGGGTTGAGCGTCTGCCCCACCTGGCGAACCAGGATGCCGCCGGCGCGTACGGACTCGCCGCCGTACACCTTCACGCCGCGGTATTGAGCGTTGGAGCCACGACCATTGCGCGTTGAGCCGCCGCCTTTTTTATGAGCCATGGTCTTATCCCGTCACTCCCGTGATCTTGACGGCCGTGAAGCCTTGACGATGACCGGCCTTGCGGCGCGAGCGCTTGCGCTTGCGGAACTTGAAAACGATGAGCTTCGGCCCGCGGCCGTGCTGCACGATTTCGCCTTCGACCGCTGCGCCGGCAACGAGGGGCGCGCCGAACTTCGGCGAGTCTCCGCCGATCATCAGCACGTCGTCGAACTTAATTTTGTCGCCGGGGTTGCCGGTGAGCAGCTCCACCTGAACGGTGTCGCCCTCGGCAACTCGGTACTGCTTTCCGCCAGTGCGGATAACTGCGTAGGCCATGGGAGTGTGGGCGGCGGAACCTAGTCCATGCCCCCGCCTCTCGCAAGGACGCCGCGACGAAAATCCTTGCAAGGATACTGAACGTTTGGTTGGGGCGAGCAGAATTCGGTTTTTCATCGAGTTTTCTCAGCGAGCGCTACTGACGGAAGGCCGCTTGGGCCGGCAGGAACGGGACTGCTCCCTCGCCAGGGCAGCTTTTGACCGCGCCGACGCCTGCCGACCCTCCCGAAACCTCCCCACCGCGGTCCCCCAAGTGCTGGCTCGCGCCAGCCCGCTGTCCCATTCCCCGTCCTCTGTCTTTGTTCTCTGTCTTCGTTCTCTGTCTTCGTTCCCCCGCTCCTAGCCC
>SECP01000039.1 GCA_004193285.1 Myxococcales bacterium | reverse complement strand
GGCTCCAGGCGCGGGTGGTGGTGGCGGTGGCGGCGGTGGCGGCGGTGGTCATTACGTTCCGCCCCCCGTGGACGTGAGCGCGCGCGCGACCGGTATTGGCGCGTGGCTTTCGCCGGAAGGGGCCAAGCGCTCCTTGAACCTCGAATTCCGCGTCCACGTCCGTCAAGGCGGGCTCACCGTCACGGTGCTGGACGTAGACAACCGCACGCCGATGTTGCCGAGCCACGCGCTCACCTGGCAGACGATTTCTCCGACCGGCGATCGCAACGCCCTGCGAGTTCTCTCCCGCTTCGAGTCGGGCAACCCGCGCCACCCCGCAGTGGACATTCGGGGCGAAGACGCAGCGGAGCTCTTGCCGATGCTCAAAGATCGCCGCGTGTTGCTCGAGCCCGCGCTCATGCAGCTCCGCTTCATGGAAGACGTGCTCAAGCCCCGTTTCGATCTGGAGATGGTCGGCTCGGACACCATCGTGGCCAAGATTACCTTCGAACGGCAGGGCGACGGCCGTCGCTTCAGCCTCACCCAGGGCGGCTGGTTCGAGGGCGCGCCAGGGTGGCACATCGAGACGAGCGAAGGCGTCGCGCGGCGCCTGGATCATCGCGTTTCGCCGGCTGCGCTCCGCCGGCTGCTGCGAAGCCCCACCATCGCCGAGCCCTCGTCGGAGCTCATCGGGATGATCACTTACGGCTTGCCCAGGGTCGCGCTGGAGGTCGGCGCGGAGCTGCCGGAGCTCTCGCAGGTAGCGGACGTCATCGATCTGGAGCCGACGTTCCGCATGCGAGCGGCGGGCTCGCTCACCGAAGCCGAAGTGTTCTTGAAGGCTGCCTACGGCGATCAGGAAATCGAAGTACGCGCCGACGGCATCTCCCCTCCCATCTTGATTTTGGGCCCGGAGGAGGGTCAGAAGCGCGCGCGCTGCATCCGCTGTGACATCGCGGCGCAGCAAAAAGCGGTGCAGCTGCTGCTCGATCTCGGTCTGCAGCCGACGGAGAGCGGAGACCATTTCGCCGCCCATGGCGAAAAAGCCATTCAGTTCTGGTCGGAAGGCGTCGGCGGCTTGCCAGAGGATTGGGATCTGTACGTCCCGGAGCACCTCGTCGGCACGCACGTCCGCAGCAAGCCAGTGCTGGCCCACGCTCGCGTCTCGAGCGGGGTGGATTGGCTGAACGTGCAGATCTCTTACGAGTCCGAGGGCGTGGGCGTCGATCGCGAAGAGCTCGAGCGCTGCCTGCGCGAGGGCCGCAAGTTCGTGAAACTGTCGGATAACTCGTTCGCGCCCTTCGACGCGGGCTCGATTCAGCAGATGATCGATCGTGAGGTAGAGCTCATCGCCGCCGGCGGCAAGAACGGGAAGATCCCGCTCTCTCAAGCCGGGAGCGTGCAGGACCTGATCAATCAGGCCAACTCCGCCACCGTCGCCGCCAGCACCAAGTCGCTGTTCAAAAAGCTCGCAAACATCGACGAGATCAAGGCCGCGAAGAAGCCGAAGGGCCTCAAAGCGACGCTACGCCCGTACCAGGAACAAGGGCTTTCTTGGCTGCAATTCATCGACGAGATCGCCTCCGGCGGCGTGCTCGCCGACGACATGGGTCTCGGTAAGACCGTCCAGACCATCGCGCTTCTGCTCGCGGTGAAGCAGGAAAAGAAGACCGAGCCGCTGCGGGCGCTGATTGTCGCCCCCACCAGCGTCGTGACGAACTGGGTGCGAGAAATCGAGCGTTTCGGTCCGTCGCTCACCACCGCGCTCTGGCACGGTGCGGGCCGCAAAGAGCAGATGTCCGAGCTCGAAAGCGCGAACGTCATCATCACGAGCTACGCGCTGCTTCGCCGCGACATCGACCTCCTCAAGAAGCTCAAGCTCACCTACGCGATCTTGGACGAAGCGCAGAACATCAAGAACCCGCTCAGCGCGACCGCCCAAGCCGCCAAGGAGCTGGACGCGCAGCGCCGCCTCGCCCTCACGGGCACGCCGATCGAGAATCGCCTCAGCGAGATCTGGTCCATCTTCGAGTTCGTGAGCCCGGGGCTGTTGCCGCCGCTGCCCAAGTTCGAGGAAAAGTACGCGCGGCCGATCGACAATGGCGACTCGAAGCAAGCGGCCCGCCTGCGTTCCGTCATTCACCCGTTCATCCTTCGCCGAACGAAGGTGGAGGTTGCCAAGGATCTGCCGCCCAAGATCGAGGTCGACAAGATCATCGACTTGGCTCCCGACCAGAAGGCCATCTACAACCAAGTGCTGCGCGAGGTGCGTGCCACCGTCATGGGCGAGGTGGAGCGCGTGGGCGTCGGCAAGAGCCAGCTTCACATTTTGGCTGGCCTCACCAAGCTGCGCCAAGCGGCCTGCGATCCGCGCCTGCTGGGTCTCCCCCGAGAGTTCAGTCACGACGACAGCGGCAAGCTCTCCGCTCTCCGCGAGCTCGTCCAAGAGGTCGAGTCCGGCGGTCACAAGGTGCTCATCTTCAGCCAGTTCGTCAGCATGCTGAAGCTCGTGCGCGAGGCTCTGGACGAAGACAAAATCCGCTACGAGTACTTGGACGGCAGCACTCAAGACCGCGCCGAACGTGTGGACCGCTTCCAGGAGGACCCCACCGTTCCGGCGTTCTTGATCAGCCTCAAGGCGGGCGGGTCCGGCCTCAACCTCACCGCGGCGGACACCGTCATCCACTTCGACCCGTGGTGGAACCCGGCCGTAGAAGATCAAGCCTCCGACCGCGCGCACCGCATCGGCCAAAAGAAGGTCGTCACCGTGTACCGATTGGTCGCCGCCGGCACGATCGAAGAGAAAATCCTTCAGCTCAAGGCGAAGAAGAAGGACCTCGTCGCCAGCGTGCTCAGCGAAGACGCGGGCGGCGGCAAGCAGCTCACGAAGGACGACCTCGAAGACCTCTTCAAGCTCGACTGACCGCGCCATCTCGCACCGGGGGCTGCCAACTCGCAGCCCTCTTCGCATTGCAACGTGTCGTCCTTCTGCCAAGCCGCCGCCTGAAGGCCGCGCCTTGCCCATGTGGCAAGCCTCGCGAACAGGCCAGCCCACGCCATCCCGACTCGTCTGCCGTTTGCCGCCACTGCTCTCGCGAACCCGTGACACCGCCACGCATTCCGCTACGTGGCGCTCCCACGAGCCGGTCAGCTTCCGAGCGCCCACGCGGGCACGCCGAACAATTCCGCCAACGTGACGAGCTCGACGTTCCAGCGCCGGCCCGTTTCGACTGCGTAGAGCGCGATCCCCCACCACCACGAAAGCTCGCGGCTCGCAATCGACCTTCCGTTCCGACGCGCCGCCACTACTCTCGGTTCTAACGGCACCGTCACGCGAGCCGCTACGCGGCGCTCCCACGAGCCGGTTCAGCTTCCGAGCGCCCACGTGGGCACGCCGAACAAATCCGCCACGTGACGCGCTCGGCGTTCCAAAGCGCCGCTCAGTTCGATGGAGTAAGTAGCGCGCGACGCGATCGACGTTGGGAGCTGCGGCCACTACGCTCGAGATCTCCCGACATGGTTGCGGGAGCAACGTTCGCCACGCAGCTCCCACGAGCCGGTTCAGCTTCCGCGCGCCCACGTGGGAACGCCCGAATGAGTCCGCCAACGCGACGCGATCGACTTTGCGTTGCGACGCGCCGCCACGGCTCTCGGGAACCCGTAACACCCCGCCACGCGGCACCCACGAACCGGTCGGCTTCCGAGTGACCACGCGGGTACGCCGAACAAATCCGCCCACGTGACGCCCTCGGCGTTCCAAGCGCCGGCCCGTTTCTACATGGCCTACGTACCGCGCGACGCTATCGACGTTGCGTGGCGACGCGCCTCTCAGGGACTCCCGACCGTCACGCGATCAACGTCCGCTACTCGGCGCTTCCACGACCGATTCGGCTTCGAGTGCGCACGACTATGTGCCCAGTCAGCGGCGCATGGATACGTTCATGAGCAGCCCGAGGCCCACGAGGGAAGTGACGACGCTGGAGCCGCCGTAGCTGAAGAGCGGGAGCGTGACGCCCACGACGGGGAGCACGCCGATGGCCATGCCGACGTTGAATACGGTATGCCAGAAGATGAGCGCTCCCACGCCAATCGCGAGCGCGGCTCCGAAGCGGTCTTTGGCTTGTGAGGCGACGTGGATGGCATACACGCAGATGAAGCAGTAGACGCTCAGCAGCAGCAGACAGCCGAGGAACCCCCAATCCTCCGCGAAGACCGCGAACGGGAAGTCAGAGTACTGGTCCGGCAAGAACCCGAACTGGTTCTGCGTGCCTTGCATGTAGCCCTCCCCCAGGAGCTGGCCGTTGCCGATCGCGGTTTGGGACTGGAGCGCGTGCCACCCGATGCCCGTCTTGTCGTGCTCGGGATCCAGAAAGCTCGTGATGCGATCCTTCTGGTACTGCTTCATACCGAAGTTCCAGCCCAGCCAGGAGACCCCCACGCCGGCCGCGACGACGGCAGCGAGCGTGCGCCGGCGAATGCGGGTCATGAGCAGCATCGTGCTCGCGGTCAGGATCAAGATGAGGCTGGTTCCGAGGTCCGGCTGCGCCATCACCAGGCCGACCGGGACCAGCATGATTCCGCCTGGAATCGCCAAGTCCACGAGCGTGCGCGGCTCGTTTTTGTGGTCGTTGTGGATGTACCGCGCCATCATGAGCAGCAGCAGCACCTTCATGAACTCGCTGGGCTGGATGGTTACGCTGCCGATCTGAATCCAGCGCACCGCTCCGCGAGTGCTGTTACCGAGCACGAACACGAGCGCGCACAAGAACACGCCGCCCGCGTACGCCAACGTCGCGATGCGCTCGTAGTGACGGTAGTCGATGGCGGCGACGAGGATGGCCAAGAGCCCCCCGACGACCATGTTGTACACCTGCGTGACGTAAATATCCGCGAGGCGCGCGCGCATCGCGGTGTCCGCGTACACGCTGGTGGCGCTGTACAGATTGACAAGCCCCGACGCGACGATCACCACCACGGCGGCGAGGAGCCACAGGTCCACGGCCGGACCGCGCCGGAACATCATGCGCGTCGCGACCGCCATCAGTTGGGCTTCCCGGCGCCGGGGTCGGCGTCGTCCTTGGACGAGAGCCGCTTCTCCTTCAGCTTTTGCCAGTCGCGTACGACGCGCATCGCGATCGGCACGGCGTTCTTACCACCACCGCCGCCGTGCTCGACCAAGACCACGATTGCGATCTCCGGTGAGCGGGAGGGCGCGTAACCGGAGAACCAGGCGTGGTCGCGGTTGAAGTACCAAATTTTTCCCGGATCCACGCCGCGGGGGGTCACGTGGCTCACCTGCGCGGTGCCGGTCTTGCCGGCCATGTCCACGTCGCGCGACCGCTCCTTGTAGGCGGTGCCCTCTTTCTCGATGACGACGCCTTCCAAGCCATCTTTCACCCAGGCCAAGTGCTCCTGGTTCGGCTCGATCAGGCGGCGCACACGCGGCGGGAAGTCTTGCACGACGGTGCCGTCGCTCGTCTCGATGCTGCGCACGACCTGCGGCTGGTAGAGGGTGCCGCCGTTCGCGAGCGCCGCGTAAGCGAGCGTGAGCTGGAGCACGGTGACCGTCGTGGCGCCCTGCCCGATCGCGGAGAGCAGCGTGAAACCGCCGCGGAACGCTTCCTTGTAGCGGCGCGTGTACCAGCTACGGGTCGGCATGCGACCGCGCGCCTCCGGGTTGATGCCGATGCCGGTCTTCACTCCGAAGCCGTACTCAATCCCGACTGCGGCGAGCCGGTCGATACTCACCCGCGAGCCGAGCTCGTAGAAGTAAGTATTGCACGACTGCACGATGGCGGAGTGGAGGTGGACCTTGCGGTGTACGCCCGTGCAGCGGAAAAACCGCTTGCCGTACTCGTAGCCGCCGCGGCAGTCGACCTCGGTGTCCTGATCGATCAGACGGTCCGACAGCGCGGCCAGCGCGCTGAACGGCTTGTAAGTGGAGCCGGGCGGGTACGCAGCGGAGATCGCCTTGTCCAGGCTGGGTTTGAGCGGATCGGCGTTCAGACGCCGAAACGTCTCCGCCACCGCTTTCACGCCATTGCCACCGGACACCACGTTGGCGTCGAAGCTCGGCTTGGACGACATAGCGAGGATGCGGCCGGTGCGCACGTCCACGATCACGACTGCGCCCGCGAGCTGGCCGCGGAATGCCTTGTCGATGGACGAGATCAGGTCGACGTCCAAGGTGAGCGAGATATCCCGACCGGGGATGGGCTCGACCCGACGCGGCTCCTCGAGGTAGCGCGCCTCCACCTCCTGCACGTCGTCTCGGCGTGACACGCCGCGAACGATCTTTTTGAAGCCGCGCACGCCGCGCAAATAGCTCTCCCAGCGCCGCTCCACGCCGACCGCCCCCAGGCGATCGCCGGCGCGGTAGCCGCGCTCCTCCAGCTTGACCAGATCTTCGGCCCCAACCTCACGCATGTAGCCTATCGAGTGCGCACCGAGCTCCCCATACGGGTAGTAGCGAACCGGCTGCGGCGAGACTTCGACTCCCTTGAGCTCGCGCGTGTGCGTCTCCAGGTAGGCGACAGCGTCGCGATCGACGTCCACCTTCAGGAGTATTTGCTGGTTTTTGCGGCGTTCTTCCTGCGGCGTCAGGTTCTTGCTGGGCAGCGCTTGGATGTCCTTGATCTTCTTCTCCAGCTCGCTCTTCTCGGGCTCCTCGATGCCGAGGAGCTTCACGACGGTGGGCCACGTCTCGGTCAGGTCGACCTCGGCCGGAGTCATGTGCACGTTGTAAGAAGGTCGATTCGCGGCGAGGACGCGGCCCTGGTTGTCTCGGATCACGCCGCGCGTCGTGGCCAGGCTGCGCTCTCGGATGATATTTTTGCGCGCTTGCAGCCGGTGCACGTCCCCTTGCAAGAGCTGCAGCTGCGCGAGGCGACCCATCAAAACGAGGAAAGCCGCCACCGCCGCCAGCACCAGCCAGCGGTAGCGACGACGGAACTCCCCAACATCCGACCGTTGACCGAGGAGCGCCATCAGCCGACGCCCTCCGTCGGCGCGCGTGAGGCGCCGCCTTGGCGCAGGCGCTGGGCGAGCTGAAAGAGCGTCGGCGATAGCAGCGCGGTGGCGATTGCATTCGGCAATACCACCGCCGCCATCGCCACCGGTCGGCGATTGTCCGTGCCGAACACGGCGATCAGGATGACGACGAGGGCGCCTTGCACGATCGTGAACACGAAGCCGAGCGACGCGCGCGTGAACCACGTTTGCGCCGTGAGCCGGACCCCGGCCACCCGCGACAGCCACCAGATCGCAACGAATACGAAGCCGTGGATGCCGGTGGGCGCTTTGGCCAGAATATCCAGCGCGTAGCCCATCGCGCTCGAGAGGGCCGCGCCCTTGGCCATGTTGGGCTCGTACACGCCGAGGAACACCACCATCGGCAGCAGCAGGCTCGGAGTCAGACCGTTCGTGAGCCGCTCACCGAGCACGTGCCCGAGCGGACCGAGCACCCGGAACAGATTCGACTGAATCAGGATGAGCAGGACCGCAACGCCCAGGTAGGCCGCGCTCCGCATGCTCAGCCGCCCTTGTTCTTTCCGCGCCGGCTCACGCCCGCGCCGCTCTCGCAATCCTTGTCGTCGGTGAGGATGATCAACACCTCCTCCAGCCGAGAAAAGTCGACCGTAGGCTCGGCGACCAGCGACTGGTAGACGCCGAACTTCTTCTTCTCCACCGCCTTCACGCGCGCGACCGGAATCCCTTTGGGAAAACGACAGCCGACGCCGCTGGTGACGAGCACGTCACCCACGTCGACCTCGTCTCGCCGCTCCGCCCACTCCACGCGCACCATGTAGCGCGAGCGATCACCCTCTCCCCGCACGAAGCCGCGCGCGCCGGTGCGCTCGACGATCACGTCCACGCCGAACCCGGCGTCTACCGTGAGCTGCACGTCGATGCGCTCGCCAGCCACGCGCTGCACGGTACCGACCGCGCCGTCCAGCGCGATGACCGGCATATCCGGGCGGATGCTGGCGTGAGGGCTGTCCAGGGTCAGGTGGGCGACGCGAAAGAACTCGGTCGTGTCCTTACCCACGACGAGCGCGCTGACCATCTCGTGGGGGATGGTGTCGCGCAGCCCGAGCAGGCGCCGCAAACGCCGGCTGTCCGCCTGGGCCTGTTCCAGCTCACGCACTCGCGCGCCGAGGCGAGCGTTCTCGTAAGCCAGGCGGTTGTTGTCCTGCTTCACGTCTACCAAGTAGACGTACTGGCTGACCGCACTGGAGAGAGTGCGCGCCGCGGCGGCGGCCGCGAACTCGAACGGCGCGCCGATGCGCGACAGGGCGGAGACCACCGGGTTCATCTCCTGCGGGTTCCGGATGCTCGCTCTCAAGAAGAAGAACGGCACCGAAAGCAGCAGCACCACGATGAAAGTGTCTCGGAGGCGTTTGAAGGAGCCCACGTCCCGGGCCTCAGCCGATCGTCACTTCTCTCAACAGCTCGATGTGATCGAGCGTCTTCCCGCTGCCGAGCACGACGCAGCTGATGGGGTCGTCGCTGACCATCACCGGCAGGCCGGTCTCTTCACGCAGCAGCACGTCGATGTTCTTGAGTAACGCGCCGCCGCCCGTGAGGACGACGCCCTTGTCGACGATATCCGCGGCGAGCTCCGGCGGGGTACGCTCGAGCGCCAAGAGCACGGCTTCCACGATGGCGTTCAGCGGCTCCGCGAGCGCCTCGCGGATTTCGTCGGAGTTGACGGTAACGGTCTTGGGTACGCCGGCGACCATGTCGCGGCCTTTGACCTCCATCGTCAGCTGCTGCTCGAGCTGGTAGGCGTTTCCGATCGTGATCTTGATGCGCTCGGCGGTCTGCTCACCGATGGCGAGGTTGTACTTGCGCTTCATGTACGCGACGATGGCGTCGTCCATCTTGTCGCCACCGACGCGCACGCTCTGCGAATACACGATGCCCGCGAGCGAGATGACCGCGACCTCCGTCGTCCCTCCGCCGATATCCACCACCATGTTGCCGCTGGGCTCCGTGATGGGCAGCCCGGCGCCAATGGCCGCGGCCATGGGTTCTTCGATGAGGTAGACCTCGCGCGCGCCCGCGCTCTCCGCGCTCTCCTTGACCGCGCGCTTCTCCACCTCCGTGATGCCGAACGGCACACAGATGATGATGCGCGGCTTCACCAGCGTGCGCCGGTTATTGGCGCGCTGGATGAAGTAGCGAAGCATGGCCTCCGTGATCTCGAAGTCCGCGATGACGCCGTCACGCAGAGGCCGGATTGCCTGAATGTTTCCGGGCGTACGGCCGAGCATCTCCTTCGCCTCACGGCCAACGGCGAGGATCCGCTGCTCGCCGCGTGCGTCGCGCTGCACTGCCACGACGGAAGGCTCGCAACTCACGATACCCTTCCCCTTCAAATAGATGAGGGTCGTGGCGGTACCGAGGTCGATAGCCAGGTCGCTCGAGAACAGGCCGTATAGCCAGTCGAAGATCATCGAATCGGAGGGGGGTGGTGAGGGTCAGCCCGAGGGTTTGCGCACCAGGCTTCACCCATCCGCCACAGAGAGGGCCGGTCGTAGCACGCCGCTCGGTTCGGGCGCAATGCGTCAGGGTGATCCAGCGCCGGCCAGTTGACCGACGCTAGAGAAACTCCTGGTTTTCAGATCAATCGTCGTCGCCGCTGCCCCAGTTGCGGCCGCCGCCGCCTCGCTCGCGCTTGGCGCCCGCGGCCTCGCCGCCCTTGCGACCCTTCTTCTTCTTCTTGTCGGCCCAGTCGCCGCCACCACCGCCGGGCGGCGCTGGTGGGCCAAAGTTCCGGGCACGACGGGCGTCAGGCGGTGGACGAGCCCCCGAAGGATCCTCCGCCGGCGCGTCCGGGCTGAAGCGAGGCGGGGCGCCGCTGAAGCCACCGCCGCCTCCACCGAAGCCGCCGCCAGGAGCGCCACCGAAGCCGCCCCCACCGAAGCCGCCGCCTTCGCGCGGAGGACGAGCGCTCATACCGGGGCCCGCACCGGGCGGGCGCTCACCGCGCGGGTGGGCGATGTTGACCATGAGACGACGACCGCGCACGTCCAGATTGCGGAGCGTGTTCAGCGACTGATTCGCGGCGTCCGCCGTCGCGCAGGTGACGAACCCGAAGCCGCGGAGGCGACCATCGGGCCCAACCGGCAAGTGGATGCGGACCGGTGCGGCGAGCGCGTTGTCGGTGAAGAGCGCGCTCACCTCTTGCTGCGAGACGTCGTAAGGCAAGTTGCCGACGTAGAGCGTGCGATCTTCTTGACCCGCGCCACCAGGGCCTCCTCCCCCTCCGCCGCCGCTTGGTCCGCGCGGCGGACCCGACGCGTCGCCGCGCTCGGGACCCGGGCCACCTTCGCGACGCGGTGGCTCGGAGGAGAAGGGACGAACGGAGATCGGGCGTCCTCCCTGCAGCGAGCCATCCAAAGAATCACGCGCTGTCGCGGCTTCCTCGGATGAGCTGAACGTGACGAAGCCGAAGCCTCGCACGCGGCCCGTCGCGCGATCGCGCGGCAGGCTCACATCGGTAATTTTGCCACCTGTCGCTTCGAATACTTCGCGGAGGGCATCCTCCGTGATCGACTCGGGCAAGCCCGCGACAAAGAGCTTGCGTGCGTCCTCAGTCGCCATCTGATTTAGCGTTCCTATGTACTGACGTAAGAGCGGCACTCCGGTGCCTATGGACAAAGAAAGGCAAACGGAACTCGCCCGGGCCCAACGATAACTTTCGTGCTTTCGCCGTTCAAGTGCCCCCGTCGCTTTCCAGTAACAAACGCCGGCCAATCGACCGACAAAAGGACCCGGCGGCCGGCGAGGCAGCCGGGTTAGATTCCGCACCGTGCACCTTCGCGTCATCCTGAACCCGACCGCCGGTAGCGGCGGCGCGGCCCGAAAACGCTCCGCCATCCTGGCCGCCCTGACTCACCAGGGCGTGGCCCCGGAAGTGCGCGAAACGCTGGGTCCCGGGGACGCCGGGCGCCTCATCCGCGAGGCCCGCCGGGACGGCGTGGAGTGCGCCGTGCTGGTCGGAGGGGACGGTACGCTGAACGACGCGGTCCAGGGGTACCTCGAAGAAGATGGCAGCGTGGCCGCGGGTCCAGAGCTTGGGCTCATCCCTTCCGGGACCGGTGGTGACTTTCGCCGCACCTTCGGTCTGGGGGACTCGGTGGAGGAAGCGGCCGAGCGGGTGCTCCGGGCCTCCCCTCGCCCCGTGGACCTTGGCTTGCTGTCGGTGACGAGCCACGGAGGAGAGCGCATCCGACGCGCCTTCCTCAACATCACCAGCTTCGGCATCGGCGGCCTGACCGATCGCATCGTCAACTCGAGCCCCAAGTGGATGGGAGGCAAGGCCGCGTTCTTCCTCGGTACGCTGCGCGCGATGGCCGTCTACAGAAACCTGCCCGTGCGTGTGCGCGTCGACGGCGTGGTGGTGCTCGAGGCGCCGATCTTCAACGTCGCTGTCGCCAACGGTCGCTACTTTGGCGGAGGGATGATGATTGCGCCCGACGCGGAGCCTGCCGACGGTCTGCTGGACGTGGTCGCGCTCGCGGACATGACCAAGCTGGAGAGCGCCCTGCTGTCGCAGCATGTCTACCAAGGGAAGCATCTGGGGCGAGCGGGCGTGAGCGTGGCGCGCGGCAAAGTCGTGGAGGCAGAGCCGCTCGCGGCGGGGACGGAGGTGCTCGTGGATATGGATGGCGAGACTCCGGGGCGGCTCCCGATCCGGGCCGAGCTTTCGCCAGGCGCGCTACGTCTTCGAGCCTGAGGGCAGCGCGGCGAGCTTGAGCGCTTCCGGCACGAGCGGCCTCTCGAAACCGCCGCCGGCGGCCACGCTGCGGTGCACGTGGCGAAGGAGGAACAAGCCCAAGCCGAGCAGCGCGAAGCACTCCCACTGCGCAGGAGTCAGATAAAAATAGCGCGGATCGATGGCGCCATGCAGGTCGCCGGGGACGGCGTCGCGCTCGCGCAAGAAGTCCAGCGCGAAACGAATGGGCGCGTACGCGACGCAGGCGATGCCGGCGAAGAAGCCCCAGGGCCGCGGCTTCTTCGCCAGCCACAAGAACGCGAGCATCAGCGGAATGGTCAGCAACATCTCAAGCAGGCCGAGGTCGAAGCGTGCTCCGCCGGGGTAGCGCACCGCTAGCCACGACTCGCTGAGCACGCCTGGATGATCGTGCGCGGTTGCGCAGCCCGTGCGGCCAAAGGCCCAGCCCACCGGTAGCATCGCCATCACGTTGTCAGCGTAAGGGAGCACCGGCACGCGATAGCGCGCGCGCCAAATCAACATGCCGATGAACGCGCCCGTGAAGCCACCGAAGCTCGACAGACCGTCCCACAGCCGCAAGAGCGAGAGGGGGTCGCTCATCAGCCGCTCCGGATAATAGAAGACCTCGTCCAGCACGTGGCCGCCCACGAAGCCGATGCCCACGACCCAGGCAATGAACGAGCTCATCACCTTCTCGTCCAGACCCAACCGCCGCGCGCGGCGGAGGGTCAGGTAGGCGCCTAGATAGACGCCGGTCGCTACCAGGGCGCCGAACGGCTTGATCGAGATCGGCACGCTCGGAAAATCGCCGAAGAAGCCTCGAGGCACGAGCGGGAGCTCGGGCAGCGTGATGTACGGAAACAGCGGCGCGGCGACCATGCAGGCCGCGGAGCTTAGCTCAAGGCTTGGCCGGTGCTATCTCGAGGGTGTCGTCGTCCGTCGCGCTCGCGCCGGCGATCATGCGCGCGGAGAGCCCGCGACATTGTCGGACGAGGACGGCCGGAGGGTCTGCAACTTTCTCGCACTCACTGGCGGGAAGAGAGGGCTCGAGCAGGGCGCGCACGAGCATGGATGCGCGGTTCAGAGCGTCGGCGCGCTCCTCGGGGGTCGCGCTGGGCAGCGGCCGAAGCGAGAGCGCCTCTGCCAGCCGCGTCCAAAGCTCGGGCCCAGATAGCCGCGCCCGCTTCAAGAGCCCGCGCTCCAACTCGAGCTGCACCTCGAGCAGGGCCTCCCGCGGCACCAGCTCGCGCTCGCCCGGCACCTCGTACTGCAGCTGCAGCAGCTTGCGGCATTCATCGCCACGGCAAGCGCCCCGCGGGTCGGTAAGACGGAAGGCGAAGATCGTCTCGTCGGCGAGCTCCGACGTCGGCTCGCCGAAGGACTGGATTCGAAGGAGCCGCGCCGTCCATTCCTTGAAAGTGGCCACGAATGCGCGTCGGTCGGCGTCGGCGCCCTGCAGGCGGGCTTGGGTAGCGGCGATGCGCGTATCTTCTTCGGACTCCCGACGAGCTAGTCGAGTCTTACGCGCCTCCAGCGCGTCGATGCGGCTCTGCACTTCCTCGATGTGAGGCCCATGCGGCAGCGCCTCTCGGTAGGCGTAAAGGTTAGGTAACCGATCGAAGGCCCGCAGGAAGTACTTCTCTTCCGCGCCCATGAACCAAGTACGGAGCTGCTTCGTGTGCGGGCCGCCCGGCACCTCACGCAGGTACCGGTCCGCCGCGCGCAGCCGTTCTTCGAGGGTGGGCGCCACGCGAGCGGCGCGGTACAGGTGGTAGGCCTCCGGCCGCTCCGTTAGCGTCGGCGCAGCAGCGCAAGCGAGCGTCTGTAGGCCGAGCGCGAGCGCGAGCGGCAGACTCCTCACGAGCCGGCTCCCGCGGGGCAGAAGTTGCACTCGGTGGGAATGCTCGGCTCGGTGTCGCTCATGTACTCGCGCGAGTCGGAGCAGCTCGCCTGTTGCAGCGCTCGCAAGCACACTTCGCCATCGTGCACGAGCGGCACGCAGTTTTCCGGGAATTCGGTCTCCAGCAAGACCTCCCCGCAGGCGCGCTCGCACGCAGCGGTGTCGATGCCGCAATCTCGGCACTGCTCGCACTGGCTATCCTGCAAGCTCCAGAAGAAGGTCCGCGGGTCGAGCTCTTGCGCCTCCTGCCCGCAGCCGCCGATGTCTCCCGGGGTGGGCGCCGCGCAGAACGCGAGCGCGATGAACCCAACTGCAAACTTTAGAGCCCTCATGGCAAGTGCTCCCAGTCGAAGTACACGCCGATCGCGAGCGACGTCATCGGGATCACGGTCACCGCCCGGTCAACCGTGGCCGCGCCGTAAAACACGCTAAAATCCAGCTCCGCACCGACGCCCAAGCTCGCGGTGAAGAAGTACGCCGCGCCCAGCCCCGCTTCGAGACCGACGTTTGCGTCCGGCTCGAGCACGATCGGGAAGCCGGCGCGGCCAAAGCCGAGCACCCGGGGCGAAAACCGTCTCAGCAGTAGGTAGGAGGGGGTAACCACCTCCTGGCGGATACCGTCCGTCGCGATTGAGAGGTGCGCCGCGACGCCGTGCTCGAAGCCGTCCGGCGCGGAAAAGGTGCGCCCGAGGTGGAGGTCCAAGTACGTAGCGCTCAGCGAGAGCGACTCCGCGTCGTCACCCAAGACGCGCGGTAGGCGGTAGGGGTTGTTGAAGCGAAGCCCCTTGCCGATGCCTAGCCCGCCCAGCCAGTGCTGGTAGCCGTCGGCTCCGCGCGGTGTCCGCGCGGGTTGGGTGGGCCGACGCACCTGCGCCTCGACGGGACGCTCCTTCGCCTCACGGAACGGGTCTTCGGCATCGGCGCCCGCGGCTTGCGGGGCCCACAGCGAAAGCCCGATCAGGAGCGCGACGACGCGGTCAGGCCTGGCAGGCGCGCTCGACGGCATCCACCGTTCTCGGAATGTGCGCGGTCAGTACTTCGTTGCCTGAGTCGGTGACGAGCACGTCGTCCTCGATGCGAATACCGATGCCGCGGTACCGCTCCGCGCCGCCGGTAGCGCTTTCCGCTACGTAGATGCCCGGCTCCACCGTGAGCACCATTCCCGGCTCGAGCGGCCGCCCCTGGCCGCCTCGGTAGTACGCGCCCACGTCGTGCACGTCCATGCCGAGCCAGTGGCTGCATTTGTGCATGTAGAAGGTCTTGTACCGCTGCTCCTTCATGGCGTCCTCGAACGGGCCTTCCACCAGCCCGAGCTCGATGAGCCCGCGGGTGATCTCCTCCGCGGAGGCGAGGTGCACTTCGTCTAGCGTGGCGCCGACCTTCGCCTTTTCAATCGCGCGCTCTTGGGCAGCCAGTACGATTTCGTAGAGGGCGCGCTGCTCGGCCGTGAAGCGACCGTTGACGGGAAACGTGCGCGTGACGTCCGAGGCGTAGTAGTCGAGCTCGCAACCAGCGTCGATTAGCAGCAGCTCGCCGTCCTGCATCACGCGGTTGTTCTTGCGGTAGTGCAAGATGGTCGCGTTGACTCCGGAGCCGACGATGGGCTCGTAAGCAGGCCGCTCGCAGCCGCGCTGCCGGAAGATTCCCCGGAATAGCGCGTCGATTTCCCATTCGTTCATCCCGGGCTTCGCGCTCTTCATCGCGGCCAGATGCGCTTCCCCGCTGATCGCGGCCGCGCGGCGCATGATGTTCAGCTCGTCCGGAGTCTTGAAGAGGCGCAGCTCGTGCAGCTTCACCTCCGCATCGACGACGCGCGTCGGGTAGACGGCGCCGCGTCGACCGCGACGGCGCGCCCCTTCTAGCGCGGCCAAGAGCACGTCGTCCTGCTCGCGATGGCGACCGAGGGAATAGTGAAGCTCGGGGACGCCGAGCAGCAGCTCTGGCAAGCGCTGGGCGAGCTCGCCGATGGGATACGCCGCGTCGGCGCCGAAGTCCTTCATCGCGCCTTCCACGCCTGCGCGCCGACCGTCCCACGTCTCGCGCTCAGGGTCCCGCGGGCGGACGAACAGCACGAATTTCTCCTTTTCGGCCACGCTGGACAGCACCAGCACGGTCTCGGGCTCGTCGAAGCCGCTGAGGTAGAACAGGTCCGAGCTCTGGCGGTACTCGTGCTCCACGTCGTTGTTCCGAATCGCGGTGGGCGTCGAGAAGAGCACCAACACGCCCGGGTGGATCGCGGAGAGCAGCCGGGCGCGGCGCTCACTGAAAGACTGCATCGTGCCCATACTATGCCCGAGGCGGCGGGGAGCGACGGGGGGACTTTCGACAGGCGAGCCGCGCGTCGCCGCGAATCGTGAGGGGTTGCGGGCCGGCGGTTTGACTGACGCGGTGCGGCAAGCTACCACCAGCGCAACGTGCCGACGGAGCCCCCTTCCCCCAAAGATCACGACGAGCCCGACCGCGACGAGAAGCGCGTCGAACGAGCTATCCGCGAGGTAGTGCGCAAGGTCATCGAAGCGGGTTATGAACGACTCAGCGACGGACCCGAAAGCGTGCGTCACCTCATGTCGGAGCTGAAGGTCCCGAAAGAGACGCTAGGTGCTCTCTTTGGGACGTTGGACGACACCAAGAACGGCCTTTACCGCGTGGTTGCGCGAGAGGTTCGAGACTTTTTGGAGCACTCGAACCTGGCCGAGGACATCGTTCGCGGGCTGACGGCGCTCTCGTTCGAAATCAAGACCGAAGTTCGCTTCATCCCGAACGACGCGCGCCCTAATCGACCGACGCCGGACGTTCGTTCCAAGGTGAGCGTGAAGCGAGGCTCGGTTCCACCTTCGGCCCCGAACCCTCAAGACGGGGCTTCACATCCGAGCCCGTCTGATAAAGATTCGGACCCTTCCCCGGAGAGTAAAGAAACGTGAAGGCACTCACAGCTGGCAGTGAAATCGATAGCTATTGCACCCGCTGCCGCATGGATCTCGGTCACCGTATCGTCGCGATGGTCGGCGGCGCCCCCAAGCGCGTCATCTGCCTGACGTGCAACTCGGAGCACAACTACCGCGAGCCGAAGACGCTCAAGTCACCGGCGTCGGTGCTCGTCCGCGGCAAGAAGACAGAGGCGAAGCCCTCCGCCGCTCAGCGGGTGACGCAAAAGGTGAAAGCCGAGCAAGAGCGACACGAAACGTGGGCGACGCGCGCGCTCGGCAAGCCGGTGGACGCCTTCACGAAGTACGCCATGGATCGCCACTTCCGCGAAGGGGAGCTGGTGATCCATAGCAAGTTCGGCGAAGGCTACGTCGACACGGTGCTCGACGGCGGCAAGGTCAGCGTGATGTTCCGCGACGGGGCGAGGACCCTCGCGCACCGCGCTTCGCCGTAACGCCCGCATCGCCCGAAGCGAAGCGCGGCCCTGCCGAGTGCTTCGCTTCGGTTCGATTCGGCGCGCTCCGAGCACCGCGGCCGCCGCTCACCGCCGGCGGCTTCGCACCGCGAGCTTCACGCTCACCGAACGACGGCTTCGCACCGCGAGCCGCGCCACGAGCTTCACGCTCACCGAACGACGGCTTCGCACCGCGAGCCGCGCCGCGACCTTCGCGCTCACCAAACGAAGGCTTCGCACCGCGAGCTTCACGCTCACCGAACGACGGCTTCGCACCGCGAGCCGCGCCACGACCTTCACGCTCACCGAACGACGGCTTCGCACCGCGAGCCGCGCCACGACCTTCACGCTCACCGAACGACGGCTTCGCACCGCGAGCTTCACGCTCACCGAACGACGGCTTCGCGCCGCGAGCTTCACGCTCACCGAACGAAGGCTTCGCACCGCGAGCCGCGCGCTCACCGAACGAAGGCTTCGCACCGCGCGCCGCGCCGCGACCTTCACGCTCACCGAACGACGACGGCTTCGCGCCGCGAGTCGCGCCGCGACCTTCACGCTCACCGAACGACGGCTTCGCGCCGCGAGCTTCACGCTCACCGAACGACGACGGCTTCGCGCCGCGAGTCGCGCCGCGACCTTCACGCTCACCGAACGAAGGCTTCGCACCGCGAGCTTCACGCTCACCGAACGACGGCTTCGCGCCGCGAGCCGCGCCGCGACCTTCACGCTCACCGAACGACGGCTTCGCACCGCGAGCCGCGCCACGACCTTCGCGCTCACCGAACGACGGCTTCGCACCGCGAGCCGCGCCGCGAGCTCCACGCTCACCGAACGACGGCTTCGCGCCGCGAGCCGCGCCGCGACCTTCACGCTCACCGAACGACGACTTCGCACCGCGCGGATGCTCGAGGTCACGCTCCGCCGTGCCCCGCGTTCCGCGTTCGCCGCGGCTACTCGCACGCGCCTCACGAGTCGGATTGACGAAAGCCTCACCCCGGATATCCGGACGTGCCAGGGGGCGACCATGGGTCTTGGCAGTTTTCGGAAGCGGCTCCAAATGGGGCGCGCGCACCTTCTTCGGCACCCCGTAGACCTTCTTCAAATCCACCAACTCGTCGATCGTGAGCGGACGCCACTGGCCGGGCCGCAGGTCCTCGCTCGTGACGCCCGCGTGCGAGATGCGCGCCAATCGCATGACCGGGAAGCCGGTGGCCTCGCCCAAGCGACGCACCTGGCGGTTGCGACCCTCGCGCAGCGTGATCTCCAGCCAGGTCTTGTCACCTTCGTAGCGCAGGCGCCGAACTTGCGCGGCGCGGGTCTGACGACCATCGATCTCGATGCGTTCGCTGAACTTCGGTAGCGCGTCGTCGTCCACCGTCCCCTTCACCTTGGCGACGTAGACCTTCGGCACTTCCTGCTTGGGGTGGGCGAGCGCCTGGGCAAACTCGCCATCGTTGGTGCAGAGCAGCGCGCCGCTGGTGTGAAAGTCGAGGCGCCCCACCGGTACGACACGCCCGCCCGCGCCCTTCAGCAGCTCGCGGATGGTCGGTCGCCCTTCCGGGTCACTGAGCGTGCACACGACGCCGCGCGGCTTGTGGAGCACGATGTAGACCAGCTTCTCGGCCACGATCTTGTTGCCGTCGACCTCGACCTTGCTCTTGCGTGGGTCGACCTGAGTGCCTAGCTCGCGGACGATTTTCCCGTCCACACGCACGCGCCCCGCCCAAATAATCTGCTCGGCCGCGCGACGCGACGCTAGCCCAGCCTGGGCCAAAACCTTCTGAAGCCGTTCCATACTGGCGCGGTCCGTAGCACGCCCCGCGCTCGTCGTGCGAAACCCTGGAGTTTGCGCGACAAAGCGCGCCACACCACGTGCGCGAGACGAGGTGTTCTCGCAGGAAGATCGGAGATCGGAGCGTTTTTGGGGTTCGGCTCGCCCACGGCTCGCACGGCGACCGCTCGTCGCCAGCGAGCATTCGCTCAGCCGGGCCCGCGCCGCGCGCTTCAGTCGCTGGCGCCAACACGCTCCGACCACCTTGCAGGTTGGAGCCGCGAGCGCGCGAACGCGCGGGAGCTGGATCGCGTTCGCCCGACCTTGGCGCGATCAGATCACGCTCGCCCAAGACGGACGGCTGGGGAAAACCGGCGAGCCCGGCGCCGATCTCTCTTCAGGACGAGACCGACGCGAGGCGCTGGCGCGGAGCCGGATACAGAAACCAAACCCGCGTTAGCGCGTTTAGCGCTCACGCGGAGAGACGTGGCCTTCTACCGGCTTGCCGTCGGCCTCGTCTTGCTTCTTCTTGGCCTCTTCGGCGTCGCGCGCCTTTTGCTCTTCCGCCTTCTCGCGTGCCTCGATGTCGCGGAGCGCAAGCTCGTCGCGGTCCCATCGATCCACGCGGCCGTCGAAATCCAGATCGACGCCGAGGCGCTGAAGCCGACCCTCGTCGTAGATCTCCCACTGGTCCGGCTTGCCGTCTTTGTTGGTGTCTCGCTGCGCGCGCGCGAGCTTTCCGCCGACGTAGAACTTCACTTCGTCGGGCTGGCCGCGGCCTGCCTTGTCCAGCTGCACCTTGGCGATGCGGCCGCGGGCGAAGGTGATCCACGTATCCACCTTGCCGTCGAAGTTGGTGTCCGCCAGCTCGTTGAGCGGCTCGCCCTTGTCCGTGTACGTGCGCATGACGTCCTTTGCGCCGTCCAGATTCGTGTCCACCTCACGGCAGAGCAGGATCTTCTTGCGATCCTCACCCTCCCCGACGATGGAGTAGACGCGGCGGATGTTCGGTTGCTGCGCCCCCGGGCCGCGCACCTCGTTCACCTCACGGTCGGCGCGGCCCTTGTAGTCGCAGCGCGACGCGTCGTCCGCGGCGACCCCGGACACTTGCTTGTCCGACATTTTGGGCTGGGTCGTGGTGGCGGCGGCGCCGCCGCAGGCGCTCGCTAGCAGCGCGACGATGAGCAGCGGGCAGGCAGCGAATGAGCGTGCGCCGTTCATTTCGTCGGCTCCTTTGCCGCGGGCTTGGGGTCGGTTGGCTTGGCTTCGTCGGCCGGCTTACTGTCCACTTCCGTCGGGGTGGAGGTCGCCTTGTTGAAATCTGGGCTTTGGGCCGCCGCGGGAGCCTGACGCTCCGGAGGGACGTAGCCAGTCTCTTTGCAGTAGTCCACGGTGGCGCCGGGGTCCGGCTTACCGTCGTTGTTCACGTCCGAATGGATCATGGGGCAGCCCGGCTGGGTGTACTCCCACCACTGGTCGATCACGCCGTCGCCGTTGGAGTCCCGCTCCGTGCGGGCGAGGGCGCCGGCCTTGTAAAAGTCCCAAGTATCCAGCTTGCGAGCCATGCTCGTCGCCTGGTCCTTCTCGGTCAGGACGCCGGCCTGGTACGTCGCAATCTCGTCGATTTGCCCGTCTTTGTCGTAGTCGTACTCACGACGACGCAGCCGTCCCGCGCTGTCGTTGTAAGAGAAGGCGTCGATGACGCCGTCGAAGTTGAGATCGATGGCGCGGCACGTTTCCACGGAGCCTTTGCGCTCGATGAAGATGTCAGGGCGACCGTCGTTGTTGGCGTCGATCTTCTCCGTAGCCCCCGCGGTGTCGCACTCTTCATGCTTGATCGCGGTGTCGCGCCGGGTAACCCCGCCCGCATTCTTGCCTGCGCCTGCGCCGGCAGCCCCGGAGCAAGCGGTCGCGGCCACCAGAGCTACTAGCGACAGAGACGCCAGCGTCACCACGGGTGACAGCCGGGCGGCACCTGCCCAACTCCTCGAGACCTCAGTCTTATTCATGCGCTAGTTCCCAAGCATCGCTTCCCGACGCGGCTCCCCGGAACGACCGAGGACCCGCGCGACCAAGCTTGGATGTCTAGCCTGCCCTTCCGCCGCCGTACAGCACGAGCCCCGGCGACGCTCCTGTGCCAACTTACGTAAGCTGTTCGGTAGCGCTCTCGCCCAAGCCGCCGGCGCCGCGGCGAAGGCAGCCGGCGGCAGCGTGCTCGGAGTTTCCTCGATGCCGGTCCTAAAACGCTGGAATCATTCGCAAAGGCTCCCTGAGCAGTTGCCGCCGGCGTTGACAACACGTGTAGGGGCATCTATTGTAATGGCTGGTAATTCGGGCCGGCATGTCACGTAACAAGATCTCCACGACCGTCTACATCACGCAGGAGCAGAGCGAGTCGCTGCGGCTCCTGCATGAGCGCACGAAAGTGCCGGTCGCCGTGTACATCCGCGAAGGGATCGACCTCGTGCTCAAGCGTTACGAGCACGCGCTCCCCGGCCAAATGAGCCTGACCGACACGCCGCCCAAGGCAGCGAAGAAGTAGCGCCGTCCGGCCGCCCCCGCAGCCGAGCCGCGCCGCTAGTCTTGGCTGGTCGCGCCTGCCACTTGGCGCTAGACAGCCGCGCTCGCCGCCCTGCGAGCCTCCCGGTGCCGCCACCGCCTCGGGCTCCACCGTACCGTCTGCCCCCTCCATGCCCACCGACCCCAGCAAGATCAGAAATTTTTCCATCATCGCTCACGTCGATCACGGAAAGAGCACGCTGGCGGATCGCATTTTGGACGTGACCGGCGCCATCACCGCGCGCGAGCAGGTGGACCAGTTTTTGGACAAGCTGGAGCTGGAGCGCGAGCGCGGCATCACGATCAAGGCTCAGTCCGTCCGCCTGAAGTTTCGGTCCGAAGACGGCAACGAATACCAGCTCCAGCTCATCGACACCCCCGGCCACGTGGACTTCAACTACGAGGTCTCCAGCAGCCTTCGCGCCTGCGAGGGAGCGTTGCTCGTGGTCGACGCAACGCAGGGCGTTCAGGCGCAAACGGTGGCGAACGCGTACCTCGCGATCGAGAACAACCTCGAGATCATCCCGGTGCTGAACAAGGTGGACCTGCCGTCCGCCAACGTGGACCACTCCGCCGAGCAGATCGAGGAAGTGATCGGCATCGACTGCAGCGGCGCCCTGTTCGCGAGCGGCAAGACCGGTGTCGGCGTGCGCGAGGTGCTGGAGGCAGTGGTCGCGCGCATCCCTCCGCCCAAGGGCGACCCCAAGGCGCCGCTGCGCGCACTTTTGTTCGACAGCTGGTACGACAGCTACCGCGGCGCGGTGATCCAGCTGCGCGTCATGGAGGGCACGCTCAAGAAGGGTGACCGCATGAAGTTCATGGCGACCGGTCGCACCTACGACGTGACCGAGATCGGCTGCTTCGCGCCCCACGCGGTGGCCATCAACGAGCTCGGGCCGGGCGAGGTCGGCTTCGTCGCCGCCAACATCAAGACCACGGAAGATACGAAGATCGGCGACACGATCACGACCTTCCACGGCGCCGCGACCGAGCCGCTTCCCGGCTTCCGCGAGGTGAAGCCGATGGTGTTCGCCGGCTTCTTCCCCACGGACGCCGCCGAGTACGAGAACATGCGCGACGCGCTGTCCAAGCTGCACTTGAACGACTCGTCGTTCCAGTTCGAGCCGGACACCTCGGACGCGCTCGGCTTCGGGTTCCGGTGCGGCTTCCTGGGCCTCCTTCATATGGAGATCATCCAGGAGCGGCTCGAGCGCGAGTACGACCTCGACCTCATCACCACCGCGCCGAGCGTCGTCTACAACGCTTACACGAAGACGGGCGAGGTGGTGCGGGTCGACAACCCTTCCAAGATGCCGAGCGTGGGCGCCATCGAGCGCGTGGAAGAGCCGATCCTCAAGCTCACGGTGCACGTACCGTCCGAGTACGTCGGCGCGGTGGTGGCCCTTTGCGAGGCACGGCGCGGCCGCCAGCTGGGCATCAACTACGCCACCAAAGACCACGTCGTGGTGACGTACGAGATGCCGCTCGCGGAAGTGATCTTGGACTTTCACGACAAGCTGAAGAGCGTGAGCCGCGGCTATGCCAGCATGGACTACGAGGTCACCGGCTACCGCGCGGACGACTTGGTGAAGCTGGACATGCTCCTCAACGGGGAGCCGCTCGACGCGCTCAGCGTCATCGTCCACCGCGAGGGAGCGTACGTTCGGGCTCGCGCGCTCGCGGCCAAGCTCAAAGAGCTGGTGCCGCAGCAGCAGTACGAGGTCGCGATTCAAGCCGCGATCGGCTCGAAGATCATCAGCCGCGAGACGGTGCGCGCCTTGCGCAAGGACGTCACGGCCAAGTGCTACGGCGGCGACATCTCGCGTAAGCGCAAGCTCCTAGAGAAGCAAAAAGAAGGCAAACGCCGCATGAAATCGGTCGGCAGCGTCGAATTGCCGCAAGAGGCCTTCCTGGCCGTGCTCAAACTAGAGGATTGAATGATGCAAGGCACCAGCGCCCGCCAGCTCGCCGCGATCGAGAAGGTACTGTCCGACGTGAACGCCAAGGCGCCCGAGCATGGCCGCCTGGAGCTCGTGGAGACGGTGCCGTTCGGCGCTTCGCTCAGCATCGACCGCTACAAGATGAGCAACGGCTTGGGCTTGCTGCTCTGCGAGGACAAGAGCGCGCCGGTAGTGAGCGTGCACACCTGGTTTCGGGTCGGGTCTCGCCACGAGCAAGAGGGAAAGACCGGCCTCGCGCACCTGTTCGAGCACCTGATGTTCAACGAGATCGAGGGCCGCGGCGCGGGCTTCTTCGACCGTAAGCTGGAAGAGGCGGGCGCGGAGAGCAACGCCTCCACTTGGCTGGACTGGACGCAGTACAACATCGCCATTCCCAAGGAGCAGCTGGGCCTGGTGCTAGAGCTCGAAGCAGAGCGAATGAGCAAGCTGGTCCTGCGCGAGCCGCAGGTGACGAGCGAGAAGGAAGTGGTCGCCAACGAGCGGCGCTACCGAGTGGACGACGACGTGGAGGGCGCGGTCAGCGAGCTGCTCTGGGCCACCGCTTTCACGAAGCACGCCTACAAGTGGCCCACCATCGGTTGGATGAAGGACATCGAGGGCTTCACGACCGAAGACTGCGAGGCGTTCTATCGCGCGTTTTACGCGCCCAACAACGCGACGCTGATCATCAGCGGTGACTTCAAGCTGGCGGACGTGCTGAGCCGCGTCTCCAAGCACTACGGCGTGATTGCGCCCTCCGAGCTCCCGCTCGAGGACGCGCAGCCGGAGCCGCCGCAGACCAGCGAGCGACGCCTCGAGGTCCGCAAGCCGACCACCACCGAGAAGGTGGTCGTCGGCTATCACGCCCCCGCCCTCGGGGACTTCGATCATCCGGCCGTTTCGCTCCTTTCGGAGGTGCTGTTTGGCGGGCGCGCCAGCCGCATGCACCAGCGCTTGGTGCGCGAGCTGGAGCTCGCGAGCGAGGTGCGCGCGTTCGTGGGTCCTTTCCACGACCCTGGCTTGTTCGAGCTGTACCTGGCCGCTCGCGAGGGGCACACCGCGGAAGAGCTCCTCGCCGCGCTGGACGAAGAGCTGAAGAAGGTCGTCGAAGCACCGGTGACGCCGGAAGAGATGGCGCGCGCCTCGGCGCGCTTCGAGCTCGGGTTGCTCGGCGGCCTGGAGACGGCCGACGGCAAGGCCTCCACCATCGGTTTCTACGAAGCCGTGTTGGGGCGCCCTGCAGCCGCGTTCGAGAGGCTGGAGGCCACCCGCCGGCTCACCCAGAGTGACCTGCTCCGCGCCGCGCGCCGCTACCTGGATCCGCGGCAGCGAAGCGTGATCTTGGTGCGTCCGGATTTGAGCAAGCCCGCCGCCGGCGAAGAAGCAGAGGCCGCAGAGTGAGCGCGGTTCAGGCTACGGGCAAAGGTCCGGACGTGCTGGTGGAGACGAGCCGCGCGCTGCCGCTCGTTTCGTTCAGCATCGCGCTGAAGACGGGCTCGCTTCTGGATCCGCAGGGGCTGAGCGGCGCGACCCGCATGCTCACGAGGTGGATGCGCCGCACCGCCGGCGGCCGCGACTCGCACGTGATCGACGCCGAGATCGACGCCCTCGGCGGGGCTTTCGGAGCGGACGTCTCGCCCAGCACTCTCACGTTTCAAGGTACCGTCATTACACGCTCGCTGGACGGCTTGATCCGCATCACGGGTGACGTGCTCGCCCGGCCCGGGTTTGCAGAGGCGGAGCTGGAGCGGCTGCGCCGCGAGACGTTCGCCGAGCTGACCGAGTCGCTCGACGACGACCGCGGCCTCTCGCGGCGTTGGTTCCGTCAAAAGGTCTTCGGTCAGCATCCGTACGCCCGCTCGGTGACGGGCACCGCGTCCACGGTGGGCCGGATCCAGCAAGCGGACCTCAAGGCCCTCTACGCGCGCATCGTGCGGCCGGAGAACCTCATCTTCGCGTTTTCGGGCGATATCGACCGCGCTCGGGCGGAGGAGCTGGCCGCACAACTGTGCGCGCAGCTTCCGTCCGGCCCCGCTCCCACGGAAGACTGCCCGGACCCGACCGTCATCGCCGGGCGCCGCCTCACCTTCGTGGACAAGCCGGACCGCACGCAGACGCAGATCCTCATCGGCGGGCTCGGCACTCACGCCCACGATGACGATCACCTGGCCCTGCACGTCGCCAACACCGTGTTCGGCGGCACGTTCACCGCGCGCATGACGCAGGAGGTCCGCGCCAAGCGGGGCTGGTCCTACGGCGCGTACTCCAGCTTGCCGATCGATCGCCGGCGCCAAGCGTTCAGCATGTGGACCTTCCCGAAGGCGGAGGACGCGGCGCCGTGCATCAAGCTCCAGCTGGAGATGCTGCACGACTTGCGCGAGAAGGGCGTCACCAAGAAGGAGCTGTCTTGGGCCAAGAAGTACCTCGTGCGCTCGCACGCTTTCGCGCTGGACACCGCCAGTAAGCGCGTCGGTCTTCTCTTGGACAGCGCGCTCTACGACTTGCCGCCCGGCTATTACGAAGAGTACATCGAGCGCATCAAAGCCGTAACGCTGGAGCAGGCCAACGCCGCGGTGCGCAAGCGACTCTCGGAAGACGACCTGCTCGTGACGGTGGTCGGCACGGCCGGGCAGATCATCGAGCCGGTGAAGGCCGCGATTCCCAACCTCGCCTCGAGCGAAGTCGTCCCGTTCGACGCCGAACCAAGCTGACCTCAGCCGTTCACTGCTTCTACGACGTGAAGCACCTGAGGGGTGAGCTGCCAGGTGAAGTAGCGATGGGGGCCGAGCTCTGGAAAGAGGCCGGCCGTACCGTGGTCCAGCACCTGAAGCGGCGGGCCGGCGGCGCCGAACAAGGCCGCGCCGAGCTCCTGGTCGCTGGGCGCCTGGGTGAACTGGAGCTCCACCGCTGGCGGCCGCTCGCCACTGGGGCCCTCGAGGGACCAGCGGTCGTGAAAGCTCGCCCAGCGCCGGCCGCTCAGCGCCGGCAAGATGCGACGCTGAAACGCTTCTCGCCACGAATCGTGCTGGTCGTTGGACAAGCCAAATTGCAGCTGGCCGAGCAGGTTGCAGAACAACACCGCTGCGCGCGGGCGGTCGCGCAGCAAATCGTCCAGACCCGGCGCGCCTCGCAGGAGCGGACTGACGAGCAGATCGTCCCGCCGGTGCACGACGCGCCTGGCCCCCAGCCGGCGACGGATAAGAACCCTCGCCAGGCCGTCCGGTTCGAGCAGTAGCAACCGCTCGAACCGGGCCAGGTGCTCGAGCGGCAGACAGTGCCCCGCGCTCGGACCGACGAGCACTAGCTCCTCCCCGATAGGCAGCGCTTCCCGGAGCCAGCCCGCAACCGCGCGTCGAAAAGGCAGCCAAATCCGCTGCTGATGACGAAGAGCGCGCAGATGATAAACGAGCCCACCGGCGGGGCTAAGTAGCGCCATGACAGCCCCGGGCTGCGCTCAGAACCAGCCGAGCAGGCCCGCGTTCAAGCCGAAGGCGCGGTAAGTCAAATCCTGCTTTTCGAGGTTGCCGAGCTTGATGCTGCCGAACATGTCGATGTCGAACGTGGGCCCGACATGGAACGCGAAATGGCTCGCGGGGGAGAACGTGAACGGGCACTCGAGCGACAGCGCGAACCCCTTCTCGGTCACGTCCCCCGGGCTCTGCGTGTGGTACGTGAGGCCGCCGCGCGGCCAGATGCCGACGACGCGCCCGAAGGCGTAGGCGTAGCCAACCCGCGGCGCAAACAGGAAAGCCTCGTAGTCGCCGGCGTTCTCGCCATCCACCGACACGTAGCCGAGCGAGCCACCGATGCTCAGGTGGTCGATAGGCAGGTAATCGAAGCTGAGCCGCGGCACGTCGAACGGTGCCATCGCCTGCCCCCGCCAGCCGAAGCTGATCGAAGTGAAGTCCTGCGTGGCTGGCAGCCCCTCCGGGTCACGCTTGGTGCCGGTCACGCCCATCAAGCGATCGACCGAGAAGATGGCGTCGCCCTTTTGACCGAGCTCCTGCGCGCTCACGAGCGCCGGAGTCAGTAGCCCAAGCGATAAACCCAGCGCCAAAACGAAGTGCTTCATGATTTCTCCTTCGAAGTGAGGTCGCGGGCATCGACCCTAGCGCGCTTCTTTCGTGAATACAGCGCTCCGTCGCGCCTGGGCCGATTGTTCGGACGAGCGCGATCACGGGCCCGCACGACGGCTCAACTCAGAGGTCCAGCGTTTGCTCGAGCTCGCGCAGCAGCTGCGAGGCAAAAAGACGCGCCTCCGCCAGGGCGGCCGCGTACTCACTCCTTTGGGTGACGACGCGTCGCACATGTCCGTACAACTTCAGCTTGGGCTCGGTGCCGCTCGGCCTGATCAGGAGGCGCGCGCCGCTCTCCAAACTCAGCTCGAGCAGCGGCGCAGCGCCCAGCCAGGGCGCGCGCCCCTCTGCCCCCCTCCGATAGTCGACGATGCTCGTGACGTGCTCCGCACCGATGCGGATGCGTGCGGTCGCGACCAGCGCGTCCAGCCGCGCGGCGACGCGACCGGCGGCGCCCGCCCCTTGCAGCGTGATGTTCCGGGCCGCGCTCATCCACAAGCCGTGCTCGCGGTGCAGCTCGAACAACCGGTCGAACAGCGTGGCACCGCGCGCTTTGAGGCTCGCCGCCAGCTCCGCGAGCGCTCGCCCCGCCGCGATGCCGTCCTTGTCGCGAACGGCTGAAAATACGGAGTAACCGAGCGCCTCTTCGTAGGCAAAACAGAAGGTCCCCGCGCCGCCGGCTTCGAGCGCGAGGGCGGCGTGCCACAGCCACTTGAAGCCGGTGTGGGTGCGCTCGGCGTGCGCGCCCCGCGACCGAGCGATGGAGCTCACGAGCGGCGACGACACCACGCTGCTGAGCACCAGCGGCGTGCTACCGACCCGAGCTCCCGACATCGCTGCATCGGCCAAGAGCGCGCCGAGCTGATTGCCGTCCAGCACGGTGACGACGCCATCCAAGCGCGCGGCTGCCGCCAAACGGTCGGCGTCCGGGTCGTTGACCAAGAGCAGCTCGGCGCCGCGGCGCTCCACTTCCGCGAGCGCCAGATCCAGGGTGCCCGGCTCTTCCGGGTTCGGAAACGGGGTCGTCGGGAAGGTGCCGTCGGGCGCTCGTTGCTCGGGCACGGTGGTGACGCGCGAGAAGCCGCCTTCGCTCAGCGCGCGCAGCATGGGCTCGGTTCCGACGCCGTGAAGCGCGCTGTGCACGATGGTGAGGTCGCGCTGGGCCGCGCCGCGCGGCACCGCCGCGGAGACGGCCGCATAATAGCCGTCGAGCTGGCTCGGCTGGACCCACGTCACGCCCGCGAGCGCGCTTCGGCTTACCTCCGACGCCCGCGGAGCGCTTGCGATGTGAGCCGCAATTTGCGCGTCGGTCGGGGACACGATTTGCACCGCGTCTGGCCCGTAAACTTTGTAACCGTTGTCGCCGCGTGGGTTGTGACTGGCGGTGACGACCACCGTCGCGGCGGCTCCGAGCTCCCGCCCGAGGTACGCACACAGCGGCGTCGCGACCGGCTCCGTGAACGCCACGACGGCCAAGCCTCGAGCGAGCCAGACGCTGGCGGAAGCTTCCGCGAACGCGCGGCTCGTGGGGCGGGCGTCGAAGCCGATGACCAGGGGCCGGTCCGCGAGGCCTGCCTCCTCCACGTAGCGCGCGACTCCGTAGGCGGCGCGCACGACCACCGCGAGGTTCATGCGCGAGCTCCCGGCGCCGACCGGGCCGCGTAGGCCAGCGGTTCCGAACGTGAGCGGCGTGAGCCGCGATGCGAGCTCCGCCAAGTCCCCCGCCTCGACCAAGGCGCCGAGCTCCGCGCGCGTGCCCGGATCCGGATCGCCTTCGATCCACGCTCGAGCCGCCGCCAGGAGCTCGCTCATCCGCCCTTCACCAGCCGCTCGGCGAGCGAGGTGTCGTAGGCGCCGGCGGCAAACTCCGGCGATCCCAAAACCTGGCGCAAAAACGCCAAGTTCGTCGTTCGATCACCCTTGGGCCCCACCAGGCGTAGCTTGGTGTGCTCGAGCGCGCTGACCAGCCGGGCGATCGCCTCCGCTCGGGTGGCCGCGTAAGCGATGATCTTGGCAAGCATGGGATCGTAATGGGGCGTCACCTCCGAGCCCTGCGCGATCCCCGCGTCGACACGGATGCCTTCCCCGGCCGGCCACGTGAGCTCCTCGACTCGACCTGGCTGCGGCAAGAAGCCGCGCGCGGGATCCTCAGCATAGACGCGCGCCTCGACCGCGTGACCGCAAGACGCGGCCCCGAGCACTGCCGGCGCCAGCGCCGAGCCGCTCGCGACCAGGAGCTGCTGCTCCACCAGATCCAAACCGGTGACGAGCTCCGTCACTGGATGCTCGACTTGCAGCCGCGCATTGACCTCGAGAAAGAACAGCTCGCCCCCGCTGCTGGCAACGAACTCCACCGTACCCGCGCCCACGTAGCCTACCGCCTTCACCACCGAGAGCGCCGCTGCGTGCAGCGCGCGCCGCCGCGCCGCACCCTCCTCCCCTTCGAAGAAGGCCGCCGGCGAGGGGGACTCCTCGATGATCTTCTGATGGCGGCGCTGCACGCTGCACTCTCGCTCCCCGAGCGCGACCGCGCCGCCGTGCTCGTCGCAGAGCACCTGAACCTCGACGTGGCGCGGCTGGTCTACGTAGCGCTCCAGGTAAATCCGCTCGTCGGCGAAGGCGGCTCGGCCGCGGTCGGCGCAGGTCTGCGCGGCGCGCGCGAGGTCCGCCGGCGCGCGCACGATTTGCATGCCGATGCCGCCGCCGCCACCCGCGGCCTTGATCAAGACCGGGTAGCCGATGCGCGCTGCCTCCGCGAGCAAGCGCTCGCCGTCGTCGGGCGCGACCGGGCCGTCCGTGCCCGGCGGAGGCTCGACCGCGACCGAGCGCGCCACCGCGCGAGCGCGCAGCTTGTCCCCCATCGCCTCCAGCGCGCTAGCGGGCGGACCGATGAAGGTGATGCCGGCGGCGCGCACCTTCTCCGCGAACGCGGCGTTTTCGCTCAGCAGGCCGTAGCCAGGGTGCACCGCGTCTGCGCCGCTCTCGAGCGCGGCCGTGAGCACCAAGTCCGCGTTCAAGTAGCTCTGCGCGAGCGGCGCCGGGCCGAGCCGAAACGCCTGATCCGCCGCGGCCACGTGGGGAGCCGCTACGTCCGCGTCGGAGAAAACCGCGACGCTCTCCACCCCGAGCCGCTCGAGCGTGCGGAAAATTCGAACGGCAATCTCCCCGCGATTCGCGACCAGCACGCGCTTGAACATCACCTCACTATAGGATGAGGAAGAAGCCTCCGCGAGGGCGACTCGGGGCGGCGGAGCGGCGCCTCCCGCGCCCTCTATCCTTTTCGGCTCCCTACCCGACCAAGAGCGGACCCGCTCGCGCTCTTCACGGTCACGTCCCGCTCCCGATGCGGCTGGGCGCGGCGAAGCCACCTGGGGTCGACACGACAGCCTTCTGCCGATCGGGCCGCGCGGCGGCAGCCCCAGGCAGCGGGCTACGACCCCTTTACGACTTGTTTGCTTCGCGCTGCGCGTCGCGCTCGCGCTTCTTCCGGACGAGGTCGTCGGCGATGGCGAGCTGGCCGCACGCGGCCGACACTTCGTCCCCGCGCCGGGTGCGCACGAAGCACGAGACTCCGTTCTCCGACAGCACTCGCTGGAAAGCCGCGACCCGCGCGCCGCTCGGCGCCTTCAGCTCGGAGGCGCTGATCGGGTTCATGGGGATGAGGTTCACTTTGACGCGGAGGCCGCGTAGGAGCTGCACGAGCTCGCGCGCGTGGCTGACCTCGTCGTTCACCTCGTTCATGAGCGTGTACTCGATGGTGATGCGGCGCCGCATGGGCAGCGGGTACTCTCGCAAGGCGCGCATCAGCTCCACGATGGGATACTTGCGGTTCATCGGCATGATGCGATCGCGCACGTCGTCGTTCGGGGCGTGCAGCGACACCGCGAGCCCGACTTTGCCGCCGAAATCCGCTCCCAAACGCGCGATGCCGGGGACTAGGCCCACGGTGCTGACCGTGATGCGACGCGGGCTCATGCCGCGCGCGGTGGGGTGCGTGAGCAGGCGAATGGCGCGCGCGGTCTCCTCGTAGTGGTGGAGCGGCTCCCCCATGCCCATGAAGACGAGGTTCTTCAGCTCCTCGTGCGGCTCCAGGTGCTGCTTGGAGATGAGAACTTGCGCGACGATCTCCGAGGCGGTGAGGCCGCGCTGCAAGCCAGCCTGACCGCTGGCGCAGAACACGCAGCCCATCGCGCAACCATACTGGGTGGAGACGCAGAGCGTGATGCGCGTCTTGCCGGGAGCGCTCCCGTCGCGATCCTCGTCGTCGTCCTCCGGCGCGGCAGAGGCGTCCGCGTCGTTCAAGTCCGTCATCGGGATGATGACGCACTCGACGCGCGCGCCGCTATGCAGCTCCAGCACGAGCTTGCGCGTGCCGTCCGCGGCCGCGTGCTTCTCCGCCACCCGCGCCGGCGGCGCGAAACCGCTCTCCTTCAGCTTCTCGCGCAGGGGCTTGCTCAAGTCCGACATCTGCTCCGGATCGAGGACGCCGCGCTCGTGAATCCAGCGGAATACCTGCTCGGCGCGGAACGGTTTTTCGCCCAGCGCCTGCATGGCTTCCCGCCACTCCTCCGGCAGGCGGCCGACAGGGTCCACCGCGGTCGTCATAGTCCTCGCTCCTTGGCTTCGTTCCAATAGCCGTCCAGCGTTTCGAGCGGCACGCCTCGAGTCGGCTTGCCCTTTTCGTCGGTCGGGAAGCCGCCGTGCTGCTCCTTCACGCGCGCCTCCACGTGCGCGAAGCGACCGGAGAAGCGGTCCGCGGTTTTACGCAGCGCGAGCTCGGCGTCCACCCCTTGATGGCGCGCGAAGTTGACGAGCGCGAACAAGACGTCGCCCAGCTCGCTCTCGATGCGCTCCTGGGACTCGCCGGCGACCGCGCGGTCCAGCTCGGCCAGCTCCTCCGTCACCTTCTCGCGCGAGCCCCGCGCGTCCGGCCAATCGAAGCCCACCTTGCTGACCTTATCGCTCAGGCGCTGCGCGCGCGCGAGCGCCGGAAAAGAGCTGGGGAGACCCGCGAGCAGACCTCGGTCGCCGTACTCTCCGCGCTTGATCTCTTCCCAGTTGGTGAGGACCTCTTCGCTGCCGCTCACCTCGACGTCGCCAAAGACGTGCGGGTGCCGGCGGACGAGCTTGGAGGCGATGGCGTGCACCACGTCGTCCGGTCCGAACTTGCCGTCCCGGCGCGCCAGCTCGCCCAGGAAGACGACCTGCAGTAGCAAGTCTCCCAGCTCGTCCACCAGCGCTTCCGGGCGGCCCGAATCGATGGCGTCGATCACCTCGCACGCCTCCTCGAGCACGTACTTCCGCAGCGAGGCGTAGCTCTGCTCGCGGTCCCAGGGGCAGCCGTCCGGCGCGAGCAGGCGCTGCATGATCGCGACGAGCCGGGGGTACGTCTCGCCCTGCTGCTCTTCGAGCCTTCGGCTGGCGGGTAGATCGATGCGGTCGCCCATGCGCGCGCTCTAGCACGCCCGGGAAGGGTCGGGCATGCTCGGGCTATGACGGCTGGTTCTATCCCCGAGGTCCTGGTCCAAGATCACGGCGCCGTACGCCTGGTTCGGCTGCAGCGCCCGAGCGCCAAGAACGCGCTCACCCCGGAGACGGTAGACGCGCTTTCGAGCGCGTTTTCCGACGCAGAGAGCGCGAGCGCGGTGCGCGCCATCGTGCTCTCCGGCGTGCCGGGCGCGTTCTGCTCGGGGGCGGACGTGCGCATCATCGCCCAGGAGATAGAAGCCGGGGGCGGCGCCGCCGGCCGCGTGCTGGACCGCTTTCAAGCGCTCAGCCTCCGGATCGTGAAGCTGCCCAAGCCGGTGGTCGCGGCGGTGACGGGGCCCGCCGTCGGCTTTGGCGCGGATTTGGCGCTCGCCTGTGACTTTCGGGTTTTCGCCGAGTCTGGCTACCTGCAGGAGAAGTTCGTCGCGATCGGCCTGATGCCGGACGGCGGCGGCAGCTACTTCCTCACCCGGTTGCTTGGGCCAGCGCGCGCGCTGGAGATGCTGATGCTGGGCTCGCGCATCGATGCGGCCCAGGCCGTCTCGCTCGGGCTCGCCTCCAGCCTGACCGCGGACAAGGACGCGGAAGCGGCCGCGCTCGCGCTCGCCACGACGCTGGCAGCGGGTCCCCCGCTTTCACTCGCGCGCATCAAAGCCGCCGTGCACGAGAACGCCGCGGCGCTCGAAGCCGCGCTCCTCCGTGAGCGCGAAGGCCAGCTCGCGCTGCTCGAGAGCGCGGACGCCAAAGAGGGCGTGCGCGCCTTCCTGGAGCGCCGCGCGCCGGTGTTCAAAGGGCACTGAACGGCCGCGCGGCGCCGGCGCTCAGAACAGGTAGCGCTCGCCCGAGTCGCACAAAATCGTCACGACGTTGCCGCCGCTGAGGTCATTCGCGGCCTCGAGCGCGGCGTGCACGTTCGCGCCCGAAGACGGGCCGACGAGCAGCCCCTCTTCACGCGCCAGCCGCCGCGCCATGCGCTCGGCCGCCACGTCGCTCACCTCGATGACCTTGTCGATCAGCGAGCGCTCCAAAATCTCTGGGACGAAGCCCGCGCCGAGCCCCTGGATGCCGTGCATACCGGGCGGCTTCCCCGACAGGACCGCGCTGCTCGAGGGCTCCACGCCGAACACCTTCACGTCTTTACCCAGCTTTTTGCGCAGCGTGCGCGACACGCCGGTGATGGTGCCGCCGGTGCCGACGCCGGCGACGAAGGCGGCCAGCTTGCCGCCTACCTGCTCCAGAATCTCCAGCGCGGTCCCGTGCTCGTGGCTCTCCGGGTTGGCGCCGTTCGTGAACTGACTCGGCATGAACGAGGACGGCGTGTCCTCCAGGACTCTGCGCGCGCGACTGACCGCGCCGGCCATGCCCTCCGTCGCCGGAGTGAGCACGATCTCTGCGCCATAGGCGCGCAGGATGTACCGACGCTCCAGGCTCATGTCTTCCGGCATGACCAGCACGCACCGGTAGCCGCGCACCGCCGCGATCATTGCCAGGCTGATGCCGGTGTTGCCGCTCGTTGCCTCCACCAGCACCGAGCCCGGCTTGAGCGCGCCGCTCTTTTCGGCGGCGAGGATCATCGACAGCGCGGGGCGGTCTTTCACGCTGCCGGCCGGGTTCATGTACTCCACCTTGGCCCAAATCGTCGCGCCGCCCTGGGGGCTGATCCGAGCGAGCCGCACGAGCGGCGTTTTGGCGATCAGGCTGAGGGCGTCATCTGCAACACGGAGGCCACTTTCGGTGATTTGGCTCGGCATAGGCTGACGCGAAGCCTAGCTCACTTTTAACGCCGGGCGGAGCGCTTCCCCCTGCACGCTGAGCGCCGCCTGCGACTCCAGAGCCGACGTAGAAATACTCGCCAAAACGCGCGCTCCCGCCGCCGTCGCGTGCACGCTGGACACCTGGCCTACGACGCTGCCGTCCGCCGCCAAGACCGGCCCCGCGCCAGCCGTGCGCAAGGCCTCGCTGCCCTCCAGCGCGACGAGACGCCGCTTCACCTTGCCGCGCATGTCTTGCATGCAGACGACCTCCTGGCCCAGGTAGCAGCCCTTCGTCCAGGACACCGCGATGCGGTCGAGCGACGCCTCGTGGGGGTTGTCGCGCTCGCCGAAATCCACACCGAACACGCCGAGACCGTGCTCGGCGAGCAGCGGAGCAGCGCTCGGCGCCTCCGCTGCGTGCGGTACAGCGACGAGCTGAGCGCGCAAGCTACCGAGCGTGAGTAGGCCGTGAGCAGCGCCGGCTACGGGGTCGACGCCGTCCGTAAGGAGGCGCCAAGCGAGCGGCGGCTCGGCGACTGATAGCTCGGCGTCCTCCATCACCAGGTAGCGGTCCAGAAGGTCACGCACCGCGGGGCCCTGGCCAGGGGCGACGCCGACGAACAGGGCCGCTCCGTCGTCCACCAAGAACGCGTCCGTAACGATTTTACCCTGTTTGGTCAGCAGCAAGCCGTAGCCGGCTACTCCTGGCGCGACGTCCGGCACCTTGCAGGTCAGCAGGCCATCCAGCCACGTTTTGCGGTCCGGCCCGCGCACGATGAGCGTGTCGCGCTCGAGCGCGTGCTCAGCCATCGATCGTGACGCCTTCGCCCTGCACCGGATAGATAGCGCCCTCCTTGAGGGTGAGCTCGAGCTCGGTCTTGTCCGCCTTGCGCACGAGCAAGCTCACGCCGGTGGCCGCGTTGGCGTTGATGAGGCTCTGGGCTTCGCCGTCTTCCATCGTCATTACGGCCTTGCCTTGGATCTTGAGCAGTTGGTCGCCGCGCACAAGCCCCGCCCGGGCCGCCGGCGATTCTTTCAGCACCCGCGTCACCACCACTTCATCCTGCCGCAGCTCGTAGAACAGACCTACGCCGAGCTTGCCATGAGCTGGCTGTACGAGGAGCCGAATCTCCGCGCCGCTATTGCAGTTAATCTGCATGGGATCTTCGCCTGGATCCAAGCGCACGTCGGAGACGCAGATGGGGTGGTTGTTGAGAGGATTGCTGTCCCACAGCTCCACCTTGACCGACGCGCCGGCGCGCACCTGGTAGTTGGCAATGCGCTGCCCTGGCCACGTCGGGGTGAGCGAGTCGCTTTGTACCGGCGTCTCCAACAAGACCTTTCCATCCACCGACAACTTCGCGAACGCGTCCGGCAAAGCGCCCCCCACCGAGTCCCACGTGCGCCCATCACGGGTCCGAGACGGGATGACCGCGCCCGCAAACTTGAGGAACACCAGGTCGTCGGGCGGCGGCGGGACGAGGGCGACGTGCGCCGGGGGCGTGCGCACGGGAGTTTCCAGCTGCGGGTAAACGGCGCCGCACGCCGAGAGCCCAAGTGCCAGCACGAGCAGGGACTTCGTCATCTGGCGGCGGACTTTAATCGTGGTCGCGCTCTCGCACAATTCCACACGCAGTCGCTACATCATCACGGTAACGAAGCCAGTGCTCCAGCGCAGCCTGCATGGCGCTCACCACCGCCTGCTGACGCGCCGGCTCGGTCACGTAGTCCAGAATGCTCCGCCAGGCGGACGCGCGATGCCCCCCCTCGACGCTTCGGTGCGCGCGCGTCAGCGCCAGCGCCTCCAGCGGGAGCCCGTAGTGCTTGACGAGAGGGTGCTCCGTGAGGGGCGGCGCAGGGCGCCTGGGCGCGTCCTTGGACAGCTCGCCGCGATCGAACTTCGTTCCTTCCAGGAACAAGGTGGTGACGGCGGCCCCCACCTCCCAACCGCCGTCGAGGGTGCATCGGTCCAAAAGCTCGCGGTAAGCCGCCGCCCCCGGTAGCAGCTCCACCCGGTCGAAACGCGTGAGGTCCATGCCGAGGCCGCGCGGATACTCCAAAAACAGCTCAGGGTGAGGGCGCCCGGCGCCGAGCCGCCCCGTTTCCTCTTCGAACACGTTCTCGATCAGCTCGCGCCGCACCGAGGCAATGGGGCACGCGACGTACGCGCGCCCCACCAATACCGGGAAATCGCGTACGTAGGTGGCGTATTCCTGCTCGAGGTGGATGTGGAGTAGCTCGCGCGGCACTCGGCCCTCGGTGAAGTGCCGCCAGGCCCAGTGCTCCTTCGCTTCCATCACTCTCAGCAGTGCTTCCGTGAAGGCTTCGCGCTCCATCTCGGTTTCGATGCTCCGGCGCACGGGTGAAGTCCGCCCAGGCCAATGATAGCGGCTCGCTGGCTGAGCGGCCAAATCCGCGCGCCTCCATCGTGTTTCGAAAGTGGCAGCAAGGCCGAGAGGCGCCGGAGCGACGAAGCCGCGTGCGGAGCAGGCTGGGGGGCGGTATGCTTGTCATCGGCATTCCGGACTTTCACCCACCGGATCCGCACCCCCAAGAACCATGGCACGCATGTTCGGCTTTATCGGGAACCGCGCTGACCTGGGCGCCCGAGTGCTGGAGGCGAATCGCACGCTACTCAAGGCCCGCCGCACGGACGGCGAGCCGCTCGGGTGGGGCCTCGGCTTCTATCAAGCCGGGGAAGTGCTGCTCCGCCGTCGCCCCATCGACGACCGCGAGGAGATTGACCTCGTGGAGGCGGCCGAGGACGTCCGGACGGACGTCATGCTCGGCCACGTGCGTCGCGCGAGCGTCGGCGCGCTGCGCACCGAGAACACGCACCCGTTTCGCTACCGGGCGTGGCTGTTCGCTCAAACGGGCACCATCGTCGGTTTCGACCGGTTGCGCTCGCGCCTCCTGGAGTCTCAGCCAGAGTTTTTGCGGCGCAACGTGCGAGGCGAGACGGACAGCGAGTGCTTCTTCTACCTCTTCCTGTCGTTCCTGCACGACGCCGGGCACTTGGATGACGCGCACGTTCAGGGCGAGCATGTCGCCGCCGCCCTGCGGGCTTCCATCGCGCTCGTGGATCGCCTGTCCGCGGAGGAAGGTCACGGAGAGAACAGCGGGGACATCCTGGTTACCAACGGTGAGCTGCTCATCGCGGTGACCCGCACCGGCTCCGTGGTGCTGCGCCGCTGGAAGGGCCGGTTCGAGATGGAGGAGCTGCTGGGCGAAGAAGGACTGCGCAAAGCGCGCATTCCGAGCATCGAAAGCTCCTGCTTTTCTCTGCTCGCGTGTGACGTGGAGACGCCCCCCTCGGGCTTCCTGTCCGCCCCTGCCCGCTCCATCGTGCACCTCTCTCGCACGGACGAGCCTCGCATCGAGCCTCTGTGAAGGCCGCACGGGGCTTGCTGGCGGCGCTCTTGCCACTGGCGTGCTCGAGCGGCGCCGAAGGTCCGGTCTTCCCCACTTCGGAGCGTTTTCCCGAGTCTTCTCGGGCCGCCCCGAGCTTCGCGGCGGAGGTCGGCCTCAGCTCGCCGGCCGTCCCATCGGACTCGAGCGAAGCCGCGAGGGGGCTCCGGGTGGTGCGAATGCCCCTCGATTCAGAGGCCGCGAGGGACCAAGTGAGCCGCTTCTTCATCGCCGTGCTGCAGGAGTCCACGCGCGAGTTGTTCCCGCTGTTCGCGGCGCAAGCCAGCGTCGTTTCGGAGGGCAACCGTCAGCCGGCGCAAGCCGTGTGGCGCGCCCGCTTTGCGCAGCTGGACTACACGATCCTGGCCGGGCGCGTCGTGGCGGCGCCGCAGACGCTCCGCACCTACACGTGGGACAGCGCGGCACGCGCCAAGGCAGACGGAGTGCCCGCGCCGGCGTCGCCGAGCGAGGTGGTGGTGGTCGCGCGGCCCGGCCTCTCTTGGACCGGCAAGAGCAAGCTGTTCGGCGAGTCCTTGGCGTTCCGACTCCGGGCAAAAAACGAGGGACGCAGCGGCCGTGAGCCCGGCTTCGAGATCGCTGAAATCGCAGAAGACTTTCGGCTACCATGAACGCTCGGGGGAACCTCGGCCCCCGAAGATGAGCGCGATGGTGATGCCCCCAGCTACAGCGAGCTCGTGCCCGCAATGCGGAGCGGACATTCGACTCTCGGGTACTCGCTGCCAAAGCTGCGGGTTCTTGCTGGCGGCCGCGCCAGCGCCGCGCACCCGCCCGCCCATGGCGCGTCCCACGCCGCGCGCTCTCGGCTCGCGCCGCGGGCTATTGTTCTTGCTCGGAGGTGGTGGGCTGCTGGCCCTGGCGCTGTTCGCGCTCGGCGCCAGTGTTTCCTTTCGCACTGCCGCCGTTCCCAGCGCCACTGCGGCCCCCGCCGCCGCACCGGCTTTGCCGCTGCCGGACGCGCCCCCGCGGCTCGACCCCAACGGCTTGCTCGGCGAGGCTCGCCGCAAAGCGAGCGCGTGGCACCGAGATGCGGTGCTCGTCAGTCTCAGCGCGGGTCCGCTCGACGCGCGAGGCGTCATCACCGAGGGCAAGGTCGAGCTCGCCTATGCGAAGCCGAGCGGCGAGAGAGTGAGCGGCGGCGCGGACGCCGGCGCGGCGCGCCTGCTGCTCAGCTCCACCGGTGGCGAGCTCGTCGGGCGCGAAGAACGGCGCTCCAAAGCGCGCATCGCCCCGGAGCCGAGCTGCTCGTTCGACGACGCGTGGGCCGCGGCCCAGCGCGCAGGGGCGGACGCCCAAGCGGCGCCGGGCATTCGCTACGTTTGGAGCGACAAGTACGCGCGCGCGATTTGGGAGGTGACGAGCAGCGAGGGGCTGGTTCTACGCCGAGTCGACGGCGTCAGCTGCAGCATCCTCACTCGTTAGGTAAAACGACGCCCGGGCGTCACATGCCAGCGAGGATGCGGAACTTTTCGCCGTCTCGCACCAGCTCGAGCCGATTGTCCGCGACGCGGCGGCGCCACACGTCCGGCGACGGTGTTTCCCCCGGCGGCGTCGGCACGGGGACCTTGTAGCTCGCGCTGTAGGTGTAGTCCACGTACACCTGATTTGCGCGGCCGAAGCTGATGTCCCGATAGAAGATCTCGTAGCGGATCTGCGTGGTCTTCTTGAAGTTCTCGTTCAAGTACGCCTGCAGGCCTGCCAGATCCAGGTCGTCGCTCGTGTCGATCGTGCCGCCGTCCTCGTAGTACTTGGCGTCCGCCATCTTCAGCAGCGCCGGGATGTTGCGACGCTCGACCGCGCGCCGGTAGTCCTCGCAGTAGCCGATGACCTGGCGGTTGAAGTCCGAGTCCTCCACCTGGGTGTTGGGGATGAAGTCGTGGGTGCAACCAGCCAACGTGGAAAACGCCAGGCCGGCGAGGAGCTTCGGGAGGACGGACAAGGGCTTCACGGGGATCGGAACGCCGGTACGAGAGGAGCTATTCCGGCGGGCGCACACTGCCAAAAGCCTCGGACTCGGGCAAGCCGGCTGCTAGAACCGCGGCCGTTAGCGGCAAAAATCCGCAAAATAGCGACCATCTTCCAGGAGCGGGCCGAACGAGCCGGCGGTCAGGAGCAGCGCGCGCGCGCCGTTCGGCAGCGGTACGCCCACCGCGTCCAGCACGCGGCGAGCTCCTTCTTCCGCGTGCTCCGCCGCTACGACGAGCATGGCGTCGGCGTCGCCGGCCCGCAGCCAGTCGCGCGCAACGAGGAGCGCCTCGTCGGCGGCGCCCACGCCCGAGCCCACCGCGTGTGAAGGGCCGCCCAGGCCGAACGCGATCGCGACGTGCCCGGCGCACGCGTTGGGCGAGGTGGCCGGAAAGCGACGGGGCTCGGCGTGCGCCAGCCCCTGCGCGAGGATGCGAGCGCCAAACTCGACGTCCGCTTGCAGGCTCGCGGAGGCGCTGCCGACGACGACGCCGGTGCGTAGACGTTCGAGCGGTAGGCCTCGCTCCGCGACCACGCGCAGCAGCTCCGCGGCCGCCGCCACGCACAGCTCCGAGAGCAGGTCCGATCGCGGCAAGCGCTCCGGCGGCGAAACGAGCAGCGGCTCCACGCGCGCGGGAACCAGCGCGCTCACACTCCCGCCCGCGGCCGCGACGTGCACCGCGCGGTCCGGCCGTGAACCGAGCGCGGCCGTGGAGCGCGAAAGCACGAGCGCCGCGTTGGCGCCGCCGAAGGCGGTGGAGAGCTTCAAGCAGTGCTCGACGGGCGCGGCCTCGTTGCGCTCCAGCAAGCGCCCGGCGAGCTCCGGCATCGGCTCGCCGCGGCTGGCGGAGGCAGGCCGCACGCCCTGCTGAAACGCCGAGACCGCCGCGAGCGATTCGAGAGCGCCGGCGGCCCCAAGCGTGTGCCCCACCACCGATTTGAAAGCGTGCAGAGCCAAGCCGCTCGGCCGCTCGCCGAAAATCAGCTGCAGAGCCGCGCCCTCGGCGGCGTCGTTGAACGAAGTGCCAGTGCCGTGAACGCTCACGAAGTCCACGCGCTCCGGCGGCAGCGCCGCGTCCTCCAAAGCTCGCCGCGCGGCGCGGGCCAGCGAGCGCCCGGTGCGATCCGGCGCCGTGATGTGCACGGCGTCCGTGCTCGCTCCGAAGCCGTTGACGTAGCCGAGCGCGGCGAGCTCCGGTCGCCCGAGCGCGAGCAGCGCGACCCCTTCGCCCAAAGCCATGCCGTCACGCTCGGCGCGAAACGGGCGAGGCCGCTCATTGCTCGTCGCCCTCAAAGCGTCGAAACCGGCGCACACCCACTCGCTTTCGGCGTCGTAACCGCCGGCGAGCACCAGATCCACGTCCCCGAGCTCTAGCCAGCGCAAGCCGAGGCCCAGCGCGATGGTGGAAGACGCGCACGCCGCGTAAACGGAGACGAGCCGCTCTGGCGCGCGCGGGAGCCGGGAGGAGAGCGCGGCGAGCGGGGAGAAGTACGCGCAGGCCGCCGCCGCCACTGGCTCCCCGGCGAGCGCGCGCTCCAGCGCCGCGAAGCCCCCGCTGGAGGTGCCGATCGCCACCCCTAGCCGCAGGTTTTGCCAGCCGGGCAGGCGCTCCGAAAGGCCAGCGACGACCTGGTCCAGCCCCAGCTCCAGGAGGGCGCGCGGCCGCTCCGCGTGCGCGGCGGAAAGGCCATTCACGCGGGCGAACGGCTTGCCGCCGCGGCGCGCGGACCAGCAATCTTTCGGTGCCGCCCCCGCGCCTCCCACCTCGAAGGCCTCCGCGCCCACACCGAGCGCCGAGGCGGCGCCGTACGCGAGGATGGCCGCGCTCACCTCGGTTAGCTCCGCGCCTCGGCGGGGCCGAGAAGCACCGCGCTCAGCTTGCCGCCGCCGCCGGATAGCACCAGCGCGCGCTCCGCTCCTTGCGACGCGATCGCCTCGGCCGCCACCGCCAGCGCAATCGCCCCGAGCGCTTCGTGATGCGCGTGCTCACGCGCCAAGTCGCGCCGCGCCACGTCGCGCCAACTCGATTGCTCCAGCCAACGCCGGGCGTGAGCGTCGGCCGCCCCCAGCACCACCACCGCCGACAGCGAGGCTGGCAGGGCGGGCACCTCCGAAAGCTCGGCGCCGGCATAGCGCCCGAGCACGGCCGCGCTCGGGCGCACGGTGGGAGGCAACGCCGCGCCGTCCGCTACGAGGACGAAGCCAGCGCCTTCGCCGCGCTCACCGTCCGTTTCCTGATGAAGCGGGCCCAGCACGCGATCGACGATCTCATCGCGGGGGGCGATGCCGCCGGCGACGAGGCGCGTCGCGAGGCCGAGCTCGAGCAGATCGCAGGCGGTGGCGAACGCCGCGTCCCCACTCTGCGAGAGCTCGCTCACGGCGAAGACGGGCCCGGTCAGCCCCGCGTAAACGGACGCGTTTCCGGCCGGAGCCGACGGCACGAGGTGGGGGAACTCCGCCGGGGGGACGAGCCGCGCGCCGCGTTCTCGCCCTCGCGCCAAGAACGCCATCGTCCGCTGCACGTTGCCGAACGCAGTGCCCAGCACCAACCCGGCGCCCTCCCCTTGACCGACCGGGACGACGCGCGCGACCCCGGCCGCGGCCTGGGCCGACCCGCGATCGAAGCGGCGAGAACGCTCGGCGTCCAGCTCGGCCTCGGGCTTGGCCGACGCTGGCAGCACACAGCCGCCGACGAGCACCAGTTGGCTGGCTCCGGCCGCCGGCGGCGGCGCCGGCCAAGCGCTCTCGGCGAAGGCGAGCACACAGCTCATGCCACCGAAGCCGAAGGAGCTGGAGAGCGCCGCGCCGAGGCGCCCGGTCAGTCCGGGCTCCACCGCGTAGCGGAGCCCGGAGAGCTCCGGCTCGACCAAGCCGACGGAGGGCGGGATGAGGCCCCGCTCGATCGCGAGCACGGTCACGGCCGCCTCGATGGCGCCGGCGGCGCCCAGCGTGTGACCGAGCTGGGCTTTGGAGCTCGACACCCACGCCTGGCTCCCCTCGCCGAACACTTCAAGCAAGGCGCGCGCCTCCATGGCGTCGTTCTGCTGGGTGCCAGTGCCGTGCGCGTTGATGTACGACACGTCAGCAGGAGCCAAGCCGGCTCGGGCCAGCGCGCCCTGCATGAGCCTCGCCGCGGGCGCGCCGCTGGGCTCGGGATGAGTGATGTGGTGAGCCTCGGCGCCGATGGCGTAGCCGTCCAGCCAAGCCAGGACGCGCGCCCCCCGCGCGACGGCCGTGCTCTCCCGCTCCAGGACCAGCACGCCCGCTCCTTCGCCCAAGTTGAGCCCCGCGCGCGAGCGATCGAAGGGCCGGCACGGCTGCGGATCCGTCGCGCCCAAGGCGTTGAAGCCCAGCACCGTCAAGCGGCACAAGCCGTCCGCGCCGCCCGCCAGCACGAAGTCCACCTCGCCGCGAACCAGCCAGGCCACCGCTTGCACCAGCGCGATCGCGCCGCCCGAACAAGCACTGCAAATGCTGCGGGTTCGCACGGCGCCGCCGAAAGCCTCCGACACGCGCAGCAAGCTCGCGGACAGCGGGTAGCTGATGAGCTCCGCCGCGCGGGCGGCCGAGACCTGCGCCGCCTCCGGGCTGCTCAGCAAGCTCTCCGTCTCGAGCATGCCGCCGGTAGTGCCCCCGAGGACCACGCCGAGCCGAGCCCCCGCCGGCAGGCGCGCCTGCAGGGCCGCCTCCTTGGCGGCGGCGACCGCCATCGCATCCGTGCGCGAGTACTCGGCGCCGGGCTTGCCGAAAGCGACGTCTTTTGCGCGCAAACCGCGCACCTCACCGACCTGTCGGGACCGCACGTCACCGGGGTCGAACAGAGCGAGCGGGGCGATGCCGCGCTGCCCGCGGAGCAGAGCGCCGAACGTTTCCTCCGCGGTCTGCCCGAGCGCAGACACGATCCCGACACCGCTCACCGCGATGCGGGGACGCACCCTCAGCCGGCCTCCGGCACGCCGTTGCGCACCAAAAACGCGGCGATGGCATCTACCGACGCGAACACCGCGCGCCCTTCCTCACCCTCGGGCACCGTCACCCCGAAGCGTTCTTCGATGGCCATGGCGAGCTGCAACGCGTCCAGCGAGTCCAGCCCTAGGCCTTCACCGAAGAGGGGCGCCGCATCCATGATGTCCGCCTCCGTCTTGCCGCGTAAATCCAGCTCCTCGATCAGCGCGCGCTTGATGCGCTGCTTCAGCCCGCTCGATGACTCGCTCAAGCTCGCACCTGCTTCACGATCGCGGCCACGACGTCCGCATCACTCACGCCGTCCACCTCCGCGCGGTACGACAGCACCAGCCGGTGCCGCAGCGCCGGGAGGGCCAGAGCCGTCACGTCCTCCACGTCCGCGGCGGCATTGCCGTGCATCGCCGCGTGAGCTTTTGCCGCCAATACCAGGGCTTGGCTGCCGCGCGGCCCGGCGCCGAAGCGCACGTAGCTCTTGACCTCCGAAAGGGCGGAGTCGCCCGGGCGCGTGGCGCGCCCCAGCCTCACCGCGAGCTCCACCGCCGCGTCCGTCACTGGCACGCGGGGGATGAAGGCTTGCAGCATCAGCAGCTCGTCCGCGCTCAGGACGCGGCTCACCTCCGGCGAAGAGCCCGAGGTCGTGCGGCGCGCGATCTTGCGCTCCTCGTCCTCGCTCGGATACTCCACGTGCACCTCCAGCAGGAAGCGGTCGAGCTGCGCTTCGGGAAGCGCGTAGGTGCCCTCTTGCTCGATGGGGTTACGAGTCGCGAAAACTTGAAAGGGGCCCGGCAGCAGGTGCGTCGTGCCGCCCACCGTGACCGCTCGTTCCTGCATGGCTTGCAGCAGCGCCGCCTGCGTTTTCGGCGGCGTGCGGTTGATCTCGTCCGCGAGCACCAAGTTCTTGAAGATGGGCCCAGGCAGGAAGCTGAGCTCACGCCGCCCGTCGTGCTCGGTGAGCACGTCCGTCCCCGTGATGTCGGCGGGCAAGAGGTCCGGCGTGAACTGCACGCGCCCAAAGCTCAGGTCCAGCGCGCGCGACAAGCTGGCGACCAGGAGCGTCTTCGCCAGGCCCGGCACCCCCACGAGCAGCGCGTGCCCGTGCGTGAGCAGAGCCACGATGAGGTGGTCGACGACGGCGTCTTGGCCCACCACCACCCGGCCCACCTCTTGGCGGAGACGAGCGCAGGCGTCCGATGTTTGGCCGAGGAGCGCCGCGTCTTGGGATTTCGCTGGGTCAGAGGTCACGGGGGGTCGCGCAGCTTAGCATCAGGGGCCCATTGCGGGGCGATTGCCGCGAGGCTATGGCCGCCGCGTGATTGCTAGACAGCCCGTGACCCTCGTGGAGCGCCCGCCTGCGGGCCCCGCGCGAGGCGCGCTGGCTGCGCCTGTCTGGCTGGTCGTCCTGTCGACCACCGCGCTGGTGCTCCTGTGCGGCCTGACCCTGCTGCGTGCGCGCCGCCGGAGAGCGAAGCCCACGTGAACGCCAATCAATTGATGCGCCGCGTGCTGCTCGTCACGCTGGTGGGTGTGCTGCTCTACGGCCTCTTCGCCGTGTACACCGGCATGAGCGAGATCGGGGCGAGCCTGGCGACGTTCCACGTGAGCGCGCTCGTCGCCGCCCTCGGGCTGGCTTGCTTCAACTACCTGCTGCGCTTCGGCAAGTGGCAATACTACCTCGCTCAGCTGGGCATCCGGGGCATTCCCGTCTTCGACAGCTTGCTCGTGTTCTTGTCAGGGTTCGTGCTCACCATCACACCCGGTAAAGTCGGCGAGGTCTTCAAGAGCGCGGTGCTCGCCAAGACTCACGGGGTGCCGGTGGAGCGAACCGCGACCATCGTCATCGCCGACCGCCTGACCGACGTCATCGGCATCGTGCTGCTCATCTTGCTCGGCGGTGCGACGTTTCCAGCGGGGCTGCCTTGGGCGGTCGCGGGCGTGACCGCGGTCGCGGTGGGGCTGTTCTTCATCCTCTGGCAACCGCCGGCGCGCTGGTTCTGTGATTGGCTCGAGGGGCGCGGCGGCCGGCTCGTGAGCGTGGTCCCGAAGGTGCGCCACGCTTTGGACAGCCTGCGGGTGCTCGCGCGGCCGAGCGCGCTTCCGATCCCAACCGCTCTTTCGTTCGTCGGGTGGGGAGCAGAGGGCATGGCCCTGTGGCTGCTACTCGGCGGGTTCAACGAGCCGGTGCCGCTGCCGCTCGCGGTCATCGTGTACGCGAGCGCCACCTTGGCGGGCGCGTTGATTCCGGTTCCGGGCGGCTTGGGCGTGGTCGAGAGCTTGCTCCGCCAAGGCCTGATCGGCTGGGGCAACGTCGCGCTCGGCGCGGCCACCGCGTCGATGATTTTGGTGCGACTGTGCACCCTGTGGTGGGCCGTCGTCGTCGGCTTCATCGCCTTGTTCTTGCTTCGGCTGCGCTTCCCGCGCGCCTTTGCGGACGCCCCCGCGGCGGATGCAGCGCGGGCCGGAATGGGGTAGCTTTCTAGATCTCCCTCATATGTCCGGCGTCAGCTCGCCCTCGCTCCGCGCCCTGCTCCTCGCTTTCTCCATGTGCTGCACGGGGTGCGGCGGCGCTGGCGCAACCTCTCCCCGAGCCGCGGACGAAGCGCCGACCGGCGCGGAAGCTGCCGGCCACCAGCCGGCGGCGAAGGTGGACGAAGACTCCCTCGCGGCGCTACGCGAAAAGCTGAAGCGCCCCCTCGACAAGCAGCTAAGCCTCGCTGGCAAAGGGCTCGGGCCAGAGCTCGGCCGCGTGCTCGGCGACGCCCCGCTGGACGGCGTGGAGAAGCTCGACGCCAGTGACAACGACCTCGGCGCGGAGGGTGCGCGCGGCCTCCTCGGCTCCGCGCACTTGGGAGCGCTGAGCTCGCTGGACCTCGGCGGCAACGGAATCGGAGACGCGGGGGCGCAGGCGCTCGCTGGCAGCCAGCTGCCGAAGCTGGCAAGCCTCAACCTCAGCGGCAACGGGATCGGTACCGAGGGCGTCAAGGCACTCGCCCAAGCGGCTGGCTACCCTGCGCTCTCCTCGCTGGATTTGAGCATGAATCCGATCGGGGTGGACGGCGTGAAGGCGCTGGGGCGGCTCGGCAAGCTGTCCTCCTTGTTTCTGCTCGGCAGCGAGATCGGCGCGGACGGCGCCAAGGCGCTCGCGAAGGCCACTTTCAAGCTGAAGGTGCTCGCGCTATCCGGCAACTCGATCGGCGACGACGGCGCCAAGGCGCTCGCTGCGTCGTCGAAGCTAGCCGGCCTCAGCACGCTGGATCTGAGCGCCAACGGCATCGGCGACGCCGGCGCCAAAGCCCTCGCCGCCTCCCCTCACCTCAAGGGCCTGACCAAGCTGGAGATGTTCGCCAACGAGCTCTCCGCCGCGGGCCAGAGCGCGCTTTCGAAGCGCTTCGGCAACGCCGTCAAGTTGTGAGCGCGCGCAGGGCGTCGAGCGCGGTCGTCAAATCCGGCGGCAGCGGCGACTCGAAGCGCAACGCCGCGGCGCTCGCGGGATGCACGAAACCGAGCACGGCCGCATGGAGCGCCTGGCGACCGAGCGCGGTAGCGACACCGGCGAGGTCCGCGTCTCCGGGAGCGCGACCGTAAAGCCAATCCGCCAGCAGCGGGGTGCCGCTCTGCTCGGAAAGGTGCACGCGGATCTGATGCGTTCGCCCCGTCTCCAGCCGGCATTCGACCAACGCGGCGCGGCCGTCCGCAAGGCTCTCGAGCACGCGAACGTTCGTGACCGCTCGCTTGCCCGTGCTGGTCTTGGAAGTGAAGCGCAAGCGCGAGCGCGGGTGCCGGTCATAGAGGGACTCGATGCGCGTCGACCTGGGCACGCCCAGCGTGAGCGCCAGGTAAACGCGCTCCATGCTGTGGCTGGAGAGCTGCTGCTTGAGGCCCTCCCGCGTTGGCTCGTCCTTGGCCACGACGAGAATGCCGCTCGTGTCCTTGTCGATGCGGTGCACGACCCCGGGACGCACGGAGCCCTGGGGGTCGCGCTCGTCGGCGCTGGCGCGCTCGAAACCGCCGCGCGCGAGGAGGCCGTTGACCAGCGTTCCGGAGGCGTGGCCCCGCGCTGGGTGCACCACGATGCCCGCCGGCTTGTCGACGACGATCAGGTGCGGGTCTTCGTGCAGCACGTTGAACGGCACGCCCGGATCAGGCAGCGCGAGGCTAGGAGGAGGGTCGCTGGGCTCGACCTCGAGCCGTGAGCCACCACGCACCAGCTGCTTGGCGCGGCAGATCTTGCCGTCGACTTTGACGCGCCCCTCCTCGATCCAGCGCTGCACGGTCGCGCGAGAAACGTCCGGGAGGAGGCGGACCAGTGCCTTGTCCACCCGCTCGGGCGCTTCGTGCGACGCGAGCTCGAAGAGGTGTTTCAGCGCCGCTACCAGAGCCGACTTTTGATGTGCCCCTTGGACTTGACCAAGATGTCGACCAGGGCGCGATCGTAGAAGTTGCGGTGGTAGAGATCCGGTGACACGCGGCTCTTGTAGAGCGCGCGCCCTTCTTCGATTTCTTCCGCGAGCTCGTCGAACAAGGAATCCTGCTCGATGCCCCGGATGATCTTCTCCTCGTTGTAGAGAGATAGGTCGCTGGCGATGGCACGAGCAAGGCGACGTGCGGCTTCTTCCGTTTCAATCAGCGGCATCCGGGGGCTCCTGTAGAGGAACGGAAATTATCATCCGCCACACGCGCGAATGTCAAAGATCGCGGGCACTTCGGCGACGCGCGCTTATCGATGCGACCGGCCCAACGCCGGGGCTCGTGGGCAGCGCCATGAGGAGCGCGAGCCACGGCACCCAAACCAGGGCGTAGCGCGGCGCACCGAAGAAGACGATGTGGGTGACGACGCACAGTGCGAGCACCACCACCGCCAGAAGCTCGAGCGGCCGGCGGCCCGGTCCCGGGAGGGGGCTGGCCAGAGCGCCAAGGAGGCCAAGCTCGGCCAGGTAGCCCCAAGGGCTGAGCGCGAACACCCCCGCCGCGACCGAGAACGCGCGTCCCACACGGCTCCGCGCCCCCCGCAGCAGGCCGACGCACGCTCCGAGCAGCAGGAGCCGCGAGTAGAGAGTCTCCACGGTAGCGATGGCAGTGCGCACGCGTTCCGTGACCAGGCTCGGGTTGGACGTTTGAAGGTAGGAGCTCGCGATCGCGCCGTGGTTGAACATTTGCGCGAGCTTCTGCGGAGCGAGCGCGAGCCAGCTCACGGGGCTCTCGCGGATGCGCCGCGCACCGGCGCGCCCGAAGCAGCGATCCTTACCCGCCTCACCGAACTCGTTTCGGCACTCTGCAGGGACGCTCGGGCCCGCTATCGGCGCGAAGCTCCCCTTCCCCTCCGGCAGGGTACCTATCAGCAGGTTCCAGCCCCCGTTGGCGCTGATGAACACGCAGCCGTCCATCTTCTGACAGTTGCGCAGCGTCCACGGTAAGCAGCAGACGAGCGCGACGAGCAGCACCTCTACCGCGCCGCGCAGGCGAGCAAGAAGGGCGACGCCACGGCGGGCATCCGTCCTCACCAGCACCGAGACGGCGCCGAGCACCGGCAGTACGGGGAGCAGCTGAGGACGAACGAACACCAGCAGTGCTCCTCCGAGCCCGAGGGGAACCCGCAGAGCGCTACCGCCACCGCGCGCCGCCACGAGCAGCGCGTAGGCCGCGAGCAGAACGAGGAGCGACGCCGCCAGCGCCTCGGTCATCACCGCCGCGGTGTAGAGCACCAGGGTCGGATGGAAGGCGACGGCGAGCGCCGCGAGCCGCGCGCGAGCCGGCGACGCCACCCGCAGCGCGCAAGCGTGCACACCGAGAACGAGCAGGGCGCCGAACAGCGCGTTGAGGAGCATGGCTGAAAGCGGGCTCGCGCCGAGCAACGCGTAAGCAGCGCCGAGGAGCGCCGGATAACCCACCGGGTAGTGCGCGGCGTGGGTCACTACCCCGTCCGGCCACGCCCACGTGTAGCCTTGGCCGGCCGCGATCCGCGTCGCCACCGCATGATAGAACGTGCCGTCGTCGGCGGGCGGAAAGCGCTGCGACGCATACGCCACGACCGCAAGCCGCAACGCGAGCGCGAGCCCTACCAACCAGGCTGCCTGGCGCCGCACGGCTCCCCGCTGCAGCGCTGAGCCGTCCGGGCTCACACCGGCGCCTGCAACGGCCGAAAGCTCACCGCGCCGACCAGACCGAGCGCGCGCAAGTCGGCCAGGAGCTCACAGGCGGGCAAACCAATCACGTTCGAGTACGACCCCACGAGCCGCTCGATGAAGAACGTGCCGATGCCTTGCGCCGCGTACGCCCCCGCCTTGTCCAGCCCTTCACCGGTCGCCGCGTAGGCTTCGATCTCGGCCTGGGTCGCCGCGCGGACGTGGACGTGGGTCTCGAGCGTGCGCGCCACTTGGGCGCCCTCTTCGCCGGCCAGCCCGACCGCGTAGCGCGTGTAAACGGAGTGAGCTCGCCCGACGATACGCCCGAAAAGGCGCGCCGCGTCCGCTACGTCCAGCGGCTTACCGAGCACGTCGCCATCGATGACGACGCTGGTGTCCGCGACCAGGATCGCGGCGTGGGGCGCGTCACCGAGGCGGGCGCGCACGGCGGAGAGCTTCGCCGCTACGATGCGTTCGAGGTAGGCGAGCGGAGCTTCGCCCGTTAGCCGCGACTCGTCGATGTCCGCGGCCAGCACCGTGAAAGGCAGCCCCAAGGCCGAAATGATTTCTCGCCGCCGAGGCGAGCCTGAACCGAGCACGAGGGGGAAGGCAGCATCGATCAGCACGGTGGGCGTTCCTCTGGTAGGTTTTGACCCGTGCGTCGCGCCGGGCTCCTGTCGTTCTTGCTCGGGAGCGCGCTCGCACGCAGCGCCGCTGCCGACTGCGAAACGTCGGCGGGGTGCGTCGACGCGGAGCCGCTGTGGCTCTCGCCCAGCGCCGCGCGCTTCGCGAGCGTCTCCGATACGGCGCCCGTAGCGCCGGGGAGAGTTGCGGCCGCCGCCACGATTGGCTTCCGGTACCGGCCAGCGGTGTTGACCGCGCCCGCGCCGAACCGCGACGGGCGGGACATCAACCTGCTGCGCCACACGACGGATTTGTCGCTCGCCGCGGGGGTAGGCTTGGGAAATCGTATGGAGCTCACGCTGCTCTTGCCCGCGGGGCTATACCAGCGCGGCTCCGGTATCAAGGGCATCACCGACCAGTCTGGCGAAGCCGTGCCCGTCGCTAGCCTTCACGATCCGCGGCTGGGCTTCGGTTTCGAGCTCGTGAGGAGCCGAGTTTTCGGCGCCAAGCTGCGCCTGGAAGCAAAGCTTCCGTTCGGCTCGCGCGTCGCGCTCGGCGGGGAAGAAAGCGTGGTCGCAAGTCCAAGTGTCGCGCTCTCGGCGGCGCGGAGCGGCTTCTTCGCGGGGGCCGAGCTAGGTCTGAGGTTGCGGCGCCCAGCGGAGTTTTTCGGGGTTCGGGTGGGCAGCCAGGCCGCGCTCCTCACCGGGGTCGGCTACGAGCTGTCAGGTCCTCGTCTCGCGCTGGCGCTCGAGGCATACGTGCTTCCGAGCCTCGTGGACTCGGGCCGCCATAGCTACTTGCCCGGCGAGTGGCTCGGCACCTTGCGCTGGGCTCCGCGCGCCCTCGCGGGGTCCCTCGGCGTGGGCGGTGGGAGCGCGCTGCCGATCTCGGGCGATGCGGCTGGGTCGAGCGTCGCTTTCGGCGTGCCCGCGTTTCGGTTCTTGGTCTTCGCGCGGTACGAGCCCTGAGCGGGGAGCTCAGAACAGGCGCTCGTGCACGAAGATGCGATCGCCGGACTGGAGCGGAATGTCCGGCGAGCGGCCCTCCATGATCGAGCTGATCGCAATCACCACCGTCCGGGAGCCAGAGGCGGTGCGGCGCGTGAGGTTCACGCGGTCCACATTGGCGATGCCGGTGAGACCGCCCGCTTGCGAGATGGCTTGGATCAGGGTTAGCCCGGCGGTGTACGGGAAGGTGCCGGGCTTGGCCACCTGCCCCAAGATCATCACGCGCCGGCTGTTGTACTCTTTGACCTGAACCACCACGCTCGGGTCAGTGAGGATCTGCTTCTCCATGAGCAGCTTGCGCACCAGCCGCGCAATCTCCTGCGGCTCGAGGCCGGCTACCGTCACGGTATGGAGATACGGCAGATCCACGCTGCCGTCCGACGCGACCATGTACTCGCGCGGCAGCTCTTTCTCACCAACCACGTCCATCAGGAAGACGTCGCCGGGGCCGACCGTCGACTTCTCGACCGTCGGCGGCAAGTTGAGGCGTACGTTGTTCGAGCTCCCGCAGGCGACGAGCAGAGGGATGGTCAGGAGCGCTTGGACCGCGATGCGCCGGCAGGGCACCTGCGCGCGTCTATCGAGCTTCATGAAACTTCACATGAACCAGCGCAAGCCCAGGTAGGCCTGCCAGCGCCTGTAGTCCAAATCGTCGTTGGGGACGGCGTCGCTCATGACGTGGTCGTAAAGGAACGTCGCGTTCGCAGCGATGGTCTCGGTGAAGCGATACTCGCCGAAGACGCGCCCGTCGAGGCGGAGCTGGTCGATGGCGGGCGTGTTCACGTTGCCGCCTACGGCCGCGGGGAACGAGACGCGCGAGACGCCGAACTCCAAGCCGCCCGCGATCGCGCCCAGCAAGAACGCGCTGAACTGTAGGTAGCCCCGATCGCGCGAATAGAACGAGCCGAGGTAGCTGTTGTTGACGGAGCGCGTGTAGCCGAGGGCCATTGACGACAGCCCGGTGGCGATCGTCGCCGTCTCCAGGTTCGGGCGCGGCTGAATGAACCAACGCACCTCGGCGTTAGCGATGATGGAGTCGTACTGGCGCGGCACGATCGAGCCCGCGTGCGCCTTGTAGAAAGTGCTCGCCCAACCCACCATGCCGAGCAGAGCCAGGTGGTAGGTAACGAGGCCGTGGAAGCCGATGCGAGAACGGAGGATGTCACCGTCCGTCTGGGACGTGTTCGCGTTGGTGTACCGAATGAACGTGTACGAGGTGTCGAACAACACGGCCGAGCGCGGCAGAAACCGCCAGCGGCCGCGCGTGTTCACGTCGTGATGCAAGTTCTGCAGTGAATCGAACGAGTCGTTCTCGAAGTAGTTGAAGGTGCCGGTGTAGCCGCCGCGCCACTCGAACAGGCCGCCGCCGGGACGCCAAGTAACGCCTGCGCCGTAGCGAAACGTTCCTCGGTTGAAGCCTTCTCCGGCCAAGTCTTCCGAGCGCCCCTCGACCTCGATGACGCGCCTCCAGCCCGCCATCAGGTCGAAGCCCACCTTTCGGTGCGGGAAGACATCCACCTTCGTGTCGACGCCAGCCGACACATTGCGGCGCTTGCGAACCTCCGAGTCCTCGGAATCCAGAGGGAACAGCTCGAAATACGAGGCATACGCCGAAGCGGCAAAAGCCACGTTCGGCGGGGTGTCGGTATTGCGACGTGCCCGCCCCAAAGAGCTCAGCGTGAGCGACGGAGTGACCCGCAGCTTCATCACGTCCACCGGGCCTTCGGCGGCGGAAGCGCGTGTGAAGTTGGAGTCGTAGCCAAATTCCGCGCCGATGCTCGGATGGAGCTCCAAGTTACCGGCTCGGATGCCTGCACCCTCGGAGAAATCAGGGCTACCAAGCCAAGCTTGAGCCGAAGCATCGAGCGGGGCCAGCGCGACGGCCATGGCCGCAATCAGCGGGAGTCGAGCTTTCATCGCAACTCAGTAAGCAAGGGAAACAATCAAGCGGTGCCGAAGGTAGTCCATCCTCCGCCAATTACTACATTGTCGGACTCGACAGCACGGGCGGTTCGCTCACGATCGGATCTTCCGGGAAGTCCGACGGGTCCGCGTCCGGTACGGCGGGATCGATGTCCACGACCACTTCCGTGTTTCCGATGAAGCCGGTCTCCTCACCGATGCACTGCTGAGCTTCCGCGACCAGCGTTTGCACGCGCTCCCGGAGCACCTGAATCACCGTGAACTCGTGCTTCGAGCGATCGCCGTCGTTCTGGCTGACGGCGGATGAAAGGCCAATCACTCGGTCCTTCGCCGTCTCCGTGGCGAGCTTCATTTGCTTCACTTTGTCGTCCAAACACAGGGACTTCACGACGTCCTTCCGGCGCTTGGCGTCGGCGAGCTGGGCGTTGACCGTCCCCCGCTGCGCCTCCATCTCCGGGATGATGGCGGACACTCGGTCCTGCATTTGTTTGGGCGTGAGGTTGACCTCCTCGCCACCGGCGACGCTGGTTGGACCGGCGGGAGGGGGCGCGCCACGCTCTTGAGCGATCGCTACGCCGACTCCTGCAACGGAGCACAATGTGAGACAGGCAATAGCCCAAGGCTTGAAAGTGCGGCGCATTTCGCTCAAGACCCTCCTAGAAGCCCGGGCAGTATAGGAACGCATTTCGCAGCGTGTCAACGGAGGCAACGCCGAGCGAACGTGGCGACTTTCCACGCTTTCAGCGGGCTCTGTCCTATTTATGTCGCGGTCTGTCGAAGTGGGGGCCATGGACAATCGCTCCGGCCAATTCGATGCTGGCGGCGTCGCTCGGATTCAAAATGAGGCAACGGCGAGCCTGATCAGGCCCGCCGTTCTTCATCGCCCCGCTGCGACTCGTCCGACCCGAGAGCCGCTTACTGCTTCACGAACGTCACTGGCACTGCGATCACAGCGCTGCCGCCTTCCGGCGGGTCGAACTGAGCCGCTTGCGCGCGAGCTACGACGCACGAGATAACCGAGGCGGGCAGGCTGCCGGAAGGAGAGGGCGTGACGCCCGCAACTTCGCCGCCGGCGCCGACGCGAATGGTGAGGCGAATGCTCCCGGCGGCGTCCGGATTCTCGGCCAAGCCGCGCTGGTAGCAATTGCGGAAGCCTGCGCGCATACCGGCCACGACGCGCGCGGCATTGCTGACGTTACCGCCGCTGACCGCGGCGCCGCCGACGGAGGCGTTGCCCTTGGGGCCTTCGACCTTCGCCCCCGTGCCGCTGCCTTCCGTGCCCGCACCTTTGCCGGTGCTGCCGATGCCGGCAAGGCCGCCGCCCGCAGCGCCCGGCCTGATCGCTCCACCGCCGCCCTTGATGTTCAAATCGCCGCCACCAGCGCCAACCGCAGCGGCGCTCGCGGCTGCTTGATCCAGCGAGCCCGTGGGCACCTCGCCGTTACGGAGCACGCCCGCGGTGGCGGGACCGGTGCCGGCGAACGCGAGGACCGCCATGTCGATCTTGTCGAGCTCGTTGGAGAGCGCGGCGCTCTCCTTCGCGCTCATCGGCGCCTTGTCACCCTTGGCGCCTTGAGCGCCTTGAGCGGGAGTGCTCGCTGCTTTTGCGGGCTCTGACTTGTCCGGCGTCTTCGCGGTCTCGTCTGGCTTCTCGTCTGGCTTCACCTCGACGGGCGGAGGCGGAGGCAGGTTCTTCAGCGAATCGATCAAGCCCGCGACGCTCACTTCGTCGTCCACGATCGGATCCAGCCAGTCCGAGTAGATCGCGCCGAGCGCCATGAAATGGCACAAGAACGAGAGCGCCGCGATGATGGTCGTGTTCCAGTCGATCGCGCTCGCGCCGCGCAGCACCGCGACCGGCAGCTGCGGCTTGGGTTGCACCGGCGGCGGGGCGACGAACTGGAACAAGAACGTCGTGTCCCCAATCACGACCTTGCCGCGTGAGTCCTCCGTGAGCCGAACCTGATACGCCCCTTGAGCGCTCTTCTTGGCCTGCCCCTTCAGCATGTTCAGGTCGGAGATGCCGGTCGGCAGGGCGATGCGGCCCGTCATGCCGTCCAAGAAATTCAGGTGGTAGTCATTGCCCACGAGCTCGAACAACCGGAACGTGGGCGGCAGGTTCTGCGTCGCCACCACGAACATGTTCTTCTCGCTCGCGCCCACCGTCACGTGGGTGCGCTGCTTGATGATCCGCTCCTCCGCGACGCGCCCGCCCTGTACGACGCCAATACGGAGCACCTTGGGGCCCGCGTTCGCCGCGACCGCGCGCATGACTGCGGTCATCTGACCAGGGCGCTGCGAAGTTCCGGGCTGTTGCTGCTGGGTCATCGAATTTCCTCTAAGGAGCCGTCCCTACCTACGCGCCAGGGCGGCGTTCGCGCTACCGATCGCCGACAACGGCCGCTTCACAAAGTTCCATCAGGCTACTCCAGTCCTTTTCGGCTGGTCCACTCCTTGTCGCCTGCGCCGGCGATCGTTGGTCGTGGTCCGCCAGGCGTCGGCCAGGGAGCCGATGCGGCGCTGCAATTCCCTACATCCGCCCCATCCCACGAGCCCGAAGGCGAACGCCTGGTACACCTGGCGGGGGTCGCTTCGGAGCGTGCCGGTCGCCACGAACCAGATCGCCAGCCCGGTCCCGCCGAACAAAGCCGCCCGACCCAGCGCCTGAACGGTGCGACTCGCCAGGTTCAGCTCGAGGTTCAGCTCCCGCTCGGCGAGGCGCTGCTCGAGAGGGTCCTCCCCCTCCCCGCTGGCCTCGCCTGCGCCGCGGTGGATCTTGCGGCAGCGCTGGTACGCGCTCCACGCGAACCACAAGCACAGGGCAGAGAGGATGCCCGCCAGCACGCGGCCTCAGAACGGATCGTTATAGACGGCCTTCTCGATGCGATCGAGAAACGGCTGGCGGAGCTCCGCCAACGTGAGCTTAGGCTGGATGCGGCTCACGTCCACCGCCGCGATCGGCTTTTGCACGCGCCCAACGATGGTGACTTCACTGATGGTGACGACGCGCGGCTTCTTCTGAGCCTGAGCGGCGAACGGGATGAGCAGCAGCGCTCCCGCGCCGATGATCGCGGTCCAAGTTGGCTTCATGGTGGTGCTCACTTTCATTTCTTGGGAGCGGCGGGGGGAGTGGCAGCAGGCGCCGCAGCAGGAGCGGCGGCAGCCGGGGCGGCCGCGGCCTCCGCGGACTTGGCCTCCGCGAGCGCCTTTTGCGTCTTGGCGCGAGTGATGAGCTCGTCCGTGTCGTCCGGTGCGCCGCCGGCGGCGCGGGGCTTGAGCTTCTTGTAGGTCTCGAGCTCGACGATGGCCTTGTCCGCGGCTTGCCCGGCCGTCATGCCCGGCACGGTCGCGGAGAACAAGTACAGGAGGCCCAAGTTGTAGTGAGCCTGCGCGACGCTGGGGTCCGTCTTGACGACCCAATCCAGCTCACGCTGCGACTCCACCGTCTTGCCCAGGAGCCGGTACGCGTCGCCCAGGTTGAGCCGGGCCAGCACGTTCAGTGAGTCATACTTGAGCGCGCCCTCCAGCAGCCCCGCGGCCTCGGTCGCGTTGCCGGATTCGAGCAAGTAGTTGGCGAGGTGTACCCGCGGCTCCACCAAGTCCGGCCGGAGCTCGATCGCCTTTTGCAGCTCCGGGATCGCGGCCGCCTTGTTGCCCTGCTCCTTGTAGATGAGCCCGCGGAGCAAGCGCGCCTCGGCGTTGTTCTTGTCGCGCGGAGGGTTCTCGTCCCCGTAGCCGTCCAAGATGCCTCGCAGGGCGTAGAGCGCGAGGTCCAACCGGCGCGCGCGGTAATGGTCACGCGCGAGGGTGATCATCGCGGGGCGGTAGTCCGGGTTCTTCTTGAGCGCCTCCTGCGCGAGCCGCTGCGCGGCCCCCGAGTCACCCTGGATCGACTTCACCTCTGCCATCGCCGCGCTCACGGCCGCGCTCTTCGGCATCTGCGCTTGCCGCGCGTTCAAGAAGTCGTTCGCTTCGTCCGGTTTGCCGGTGCGGGCGAGCAGCACCGCGTACGCGCCGATCGCCGGCTCGTAGTCGGGAACGATCGCGGTCGCCTGCCGGTAGGCTTGCAGCGCGCCGGAAGTCTCGTTCATGCGCTCGCGCACGACGCCTAGCGAATAGTAGGCCTGGTACGCCTTGGCGTCCGCCTGGGTGGCGCTCACGAACTGGTTCTTGGCCCCCTGCAGATCGCCGGCTTGAAACGCCTGCATTCCGGCCTGGTAAGCGCTCTGCGCGGACGCGTTCATGGCCGGGCGCGGCGCCCCGCCTTCGCTCGTGGGCGCGTCACTCACCGCAAACTGCTGGCCGCCCGGCGTGGCCGCGACGCCGCCTTCCGTCGTGGCCGACGGCGGAGCGACCGCGGCCGGAGTCTTCGGGCCTGCGCCTTCTTGCGCGCCACCACCGCACGCCACCGTAAGCACGCCGCCCACGAGGAGCGCGACCTGACCGAGATTGAGTAGTCGAGCTTTCATGACCCGCTCCTTCATTGCACGAACGCCGGCAGCGGCGCGGGAGAGCCGTTCGGCGGAGGCGCCGACGAGATGCCCGGGCGCATGCGCGGGAACATGCCCTCGGTGTAGTTGAGATCCTTCACGCCCGCCGTGAACTGCTTCATCTTCGCCTCGCCGATCACGTCCGTGAAGAACGCCAGGCGGCGGATCGAACGGATGACCTGCGGGTTGGAGACGTTGTAGCGCTTGGCGAGCACGACCGCGTTGCCGTAGCGGTCGATCATGACTTGGTCGGCGCTATTGAGCTCTTGATCGCGTTTGTCGCGCCAGGCCTTCTGCGCGTTCACGCGGGCCGCGTCCGCCTTTTCCTGCAGATCCGGGTTGTCGCTGTTCTCCGCGCGCTTCAGCAGCGCCTCGGTCTTGGCGTCGAAGATCTTCAGCTCGGGCGGGCGGGTGTTGTACAGGCCGGTGCGCAGCGAATCGTACAGCGAGCCCTGACGGGCGATCGCGGCCGTCGTCCACTCCGGGGAGACGTACGTATCGATCACCTTCTGGAGCTTGTCGTAGTACCGCTTGGCCTCGATGGCGTCCTTGTTGTAGTTCGCCACGACCTCTTGCATCGTGCCTCGGTAGCGGTGATGCCCGGTCTCGTAGTCGAAGCCGCGCGCTATCTCTTCGTCCTGCATCGTGAAGTCGGCTTCGGCGGCCATGTTGGCCTCCTTCGAGCCTAGCGCGCTGTTCTTCCCACCCTCCTGGGGGGCGACGCGCTTCCACTTGTCGAACGCCTCGATCGTGCTTTGCCACCACTTGTTGGTGTCGCCGGCGAGAACCGCCTTGCGCGTCTTGGCCGCCCAGTAGGCAGCCTGAACCACGTACTGCGAGGCGGCCTCCTTGTTCTTGTTGACCGTGTAGTAGTCCTCCATCGCGCGCTGCGCGCTGCGGCGGGCGGCGCCGTTCGCGCCTTCGTCCCCGCTGTAAGGATCCCAACGCTTGAGCTCGGCGCTGGCGACGATGAAGTCCGCCTCCGCCGTCTCCTTGGGGGAGGCCCCCAGGGTCGCGAAGCGCTCGCGCGCGCGGGTCATGCCGCCGCGGTCCCCCAAGCTCGCGTACAAGGAGAGCCCCTGCCGAGCGGAGTCCCGCCGCGTCTTCTGGTCGAAGTTCTGATTGGTGCTGATCTTGTCGTACGTCTCCGCGGCGCGCGGGTAGTTGAAGAACAGCACGTAGGCGCCGGCGAGGGCGTCGTACGCGCCCTGCAGGTACTTCACGCGCTCCTCGTACTTCTTCGGTTGCGCGGCGACTGGGGGCTTGGCCTTGGCGTCACCGTTCTTGAGCGCGCTCAGCGTCTTTTCGTTGCCGTAGCGGGAGATGAATAGCTCGTACATCTCGATCGCCTTGTCGTACTCGCCCACCTGCTTGTACGCGAAGGCGCCGTTCATGGCCGCTTCGGGCGCTTCGTCGCGATCGGGCGCCGAATCCAGGGCGACCTTGTACGCGGCGGCGGCCTCGCGCCACTTCTTGTTCCGCTCGGGGCCGTCCGGCATCTTCTCGGCTTCTTCGTACAGCTTGCGCGCGTCCAAGTAGGCGACGCCTTGCTTCACCGGCTTGCGGATCTGGTCTTCCGCCTTCTTGGTCTCGGCGTCGTAGGCGCAGCTCTTGCCCTCCGCGAGCCTCCGGCTCTCGGCGGCGTTGCCTTCGAAGTTGCTCATGCTGATGAGCTTCTCCCAGGCCTTGTAACCCCACTCGTTGACGCCGCAGTACTGGTCGTAAATCGGGGTGAAGCGCTTGCGCGCGCCGTCGAAGTCCCCGTACACGAAGTACAGGTCCGCCGACTGGAACGCGTAGAGCAGCCCGTTCTTCTGCGGGTCGCGATCGAGCGGGATGCGCTCGTTGTACTCGTCGCGAGCCTTGACCGCGTCGAGCACCTGCTGGGGCAGCGCATCTTTGACGACCTTCCGCGAGTCGCCCTCGCCCGTGAACTTCAGCTCTTCGCGCTTCTCGATACCCTTCTGGCCGTTGCTCTCCTGGAAGACGCGGTACTGGTCCTCCAGCACCTTCTCCGCGATCGTGACCACGTAGTAGGCGGACGGCTGCAGGTACTTGTCGTCCTCGTTCGAGTCGCGCACGCTCGCTGCGCTGTCGCGCGCGACCTTCACCTCGGCGGGCTGCGGGGTGCGACCGATACCGGCCTGGAGCACCACCACCCAGAAACGGGCGTCCGCGAGCCAGAAGCGGCTCTCGTAGGCGTCCATGGCCTGCGCGTCTTGCTCCAGGTACGCGTTCCACCCGGTCTCCGCGAGACGGTATTCGGCGATCGCCTTCTCCACGAGCGCGCGCTGCTCGCCCGGATCGTTCAGCTCGAGGGCCTTGTCCTTGTAGCCACGCGCGAAGTTCGTGTGGTCCGCGGCGGCGCGCTTGAGGCCGCCCTTGACCAACTGCTCCGCAGTGGTGAGCGCTTCCGGGTCGTCCCGGTTCGCGTCCACCCACGGCGTGGTGCCGACGTAAGCGGCTAGCTTGGTGCGGGCTTCGAGCCCCTTGGAGGCGTACTCGGCGCGCGCGGCCGAGCCGTCCGGCGCGAGGCGCGACAGCTGGTCGTAGAGCTCCGCGACCTTGTTTTGCATCACGGGCGCGTCGCGGTTCATCGGGAACTTCGTGAGCGTGAGCTCCAGCGTCGCGACCGCGTTGCGGTTCTGCGTGATCTCGATGAACTCTTGAGCGAGCGCCTTGTAGATCTCGACCGTCCACTTTTTGTCTTGTGGAATCAGCTTCGGATCCTGAACGCGCTGGATGGCGACCGCCATCTTCTCCTCCGCGCGCAGAGGATCCGGCTCCGTGTCGAGCACGTCGCTACGCGGGATGTACGGGTGCTCCGCGGGCGGCCCCTCGAAGTCCACGAACGTGAGCGAGCCGGCGATGTAGGTGAACGCTTCTTGGCGGAAGTCCGCGCCGGGGTCCCCCGTCTTCGCTTCTTGCTCGTCCGCGTAACCGAGCAGCTGCACGAAGTTGTCTACCGCGGTGTGGTAGCGCTGCTGCTTGAAGTAAGTCCAAGCGAGCTTGTACAGAGAGACGCCGTAGATCGGCGGCTTCTTGTACTGCATCGACTGCTGGTAGGCGACGACGGAGCGGTTCAGGTTGTAGGGGCCGCCGTGCGGGTCGATCTGATCGAAGTGGAAGTTGCCGAGCTGCCACCAAATTTCCGCCAAATACCGCGGATCTTCCCCGGGCTCGACCTTTTGCGGCAGGGCCTTGCAGCCGTCGTACGGGTCCGCGAAGGACAGCTCCTCCGTGTCCACCAGCTTGTCCGCCCCGCGCCTCGTGGGCGCGCGTTTACCGCGCGCTTGGTCCAGCGGAACCGGGTTCTTGTTGTACCAGTCGTTCCAGAACTTGTCGTCGTGGTCCTGCGGCATCGGCTGAAGCAGGATCTTGCCGGCGTCCTTCGGGTCGTCCTGCACGGTGTACCGTGAGGAGCAGGCGAGGCTGCGCCAGGCTTGCTGACCCTCGTCGATGCGCCCGGCGTCCGTGTAGGAGTGGCCGAGGTAGTAGTGCACCGCGGCGATCTCTTCGTACTGCGGGAACTCCTTGATGATGCGCCGGTAGATGGCGATCGCGGGCTCGAGCCCGGTGGAGAGGTCCGCGTCGGTTCGCGCGCGCGCCTTTTCTTCGTAGAGGGCGCCGAGCCGGAACATGGCGTCGGGCGTGGCGCGGGGGTCGGCGTTTGCTCCGGAGTAGCGCGCCACGAACTCTTCGAGCCGGGTGATGGCTTCGTCGCGCGACTCCTCCAGCCCGCGCTTTTCCACCGACAGCTCACGATCGAGGGCCGAGAGGACGCGCTTGCGACGCTCCTCGTAGTGGTGGCGCACGATCATCGTCAGGTTGCGCCTGAAGTCTTTCGTCCCCCGCTCGTAGTCGGCGGCTTCCTTCTGGAGGATCTGGAAGGCCTTGAGCTGCGTCGGGGTCGGCGGCGGCGAAGGCGGGACCACCTTCTTGGTCTTGGGCGGCGTGGTCGACGCCGAGGTCGTCGTCCCGGTGGAGGACGTCGCCGTCGCGGTGGTCGGGGCCGGAGCCGCGCTGGGGGCGGCCGCGCCGGTAGTAGCCGAGGTCCCTCCCGCGGTCGTGGCGGATGCGGCTGGCGCGGCGGGGCTCGGCGCCGCTTGGCCGGAGGCGGTCAGCGGCAGGAGCAAGCCGGTCAGCACCGCGAGCACGCCAGGCAGGATCGAGAGTGAACGCGTCCTCATGGTGCTTCCTCCGCGTCGTCGAGCACTTCTCGCAGCTCGTCGTTCAAGTTCTGCTCCTCACGTGCGCGCTCGCGCTGCAGGTTACGCACCCGCACGCGCTGTTCCTCACGCACTTCCCAAGCCTGCTGCACGATGCCCACGTCTGCGCGGAGCACGATGTTCTTCACGCGATCCCTCACCAAAGCAAAGTTCTTCATCGCGATCTCGCCGACGAGCAAGCGCGCTTGCTGGTCGAGCGAGTCCAGGTTTTGCGCGTAGGTCTCCAGGGCCGCGACCTCACCCGCGATTTTGGCCCGCAAGGCCTGCGCCTGCTCGAGCGCCTGCCGCTCCAGCTTGCCGCGCGTGGCCTCCAGCCGCTGCTCGTCGATGTCGACGCGACCGAGCAAGGACTGGATTCCCTTCGCGTAGCTCACGGCGTCCCCCGAGTCCTGACCGGAAGCCACGAGCGCGACCTCCCGCGTGAACAGCTCGCGGAACTTCTTGCGCGCCTCGTCGTCGTCCACGTAGCGCTGATCGCCGAAGCCGATCTGGGCGCGGCCGTTGTCGATCGCGTCCCGGTACTCTTCGATACGTTTGTTGTAGGTCGCGAGGTCGCGCTCGTTGGCCTCGATTTCCAGCTTGAAGCGCTCGCGGCTCGTGGCGTCGGAGGTCACCCCGTACTGATCGGCCTCCTTGAGGACGCGCTTCAGGCCATTGACGATGGCAGCGAGCTTGTCGGCCTCCACCGTGAGGCTCTGCAGCACTTGCGACACCTTGTTCCATTGACGGTCGCCGGAGTCGTCCCGGCGCAGGAAGTCGCCGTCCGTCACCGGCAGCCAGCCGAGTCGCTTCTGCAGGGCCCGGCGCTCACCACGGATACGGCCGAGCTCGCCGCCCGCGTCACCCGCCGCGTCGTCCATGCCCTCCGCCAAAGTCACGCGAGCCTTGGCGAGCTTGTTCATCAGCGACATCGAATATTGGATGCCGCTCCGGAGCTCAGGGAAAGCCTTGGCCCGGGTGGGGACCGACAGCACCGCGTCCAGCTTCACCGCCAGCTTGCGCGAGCGCTTCACCAGGTCGCGTGAGCGAGTCACGTCGTCGATCATGCCGAAGACGTGCTGGTCTTCCGCTTGCTCACGGGCCCACTCCAGGACCACCTTCGGCAGCTTCGTCTCGGTCGCCATCGCGGCTTCGTCGGCGGTGAGCTTGTCGTAGTAGACGGCGGGATCGCTGGTAGAAGCCAGGAAGTCGTCCACGCTCTTGCGGATCGGGTCGAAGTGCTCACGCACGTTCCGATAGAGATTGAGGGCGTTCTGAAAATCCCCGGAGCGGAGCATCAGATCCGCGCGCAGCAGGGAGCCGTCCGCCAGCTCCAGGTTGTTCGGGTCCGTGATGGTGAGCACCTCCAGCGCGCGCTGAGCGCGAGAGAAATCACCGAGGCGCACGAATACCCAGGCCAGCTCGTAGAGCGTCGTCGAAAACTCCGGCGAGTTGCGGCCGACGTGGCTGTAGGCCTCCACCGAGTCCAAGTAATTGTTGGTCTCGTAGAAGAGCCGGCCGATGGCCATCCACGCCAGGTCCACCACGTGCTCTTGCTCGGGCGTGGTCGCGGGGATACGCGTCACCTTACGAAACTGCTCGATGGCTTGCGTGAATCGCGTGTCGGGCGGGGCCGCCGGCGCGGGCTGGGCGCCGGTTCCGGCTGCGGCCGCGGCCGCGGCCGCGGCTGCGGGCGGGGCGGCTGGAGTCGCCGCGAGCGCCTCCTTGAGCAGGACGACGCCGAGCAGGTATTGAGACTGCGCGGTGTACGGCGAGCCCGCCGGCACCAGATTCACCGCGGCCTTGGAGGCGGCGTAGTCCTTCTTGGCGTAAAGCGCCTTGGCGCGCGCGTAAGCCAGGGACCCCGTGCGGTCCGTGGCCGGCAGACGTGGCAGACGCTCGAACACGTAGTCCAGCCCCGCCAGGTCGTCCGTACGGAGCGCGATATCCACCAGGCGGCTGAGCGCCTTACCGACGTAGCCGTCGTACGGGCTGCGCGCGCCGCTATCCAGAATCTCCCGGTAGTGCCGGCGCGCCGAGAGGTACTGCTTGGTGGACATGTACGCCTCGCCGAGCAGGAGCGAGGCGTCCGCGTAGGCTGCCTCCGGCGCCTTGCCTTGCCGGTAGAGCTCGAGCACCTTGCTCAGGGCCTCGATGGAGCGGTCGTAGTCCTTGTTGCGCAGCAGCATATCGCCGGCGGCCACGCGCTCGGCCGGCGTCGGCGGCTTGGTGAAGAGCTTGGAGTCCGGCGGGGCGCTGGTCATGCTCGACTCCACGGCTTGCACCGCGATCGTCGCGCGCCCTTGAGCCTCGCCCGAGCTCAGCGCGAACGCGGAGCCCGAGATGCTGCACGCGATGCCGAAGGCGGCGAGCGCCCCGACGTCCCCTAGCCTCCTCATTACTTTGCTCCCGCGCCGACCGAGATGCTACCGCCCGCCTCGGCCTTCGCCGGAGGAGCGGCGGCGGGGGCGCCTTCGCCCGTCACGCCCGCGCGCAGGTTCTCGACGTAGCGGATCGAGGGGCGCTGCTCGAGCGCGGTAGTGACGTCGCCCTTCTCCCACCCAATGACGTCCAGCTTGAGCGTCTTGCCTTCCGTGATCGTGAAGGTGTGGCTCGAGGGGACCTGAAACTTGTAACCTCGGAGGTAGGAGAACACGCCGTAGCCGTGACCGCGCAGGCGCAGCACGATCTGCAGCGTGTGGTCGCCGGGGGGGATGGACCCACTGAACACCGGAATCTCTTTTTGCGCGGCGAGCGCGCTGTTCTCGGATTCGTCCGTCTTGTTGTACTGCACGGCGCCGTCGAGCACGAACGTCGCGCCGGTCACGCGGAACGCCGACGAGAGGTCGTTTTTGAAGGTGATTTCCGCGCGCGCGCCGCCGACCCCGCCCGACAAGATGGTGTCAGAGAGCAGGCTGAGGCGGGTGTGGCTGCGCCGGATCTGCTCCTTGAGCTCGTCGATGCGTTGCTCCAGGTCTCGCAGGCGAACCACGTACGTCGCGCCGTCGATCGAGCCGCTGCCCTCCGCCGTCGTTGCGCTGGTGGCGCTCGGCGGAGCCGTGACGGGTGCGGCCGCGGCGGGCGTCGGTGCCGTCGTGGTGGTCGCGACCGGCGCCGCCGGCGCCGTCGTCGTCGCCGTGGTGGTGGTGGTGCTCGCAGGTGCAGCAGCGGCAGGCGCAGCTGCGGCAGGCGCGGTGGCGGTCGCGGGTTTGGACGACGCTGCTGCGGCGGGCGCGGCTGGCTTGGCTGACGCGGCCGGCGCCGGCGCCTGCGCCCAAGCGCTCGAAGACAAGATGGTGACGGCAGCGAACGCGGCGAGGCAGAAGCTATTCTTGAGTCGCATCGGGTTTCCCTCGTGGTGGTCGCTCCGGTGTGCGCAGGCGTGGACTGCACACTGCTCGCGTCATGTAGCGAAGCCGGACTTCCTCCAGGGGACGCATCTTCCTCTGAGCGGGCACGCTAGCCAAGTTGCATTTTGCGTGCGGGGGCCCTGCCCCCCATAGCGGATTCTTTAAGGGTTTGATGACCTTCGATAGCGGAACCCTCTCCCTTGCCTTGCCCCCACCCGCCGGCGGGCGCTACGTTGGCGCTCGGTCATCGGAAGATCGATTCCTGGGTTCGTGCGTCTGAACCCGAGGCGCGGAGCACCCGGCTCCGCCCCCACGAGCCCGGCATCTTCCGACCCCCTGAAAAGAGTCGGAACGGATGCCGGCCGTTCGCGGAGATGCCTCTGACGAGGTGCTGATGGTGCGATACCAGCGAGGTGATCGCGATGCGTTCGCTTTGCTCGTCAAGCGCTACAGCAAGCAGGTTTACAACTTCGTGCTCCGACAGCTCAAAGCCCCCGCGCTGGCCGAAGACGTGACCCAGGAGGTGTTCATGCGGCTGGTGCAGAACGCCGCGGACTTCAAACACGAGGCTCGCTTTTCGACGTGGCTTTACGCCATCGCGCGGAACCTGTGCATCGACCAACTGCGACGGCTCCAGCACCGCCGCCACCCCTCGCTCGACCAGCCGCTCGGCGAGGGAGAAGGGCGAACGTTGGGGGACGCGGTCGCCAGCGATCACTACTCGGCCAGCGCGGAGCGCTCTGCGGTGTCCTCCGAGGTGCAGGCGACCATCTTGAAGGCGGTCGAGGCCCTGCCCGACGATCAGCGCGAGGTGTTCTTGCTCCGCGAGGTTGCGGACTTACCCTTCAAGGACATCGCCGAGATCACCGGCGTGCCGGAGAACACCGTCAAGAGCCGCATGCGCTACGCGCTCGATCGATTGAAGCAGGCCCTCTGCGAGTTCGAGGAGTACGCCCGTGCTCTGCGCTGAGCCCTGGTTGGACCGGCGGCCTTCGCCGCTTCAAGGTGGAGGAGCGCCCGCCTGAGCGGAGCCACTCGACCATGGATTGCGAGAAGTTCGACCGAGTCGCGCTCGACCTACTGTACGGCGAGCTGGACGAGCTGACCGAAGCCGCCGCGCGGCGGCACGTGGAGCATTGTTCGCGTTGCAAAGGCATCGCCGCCAGCCTGCGCGCTACCCGCGAGGTAGGCGCGCTCGCTCTGGTAGACCCGCCGGATAGCCTGGAGCTTGGGATTTTGGCCGCGGAGCGTCAGCTCAACGAACGGCTGCCGCTCACGAAGAAGGCGGGTCGGGCGATCTCCATCTTGGCCGTCTACGCCATGCGACCGCAGCTCGCCATGGCAGCGCTGCTGCTGCTCATGATTGGGTCGAGCCTGTTCTTTTTGAGAGCTCGCCCGAGCAGCCGCGACAGCGTGCTCATCACGGAACGAGGCGTGCCTGAGAGCGAAGCGGATCATGTGGTGATCCCAGCGCCGCCGCCCGCAGAGCTCCGCGAGGCACCGGCGGCGGCCGCGGCGCCGCGGCCCGCGACCGCTCGAAGCGAGCCCGTCGCGCAGCGCGCGAAAGAAGAGGAGCTTCGGGCGGCGCCCGCCGCGGTGCCGCTGGCAGCGGACGAAGCCGCGAAGGGCTCAGCGGAGCCGGAGGCGCTCGGTGCGGCCGAGGCGCCCGCCGATACCTTGGAGGCAGCGAGCGCAGCTTTCCAAGGTGGTCGCTACGTGGAAGCGCAACGCCGGTTCGAAGAGCTCGCCGCGCGCGGCGGACCCGACGCTCCCGTCGCCGCTCTTCAAGCCGTCGAGGCGCTACGTCGGCAGCGCGGCTGCCCCGCGGCCGCTCCTCGCTATGACGAGGTGCACTCCCGTTACCGCGAGACGCCCTCGGGCCAGGAAGCAGCTTGGCAGGCAGGCGACTGTTACCGCGCGCTGGGCGAGCTGAGCAAAGCGCGCCAGAGCCTCGAGTCTTTGCTCGAGGTCGCTGAATACCGGGCACGCGCCCAAGCGGCCCTGCAAGAGCTCACGGCTCGCGAAGAGCAGCTCGCCTCGGCCAAGAAAGCGAAAGCGTCCTCGCCCGCCGCCGCCGGTGCTCCTGCGCCGAGCCCGCCGGCGGCCGAAGCCAAGCCTGCGAAGCCGTCTGCGCCGCCGCCGAGCCCTTGAGTACGGGCCGGGGCTACGCGCAGCGGCACGCCGCGAAGGTCAGACGCCGAACATCTGCGCGTTCGTACCAGCCTCGGCCGAGTCCACGTCGTCCGAGCGGAGATCCACGGTGTTGCCGTCCGGGGGCTCGTAGCCAGCGCGACCGACCTGCTTGGTGCCCAGGCTCGGGATGAAGGTCGCGACCACGTACTGGCGGAAGAAATAGAACCACATGCTGTAGTGCATCAGCTGCGGGTCGATCTTCGGGGCGAGCTCCGCGTGAGCCTCCGGCAGCTTGCTCCAGTGGGTGCCGGGGTGCTCGTGATGCGCCGCGTGCAAGCCGTTGTTGAACAACATGAAGTTGAGCACCTTGCCGTAGAAGCTGCGCGAGTGGTTGTGGTCCGACCACGGGTCCGCGTGCACGTGCTGCTCGTAGTTGAACAGCATGATGGTCCAGAGCGCGAAGAACGCCGGCACGAGGCAAGTCAGCCCGTAAACGTACATGCCCTCCTTCCAGCCGTGGAGCGCGACCGCGAGCGAAAACAGCGCAACGTGCGAGCCGCCCCAAAACAGGTACTGCCGGATGATGCGCCGGTAGAGCGAGGGGTTCTTCACCTTGGCCTTGGTGATGAAGGCCTTGATGGGGTCACTCTGAAAGTAGCTGGAGACGAAGAAGTACGTGAGCGCCACCAGGACGTTGTGCTTGTTCGTGTAGCGCCAGGTGATGGTCGCGTCCCCTGCCCGGTTCACCAGCTTGTGGTGATTGAGGTTGTGGGTCGGAATCCAAGCGAAGGTCGGGTAGCCGTACCAGACGCTGATCCAGTTGCCGAAGAGGTTGTTGGCTCGCTTGTCCGAGAACGTCGGGCAATGGTTGTGGTTGTGAGCGATGACGCCGCAAGCCAGCGCGAAGTAGCAGCTGACCCACCACAGGTACGGCACGAGCTCGGGCCGTGCGAACTGCAGGGCAACGAAACCGGGCGTTAGGATCAAGGTCCAGAACAGAGCGCGGTAATCAGCGGCAAACCGGGGCAGCATGCGGCGCGGACTGTAGCAGCCAGAGCCCGGCCTGTCGTCATGCTTCGGTCAGTAAAACCGGGGCAATCTGCGTAGTTGCGAGCGCGGGGACCGCGAACCAGTTTACGCGGCCCACGGCCCGGCCTGCGTTTGCGGCTTCAGTTCACGTTGTCCCGCACGTACGCGATGGTACGCACGGTCTCGATCAGACGAGAGCGCGCCTCCGTCGTCAGCTCCACGAAGCGGACGCCCATCCCCGGGTTGGGGTTGTCGGCGAGCATCCTGACCGCGTTCACCCATGCGACCTGGCCATGCAGGATGAACGGCTCGTCCGAGCCCGGAGGGGCGAACGTGAGGCGGAGGCGAGTCCCTACCTCCAGCGGCTCTTGGGTGCGGACGAAGATCCCGAACTCCGAGATGTTGGCGATGCTGGCGAACAAGAAGGTGTCGCGGGACTCGCAGTCGACCGCCCACGTCACCTCGATGCGGTCCGACCCACGCCGGTCCGACACGGGCGGACGCTCCGAGGGCTTGGGCTGCTCGTCGCTCACGAAGAACCGTCTACCGCCGCGGGCGTTGGGTGTCCACGCCGAAAAGCCTCGTGCGTCAGCGGACTTGGAGCGTTCCTGCCACGACCCGGTCATCTTCCGCTGGGCCTTGGCGGACTTTGAGTCGGCGCTCGCCATCGAAGAAGCCGAAGTAAAGGCGGTAGTCACCCGGGGAGAAGTGCGGCTCCAACTTGAGCTCCGTAGTGTCCGCCAGGACGTCCCCTGGCTGCCACCAACGTGCCGCGTACTTACCTTCGAAGGGCTGATGGTCTGCGTTGAAGCGTCGCTGCAATCCATCCAAATGGACGAAGATTTGCCAGGAGCCGCGCAGCGGCGCGATCACGCGAAAGTACAGCGTCAAGCGCGCGGTGCGGTTCGGGACGAGCGCTTGCGTGAGCCGGCCTTGCTCGTCACTCAAGCTGAAGCCGAGGAGCTCCAGCTCGTCGCCGAGCTGCGCGGGCAGCGTCCGCTGGATGGCGGGAGCGCGGTCCAGCACGATGCGCGAGAGGGGGTTCTGGTTGCGCTCCCCGGCCAAGAGCCGGCTCGAAGCCAGCAGCAGCTCGCTGGAGCGAGCATCCAGGATGGGGAGATTGCGCCCGCTCATGGCGCGAAAGCGCGAGCTGAGCTCAGCGAGGTCCTGATGACGAAGGACGAGCCAGCGACGCTGCGTCGACGCGGCTTCGCCGAGCCAACCGAAGGCGTCATCGAGCTGCTCGAAGCTTCGAGCCGCGGGCGCCCCTTGATAGCGCGCAGAGCTGGCGTGCTGACCCAGCAGGCCCAGCGGCTCCCCCGCGCGCGCGAGCTCGCGGTAGCGCTCGAACGCCTGGGTGGGAGAGACCTCGCGCGCGAGCGCAGGGTAAAACCCGAGGCTCGCCGTGAGCGCGACCGCGACCGCCCCGAGCAGCAGGCCCTGGGCGCGGGTGACGGCGCGAGGAAGGCCGCTGAACACCACCCGCGCCAGATCGCGAATTGCCAGCGCGCCCAGCACTCCCAGGGGCGCGAGCGGCACCGCGATGGCCGAGAGCGCTGCCACCTTGCGCGAGAAAGAACCGAAGCCGTCCAGCTGGGGCAAGCTCACGACGCGTTCGCTGATGGCCGAGAGGAGCAAAAAGCCCACGACAGACGTCTCGAGCAGCAGCAGAGCGAACACGAGGTTGCCGTTCCAAGCGCTCTGCAGGGCGCCAAGGACGCGGCCGTACTCGGCACGGTCGAAAGCCGTCAGCTCGTCGCCAGGGCCTCGCTCTCGCTCGCTCAGGCACGCGAGCGCGAAGAGCCCGAGCGCCGCGGCGCCGCCAAGACCGAGCGCCGAGGCCGCCGCCTTCAGCCCTTCCGGCAGCTGCGCGTCACCTACCCCGAACGCGAGCAGGAGCTTCTCCGGATTTTCATGCAGGTCGAAGCCGATGAAGAGCCCGAGCGCTGCGACCGTCAGTGCGAGCAGCCGGGAGCCGAGCCGCCCCGTTTCGAGCTCGCGGAGCCCCACCGCGACCAGCACCGCGAAGCAAGCGACGCTCGGCACGATCAGGGCGCCGAGCAGGGGCGTGAGCCACGCGGTGGCGCCGAGACCGAGCGCGAGCCCGAGCACCGCCGCGCGCGCCCCGCTCCGCTCCGCCTTCGCCTCCGCGCTGCGCGCCGCCACCAGCAAGGCGAGCGGCGCGAGCGCGCTCATGGGAAACGCGCCGTGGGCCAGGTCGCCGAGCGCGAGGTCGAAGCTCGCGGCGCGGGGCGGGGTCAGGAGGGCAGTTCCGGCAAACACCGAGTACTCAGCCGTCTTCGCGGAGAGCGCGAGCCCGCCGACTCCGAGCGCCACCGCCAGAGCGCCGATGACCGAGGAGCCGAGCGCGACCCAGCGCGCAGGTGCCTCCCGCGGGGGCTCGAGCAGCCCCGTGAGCCCGACCGCCAGCGCCGGTACGGCGACGCCGAGCACTGGCCCGCGGCACCAAAAGCCTGCGTACAGCCCGAGACAGCCCCACAGCGCGAAAGCCAACCGGACGCGAGGCGTCGCTTTCGCGAAGCACGCCGCGCTGAGGCTGGACCACGCCATCGTGAAGGCAGCCAGCGTGACCGCGTCTCCGTTCAGGACGCGCGCGGGCAAGCAGTAGAGCGGGGTCGTCAGCAGGATGAGCCCGGCATACAGGGCGGTGCGGCGATCCCAGATGCGCTCGACGGCTAAAACCAGGGTCCCTGCCCCCACCAGCGACCAAACCAGGAGTGGCAAGCGCCCTGCCCAACCCGAGAGCCCCAGCAGCCGGAATCCGAGCGCAACCGAGGTAAACGGCAGCTCCCCCCGGCCTAAATCTGCGCGAATGGGCACGCTGTTGTCGGCGCCGGGCAGGGCCAGCTCCGCGCCGCCCAAGAGCTGCACCCCGATGCGCCGCGACAGCTCCGCGACCGATACTTCGTACGGATCCCAGAGCGCACCCGCCGCGACGCCGCGGATCAGGCCCGCGACGGCCAGCAAAAGTGCCGCGCCGAGGAGCCAATTTCGTCGCACGAAGGCCGGTTACTCCCGCAGGACAACGGGCGCAACTTGCGCGAGCCCGTAGATTCTGGGAAATGGGGCGGCCTTGTCCCCGTCCCCGAGAGCTTTTTAATGCGCGCCGGAACGATCGCCATCGTCGGCCGCTCCAACGTCGGTAAGTCGACGCTCCTCAATCAGATCCTGGGGGAGCGGCTGGCCATCGTGTCCCCGCTGCCGCAGACCACGCGCGACCCGCTGCTCGGCGTCGTTCGCCGTGAGGGCGCGGAGCTCGCCTTCCTGGATACGCCAGGCATCCACAAGCCGAAGACCGAGCTCGGCTCGCGCATGAACTCGTCGGCGATGTCCGCGACCGAGAGCGCGGACGTGGTCGTGTTCGTCACGGACCCGATCGAGAGCACGAAGCTCGTCAAGAAGAAGACCAAGCGCACGGACGAGATCCCGCCGCTCGACGAGCTCGCTCCCGAGGACGCCGCTCTGCTCAAGAGCATCAAGTCGCTCAAGAAGATCCCCATCATCCTCGCGATGAACAAGGTGGACGCGCTCCGCGACAAGGGGCTCATGCTCCCGCTCTTGCAGAGCTACCTGAACGCCGCGCCCTTCCGCGAGCTCGTGCCCATCTCCGCGCTGAAGAACGACGGCGTGGAGCGGCTGCTCGAGGTCATCGCGGGGCTGCTGCCAGAGGGTGAGGCCGCCTTCCCCGAGGATACGCTCACCGACAAGCCTTCCAGCTTCTTCGCGCGGGAGTACGTGCGAGAGCAGGTGCTTTTGGGCTTGAGAGGCGAGATTCCGCACGCGGTGGCGGTCAGCATCGACACCTTTGACGAGGGGTCGGACAAGCTGCGCATCGCCGCGACCATTCACGTCGAGAAGATCGGCCAGCGCAAGATCATCGTCGGCAGCGGTGGGACCGTGATCAAGGACTTGCGCCTGGGCGCCGAGAAGCGACTGCGCCAGCTCCTCGGCCGCAAAGTGAAGCTCGAGCTCTTCGTGCGCGTGACGCCGCGCTGGAAAGAGACGCCGCGCATGCTCGCCGAGCTCGGCTACGACCGCTTGAACGGAGACAAGAAATGACGCCCATCGTTGCGGTGGTGGGTCGGCCCAACGTGGGCAAGAGCACGCTGTTCAACCGGCTTGCCGGAAAATCGCTGGCGATCGTGGACGACGCGCCCGGCATCACCCGGGACCGCCACTACGCGCCCGCACATTTGGCCGGTCGCGACATCACGCTCGTGGACACCGGCGGCTTCGACCCGGCGAGCGGCGACCCGATGCAGCAAGGCATCGCGCGGCACGTGGAGGCGGCGATCGCGGAGGCGGACGTCATCGTTTGCGTGCTGGACGGCACCTTGCCCCCCACGACTCCGGATCGCGAAGCGGTGGCCCTGCTGCGCGGCAGCAACAAGCCGGTGGTTTACGTCGCCAACAAGGTGGACAACGCCGACCGCGCTCTTCAGGCTACCGAGCTCTTTTCGCTCGGTATCCAGGAGCTGGTGAACGTCTCCGCGCTGCACGGCCGCGGCACCGGGGAGCTGGCGCTCAAGGTAATCAACGCCTTGCCTCCCTACGAGGCGCCGGTGGAGCCCACCGACGACTTGCCGCGCATCGCCCTCGTCGGCCGTCCCAACGCCGGGAAGTCCTCGCTCTTCAATCGGCTGAGCGGCGAAGAGCGCGCGCTCGTCGACGATCGCCCTGGCACCACCCGCGACGCGCTCGACGCCAAGGTCACTTACGACGGCAAGAGCTTGTGGGTAGTGGACACGGCCGGCATCCGCCGCAAGTCGCGCGTGGAAGAGAAGGTCGAGCTGCTGAGCGTGATGCAAGCGCTCAAAGCGGTGGAGCGGGCGAAGATCACGGTGCTGCTCTGCGACGCGACGGAGGGCGTCGCGGAGCAAGACGCACGGCTGCTCGGCTTGTGCATGGACCGCAACCGCGGCCTCATCGTCGGGCTGAACAAGATGGACCTGCTCTCGCGCGAAGAGCAGAAAAAGGCGCGCCAGCAGGCGGAAGACACGCTCCATTTCGCCAAGTTCGCGCCCATCATGGAGCTCTCGGCCAAGACGGGGCGGGGCGTGTCCGAGCTGGTGAGCAAGGCGACGCGCATCGCCGGTGAGTGGCACCGGCGCATTCCGACCGCGGAGCTGAATCGATTCTTCCGCGACGTGATCGAGCGGCAGCCGCCGCCCACCGACGGCGGGCGCGCGCCGCGCATTTTTTACATCACCCAGGCCGAGAGCGCGCCGCCGACCTTCGTCGCGATGTGCAGCGGCGCGGTCAACATCAAGACGAGCTACCAGCGCTTCGTCACCAACCAGATCCGCAAGAGCTTCGGCTTCGAAGGCGTACCGATCCAGGTGCACTACCGCGAGCGCCCGAAGAAGGTGCTGCCGCCCAAGCCGACGAAGCGCAAAGGCGACCGCCGGGATCGCTCTTAACGAGCGCCGCCGACGAGCGCTGCGCTCACCTTCGCCAAGTCCGATAGGCCGCGGACGTCACCGGCCATGACCGGTACGAGCCACAGCTGCTCCGCGCCGAACAGCTCTTGTGCTCGAGCGAGCTGTGGGGCTTCGGCGCGGGCGCGCTCTTGCTCGTCCGCCTGCGCTCGCAGCAGCTGCTCGGGCCGAACGCTCACGGCGCGCTCGCCGAGCGCCGCGAGCAGCTCGCCGGGGGACGCAGAAACCGGAGCGTTCGAGTGAACGCGGTTGAGCACGAGCGCGTCCGCGACCAAGCCCAGGCGCCGCAAGCGCTCCGAGAAAAAGCTGGCCTCCGAGAGCGCCGACGGCGTCGGCGCGGCCACCAGCAAGTACGCAAAATCCTTCGCGCGAAAAGCGCGCGACACCTCCGCTGCGCGCTCCTTGAAGCCGCCAAAGAGCTCGTTCAGCTCGCCGACGAACGCCGCCATGTCTTCCAAGAAGCCGCGCCCGGTGACGCGCCCCATCGTCTTCAGCATCACGGCCACGCCTCGCGCCAGCAGCCGCATGCTGAAGCCGGTGGATGGCTGAAAAGACTGCACGAGCCAGCGCATGGCGGGGCTGTCCAGGGCCTCTACCAAGCGTTCGGGTGCGTCCAAGAAATCCAGCGCCTCGCTGGTGGGCGGGGTATCCAGCACGATCAGGTCGAAGCGCCCCGACTTCAGCACGCTGAGTACCTTCTCCATGGCCATGTACGACTGCGTGCCGGCCAGGGACGTGGAGACGTGACGGTAGAATTGGTTCGCGAGGATCCGCTCGGCAACCGCGGGCGACGAGGCGTGGCGCTTCACCAGGTCGTCGAAGACCTGCTTCGGATCCAGCATCGTGATGCTGAGGCTGCCAGTCGGGGCAGCCCCCACCGCCGCGAGGAGCTCGGAGCCGACCTGGGCCTCCACCCCGGGCGCGAGCGAGATCCCCAGGCTGTCCGCCAGGCGGCGAGCCGGGTCGATCGTGAGGCACAGCACCCGGCGGCCTCGGCGAGCGGCGAGCAGGGAGAGCGCGGCTGCGACCGTCGTCTTCCCCACGCCGCCGGCCCCGGCGCACACGACGACCCGACGCTCGGCGACCAGTCGTTCGAAGCGGTCCGGGTTCATGCTCTCGGGAGGCGTAGCATGGCTTTTCCACACGTAAGTCCACGAAATTTGTCCGTCTGACGCTGAGTCCACCAAGCTATGCGCACCATGTCCTACATCCCCGAGCAAGACCGCCGCCGAGGCCGCTCCAACGACACTTTCGTCTCGCTCTGCCGCCTCCTCGACGCCACACGCCGCGCGCGTGGGCTTTCGGCGGTGGCGCTGGCGGATACGAGTGGCTGCTTGGTCGCGGGCTCGGGAGCCGCGCAGTTGTGCGAAGAGCTGGCAGCGCTGTCGACGATCCCGGCCAACGATCCGCGCCTGGGCGAGCTGGGGTTCCGAGGCGAGAAGCCGCCCGTGCGCTACCTATCCATCGACGGTTACGACGTCGCGCTCACCGCGCTCGGTGCGGCCGAGGACGACGACTACGCGCGGCTCAGCGACGGCTGCCGGCGCATTTTGACGGAAAACGTCGGGCATTCACGCGCGCGCTGACCTCACGTCGAGCCGCGGTGCTAAGGCTCGTGCGACGTGATCGACCTGCATTGCCACTTCCTGCCTGGAATCGACGACGGTGCCCCGACCGCGGCGGACGGGGTGGCAATGCTCGAAGGCTTGCGCTCGCTCGGCTTCGCCCACGTCGTGGCCACCCCGCATATGCGCCCGGGGATGTTCGACAACGAACGCGAGGGCCTGACCCGCGCCTTCGAGGCGTTCATGCCCGCGCTCGTCGGCCGCGCCGTTCCGGCCGTGTCGCTCTCCAGCGAGCACTACTTCGATGAGCTCGTTTATACGCGCTTACTGAAGGGTGAAGCGCTCCCCTATCCCGGTGGTCGCGCGGCGCTGCTCGAGTTTTACGAGATCGACTTTCCACCCCTGATCGAGCACCGGCTGTTCGATCTGCGGCAGCGCCGCATCTTGCCGGTGATCGCCCACCCCGAGCGATATCGCCGCTTCTGGGACCATCCGGAGGCGCTCGAGCGCCTCGTAGACCAAGGGGTCACGACCCTCCTGGACTGCATGGCACTGGTGGGCAAGTACGGGCGACGCCCGCAGCGCGCGGCCGAGGAGCTGCTGGAGCGTGAGCTGTACCAAGCCGCCTGCACGGACCTCCACCGCCCGTCGGATCTGGCCATCGTGGAGAAGGCGCTGTCGGTCATCGACAAGCGCTATGGCCGCGAGGAGCTGGATTTCCTATTCAACGAAGGCCCGACGTCGCTGCTCGCCGGGCAGTCGCCCGCGACCTAGCCCGAAAGTTGGCCCGGCGAAGGCGGACCCGCTAACGCGCCAGGTATGGCGCCGAGTCGGACCAAGTCGCTGCGAATCGGGCTGTGCGCGCTGGCGCTCGCCGTGCTGGCTCCGAGCGCGGAGGCACGCGTCGACGGCAACTCGTCGTATTCCAAGGCGCAGACGTACAGCGGCGCGCTCCGCTACGTGCGCGTGGACATGGGCTACGACGTGGTGGAAAAGGATCCCGAAGCCGCGTACCTCATCTTCAAGTACGCGGCGCCCGGCTCCAAAGACGGCGTGACCGGCACGCTGGAGGTGGTCGAGTCGGGGGGCAACGTGCGCCTCTTCGTGAGCTTGCCGCGCCTGCCGGAGTACCAGGAGCGAGTCTTCCGGGACGGCTTACTGAAGAAGCTGCGCGATGAGTACGGGCCTCCGGCCGCGAAGAAACCCACGGAAAAGCCCAGTGAGAAGCCGGGGGAGAAGCCGGATTCGGAGAAACCTGCCGCCCCAGCGGACGGCAGCTGAGACCCCCCCGGCTCGCCGCCGGGCCGTGTTAGACAACTGCAGCCGCTGAATGAACGGTGACGCTGCTCAAGATTTTGCCCCGATTGGGCGCTACCAACCCGTGCGTCTGCTCGGGCGGGGCGCGATGGGGCGTGTGCTGCTCGCCCACGACCCCGTCGTGGATCGCCGCGTCGCGATCAAGCTGCTGCGCGACGATCTCGTGATCCCGCCGGAGCAGAAGGACGCGCTCATCGATCGCATGCGCCAGGAGGCGCGCGCCTCGGCCCGCGTCTCGCACCCCAACATCGTCGCGCTGTACGACATGGGCGAGGACCCGGAGCTCGGCCTGTACTTGGTGTTCGAGTACGCGGAGGGCTCGACCCTGGAGCAGCGCATCGCCCGCGGGCCGCTCGGGGCGGAGGCGGGCGCCAAGCTTGCGCGCGAGCTCGGCGACGCGCTCACGACCGCTCACGCGGCAGGAGTGCTCCACCGCGACATCAAGCCGCAGAACATCATCCTGACTCCGACGGGCGCCAAGATCGCTGACTTCGGGATCGCGCGCGTGCCGGATTCGACCCTCACGCGCGACGGCGGCCTGCTCGGCACGCCCGCGTACAGCGCGCCCGAGTCCATCACGAAGGGCACCTTCTCTCCCCTCTCCGACCAGTTTTCGCTGGCGGCTACGCTTTACGAGGCGCTCAGCCAGATGCGCGCCTTTCCCGGGGAAGACGCGGTCTCGGTCGCGACCCGCATCACCACTGACGTGCCACCCGGCATCGCGCCCTTGTGCGGCCTGGACCCTCACGTCGACGCGATCCTGCTGCGCGGGCTGGCCAAGGCCCCTGGCGACCGTTTTTCTAGCGCGCGAGAGCTGGGGGAGAGCCTCGCAGAGGCGCTCGGTATCGCCAGCCGCAAGATGCAGCCCACGTTGCCGGACGAGCACCATCGCCGGGCGCTGTGGCAGGCGCCTCCAGAGCGGCACGGCCTGCGCAATTTCGCGGGGGGTGCGGCGCTCGGAGCGCTCCTCGGAGTCGCAACGCTACAGCTCTCGCACCTGCTGCGCGAGCCGGACAGCGCGGGACCGGCCGACCCAGGCAGCAGCCATGTCGCGGTGGCCTACCTGGCCGAAAAGGCGCCCCCCCGGCGTTCGGCCGAAGCCCCGGTGCCGAGCAGCCCCCCGCGCAAGGCCGCCCACCCTCCTGCGGCGCCTGGCGGCGAGCGGGCGGCCTCGGTGAACGAGCCGGCCGCCGCGCCCAGCGCCGAAACCGACGACGGCGTGCCATGACTCGCGGTCGGCTCCCGGCATGGCTGCTGGTCGCCGTCTCGAGTCAAACGCCGAGCGCGGTGCACGCGGACGCCCCGCAGCGGGTGCGCGCGACGTCCGACGCGGCGGTGTATTTTCGCCCGTTGTCGCTGGAGCTCGGCTCGAGCGAGGTCGAGGTGCTGAGCGCGCTCGTCCGCTGCAAGCGCGAGCCCCTCCCTGACCGCTGCGACGAGACCACCTTCGCCGGCGAAACCCCAACTCGTGAAGAGAGCGTGGGCGGATTCTGGATGGCGCGCACGGAGGTGAGCGTGGCGGACTACGAGCGCTGCGTCGCGGCCGGTCGATGCCAGCCTCCCGCGTTCGAAGGCGGTGGACAGCGGTTTCAACGGCCGCGGTTTCCGGTGACCCTCGTGACTTTCGACGACGCGGAGCGCTACTGCGCTTTTCGCGGCGGTCGGCTCCCGACGGAGGCCGAATTCGAGCGCGCCGCGCGTGGCCCTCGGCGCCGCGCCTACCCCTGGGGCAACGCGTGGCACGGCCGGCTCGCCAACCATGGCCGAAGCGGGGTCGACCTCGGCGACGATAGCGATGGCTTCGCGGAGCTCGCTCCGGTCGGCTCCTTTCCGGACGGCGCCACACCCGAGGGCGTGCTGGACTTGGCCGGTAACGTCGAGGAATGGACGGCGGACCGCTACGCCGTGACGTACGGAACGCCGCCCGGGTCGGAGCGGGTCGTGCGCGGAGGCAGCTACCAGAGCGCGGCGCCTTTTTTGCGCGGCGCCGCTCGAACCGGCAAGCCCCCCGAAACCCGCGAGCCCACGCTAGGCTTTCGCTGCGTCTGGCCGGTGAAGCCAGCCCGCGACTGACCTCTTCTTCCTCCCCTCCCCCAAATGTTAGAGCTTCCGATCCACCCGCTCCTTCGATTCGTGATCGTGCGCCCCCACTACCCGGAGAACGTGGGCGCCGCCGCGCGGGCCATCAAGACGATGGGCTTCACACGGCTGGTGCTCGTCAAACCGGGGAAGATGGCGGAGCCTGGGCACGTGATGGCCATAAAAATGGCCGTCAAATCGCTGGACGTGCTGGAGGCCGCGCCCGTCGTCCCGGACGTGAAGAGCGCGCTCGTAGACGTGGACTTCACCTACGCGACGACCGCGCGCCGCGGCGTCTCCGGCGTGCTCACCGCGCGTCAAGCCGCGCGAGACGCGATCGCACGCGCAAAGCGCGGGGAGCGGCTGGCTTTCATGTTCGGTAACGAGAAGACGGGCCTCGCCGAGGAAGATTTGATGGGCGCGCACGCGCGGATGCGCATCCCCATGGCCGCCGATCAGCCTTCCATCAATCTGGGGCAAGCCGTGCAGGTGACGGCTTACGAGCTGTTCGTCGCGGCGCTCGAGGCTCGCGAGCTGGAGGGAGCCGGCGAGTGACGAAGCGCGTGGCGTGGCTGGTGACGGCGCTCTGCTTGGCGTGCGGCTCACCGCCGCCGGCCGCGTACACTCGGGAGAACGACGCCGCGCTCGTCGCGCAGCGACGCGGCGAGCACGTCACGGCCGCGGAGCACTACGAGCGCGCCGCCGGACACGCGAAAAACGAGCGTGATGCCGACGAGGCTCGCTACCGCGCGGCCGAAAGCTACGTCCGCGGCGGCGCCGCGGAGCGCGGAGAAACGCTGCTGAGCGCGCTCGCTCGAGGGGGCCATGGCGAGCGGAGCGCGCGGGCGGCCTTCGCGCTCGCGGACTTGGCGGAGCAACGCGGAGACGCCGAGGCCGCCGACCAGCAACGGGTGCTCGCCATCCGCCGCTATCCGAGCTCCGGGCTCGCGCGCAAGGCGCTCGAAGAGCACGTTCGCCACGTGCGAGCCCAAGGCGGCAGCGCGGCCGCGCTCGCCTACTTGGTCGCGGAGGCGAAGGCGCTGGGGGGGACGGAGCTCGCGGAAACGCTCGCCTACCGCACCGCTCGCGAGCTCGACGAGGCCGGGGAGCTCGCGGCCGCGCGCGACCAGTACCTCGCCTGCGCGGAGCGCTTCCCTTACCCGCGCGGCGCCTACTGGGACGACGCGCTGTTTCGCGCCGCCCAGAAGGAGCTCGAGCTGGCTGCTCCGGACCGCGCGGTGAAGCACCTGCAGCGGCTGCTGGCCGAGCAGGAGAGCGCCACCTTCACCGGCAGCTACGAGCGCGCACGGTACGCCGAGGCGCAGCTCGAGCTCGGCCGCATCTACCGCGACGTGCTGCACGATTCAGCGCGCGCGCGGCGCGAGCTGCTGAAGGTTTGGCAGAACCATCCGACGAGCACCCTGGCCGACGACGCGCTTTTCCAAGAAGCGCTCCTCGCCCGGGAAGCAGGCGATGGCGCCGGCGCTTGCGCCACGCTGAGCCTGCTCACCAAGCACCTACCGCAGTCGCGGTTCGCCCCGTGCGCGCACTTGCTGTGCGAGCGCGTTGCGGCCACCGCCCGGCCTTGCCACGACTACCTCAAGCGAGCCGCGGGCCTGCCTTAGCACCGCGGCGCCGCGCAGAGGACAGCGGAGCCCTCAGGGCTCTTCGTCGGCTTCTTCCTCTTCGTCCTCGTCGTCGTCATCCTCGTCGTCGTCGTCGTCATCGACGTCATCATCGACGTCGTCGTCCTCTTCGTCGTCGGACTCGCCACCCTTTTGATCGGTCTTGAGATCGATACCGACCTCACCGAGCTGGGTTTCCAAGAGCTCCAAGAGCTCGTCCACGTCGTCCCCACCCCACTCGTCCAAAACGTCGGTCAAGAACTCGAAGAAGTCGCCGGCATCGAGGCGTCGCTCGATCTCCTCGACCTGGTCTTCGGTGAACGCCTCGAGGATGTCTTCACGGAGGGACTCCATGTCATCCTCTTCGATGGCTTCTTGCGCCGATAGACGAATCTGTTTGACGGCGCGCTTGTCGAGGTAGATTTCCATCGTCGGGCTCAATCCTGTCGGGCTTGCCCCGGCTTTAGACGAATGGTTTGGCGTTCGTCAAGCCCGTGAAAAGACGAGATGACCAAGCCGCCACCTTCGCGAGACCGAAACCCCGGTAAACTCGAAGAACTGGGGCGTCACGTTCGATCGCTCCTCGCGCTTTACGCGGCCGCTTCGTGCCTCGTGGTGGCGCGTCCCGCGTTCGCTCAAGCCGTCGCGCCGCCACCCACGAGCGTGGAGTACGTCCAGTACGGGGTGTCGTTGCACACCTTGACCCTCCTCGATGGCGGCGCCGTTTGCCCGGACAAGGCACCCACGCCGTGCATCCTCGGGTCGGGCGGCGGCCTCGGCCTGCGGATGGGCTATCGCTCGCGTGGGCCGTTTTACCTCGGTGCTGCCTTCCAGCTGTCGCGGCTCAATTCTTCGAATCTTCTGCGCCTCGGCATTCAGCAGCGCCTCACGGCGGAGGGCCGCTACTATTTCGACCGGGGGAACCGCCTCACCCCGTACCTCTCCGCCGCGCTGGGCGGCGCCCTCTACGGAAACGAATTTTCGGCGACCGCCGGCGGTATCGCTTTCGGGCTCGGCGTCGGCCTCGAGTACCAGATCAGCGAGCGGACGGTCGTAACGCTGCTGCCCGCCTACCAGCCCATCCTATTTCGAAGGTTCAGGGACACGACCGGGCAGGAGCGCGCCGCGGGCCCGCTGGACTTCGGGCTGGCGCATTGGCTGGCCGTACAAGTGGTCATCGAGGTGCGGGACCCCCTCTCCCGCTGGTAGCCGCTGGTAGTCTTGTTGCCGTAGGGGGCCGGGTCGGGTAGCGTCGCGGGTTCGTAGGGCAGGAATAAGTGCGAACGGCAGAAGAGGCCTCGACGTCGTGAACTGCAGCCGCTGCGGCCGGGAAAACCCGGACGGTCTCAAGTTCTGCCAGGATTGTGGGAATCGCCTGAACGCGCCCGCCCCCACAGCGCCTGTCGCGCCCCTCGCCGGGCCTTCTGCTGCGCCCGCCCCTGCGCCGCCGGCAGGTCCCGCGCCTCCGGCCGTGGTCCCGCCGGTGCAGGTCATGCCGCGCGGTGAATCGGCAGCGCGGCCCGCGGCGCCTCCATTCCAGTTCAACTCACCAGCGCCGGCCCCCACCGCTTCATCGGAAAAGCGCTGCTTGCGCTGCGGCACCGGCAACCCGCATCAAGGCCGCTTCTGCGCCAATTGCGGTTCGCCTCTTCCTGGCAACGGGCCAAGCAACGGGCAAAAGCCCGCGCCGGTACCGTCCGTCGCTCCATCCCCTTCGGTCGTGGCCTGCCCCCGCTGTCGCGGCTCGAACCATGCGCAGATGGCGTTCTGCCAGTACTGCGGCGCGCGCCTCGGCGAAGGACCTCCCGGCCTTCCCAGCTCACCGGGTTCGCCGGCTACGGGGCCGGCACCAGGCAGCGCTCCTCCGCAGCTCGGCAGCGCGAGCTCTTCACCATTTTCGCCACAAGGCGCCGGCACCAGTTTTCAGTTCGGTATCGGTCAACGGCCCGAGGAGCGCGCAAAGCTCGTCGTCATCGGCCAAGACGGAAAGCCGGGCCGCGAATACGAGATAGAAGCCGAGCAAACGGATGTCGGCCGAGAGGAAGGTTCGATCCTCCTCGTGAACGACCCTTATGTATCTCCCCGGCATGCGCGGCTCCAGTTCCGAGACGGCCGCTTTTTTATCCGGGACCTCGAATCCGTGAACGGAGTATATGTGCGGCTTCGAGCTCCAGAGCGACTGCAGCACGCAGACTTGGTGTTGGTAGGTCTTGAGGTGTTAAGGTTCGAGATCGTGAGCGACGCAGAGCGAGGGCTTGGCCCTGCAGCAGAGCGTGGTACCCAGGTGTTCGGGTCACCCGCTGCGCCGCGTTACGCGCGCCTGTGTCAACGGACGGTGGAAGGTGTCACGCGTGACGTCTACTACCCGACGCGAGAAGAAACCGTCATCGGACGCGAGGTGGGGGATGTGGTGTTTACGACGGACCCATTCATGAGCCGCAGACACGCCGCCATCGTTCGCGACCCAGGCACGAATACCTTCAGCCTGAAGGACCTTGGCTCATCCAACGGCACCTACCTCGGGATTCGTGGCGAGCGTGAGCTCGTCCCCGGCGACCACGTGAGGATCGGCCAGCATCTGTTCCGGCTGGATTTCGGCACGGGGTCGAGAGCCCGATGAACGGCGAGTCCACTCCCGGCTCGGGTATTCGCGTACGCCTCTTTGGGCGAACGGACGTCGGACAAATCCGCGAGCACAACGAAGACAACTTTCTCGTCGCTGATCTGACTCGAAAGAGTCGCAGCTTGATGGAGACAGACCGAGTCCAGGCCGTAGCAGAACGCGGCACTGTCTTGGGCGTGTGCGACGGCATGGGCGGCGCCGCCGCGGGCGAGGTGGCCAGCCAGCTCGCCGTGGACATCATTTACGAGAAGCTCACCCAGGGGGACGTTCCCCTGAACCACGACGACCTGGCCCGCCGCCTCGTCACTGCGGTCGAGGACGCCGGCGGCCGCATCTTCGGCGAGGCTCGCGCGGACCGCACCCGCCGAGGCATGGGCACGACCGCTACGATCGCCGCGCTCCTCGACGGGCGGCTCTTCGTCGCGCAGGTGGGCGACAGCCGCGCGTACGTGCTGCGCGGGGACAAGTTCGTGCAGGTCAGCCGCGATCAGTCCCTGGTGAACCAGCTCATCGAGGCAGGTCAGCTCACCGAGGAGGAAGCGGAGACCTTCGAGCACAACAACATCATCCTGCAAGCGCTCGGGACCGCCGAGACGGTGCAGGTGGATCTCACTTACGTCGACCTCCGCAAGGGCGACACCCTGCTCGTGTGCTCGGACGGCTTGTCCGGCATGGTGCGGGCGGACGAGATGCGCGAGGTTCTCCTCACGAACCGTGAGCCCTTCGACGCCTGTAAAGAGCTGGTGGACCGCGCCAACCGCGCCGGTGGTCACGACAACATCACCGTGATCGTGGCCGTGTTCGACGGCGCGCTCCCCCCGCCCGGCGCGGGTGACGTCCTCGCTTATCAGAAGTACCCGCTGCCCGAGGCGCCTGCCGAGCAAACCGTGCGCGCCCCCAGCGTGCAGCCGGGGGACGTGTACACGGACTCGCCGAGCCAAGAGGCGCAGCGCGAATCGCGTCGCCTGCGCGTGGGTCACACCATGGTCGGGATGACCAACCCCATGGCGGCCTCCACCCCAGCCTCCGGCACGGCCGGGCCAGGAGGACGCGTCTCCTCCAGCCCCCCCGCGACGTACAGCCTGGAGGACGATCCCGTGAGCATCCCCACCAGCGGCCTCGCGCCGTCGTTCGTGGGCATGCTGGTGCTCCTAGCGATGCTGCTGGTGGCCATCGCCGGCTTTTTGCTGCTCCGCTGAGCCGAAGCGTCGGATGATTCGAGCCCGCGCGGGCAGGTTGACGTTCCGCCGGGTGTTCCCGCGGCTGGTACGTCTGCTGCTCACTTTGTGCGCGGTGCTCGTGGTCGGATTCTACGGGGCTGCCAACGCCGCGAAGCGCCCGGGCTCCGGCTGGGCGTTTCGCGCGCTGCCCGTCTTCCTCAATCTTGCCCCGACCGACGTACGCGGGCGCGCGCTCGGGGCGATGCGTGCGGTAGCGCGCGATGACCCGCGCGGCGCCGAGCCGGGCCGCCGCGAGCTGCTGCGTTTGGGCGGAGCGGCGCTGCCTCACGTGCTGCCGCAGCTAGATGCATTGGAGCCGAGTGCGCGCGGGCGCGTGGCCTACGCCCTGGGCCCGTTGGCGCTGCGGATGCGCGTCGCCACCATCGACGACGTGAGCTCGCCGGAGCGCGCGCTCTTGTTCTTCGGGCGTTTTTGGCAAGATCGCTCGATCGACTTTCGCCCCACCACCGTGCGGCGAGCGGTGGAACGCATGGCGGAGCGCTCGCTCAGCCTCCGCCGGGACGACGTGATCCACGCCGACACGTACGCCTTGGAGGCCCTGGTCAACGCGCTCGGCGAGGTTCGAACCGACCGCGACGTGGCGCGCGTCGCCCGGCTCAACCCCGTGCTCATGCACATCACCGCTCGGGGTGAGGGCCTGCCGCGCGCTGCCAGCATGGCCCAGGCGGAGCGCGCGGTGCGCGGCTGGCAGCAGCTGTGGCTCGTCGAAGGCGCCGACTACACGGTCCTGGAGGGGCCGCGGCGGGTCGCGGCGCTGGTCACCGAAACCCAGTTCGGCAAATGGCTGGCTCAAGCGCGGCTGTGGAAGCTCGGTCAGGCGCGCAGCGGCGCGGACGTCGCCGGGCTCGTCGCGAGCGCGCTGCCGCACAGCGCGGTCCACGTGCTGCTCTTGCTGGGTATTGCGTTCGCCGCCGCCGCCGCTTCCGCCCTCGCAGATCGCGGCGAGGGGCTGTGGCTGCGGGCACGCGCGCGCCTCTCCGCGACGGCCGCGTCGCTCGTCGCCTCGTACCCGATGGTGCTGTCCCTCGCCCTTGCCTTCGAGCTGGTGACCGGGCGCGGCGGCGTGCTGGAGCTGTGCGCCAGCGCGCTCCGCCAAGGTGACGTCAACCTCCTCATGGGCTCCTTGCTCGGCGTCACCCTGCTCTCCGAGCTGCTCGTGACCTTGCCTTCGCGAGTGGCAGCCGCGAGCCACGCGCGTGAAGAGCTCGAGGGCGAGGACGAGCCATGAGGGCGGTGTTTCGAGCGCGCCTCGCGCAGCTCCTGCTCGGGACCTGGCTCGTGCTGGGTCTCTACGGCTTGCTCGTCGTCAACGCGCACCCCCTGCTCGTGGGTTTGGGTCACGATCTGCTCGCGCTCGTAGCGGTGCTGCTCATCGCGCTCATGGTCGGCGTGCCGCTCGGCGCGCTCGCCGGTAGCGGACCGCGCTGGCTGGACGCGACGCTCTCGTTCGTCACGGATTGGATCGCCGCGGTGCCGGTCGTGTTGTTGCTCGCCTTCGTGAGGCCCTCCGGTGTCTCTCATTTCGGCGGGCTGCTCGTGCTCGGCTTGCTCCGTGCGCTCGAGGTCGGCTGGGTCGTCCGGAGCGCCTTGCTGCGCGCCGCGCGCGTCGACACCACTTGGGCCGCGCGCAGTCTCGGCTACATGCCGCTCGCAATCTTCGTACGTCAGCGCCTGCCGGCGGCCGCCCGCCCGGCGCTCGCTCACTTGGCCCTCACGCCAGTCTGGACGTTCTTGCTAGACGGCATCGGCATCGCGGCGGGCCTCGGCGCCGCGAGCTCGGCGCGCAGCCTGGGTGCCTTCGTGGTGTCGACCGGCGGCAGCGGCCCCGCGGCCTTGGGCGTTTTGGCCGTGCTCTCGGCGACTTGGGCGCTCCACCGCCTCGGAGAGCACTACGGCTTGCGGCTCGCCCGAAAATGACAATATTACCGCTCTAAACATGGCCGCTTCCCTGCCCGTCGTGACTGAACGCACCTTCGAACAAGAGGTGCTGATGAGCGAGCTCCCCGTGTTGCTCGAGTTTACGGCCGAGTGGTGCGGTCCCTGTAAGCAGATCGCGCCCGAGCTCCAGGCCCTCGCGCACGAGCTGGAGGGCAAGGCCAAGGTGGTCACCTTGGACATCGACAAGTCACCCGGCATTCCTCGCCAGATGGGCGTGCAGTCGGTGCCAACCTTCGTCGTGTTCCACAACGGGCGCCCCGTCGGCGGCAAAGCCGGGGCCCTCCGCCGAGCCGAGCTCCGGAGCATGCTCGAGCCGTTCCTTCCCCGAGCCGAGGGTGCGGTGCGCCCGGAGGAGCTGGCTCAGCTCATCCAGGCAGGGCGCGTGAGCTTGGTGGACACCCGCGAGGCGGCGGTCTTCGCGCGGGCACGCCTCCCTGGCGCCACCAACATCCCGCTAGAGGAGCTCGAGACCCGCCTCGCCGAGCTCCACATGCTGCCAGCAACGCCCGTGCTCTACTGCCGCGGCGGAGACAAGACGAAGGACCTCGCCGCCAAGCTGGCCGAGCAGGGCCTTCCGGTCGCGTTCCTCGAAGGCGGCGTGCTTGCCTGGGAGGCTTCCGGCTTCAAGCTGGAACGGCCGCAATAGGCCCGGCGGCGCCGCGCCCGCTTTCGTCGGGGCCGCGCCTTCTTCAACGCCCTCCCGCGAACAACCGGCGAACGAAGCTCGCGCGTCCCCCGTCATTCGACGACGCCAACACCGCACCGTTTGCCAGAGTCAATCGCGCCTGGCCGTTCTCGGTGGGAATCACTCGGAATCCGAGCTGCCATTCGCCAACGTCGTGGCTCACCCAGTCGCGCCGAGTGAGCGAACGCATCGCTTCCAGCACCGAGGACTCGCCCAGCGACAGCTCGCGCGCCACCTCGGCGTGATTGCAGGCGTCTCCTTTTCGAGTCGCTAGTGCACAAGTCGCTCCGAGCACGCGCCATTCACTGAAGGTCAGCCCTACCGTTCGCAGCGCTCGCCTCGCCAAGCGCCTGAACCGCGCTGCCTCCGCGTACGCTTGCAACGACGCGGACAGGGCCGCGGCTCGGTCGCCGTCCGGCTCATCGTCCCCGCCCCCCTTCGCGGCAGCTCCCCTCGCC